>FOUN01000048.1 GCA_900114885.1 Psychrobacillus psychrodurans
TGCCTTTAACGATGGATAAAATGTAGCTTTCTGCTGTGCTTAAGGCATCAGCCCTCTCGATTTACTAACATTATGGAGCTCAATCCCTTCAACCATTTGGCTTTCGGCCCGCCACCTAACTGTCTACGCTTAAAGGCTAATGTTACCATTAGCCCTCCAAGACTCGCTACGAGTGAATGGCTAGTTCTTTCTCGACGGGAATCCCACCCGCTATATGATACGACCTAGGCTCGGCCGCACAAGCACCTCGTTAGTTCAATAAAAAAGTGACCAAAGCAAAAGGTGTTTCAGTTCAGACCTATACATTTAATCGATGTTATTCTTTGGTATCACCAATCAAATCATAAATATAGTTATAGTCAAAAGTAGAATCCTCAATTTCATAATATCCATCCTTGAACCCAGTTATGGAAGAACTAATACGAAGGACGTTAGGGGTATCTATAGATATATCCGAGATAAATATCATTTCCGATTCATTAAACTTTAGAATCCCATTAAAATAGGTTGCATTTTCATAATTAAGCATTTTTTGTGCTACCTTATCCTTTAAAGGTATTAACTTTAGACCGCTAAGGTATTCCAAAACTAAGCCACAATTCTTTGCATCATGGCATTTTGCATTGACTCCTTCACCATCAGGGAGATTTTTTGTAATATAAAAGTCAACATCGGATTCAGTTGAGTACTCCTTAATAGGATTGAAAGGAATTGAATAATATATGAAACTCTTATAGAGATAAATTGATAATAAAACTAAAACTATCGCAATGGCTAAATACTTATTTTTTTTCATCTAAAGACCAATTCCTTTCGATTTATCTTTATATATCTTGAAGTAGTCGAGTAGAAGGGAACCTCTCTACCTTACGGTAGATTGTGTTCCACCCCCCTCACAGAACCGTACTTGCGCTATTTTCGCACACGGCTCCTCCAAATCATCATTCACAAAATGGTGATTCTGCTATCCTCAATAGTTTAGTTTACATTTATTATTTCTACCGCTGTGTGTAGTAAATGTGTCCCTAGTGAGGGTGAT
>FOUN01000047.1 GCA_900114885.1 Psychrobacillus psychrodurans
GCCAATTGACGGTATTGAACCGGCGATTGGCTGTTTAGTTTCGTTTGAATACGGATATTGTTATAATAAGTAATGTATTCTTCGACAATCTGTATCACACGTGCGTTCGTTGTGCGATAGATATCGTCGAGATAGAACGTTTCAGACTTTAGAGAGGAATGAAACGTTTCGATTGGGGAATTATCAGCTGGCGTGCCTTTGCGGGACATGCTCATGGTAATTCCTTTTTCTTTGACTGCTTTTTGATAAGCATAGGATGTATAAACGGAACCTTGGTCACTATGCAGAATACACCCATCTGGTAGCTCAGGCAATTGAGACAGCGTATCCAACACGAAATCGGTGTCTTGTTTGAAACCGATAGTTTGTGCCACAATCTCGCCATTGTAGACATCGAGAATACTAGAAAGATACATCATTGATTGGCCAAAAGGCAAGTACGTAATATCTGTGACTAGCCTCTCCAAGGGCTTAGTTGCTGAAAAATCCCGTGCCAATAAATTCGGTGCGACGTATGCGGGCTGCCCGGTACGCTTCCGTTTCTTCACCTTTACTCTACATTGCCAACCATATTTTTGCATAGTACGCTGCACAGTTTTCTCACAAACTCCTGTGTATAGAGCGGCAATTTTGCGATAACCATATCGGAACTTATGCTGTTTGCACAAGTCGCCAATTTGTTGATCTCGAATTTCTTTTTGACTGAGTTGATCCGCATTCTTTCTCCAACGATAGTAGGATGAGCGACCTACACCTAGGTGCCGACAGATCTCGCCTATTGGCATAATATCCTTTAATTCTTCGACTAATTGGATGACTACTTTTGGCGCCACTTCCTTTCCAATTCCACGTACTTTTTTAAGACTTCAATCTGCTGTTTCAAATACCGATTCTCTGTCTGTAACTTGGCTGTCTCACTGTCATATTCTGGTCCTTTACCGAAGGTATATTGTTTACCAACTGGTTGATGGAGACGGTGGATTTCTCCAATTCGATACCACCGCATCCATGTCTTCAATTGCGTTTTGTTCCGAATATTCAATTCTTCCATTACTTCTTTTACCGGCACCTTAGCTAACCGCATTTCAATGGCCTTCA
>FOUN01000022.1 GCA_900114885.1 Psychrobacillus psychrodurans
CATCCATGTCTTCAATTGTGTTTTGTTCCGAATATTCAATTCTTCCATTACTTCTTTTACCGGCACCTTAGCTAACCGCATTTCAATGGCCTTCATTTTCACTTCTACTGGATAACTGACTCTTGTTCCCATAGAAAAAACACCTCCGTATTGAATTTAGGTATTGTATACCCGTTTTTCAACGAAAGGTGTTTTTATTTGTCTCATTTGTTTAGGTCAGTGCACCTTTTAGGCAACAGGTGCTTTTGTTTTTGGTGAAGTAAGAACAACATGAATGAGACCAGTTTGAAATTCAGAGCTCATGAAGGTAGTACCATCATGGAGTATTGATTTAATATATGGATTTTGTGAGAAGCACGATAACCAGGCGAGATGACATTTTACATGGCAGGGGTAGTTATGACAGGGAATGGATAAAAAACTAACGAGAATGACAAAGTTCGTGGCGATAAACGGTAGGTTACATAAGAAAGTTCCTAGTTTAGCAATAGGGCAGACAAAAATTGTGTTGTATTTTTACTAGAGCCGGTCGTATAATACTCGCTATTCGTAAAAAAAGCGTTACGAAAATTACAATTTATGTAACGGGAGGGTGAAAAGTTGAACGTTGTTGGGTATATACGGGTCTCGACTCAAGGGCAAGCGAAAGATGGATACAGTTTGAAATATCAAGAAGATGAAATCAAAGCAAACTGTGAAGAACAGGGCTGGAACTTGATACATATTTTTAGAGATGAAGGAATTAGTGGCGCAAGACTAAATGAAGAAGCATTAGAAATTGACAGGGTGGGCTTACAGGAAATGTTGGCTCACCTTTCGTCTGTCCAAATTGATTATGTGGTGGTGCTGAACACAAGCCAATTATGGCGGACAGATATTGTGAAGGTACTGATACAAAGAGAGCTGAAGAAATATGGCTGTGACATTAAAAGCATTGAACAGCCATTTTACAGTATCCATAAGAAAGACCCAAACGATTTTTTGGTCAATGGCTTAATGGATTTATTAGACCAATATCAACGGCTTGAAATTGCCCTCAAACTAACGAAGGGAAGAAATAAAAAGGCAAAGGAAGGTGGTTATGCAGGAGGAAGGGTAACATTTGGCTATATGAAACAAAAAGGTGAAAAAGAACTAAAGATACATAACGATCATGCAGAAGCATTGAATGAAGAAGGGTATCAAACAACCCAAAGGAAGGCATTTACGAAAGTACAAGTGAAGCGAATATTAGACCGAGAAAGTTTTTATCAAGGGATTTATACATACGGACAAATACAAGCAAATGGGAAACATGAAGCAATAATTTAAAAGGTTACTTAAAAAAGGGACACATTTTCTTATATATCCCTATGTAAAGGTGAAAATGGATAGGCTTTCGTACCAATGCACACTAGAAGGTGAACGCTCGAACTAAGGTTGCCGGCATTTTCATTCCATAGGAGGATGAACGATGCATGAAAAGCAGAAACATATTTATGTGGGTGTAGACTTAAATAAACAGCACCATGTGGCAGTGATTATTAATTGTTTGCAGGAGAAGCTTGATGAAATAAAGGTTGAAAATAAACCGTCCGCTTTCTCAACATTTTTACTAGATATTGATATACTGACAGAAGAAGGGTTGACACCTGTATTTGGTTTTATAGTACATTCGGTAAAATTATAATTATATTATAAGCTAACCCTTTCATTTTTAGGTTTTACAAGAGATATAAATGATTAAAAGTTATCGTTAAGTATTTCCATGCAAATAAAATCCCGTAGGAACAACTAAAACTGTTCCTACGGGATTTTGTTTATTTCGTGATTATAATTGTTTATTTAAAACTAGGATGTTGTTTTATTAAGTTATCTGATAATAAAAGACGACCATAAAGAATACATTGTCTGAAAGGGAGTTGGTTTTCCAAAATGAATTTTGGCGATTTCTCGTTATTTACATGATAAAGGGGGACAAGCGTTGAAGAAGAATATTGTTTTGACCATTATTACATTACTTGTCATGAGTATTGTTACAGGTTGCGGGTTTGGGGGAGGAAAAGTACTTGATCGTATGGAAAAGACTGAAGTCCTGAATGTTGCTTTTGAGGGAACGTATCCACCATTTAACTATTTAGATGACAATGGTGAATTAACAGGTTTTGATGTAGATATTTCAAATGAAATTGCGAAAAGATTAGGTGTGAAAGCCAACTTTATAACATCCAAATGGGAAGGCTTAATAGGTGGTTTAAAGGCAGATAAATTCGATATTATCATTGGGCAGATGACTGTAACAGAGGAAAGGAAAAAAAGTGTAGATTTCACGGATCCATACGTTATTACAGGCTCGGTGTTAATCACCCGTGAGGAAACAAACGATATTAGTAAACTCGAAGATATTAAAGGTAAAAAAGTTGGTGTTGGTGGTGGAACTACCTTTGAAGAAATCGCGAACAGTGTGGAAGGTGCAGACGTTAAATTATATAAAGCTTTTAGTGATTATTTAGAAGATCTTAAAAATGAAAGATTAGATGTCATTATTAATGACCAACTGTTAGTAAGTTATAACATTAAAGAAAATAATCTGCCGATAAAAGTTGCGAGCGACATTCTCAAGGTGGATGAAGTTGGAATGGCAGTTAACAAAGGTAACGAAGATTTTGTTGAGAAGGTAAATGAGGCATTAAGTGAGATGAAAGAGGATGGAACTTATAACGAAATATATAAAAAATGGTTTGGATCAGATCCTGTTGAACAATAAATAACAAAAGTGTAAACATAATAAGGAGGAAATAACCTTTGCATATTATAGTTTTAGGTACAGGGATGATTGGAACAACGGTCGTAAGTGAACTTGCAAAATTCACGGAAATTGACTTAATCACAGCGGTAGACGTGCGACAAGAGAGTATTGATAGATGTTTAGAAAACTCCAATAGTCCTAAAGTTATTGGGAAAGTTGCTTCATTAGAAACAAAAGATGATATAGCTGAAGTGTTGAAGGATGGCGATGTGGCGGTTGCTTGTCTTCCCCACTCTTTGAGCCTAGTTACTATAAAAGCAGCGATAGAAACCAAATGTCATTTAGTAGATTTGGTAGGATCTATGTTCAAAGAAAAAATAGAATTACATGAAACAGCCAGGGATGCAGGTGTAATTATCGTTCCAGGCTGTGGAGTAGCTCCTGGAATAACGAACTTCTTAGCGGCTCAAGGAATTGAGATGCTAGATGAAGCAGAAGAAGCGACTATGATTTGTGGTGGAATTCCAAGACATCCAGTTCCCCCTTTGTGGTATCAAGTCGTTTTTCGACTAGAAAGTGTGCTAGGTCTTTATACAAAACCCGCTATCGCGGTTGAAAATGGACAACTTGTAGAACTATCTCCTTTATCAGGATTAGAAAAGATGACATTCCCTAAGCCAGTTGGTAACTGTGAAGCTGTTATTACGGATGCGCATAGCACTGCTTATATTCTAAAAGATAAAGTGAAAAACCTATACGAAAAAACGGTTAGGTATCCGGGCCATTGGGACAAAATGAATGTTTTAGGGGAACTAGGATTTCTCGATAATAATCCTATTAAGGTAGCTGGAACTACAATAACACCACGAGCATTTGCAGAGCGAGTTCTAGCACCTAAAATGCTTGGTGCTTCTCATGAAGATGTAACGGTGCTAAGAGTGGAAGTCAGTGGAATAAGGGATGGCATACTAACCAAATTTACATGGGAAATGGTTGACTTATACGATTATGAACGAAACATCACGTCCATGGCTAAAACTACGGCAATTCCTGCAGCTATAATGGCAAAATGGATTGCTAGTAAAAAGATTATAGAGACAGGTGTTGTACCGGTAGAGAGCTTAATCATTAGAGAAAACTTCCATCCATTTATGGAGGAACTAAACAATCTAGGAATTCAAATAGACTTTAAAGAAGATATTTACTCTAAGTGATTATCAACCCTGTAATTCGTCGGAAAGGAGGTTGATGTATGGATGTTACGATAATTATTGATTCATTGCCATCTTTACTTCAGGCAACTTTGATGACCGTTTTATTGGCGGCGGTATCCATTATAATAGCACTCGTTATTGGATTTTTCGCTGCGATCGTAAGAATAGTAAAAGTAAGAATATTAAACGGAATTGCAACGGCATATGTTTCGATTATTCGTGGAACTCCTCTTCTTGTTCAGATTTTTGTTATTTACTATGGGTTACCGCAAATTGGTATTTCTTTAGACCCGATATCTTCTGGAGTAGTGGCATTGAGCTTAAATGCTGGTGCTTATTTATCAGAATCCTTTAGGGCATCAATACTTGCTGTAGACAATGGTCAAATGGAAGCATCACTATCAATGGGAATGACATACTCGCAAGCATTAAGGAGAATTATTCTTCCGCAGAGTCTTCGAATAGCTATTCCTACCTTATCAAACACATTTATTGTGCTTATCAAAGATACCTCGCTGGTCTCTGTTATAACGGTAACTGAACTACTGCAAATGTCGAGTTTGATCATTGCCAAAACATTTGAACCCCTAACAATCTATTTACTAGCTGCGGCTATTTACTGGATATTAATAACTTTCTTCACAACCATTTTAGATAAATTAGAAATTCGTACATCAAAATATTTGGTTCGATAAGTACAGCATCGACACCCTTAAATACGAATGATAGGAGATGTCCATGAGTATCATTCAAATTAATAATTTGAAAAAAAGCTATGGAACGAATGAGGTATTACAAGGTATAGATTTAACAATAGCTAAAAGTGAAGTGGTTGTAATTATGGGACCAAGCGGCTCAGGGAAATCTACCTTACTGCGATGTTTAAATTTCTTAGAGGAGCCAACGGAGGGTATTATTCGTATTGGGGAATTCCAAATAGATGCAGGTGGAAAAGCAAATCGCCAACGAAAAAAAGAAATTAGAGAACTAAGGAAGAAAACCGGGTTCGTATTTCAATCGTTCAATCTATTTCCACATAAAACTGCCATCGAAAATGTTATGGAAGGACCAATAATTATTCATGGAACCAAATTAGAAGAAGCTAGAATATTAGCGAAGGCTCTTCTGACAAAAGTTGGTCTTGGAGATAGATGTGATTACTACCCAGCTCAGTTGTCAGGCGGACAACAGCAAAGAGTCGCAATTGCTCGGTCGTTAGCATTAAATCCGATGGTTATGCTTTATGATGAGCCTACATCTGCACTAGACCCAGAGCTTGTGAAAGAAGTTCTACAGGTTATTAAAGATTTAGCGCGAGAAGGAATGACGATGATCATTGTGACACATGAAATGAGCTTTGCTAAAGATGTCGCGGATCGAGTCATTTTTATGGATAATGGAGTAATAGTTGAACAAGGAACATCAGAAGAAATTTTCCTTAAACCAAAAGAAGAAAGAACAAAACAGTTCTTGTCGATAGTTGAGTAAAAATAATGAAGTCAGCAAAAAACAGGTGTAGAAAAGATACGTTTTTCTACACCTGTTTCAATTTATAAGTTTATTTAACTCATATATCAGTAATTTTTTTAAAATCATTTCCGGTTGGATTCTGGAAAAGGTGAATTCCAAACTCCGGTGCTACGGCGAGAAGATGGTCAAAGATATCTGCTTGAACCGTTTCGTACACTGCCCATTGTATATCGTTGGTAAATGCATATATCTCTAATGGTAAACCGTTCTCGGTTGGGGCTAATTGCCTAACCATTAAAGTCATTTCCTGATTGATTCCAGGATGATGACTAAGATAGTTGCTAATATATGCTCTAAACACACCAATATTTGTAAGAGCCCTTCCATTCACTCGATTACTCTGATTAATTTTATTTCTTGTATTGTATTCTGTAATTTCACTTTCCCTATGAGTTACATAATCCGAAAGGTAGTGGATATTTTTAAAGTTATCAATCATCTCTTCAGTACAAAATGAAATACTGTTCTTATCGATAAATAATGAACGTTTGATCCGTCGTCCTCCAGAGTTTTGCATCCCACGCCAATTTATAAAAGAATCGGATATTAGAGCATAACTTGGAATCATTGTAATAGTTTTATCAAAGTTTTGCACCTTGACTGTATTTAGGGAAATATCAATAATGTCTCCGTCTGCACCATACTTTGGCATTTCAATCCAGTCCCCAACTTGAACCATATCATTGGTCGACAACTGAATCCCCGCAACAAGACCTAATAAAGAATCTTTAAAAACCAACATGAACACTGCAGAGAGTGCCCCAATTCCACTTAGAAGAAGAAGCGGGCTTTTCCCTATAAGGTTCGCGATCACCAGAATGATCCCAAGCGTTATGATTACAATTTTAACGACTTGAATATACCCTTTAATAGGCTTGGTTCTAGATACTTCATAGGTTTGATAAATATCATTCATAGCATTTAAAGCACTACTAATAATGACTAACCCCATAATTATTAAATATGCTATTGCAACCTTTTGGATTAAATATTTAAGGGGTTCTGGAAAGGCGGAAGCAAAGAAGTAAATAATAATCGCTGGAACGATATGCGATAGCTTATGAAAAACCTTCCTTTCCAAAAGCATATCATCCCATCGGAATTTAGTGTTTTTCACGATTTTAGAGATTATCCTGATTACTACCTTTTTCGTAATAAAATTAGCAATAATACAGATAAGAACTATTAAAAGAAACATAATAATAATGGAAAGGTACCCTGCTAAGGTGGAATCCATGTCTAATTTTAAAAGTTGGTTATGAATGTAATCCATATATTTCACCTCATTGTATATATTATATCGGTATCCTAATGCGCAGCTCATATTTGTAACAAGTGAAATGAGATAGTTATTATTGTATCAGAAAAAACTAATCTTCGTCCCTGTGTAGGAAACATTCGTGATATTTCCAATAAACATGAATGTTTAAACTTTCATGTTTGTTTCTTACACAGGGTGCTTTTAAAATCTGAAAAACCCTGCAGAAATCTCTCTACAAGGCTTTCACTCATTTAGTTATTCTATTCAACAGTGTACAATTGTCTAAATTACTTAGAACTTGGTACCAAAGATCAGTTTAGTAGATATCTCTATTCCAGAATCGTTGCTGAGCGATTATATTTACAAATGCTTTCCCGAATTCGGGATTGCTTAAAGCAAATTCAATTCCAGGTCCTGCTTTTGCATTAGAAGCATTGAAAAAAGGAACTCCAGAAGTCGCTATACCTATCGGTTTATAATGTTTATATGCTTCATCTATAAAATAGGCGATATCAGAGTTTAACTTTGCTTGGTTGTTAGCTGTTCCCCCGACCACATACAAGGAATCAAACAGTACAGGAGCGGTTGTAAGAAATGTTTCATTTACCCTTACTTTTTGTCCTTCAGAGCTTCTAATAACCCCGAATTTTTCGCTTACAATTGTATAATCTACCCCATAACGTCTTAGTGTTTTTACGGTCATTTCCACTTCTGGAAGATTAAATCCGTTGCCAATGAGTACAGCGACCTTCAAAGTTTGGGGCACTTTTATAGTGTTTGCCTGACTTAGTGCGGGAGAGGAAGCAGTGACTTGGGATTGCTCCCCGGTCGGTCTATTTACTCCTAAGTTATCCGCGATAGTATTTGCCATTGCTTGATCTACTTGAACGAACATATCTACCACCTGTTGTCTTACATCGCGGCTGTTAACTTTTCCAACTTCAAAAGAAAATGCATCAATGATATGCTGTTTTTCTGGAGGTGACATACTGTTCCAGAAAAGTCTCGCTTGCGAAAAGTGATCCTTGAATGATTCACTTCTTGCTTGAATGACGCGTCCTTCTACTTTTTCAGCGTAATGTACAAAACCACCTTCTTCGGCAGAACTTGTGGAAGGTGTATTATTCGCGAGTGAATTTTTGTGGTAACTTACTTGCCCAACATTTATCGTCTGGCGACTAAAACCATTTCGCTGATTATTATGGAACGGGCAAACAGGACGGTTGATTGGAATTTCCGTAAAATTCGGGCCACCAAGACGGAGTAACTGAGTATCTATATAAGAAAACAGCCGCCCCTGTAAAAGTGGGTCATTCGTAAAGTCTATACCTGGTACAAGATTTCCTGGGTGAAATGCTACTTGTTCTGTTTCTGCAAAAACATTGTCCACATTTCGATTTAGCGTCATCTTCCCAATTATTTTTACAGGTACAATCTCTTCAGGCCAAATTTTGGTTGCATCAAGAATATCGAAAGTGAACTTGAATTCATCTGCTTGGTCTATTAGTTGCACACCAAGTTCATACTCGGCAAAATTGCCATTTTCTATTGATTCCCATAGATCGCGTCGCTGAAAGTCAGGATCTTTCCCAGATATTTTCTGTGCTTCATCCCATACGAGCGAATGTACACCCAAAACAGGTTTCCAATGGAACTTCACAAATCTGGATACTCCCGCTTCATTGACAAATCGAAATGTGTTTACCCCAAAGCCTTCCATTACTCGGTAATTCTTCGGTAATGTGCGATCAGACATATGCCACATAATCATATGGGCTGATTCCTGATTATTTGCGATAAAATCCCAGAATGTATCATGAGCAGAAGCCGCTTGTGGCATTTCATTATGAGGTTCTGGTTTAACCGCATGTATCAAATCTGGAAACTTCATCGCGTCTTGAATAAAAAATACGGGAATATTGTTTCCAACTAAATCATAATTACCTTCTTCCGTATAAAATTTGACTGCAAATCCACGAACGTCACGAACTGTATCAGAGGATCCCAAGCTCCCTACTACATTGGAAAACCGTGTAAATACAGGGGTTTTTGTTCCGGCTGTTTGTAAAAATCCTGCTTTAGTGAATTCCGCCATCGATTCATACAATTCGAATTCTCCATGAGCAGCGTATCCTCTAGCATGCACTACTCGCTCAGGTATTCGCTCATGGTCGAAATGGGTAATTTTCTCACGAAGGTGAAAGTCCTCCATGAGTGTCGGACCGCGTATACCAGCCTTCAATGATTCCTCATCGTTGGATACTCTAAGGCCTTGATTGGTTGTGAGCTTTTTCCCATCATTGTTCATCCGAAATTCTTCTAACTGTCGTTCCTTTTTGTTTTGATCTGACGATGACCTATCCACGTAATCCTCCTTCCATCTAACAAACTAAGCCGCGTCTGGGCTTTATGTATACTATATGTATTTCCTTTGTAGCTTAGAATCCGGACCCTGTGTAAGGAACATTCACGTTAATTCAAACAATCGTGAATGTTTAAAATTTCATGTTTGTTTCTTACACAGGGACACATTCAGTGCTGACGTTACAGCCACTAATATTAGCCCTAGAATGGTTGAAGCAACTAAAAGAAGGGGCGGGGAAAAAGCAAAGATATTATGTGTGGACTTAGAAGAAACAGCTGCCCTTTGAAGATGAAACGTTTGATGTAATTATAAGCTCCTTAGTTCTTCACTACATAAAGGATTGGAGCAAGCCTTTTAGCGAGTTTCAAAGAATACTAAAACCTAATGGGAGCTTGCTTTTTTCTATACACCACCCATTTATGGATATAAAAATGTCAGTGAATGGAAACTCGTTGAGGTTCCGTACTATCGCCGACCACTCCATGAGATAGTTAATGAAACCATAACGTATTTTTCGCTGGAAAAGTTAATCGAACCGCAACCTACAAAAGCATTTAAAGAGGAAGAACCAGAAAAGTATGAAAAGCTTATGAAAAATGCTCACTTTATGATTGTAAGAGCGCGGAAAGAAAAGTAATTTAGAAGAAAAGTATTATTAGAGAAAAATAAAAAACTATTGTTCTTAATCACATATACAAATGCATAAAGAAGATAAGCGTGGAGAAATTTCCTCGTTTTTTTATGGTCAAAATAATGGGGGAGGAAACTAAAAAAAATATTTATCGTAATATAAAGACAGAACGATTTTGCCTTTCAATCTAGTACAAATTTATATATGAAAGCAGTGAAGAATAGTGAAAACCAATAAAAAATTTAGATTTAGGATTATTATTAGGAACGTGGTTTTAGCATTAGCTGCTTTATTCCTTATATGGATTACAATCCATCAAGTTATGGCTGCATATGAACAAAAGAAATACCCCGAATTAGGAGAGTTAGTAGAAGTAGATGGAAAGAATATACATGTATATACGAAGGGTGAAGGCCAAGATACAATTGTCTTGTTAAGTGGTTTAGGAACGACCGCACCTGTGTTGGACTTTGAGCCTTTGATTGATGAGATGTCAAAAAGTAATAAAGTAGTTGTTGTAGAGCCTTTCGGTTATGGCTGGAGCGACCTTACTGATAAGAATCGTACAGTGGAGAGTATAGTAGGAGAACTAAGAACAGCTTTAATAAAATTGAATATCGAGGGTCCATATATATTAATGCCTCATTCTATTTCTGGGATATATAGTATGTATTACGCGAATAAATACCCAGAGGAAATTAAAGCTATTATAGGAATCGATCCGACGTTACCTAATGCCTTGGAGTACTTTGATGAATCTGTTCCAACAATGCCCAAATATATGAGTTACATCGCCCCAACTGGAATTGCTAGATTGGCATTATATTTAAGTCCCGAAGACTTCCTTCCCATAGCAAACGAAGGAACTTATTCGGAAAAAAATATAAAAATGACCAAAATCCTGTCCGCACAGAGAGGGTATAACAAAAATATAGTAAATGAAGCAAATGAAATAAAAAATAACATTGAAGAAACACGTAATATGTCATTTCCTTCAGATTTGCCTGTTATGATCTTTACGACGAACGATGGGAAGGTAAATGAGGAAGGCAAATCAAATATAACTTTTTATCAATCGGAATTACGTAATATTTCTCTACATAAACTTGTTCCTTTAGAAGGACATCATTATCTACACTGGACTCAATACAAGGAAATGAGTAAATATGTTAATGATTTTACCAAATCATTTGCAAATGATTGAATAAGCGTGGTACCTTCCGCTAAAGTGAAAACTTCAGTTATTAATTATTGTGTAATACTAAAGTCGAGGAGTTTTCTCTATACGTTTTACTGATGATATAATATGCTACCATTAGTAAAAAGTATCAGCGATTCTGGCATGGAGGATTAATAATGATTGAAGTAATAACAGTAGTAAATATGTTAGTGGAAGTAAAAAATACGAAAGATTATGTAAAAAAAGTTGAAAAAGTTTTGCGATCCAAGACTCGGTCGATTCAACATATAGAGACGATTAGTATGTCTGAACCAAACGAAAAACTAATCGTAAGTGCTTTAGTTAAATATAGAGTGCTCATAGAAGAAAGAATGGATAACAAGTTTTTAGATGATTATGTGGGTCTCGTTCTCCCAATGTTCTATAATCGTTTTAAAGCGATGCCGGTAAGCAATCAAATTTATAGAATTTCGAGAATCAAAAAAGAAAATCGTACTCGGCGTTAATATTTGTTTGGCACATAGGGAACTTAAACAGTTCTGAACACTATAACCCCTATATAGAGGTGTTTTATGAAGAAATGGTTATTTGCAATCGGGTTGATCATTTTACTTTTGGGAGCAATCGTATTCTACAACAAACTCTACTACCCTACACTTCCTATGGAAAGTATTAACAAGAAGGAAGTAATAGAAAAGCTAAATGATTCTAATGAACAAATTGTTAAATTATCAGACGAAAATGGTTATGAATGGTATATCATAAGTGAACGAAATACAAATGTGGCAGATGAAATTACTAAGAAAATGGCCATTCAGCATGGTTGGATTTTCAAACGAAAAGATGGTAGTGGGCTTTTCTTTGATAAACAAGGAAAAATTTTGATAGTTACGACTCAGAAGTGGACGACTGATTATACGCTAGTTAAAATACCATCACATTTTAACTATTAAAATAGACTTGTAATGAGCACTTATCAACTCATAACCAGTTCTTTCTCAGTTTCCTTGGTTTCTGGTTCTAGAAAAATAGGTGATAAGGAAGGAAATGTAAATTTAAATGTCGTTCCTTCTCCAATTTTACTTTCTACATGAATCGTACCATTCATAGCACGTACGATACTATACACTACCGTAATGCCGAGACCTGTCCCCTTACTTCCTTTTGTTGAATAATAAGGCTCACCTAAACGGGTCACCTGTTCAAGTGTCATACCTGAGCCAGTATCTTTAATGAGAATACTTACAGTTGTTTGTGTGCTCTCCGTTTCTACCGTTAAAATTCCTCCTTTTGGCATTGCTTCTATTGCATTTTTCATGATATTTACTAAGCATTGATGAAATTTTTGTTTGTCTCCTTCAATCTCCTCTCCTGGTGAAAACATAGAAACTATTTTGACCGAATTTCGCTTTGCCAATGGTTGTAGCAATTGAACTACTTGTTCTAGTTCTTCCTGCAGAAGTAGGGGTTCCATCGATTTAATTTCAGGATTAGAGAAATTCAAATACTCTTGAATGACTCTTTCAGCAGATTTTAGCTCGTTTTTAATAATGGAGAGGTATTGAGTATAGTTTTCTTTTGAAATAGAGTCATTTTGCAAAAGTTGAACAAAACCAATTGCTGCTGTCAAGGGGTTACGAATTTCATGACTAATAGCTGCACCCATTCGTTCAACGGCCTCTAGCCGTTTGGATTTCATAGTCCGTTGGCGCAATTGAATAGTCATAATAATTTCTTCAATAATATAAGAAATGATTCCGACTCCAATGGGTTGAATGACTAAATAAGCAAACCAAACCTCGGTACTACTATGAGGTAAGTGCCAAATTCCCATTGTAAAAGTTTGGGCAAAACTGAACAGAAATGTTACGCCTACGGAAAAAAGAACTCGCTGCTTGGGAGATTGTTTTAAAAACCATGAAGAGATTCGCCAAAAAAGAATAGCAAGCCCTCCATAATAAAGTACCGTCATCCAAAACCCATAATCAATTCCCAAAAAACCTCTTACGAGCATAATGAATGCAGCTAAAAAAGGACCAAAACCCATATACAAACTGCCGACAATGAACGGAATTTTTCTTAAATCAAAAACGACATTACTGCCTTCTATACGATAAGTAAAAATAAAACAAAGCATTAAACTAATTATTAAAAGGCTGATGAAAATAGCTTGGTGAGACCAAAATCTTTTTGACTTTTCTGCCCATAAAACTCCCAAAAAAAGTATTACAATTAATAAGGATAAGTTGAAAAAGAAATATACTGTTAATTCCAAGATATTATTCCTCCAAGACTATTTTATGTAAAAAGATTCATCTTCTCTATACCTTAGTTTTATGGAGCTTAAAATGAAATAGGGAGATGGTGCCTTTGCCAATCTCACTTTGAACTTCAATTGTTCCTTTCATAGCACGTAATATACTGTAAGCAACCATCATGCTAAGACCAGTTCCCTTAGGTCCCTTCGGAGAATAGTGTGGTTCTCCTAGATGGTTAATTTGATCCTTGCTCAATCCTGTTCCAGTATCTTGTATAGAAATAGTTATCTTATTCTGGGTAGCAATTGTCTTGATCAATAATGCACCGCCATAAGGCATGGATTCGATTGAATTCCTTATAATATTAATGAAGCATTGGTGGAATTTCGATCTGTCCCCTTGGATTGTTCCATAGGTAGAAAAATCAGTAGAAACCTTTACTGAATGATAATTAGCCAGAGGATGTAGTAATTTTAAAATATGCGTAAGTTCATTCTGAATATCTAGTTCTTCTATTGATTCAATAATTGGTTTAGAAAAGGTTAAGTAATCTTGTATGATACCTTCTGCAGAATCTAATTCATCTTTTATAATGGAGATATATTTGGTTCTTTTATTATTATCAAGAGAAACTTGGTCGAGGAGCTCAATAAATCCAATTGCTGTAGTTAACGGATTTCTAATTTCATGAGATATTGCAGCCCCCATTTGTTCGACTGCAGCCATCTTTTCTTCGATTACTAACTGTTGTTCCAACTGTTGATTCTTTTCTCTTATTTCAATGGTGGAAGAAATAATGGCAACCCCAAGTGGAGGGACTATCACATAGGCGATGAATATATCTATAAATTGGTCAGGAGATACTTTGTTTAATGCTATAGTGAATAAGATACCAACACTT
This sequence comes from Psychrobacillus psychrodurans, assembly GCA_900114885.1. GTDB lineage: Bacteria > Bacillota > Bacilli > Bacillales_A > Planococcaceae > Psychrobacillus > Psychrobacillus psychrodurans. Next base: position 14,069 of record FOUN01000022.1, read on the forward strand.
ATCAGTAAAGTAATACCAGTGGAAAAAAGTATTCGTATATTAGAAGTGAGTTTTAAAAACCAAGGAGAAATATACCATATAAAAAAACTAAACACGGTATAAAATGCAACTGCTATAAAGAATCCAACGTCTATTCCATGGAATGCCCGAAATAGAATAACCAAAAATCCTAGTATAGGACTGAACCTCAGATATAAGCCACCCAATAAAAAAGGAATTATTCTCAGATCCAGAACATACCCACTTTGTATGGGATAAGAAAATACAGTACAAATTACTAACGAAAAAACAAAATAAAATAATCCCGCTCGTTTATGTAAATGGATACTACCGACTCTCTTATCTAATAGAAAAAAAACAAAAAATAAAATCATTAGTAACGAAAGATTAAATAGAAAATGCATTGTTATAATTCCCAATATATATCTCTCCTAATAATTTTATAAATTAATATTAACGAAAGAATGTGGAATGCACAATATTTTTTAATGAATATTCAGAAGATTCATAGGAGAATTTGCTGTTTAAAAGTGGCAGAAAAGGCTAATGGATTGCCTAGATTCTTGACTCTCCTTTCCTAAATTAAAAAAAACGCAGGGATCTTATAACTATAAATCATTATTATAGGTATTTATAAACGTCTTGGAAGACTTTATTAAACCATTAGTTGCATTAAAAATCTGATACTTACCGTCCCTATGAATCATTTTTCCAGTATTATCGAACTCTACCTTTACCATCCACCTAAAAAATGGAATATTATAACTAATAGTGTTGAGGAGGGGTTTAATGTTTCAGGAAAGGAAGATACCATTCTTAAAAGTTAACATTTGTCGCTTACATTCTTTCAATAGAAGAAAAGAAACCATGGTGTGCCTATGAAAATACTAGACGTAGATTTATTTCAAGATGGATTAAGACGAAATATTGTAATGTTGGACAGGCTTGGAAGTGAAGTAGAAGCAATACATCGTGCAGTAGAAGGATTAGTAGGGATGGAAGAAGAAATTAAAGGGGAGGGTGGGAGTGCTATTCGTGCATTCTATGCAGAATGCCATCTGCCATTACTCCAACAATTCCTCGTTTCTGCTGCAGGTTATAAGCAAGTGCTTCAACAAATGGAAAGTGCTCTTTATACACTTGAACCAGATACATCTGGCCATATTGTGGAACAATTTCTGGAAGGTGAGGTAGAGCTGGGACTTACTACAATCGCACAACTGACTGAAAATCTAAAGAATGAGTCAAACAGTCTCATGGACCAGGTCAGCGATATCGTAGCCCTTCCATACCTGGATGATAGTGGAGTGCAGCAAGAAGTTCTAGATGCCAAAAGAAAACGAGACGATACAGTAAGTAGGCTACTAGAATTTGATGCAACACAGACAGCCGCTTTACTACCTTTCGAGCAAGACATGCAGGCAATGGATACGTGGATCCGTAACATGGAAGAGATGTTCACAAGTAATCTCACGGATATCCATTTTCAAACAGATCATTGGGCGGAGTTAGTTGCATGTAGTCGCCCATTAACCATTTCCACGCCAACGGTTGAAGGAGAAATGTGTATACGTGAAGAAGAGGAAGATAAGTCGGTTATAGATACAGGTTTAGAAATAGTAGATGGAATTTTAAGTGGTTTATTTGATGTAGGGAAAGATTTTGTTACTGGTATTGTAGATATAGTTCAGGATCCAAAAGCCACAATAGATGCTACGATAGTGGCAGTTACTAATCCTAAAGAGACATACAACACGATAAAATCGGCCATCACTACTTCCTACGAACGCGATATGGTAAATGGAAATGCCAATTCCCGTGCTCACTGGGTAACCTATGCATTAGGCACGGTTGCCACTTCAGTAGTTGGAACAAAAGGTGTCGGTGCACTTACCAAATCAGGGGTCACGGTCACAAAGGCAGTTGCTCCAAAAGTAGTCGGAGCCGCCAACAATGCCTCAGACTCATTAGCTAAACTATTACCCTACGGATCCCGTCCGCAGTTTGCAATCGCAGGTGAAGTTCCTTATAACGTAGTGAATGCGGCGGATTTGAGGGATCGAATAAATTCTATAGTTAGAGTGGAGAGTGGTTTTAGGGGTTCGGATAAAACTATAAGTGATTATACTAATGATATTATTGTAAAGGGGAAAGTAGATTCTGCTAAGATGAATAAGCTTAAAAATGCTATTCAGAATAATACTTTTAGTGTAGATGAGCTTTCCGAAATTAGTAAAAAAATGTCCGAATTAGGCATTACTAAAATATATGATGAAGCATTAATTAAAATAGATTTTGGTAAGTATCTTAAAAGGCTAATAAGTGGCCCGCCTACCGATATGGTGGATCCGCATGCACATCATATTTTATTTAAAAAGGGTCTTGGCCAGAAGCAACAAGAACTTGTTGGAGAAGGTCAAGAAATATTAAAGAAGTATGGAATAGAACCGATAATTGGCAAAGAAAATCTTATTTGGGCACCAAATAGAATTACAGGACAACACAGTATAGAACGTCTTCAACATATTGTTGATAAGTTGAATGAAGTAGATAGTTTTGGAGGTAATCGTGAAAAAATTGTTGAAATGCTTAAGCTGCTAGGTGAAGAAGCTGCATCAATGAAATAAAGATATTTTAGGAGGATTCCATGGATAATAAGGAAAAAGCCATAAAAATCTATGATTTAATTAAGAATGGTGACATAGAACGAGTGAAAGAGATAATTATTACTGATAAAAGCTTGCTTGATTTTATAACACCTTTTGGAACGTGGCTACATGTTGCGACTAGAGCAGGTAAACTGGATATGATAAAATTTTTAGTTGATTCTGGTATGGATATTAACATAAACGAAGGTGTACCAAAGTCAGCACCTATTGCAAATGCAGCTAGTGAAGGTGAAATTAGTATTGTAGAATACTTATTTGAGAATGGTGCAATATTAGATACTAGTGACCCAAATAGAAATCCTCTATTCTCAGCGATTTATGGAGGACACCTCAATATAGTAAAGTATCTTGTTCAGAATGGTATTGATATTAACGTTAAGTATACTGGGAATACTATGCAAGATATGGGGGCTTATGAATTTGCTATTGAAAGAGGACAAACAGAAATTGCTGAATATCTAAAGCAAAAGATGGATGAAAAAAATTAATAAAGTGTTAGAAAGAATAGTGAAAGGTCCAGGTCCTAATACATTTTAGAATTGTTTTAGAACCTGGTACCCTATAAAAGGAGCATTTTCACCTTTACAGAATATTTAGATACTCTTTTCAATCTTGCTATTCGTATTTTTATTCTTATTCTTCCACTAAATAATGAAATATATCGTACTGGACAGGTTGCTCAAGAATCATGTTCATAGTAGCTACATTATATACTTTTCCTTGATCCATAAGAGTATCGTTTTCTGCACTATCTGAATCTACCATAACTTCACCGAGGTAATAGAAATCTTTTCCTTCACCATTATGTTTTTTTACAAATAAATGAACACTTGTGTTTTCTACAGAAGAGTTTACTATTGGAGCAATATCTTTAGCTGTAACTTTTCTGTTTTTAGTTGAACACCATTTGAAAATGTCGGTTGACAAGAACTCATCCATATACTTCACTTCTAAATTATCATTGTCAGTTTTATGATAGTTTACAAATATAGGACAAGAGTTCATTTTAATTCTGCCGCCATTTAAGGTGCCTTCTTCATTACTACTCCAATTCAAAAGTCTACACACGTCTTTTCTTGAATATTTTTCATATATTGTCAGAGGAGTCTGTTTGCTATATCTTTTATTTTTTTCTAAACTACAGAGTATTATATCCTCTAATAATTCCCTAAATTGATCATTTTCTAGACTTTTCTGTAGTTCACTGTTTAGCTGGTATTTTCCATTTTCTAAAATTACTATTGGTTTTGAACCATAAGTTTTCTGAGCAGTTTTTACGAAAAAGTTTAAAGATAGTAAATTTTCTACAGAATCAATGGTTTCTTTATTACTATAAGTTCCAGAATCATTTAATAACTTTAGATAATCAGTTTTAGATACTTTATTTTTTTCTATGAGATTTTGAACTAATAATACTTCATGAATTCTTTTGCCATTTATGAGTTCCTGAGAAAACATTGTTAATACTGCTTGCTCGTAATCATTTATATATGTTATAGGTTCATTCATACTTAATAAAAAATCAAAGTAATTTTTCTTTTTTATAAAGATTACTTCAGGATCAATAGAATTGTTTTTAATAAAATCAATTAGAAGAGGGACTCTCCCCAGTCGATTTTTTAACTCTTTGTAAGGAGTCGTGAGAAACTCCATATTGTACAATTTCAAATTTTTATTATCAATTGCATCAAAAATACGTTTTTTAGCAATTTCTTCAAAATTTATTGTTGAAACTCCTTGGATATAGTCAGTGTTAACCGTTTTACGTCGAACATTATCTTTGTTCATGGATTGATCGCCTGAAAGGGCAATTGGGATTAGATAGTTGTTTTTATAATTACCGATGAAATCAATAATAGTAACATACTCTTTTTCATTATGCTTGCGTAATCCACGTCCCAATTGCTGAATGAAAATTATACTTGATTGTGTTTGACGAAGCATGATAATTTGGTTTAAAAAAGGAATATCAATACCCTCGTTAAAAATATCCACCGTTAAAATATAATCTAGCTCGTATCGTTCTAATTTACGAATAGCATCTTCTCTTTCAAATTGTGAATTATCACCAGTAAGGGCAGTAGTTTTTAATCCTTGGGTATTTAACTCTGCTGAAAGAGCATGTGATTCTTGTTTAGAACTACAGAAAATTAATCCACGTACTCTCTTCCCAGAATACCCATAGTAATTAATTTTTTCGAGGATATGGTGGACACGTTCATGCGATATAAGGTGCTGCAAGGTAGATGTATCATCGATTATTTCCCCATTCCTCTCATAATCTGTCACACCAAAGTAATGAAATGGACAAAGCATTTCTTCTTCAAGAGCAGCCTGTAGTCGAATTTCATAAGCGATATTGTAATCAAAGAGCTCAAAAATGTTAAAACTGTCCGTACGTTCAGGAGTGGCTGTCATTCCAAGTAAGAAATCGGGTTCAAAGTAATTAATAATATTCAGGTAAGAATCTGCACCTGCACGATGTACTTCATCTATTAAAATATAGTCGAATTCATCTTTTGGGAACTGTTGTAAATGTGATTGCGATGATAGAGTTTGAACTGTTGCAAATAAGTATCTAGCACCTGTATCTTTAGAATTACCCGAAAGTAATCCGTAATCATCGGGGTGTCCACCTAATATTTTTTGGTAATCTTGAAGTGCCTTCTTCAAAATTTGTTCTCTATGTACAACGAATAGCATTTTTTTAGGTGTGAAGTTACGAACATCAAAAGCAGATAGATATGTTTTTCCTGTACCAGTAGCAGAGATTATTAATCCCTTTTTAGCACCGTTTTCACGAAGAGTTCTTAACTGTTTCAGAGCGTCTATTTGCATTTTATTTGGCTGAATAGTAAGACTATCGGATAAACTGTTTGTGAGATAGTCTGTGTTCAATTCAAATACATTTGAGGATGCCTGTTTAATGAAAGGCTGTTGTTCATAATTAAGATTGTAATGATTAATCCAATCTATGGTTAAAGGGATAGCCTCGCTCCAAGCCTCTTCAAATTGATTTTTAAAATGATGAATGATTTCTCCATCTTCTAAAGAAGTTAAATAGACATTCCATTCATAATTAGCTTTTAAAGCGCTATCCGTTAAATTTGAGCTTCCTACTATTAAAGAATAATAGTCTTTGTGTTCAAATATATATCCCTTAGAGTGGAAGCCTTTGACGCCAGTTAGACGGACTTCTACATTTTCAAGTTTTAATAGTTCTTTAAACATTTTGGGTTGATTGAAATTTAGAAAAGTAGACGTTAGAATACGGCCTTTTATACCTTTTAGCTGAAGATCGAATAGCATAGTTTTTAATGTAGCTAAACCACCCTCGGTAATAAAAGCTACGGAAAAAGTGAAGGTTTCGCATGTTTTCATTTCTTGAAGAAGTGTAGATAGAACATTTTCATGAGCTTTATTTGATAGTAGCTTAGGCTTAAACTGTCCTGTTACTGGATTACTTTGATCGATAAATCCTTTATATAATGAATTCTTCATTTTGCGAATCAATTGTTCCATATTAATCACGTCATTTCATTCATATTTTCCGAATTACATTTTTTCACTTACTATTTTTTCAACTGCAGGAATATCAGCAGCTGCAAAATTAAGCTTATGTAAGTTTTCCCGAGTAACCCACCTAGTGTCGGCATGCTCTGCTGCAATAGGGATACCTTCTAATAGTTTTGCTTTATAAGTTTCTAGTCTAACGATAAATTTTTCGTATTCATAAGTAGTATCTTCAACCTTATGACCAATCTCAATTGCACAATTAAATTCCTCTGTAATTTCTCGCTGTAAAGCCTGCTCTGGAGTTTCTCCGGACTCAATTTTTCCACCAGGAAATTCCCAAAGATTTGGAAGTGACATTGACGGACTTCTTAACGCACAAAATATTTCATGCTGATTATTTTCAATAATTGCCCCAACAACATGGACTAACTTTTTCATTAAATTATCACCCTAAATTTATTTTATATCTTTATCATATCTGATTTTAGAGTAATGAACAGCAAGAAACATCAAATGATTGTAATTAACTGATTATTTCGTGTTTTATCTATTAAGTAAAACCATACAGATTCTAATACAATTTAGCAAAAGGAGATTGGGGGGGCATGTAATTATAGTTTAGGTTACAAAACAATAGCTGCATACAATAATAGCTACTCTGTACTCAAGACTTAAGGATAATGTATGGAAGGAAGATGAAATACCATTAATTGTAGTAGAGATTGCCAGTAGAAAATAATTAAGTGGTAAGAGTATTTAGCCTTACTCAAGGATAGTAATGGGACACTTTATAGACAAGCTGAAATTAAATACAAAAAGTAGATATCTCCACATAAGTAGAGGTATCTACTTTTCTATGTTTCCGAGTCTCTTTGATAATCTAAATCTCTCCTAGGCTAAGATAGTTTGTAATATTAACTTTAATAACTCTTCTGTTGTTTCTGGTAATTGTTCCGGTAAGTAAAGTTGATGTTTCATTTTTTGTTCCTCCTTTAATCTCTTATTCTATTAACAATATAGTCAATATAGTTTGAGTTTATGCATGATATTATAAAAAAACTTGAATCTCTTAAAATAAGATTTGAATATCTAATGACTAAAATACCTATTTGACGTTTTGGTCAATATTCTATAATATGATTGAGTACCCGTACTTGACCGGGAGAGGTTCATAGCTAATACCCTCTATAAAAAACTATGGATACATGACTATTCGCCATGTCCATATATTTTGGACGTGGCTTTTTTTGTTTTTATCCTTTTGTTTGTATAGATTGGTTTATGAAACCTCTTTTGAAAGTGTTGGGAAACATTTTTAATAGGAGGTTTTTTTATTATGTCTGGAAGAAGTCATGATGAAGGTTTGAAGGATTTAACATTGTTAGGTAACCAAGGCACAAAATATTCATTTGATTATGCACCTGAGGTATTGGAGTCGGTAGATAATCTTCATTCTACTAGGGATTATTTTGTGAAGTTTAATTGTCCAGAATTCACAAGTTTATGCCCAATTACAAATCAGCCGGATTTTGCGACGATGTATATCTCATATATTCCGGACAAAAAAATTGTAGAAAGTAAATCGTTAAAGTTGTATTTGTTTAGCTTTAGGAATCACGGTGATTTCCATGAGGACTGTGTGAACATCATCATGAACGATTTAATTGAATTGTTAGATCCAAGGTATATTGAGGTCTGGGGTAAATTCACTCCACGTGGAGGTATTTCTATTGATCCTTGGTGTAACTATGGAAGACCTGGTACGAAATATGTAGAAATGGCGGATTTCCGTTTAATGAACCACGATCTATATCCAGAAAAAATTGATAATCGTTAATTAAATTATCCTTATTTAAGGAAGAGGTTATTAGCTACCCTCTTGAAAAAACTAAGAAGACAACAGCACTTCTTAAGGTGCTGTTTTGTCGTTATAAGGGAGTTTTGACTGATGAGGCAGGAAAAAGCAATCATTGTGTTTAGTGGTGGTCAGGACAGCACGACCTGTTTGTTTTGGGCGAAAGAACGTTTTAAAGAGATTGAGGCCGTGACGTTTGACTATGGGCAAAGACATAGTCTTGAAATCGAATGTGCAAAGGAAATAACTAAGGAGCTTGGCGTAAAGCATCACATACTGGATATGTCGCTTTTAAATCAGCTTGCCCCGAATGCATTGACACGAGATGACATAAAGGTAGAGAACGGAGAAGATGGTGGATTGCCGTCGACTTTTGTACCTGGTCGAAATCTGCTCTTTCTATCTTTTGCTGGCGTTTTAGCAAGCCAGGTAGGAGCAAAGCATATCGTAACCGGCGTGTGTGAAACTGATTTTAGTGGCTATCCGGATTGTCGAGATATTTTTGTGAAATCTTTAAATGTAACGTTAAATCTTTCTATGGATACTACCTTTGTGATTGATACACCACTAATGTGGTTGAACAAAGCGCAAACATGGGAACTCGCCGATCAGCTTGGAGCACTAGATTTTGTTCGAGAGAAAACGTTGACCTGTTATAACGGAGTAATAGCGGATGGCTGTGGGGAGTGCCCAGCATGTAAGCTTAGAAATAAAGGACTGAATGAGTATTTAAGCTTCAAGAAGGGGTCCTAAGACATGACTGGTTTTAGAATTGTCGATAAGCTTCAAAAAATAGATGAAGATATTCACAGTAGTCAATTAAAGTATCATTCAAACCGTGTTCTCGTGAGCAAGGAATTTACCTTCGATGCTGCACACCATTTACATAATTATGAGGGAAAATGTAAAAATCTGCACGGCCATACGTATCGTGCCGTATTAGGATTGAGTGGATACACTGATGCACGCGGTTTGATGATTGATTTTGGCGATATAAAAGAAATATGGAAACAAAAGATAGAGATATATTTAGATCATCGTTATTTGAATGAAACCCTTCCACCGATGAATACGACGGCAGAGAATATCGTTGTCTGGATTTATGCAAAGTTGGCAGAGCATTTGCTTGTTGAGCAACGATATAATGGGGCACGTGTAGAATTTATAAGGTTGTATGAAACTCCTACAAGCTATGCTGAAGTAAGACGGGAGTGGATGGAAGTTGAGTAAGGTACCCATTATGGAGATTTTTGGACCAACGATTCAAGGCGAGGGAATGGTAGTGGGCCAGAAGACAATGTTTGTTCGGACTGCGGGCTGTGATTATTCCTGTTCCTGGTGTGATTCATCGTTCACATGGGATGGTAGTGGTAAGCATCTTATTGTCCAAATGACTGCAGAGGAGATTTGGTCCGAGCTAGTCCGCCTTGGAGGCAATGGTTTTTCTTTTGTCACGGTTTCGGGTGGTAATCCGGCACTCCTTCGAAAATTGGATGAACTTATTGCTATTTTAAAGGAAAACAACATAAAGATCGGAGTGGAGACACAGGGAAGCAGATGGCAGGAGTGGCTGTGTGATATCGATGAACTGACGATTTCACCAAAGCCTCCCAGTTCCGGAATGATCACGGACTTTTCTGTGCTTTCGGATATCATCGAAAAGCTTAACGCTCGAAATAGCAAGCAGCATATATCCCTCAAAATAGTCGTTTTCAATAAAGAGGATTATGAATATGCCAAGCAAGTTCACCTACGATACTCGACAATCCCTTTTTATCTCCAGATCGGTAATGATGACATCACTACGACTGACAATCCACAGCTAATTAGCCATCTATTAGAGAAATACCAAGAGCTAATCGACTGGGTGATTAAGGATGAAGAATTAAGAGATGTCAAAGTACTGCCACAGCTGCACGCCCTTGTTTGGGGAAATAAAAGAGGCGTATAGTGGTAAGCCCGTCAAACTGTATTTAATTTAACTTAAGGAGTAACACTATGAGAATATTATTTTATTTAATTTCAATTGTCACAGCTAACGTGGTAACGGCAGCATTTGCGCCATTACAGTTCGGAGTGTTTATTGTCCCTATGGGAACGCTGTTAATAGGAGCGACCTTCATTTTCCGAGATCTTGTACAAAACAAATACGGTAGAGCTAAGACATACTTATTCATTTTTGTAGCTTTAGGATTTTCCGCATTAGCCTCATTTATGTTGGGGGATACTCTATTAATTGTGCTGGCTTCAGCAATTTCATTTGTTGTCGCTGAAACAGCAGATACAGAGATTTACACAAGATTGAAACTACCAATGGCTTGGCGTGTATTTTATAGTGGTATTGTTGGAGGGTTCCTAGATTCAGTGATTTTTGTAATAATAGGTTTGAGTCCACTTGGAGCCAATTTTCTTCCATGGGAAGCAGTACCAGCTGCTATTATAGGGCAAATTATTGTGAAGACAGTCATTCAAATGATTGGAGCACTTATCTTGAATCAGGTTTATGTAATAAAGGAAAAACGTCTTCTTTCGGAATGATTATATAAAAAGTTTAATAATATAATTAGCCTTCCAATAGATTTGGAAGGCTTTTTGTTAAGTTTCTCTAAATACCTATTTTTTAGAATCACTTTCATAATTCTTATTTTTAATAAAAAAACAGATGTTTACGTGATATCAAAATTATTTATTTCGTCTTTTAAAATGTCAATCTTGTTGATTGGAGCGGAAAGCGTCCGCCTGTTTCTGCATCGCTACGCTAGCTTCGAAACATGAAAGGGCGTTGGAGCAGAAATCAACGTTGTTTAGATTTCACTATTTAAACATAAAAATAACAAATCCTTTAGTTAGCGCTCGATAGGTTATTTTACCTTGAATCATCTAGCCAATCCCCTTCAGGGAACTGTTTAATGTATTTGACTTCTTGATGCTAGAACATCAATTGGTATTTTTTTATTGTACCCATTTGTGACTGAAGTATTTGTATTTAAAAAACTCTTTCTAGCCTGATGGAGGTAGCCAGGTTCAGTCGAAAGGTTGTCCAAATACTTATTCACATATATCTCTCTAGATTTAGTGATTACTTGAATAGTCTAGTAATCTAAAGTAGACTAATAATTACCATAAAGAGACAACTGAGGAGTGATATGTCGATGGAAATTTCTATTACAAAAGCTTTACGCGAATTAAAGACATTGGATGCACGCATTTTAAAGAAGATAAACGAAACGACTTTCGCAGCGTCAAAAAAACCAAAAGAGAATATCCGTGGTTTTAAAACAGTTGATGAGTTTGAAAAGGAAGCGAAAGAAAACCTACAATCCATAAAAGATTTGATGGATCGCAGAAAACAGATCAAAAAATCGATTGTAGAATCTAACGCGACAACTATAGTCGAAGTTTCAGGAGTAAAAATGACCGTGGCCGATGCAATTGAGCGTAAAAACTTTATTGAAATTGAAAAATCACTCCTTCGTAAAATGAACAACGATTATGCTCAGTCCCAAGAAAAAGTAGAAGTTAATAACGAACTTGCACAAGATAGACTAGATACACAGCTTAATAACATGATTTCTAAAGATGGTAAAACGGATTTAACTGCGGTTGAAGGCTACAAAAAGCTATTTTGGGAGTCAGAGGAAACGAAACTCATTGACCCAATCAGTGTAAAAGAAATTTCGACAAAAATGGCTCTAGATATCGAATCTTTTGAAGATGACGTGGATGTAGCGCTAAGTGAAATTAATGCACGTACGTTAATTTCTATTAAACAATAAATTTGGAAACTTGCTGTTATAGCGAAAAAGAAGAAAGTTTCCCCGTTTGCAGGGTCTGGGTTAAATCCTGCTAACACAACTAATCTAATTTTAACTAGTGGTATAAAGCTTAAAGCTTAACCTTTAAAGTTGAAAAATTAACCATCAACACTCTTACATCCTAACGTTCAACTTTTAGCGATAAAAAATCTATAAAATCTCGGGTAACAGGTGCCAAAGGATTTGAAACTTCCTTTCTTCTCCTCCGAGCAGCTATGACAGCACAAAAAGAGTGGTCCTTTGGGATCACTCTTTTTGTTTTTTTCAAATCGACCCTGTGTAAGAAACAATAATGTTTGTTTCGCGCGCAGGGATATTTACGTTGTTATATTAAAAGAGAGTGATTGTCAAATAAGACGGTTTCTCTCTTTTTTTTCTTTCTTCCAGTTAGGCAGCGATCTGAAAGACTAACGGATTCTGCTGTAGTTTCAGTTACTAGATTTTAGTTTAGCGGAAATATTATTCCCGGTTTCGATTATTTTACTTGTTAAGAATGCGAGTCTTTCTTCCGTTAGGTTGAAGCTGACGACACCAACGCTTATAGCACCGATGATTTGTCCAAGACTGTCCTTGATAGAGACTGCGACTGAAGAAGTGCCTTCGGTTCGTTCAGAGTGACTTATTGCATATCCCTGCTTCGTAATCTGGCTAAGTGTTTGTGAAAAGTTGGGGATTTCTCCTGCTGGTAAAAGCTGTGACAATATACTTTCTGATTGGGAACTAGGCATGGCTGCAAGTATTGATTTGTTGGCAGCACCGATGTGCAATGGAATACGCAATCCTAGTTGGTCGTATATTCGGATTGGATTATTTTCGCTATCAATTCTTTCTACAATCATTGCTTCTATCCCAACAGGTTTGCTTAAATAGACACTCTCTTCTACATCTTTAGACAAGCGTTCTAGCTCGGGTCTAACTTTACTGACGTAGTCTATCGTATCGTACACTTGTAGACCATACTCTAACCAAACCATGCCAAGACGGTACAACTTGGAGTGCTCATCTTGCTCTACCATGCTTTGTTTAATCATCGCTTGTAATAATCTATGCATCGTGCTCAGTGGGAGCTCACATTGTTTGGAAAGCTCAGAAATACTTATTCCTTTATCATTTGCATGCGCTGCTAAAACCTTTGCAACAGACATCGCGCGAGTAATGGATTGCATGTGAATCACCGCCTATTTTATATTGTTCTAAAAAACAGCTTTTAAATATTCAAAATATATTGACATCATATCATGAAACGCATATATTTTAAATATAATATTTCCGATATTCAGAAACATTTTCCGGTAAGCGGAAAAAAGGAGGATAGAAATGTCTTTTAACTCATCTATGTATAAAAAATTAGAGAGAGTAATTGTAAAACATCCGAACGAAGCTTTTATTAGTCAAGAACACTTATCGGATAAGTGGAGATCATTCAATTACCTAGAAGAACCTAATTTTGAAGAAGCGGTGCGTGAATATAAAACATTCATCGAAATTTTAGAAAAGCATGTACCACAAATCGATTATCTGCCGAAATCGGACAAAGTAGGTTTAGATTCAATTTACGCACATGACCCAGTGAAACTTACGCCAGCTGGTGCCATTATTTTAAAATCAGGCAAGAAAATAAGACAGCCTGAAGCAGCCATTTATAAAGATTTTTTACAAGAAAAAGAGATTCCGATTATTGGAGAGTTAACTGGTGAAGCAGTATCAGACGGTGGAGATATCGTCTGGTTAGATGATAAAACTCTTGTAGTGGGTCGCGGATATCGTACAAACGACGAAGCCATTCGTCAACTAAAAGAAATAACAGCTCCATATGTAGATGAGTTCATCGTAGTGCAGCTTCCACATGATCAAGGAGAAGCAGAATGCTTACATTTGATGTCTTTCATCAGTATGGTTGATAAAGATTTGGCAGCAGTACATTCACCATTAATGCCAGTATTTTTCCGTCAGTTACTGATAGAGCGTGGTATTCAATTAGTAGAGGTACCAAAAGCAGAATACGATAATCTTGGATGTAATGTACTAGCGCTTGCACCACGTGTTTGTGTAATAGTCGAAGGCAATGAATCGACGAAACAGCAATTGCTTGATGCGGGAGCAACAGTTTATGAATACAAAGGACGAGAAATCAGTGTATTAGGTACTGGTGGTCCAACATGTCTAACAAGTCCAGTTATTAGAAATTAAGGGGGAACATGAAATGAGTAAATTTCAAAATGTAATTGCAAAAACGCCAGGTAAAAGCTACGTAGAAGGATTAACAACTTCCGATCTTGGGAAACCGGATTATGAAAAACTATTAGTTCAGCATAAGGCTTACGTGGAGGCACTAAAAAAATGTGGAGTAGAGGTAACACTGCTTTCAGCAAGTGAAGAATTCCCAGATTCGACGTTTGTAGAAGATGCTGCAGTGCTGACATCTGGATTTGCTGTTGTTACAAATCCGGGAGCGGAATCTAGAAATGGAGAAATTGTTGAAATTGAAAGCGCTTTAAAAGATTTTTATAAGAAGTTTCATTATATAAAATCACCTGGAACACTTGATGGTGGAGATATTCTTCAAGCGGACAATAAATTCTATATTGGAATTTCTGAACGTACTAATGAAGAAGGTGCACATCAGTTAAAAGAAATTTTAGAAGGCGAAGGTTTTGAAGCAACAATCATCCCGTTACAAAAATTCTTCCATTTGAAAACTGGTATCGCATATTTAGGGAATAACAAAATGGTCGTTGCAGGTGAATTTGTCGATCATCCAGCTTTTGAATCATACGACAAAATCATTATAACTAATGAAGATGAATACTCAGCAAACTGCATTCGTGTAAACGAATATGTAATTATTCCAGAAGGCTACAGCGAAACAAAACGCAAAATCAACGAAGCTGGCTATGAAACAATTGAACTTGATATGTCTGAAGTTCGTAAGCAAGACGGCGGTCTTAGTTGCCTATCACTGAGATTCTAACGAATTATTACGGGTGCCAGCCACCCGTAATAATCAGAAATAATAAGCGCATTAGATTAAGTTAAAGAGATAACAAGGGGGAGGGAATAGTATGTCTAATAATAGCGATTCAGCACAACAAAATGTATTAAACCGCTCGATGAAAAGCCGTCATTTACTTATGTTGTCACTTGGTGGGGTAATTGGGACTGGATTATTTTTAAATGCAGGTTATACGATTAATCAGGCAGGTCCAGGAGGGGCTATACTTGGTTATCTATTTGGTGGGTTAATCTTGTATATGGTAATGATCTGTCTTGGGGAGCTTGCTGTTCATATGCCGGTAACAGGTTCTTTTCAAACTTATGCGACGCGATTTATTAGTCCATCTGCAGGATTTTCACTTGGATGGATGTATTTTGTAGGCTCGGCTGCTACGGCTGGTGTCGAGTTTACCGCTGCGGGCATACTAATGCAGCATTGGTTCCCAGATGTTCCAATCTGGATTTGGTGTGCAATTTTCATGGTTTTATTATTTGCTTTGAATGCGCTGACAACTAAAGCTTTTGCTGAAGCGGAATTTTGGTTTGCGGGCATTAAGGTAGTGGCGGTAGTTCTGTTTATAATCATTGGGGCTGCAGCAATTTTTGGCCTTATTCCATTGGAAGAAAGAGCAACGCCATTTGCGACTAACTTAGCACCTACAGGACTGTTTCCAGCAGGGATTGCTATTGTTTTTGTTACAATGATGAATGTTATCTTCTCCTACCAAGGTTCTGAGTTAGTAGGTATTGCAGCAGGAGAAACGGAAAATCCAGAAAAGAATATCCCAAAAGCTATTCGAACAATTATTTTTAGAATCGTCGTGTTTTATATTGCTTCTATTATTGTATTATCTGCTATTTTCCCAGCATCCGAACTTGGGCTGCTTGAAAGTCCATTTGTTACTTTAATGAATTTAGCGGGAATACCGTATGCTGGTAGTATTATGAATTTTGTTATTTTAACTGCTATTTTGTCAGTAGGAAATTCATGTCTATATGCTTCCACCCGTTTATTGTGGTCGATGGCAAAGGAAGGTATGGCCCCAAAGATATTCGGTCGTTTATCTAAACGAAAAGTTCCACTTACTGCTTTAATATTTACGATGGCTTTTTCTTTACTATCATTATTAACAAGTGTAATGCAGGCAGATACAGTATTCGTTTTATTGATGTCGATCGCAGGGATTTCTGTTACTATTTCATGGATGGGAATTGCGGCATCTCAATTAATGTTTCGTCGCCAGTATATGAAGAATGGTGGAAAACTGGATGATTTAGGTTATAAAGTTCGCTTCTATCCATTAGTTCCGATAATCTGTATTGCGTTTTGTTTACTGATATTAGTATTTTTAGCGTTTGATCCGACACAGCGCGTAGGCCTTTATTATGGAGTAGGGTTTTTCATCGCTTGTATGCTATTTTATAAACTGAGATTAGAGAAGAAAAACCAAAAAGAAGCTATAGCAAATAGTAATGTAATTCAGGAGAATTAAACGCTATTGTTTCTGAATATTATAAATTATTATTTTATTCGGCGTTAGTACTAAAGGGGAAATAAAGATGAGTCAATTATTATGGAGTACACCAGAAACGCTTCGGGCGTTGTTATGTGAAGTTGTTAGTTGGGATAGTATTACATTAACAGAAGGGGAAACTACTTTTGCTCCGAAAGTATTGGATAAGTTGAGAGAATTGAAGTATTTTCAAGAACACCCGAGCCATCTACAATTGCATGATGCAGGACTGGGAAGACATGCAGTAATTGCATTGTATAAACACCCTAAAGCAGTTGAAACGGTCGTCTTGATCAGTCATTTTGACACGGTACAAACAGAGGAGTACGGTGTTTTGGAACCCCTCGCGTATTTTCCAGAAGAATTGACAAAGAAGCTAATGGAAAATCCAAGTGATTTGCCAGAAACGGCTCGAGTAGATTTGGAAACTGGAAAGTATTTATTCGGACGAGGCACAATGGACATGAAAATGGGGCTTGCACTTCATATGCAATTGATAGAAAAAGCAAGTGTCGAGGAGTGGCCGATCAATCTTGTGTTGACTACCGTTCCAGATGAGGAAGTGAACTCCGCTGGAATGCGTGCAGCGGTAACTCAGTTAGTACGTCTTCGTGAGGAATTTGGGTTGACTTATAAATTGTTTTTGAATAGTGAACCATCGTTCTCTCAAAACCCATCGGATATCGCGGAGTATATTTATTCAGGAACGATCGGTAAAATTATGCCCGCTGCTCTATTTTATGGGAAAGAAACTCATGTTGGAGAACCGATGAAAGGGATGACAGCGAACTATATTGCATCCTATCTGACACAACAAATGGAATGGAATTCATTATTCCGTGAAACGGATCTTGGGGAAAGTACTCCGCTTCCAGTTTCCTTGCAGCAAAAGGATTTAAAGCTGTCTTATTCTACACAAACACCATATCGTGCAATATCATTGTTTAATGTATTTTTATTTAAACGTACTGCATCGGAAGTGATGGCTCTTTTTGAACAAGTGGCAACAAAGGCGATGAATACTTTAAATACTGACTATCAGAAGATATGCGAGCGTGAGGAAGTAAAAGGTGTAGGAGAAGTCAAAGTACTTCGTTATGAACAATTGCTTGCCTATGCAAATCAAAAACTAGGAAAGAAAGAAGTAGAACGATTAAAACAGGAAGTACTTGTGCAGGAAGAATGGGACGATCGTGAAAAATCGCTTCGTATCGTTGATAATTTGATGATCCAGTGCCAAGAATTAGCTCCTGCGACAGTAATCCTATTCGCACCTCCTTACTATCCGGCGGTTAATACATCCAATGATCCGCTTATTGTAGAAGCGGTAGAGCTAATGAAGAAATCCGGGCAATCATTTAATAATAAAATCGATCAAATCCACTACTTTAATGGAATTTGTGATTTAAGCTATGTAAATTATGAAGATACTGGAAATGGCTGGACTGCCTTTGAAAACAACACGCCTGTTTGGGGTGATACATACAGTATCCCATTTGAAGACATGGCACAGCTGAAAGGTCCGGTATTAAATGTAGGACCGTTCGGTAAGGACGCACACCAAAGAACTGAAAGATTACATGTAGATAGTGCATTCATCGAAATGCCTGTCATGCTAGAAACTTTATTGAAAAGCTTATATTAATAGGAAAAGTGTCTTCAGAACTTATTTGGATTGTATTTGTGATAATGTAAAGAAATACAAAAAGTGTTGTGGTTAAAATGATACTTTCTAACGCTCAATATTTAGCGATAAAAAATCTATAAAATCTCGGGTAACAGGTGCTGTAGGATTTGAAACTTCCTTTCTTCTCCTCCGAGCAGCTATGACAGCTCAAAAAAGAGTGATCCCTTGGATCACTCTTTTTGTTTGTAATTTTTAAATTTCTTTCAAAATACCTTTTACTAATTCAACAAATTTAACTCTTACTTTACCTGCAACATCAATTACTTCCTCGTGATTTAGAGGCTGATCTAATATTCCACTCGCCATATTCGTTATACATGAAATACCAAGTACTTTCATACCACCGTGAGTAGCTACAATCGCTTCCGGAACCGTGGACATACCTGCAGCGTCAGCTCCTAATATGCGGAACATACGGATTTCTGCAGGGGTTTCGTATGTAGGACCACTCCACCAAGCATAAACACCCTCTTGCAATTCCATGTTTTGTTCATTCGCTACTTTAGTTGCAATACTGCGTAGCTCTTTGTTATATACTTCAGATAGATCAGGAAAGCGTGTACCTAATTCGTCATTATTTGGACCAATTAATGGATTGCTTCCTACTAAATTAATGTGGTCTGTTATTAACATTAAGTCTCCTGGATTAAAACTTGTATTCACGGCACCACAGGCATTTGTAATAATAACTTTTTCTATACCAAGTGCTTTCATTACACGTACTGGGAAGGTTACTTCGTCCAAAGTAAAGCCTTCATAATAATGAAAGCGACCTTTCATGGCAGCAACTATTTTTCCATTTAATTCTCCAATGACTAGTTCGTTCGCATGACCAATTGCTTCAGATTTTGCAAAATGTGGAATGTCGCTATATGGTATTTTGATGGGGTTCTTAATTTCATCAGCAAGCGTACCTAAGCCTGACCCTAAAATCATTCCAATCACAGGGCGATGATCTGTCTTACTCATAATGAAGTCTCTAGTTTCTATAATATCTCCAATGTTGTACATCATAATTCCTCCTTGAGATGGTACATAAAAAACAATACAAATGTAGTATACACTCAAAGTGTATTATTGCAAAAAAAGGAATATGCTCATAAACAAGGTTATTGATGATGTATTATAGTATAATTACATTATTTACAAGATAATTGTCGAATAATCTACTTTTAAATAGAAATAAGCTAAGGAAGTACATATGCATATGAAAAGTCATAAAGTAAAAAAAATTTTAGTCTTGTCTACTGTTTTATTAATCTTTTTCTCTGCTTTAAATGTTTATATTTCGTACGTGAAAATGAAAAATACAGTACAAGAGTCAATTGCAAACCAAAGTTTGCAAGCAGCTAGGTCAATAGCTTCATCAATAGATATCGACACGTATCAAAAATTTTTGAGTAACCCCGAGAAAAATGAACATTTTCGAGAGATTCAAGTTTATTTGAATGATGTGCGCGAAAAGTTAGGTTCCTTATATGTTTACACACTAGAAGTCGATAATCCTAAAGTTTCTAAAACGATGATTTTGGCGCACTCCGGTAAAATAGATAATTTAGATAATTATCAGATAGGTGTTGCATGTACTGTTCCGGAAGAGCAAGTTACGAAAGCCTATAAAGGTCAGGTATACGTAACCGAAGTGCTGAAAGATCCAGATTATGGAGATTATTTATCCGTTGGAGCACCTATAAAGGACGATGATGGGAAAATACTTGGTTATTTAGGTATAGATACTAGTATACATACCATTAATCAGATTGAAGGGGCTGGGTTAAAAAGGAATATATTAATCTTTGCATTTAATGGTTTATTTATTTTCATCGTGCTAGGCTCCTTCTTATTTATGCAAAAATGGTATCAAAGAGAGGTTAAAAAGGAAGTAGGTCATACGGAGAATACTTATCAAACAGAGATAAAAACTTTAATAACCTCGGTGTCATCATTACGACATGATTTTTCTAATCATATTCTTGTTTTGCATGGACTTCTTAAAATAGGGGAATCGGAGAAGGCATTACAATATGCATCCACCCTTTTTAAAGAAGTAGAAACTATTGAATCTCTTAAGTTAAATATAGATCATCCTGGTCTATCGATATTATTGCAATCAAAGAAGCTAGCTGCACAAAATCATCGTATAAATATGGAGATGACAATCCCCCATGCTTCATTTGGTAGAATAAAAAGCACAGATTTAATAATTATTTTATCGAATTTAATCGATAATGCTATTGATGCGGCGAAAGAGTTGCCAGAAGGGGAACGGAAAATAACGATTGATTGTTCGGTTAACGATACTAATTATCTATTTGTCATTACGAATACCGGGCAATGTATAGGTAAGGAAGCACAAATTTTCAAACAAGGATATTCAACCAAAAATGAAGCAAAAGGGCAGGTTAGAGGGCAAGGATTATTTATCGTGAAGGAAGTAGTAAATAAATACAATGGAAGAATCTCCATTGAATCAACAGCTGAATCAGAGACAACTGCTATTGTGGAAATTCCGCTAAAGTAATTGCTTTTTAGTTGTTATACAGCTTGCTTTAAAAAAATAGATACTCTACTCAGGTAGAAGTATCTATTTTTTTGTGTTTGCTTTTGGTTTGAAATGATATGGAAACACCTATCACAAAAGAACCAACTATTTGAAAGAGTTGAATGCTAATCCTTAACAGGAGGAAACGGAAAACCAAGGGGATGAACGGTTAAAGATATAACTGAAGCTTCGATATCACAATTTATTATTCATTATTTAAAAGTTAATCCTGTTGATTGGACTGGTAGGCGGTAGCTCCAAAAGGAACAGCTCGAATTGAAAGCATCCGCCTAGAGCGTAAATTAGCATTGTTCGTATTTTATTTCACTATGAAATTGATCTAAATAATTTACTTTGTTTCTATACTTGCAGGAGATTAGGATATAGTTCTTGAATTAATATGAAAATGTGTACTTAGGAGGAATATAGATGGGGATTTTAGATGGATTGATGGGGAATGCATCGGAGATAGAAAATGGTCAAGTTGAAAGTGAATTAAAAGATTTACTTGCTCCTTCGGAGAGGGTAGAGCATGCGTATAAGCTTATTCGTGATTTAATTGTTTTCACCGATAAACGTTTATTATTAATCGATAAACAAGGAGTGACGGGGAAAAAGGTAGAGTATCATTCGATACCGTATAGAAGCATCGTTCATTTTTCAATTGAAACAGCAGGAACTTTTGAATTAGATGCTGAGTTAAAAATATGGTTGTCGGGAAGTGTAGCTCCTATACAGAAGAAATTCAACAAATCCTTGAGTATATATAAAGTTCAAAGTGTATTAGCTGAATATGTAATGAAGTAAAAGGAGTATGGATAAATTGAAATTACATACAAATTTTACAGGTGATGGTAAATCCATCGTTTTTCTACATACTGGTCTACAAACCGGTCTATTAGATTTTGAGTTCCAAAGAGATTATTTTAGTAAAAGTTATCAAGTGGTTTCTCCTGATTTAAGAGGCCATGGGCAATCTATAACAGACAATATCAAAAATTTTTTTGAGGACTCGGCTAAGGATTTATTAGAAACGCTGGATCACTTAAAAATATCAGTTATTCATCTAGTAGGGTGTTCGTTGGGAGCTCTTGTCGCGATTAAATTTGCTCAACTATTTCCTGATAGGATTAGCTCATTAGTTATTTCGGGAATTACGCCGATAAAGCCGGACGACTGGTTGGAAATGCATGAGGAAGATGTCAGAAGACAAACCGACTTATTGACTAGTAAAGAAATAGGTAGTTACTTCGATCAAATACATGCGTCAGATTGGAGACAATTTATTCATTTTGGTAAGGACGAAAAATGGTATCCATTTGAGGATGTAAAAGCGGTAACAGAATTTGAATTCCCTGTGCTTTTTATCGTGGGAGAGAATAAACCGAATGAAACAATCGGAGCAACTATTTACCCTGAAAAGAACCCAAATATTCGCGTTGCGATTGTGCCATTTGCAGGTCATTTAGTTCATACTGAACAACCAGAAATCTATACTAAAATAGTAGAATTATTTATTGGAAAAGCAGTGTAAAGAGAAGTAAATGTTAAATATAATTGAAAAAACTACTAACTTCTTTTCGAAAGAAGGTTAGTAGCTTTTCAAGTTGTTGGCTAATTCTATATATAGTAAAATTCTTTAATATTTTAACAAATATAATTCTATTCTTTGCTCTTTTATAAGTGGCTCTTATTTAAACTAAAGATCCACCAGTTTTTAAGTATTTTTCGATACCTTCTGCAGCACGATACGCAAGAGCTCCAACTGTGCCTGTAGGATTCATACCAGAATTATGTGGGAATGCTGAAGCGCCAGGAACAAATACATTTTCACAATCCCACATTTGAAGGTAGTTGTTTAATGCGCTTGTTTTAGGATCTGCACCCATGATAACTCCACCCGTGTTATGAGTAGTTTGATATTTTGTCGTATCCCAATCACCTTGATCTCCTGGGGTATTAATCATGTCTGCTCCCATTTCTTCAAGAATCTTTGTAGTGATATCTCTAATATATTTTTGTTGATTTCTTTCATTATCTTTATAGTTAAATGTCATACGTAATAATGGATCGCCGAATTGATCTTTATACGTAGGATCTAGGTCAATATAGTTTTCTTTGTTTGGCATAACTGAGCCTTGTGAGCCTACTGACAAGCTGCGGTTCGCCCAATAAATAGATTCATCTTTAAATTCTTTACCCCAAGTTGGTGTACCTTTAGGGACAGAATTATTTGAAATAGGACGTTTTCCGTAATGACCAAGTGCTATGTTACCACCGTGAATAAAATTCAAATCAGTATGGTCAAAATTATCTCCATTAAAATCGTCTAGTACTCCTGCAAGTGCACCTGTACCTGCATATAAATTAAATTCTTTCTCCTTAAAGAAACCTGTTGAACCTGATGACGTCATTTGATAAGCGTAGTTCTTTCCAATTACGCCAGTTCCCGATTCTGGATTATACGGACTTCCAAGTTGAGAGTTTAATAGAATTCTAATGTTATTAAGTGCATACGCTGAAACAACTACAACGTCAGCCTCTTGAATATATTCTTCTCCAGTTCGAGTATCAACATATAAAACTCCAGTAGCTTTTCCGTTCGTATGTAAGACTTTGCGAACAACACAGTGCGCTCTTACTTCAAAGTTACCTGTCTCTTTTGCCACTGGTAAAACAGTTACTACTGGTGATGCTTTTGCCCCATATTCGCAACCGAAACGCTCACAAAAACCGCAATATTGACATGCTGCCCGAGAGATTCCATCTGGATTTGTGTAGCTTTCAGAAAGTGTAGCCGCTGGTGCAATGTAAGGATGGTATCCTAAGTTTTTAGACGCTTCCTTAAACATTTTCATTGAAGGCGTTTCTTTAAGTGGAACTGTAGGATACTTAACCTCTGGGACTTCTGGATGTGGATTAGTTTCCCCAGAGATACCAGCCATAGCTTCAAATTTTTCAAAATATGGTACTAAATCGTTATAAGTAATTCCCCAGTCCTGTAGGGGCATATCAGCTGGGATTTTATCTTTTCCATAACGCTCTACAGTTTTTGTGTAAATTTCAAAATCATAAGGAAGAAAGCGATAAGTTAATCCATTCCAGTGTTCACCAGAACCACCTACACCATCACCGATTAAAAATGAACCATGTTGACGATAAGGTAGAGCTCTTTTTGAACGGTCATGACGCACTGTCAAAGTTTCTTTAGAAAGATCTTGCATCATTTCATTTCTTTGTTGATATCTAAGCTCATCGTGAACCATTAGATAGTCTTCTGTCTTTCTTTCTTTACCGCGTTCTAAACCTACTACTTTATATCCTTTTTTAGTAAGTTCGGCAGCGATAATACCACCAGTCCAGCCAACTCCTGCCAATACTATATCTGTTTTTGGTAATTTCTTAGCCATGTCTAATTAGCTCCCTTTCGATTAATGTTTATGTTGTGAATTCAAGCTTGTCGGTTCGATTTTTACAAATTCATCTTTTTCAATGATATTTGCATAACTCATTTGATGGCCCGGGAAGTTTTTCATCTTCCATCCTGCCATATCTTTATTCCCACCATATAAAGGATCGGCATAAGCACCTTCAATAGTTGCACTTTTTAGTAATGAGAAGAAATATGTAGAAGTAACAGCACCATTTAATGTGACTTCACCTGCTTCAAAAGCTTGTAAAATAGCAACCTGTTCTTCCGCTGTTATTTCTGAAAACTTTGCTTTATATTGTTTTGCTGCTTCTGAATTTAAAGCTTCAATCCCTAGATTGAAAATTTGTTGTCTGTTTAAGTGTGTTTGATGTCCGAACAATGGTGTAGCTTCTGCTGGATAAAATGGTCCAGACATATATTCTTTAGAATTTAGTCCCCAACTTCCAGCAAGCTGATGGTCAATATAAAAAGCAACGAGTAATTCTTTTGCTCCTGGTCCTACTTCTGTTTTTGGAAATATTTGTTCTGCCGCTGCATCAATTGTGTCGAATTGTGTTTTGTCAAAATACATTAGTGCTTGGTTAAAATTTACTGCTGTTGCTGTAGTATGAACACCTGTTTCATGAGTTTGAGTTGTTGAGTCTTTACTTAGTAAAGAACCTAGAGCTCCACCTAGTACAACCCCACCTACTGTTAACCCAGAATTCTTTATAAATGTACGTCTAGATGAACGTTTGTCTAAGTATGGAGCATTTTTTTCCTGTTCTGACATAATATAACCTCCAGTATAAATAAGTAGAAAATTGAACGAATTTCTTTATTTAGGTAAATAATAAATTAAAAAAATATACTCATTAATGAATGATAGTATGCCAGTTGTATACTAATGAGAATAAGACAGTATAAACCAATAAAGAAGCGATAAAGTATATATGTTTTGTTCCTGTCCAGCAAAGGACAATGATAGCTAGTCCAATACCTGAACCTAATAATGCAAACCAAGGGAATTCATTGTTATAGAAAAAAAGACCTAGTGATAAGTCTGCCGCTATAAATAATGCAAAAAGAACTTGATTCAAGAGTTTTAATTCTTCTAAATTATATTGAGTCACTTTTGTTCTCCTTCGATTAATAAACTATTTAAAAATGTACCGATACAAAACAACCGTTTCCAAGTCTACTCCTTTTTTTTCACGATTTCTACACATTTGCAAAAAAAATAAAATATAGTTTTATTCTGAAAATAACGTTAAATTACTCTCTTTTCTACAAATTAATATGGAGGATACACAATGTTAGTGGTACAAAACGACTAATTAAATCTCTGAGAAAACATGCCAATAGACTATGCGTAATCTTATTTTTTTAGGGGTTGATTTCATTATCAGTAAATAGTTTTTATAACTATGTGTTTACAAATTGGGACGAAGGAGTATAATGTGTAATTGTTACAAAACAACCAATACTTTTGAATACTACTTATGCATAAATTTACAGGATCATTATATATATTCAGTTATGAGGAGGGAACATAATGCCAAATATCGGTGTACCAGGTTTAATCATTATATTAATAATTGCTTTAATCGTGTTCGGTCCGAAAAAGTTACCTCAATTAGGTAAAGCAGTTGGACAAACGTTAAAAGAATTCAAAAACTCGACTAAAGATATCGTGGACGATGTAGCAGAAGAATTTAAATTAGATGATAAAGATACAGACGATAAAAAGAAAATCTAATATTAAGAAGCCAACTATTTTAAAATAGTTGGCTTTTTTGAAAAATTAGAAAGTTTATAAAAAAGTCCCATGAATACTGAGATCAAGGCACTTTCAAGAATGAATAATCCTGCTGATTTCAGTTGCAGGTGAAGGAACGAAGGATAAGAACGCCACCTTGCACTCCAATCAATCAGTGTGTAGTACTCCATTAGAAGATTCAGCATAGCTCTAACAAAACATTCGGTAATTCATACAACGATAAGTCTGTCGAGAGTACTTCGAAAACGCTAGAAACAGATCTTGAACTATAAGGACCGGGCGTTTTTGCCTGGTTTTTCTTAGTGTGCCAGGCATGGCAACTATCTAGGTGGTGAAAGTCCACTGTGGGGGTACACATCGACCAACCACTAAGGAAGCGCAAGGTGTTTATCGT
>FOUN01000021.1 GCA_900114885.1 Psychrobacillus psychrodurans
AAAAATATTACTAACACATAAGTATAAAAAAATTGGAACTCATGTTGGTTAAGGTGAAGGGAATTTTACTTCACCCCAACATTTGACGTAGAACCATTAAATCGTATATCGCCATGTATGTAATTAAGTTCAGTATTTTTTGGTTTGAATTCATTCGAAACATCACCTACATTTACTTTCCTTTAGTATACTAAGAAAATAATTTTGGAGGAGTGAGTGCAAGTTACAAAATTGGATTGGAGTGTAGAGTGGCGACTCCTAGGGGATTAGCAGCCACGGCGAGCACCCGGACTGAGCGCAACGAGGTAGAAGGCTTGCCGGGCCGCCCCCTGGAAAGCGTCCGCTCGGAACGGAAAGCCATGCCTTCATACCGTTAAAACTGGATTTTTTCAGTGCCATCGCTAAGTTCCTGCGGGGTCTTCAGCTCAAGCTATCCCGTAGGAGTCGTCACCTTGCGCGACAATCAATATGATGTGTAGTACTCTACTATAAGTTTTGACAAAGCATATCGCTAAGCAGATAAAGTAGTCAAGGTTAGTATAGTGATAAAACCATCTGCTCGATTAGGTATCTTTTATATAATGAAAGAAGAAAGTGGATTTTCTTCTATTGGTGTCCATTTCATCTTTACTTATTTTCAGATAACAATCGTATCCTTAGGCGGTTTTAAATACACTTATTCGTTTATATAAAGTGGACCTAGTTGATTGGAGCGCAGAGCGGCGACTCCAGTGGGAACAGCGCGAGCTGAAGACCCTGGACTGAGCATGCGAAGGAAGCGGCTGAAGCCGTGCCCACGGAAAGCGTCCGCTCGAAGCGGGAATTAACGCATATCTTCATCTCTATTAATGAAGACCGATAGTCTTTTTGCATGTTATTTCTTAACGAGTAATCGTTTCGGCAATTTGTTTTAAAGACATGGAGGAGTTTAGTTCATAATTCCCTATTTGGATGCGTTCTGCTAAACCTTGATCTGATAAATAATTATCCATATCGACTTTATTTAAAATGATACCAGCTTCTGCTAGCTGTGCACTTATTTCTGATGAAGCCATCCCTACTTCAACAGAGAGAGTCATCGACGCAACAGTTGGGGTTTGTTCAGTAGTTGCGGTTTCGACAACTTTATCTGTTGCATTTGTTTGGTCTTGTTGTGCAGTATTTAAATCTAGTTGCAGTTCAGCGAGTTGTTTTTTTACTTCAGTAAGTTCCTGTTGAGCCTGCTCATAATCATCCTCAGTAATAGTACTAGTAGAAGTTATTTCCTCTTTTTCGACAATTTCTTCTATTTGAAATGCAGCACCAGCAAGAAATAATCCGATTCCTATATTTCGAATGGTTTTATTCATCACTTTCCACCACCAATTACGTATTTTATTTCATCAATGGTTAAAGAGGAACGGGTACCAATTTCTTTTAATGAATAACCTTGTTTATGCAATTCTAAGACTTGGTTTTTTATAATGTCATGAATGACAGGTTTGTTTTGTTTTTTTAATGGTGCAGTTACTTTTGTAGATTCGATTAGCAGTTCTTCCTCTACTACTTTAAGTCTGCGCTTTATAGTGCTTGTTTCTTGATAAACCGTGAATGAAAGATCTTCTAATTCTGATTCCATTTTTTTGGAGGAATCCTTGAAGAAAAAAGAAATTGCTATTAATACAACACCAATAATCATTATAATGATGGAAAAGTCCATTGTATTCACCTCAATTGTTATATTCCTATACTCATACTACCATATTCAAAAAAACTTTGAATAAAATCTTGTATAAATAGTAGATTTTATTTGGATCTATGCTATAATTGGTTAGTCGTATAAATCATGCTCAAGTTTTATATTTAATCCTGACAAAGAGTGGGAGGGACAACCATGCGCGTTAATATTACATTAGCTTGTACAGATTGCGGAGAGCGCAACTATATTTCTAAGAAAAACAAGCGTAACAATCCAGAACGTCTTGAACTTAAAAAGTATTGCTCACGTGATAAGAAAATGACTCTTCATAGAGAAACTAAATAATAACCTAAACCAAAACCAAGTATGGTTTTGGTTTTTTTCTATTGTAAGGAGGAATGACTTACTTTGACAAAGAAAATTGCGAGACGTGCGATGAGAGAACGATTAACTTCTTTAGAAGAAGTAACATATAATAATTATTCAAAACAAATTGAAGCAAAGTTTTTGAGACATATAATGGATTTAGATGTTTCCACTATTGGATTAACGATTTCTAACTTTCCTGAAGTCGATACATGGAGTATAATAAAACAATTATGGAGCATGGGGAAAAATGTTGTAGTTCCTAAATGTTCACCTTCGGATAAATCTATGGTATTTTATCAAATACAAAATTTTGATCAATTAGAACGTGTTTATATGCACTTACTCGAACCTAATCCACTGAAGTCTAAAGCAATTATCCCGCAAGAGATTGATATACTAGTCGTACCTGGAATTGTATATAGTGAAACAGGATACCGTATTGGTTATGGTGGGGGCTATTATGACCGTTTTCTAACAAATTTTAGTGGAGATACAATATCATTGGCCTTTGATATTCAAGTAGTGGAATTCGTTGAATATGACGTGTTTGATATTCCTGTAGATAAAATTATTACACCGAACCAAACTTTTCTGTGCAAACAGATTCGACAAAAGGATGAATAGTATGAATTCAGTATACGACGTTATGCAACTTTTGAAACGATTTGGAATATATGTATATACGAAAGATCGTCTAGCAGATTTAGAAATAATGGAAGATGAAATTCGAGAGCTATATAAAATGCAAATGATTGAGTCAAAAGAATTTCAAATAGCCATTTTATTATTGAGAAAAGAACAGAGTAATTGTAAAGTTTAGGACACGTCAGAGTTGATTTTGCTCTGACGTTTTATATTTTTATAAAAAAATGAAACTTTTTACCGGTTGAATCCGTCTAATATAGGGTATGGTATGTAAGACTTGTACAATTGTATCAAAATCCTTATTCTTTTATGTTGATTTATTGTAAAGAAAGGATTAAGATAAGTTTTGTTGCTTTTAACATATTAAATTAAAGAGTAAAAAGGGGAGGGTGTAGGCATGAATAAAAAAAATTGGCCAACACATTCTATTCTGATTCTTGCTATTGTGGCAACATGGATAAAAACATATATCGTTTACCACACGAGCTTTGACATGGATATTGAAAATTTGATGCAACAACTGATACTTTTTATTAATCCGCTAAGTTTTTTACTATTTATCTACGGACTTTCCTTATTTTTTAAGAGTCCTAAAGCTAGAAATAGATATATAGTAATTGCTAGTATAATACTTTCAGCTGTTGTATATGCAAACGCTGTATTTTACCGTTTTTTCACAGATTTCATTACAATACCGGTACTATTTCAAACAAGTAATTTTGGCGATTTGGGTTCCTCTGCAGCAGAAAGTATCTTTTTAACTGATATTTTCTATTTCACAGATGTTGCCATCATCATTATTGCATTGAAGTGGTTGAAAATCGGGGACAAAGTTACACTTGTAAAGCCTGCTGTAAGAAGAGCTTATTTTGTAATGACTGCAGCAATTCTATTTTTAAACTTAGGTTTATCTGAAATTGAGCGACCACAGCTACTAACACGAAGCTTTGATCGTGAAATGCTTGTAAAGAATATCGGACCGTATAACTATCATTTATATGATATATATATCCAATCTAAATCACATGCTCAAAGAGCACTTGCTGATGGTAGTGAATTAGTAGAAGTTAATAACTATGTGCGATCAAACCAATTAGATGCTAACGAAAAAATGTTTGGAGTTGCAGAAGATCGTAATTTAATCGTAGTTTCTATGGAATCCTTACAATCATTCGTTATTAACAATGATATGAATGGTCATGTAGTGACGCCATTTTTAAACTCTCTAACGCAAGATAAAGACACATATTATTTCTCTAATTTTTATCATCAAACAGGGTTAGGGAAAACGTCTGATTCTGAGTTTTTATTAGAAAATTCTTTATACCCATTAGGTGGAGGAGCAGTATTCTTTACTCATAGTGGGAACACATTCCATTCGATGGCAGAAAGCTTAAATGAAGAAGGATACTATACAAATGTATTACATCCTAATAATAAAAGTTTCTGGAATAGAGATATAATGTATCGCGCATTGGATATTCAAAAGTATTATGATGAACAAAGTTTTGTAGTGAACGAAGAGGATTCTGTTAACTGGGGTATGAAGGATATTCCATTCTTAGAGCAATCAGTTGATTTAATGGCAGATATGCCTCAGCCATTCTATTCACGTTTAATTACATTAACAAATCATCATCCTTTTACTTTGGATGAAGAAGATATGCTTATTCCGGAGTATAATTCTAACTCTAATACACTCAATAGATATTTCCAATCTGTTCGATATATGGACGAAGCATTGAAACTATTCTTTGAGGACCTGAAAGAACAAGGGTTATATGATAACTCTATTATCGTTATGTACGGAGATCACTATGGAATTTCCGAAAATCATAACAAAGCAATGGAGCAATATTTAGGGAAAGAAATAACTCCATATGAATCGGCGAAACTTCAACGTGTTCCATTATTCGTTCATATTCCGAATAGTGGAGAAGGTAAAGAAGTTACCGAGACGTCTGGTCAAATTGATTTGCGTCCAACAATTTTACATGCATTGGGTGTTGACACATCTAAAGATATGCAGCTTGGAGCAGATTTGTTCTCAGAAGAACATGAAGAATTTGTTGTATTCCGAGATGGCGGTTTTGTAACTGATAAACTTGTTTATGCAGGCAATGCTTGTTATGATAATGCAACAGGTTTACAGATTGAGATGGAAAGCTGTCAGCCTTATATAGATAGAGCCACTCAAGAACTTGGATATTCCGATCAAATTATTAACGGTGATTTACTGCGTTTTTATGATTTGAAAACTGGGAACTTGCTTATAGATGAGGCAATAAAAGAAGATGAATAAGAAAAAGCACGGACATTTTATTGTCTGTGCTTTTTTATGAAACAAAATCGCTTTACATTCGTCTATTAAGATAAGAAGGGGGGAGTATGTTGAAAAAAGCTTTTATATTATTATTTTGTGCCATCTTCCTCCAAGCATGTGCAGACATTGAAACAAACATTCCTAAAAACGAGGTTGAAAAACCATCCGATATTGATATAGTAGAAGTCGATAAACCAACTGATAAAGAAATACCATCAATCTTGTTGGATAACAATGCCTTTCATAGTGTGGTAGGGTGGATGTCTAATGAAGAAATAGTTTTTATTATTGCGGAAAAGGGACAATGGTTGGTTAGATCATATAATGTTTCAACGAATAGTTGGCGAACAATTTATACTACGACTACTCCTATTATTCAGGGTACCATTCATCCTTCTAAAGAAATGATTTTATTACATACTTCCAAAGACTCTTCAACAGCAGAAATTCAATTTTTACATAAAAATGGGTATGTTTCTCAAAGCCTATCGTTCGAATCCGCTGAAATTTACATGGATTGGCATCCAACAAATCCAAACTTAGTTGTTTTTTCTACCTTCTATGAGGATTGGTCTTATAGTACATTCGTATATGACGGTGTTACACAAGAGTTAACTTCTATTGAAGTAGAAAATCCTTTTGTGAAATGGTATGACGAGGAAAAATTAATGGTTTTTAGATGGTCTGACTCTGGATTAGATGGTAGTGAACTTTTGCTTTACTCAATCTTAGATGGAACATTAAAGAGTACTGGTGAAGAAAAAATATTAGACGTAACAAACATAGGAGAAGCAATTGTTTACGTTCAAATTAACGAAGAGAAAAAGCAATTTGAGTACCGTCTAGAAGAGTTAAATGGTACTAAAAAATATGAGTGGGTAACACCTGCAGTTTCAAATTATTCCGAATGGGTCACCTCGTCTATGTCTATTATTTCACCAACAGAATTTATCTTACTAAACGCAAAAGAGTTTCGTAATCAGGATGATGATAACCAACAGAGTGTATTGTCAAAGATATCTTTAGACGGCCAACAGATATTGGGAGAAACAAATGAACAACCTATATCTTGCTCTCCTAACGCAGAAAATTGCCTGGGAGGATTTGCAAAGGAAAATTGGATTATTACGAATCCGATGGTCGAAAAGAAATGGATTCATTTACATGAATAGAAAAAAGCTGCTGTACATATATGAAATGTACAGCAGCTTTTTTAATTACGTTTTAGTGTAAGCTTGGTGGGAAGCCTTGGTTCACAATAGTCATGACTGTAAAGAAGCCAAAAACAGCGAATGTACCAAAGTTAAATAGAACACCTAACACATTCTTTTCTTTAAAAGCTTGATAAGTGCCAACTACAGCTAAAAGTGTAACTAGACCAAAGATAACCATTAATAAGTTCATGAAAAGACACTCCTTTCGACATCAGAAAATGAATGTCGCATTTGCATATTCCTCTTCTATTGTAATTCTAATTGTAAGTTTTGTCGAGTAGAAAAGTGGTGAATAATTGAACAAAAGATGGTATTTCGTTTATGATAGGTAAGAGGTGATTATTATGTTAAATGTTCGAACTTATCCACTAGGTTATATTCAAACAAATTGTTATTTGGTTTCTAATAACATGAAGCAATGCTTAATTTTTGATCCAGGAGGAGAAGGAGAAAGAATAATTAGTGAACTTCATCGTTTAAAGATGAAACCGCTAGCTATTTTATTAACTCATGCACATTTTGACCATATCGGAGCAGTAGAACAAGTGAGAGAGTGCTTTGATATTCCAGTATATATCCATACTTCAGAGAAAAAATGGTTGGCGGATCCTTCAAAAAACGGCTCATCCAAATATGCTGAAATCCCTTCTATTATTTGTAAAGAGGCGGATTATTTAATAAATAATGAGTCAGAGCTAAAAATTGGAGAATTCCACATGGAACTACTACATACACCAGGACATTCACCTGGTAGTTTAACCTACTATTTTCAAGAAGAGAATTTTGCTATTGTGGGGGATACACTTTTCCAAAACAGTATCGGGAGGACAGATCTCCCTGGAGGTAACCAATCTGAGCTAATGAAAGCCATTCATACAAAACTGCTAACACTACCGGAAACAACCCTTGTTTATCCAGGTCATGGTCCATCCACAACTATTGAAGCAGAAACGGAGTCGAATCCATTTTTAAATGGATTTTAATAGATGTGCTCCTCCTAAATTAAATTATATTTTGGGTTCACGGGACAAATAGAATGTTTCAGGTAGACGCTTTAGGAGGCGTTACCTCAGCTTAACATGATAGATGGTCATGAAGGTGTCGCGATCGCGAGGGGGACGTCTCAGCCTTCTTATTATAGTGTGCTACGTTGTTCAGCATAATATGTATTTACCCAGCTATAAGATATTTACTTAGTTGATGAAAATGGTCAATATCACTAAAAACCCACTTGGGAAAAATAATACAAAACGTCTGTCCAATGGTCTTCGAGAACAATAGAAAGAGGTTTATCCTAAATAAGCAAAAAAGCAACTCAATAAATGAGCTGCTTTTTTGGGGAATGAATTATTAATGTCCCGCGCCTGGTACGTGCATGAATGTCGTGTAATATGTAAATCCTGCGAAGAAGAACATTAAGTAAGCTCCGAAGATGTACATATACATACGCTCTGAAAGGTTTAAAAACCCTAAAAGAAGGAATAATCCCGTATTTGCTAAAAATAGTAAAGAAGCTTCTGTCATATCACCTAAATAAAACATAACTGCAAAAATCCCTGTCCAGAAAGCCATTACTTTATACATATTGCCCATTTGTAGTCCCTCCTTTTACAACCATACAAATAATTCTCATATTTATTATAAATGAAAGTGTTGATACATGTAAACTGATTATTAGTTTTCTTTACACATTATACTCTGCATTGTCACAAATATGTATTATCTATGCACTCATTATAGAACTTCTATTTGATATACGCAATTGCTACAGTGATTTTGTTTGCTTTCTAGCTGAACAAATTCATTATTTGGAAACAAAGCATCAAACTGTCCTTTTAAAAATGATTCATGGATACTACAAATAATGTGTGGATGATTAGACAGTTGTCCTTTATAGGGACAATTATAAATAGAAAATGTAATAATTTGTTTATCATCTTTATTCGTGATATTTGGAATATAGCCAACAGAGAGAGCGGCGGCAGATAGTAGCTCTATTTTCTGATCGAAGCTCTGCTCAGCTAATAATGACTGTTGGATAGAATTGTGCCCAGAAGTATAGCTGATATTTTTGGCTTTTTCAAGCGCTTCAATACCCATAGTTTCTACTAACTCTAATAACCACTCTAACAGTAAATGATTTTCCTGTTTAGGAAAACTCAAGTATATTGGTTGATCTGCAAGTGAATATATACGTGCAGGGCGACCGCCTTTTTTGTTATTAAGTAACTCAGAAGTAATTAACTTAGATTCATTAAGTTTGGTTAAATGGAGTCGAGCAACATTTGGATGGATGCCGAATTGATCTGCAATTTGTTGCACATTTACTGATTGGACTTGTTTAACAATATATTGATAAATCGAATACCTAGTTTCGTCTGCTAATGCATTTGTTAGCTTTAAAGTATTTGACATACAATTACCTTCTTTCTGATATTAGTTACTATTATAATCAAGAACGATAGATTAACAAAATAATTATAATATAACAGAAAATTTAAAAAACTACTTCCATTTCTCAATGAAACCAAGTATAATACTTAGTACAAGCTGTTTGCGGTCGCAACTTGTATCTGGGGAAAGGAAAATTATGCAACAAGTAGAAAATATGATTGAACAAAAGTGTTTTCGCTTACTTAGTAAAGCCCATAAATTCGGTGCAACAGACTTACACATGATTCCTAATGAAGAAAACTACATTTATTACTTTAAAAAAAATTCTCAGATGTTTGAAGCAGGCAAGCTCCCTTTGAATTTAGGTGAGCGTATCATTTCATTCTTCAAGTTTTTATCCTCTCTTGATATCAGCGAAAAAAGAAAACCACAAAGTGGTTCCTTTCAACAAGTATTCAATTCTCATAAATTCTCATTTCGTGTCTCTACGCTTCCTTCCATTTTTAGAAAGGAAAGTATGGTAATTCGCCTCCAACTGCATGACAACGCTAAAATTATTCATTCCCTCTCCCTATTTAGAGATGCAACTGAAAAAATTGTTAATCTTGCGAATAATCGCCAAGGATTGATTTTATTCGTTGGCCCCACTGGCTCAGGAAAGTCCACAACTATGTATTCACTTACCAAATATTGTGCAGAAAATTTAAATCGACATGTAATTTCGTTAGAAGACCCAGTCGAGAATAGTCAGTCTCACTTACTTCAAATACAAGTAAATGAACGTTCCGGAGTGACCTATTCTGCAGGATTAAAGGCTATATTACGCCATTCACCAGATGTAATTATGATAGGGGAGATTCGAGATGAGTCCACTGCAAAAGCAGCTATACAAGCAGCGCTCACTGGTCATCTTGTCGTTTCAACCATCCATGCAAAAGACGGCGTAGGATCTATATATCGTCTATTAGATTTAGGTGTCACTACAGAGGAGTTAAAGCAAACGATTATCGGTATCGTTACTCAAAGACTAGTCGTAGCTTCAGCCGAGATAGACTCTGAATTATCTGCAGTGTTTGAAATTCTTTCGGATGATTTGTTAGAGGAAGCATTTCACTCTATGTTAATAGGTAAAACTTACCGTATTCCATATCCTCTTTCTTTATCCTATCAAATTGAGAGAGGTGTAAAAGAAGGTGTTATTGAAAAAGGTTAAAAGTTATTTGGAAAGGAAGCAGCAAACTATCCCGCCAAATATGCATTCCTCTTTTTTGAGTAGGCTTAGTGATCTTTTAAAAGAAGGTTACACATTTCACGAATCAGTGACTATGCTACTGCCATTTCATGTGAAAGATTCAGAGACTGTTAGCAAACAAATAACGGATGTGCAAAGAAGTGGATTATCCGCAGTTGATGTCTTTAAGTTATTAGGGTTTCCGAGCAGATTATTGTTGCCTTTGAATCTTGCTTCAGTACATGGCAAATTACAACAAACAATTGCTGTATTAGGGGTGAATACTGCATTTTTTGAAGGCGCGAAAAAACGCTTAAATAACTTATTGTTGTATCCAATATTTTTATTTTTGATACTTTTTTTATTGTTTACGATGTTTAGAGTTTATTTCTTACCAAATATGGAATCTTTAATTGGTTCTAGAGTAAATATGTCGTCGGATAATTCTTTAAGTTGGACAGGTTATCTCTTGCAAATGCCAAATATATTTTTTGTAACGGTGATAATTTGCTCCTGTCTAATTATTTTGTCCAATACGATTGTGAAACGGCTGCCCATAGAGAATCAGCTCTTGATTTATTTAAATTTACCAATAGTTAGAAGTTGGTACCGTTTGTTATTGACGAGAGTATTTGCAAGAGAGATGGGAGTGCTCTTGGAAAGTGGTATGCCATTACAACAATCATTTGAAGCATTGATTGCTCAAAATGAACATAAAGTGCTGCAGTTTATCGGTGATCAGATGAAAGAGAAGGTTATACATGGTGAATCGTTTTCCAGTGCGGTTCTGCTATTAGGCACGTTTACAAACGAATTATTTCATTTTGTTGTGCACGGTGAGAATAGTGGTTATTTGGGTAGAGAGCTATCTCTCTACAGTGAGTTTCTCAGTCAAGAAATTGAAAGAAAGCTTTCTCGATATATAAGTATAGTTCAACCAACTTTATTTTTAATATTAGCTGTTTTTATCATTGGTGCTTATTTAGCAATATTATTGCCTATTTATAACATGATTAACATTGTGTAAAGGAGATATTATGAAGAGACTACTGAAAAATAACAGAGGTTTTACTCTAGTTGAGATGATGATTGTTTTGCTTATCATATCTGTACTAATTCTCATATCAATTCCTAATGTGACAAAGCATTCTGCAAATATTGATGAAAAAAGCTGTCAAGCATTTGTGAAAATGTTGGAAGGTCAAGTTGCTGCATACAAAATTGAACATAAAAAAATCCCTAGTTTAGCTGAACTTGAAGAAGGTGGTTATTTGCCGGGTATTGACACAACATGTCCGAATGGAGATCCAGTTAGTATTGATGCTTCAACAGGTAAGGTCAATAGTAATAATAACAAAAATGGAAAGAAATAAGTTGAACCAGAAGGGGTTCACAATGATTGAGATGTTACTTGTATTATCGATTGTGATTGTAGTATCTTCTTCAGTTCTTCTATTAACATCTACTAAGATGAAGGAAATGGAGGAAGAAAGATTCTATAGACAACTTCATTTGGATATTCAGCGGCTTCAGGCGATTTCTATTACAGATTACAGATATACGCACTTAACATTTCCTGCGAATAGAACTAAATATCAGGGGAAGATCGCTGATAAGCTTTTGTTTGAAAAAGAGTTACCAAAGCATATGCGTTTAAGTGTTGATAGCACTTTAAAAGGTATTGCATTTCATCCAGGTGGAAATGTAAATGATTTCGGTAACTTTTTGTTTGAAACAGATAAAGGCGAGAAGCGAATAACGATTTATATAGGTAGAGGTGTCGTAAATTATGAAAAATAGTAATGGTTTTTCTTGGCCGGAGACAATTTTATCATTAAGTGTCACTTTTCTAATTGCTACGACAATATTGCCGTTACTAAGTAATATGATGGTTCAATTAGAGGATCAAAAGAGGAGGTATCATACATCATTGGTCTTGTATGAAGTTGCAAAGACTTATACTTTTGAAAGTATTTCGACTGGTGTGATGTATATAGAAAAGGTTCCATATTCTTATGAAATAGATAACGAAAATATTTGTATAAACTACGAAGGGATGCGAGAGGTGCAGCATAAATGTGTACCATTAATAAAATGAAAATCAGTAATCAATTAGGTTACACATTACTAGAGGGGATTCTTCATCTAGCAGTGTTTATGCTGTTTGCTCAAGTGCTAGTAGCTACTATGTGGTGGTTAACAAACACGGAAGCAAGCGTGACTGATAGTACTGAAATAGAATGGGCGTTGTTCATACAATATGTAGATTCCTATCTAACCGAAGTGGACTCCATTGAGATAGAGAATTTAAACAACCTTACGATAAGAAACGATAAAACAACTTATAAAGTGGGATTATACAAAAATCTGGTCCGGAAACAAAAAAACGGAGATGGTCATGAGCAGATGTTGGTTAATGTTGAGTCCTTATTTGTTACGATGGAGGATAAGTTACTCCAGATTAAAGTTAATTTCTTGAATGGTATAGAGAAGGAGCATGCGTTTTATGTTACATTTAGTACAGAATGAAAGAGGGGTTTTCTTTCCAGCTGTAGTTATTTTGTTGCTAGTTGTAACTGTCTTCTTACTGACAATTACCGCAGCATATCAATCCAAATATCAAACGTACGATGCCTTGGAGAAGTTTTATACAAATGCAACAGTTGAAAGGTTAGAGATATTTCATCGACAAAATATGCGATAGTTGTTACTGAATCCATTTTTTTATAGTTGTAATAAAAAAAGCCACTCTCTATAATAAAGAATAACTTGTTGGAATTATGGCACCGAGAAAATTGGAGTTTAGTGAGTTGGTGAATCATGTATAAAGTATATTTAGTTGGATTTATGGGCAGTGGTAAAAGTGCGATTGGTAGGAGATTGAGCTTTTTCTTAAAAATGCCCTATTATGATATGGATAAGGAAATTGTGAGATTACAAAATAGAACGATTCCTGAAATTTTTGAGCAAGAGGGAGAAGCTTACTTTCGGAAAGTAGAGACTGACTTCCTAGAAAATTTCCGGAACGAATCGTGCATTATTTCTACAGGTGGTGGGGTTGCCATGAACGAAAAAAATATTGAAGTGATGCGAAGAACTGGACTTGTACTTTATTTAGATGCAACTTTTGAAGATATATGGATGAGAATTAAAAGTGACAAAAACAGACCAATTGTGCAAAATAGTACAAAGGAAGAATTAGAACAATTGTATAAAACGAGGAAATGGTTTTATAAAAAGGCTGCACATATAACAATTCGGACAGAACATCGACCATTAAGACAGATTACGGAGTATGCTGGATACCAAGTGAATCGTCTAAAAGGCGAATGATTTTATTTGTTTTTTTTAAAATGTTCGTGTTTTACTAATTTTATTAAAAAGTATTGCTTCTGATTTACTTGAATGTTAGGATATAGACAAAGAGTGAGTTATACAGATATCGCGAATGATTATACGGGGAGAGAACGCATTAGCTGCGTCGCCGAAGGAGCAAGTAATGAAAATTATGAATCTCTCAGGCAAAAGAACTCGTATAGGACGCAACTCTGGAGAGCGCTTTCGTTTATACATACGTGAAGCCACCAAAGAGGAAAGCCATTTTTGGTAAACTTTCAGGTCCCAGGACAGAGAACCCTTGTTTTTTCAAAGGGGTTAATCTGTCCTTTTTTGTATGGAAATAGTGAAGGAGGAGATTATTTTGGCAGAACAGTTGAAACGAACACCTTTATTTGATGTATATGCAAATTACGGAGGAAAGACCATTGACTTTGGAGGTTGGGAGCTTCCAGTACAATTCTCAAGTATCAAGGCAGAGCATGAAGCAGTAAGAACGAAAGCTGGTTTGTTTGATGTTTCTCATATGGGAGAGATAATCCTGACAGGAACAGATAGTGAGGAATATCTTCAAAAACTTATGACGAATAATGTCTCGAAATTAGTAAATGGTCAAGCACAATACACAGCCATGTGTTATAAGGATGGCGGTATCGTTGATGATTTATTAATTTACAAAATTGAAGACAATCATTATCTTCTTGTTGTTAACGCTGGAAATATCGAAAAAGATTTTAACTGGATGCAGGAAAATATTACTGGAGATGTAACACTAGTAAATAAATCAGAAGATTATGGTTTACTTGCTTTACAAGGACCGTTAGCGCAAGTCATTTTACAGAAGCTGACTACCAAAAATTTAGGTGAGATTGGATTTTTCCGTTTTGCAAATAATATCGATGTTGCTGGTAAAGATGTCATTATCTCTCGAACTGGTTATACAGGGGAAGATGGAT
The DNA here is from genome assembly GCA_900114885.1 of Psychrobacillus psychrodurans. Classification (GTDB taxonomy): domain Bacteria; phylum Bacillota; class Bacilli; order Bacillales_A; family Planococcaceae; genus Psychrobacillus; species Psychrobacillus psychrodurans. The sequence goes on from FOUN01000021.1 coordinate 14,147, forward strand.
TTGAAATATATGCATCTGCAAATGATGTAACAGAGCTGTGGAGCAACATATTAGAAGCAGGTAAAGAAGAGGGTATTATTCCATGTGGTCTTGGTGCTCGAGATACATTACGTTTTGAAGCTTGTTTACCACTATATGGACAGGAACTAACAAAAGATATTACTCCTCTTGAAGCTAATATTGGATTTGTCGTAAAACTTAACAAAGACCAAGATTTTAATGGTAAAGCTATCTTGCTTGAACAAAAAGAGAATGGTGTACCAAGAAAAAGTATTGGTATCGAAATGATTGATAAAGGAATTCCTCGTACGGGCTATCCGGTATTTGTAGATAATAAGCAAATTGGTCATGTTACATCGGGTACACAATCTCCTACTCTTAAGAAAAATATTGGTTTAGCTTTAATTGACACAACATTTGCAGAACTTGGGCAAGAGGTGGAAATTGAGATAAGAAATAAACGATTAAAAGCAATAACAGTAGCAACTCCGTTTTATAAAAGAGAAAAATAAGACATAGAAAGAGGTTGTCCATTGATGAAGCATCGTTATTTACCAATGACTGAACAAGATCAAAAAGAAATGCTAGATGTAATTGGCATTTCTACGATTGATGAATTGTTTGCAGACATTCCTGAAAAAGTTCGTTTTAAAGGTGAGTACAATATTAAACCTGCAAAAGCGGAATCAGCTCTACTTAAAGAATTGAGCCAGCTAGCTGCAAAAAATGCTGACAGTAAACAATACGCGTCATTTTTAGGTGCTGGGGTATATGATCATTTTAAACCGATTATTGTCGATCATGTTATCTCTAGATCTGAATTTTATACAGCTTACACTCCTTATCAACCAGAAATTTCACAAGGTGAGCTTCAAGCAATTTTTGAATTTCAAACAATGATATGTGAACTTACGGGAATGGACTTAGCGAATTCATCTATGTATGACGGTGGTACGGCATTAGCAGAAGCAGGGAATCTTGCTGCAGGTCATACACGTCGTAAAAAGCTAATTGTTTCTGAGGCTGTTCATCCTGAATATATCGATGTAGTGAAGGTATATGCACAAGGTCAGAATATTGAAGTAGTAACTGTGCCGATGAAAGACGGGGTAACGGATTTAGTGAAATTAGAAGGGTTAGTAGATGAAGATACTGCGGCAGTAATGGTCCAATATCCTAATTTCTTTGGACAAATAGAGGATTTAGCGGCAGTGGAACAACTGACACATGCGCAAAATGCGCTATTCGTTGTATCCGCTAATCCACTTGCACTTGGTGTGTTGACACCTCCAGGTAAATTTGGAGCAGATATTACAGTAGGAGATGCGCAAGTCTTTGGAATATCTGAAGCATTTGGTGGGCCACATTGTGGATTCTTTGCGGTAAATTCTAAGCTTATGCGTAAAGTACCAGGTCGTTTGGTTGGTGAAACTACGGATGAAGAGGGCCGTCGTGGCTATGTGTTAACGTTGCAGGCTCGTGAACAGCATATCCGTCGTGATAAAGCTACTTCGAACATCTGTTCAAATCAGGCATTAAATGCACTTGCTGCTTCTGTTGCGATGACTGCACTTGGCAAAAAAGGTGTAAAAGAAATGGCAACCCAAAATATCGTAAAAACACATTATGCAAAACAATCCTTTGAAAAAGCAGGATTTGAAGTGGTGTATCAAGGAGCTCATTTTAACGAAATCGTTGTAAAAGTAAACGGTTCAGTTGCAGATGCAAATAAAGGACTTCTTGAAAAAGGAATTATCGGTGGTTTTGACTTAGGTCGCGTAAATGCTGATCTGAAAAATCATGTATTAATCGCTGTAACAGAACAGCGAACAAAAGAGGAAATAGATGCACTCGTGCAAGAAATGGGGGCTCTTTATGCATAAGGATAATCAACCACTAATTTTTGAAATAACAAAAGAAGGTCGTGTAGGATATAATCTACCTGAACTAGATGTGCCTGCAGTAGATTTATCAACTCTATTACCAGAAGGTATGCAACGTGCTGAGGAAGCTGAATTACCAGAAGTATCTGAACTAGATATTATGCGTCACTATACAGCTTTATCTAATCGTAACCATGGTGTGGATACAGGATTTTATCCACTTGGATCATGTACGATGAAATATAATCCGAAAATTAATGAATCAGTTGCACGTTTCCCTGGCTTTGCTAATATTCATCCATTACAAGATGAAAGCTCTGTTCAAGGTGCAATGGAATTAATGTATGATCTTCAAGAGCATTTAATCGAGATAACTGGAATGGATGAAGTGACACTTCAACCTGCTGCAGGTGCACATGGTGAATGGACAGCTTTAATGATGATTAGAGCTTTCCATGAAGCAAATGGGGATACACAACGTACAAAAGTAATCGTTCCTGACTCTGCACATGGAACTAATCCTGCTTCAGCTACAGTTGCAGGCTTCGAAACGATTACAGTAAAATCCAATGAGGAAGGCTTAGTAGACTTGGAGGATTTACGTCGTGTTGTTGGCCCAGATACTGCTGCGTTGATGCTAACTAATCCAAATACTTTAGGTTTATTTGAAGAAACTATTCTGGAATTAGCTGAGATTATCCACGGTGTGGGTGGTAAATTGTATTATGACGGTGCAAATTTAAATGCTGTTATGTCAAAAGCACGTCCTGGAGATATGGGCTTTGACTGTGTTCACTTGAACTTGCATAAAACATTTACAGGTCCACATGGCGGCGGAGGTCCGGGTTCAGGTCCAGTTGGAGTTAAGGCTGATTTGATACCGTTCTTACCAAGTCCAGTTCTTGTAAAAGAGGAAGACAAATATACATTCGATTATAATCGACCGCAAACAATTGGAAGAGTAAAACCATTCTACGGAAACTTTGGTATTAATGTACGTGCATACACGTATATTCGTTCGATGGGGCCAGATGGTCTTAAAGCGGTAACAGAGTATGCTGTATTAAATGCAAACTACATGATGAGACGTTTAGAGGAACATTTTGATCTACCTTATAATCGTCATTGTAAGCATGAATTTGTACTAAGTGGTCGTCGTCAAAAGAAACTTGGTGTTCGTACGCTAGATATGGCAAAACGCTTGCTTGACTTTGGTTATCATCCACCTACGATCTACTTCCCATTGAATGTAGAAGAGGGCATGATGATCGAACCAACAGAAACTGAGTCAAAAGAAACTTTAGATGCTTTCTGTGATGCGATGATTCAAATTGCGAAAGAAGTAGAAGAAAACCCAGAAATCGTTCAAGATGCACCGCACACTACGGTGATAAACCGTTTAGATGAAACAAAAGCTGCACGTAAGCCGGTATTACGATATACAAAAGCATAATAGCAATCGTGCGATTCTTCCTAGGATCGCACTTTTTGCCATTCATTTCTAATTTAAAGGAATTATTGAACTTCCAATAGAATAAATACTTTATAAAGTATAGGAGGGGTTATAGTGCAAAAAATACTAGGAAAAGCTGAATATGCTCCGTATTATCAAAGTTATGTTGAACTTGTTTCTGAAGGGGATTTTGTTAATCTATTAGAAGAGGGTATTGATAAAACTACTAGGCTCGTTTCCCAATTATCTGAGGAACAGGGAATGTTCCGTTATGCGGCTGAGAAATGGACCGTTAAAGAATTGTTAGGGCATATGGCAGATACAGAACGAATTATGGCTCACAGACTATTGTCTGTTGTTAGAGGGGATGCAGTATCACTTCCAGGCTTTGATGAGGAGGTATATGTAAAAGCAGCGTCATTCAATGAGCAATCGATAAATGATTTGTTACAAAACCTCCAAGCTGTTCGTAGTTCAACTATTCATCTCGTGAAGAGTATAGATGCGGAGAGTATGCAAAAAAGTGGAACTGCGAATAATTCTAATGTAACTGCAAGGGCACTGGTTGTGATAATTCTAGGTCATGAGCTACATCATTGCAATATTTTGAGAGACCGTTATTTAGCAAATGAGCAATAAAAAATAGTTTTCCAGATGAGTGCTTTCTTCCCTTCTTCGGACGGCGAAGGACAGTTAATCCCCATATGGGTACCGAGAAAAGAGAGATTGTTCGTAACGTCAGCTACGAATAATCTCTCTTTAATCTGTCGTTTGTAATATAGCTACAAGTCTGATCAAAACCTACTGAAGACGTTAGAGGCAGTTTCTGACTTTAAGATGGGCTTACGACATTCATAACAAGTAAAAACATATATAATTCTAATGATAGTTACACCACTTAGTAGAAATCCATTTATCCAGCAAATAAGCTAATACAATACCAATAGAATATCGTATCAAATCTTCAGGAAGGAATCCTTTGCCAAGTATTAGAGAACCGAGCAAAGAACCTCTTATTGTATTTATCCAGTCTGCCTGATATAGCTGACTAAATTCGATGCAAAAACAAAAAACAAAGCTTAAATAAATCGCCAAATGCAGACTTTTGTGTACAAAGATAATTCGAAATAGAAAATACACCATAATTGCCCAAAATATATCACCAGCATGATTTATTATAATCATAGGTAAAGCACTGATATATCTACTAGCTAGGCCAAAAACTATGGAGATTAGAATAGCGATTACATAGTAAAATCTTTTCGATTCTTTAGTAACATGCAAATTATATCACTCAGTTCATTAATAGTTAAACCCGATTGAATTTTCATCATTTTCCCATTTGTTCTTATTGGTACGGTTATTTTGCTTCGTTAATTCTTCAATTCGCTTCTCTAAGTCTAATTTTCCATCATAGTGCCAGTTCAGAGCTACGGACATATATAATTCGTTTAATTGAGACATTGAAAGGCCTTTTGAGAGCTTTGCCATTTTTTTTACTTGATCGTCAGAGAAGATTTCTTTGATATCAAGTCTTCGTAAATAATTTTGTCGTACCGTTTCTGTTGGAGAAGGAATTTCATATGCCCGATCAAATCGACCGGCACGATTAATAAGTGCTGGATCTATTTTTTTAGGGTAGTTGGTTGTTCCTATGATAAATAGTCCTTCTCTGGATTGCGCACCGTCTAGGGTATTTAAAAAGACCGAGCGAGTATATTCAGGCATGGAGTCTATATCCTCAATAACTAGAATGGCTGGAGCTAGCCTCGTAACAATACCAAATACTTCTTGAATAGAATGACTGCCAGTGAACTCTGTAATCTGCCAATAGACAACAGGTGCTTTAGTAGAGCCTGTTATCGACTTTACTAATGTTGTCTTTCCATTACCTGGAGCCCCATATAGCAGAATTCCACGTTTGTACGGAAGTCCGTAATCCTTGAAAAAATAGCCATCTTTTTTAAAAAACTCATCAATCGAGCGGAAAATATCCTGTTTAATACTTTCTGCTAGAAGGACATCCTCCCTATTAACTGCAGCTTGCTCTCCGTAATTTCTACGCTGGACACCATTTTCCGTATCCACAAGATATGTAACGGCCTGCATTAACAATTGTCTCAGCTTTTCGTTAATTTCTTGTAAAAAATTTAACGCCTGTTCAACAGATGTTGAATAAAGTTGATATTCCGGCCATGTATTTCCGCCAGAATAATTGAATGCTAAGGTCAATGCAACATTATATTGTGGAAATAAAATCAAATTGTTCTCAAATGTCTCTACAACCTCTAGTTTATTTTCGAAGGATAATTGAGACTTGCTGGAAATTTTGCCCTGAGATTTTGCTTCGAAAATGGAGCAAAGCACCTCATATTTTAGCAAGTTTTTTTCCATCATTTCTAACAAGTTCCCATCTAGTTGGAGGATGGATTCACCAATATCGATAGATTGCCAACTTTCATTCGTCCGTTCGTTCAATAAAGCAATAATTCGTCTAGAAACTATCGCAAAATCTTCATAATGTGGGTGAGTCTTTCTAAAATCTTCTGAATGGGAAAATAATATATGTTTTTGCATCTAAACCCTCCAAAATAATATGGATGAAAGAAAAAAGGTTCCTCTTAAATTAGAAGAACCTTATGTATTACTTAGATTTAACTTTACCTGTCCAAGCTTTGAATCCCCCTTGGAGTTGGAATAATTGTGTATATCCTTTTTTCTTTAAAAACATCGCTGAACGAGAACTTCTTGCGCCACTTTGATCATACAAATACACTGGCTTGTCTGGTCGAATTTCTTTGTATCGTTGACGGAATTGAGATGAAGGGATATTTCTTGCTCCCAAAATATGTCCACCATCAAATTCTTTCGGTTCACGAACATCAATCAGTTGGGCTTTACGATAGCCTTCAATGAATTGCTCTTGCGTGAGGTTAGTAACAATTTTTTTTAAACGGTATGCCGAGATTCCAGCATAGACTAAAAGTACAACGAGTATAGCAATGACAAAATACAATAATTCTAACACGGTCTTTCCCCTTTCTATGTTTCCTATTCATTATAAAAGAAGTGCTAGATACAATTCAATCTATTTGATAAAATGATACTCGTTGTGAAGGGAGAGATTAAGGTGGAAAAGGCAAAATGGTACTTCATAAATTCTGGACCCTGTAGTCCATCTTATAACATGGCGATGGATGAAGCATTACTTGATTGGCATAGTGAAGGGCTTATTCCCCCTGTTATTAGATTTTACGAATGGAATCCAGCTACATTATCAATTGGTTATTTTCAAACCGTAGAAAAAGAGATTGATATGGATGCAGTGAAAAGATTAGGACTAGGTTTTGTTCGTAGACCTACTGGAGGAAGAGGGGTGCTTCACGAACACGAACTTACATACAGTGTGATCGTTACAGAGAGTTACCCAAGTATGCCTGCTACTGTAACAGAAGCTTATCGTGTTATTAGTGAAGGTTTACTATTAGGATTTCAAAACCTTGGTTTAAACGCTTATTTTTCTATTCCAAATACAGATGAACAAAAAGAAAATTTAAAAAAACCAAAATCCGCAGTATGTTTTGATGCACCGAGTTGGTATGAACTTGTGGTAGAAGGAAAAAAAGTGGCTGGAAGTGCTCAAACAAGGCAAAAAGGTGTTATTCTACAACATGGTGCGATTTTACTTGACCTCGATGAAGATAAGTTAATTGAAACGTTTAAATTTACTTCTGACGAGGTAAGAAATAGAGTGAGGAAAGGCCTATCTCAAAAAGCTGTCTCTATTAACAAAATAATATCAAAACCGATAACGATTGAAGAATGTAAAGTTGCCTTTAAAAAAGGATTTGCTGATGCTTTGGAGATTGAATTGGTTGAATATACATTAACAGAAGAACAACAAACTTACGTAAAAGAACTAGAAGCGACAAGGTATGACAATGATGAATGGAATTTTAAAAAATAAAAGTAACAATGTCTTATAGCAAAAATGAAATATAGGAAATTAGTTCTTATATTTAAAATCCCTAATCAATTTGCTTTACCTTCTACATATTGTGTCGTATTATTATTAAAACCACTACATATTGTGTCAATCGCAATTTGTAGAAAGGAGGAAGAGTAAATGGTGACAGCCAAAAATGAAACCAAACTTACTTTAAATGTCGAAGCACTAAACAAAGATATCCAATTATTTCCACAAGTTCATCCTATTACGCAAGATATGACACTTACACATAAAGGTGTGTCGAGACTTGTCATGATTGATCGCTATTCTTTTAAGGATACAGAAAAGAAAACGTTAAAAGCGGGCGATTTTGTCGTTCTAACCGTGAAAGAAGATCCTAAATTCCCAGCACGTGGACTGGGCTATATCGTCTCTATTAACGAACAAGCAAAAACAGCTGAGGTGCAAATAGAGGAAGATTACCGAAGTGCAATTGACGATGCTGCTAAAATCGAGTCTGGAATTATTACTCGTCCTTTAAGTGTCATTGAAAAACCTCTTGAAGTTTATTACGAGCAAATTGCCAAAAGAAATGCAACAGGACTCGCATCTGTAGAAGAAACAGAAGAAAAACGTGGAGAATGGTTTGAGAAATTCTATCAACAACTAGTTTCTTTGAAATTTATCCCAGCCGGACGAGTACTGTACGGTGCAGGAACAGGAACAGATGTAACTTATTTCAACTGTTATGTAATGCCATTCGTTGCAGATTCTCGTGAAGGAATCAGTGATCACCGTAAGCAAGTAATGGAAATTATGAGCCGTGGTGGTGGAGTTGGTACAAATGGTTCTACTCTAAGACCTAGAAATACTTTAGCTCGCGGAGTGAACGGAAAATCATCTGGTTCTGTTTCATGGTTAGATGATATTGCTAAACTGACTCATCTTGTTGAACAAGGTGGATCACGGAGAGGCGCACAAATGATAATGCTAGCAGATTGGCATCCTGATATTGCAGAATTTATAATTTCGAAAATGCAAAATCCTCGTATTCTGCGTTTCTTGATTGAAAATACGAATGATGAAACGATTAAACAACTAGCGAAGGACAAGCTTAAATTCAAACCCCTAACAATTCAGGAAGAAGCTATGTATCAAGGAATTATAAATTATAAAGCAATTCCAGGTTTAGGTGGATTTAATAGTGAGATAATCCGTGATGCGGAAACAAAATTACGTGATGGCGGAACTTATTCTGTTCATAATTCCGAGTTTTTGACTGGTGCAAACATCTCCGTTACGCTTACGGATGACTTTATGAAGGCTGTAGAGGAAGACGGCGACTTTGAATTGCGTTTCCCAGCAACCGAAGCTTATTCTCCAGAAGAGATGAAATTCTACAATGAAAATTGGCATAAAATTGGTGATGTTCGTGAATGGGAAAGAATGGGCTACGAAGTTCGTACTTATCGCACTGTAAAAGCGAAAGAGCTATGGAATTTGATTAACATTTGTGCAACTTATTCAGCTGAACCAGGTGTTTTCTTCATTGACAATGCTAATGAAAAAACGAATGCAACAGCATACGGACAAAAAGTCGTCGCAACTAATCCTTGTGGCGAACAACCGCTTGCTCCATATTCTGTATGTAACTTGGCTGCTGTGAATTTAGCACAATTTGCAAATAAAGACACAAAAATAGTCGATTATGAAGCATTAAAAGAAACAGTCCGTGTGGGCGTACGCATGCAAGATAACGTAATTGATGCTACTCCATATTTCTTAGAAGAAAACAAAGTACAAGCACTTGGTGAAAGACGTGTAGGTTTAGGTGTGATGGGTCTTGCCGATTTGTTAATTTATTGTGAAAAAGAATATGGTTCTGATGAAGGTAATGTTTTAGTGGACGAAATCTTTAAAACAATTGCGATTGCTGCTTATGAAACATCAGCAGAACTTGCTGTAGAGCGTGGAAGCTTCCCATTCCTAACTGGTGAAACAGAAGAGGAAACGAAACGCTTACGTAAAGCATTTACTGAAACTGGATTTATGGAATCCATGCCAGAAGAAATTCGAAACTCTATTTTAGAAAATGGTATTCGAAATTCTCATTTATTAACAGTTGCACCTACTGGTTCTACTGGAACAATGGTAGGCGTTTCTACTGGACTTGAGCCGTATTATTCATTCACTTATTACAGAAGTGGACGTCTAGGTAAATTCATCGAGGTAAAAGCAGATATTGTACAAGAATATTTAGAGAGCAATGAAACAGCAGAAGAAGAAAATCTTCCAAATTGGTTCGTTACTGCTATGGAACTTGCTCCAGAAGCACACGCAGACGTACAATGTATAATTCAGCGCTGGATTGATAGTTCTATATCTAAAACGGTCAACGCGCCACGTGGTTATACAGTTGAACAGGTAGAAGGTGTTTACGAGCGTTTATATCGCGGAGGAGCTAAGGGTGGTACTGTGTATGTCGATGGAAGTCGTGACTCGCAAGTTTTAACCTTAAAAGCAGAGGAAAATACATTAGAAGATCATCCAAAGGAAGAAAAAGTAGAAAAAAGACATGTAGTTTTAATAGATACCATTCAAGATTTACGTTCAACTAATGTAACAATTGGTTCAGAGGTAGGAAATACATGTCCTGTTTGTCGTAAAGGTACTGTAGAGGAAATGGGTGGATGTAATACATGCACCAATTGTAATGCCCAACTAAAATGTGGGCTGTAATCCGATAAGTTCAAAAGCTTAAGCGCTTTAAAGTGAAATCTGATTCTATCTTTTTTCGGAGAGCCTTGGACAGAATCAATTTTAAGAGAGGATGATCGTGATTAACGTCACAATCATCTTCTCTTTTTTCAAAAAATTAATCGAGATTACTTGTCTGTCTTTCTCTTATAAATACCTCAAATTTAGGGTTCATTTGATTTATTCTAGTACTTGAATGTTGGATACACAATATGATCTGCCATATAAATTCTTTATAATGATAAAGCACAAGCTGATAAGCCCTTATCACTTGTGCTTTTATTTTATTCCTACGTTTAATAACTAGTCCATTCGCTTAAACTATGGAAAAACAAAGGAGATTTACATGAAAGGATTATCAATTAGTACTAGTCTCGTTGCGGCAATTTTCACGACCATTCTATTTAAATTTCTGGATTATTTCCAATTTATTAAATGGGATCCTATAGGATATACAAAGACGTTTCAATTTTTAAAAGGGAGCAACGTATATGTTAAATGGATAATTTTATTTTTAGTCATATGGGGGATTTGTTTTCTTTTATATTATGTTTGTTTATTGTTTGCCAAAATTCCAGTGTCCATAACTAGTATTGCTTTGGGTCTCCTAATCGCCATAGCACTTGAATGGATTATTTTAGATGCAGATTCAATAGAGAAAACAATAAAAAAATTATCTATACCATTTATATGTATAGTTATTGTTGCTGTTCGTTTCATCATGGAATCAGCGATATTTCACTCCCAGGACACCCCCCTTGGAAAATGAAAAATTTACCGCCCTCACTTACTGTGATAAAATATACAAATAGGATATTTTAAAATGAGAAGAGGGCTAAAAATGAAACTTGGTAAATTACGAGCAGCACTTGAAGAAAACGGAGTAGATGCTTTATTAATAACAAATGGTCATAGCATCCGATATATGACAGGATTTACTGGAACAGCTGGTGTAGCAATCATTTCTAAAAATGACGCTATGTTTATAACGGATTTCCGTTACACAGAGCAAGCAGCGAGCCAAATCAAAGATTTTCGTATAGTACAACATAAGAAAACAATAATCGAAGAAATTGCTACTCAAGTTACAGATATGGGGATAAACTCTTTAGGATTTGAAAAAAATGATGTCACTTATAGCGACTTTGAACTATACAAACAAGCAATACAAGCCGATTTAGTGCCACTGTCAGGACTTGTAGAAAAAATTCGCTTGATTAAGACGGACGAAGAGATTAGTATAATAAAGGCAGCTTGTCGTATTGCTGATGAAGCATATGAATATATCTTAACTTACATAAAACCAGGTATGACCGAGCTTGATGTATCCAATGAATTGGAATTTTTCATGCGTAAAAAAGGAGCAACTTCCTCTTCCTTTGATATAATAGTGGCTTCTGGAACACGTTCAGCGCTTCCGCACGGGGTTGCTACTGATAAGGTCATTGAAAATGGAGATTTTGTAACATTAGATTTCGGTGCATTATACAATGGGTATATTTCAGATACTACACGTACGTTAGCTGTTGGAGAACCAAGTGATAAATTGAAAGAGATTTATCAAGTAGTCCTCGACTCTCAGCTACTGGCTTTAGAAAAAGTTAAACCTGGAATGACTGGGAAAGAAGCAGATGCTATTGCTAGGGATTATATAGCTTCAAAAGGTTATGGTGAAGCGTTCGGTCACTCATTAGGTCATGGGATCGGATTAGAAGTACATGAGGGTCCTGGATTATCATTCCGTTCTGATATTGTTTTGGAGCCAGGTATGGTTATAACGATAGAACCAGGTATTTATCTTCCGAATATTGGTGGAGTGCGAATCGAAGATGATGCGCTTGTTACGGAGAATGGTTTAGAAAAGTTAACACATTCGACAAAAGAATTACTAATTTTATCTTAATTTGGAGGGAAAATAATGATTTCAGTAAATGATTTTAAAACAGGCTTAACAATACTAGTTGATGGGGTACTATACAGAGTATTGGATTTCCAACATGTTAAACCTGGTAAAGGCGCAGCATTCGTACGCTCTAAATTGAGAAATTTACGTAACGGTTCAGTAAATGAAAAAACTTTCCGTGCTGGAGAAAAAGTAGAAAAAGCACAAATTGATAACCGTAAAATGCAATATCTATATGCTAGTGGAGATCAACATGTATTTATGGATACAGATTCTTACGAACAAATCGAATTAGGTGAAAACCAAATTGAATACGAACTAAAATTCTTACGCGAGAATATGGAAATACATGTAATTCAATTCCAAGGAGAAACATTGGGAGTAGAATTACCAAAAACGGTTATTCTTGAGGTAACAGAAACAGAGCCAGGTATCAAAGGAGATACTTCAGGTGGCGGTTCTAAAACTGCTAGTCTTGAAACTGGTTTAGTAGTAACGGTTCCATTGTTTATAAATGTTGGTGATAAACTAATCATCAATACAGATGAAGGCTCATACGTATCAAGAGCTCAATAATTTAATGTATACAATGTAGAGTCTCACATTTGTGAGGCTTTTTTTTAACGAAGAATTACTTAGAAGTCCTAGTATTTAAAAGAATAATATCTATAAGAGAGGGACGTTTTCGCTGCAATCAAAATATGTAGTAGTTAAAACCGCCATGGAAACTTACGATCGCCCAGGACACTGGTGTATGCACCCTCGCCCGGCAGTCATCCGCCCTTGAAACGCTCAAAGCTCGGGAAACTAGTGTAACCACCCTAGCTCCCAGCGATTTGCCTGATGAACTGCTATATCCACCTGATTCCGATTTAGGAAAGGCTTGTCGATCTATAGCCCACCAGAAACGAATTAAAAGTGGTTTAGTACTTTCTTTCATAATCCATCTAAATCCATCATATGTTGTTTGTATGGAAGGGGGAGGCATTGTGGAACTTCACGATGTACTTCGAGTTGCGGGTATTGGTTTATTAATAGCAATACTTCACTTGTTTTTTGAATCCACTGGTAAAAAGGAGTTTGCATTTTTTCTGTTTTTCGTTGGTTATATATATATGACAATTGAATTATTGCGACTGTTGAAACTATTTTTTTACGAAATATCTACATTTTTAGAATGGCTTATGATGACGAGTTAGCTAATGGTCATTTACATTACAATTATTCTAGCATTTGTTTTGCTGCAATTAGTAAAAGAAACATACCCTCGCATTCATTCAATTGTATATACGATTTACATTTTTCTCTTTTTAACTTATATATTCACGGTACTTATCATTCCTTATGTCTCCCAGTACATCTCCGTCATTCCAGCAAATCTACTACCAGTCTTTAAACTACTTTTATTTTCAGTCGTATTATTATTTCTTTCACAGATCATCGAAGAACTTTTTTTGGACTATGAATATACAAGCCTTGCCTCGCTATTCACTTTTACGACAAAAGCTATTTTGCTCATTGTCTGGCTAAATCATATGCAGCAATTCTACGACAAGTTTTTATCAATTTTGGGACTACTCTCTTGAAGGAATGAACAGCAATGGAAGAAATACTATTGTCTTTACTGCAGCCTATAAAAGAGGTAGCACAAACATTTTCGTACATTCTATTATTTGGATTTGTCTTTATATGTCTAGAGTGGTTTATTCCGTCGAGTAAAAGATTGTTTAAATTATTATTTATGCTCATAGTATGCATCTACTGTTTGGAACCCGCTATTCGAGCATTAGAAATGATACAGGCTATGACGAGTGAACTAGTTACTCTCTTCCTTGGTATATATCCCATTTTAACACTCGGGATTGCTGCTTCAGGAGGAGCATTTCTAATTACATCATGGAATCCAGCTGTTATGTTATTTGCTTCCTTCACTACAGTATTAGCTGGGAAAATTTTAATACCTGCCATTATGGCTGCTTTTATATTTGACTTAATAAGTAGAATTCATCCTCCTACTTCATTTTCCAAAATGTCTGATCTCATCCGTTTAACTTTAATAGGATCTACTTCTATTATTCTTCTCTTATATAGTATTTTCATGTCAGTGAACGGTGTGATTACGTGGTCAGTAAGTGGGACCGTTAATGAGACTGTAAAGCGGTTAATTCAAAATAATATTCCGTTTGTCGGATCTTTATTGACGGAAAGTATTAGTACGATGAAGAACTTTTCCTCTTCTGCTTCAGTTATAACTGGAAACGCAGTTATTCTATCTGTGCTAATGTTGGTATCTATTCCAACCATACAAACAATTCTTATTGCTTTTTTATACCGTTTACTAGGTGCTATTTTAGAGCCTTTTGTTGACGGCAATATAAGTGGACTACTAGATGATATTGGTAAGACGCTGTTCGTACTTTCTATAATTTCAGTGCTAATTGCGTTTACGTTTTTCTTTACAATTATTTTAACGATGTTATTTGCAAAACTATTAATAAGTGGGAAAGGATAGTAACCATCGTTACGACACTTCTCTTAGGTATTTTAATGATTGTTCTAATTGGAGAGTTAATCTCTATATTATTGGAGCATACCGATAAAGAAAGGAACGGATTTCTTGTGAAAATTGCAATTATCTATTGGATTCTTTCCTTTCTCTTCATATAAACAGGTTGTCTTGCATAAAGTATTGTAACCATCATGAAAAGAAGGGTGATTCACAATTTCATTCAAACAAAAACCCACTTTTCGTTTTGTTGTCATTTGTATAGCTGTTCTTTTCATTAGTCTACTTTTTTCTGACCTACTTACTCGTGATGAAGGGAGCAATATTGAAACCGAAGTTCCAGCCTATCAAGACTCAGAAAATCTAATATCTATTTTAGAAAAGATTAATGGGGTAGGTAAGGTTGCAGTTTATTTTCATTACGATGTTAGTTCTGAAAACACTTCGGAAAGTGATGATCTTTCATTATTCCAGTGGACAAGTGACAGTAAAAAGGACAAAGAGGAATTGATTGGAATACTAGTAGTTGCGGAAGGGGCGAACGATAAACGTATACAAAATAGTTTAATAAAGACACTTTCATCTGTACTGCAAATATCTCCACATCGAATTGTGATAGAAGAAATGGAATTGGAGGATAAATAATATGAATAGAAAAAGATCTGTATGGTTTTTAACATTATTTAGTTTAGTAGCAGTAGTGACGGTTTTCTATGTATCGGATCGACCATCTCCATTCGATGGGATTCAACTATTTTCCGATGATACGTTAGATGAGGTAGGGTTAGTAGAAACTTCGTCGACAAATGAAGAATCATTTGTTTCTAAAAGTAATGCATTTGAAGAAATGAGAATGGAAGTAACTGAAAAACGCAGTCAACTTCGTGATCAATTAACTACAAAAGTAGGTTCCAATGAATTTACTGCGGAACAAAAAGACGAGGCATATAACCAAATTGAGGAACTAGTTAAAATTGATTCCACTGAAGCGATGCTGGAATTAATCATCAAGTCATTAGGTTATGATGACGCATTAGTTCGTATAGAAGAAAGTGATGTTTTTATAGATGTTGTATCAAATGAACAATCGACTAAAAAAGCATCAGAAATTATTTATCAGGTTAAACGTGAGTGGCCAGAAGCTTATAATGTTGAAGTAAGTTTTGATGGTCAGTAATCTATAAAAAGATTAAAATACTTAGTATATAGTAATTTAGAAGAGTGCCTGAATAGGCGCTTTTTTTTTTTAGTATATAAAATAGTAAGTGAGCACTAGTTTCATGATCCTTAAAGGATGAATGACCGAGCCCATATTCATTTGCAGTGAACCTTCCGCTTTTCATTAGTAGTACTCAATAATATATTTTACATAGCAATTGATGTTATAAGAAGCAGGGACATCTCATCCGTAAATTCCGTTAGGCAATTGTTAAACGTAGTTAACTCACTAAACAAAAAGTAATTTAAACTATTGAGATAAGGAGTAATTTCATTTTAAGAGTATTGGACGACAAAGATCTAGTTGGAGTCCAGCTGACAGACAAAAGACATAAGTTACCGAGAAAAGATAGACCAGTCTTGACCATACTTATTAAGAGCTTCTAAAAATCAATGAGAATAATATAACGAACAGTACTCATTCCGAAGCCTAATGAAAAGCTTAAAAACAGTTTTTGAACTATAAAGACGAAGCTTCTTTTTGTCCGGTTTTATTTATTATTTCAGAATAATTAACCCTATCTATTTCAAATTTGCAGGAAAACGTCTAAAATAGAAAATGGAGCAATTAATAATGTAGATTAAAGGGGAATAGCTAAATGAAGATTCAAGAAATAAGAGAAATTATTAAACTAGTCGATCAGTCGTCATTAGATGAATTTTTATACGAATCAGAAGGTACAAAAATTAAACTGAAAAAAAATGCAAAAGGTACTGTAAATTCTACTAGTGAAACATTTGATAGTTCATCAATTGTAGAACAACCAAAACAAGTAGAGGTAAAAGCCCCTATCGTTCAAGAAATACCAAAAGAACCTGTTGTAGTAGAAACTGCCGAAGATGTAGCGGATAGCTCATTACATACCATTATTTCACCAATGGTTGGTACGTTTTATCAATCCTCTTCTCCAGATGCAGCTGCATACGTTGAAGTTGGTACGAAAGTATCGTCTGATTCTATTGTCTGCATCGTAGAAGCAATGAAGCTGTTCAATGAAATTGAAGCGGAAATTGATGGAGAAGTAGTAGAGATTCTTGTGAAAGACGGACAACTAGTTGAATATGGTCAACCTCTGTTCCTCGTTAAAGGAAACTAAGAAAGGAGCAAGGATGATGAAAAAAGTACTAATTGCGAATCGCGGAGAAATAGCTGTCCGTATAATACGTGCATGTAAAGAATTAGATATTGAAACTGTTGCTGTGTATTCAGAAGCAGATCGTGAAGCACTTCATGTTCAAATTGCTGATGAAGCTTACTGTATTGGTCCGAGACTTTCAAAGGATTCCTATTTAAACTTCTCGAATATTATAACTGTAGCAAAACTAACTGGCTGTGAGGGAATTCATCCTGGTTATGGATTCCTAGCAGAGAATGCCGAGTTTGCTGAGCTATGTGAAGAGTGTGATATTAAATTTATCGGACCAACTTCTTCTGCTATTAAAAGTATGGGGATTAAAGATGTTGCTAAAGAAACAATGCAAAAAGCAGGAGTTCCAACAGTGCCAGGATCTAAAGGCATTGTAGAAACCGATGAGGATGCTTTGAAGGTTGCGAATGAAATTGGTTTTCCAGTAATTATTAAAGCTACTGCTGGTGGCGGTGGTAAAGGAATCCGTGTAGCTAAAGATGAAGAAGATCTCCTAAAAGGAATTAAAATAACTCAAAAAGAAGCGGCAGCAGCATTTGGCAACCCTGGCGTTTACTTAGAGAAATATATTGAAGTATTCCGTCACGTAGAAATTCAAGTGTTAGCTGATGGCCACGGAAACGCGGTCCACTTAGGAGAGCGCGATTGTACTGTTCAGCGTCGTATGCAAAAGCTAGTGGAAGAAGCACCATCGCCAGCATTGTCCGAAGAGCTTCGCGCTGAAATGGGAGAAGCTGCTGTGAAGGCAGCGCTTGCTGTTGGTTATGAGAGTGCAGGTACAGTAGAATTTATCTTTGATCATATTGAACAAAAATTCTACTTTATGGAAATGAACACACGTATTCAAGTGGAGCATCCTGTCACAGAAATGATTACAGGTGTAGATTTGATCAAACAAATGCTTTTAGTTGCAGCTGGTGAAAAATTGCCTTTCGAACAAAAAGATATTAAACTTAATGGATGGTCAATTGAATGTCGTATTAATGCAGAGAACCCTGCGAAAAACTTTATGCCTTCTCCAGGACTAGTTGAGTTTTATTTACCTCCAGGTGGGTTAGGAGTTCGAGTAGATTCAGCTGTATACCCAGGTTATACGATACCACCATTCTATGATTCGATGGTTGCTAAGCTTATAGTACATGCTGCAACTCGAGAAGAAGCAATCGCTAAAATGAAACGTGCACTAAGCGAATTTGCTGTTGAAGGGGTCGAAACTACGATTGGATTTCATTCGAAGCTCATGAATCATGAAGTATTTGTGTCAGGGGATTTTGACACGAAATTCTTAGAAAAATATGATGTAATGAATTCATAATAAGGAGTGAAGGATATGACAGAAACTACTGAACAAAAATATGTTCAAATGACTCCTGAAGGAAAAGAGTATTTAGGGACAATAGAAATTGCTCCCGAAGTAATTACAGTAATTGCTGGAATTGCTACAAATGAAGTAGAAGGTATAGCTGGTACACGAGGAAACTTTGCAGCAGGAGTAGTAGAACGCTTAGGGAAAAAAGTACATGGCAAGGGGATTAAAACGGAGATAAACAATGAAGGATTATTTATCGACGTATATTGCCTTGTGAAATATGGCTCATCTGTTCCTATCGTTGCAAGAGAAGTCCAATCCCAAATTCGCCAATCAATCGAGAATATGACGAGTTTGACACCTAAAGAAGTGAATGTACATATAACAGGTGTTCAATTCGATACAGTAGAATAAAAGAGAAAGAGCTATCCGTTAGATGGCTCTTTCTTTTTTTTGCCTTTCTAATACACATACTACAAAAAAATATGCTATGATTGTCTAGATAGTTACATTTAAAGGAGAACTAAATAATGAAACGAAGACAAGCGAGAGAATTAGCATTACAAGCATTATTTCAATTAGACAATCATGAAATTTCCATAGAAGAAGCTATTGGACATGTTACGGAAGAAAAAGATTCCTTCCTAACTCAAGTAGTGTCTGGAGTCGTGAATCACAAAGAGGAAATAGATGCTTCTTTAACAGATAAACTAGAAAACTGGTCGCTTTCCAGACTTCCGAAAATTGAACGTACAGTGCTAAGAATAGCAGTATTTGAGTTACTATACACTGAAGAAACACCAGCAAAAGTTGTAATTAATGAAGCACTAGAAATTTGTAAAGTATTTGGAGACGAGAAATCAAGTCGTTTCGTAAATGGTGTTTTATCTAAATACGCAGAGTAATAATCTACATTGACTTAAGGAGCGTTTGAAGTGTCTACTAATAAAATTGATGGAAAACAAATTGCAGGATTAGTTACAGAAAAAGTGAAAGAACGTGTTGAAAACCTAAAATCTAAAGATATCGTTCCAGGACTAGCGGTTGTTTTAGTAGGGAGCAATCCAGCATCACAAACTTATGTAAACAATAAAGCAAAGACATGTGAACGTTTAGGCATGTATTCCGTATTAATTGAGCTAGACGAAAATATTTCTGAATCGGAGCTTCTTAAAAATGTAGAGGCACTTAACCAAGATGATAAAATTCATGGTATTTTAGTTCAATTACCATTGCCTTCACAAATTGATGAAGACCGAGTAATAGCAGCTATTTCTCCATTAAAAGACGTGGATGGTTTCCACCCAGAAAATGTTGGGAAAATGATGATTGGCCAACAATCTTTCCTTCCTTGTACACCTTTTGGCGTGATGAAATTACTTGAATATAGTGATGTAGAAATTGCAGGAAAACATGCTGTTATTATTGGTCGAAGCAATATTGTTGGTAAACCGATGGGGCAATTATTATTACAAAAAGATGCGACAGTTACCTACTGTCATTCTAGAACAAAAGATTTACATTCATTTACTAAGCAAGCTGATATTTTAGTTGTAGCAACTGGTCGAACTAAAATGATTGATGCTAGTTATATTAAAGAAGGTGCAGTTGTTATTGATGTAGGCATCAACCGTGACGAGAACAATAAGCTTTGCGGAGATGTAGATTTTGATTCCGCACAGGAGGTAGCTTCGCTGATTACTCCAGTACCTGGTGGTGTAGGTCCAATGACAATCGCGATGCTTATGGAAAATACTTGTTTAGCAGCTGAAAATATATTAACTAATAAATAATTGGTGAGCTGTTTTTCTATGAAAGACAGCTTTTACCATGAAGGATAAACCTACTTTTTTATGTAATCCGTTAACGCTACTGATTTCCGTTACATGTGGACGCTTTCCATGGGCGAGGCCGAGCCTCCTCGGTAGCTACGCTCCCTGCGGGGTCTCGACTTTCTCGCTTATCCCGCTGGAGTCGCCACATTTCACTCCAATCAATAAATTGAGTATTAACTGCAATTAGATTTTGGAAAGCCTATCGCTAGGTAGAAATAGATTAAGATTTAGCATAGATAAATTGGACTTCTAAAAGCTGTTGAATTAGAGATGCTACTAATTTTATCTGATATTTTATTTAATTATCCTTTCAAAGTGGATTTCGTTGATTGAAGCGCAAAGAGGGACTCCAGTGGGAACAGCGCGAGCTAAAAGCCCCGCAGGAACGAAGTGACGAGGAGATTGAAGCCGTGCCAACGGAAAGCGTCCGCCTGAAGCGAAAATCAACGGTGTCTCTATAGTTACTTTTCTTTAAAGGAATGGGGCGCCTGACGCTTTTCTAATTATACTAATGGAGTTGTATTTTTGTGACTACAGAACCGAGTAAGTACTTAACTGTAAAAGCCCTAACTAAATACATAAAGCGAAAATTTGATGCTGATACGCATCTACGAGATGTGTACGTAAAAGGAGAACTTTCCAATGTGAAAGTTCATTCTAGCGGACATATCTATTTTACGCTTAAAGACGATGCTGCTCGACTTACTTCTGTCATGTTCGCGATGAATGCCAAATCATTAAAATTTGTACCTGAAAGTGGCATGAATGTACTCGTTCGAGGAGATATAAATGTATTCGAAGTAGCTGGTCAATATCAATTATACGCTGCTACTATACAGCCAGACGGTATAGGGGAGCTTTTTTTAGCATTTGAACAATTAAAAAAGAAATTGCAGCAAGAAGGGCTTTTTCATCCGAGTCGTAAAAAACCAATTCCAACATTCCCTAAAAAAATTGGTGTAGTCACCTCTAAAACTGGAGCAGCTATACGGGATATCTTAACAACATTAGAACGTCGGTACCCTATTTCCGAAGTGATTGTATTTCCTAGTATTGTTCAAGGACCTCAAGCTGCGCCTTCCATTGTTAAGTCTATTGAAAGAGCAAACAAAAACAATGATATGGACGTTTTAATCGTTGGACGAGGTGGCGGTTCCATTGAGGATCTATGGGCTTTCAACGAGGAAGTAGTAGCAAGAGCAATTGCAAATAGTAGAGTTCCAATCATAAGTGCTATTGGTCATGAAACAGATACAACTATCGCTGATTTTGTTTCAGATTTAAGAGCCCCGACCCCAACAGCAGCTGCTGAAATGGCAGTGCCAAGCAAAGAAAACCTTATGCAAAATATTTTATCATTTGAATCGGCAAGCTTACATTTTATCACTAAGCGGATAACAGATGAAAAAAACAGATATAAACGAGCAATGGAATCACCGATAATGGCAACTCCCGAGAAATTATATCGTCCTTTTATTGAAAGGTTTATTCGTACAGAGCAACAGTTACAAAGAGAAACAAACCTTCTTTATAACAGTAAGCATCGAGATTTCTTGCAGGTTCAAAATAGATTTTCTCAATTATCTCCACAAAAATTAATCGATCAACATCATAAATCTGTCCAGTCAATAACTAACCAATTGAACCAAGCATCACTATCCACGTTTGAAAAATATCGTCAGCAATTTGTTGGCTCTATACGTACTTTAGAAGCGTTAAATCCGTTGAAGATTATGGACCGTGGATACAGTATTATATTTAAAGAGGGTAAACTAGTTAAATCCGTGGAAAATGTAAAGAAAGATGATTCGATATTTATTACATTACAAGATGGTCAATTAGAAGCTATCGTTAGGCAAGTTGAAGTGAAAGAAAGTGGGGACTAATACTAATGACTAAGAAGGAAATTCTATTCGACGAAGCAATGCTGCAATTAGAAAATATAGTTCGCCAGCTAGAACAAGGTGATGTACCTTTAGAAAGTGCTATAGAACTATACCAAAAAGGTATGGAGCTTTCCAAAGTATGTAGTGAAAAGTTGCAAAAAGCGGAAAAACAACTAGTAACATTTATAGATGAAAACAAAGAAGACGTTGGTGCGGACAATGAGTAATCTATTAACTTCATTTATACAAACCAATCAGCCGCTTATTGAAGAAACATTACATGATCTTATAAAAGATATAAAGGCGCCACAGCCTCTAAAAGATGCTATGCTGTATTCACTTCAAGCAGGTGGGAAAAGAATTAGACCATTATATACACTTGCAGTTTTAAAAGAGCTAGATATTCAGAATGAGGACGCACTTATTGTTGCAAGTACGATTGAAATGATTCACACGTATTCACTCATTCATGATGATTTACCTGCGATGGATAATGATGATTTACGACGTGGAAAACCAACCAATCATATTGTATTTGGCGAAGCACTTGCTATATTAGCAGGAGATGCACTTGTAACGATTGCTTTTGGTATTATTGCTAGACTTCAAAATATTTCCCCTCAGCTAAAAGTAGATTTAATCGAAAAGTTAAGCTGTTCTGCGGGTGCAGAAGGAATGGTTGGCGGTCAAGTATTAGATATGCTAGGTGAAGGTCAAAATTTAACATTAGAGCAATTGGAAGAGATTCATGTAAATAAAACAGGGGCCCTATTATCCTACAGTATTTTAGCAGGAGCTATCATTGCAAATGTTCCAGAAGAAGTAATGAGTGCATTAAAAAAATATGCATTTCATATTGGTCTTGCTTTCCAGATTCAAGATGACATTCTAGATGTAGAAGGTACATCGGAACAGTTGGGTAAAACTGCTGGTAAAGACTTAAAAAGCGAAAAAAATACATACCCTTCAATTTTGACTATTGAAGGTGCAAAAAGAGAACTTCAAAATCAGTATAACCAAGCTTTCCAAGCCTTAGAGAATGTTCAAATGCACAATGGTTTACTAGTAGAGTTTGCCAATTACATTACGAAAAGATCAAAATAGTAGCGAATAATTTGTTTTTTATACAATTATTGCTATGATATTAACTAGTTGTAAAGAAGGAAATCTAATAGAAGGTGTGTGATGGCAATGGATTTAACTTCAATTTCTAGCCCATCCTTTTTAAAAAGTTTAGATAATGAACAATTAAAGGAACTTAGTGAAGATATTCGATCGTTTTTAATAGAAAATTTAGCCGTAACAGGTGGGCATATTGGGCCGAACTTAGGAGTAGTAGAACTAACAATTGCTTTGCATAAATCATTCAATAGCCCAGAAGACAAATTTCTGTGGGATGTTGGACATCAAGCATATGTCCATAAGATTTTAACAGGGCGAGCGAGTCAATTTGATACACTGCGTCAATTTAAGGGATTATGTGGGTTTCCAAAGCGTATTGAAAGTGAACATGATGTATGGGAAGCAGGGCATAGCTCAACTTCACTTTCTGCAGCAATGGGGATGGCAAAGGCTAGGGATATTCAAAACAAAAAAAATTATGTTGTACCAATAATTGGAGATGGTGCTCTTACTGGAGGTATGGCATTAGAGGCTTTAAATCATATTGGACATGAAAAAACCGATATGACAGTTATTTTAAATGACAACGAAATGTCTATCGCACCTAATGTAGGGGCTCTCCATAATGTGTTAGGTAGATTACGTACTCATGGAACTTATAACAAGGCAAAAGATGAGTTAGAATCATTGCTGAAAAAAATCCCAGCAGTTGGTGGAAAACTTGCAGTTACAGCAGAGCGGGTGAAAGATAGTCTAAAGTATTTACTAGTTTCAGGAGCATTTTTTGAAGAACTAGGATTTACCTATCTCGGTCCAATCGATGGTCACGACTTTGTAGCATTAGAAGAAAACTTACAATATGCAAAGAAAATGAAAGGTCCAGTAATTCTACATGTTATAACGAAAAAAGGAAAAGGTTATAAACCTGCGGAGCTTGATAAAATAGGTACATGGCATGGAACAGGTCCATATAAAATGGAAACTGGTGATTTTGTCAAATCAACTTCAAAAGGACCTTCATGGAGTGCATTAGTTGCCGAAACTGCGAGGAAGCTTGCGCGAACAGACAAACGTATTGTAGCAATTACTCCTGCAATGCCAGTAGGTTCCAAGTTAGAAGGGTTTGCTTCTGAGTTTCCAAATCGCATGTTCGATGTAGGTATTGCTGAACAGCATGCTACTACAATGGCTGCAGGTATGGCTGCAGATGGTATGAAACCGATGCTTGTCATTTACTCGACGTTTCTTCAACGTGCTTACGATCAAATTCTTCATGATATCTGTCGACAAAACCTAAACGTTGTCATTGGTATTGACCGTTCTGGCTTAGTCGGAGCAGACGGAGAAACGCATCAAGGGGTATTTGATATTTCCTTCTTACGTCATATGCCGAATATGGTCATTATGATGCCTAAGGATGAAAATGAAGGACAGCATATGGTTAAGACTGCCTTCGATTATTCGGATGGACCAATAGCACTTCGTTATCCAAGAGGAAATGGTCTTGGCGTTCCGATGGATGAAGAATTGAAAACTATTCCAATTGGTTCTTGGGAAGTACTAAAAGAAGGTACACAGGCAGCTATTCTTACATTTGGAACAACTATACCAATGGCTATGAAGGCTGCGGAAATTCTTTCAAAAAACAATGTTTCAGTAGAAGTTATTAATGCACGTTTTATAAAACCAGTAGATGGAGAAATGCTTCGGGACCTACAGGCTCGTAATATTCCTATCGTTACATTGGAAGAGAGTGTTCTACAAGGTGGTTTCGGTAGTGCAGTAATAGAGTTTTATAATGAGCATAACTTACAAGCAAATGTTCACCGTATGGGTATTCCAGACATCTTTATCGAACATGGTGAGGTAAATCAATTGCTGGAAGAAATTCATATTACTTCTGACGAAATTGTAAAGGTAGTGACCAGCAAAGTAAGTGAATCTTCAAGGTATATCTCATCATGACTAAAATACCGAAAGAAAGAGTAGACGTATTATTAGTCGAACAAGGATTATTCGAAACAAGAGAAAAGGCTAAACGTGCGATAATGGCAGGACTTATTTATAAAAACGAAGAGCGAATTGATAAACCTGGAGAAAAGGTGGAAAATACCTCTGTTTTAACTGTAAAAGGTCAGGTATTAAAGTATGTAAGCCGTGGTGGATTAAAGCTAGAAAAAGCATTGGATCAATTTAACTTAAGTATAGAAGACAGAATTATGCTTGATATCGGTTCTTCTACTGGTGGCTTTACAGATTGTGGTTTGCAAAATCGTGTTAAGCATGCCTATGCGTTAGATGTGGGAAGCAACCAATTAGCATGGAAAATAAGGCAAGATGCTCGTGTAACTGTTATGGAAAAAACGAATTTTAGATACTCAACTCCTGCAGACTTTTTAGAGGGTTTACCATCATTTGCATCAATTGACGTATCATTTATTTCCTTAAAACTTATCTTTCCGACATTAAAAACAATTTTAGTACCTAATGGAGATGTAATTGCTCTTGTAAAGCCTCAATTCGAGGCAGGCAAGGATCGCGTGGGGAAAAAAGGAGTAATAAGAGATAAGGCAGTCCATGTTGATGTTTTGAATGACATAGCTAATTTTGCGGAAAGTCAGCGTTTTCGATTAAAAAACGCTTCTTTCTCACCTATAACTGGCGGAGAGGGAAACATAGAATTTCTATTTCATCTCACGAATATCGTAGGTGAAGAATTTCCACCGCATCAGATAGATTTTGCAAAACTAGTAGACGAAGCACATCAACTACTTAAATAACTTGCGGCTCTTGTGAAAGAGTCGCTTTTTTCTTGTTACTTTTCCAATCCAATGCTATTGTATAAAGTAAACAGTATAAATATACAATGAGGTGAACCCAATATGAATAAGGGACAACGACATATTCGCATAAGAGATATTATTGGAAAGCACGAAATTGAAACACAGGATGATTTAGTCGATTTTCTAAAAAATGCGGGATATAATGTCACTCAGGCAACAGTATCGAGAGATATTAAAGAACTTCATTTAGTTAAAGTGCCATTGCCAAATGGTAATTATAAATATAGTTTACCTGCAGACCAACGCTTTAATCCTATACAAAAACTACGAAGAGCATTATCTGATGCGTTCGTTAGTATTGATGGAGCTAGCCATTTCTTAGTAATGAAAACATTACCTGGTAATGCACATGCAATAGGGTCCTTGATAGATTACTTAGATTGGCCAGAAATTTTAGGAACTATTTGCGGTGACGATACTTGTTTGATCCTATGTAGGCAGGAACAAGATAGTCAAACTATTAAAGATCGCTTACTCGAAATGCTCTAAAATGAGGTGAAAACAATTGCTGAAGGAACTAACGATAAAAAACTTTGCGATTATTGATGAATTGACCGTCAGTTTTGAAGAAGGACTTACTGTGCTTACTGGGGAAACTGGAGCAGGAAAGTCTATTATAATTGATGCTGTGCATTTGTTATGTGGTGGTAGAGGCTCACATGAATTCATTAGACATGAAGCTAAAAAAGCTGAGTTAGAAGGCTTGTTTATTATTTCCAATCCCCATCATGGTGTTGTGAGAAAACTGGCAGACGTTGGTATTGATATTGAAGATGAATCTATCATTTTAAGAAGAGATATCAACCAGTCAGGTAAAAGTGTCTGCAGAGTCAATGGGAAACTTGTAACAATTGGTATTTTAAGAGAAATTGGTGCTTCATTAATAGATATTCATGGGCAGCATGAGAGTCAGGAATTAATGGATGATAAAGCACATATTCATTTATTGGATCAATTTGCTGGAGAAAATCTAAAAGAAGTGAAAGAATCTTATCAAGAACTTTATAAGCAATACAAAAAGTGGAAAAAAGAACTAGATAAATTATCGGAGAACGAACAACAGATTGCTCATAAAATTGATTTATACACGTTTCAGGTAGAAGAAATAGTCGATTCAAATTTAGTCATTGGAGAAGAGGAGCAACTACAGGAACAGAAAAAGAAATTACAAAATTTCCATAAGGTTTTCGACAAAATGAGTACTGCGTATGATGCTATTTTGGCGGAATCCAAAGGTTTAGATTATATAGGAACGGCAATGGCTGATCTTCAGGATATAGCAGATGTCGATAAAAATATGATGGAGCTAAGCGAAAACGTATCATCAGCTTTTTACATATTGCAAGATGCAGCCTATCAACTAAAAAATGAATTAGATGAGATGGAATTTGATAACAATCAGTTACAAATCGTAGAAGAGCGTTTAGCTGCTATCCAAACCTTGAAAAGAAAATATGGTTCAACTATTGAAGAAATTTTACAATACAAAGACCAAATTCAACACAGTTTAGATCAGTTAGTGAATCGTGATGAGCAAATTCAAAGAATGACTGAAAAAATACATCAAATTGAAATTGATTTAGAATTAGAGGCAAATGACTTAACGGATAAACGGAAAAATGCTGCTAAACATTTAAGCGTTGCCATCATGGAGCAATTACAGGAACTATACATGGAAAAGGCAACTTTCTCGGTTATGTTTCATGAATCAGTTAAACCAGTTTACAATGAAAATGGGTTAGACGATTTATCGTTTTATATTTCAACGAATGTAGGAGAACCTCTGAAGTCATTAACTAAAATTGCTTCCGGTGGGGAACTATCACGTATGATGCTTGCTCTTAAAAGTATTTTCTCCGAGCATCAAGGCATTACATCTATTATTTTCGATGAGGTTGATACAGGAGTAAGTGGACGTGTTGCGCAATCAATAGCAGAGAAAATTTCAGGAATTGCTTCGAATTCACAAGTACTTTGTATTTCTCATTTACCACAAGTTGCTGCAATGGCAGATCAGCATTTAATGATTAAAAAAGAAGTCAGTGGTAATCGGACATTTACTGTATTAGAAGAAGTCCAAAATGAAAAACGAGCAGAAGAGCTTAGTCGGATGATGTCTGGTGCGGAAATTACAAGCACCACTTTACAGCATTCGAAAGAGCTTTTAAAATTAGCGAAAAATAGAAAAAAAATTATAAGAAATCTTTAAAGACCTTGTGATCAAGGTCTTTTTTTTACCATGTTTTAAAAGATCCCAACATTCCCACTTCAATGTTTGAGCCAAAACAAAATCTTTAGGGTAAAAAAACCATTGATTTCAGTTTTATTTTATCAATTATTTACCTTTCATAGCCGACATTTTGTAGGACATAGTATCAATATAGGGAGGTGAAATATGAAGAAAAACTATCGTAAATGGTCGCTAATTCCACTACTCTTCTTTACTTTATTCTTCGCGAACAATTCAGCTTTTGCAGAGGAAACTTCAGTAGTACCACTAGGACAGTCCATTCAAATTGATTTACAATATGGTTCTGTTTTTGTAAGCAGTGATGTTTTACTTTCAGATGATGAATGGTTGCGAACTGGTGATTTGATTCATCTGATCAATGATAAGCCAGTGACAAATCTGATGGACGTAAAAAGTAATATAAAAGATAGTACACAAATTATTATCCAGTATGAGCATAAAAAAGAAAAGTATACGAAAAGTATAAGTTCAGTTCAAATGGTGAAATTGCTTCCTTTTTTGAAAGATGCTACAGAAGGTATTGGTACTTTAACCTATTTTGACCCCATTACGAAAGAATTTGGTGCGTTAGGTCACCAAATAGTGGACCAACAATCCGGAATAACTCCGAATTTTTCGGAGGGATCCATATATTTATCTTCGATCGAACAGATAAAGAAAAGTACGCCTGGAAAACCTGGCTATAAAATAACCTCCCATAACTCAAATACTTTACCAATCGGTGGAGTAAATGAAAATAATGTATACGGTGTTTTTGGAAAATTGGACAATAGTGCATTAGAAAATATATCCATGCAACAAGTAGAAATTGTAGATCAAGAAGAAATAAACACAGGTAAAGCAGTTATGAGGACCTCAATCGATGGTGAAAAAGTACAAGATTTTGCAATAGAAATTTCTTCAGTAGAAGGCCATATTTTTCAATTTACAGTAACTGATAAGAAGTTGCTTCAAAAGACGGGCGGTATTCTACAAGGTATGAGTGGAAGTCCAATCATGCAAAAAGATAAACTAGTCGGAGTCGTAACTCACATGTATGTAGATAAACCAGAAAATGGTGCAGCATTAGCAATAACAGAAATGATGAAAAAGAATCCATGATAAAATAAAAAGGATAGACTCCGTTTTAAACTGTACCCTATAAGATAGACACTTTAAAAAAGGTCATCTTATAGGGTCTTTTTGTTTATAATGAAAAAAACAGTATTCGGAGCGATAAATT
>FOUN01000016.1 GCA_900114885.1 Psychrobacillus psychrodurans
GGAAGCGTGGCGACACGTGCAGCTGACGAATACTAATCGATCGAGGACTTAACCAAATTTGTTTAACGTAACAATGTCGTTTATCCAGTTTTGAGAGTACAAAAAAGTATAAAAAAAGCTTGAATTAATTTCTAGTTTTGTTATAATAAATATTGTCTTTCAAATTAATAATGTCTAGTGATGATGGCGAAGAGGTCACACCCGTTCCCTTACCGAACACGGAAGTTAAGCTCTTCAGCGCCGATGGTAGTTGGGGGTCTCCCCCTGTGAGAGTAGGACGTCGCTAGGCTGTATTATTCCGAAGTAGCTCAGTGGTAGAGCAATCGACTGTTAATCGATCGGTCGTAGGTTCGAGTCCTACCTTCGGAGCCATTTTAGGAGAGCTGTCCGAGTGGCCGAAGGAGCACGATTGGAAATCGTGTAGGCGGGTTAAACTGTCTCAAGGGTTCAAATCCCTTGCTCTCCGCCAGATAAGTTTTCTACATAAAAGTATGGCCCCTTGGTCAAGCGGTTAAGACACCGCCCTTTCACGGCGGTAACACGGGTTCGAATCCCGTAGGGGTCACCATTTATTTCAATTAAGTTGACACAGAGATACGAAGCTTATCTTATGTAAAATTAGGAGAAGCGAGTAAATCAAGGAAGCAATTGAGAGAATGAAGGAGCGTACTTATGTACGTGACTGATTGAACGAATGAAGTTGACGCAGAGATGCGAAGCTTATCGTAATATTACCCAGGAGGATTAGCTCAGCTGGGAGAGCATCTGCCTTACAAGCAGAGGGTCGGCGGTT
This sequence comes from Psychrobacillus psychrodurans, assembly GCA_900114885.1. GTDB lineage: Bacteria > Bacillota > Bacilli > Bacillales_A > Planococcaceae > Psychrobacillus > Psychrobacillus psychrodurans. The sequence goes on from FOUN01000016.1 coordinate 794, forward strand.
CGAGCCCGTCATCCTCCACCATTTCTTTAAGAAATAAATTAGTAAGCATTCTATTGTCGCGGGTGGAGCAAATCGCTTTACGAAGCAAGCGATTAACACCGATGTAGGCGTCAGCCGAAGCAGGTGTCCTACTTTTCTCATTCGTAGTAGCTTGGTGTTTGTAAGTATTTTATTGTCGCGGGGTGGAGCAGTGGTAGCTCGTCGGGCTCATAACCCGAAGGTCGCAGGTTCAAATCCTGTCCCCGCAACCAAATGGTCCCGTGGTGTAGCGGTTAACATGCCTGCCTGTCACGCAGGAGATCGCCGGTTCGATCCCGGTCGGGACCGCCATTTATTTTATTTGAGATTTGAGATAAGCAAGAAGATCGAGGAAGCGATTGAGTGATGGAAGGAGCGTACTAAAGTACGTGACTGACTGAACGAATGAAGCTGACAAAGAGATTCGCAGCCTAGCACAAATCGAAGTAGGCTCAGTAGCTCAGTCGGTAGAGCAAAGGACTGAAAATCCTTGTGTCGGCGGTTCGATTCCGTCCTGAGCCACCATATTTATACGCCGGAATAGCTCAATTGGTAGAGCAACTGACTTGTAATCAGTAGGTTGAGGGTTCAAGTCCTTTTTCCGGCACCACTATACTGGTGGGGTAGCGAAGTGGCTAAACGCGGCGGACTGTAAATCCGCTCCTTCGGGTTCGGCGGTTCGAATCCGTCCCCCACCACCAGTTTTTATTTAGGGGCATAGTTTAACGGTAGAATAGAGGTCTCCAAAACCTTTGATGTGGGTTCGATTCCTACTGCCCCTGCCAAATTATAAGTTAACTTTGAATAATGGCGGTTGTGGCGAAGTGGTTAACGCACCGGATTGTGATTCCGGCATTCGTGGGTTCAATTCCCATCAGTCGCCCCATATTCCTTAGTAGTTAGCTCTTTTTTTATTTGTGGCGGTCGTGGCGAAGTGGTTAACGCATCGGATTGTGATTCCGACACTCGGGGGTTCAATTCCCCTCGTCCGCCCCATTGGGGTATAGCCAAGCGGTAAGGCAATGGATTTTGATTCCATCATGCCCTGGTTCGAATCCAGGTACCCCAGTTTTTTGCGGAAGTAGTTCAGTGGTAGAACACCACCTTGCCAAGGTGGGGGTCGCGAGTTCGAACCTCGTCTTCCGCTCCATTACTTAATTATGGCGGCATAGCCAAGTGGTAAGGCACAGGTCTGCAACACCTTTATCACCGGTTCAAATCCGGTTGCCGCCTCCAATTTTTATAATAACTGCCTAGTAGTATTTTATTTTGCCGGTGTGGCGGAATTGGCAGACGCGCGGGACTCAAAATCCCGTATCCTCTGGATGTGTCGGTTCGACCCCGACCACCGGTATAACGCGGGGAATTTCATGTAAGAATGATTTTTCTCTAATTGCTTATGAATGCTGTCCTATCAGCGTTTGTAAGCTTTTTTTATTTCTTTAACTTGTTTTTGAACTCGATTGAATAAGATTGAGTTTGAAATTATTTTACACATTTTTTACACAACCATATTTCTAAATGTATTAATGGTAGTTTGTTCATCTTCTTCACGAAGTTCTTTTATAAGATGGGAATAATCCTTTAACGTCGTTTGAATATCCTTATGTCCAAGTCTTTCTGCTATATAGTATATAGAAGTTTTCTTATATAACAACACGCTGGCATGAGTATGTCGAAGACCATGGACAGTAATCGTATCAGTGATACCTAAATCCTTTAACAAGCCTCTTAACAGTTTATTTGCATTTCCATTTGATATAACTTTGTATTTTGATTGTGCACTAAAAAAAACAAGTCTGTGAAGATTTGTAGGAGTGGTATCAAATAATTTTTCAAAAGTATCCATTGTTTTTTTATCCATTTTAATAACTCGCACAGATTGTTCATTTTTAGTTGGCCCAAAGCCATCACACATTTTGGGTAAGTATCCCCAAGTTTTTTCTATATTGATTAGTTGGTTATCAAAATCAAAGTCTTTCCTCGTTAAACCTACCATCTCGCCAAATCTCATTCCTGAAGTCAAACCGAGTAGTAAGATATAGTATCCTAATCCAAGATCTAATCTTTTGTAAATCTCTTTAAGCAATTTTTCACTTTCTTCAAAATGAAGATGTTTCTCGCTAGGTTTCTTTGCTGGTACACTACCAGTAAGTACTGATTTCCTCGTAAAATCAATACGTATTATACTTTCTTCCACTGCATCAAGTACACATGACCTTATATGAGTATGGACTTTCTCCACCGTTTCTCTTGCACGAGTTGAACCATAAACATTTAAAAACTCTTGATAGTCACGTCTTTTAATATCTTGAATATGCTTATTACCAAAATAAGTTCTAATTGCTACAAGGGTGTATTTGTAATGTTCTAGTGTACTCTTGGTAACATTCTTCTTGTATAACTTGTACCATTCTTCAAAGTATTCATCAAAAGGTAAAGGTTTAGCATTCATAATTATACCTTTACTTAAACTAGCCTCTACCTCAGCTGCGGCAATTTGTGCAGCCTTTTTTGTAGTAAAACCACTTTTTCTAAATGGTGTATTACCTTTGTTTGAAACAGTGTATTGCCATGTCTTCCCGCGTTTTTGGAAACTAGCCATTTTTTTCTCCTTTCAAAACTTAGTTATATTTATATTTTAAGAATCACCCCTTTCAAAATAGCACATATGTTCTATTTTAGATTAAAAAAACTCTTTTTCTATGTTTAACGGATCAAAATATATTCGAAATCCTTTGTAAGCAACAGAAAGACCATACCGTTGATTATATTTTTCAATCGCTTTGTACAAATATGTAGGTATTATCTCTAAGTGCAAGCAGATATCTTCGAGAGTGGTATGCCCCAAGTTATAACATTCTATCAATTTATCAAATGATATAATTTTTTCATAACCCCATGCCCTTGCCACTTTTTCCAACTTAATATTTCTAATGTTATCTAGATTTGTTATGTCACCATATGTTGTTTCATAGTGTCCAAGTTCCTCTGCCAATACGCAATGTTTTTCATAATACTCTAGGCGACTATTTATCAGAATAAGATTATCGTAATAAATACCAGGCAAACCTTTAGGCATATCTATTCGTTCTATGATGTTGATATGGGGATATTCTGATTTTAACGATTCGTATGCCAATTAGTCCACCTCACTTTTTGCGGCTAGATTTAATAAACTCTATATAATTTTTGATAGTTTCCAATTCTTCTTCAGTTACGTCCTCATCGATATGTGCAGCAATTGTCTCAATGTTTTTATGTTCGTTTTTAGAAACCTCTAAGGAACTATTTCCATTCATTTCATCTAAAGTCACATTAAAAAAATTAGCGATTGCGCTTGCGTGATCAATTGAAGGTGAAGTTTCTCCACTTTCCCAACGAGCGTAAGTTGTTTTGGTAAAACGAATCGAAAACTTGCTGTTCAGCCTATTCACTAATTCGTCCATCGAAAAATTATGTGCGTTTCTAAATCTTTTAAGGTTTTCAGAAAATATACTCATGTCATACCCCTTATCAAAATGTTTAATTTCTTTGTCTGAAATTAATATTACATTATATGTGCCGTTTTTGCAACAATAATTACAAATTTATATACCGATAATGAAATAAATTAATTGACTTTTAATTTTATGCTTGTATTATTGTAAATATAACGTACCGATTTTGGTACAAGGAGGTGTGTAAATGAATAGAGATAGTTTTAAGAAGTTGCAGTTATTTTTAGTCGAAAAAAATATAAAACAAAAGGAACTTGCTGAAAAAGTAGGAATACCAGCGGTTTCACTTAATCAAAAGATTCACCGTAATGGCAGTTCTTTCACTCTCGAAGAAGCTTCTAGGATTTGTGAATACTTAGATTTATCACTTGATGAGTATTTTTTTGTTGAAAACGTGCCAATTTCGGAACAAAAAGAGATTTAATTATATTAGAAAGGAATGATGAGATTGCAACAACTTTCAGTAAATCTAACAATTCCAATACCAATTGATCAAGTGCTAATTTCCAAAGTCGAATTAAAAGAATTAAAAGAACAACAGCTAGAAGGAGTTTACTGGAGCATGAAAGACTTGGAAGAACGTACAGGCAAAAAGCATGAGTGGATAAAAGAAAATATCTTATATCCCACTAAATTTGTAAAAATATTAGATGTAAAAAATGGAGGTTGTGTTTATTATCCCACTAAAAATGGAGAGAAGTGGACATTTCAAGCAACTAAAATGGCAAAGTTTTTAGAATCAAACTTTCACAACATATTCGGAGGAGGTATTCAATGACCATAACTGCAAACATCATCATATTTGGGTTTCTTGGTTCATTAGGTTTGTGGAGTATGAAAAAAATGTGGAGGGAGATGGATTAGATGATTCCACTAAATGGATTTGTATGGGAAATAACATCTAACAAAGATGAAAAGTGGCGTGTTGTTTCAGAGGGACCAAACTTGGAAGAAGCGATTGCGGTATTTCGTAAAATTCATAGGTATTCAGCAATTCTGTTTAAAGTAAAATATCTCAAATTCAGAGGGGAGAATGAAGCATGAGCGAATTAAAAGTAATTAATTTAGAAGGTCAACTTGTAACAGATAGTCGTGAGGTTGCAGAAATGATTGGCAAAGAGCACAAAGAATTAATGCGTTCTATACGTCAATATTCAGGTGTTTTAACCAGCGCAAAGTTGCGCTCGTTAGATTTCTTCATCCCAAGTTACTACAACGATGCAAAGAAAGAACAAAGACCATGCTTCTTGTTAACAAGAAAAGGTTGCGACATGGTAGCTAATAAAATGATTGGTGACAAAGGAATACTATTCACTGCTGCATATGTTACTCGTTTTGAAGAAATGGAAAATCAAATTAAACAACCAATTTCTAGCACCAAAGCACTTTTACAAGCTGCACTTGAACAAGAAGAACGTATTGGATTTGTAGAAGGACGAGTTGAATCACTTGAAAATAACATGCGGATTGATGGTGGACAAGAATATCGCATTAGTAAAAACGGTAAAAGTAAAGTTGTTGAATGTTTAGGTGGCATTGATACAAAAGCATATAAAGAAATCAGCAAAAGAGCATTCTCTCAATTTTGGAATGAATTTAAAAGATACTTCGAGATTCCTAGATATGGGGAACTACCAAAAGTACGTTTTGATGAAGCACTCCAATTTATAAACGAATGGTCACCTAATACAGCAATGCGTATGGAAGTTAAAGCTTTAAACGCTCAACAACACTTGCCATTAGGGAGTGAGCAACAATGAATCTAAATATTTACAAGGCAGAAGATCACTCAGTTGCACAAAAAGAAATTGATTGCATAATGGATTGTTCAATGATGCTGGAAGTGCATATTGAAAAAGGTAATTTTACTAAAGCACTTGATTTAACAAAGGATATGTACAAATCTATCTCCGTTTTGCAAAAACTGATTAAAGAAAAAGAATCTCACAAACAACTGAGTTCAATAGTTTCTAAACTTGCTAGTATCGGAGTTGATTCATCTATTGTTACTAAGTATTTGGACAATAAAAAAAGCTGAACGACTCGGCAAAGTCTTCAGCACATCTATAAATATTCAACCTCATTATCATACAGAAAACGAATTTAGTCAATCAACTATAGAGAAAGGTGAGAATTATGAGTGACGTTAAATGGATTAAATTGAGCACTAAAATGTTCGAAGACGAGAAAATAAAGCTCATCGAACAAATGCCCGAAGCTGATACATTACTTGTTATTTGGATTAAATTATTGTCTCAAGCAGGCAGAGCAAATGACCATGGATATATTTATTTAGCTGAAAATATTCCTTATACAGAAGAAATGTTATCGACGATTTTCAATAGACCATTAAATATTGTGAGAATGGCTCTAGGTGTATTTAGACAATTTGGCATGATAGAAATTGATGAAGCCAATTTTATAAGTATTTGCAATTGGGAAAAGCATCAAAATGTCGCTGGACTGGATAAAATACGCGAACAAAATCGCTTGCGAAAGCAAAAAGAACGTGAAAGAAAGAAATTAGAGTTACCTTCGCCAACTGGTCACGTGACAGTCACGCAAGGTCACGCAACAGAACAAGAAACAGAACTAGAACTAGAAGAAGAACTAGATAAAGATAAAGATTTAAACCAACAACAAACAAGTATAACTAATCCCAATAGTACTATCTCTACTATAGGTGAAGTTGTTGGTTATAAAGACGTAATTAATTTTGTAAATAACAATATCCAACCAGTCACTCCGTATATCGGTGAAACAATTGACTACTGGTTAAAAGATATGTCTAGTGATGTAGTTTTAGAAGCTTTGAAACTATCAATTGAATCAAATGCCCGTTCAAAAATTAAATATACAGAAGGAATACTAAAGAATTGGTCTGATCAGTTAGTAAAAACAATAGATGATGTTAAAAAACTGAATGCTAAACCATCTTCTAATAAACCATCTCTATTCCAACCTTCTGAAGAAGCTCTTAAAAGAGAAGAAGATGCTATTCGTGAATATGAAGCACGAATGAAGGTGAATGTATGAAGAAAGCAACGGATATGTGGTCAATGTTCGGAGGATTAAGGCAGGAGAGTTTATTTTTTAAAGTATACCCAGAGCTTACGGACAAAGTTACTAATGTAAGAATGGGGAAGGTTGAATGTCCTTCATGTAATCAGCTGAAAAAAGATGCTTGGGTGTATGAGAAAGATGGACAAGAACATTGGGAATCAGTTTGGCCCAAGTGCGGTGACTGTGAAAAGAATGTTGTTTCTACACACGTCACTCAACAAATGAAGCAAAAGCATGAAAAAGTTATAGAGAATGATTGGTATTTTCTAAGCGAGACGGATGCTGCAGGATTCAAGAATTTTGAAGAACACAACAAGTCAGCTTCAGTAGCTAAGTCAAAAGCAAAGGATTTTACGAAAAAACTTATTGATGGTGAACAAATGAACCTTCTTGTTATGGGAATACCAGGCACAGGCAAATCACATCTAAGTAAAGCTATAGCAAGAACATTAAAGCATGAAGGTAAAACAGTAGCATTCATTACTGCAGCACATCTTTTCACAAAAATAAAAGCAACTTTCAATAATCAACCTGCTAGAGATAGATTCAACGAACAATTTCAAAAGTTCGACTTAGTTGTGATTGATGATGTCGGTTTAGAAACGAAAAAGATTTCAGAAGTATCTTGGTCAACATCTGAATGGACGGATCTACTAAATATGCGTGAAGGTAAATCAACTGTTTGGACAACCAATTTTGATGAAATCGCATTAGGACAAGTCATTGGTAATCGAACAGTATCTCGAATGTATGAAAATACTATGTTTATTGATATTTTCACAGGCGAAGATTATCGGAAAACCAAAATGAGAAAGTAATAGGTTTGGAGGTAATAAGATGGCTAATTGGATACAAGGACAAGGATTTTACCTTGTCCAATCATCAAAGGACCAGAAGAAAACGGATTTAAAATTATTAGAAATCCGATTACAAGAAGCCGAATTGAAATTAGGCACTCGAAATGGCTAAACAAAAATGGATGTTACTCTATCGTTTAGAAAACTCGCAGCGTGTTTGGATTTATGAACCATTACAAAAGCATGAATTGAATGCTCGTATACGTAATGGTTGGAGCGAATGGAAAGGGAGATGAAAACCATGTGCCCAAATTGTGCAGGAAAAGAAACGGCGGAATTTATGAAAAAAGGTGATTTGGAAAATCATTTAATGCTCAATAAGTGTTGGGAATGTGATTGTGTGTTTATATCATTTGATTTTAAATCAGCAGAAGAATTGGAAATGGCGGTGAGCCATTAATGGGAACATACAATAATCTGTTTTTCATGTGTGAAAACTGTAACTCTCCAGTTGTAATTTCTGAGTCACTTGAAAAGTCGGTGTTGCAAAAATCGACTGCTATTCATTGCCAGTATTGTGATTATGCAAACTTAGATTTAGAAGCACTAAAAGAATATGCAAAACTAACTAGAGATTATGCAAGTAATTGATTAGGACACATTAGACACATTATGTGAAGTAGAAAAGGAGAATGAAAATGAAGAAACAAACACCTTCACACAGAAATGATTTATCTTTAGGCGAATCAAAACGAACAGATAGACCAATCCGTTTTATCGCAAAGAAAAACATTTATTGGGACGATTGGGGACATATGAGACTTGTGTTTAGTAATGGTAAGGGGTATTCAGGGATTTTGCATTCAGATGGGAAAATAACAGCAGAAAGCCCTTATTATGGAGTGTCAGATTATGTAGATGAATCAGAAATTGAAATATTAAATTAATGCAAAATACGACCAAAAAGTGTCTTACGAAAGGAGATAAAAACAATGAGAGTACTAGATATGTCAAAAGTATGTGCTAGTATCACTAAACATTGTAGTGTGTGTAATAAATTATTCATACTTGCTCCTCAACATATGTACAAGACATATGACAACAGAAGCAACGTTCAATATCAATGTAGCTATTCTCATTACAGAGAATCTGGAGGAGATAAGGGTGTTTATGGTCAACAGCAGCCGCGAAAGTCGAGGAAGAACAAATGAACTACCATCTCTTCGAACATGAAAAAATCAAAGTAAATATGGTATTTGAACAACATGAAATAAAGAATTTCATCTTTCTTTGGAAAGAAGGCTACGACATTTTTACAATTTCAGAAAAAATGAAAAGAGGAACTATGGATATAGCGCTTTTAATTGTTGATCGTGCTGAAATAGGGGAAATTAAAAAAAGATCCAGAGGAATGTTTTAAACAAGAATTATGAGTGAGGTGAAAATATGAATTTAGTACAGCCAATCAGAGACAAAGAAGTTCTAAAGGAAATGAGAAATTATTTCAAAGAGCAAAATGAACGGAATTATGTAATGTTTCTGTTAGGCATCCATACAGGTTTACGTATATCAGATATTCTCGCCCTTAAAGTAAAAGATGTACAAGGGTGGGAAATCTTTATAAAAGAAAAGAAAACCAAAAAGACTAGAGAAATTAAAATGACATCTGAATTAAAAAGGGCAGTAAGATCTCACATTCAAGGAAAGCCCAGACATGAATATTTAATAAAGTCCAGAGAAGGAAAGAACAAACCTATTTCTCGTAGTATGGCTTACAAAATATTAAACCAAGCTGCAGAAGAATTTGGACTAGAAAGAATTGGTACTCATTCCCTTAGAAAAACATATGGGTATCATCATTACAAAAAATTTAATGACATAGTTACACTCCAAGAGGCGCTAAATCATGATGAAATGAACGTTACCAAACGTTATATAGGCATAAAACAGGATGAATTAAACAAACAACAAACCAAAATAGATTGGTAGAAACCTATTTTTATTTACAAAATAAGTTATCTACAAAAAGTCGTTGTGTAATTAGGAAAATTATATTATTGAAAAGCCTTATAGAACACGCTACAAAGTCGTGGAGTTGTATTCCACACAATATAGGTTGTAGCCAACTCAAAGGGTTAAAAATTGGAAATTAAGAGGTTTTATAAGGGTTTTATACGAGAAGGAGTGAAAAAATGATTAAACTAGGAGAATTAGAACCAGGTACACTATTCAAAAAAAATGGTACTTACGCAATCAAAAGTGAATATCGAAATACCAAAGGGACTTGTGAATCTTACATCATAGGTACTGGCGAGATGTTTTGGGGTGGCACTGGAAATCCAAATGCTTTAAAAGTAGAGCCGATTAATTTTGAAGGGCTTATCGAACAAGTCGAGAAAATTGAAATTTTAGAGAAGGAGAAAGAAACTTTTAGACGTATGATTACGGAAGATTTAAAACCTGTAAACGTGTTATTAGAGAAAGAAAACCAAAAGCTTCGTGAAGAAATTCAACAATATAAAAGCAAGTACGAAAACACAGGTTCGATGTTTGGTAGACAAGCCCAACGAACTTTGATTGATGAGAATAAAAAGTTGAGGGAAGCTTTGGAAGAAATATCAAAGTATGACCATGATCCTTACGCTCGAAGGTTTGCGTTATTCGCACAAAGAGCATTGGAGGACAACCAATGATTCCAATCATCTACTTCGTAGCAGTCATCAAAGACGGCACAATGTACTGGCAAGATGAACGTCTATATCGTACAGAAGAAGGGGCTAGGAAACGTAAAGAGAAGTTACTAGCCCAACATCCGAAACATTTAACTGTCTTGTATGCAGATGAATTTAAACAGGCAATTGGAGGTTAAACAATGAATCTTAATAAATTATTTGAAACACAAAGAATACTAGATATACGTATTGAAAAGGAACATCCAAGAGGTGAGGGTGAATATCGTTTATCGAAAAAGATTTTGTCTTTACTGGTAGAACTTGCTGAATGTGCAAATGAATGGCGAGGGTTTAAGTTTTGGAGTACTAACCAAAATCCAAACACTGCAAAACCTGTGACAACTTTTTATGGGTCTAGGAACGGAGAAACAACAAATCCACTATTAGAAGAATATGTTGACTGCTTACATTTCATATTGTCGATTGGATTGGAACTAGAATTCGAATACATTGTAGAATGCATAAGAATCCCACAAGAAAACACAACAGATGCGTTCTTAGATTTATTTGAAGCAATTAGCATTTTGGATATGGATAGAACTCCTTTCGATTATGATTTAGTTTTTGATAGATTCATAGTACTAGGAGAAATGCTAGGCTTCACATGGGAACAAATCGAACAAGCCTATTACGACAAAAATGCAATCAATCACACCAGACAAGATACAGGTTATTAATATGAGTCGAGAAGATAGAGAATTTCTAATCGTAACGTTGACCGAACTATCCAGAAATAAAACGGAATCCTATTTCCGCAATCTGACTGATAAGGAGTTAGAAAAGGAATACGACAGAATGATGGAGAGGTGATAACATGGCAGCAATAAAACTTAGATCAGGCACAATAAAACACATTGAAGCCGAAATATATGATTATCACGACACATTGAAACGAATCAAAGAAAGACGTGAGGAATTGATGTCTAATCCACCAAGAGAAGAAGGCATGCCATCAAGTCCAACACTTCCATCATCAACTGTGGAAAGATACGCTACTCGATTAACTATGGATAGACAGTTACAAGAATTAGAACGAGTGGCTTTAGCAGTCGAGCATGTATATAACTTGTGTGATGATGGGAGAAAGAAATTAATCCGCTTGAAGTATTGGACAAAGCCACAACTGAAGTCATGGGAAGGTATTGCATTAGATTTACACATAAGTAAACGTCAAGCATACCGTTGGCGAGATGAAGTTGTACAAGCTGTTGGTGAGCAATTGGGTTGGAGATAGATCGTAGACACAAATTGCGAAGGAGTGACCACGTTGTATTGTGATATTTGTGGAGAACAAATAGATATATTTTACCCAATTACTATATGCGATTGTAATAGAAAGGAAACGTTAAAAGAATAGAAGTATTAATGTTGCAGTACCACCATAAAACGAAACATGTCACTTTCATGTCACTTTTGGCATATAAAACCATGATATATTGATATTGTAAGAGAAATAACAAGAAATACTAATTCTGCTACAGTAATTCTTGTGAAAGAAAAAGAAACAGGATCTTCATAAAATTGTTAGTCTTCCACGCTAAAAAAGCACTTAGGTATTATACCTAGGTGCTTTTTCTATTGTGAATCAGTGGCGGAATAGGTAGACGCTTCGGGAAAGGCTTTCCGCAATGAGGGACCGAGGAGCTATGTGAGGTGCAAATCCTCACCTGATTCTTATTAATAAAAATACATAAAAGGTGGTGAGTCATTCTTGAATACTGATAAGTCAAATCGAGAAAGGGAATGGTGATCCATTATCTGTGAGCTATCACTTGAATAGCAAATATGATTAGGGAGGGATGGAGTATTAATTTGCCAGATGGAATGAGTGTAGATCTTGCTATAAATAAACGAACAGGAAAATTGGTTTATCAGATAAGTTACACCGAAGAATATATGACAAGAACAATGTTGTCTATTCTCGACGAACGAATTGCAAGAGCTGAGATAGCCTTAAAGATATGTAAACATACAAAGCGAAAGCACCAACTAACAAAGTTGTATGTAAGACTTATCGAGATTCGAAACGAACAACAAAATAAATTAAATGATTTGGTGATTAATCATGTTACAGCATACGGAGATAGCCAAGAAGTTCTATAAGAGCAAAGCATGGCGATTGTGTAGAGAGTCTTACATTCCAACTGTATACGGATTGTGCGAACACTGTGAAGAACCTGGTTACATTCTCGATCACATCGAAGAGATAAACATCAACAACATTATTGATCCTAACATTACACTGAATCATGATAACCTTCAGTTCCTTTGCACATCTTGTCACAACAAGAAAACATTTGGAAGTACAGAAGTCACTCGTGATGATGTGATGTTCGATTCAAACGGAAATTTAATTCCAAAGAAATAAATATTTATTATTTTCTAATCCCCCCCTTCAAAAAAATAAAAAATAAATTCAAAAGGACCGGAGGAGGAGCTTCAGAGAACGCACAGGCGGTTTTCAAAAGTACCCCCCACCCAAAAACTCGACGGTTTTCAGAAAAAAGGTGGTGTTTTTATTGGTAACTAAAAAGACTCTTCCAGAAGTAAGAGATATTAACAAAGAGATCAAAAGACTTACAGGAATTATCGAAGAGTTAGATGAGAATAAAAAGGCATTGGCAATTGGGCCAATTAGAGACTTAGCTTTCATGCGAGTTACAATGGAAAAATTAAAAGATAATGTTAATCGTGAAGATATTATTGTGGAAATGGATCAAGGTGGTTATTCAATTGAAGTGATTAACAGATCTTTGAAACAATATAACGATATGATTCCTAAATATAATTCAACGAAACAATTATTAATTAACTTATTCCCAAAAGAAGTTGTCAACTTAATGGATGATGGGTTCGAGACCTATGTGAATAGTCGTGATTAAATATCCATTAGCATATAACCCCATTTTAGAATATTGGAATGAAATCGAAAGTGGCAAGGTTACTGTTTCGTTAAAAGTGAAATCAACATACAAAGAGCTTGTAAGAATCATCTATGATAAAGATTCTATTTGGGAATACAATCCTAAACGCGGTAATCACGCACTGGAATTTGTTGAAAACTTTTGCAAACATTCTAAAGGTAAAATGGGTGGACAATCTTTTATATTAGAACTTTGGCAAAAAGCAATGACTGCCGCCTTGTTTGGATTTGTTCATAAAATAGATGGTACTAGAAAGCATAAAGAGTTCATTTTGATTGTAGCTCGTAAAAACGGGAAATCTGCATGGGGTTCTGCTGTTGCTTTATATATGTTAATGGCCGATGGAGAAAAAGGGCCAGAAGTAGTTTCAGCTGCAACAAAAAAAGACCAAGCAAAAATCATTTGGCTAGAAGCTAAAAAGATGGTTAAGAAATCTCCAGCATTAAACAAACGAGTTCGTTCTTTAGTTGCTGAATTAATTACAGATTTTAATGACGGATCATTTAGACCATTATCAAGTGATAGTAATACCCTTGATGGTTTAAACCCTCATTGTTCTTTAATTGATGAATTACATGCCATCTTAGATGTAAACTTATATAACGTTATCATTGATGGTATGAGTGCAAGGGAACAACCTATATCCATTATTACAACTACTGCTGGTACTATTCGTGAAGGTATCTTCGATATTAAATATGAAGAAGCTGAAAAAATTATTAACGGCTACAGTGATCCTGAAGGTTATCATGATGATAGAGTTCTAGCATTAATTTATGAATTGGACAAGCGAGAAGAATGGACAGAAGAGGATTGTTGGCAAAAGGCTAATCCAGGACTAGGGACCATTAAAAACCATGATGAATTAAAACGTAAAGTTGAAAAAGCTAAAGAAAATCCTTTGTTGGTAAAGAACTTACTGACAAAGGATTTTAATATACGGGAAACTTCTTCTGAAGCGTGGCTGACATTTGAACAAATTAATAATCAAGAAACATTTGATATTAAAGAGTTAAAACCACGTTATGCAATTGGTGGTGCAGATTTATCAAGTACTGTAGATTTAACTGCAGCATGTGCAATGTTCCAAGTTCCTGGAGATAGCACAGTTTATGTTAAACACATGTATTGGCTTCCAGAAGACTTATTGGAATTAAGAACAACAGAAGACAAAATACCTTATAACATTTGGAGAGATATGGGGTTACTCAGAACCACTCCAGGAAATACGGTACATCACAAATTTGTAACTGAATGGTTCCAAGAATTACAAACAGAGTATGACGTATATATATCTTGGGTTGGTTATGATGGTTGGTCTGCTAAGTATTGGGTAGAAGATATGCAAAATAATTTTGGACAAGAATCAATGATTCCTGTTATTCAAGGCAAAAAGACTTTATCAGCACCAATGAAAACACTAGGTGCAGATCTTGAAGCCAAAAAGATAAATTATGAAAACAATCCGATAACAAAGTGGTGCTTAACTAATACATCAGTTGAAATCGATAAAAATAACAACATCCAACCTCACAAAGGAAGAAATCAAAGAAGACGTATAGATGGTACAGCCGCTATGTTAAATGCTTACGTTATTTTCAATGACAAATACAGTGATTATGAAAATATGATTTAAAGGAGGTGAGACATATTGGGATTGTTTGAGAAGATATTTCCAAAAAAGGCAGAAGAAAAAAAGATAGAGGGTTATTTTAAAACACTTAGTGCATATTCACCAGCGTTTACTACTTACGCAGGCGGCATTTACGAAATGGAACTAACTAGAGCGGCCATTCACAGCTTTGCGAATTCTTGCAGTAAATTAAAACCAGAAATAAAAGGTACTGCTTATAAAAATTTAGAGAAAACCTTGCAATTTAAGCCAAATGAATATATGGATACTTCAAAATTTATTTATCGGCTAGCTACTATACTTAGTGTCAATACAACATCCTTTATTATACCTCTGTATGCAGATGATTATGAAACAATTATCGGATATTACCCAATACTTCCGCAAAGTACAGAAGTAGTAGAAGCCCAAGGTGAGCCTTGGTTACGATACACGTTCGCAAATGGAAATAAAGCTGCTATTGAATTAAGTCGAGTTGG
This sequence comes from Psychrobacillus psychrodurans, assembly GCA_900114885.1. Taxonomy (GTDB): domain Bacteria; phylum Bacillota; class Bacilli; order Bacillales_A; family Planococcaceae; genus Psychrobacillus; species Psychrobacillus psychrodurans. The sequence continues at coordinate 15,940 of FOUN01000016.1, forward strand.
GATATTAACACAATATCAGTACAAAGATGATTTCTTTGGAGATGGTAATGAGGCATTAATGCCAACTTTGAATCTATTAGACATTCAAAAACAAGGTATTGAAGAAGGTATAAAACAATCTGCTATGATTCGATTTATGGCTAAGCTTGGTACTAATACAAGGTCTGAAGATATTAAAAAAGAAAGAGATCGCTTTTCAGCAGATAATCTTAGTGCAGATAATTCTTCAGGATTAATGATGTTTGACACTAAATATTCAGAAGTAAAGCAAATAGACAGTAAACCGTTCATTGTTGACGCTGAACAAATGAAGTTAATACAAAACAATGTCTTTAATTATTTTGGAACAAATGAAAAAATACTTCAAAACAGTTATAACGAGGACGAATGGAATGCTTTTTATGAAGGTAAGATAGAACCTTTCGCTATACAGTTAAGCTTGGTAATGTCTAATATGACGTTTACGAAAAATGAATTAGCTTACGGTAATCAAATTTTTTTCACTGCAAATCGCATGCAATATGCCTCTAATACAACCAAATTACAAGTGTCTACACAACTATTTGACCGAGGTATGATTAACAGAAACGGTGTAATGGATATTTGGAATATGGCCCATGTTGAAGGTGGCGATAAATATTATATTCGTAGAGAATACACAGAAGTAGATAAACTACACGATGAAGGGGGCGATAACATTGCCGTTAGTGAAAAACAGGGAATATCGGAATCTAGCGATATTGCAACCACAGGAACAACAGAAACGGATATCTAGTGAACATTACGTAGAGGGATATGCATGTGTTTTTAACAAACCATATGAACTTTATGAAATGGATGGCATTAAATTCTATGAGGTCATTGATCGCCACGCATTAGTTGGTGCTGATGTAAGTGACGTCATTTTACAATATGATCATGAAGGAAAAGTATTGGCAAGAAATTCGAATAACACTTTATTAGTTGAGACCGATGATTACGGTCTTTTTGTTTGCGCTGATTTAGGTAAGTCGTCCTCTAGTAAAGAACTGTATGAAGAAATCAGCAGTGGTTTAGTTACTCGAATGTCATGGGCTTTCACTGTGGCTGAAGAGGAATATAACCGAGAAACACGTACTAGAACCATTAAGAAGGTCAAAAAACTATATGATGTATCAGCGGTAAGCATCCCAGCGAACCAAGATACTGAAATATCCGCTCGTTCCTACTTTGACGGAGTGATTGAAGTAGAGAAACGGGAGTCGTTAGAGCGGCGCAAGATGAAATTAAAACTAAAACTAAAACTGGAGGAATTATAAAATGACTAGATTAAAAGAGATTGAAAAACGTATGGCAGCTATTTCTGTGGAGTTAGAAAATGACGGGGCAGACTTAGAGGCTCTTGATACTGAAATTACAGAATTAAAAGAGGAACGTCAGGCAATTAACGCTAAAATTGAAAAACGTAAAACCTTAATCAGTACTGTAGCTTCAATGGAATTAACACCAACCAAAACATTTGATTTAGAGGAGCGTAAAAAAATGGATAAAGAACTTAATGAAGGCTCAGTGGAATATCGTAACGCTTTTCTAAAAAAATTATTAAATGAAGAATTAACTGAATTAGAAAAAAGAGCATTTATCCACACAACTGAAAATACAGGGGAAGTAATTCCTACTGAATTACAAAACAAAATATATTCAACCATGGAAGAAGCTCATCCATTATTGAAAGACGTTCAAGTGTTACGTACAGGTACTGTTATTTCAATCGTTAAACATACAGCTATTGTTGCTGGTGACGCTGCACAGGTAGCAGAAGGTGTTGCAAATGCAGATGAAGAAAACACATTTGTTAACGTAACTCTATCTGGTAAAGATTTCTCTAAACATGTCGACTTTTCATATCGTCTAGGTAAAATGTCAATTCCTGCATTTGAACAATATCTAGTAAAAGAAATTTCTGATCGAATTGGCGCAGCTATGACTCGTGATATCGTGGCACAAATTAAAGTTGATTTAGCGACAACAAACAAAATTAATGCAGTTACTCCTGGAACTTTGTCTATAAAAGATTTCTTCAGCGGTCTTGGTTTATTAAAAAAAGCTGGACGAGTAAATGTTTATGCGAACAATGCAACTTTTTATGGAAGTATCGCAAATATGACAGATGCGGATACAAAACTTTCGTTCATTCCTAATTACCAAGAAGCAATTTCTGGACAAATCTTAGGAAAAGGAATTAAAGAAGAGGATGCTTTAGCAGAAGGTGAAGTATTAATTCTTGATCCGTCTCAATTCGTTTACAACGTAGTTCAAGACATTATGCTAGAGCGTGATAAAAACATCAAAACGCATGTTCATACTATCGCTGGTTTCGCTATCGCAGAAGGTACCTTAACTAACGACAAAGCCGGAGCACTTATCACTGTTGGTGTAGCAACTCCATAATGAAAGGGGATGTTTAAATGGGTAAATTTAATATTCTGAAACGGTTTAGAGATCGTGAAGGAAAAGAACTTAAAGGGCTTACTTCTAAACAGGTGTTAGCTTTAAAAGTATATGAAGCTGGGAAAGTTTATGAATCCGATAATAAAGAGTGGACTGAATATCTTGTTAAAGAAGGTTTTCTCAAAAGTACGGGAACGAAAACAACCACCGTAAAGAAAGAAGAAAAAGCTAAACGGCAGCCTAGCAAGAAAGAAAGTGAATAATTATGCCTTTACTTGATGATGTAAAAAAAGCTTTACGAGTTTCTTCCACAACTTATGATGATGAAGTGAATGATCTAATAGATGCTGGCAAGTCTGATTTAAGACTTGCTGGTATTTATTTTAAAGACCAAACAGATACAATAACTATAGATCCACTTATAAAACGTGCATTAATTACGTATTGCAAAGCTAACTTTGGTTATGAAAATATGGATGCAGATAGGTTTAGAGATTCCTATGTAATGCTAAAACAACATTTGAGTTTGGCGGGTGATTATCGTGAGCCGATGGTCTGAAGTTATTAATTTAGTATCCATTGGAAAGGGAGAAGATGAAGATGGTTTCCCAGCAAATATAGAAATTGTTGGTGGGGATGTTTTCGCAAATGAGCTTCCAGTTAATTCGAGTGAATTCTATCAAGCTTCACAAGCAGGGTATCTAATTGCAGTAACTTTTAAAATTCGGTCTGTTGATTACCAAGGGGAAGAATCGTTAATTTTTGAGAAAGAGCCTTATCGAATTGTTAGAACATATAAAAAAGGTGAATTTATTGAGTTGTCGTGTGAGAAGAGAGCTGTTGAACATGGCTAATATAACCTTTGAAGGGTTAGCAGATTTACAACGCCAACTAGCTAACCTTTCCAACAGAACAAGCGTAGAAAAGAAAGCACTAGAAGCAGCAGGAGAACATTTACAGAATGCTATTATTGATTCTGTTCCAGTTAAAACAGGAGCATTAAAAGAGTCAATAACCAAGAGTGATGCGATGGGGGGGGAAGTTTTTGTAGGTCCTTCACAACAAGGTCCTGCTTTCCGTGCTCACTTTGTAGAATTTGGCACATCTAAGATGCCAGCACAACCTTTCATGCGTCCTGCATTTGAACGTGAAAAAGCAACTCTTGAACGTATTATGGCAGATGAAATCAGAAGGGGGCTAAACCTATGAGTTTAAATAGTTTAATACTTTCCACACTAGCCCCTATTACTGATCCTGTTAAATTTAGGGTATACACAGGTACTTCTACGACTTATGTTACTTTCTTCGAAGTAATAGACGTACCAAAATTACATGCAGATGATGAATTAAAGAAAACAGAGACAACAATACAAGTTGATGTGTGGTCTAAAGGGAACTTTATTCCGTTAGTTAAACAAGTTAAACAGTTAATGAAGGATGCAGGGTTTTCATATTCAAGTGGTCGTGATTTTTACGAGACAGATACGAAGTTCTATCATTATGCTTTAACTTATAAATATCCAGTGAGCATCTCATAAGAGGTGTTTTTATTTTGCAAATTAAAAGGAGGCCAACTAAATGGCATATGTAGGATTAAAGAAATTACACGTTGCAGTATTGACGGCAGAGGAAACAAATACCTATGCAGTACCAAGTCAGTTATCTCCAGCAGTTTCTGCTAACGTTACACCAAACTTTACAACAACTCCATTATATGGTGATGATCGCATGGTTTACGTTGAAGAAGCCCTTGGTGATATCGATGTAGAAATTGCAGTTACAGATTTAACGGATGAAGATTATGCATTATTAATGGGTGTTACTCCTCATACAGATGGCGTTATTGAGGATTCTGTGGACGATGAAGCACCATATGTAGCAATAGGTTGGGAAATGCCTAAACCAGAAGGTGGAGTAGCATTACGTTGGTATTACAAAGGGAAATTTTCAAAAGGTGCAGACGGAGCTACAACTAAAGGTGAAAACACTGAATTCCAAACACCAACGATTTCAGCTAAATTTATGGCACGCGAGGACGGCAAATGGAGAGCACGGGTAGATTTTGCAAGTGCAGCTACAATTGATGCATCTGTCCGTGATTCATGGTTTACAAAAGTATATGCTCCAACTCCAGTACCAACACCATAAGTCAAAACTATTAAGAGTCGAGTAATTCGGCTCTTTTTTAATTATTAGGAGGAATCAATTTGAATATCACATTAGTGAAAGACGGAGAGAAAAAAACATATTCACAGTTTTTCGTATCGGCTAGGTTTATGCGAAAAGCATTGGAATTACGGAAAGAGATGAACCTTAATAACTTGTCTTTGGAAGATGTAGATACAGCTATCAATTTTACGATAGAAGTTTTTGACAAGCAATTTACTTTCGATGAGGTATACGACGGTATTGAATACGATAATTTGATACCAATTATTTTTGATGGAGTATTTATGAACATACTTCAAGGTCGTAAGCAAGAAGTCGTGGGGGAAGAGGGAAACGAAAAAAAGGAAGTTTAACTTGGGAAGATGTTTATCAATCGGTTAAAGATTATTACAGATATTTAATTGATATAAAAGGATATAAGTTATTTGAAATTGATGATATGGATATTCGTTTTTTTCAAGAGTTATATGAAGAACATGAAGAATCAAATGTAATTGCATATGCAGATGATGTTCCATGGTTATAGATTGTGAGGTGAAATAATTGGCAGATGATGTAGGTAATTTGAGGGTTGGTCTCTCACTTGATTCAGCTACTTTCGATCAATCTTTAAAAAGTGTAGATAGAAATTTAAAAGCACTTGGTGGAGAAATGGCAATCATTCGTGCGAGAGGTACCGAATGGGGAAATTCAATTGATGGATTACGCACTAAACAAAATACTCTATCAACTATGCTTGAATCACAGGATGTAAAAGTACGAAAATTAAACAAATCTTATCAACGTGCAGTACAAGAACAAGGAGCTAACTCGCAAGCAGCTGAAAACTTAGCAGTTAAACTAAATCGTGCTACTGCTGAAATGACCAGAACTGAAACAGAGCTAGGACAAGTCACGTCTGAATTGAATAGGCAACAAGCTGAATTGGCACAAAGCGAAAATGCTTGGAATCAATTAAGTGCTTCCGCAGCTACTGCAGGTACTGCCCTATCCAACGCAGGAGCCAAAATGAAGGATGTTGGTCGAACATTAACTACCTCAGTCACACTTCCTGTATTAGCAGTTGGGGCAGCTTCTGTTAAAACCGCTATGGAATTTGAAGCGCAAATGGATAGGGTTGGAGCTATTGCTGGTGCTACCTCTGAAGAAATGGAAAGTTTATCTGAAACAGCTTTAGAACTAGGTGCTAATACTTCTAAATCAGCGAGTGAAGTTGCTAAAGGTATGGAAGAAATGGCTGCTATGGGATTCACCGCAAATGAGGTTATTGGAGCAATGCCCGGTGTTATTGCCGCAGCTGAAGCATCTGGTTCAGATATGGCACAAACTGCTGAAGTTATGGCTTCCACACTTAATATTTTCAGTCTTAAAGCAGAAGATGCTAGTAAAGTTGCAGATGTATTAGCAACTACTGCAAATATTTCCGCAGCTAGTTTAACGGATATGCAATATGCCCTTAAATATGCTGGTCCTCCAGCGGCAGCATTAGGAGTAAGCTTAGAAGAATTATCTGCAGGTATTGGTATTATGACGAATGCTGGTATGAAGGGTGAACAAGCCGGAACCACATTACGTGGGGCTTTACTAGGCTTATTAGATCCATCCGAAGAAAACTCTAAACGAATGGAAAAAATGGGAATCGCCATCACGGACAACAACGGAAACTTTGTAGGTCTTTCAAAATTAATTAGAGGTTTATCAGTAGCTTTAGAAGATCAAACAGATACACAAAAGGCTGCAACCATATCAGCATTAGTTGGTAAAGAAGCAGTATCAGGTATGTTATCGCTTATGAAAGCCGGTCCAGATACTATTGATAAGATGACTAAATCACTTGAAGAAAGTGGTGGAGCTTCTGCAATAGCAGCCGCTAAAATGAAAGACAATTTAAAAGGTGCGTTAGATGAGTTGGGTGGTTCTCTTGAAACCGCAGCTATTTCTATTGGTACTGCACTTACTCCAACTATTAGAGAAGCAAGTGAAAAAATTGGAGAGCTAGTGGATGATTTTCAAGAATTAAGTCCAGAAACCCAAAACACTATTATTAAAATGGCTGGACTAGCAGCCGCAATTGGTCCTGTTGTTTTAGCTGGTGGTTTTCTCGCATCAAGTTTAGGATCTATTTTAAAAATAGCATCTCCATTAATTTCAGTTGTTGGAAGTGCTGGTCTAGCAGGTTCTTTTGCTGCATTAGCTAATCCAATTGGTTTAACTGTTGCAGGAATTGGACTGTTAACAACAACAGTTGGTGCAGGATTATTGGCGTACAAAGAAGCTAATGAAGTTAATATTGAAGTATTAGAATCTAAACAAAAAGAGATTGCCAAAAATGATGAACTAATAGATAGTTTTGACTCCCTTCAGTCTAAAAATAGATTGACCAATGAACAGATGCTTAGATACTTAGATATTCAAGCAGAATTAGAAGCTACTACTGCGCCAGAAAAAGTAGCAGCGTTAAAAGATGAGCAAGGAAAACTGTTAGAAAAAAGCACTTTAACAAATGATCAAATGGATGAATTTTTAGGATTGAATCAAAAGGTAATAGATACTGCGCCTTCTACTGTGAAAGCTATTAGTACACAGGGAGAAGCCTATGCTCTTAACACAGGAGCACTAAAGGAACTTAATGCAGAGAAAGCTAAAGAGTTGCAAAACTCTGCATACGAAACATTGACAAAAGCCATAGAGAAAGAAAATGGTTTGTTAAAGGAACAAAAAGGGTTATTAGAAGAAATCAATCAGAAAAACATATTACAACAAGAAAATACTAATAAAGTCAGTTCTTTAAGGCAAGAAATTATAGGTCATGAACGAACTATTCTTGAATTAGAGAATCAGAAAAATGGAGCATCGGCTCAAGAAATTATACAACTCGATACGAAAATAACTAGAGAAAAAGATGTTCTATTGCAAAAAAATGAACAGAAGAAACGTGCTGAAGAAATGATAATTACCTATGGTAATCAAATCGATAAACGTGATGAAATGTTAGGAAAGAACCGCCAAGAATTAGCTCAACTTGAAGAAGCTAAATTCAAATATGAGGAAATAATACTTGCTCAAGTAGGTATTACAGCTGAAAAAGGTAGAGGTGGAGTACAACTTAGCGCGGAACTTGAAAAGCTAGAACTGCAAAAAACAAAACTTAGTGAATTGTTAGCGGCAGGTAAAATAGGTACTGCTGAATATCAAGAACAAAACTCGAAAATTGATTCACAGATAGGAAAACTACAGTCTGCGAAAAGTGAATTACAGCTAATAAATGATGTAGCTGGTAAGACGGTTTTCAAAGATGTAAAAATTTCAGAAACCCCAAAAAATTTCTGGGATACATTAGATGAAAATTTAAGGCGACCAATTACAAAAACTGTTAGTATCCGTTACAACAATATGAATGGTCCACAAGAGGTCGGATATGCTACAGGTACACGAAATGCACCAGGTGGAATGGCGTGGGTAGGCGAAGAAGGTCCAGAACTTATGTATGTACCTAAAGCTTCAAAAATCATTCCAAACAATGATTCTATGGCTTTGTTGAATAAGTGGAATATACCAACTGAAACTTCTATTAAAGGTAATACAAGCAACACAAAATCATATCAAGCATCAGTGGTTAACAATTTTTATTCACCTGTGAATTCGCCATCCGAAAATGCCCGTAAAATCACACAAGCACAACGACAAATGGCAATGGAATGGGGGTTAAGTTAATGCGTACCGTAATTAAATATACAAATTCCCGTGGGGAATCAGTCACATTTAACAAATTTGATTCCCCCTTCCATGCGAACAAAGTTACTGGTCTAGGTGAAGTTGAAGTTGATAATCAAACGCAAAAGGCTCCTTATCAGGACGGTTCTTCTTATACAGATTCACTACTTGACGAAAGACTAATTAGCTTTGAAATCACAATTTTAGGGGAAAATGATACTGATATCTCTAATAAACGTTCACAGTTAGCAAGAGTTTTGAATCCTAAATTAGGTGAAGGTCTATTAGAAGTTACTTACGGAACTGTGGTACGTGTTATTAATGCTATTGCGGAACATATACCAAATTATCCGTCCGGTAATGAAAATAGAGGGACAAGATACCAAACGGGGTTAGTTGATTTGATTTGCACCAATCCATATTGGCGCTCTACATCGATTGTCGAAGAACCAGCATTTGAACCCCTGTTTCAATTTCCTTTTGAAGGTGAATTTGAATTGGGGATGCAACGGGATAGAAGAACTATTGTTAATGATGGCGATTCACCGGCACCATTGTTTGTAGAGTTCTTTGGTCCAGCATTGAATCCAAAAATTATTAATAATACTACAGGTGAATATATAAAAATTAATCAGCAACTAAATGAAAATGAGCGAATGTTAATCGATACAACAGACGGTAAAAAGTCTGTTGTTTTTATGGATTCAACTGGAGTTAAAAGAAATGTTTTCAATTGGATTGACCTAAATAGTACTTTTTTTAAATTGGAAATAGGTGAAAACGACATTGAATATACAGCGGATAGCGACATTCAAGGCGCAGTTGTGAATATAAGTTATAGCAAGCTTTATACAGCAGTATAGAAAGGAAGTGAGTTTGTGGCTCAAAAGAGTTGGTTTTTTAATAGCGCACCCGGTGACCCAAGAATTTATCAAGCATCTGATTTTGCTCAGTATTTTGGTAAAGTACTATCTACCGGACTGTTGCACATCGATGAAGTACCTGGGTTACAAGTTAAAGCAGATGGTACAGATTTAAGAACATATGTTGAACCAGGTGGAGCAATTATGGAAGGGTATGCTTATGAAAATACCGATAATGAATATCTAGCTCATAGCTTACCAGAAGTAAGTCTAGATCGCATCGATAGAATTGTACTTCGATTAGATGAGAAAAATGCAAATCGCTATATTAGGTTATTTGTGGTTGAAGGAGAGCCGTCCACAGAACCAGTTGCACCTACTTTACAAAGAGATAACTTAGTATGGGAATTATCACTAGCTCAAGTAAGAATAAGAGCAAATACATCCACAATTAATCCGTCTGATGTATTTGATGAACGTCTTGATAGAACTGTTTGTGGACTTGTATTCTCACTCATTAGCAAGCCTGCTATGGCAGATATACAAACAGGCGGTTATGCAGTTACTGCAACTGTGGAAGGGCAAACAGACTTTGAAATACCTCTTCAGTCGTTCGATAAGGTAGGCGATGGATTAACAGTATTTGTCGAAGGGGAAAAGGCAGCATATAGTTCTTATGAAGTCCTTTATCCTAGAACGGTACGATTTTCTATAGGAGTACCTATTGGAACACTAGTAGAGTTCGAAATTATTAGGGGAGTACTAACGCTTGAGGATGGATATGTAGTAACTGCAGGAGAAGTTGGAATCATCGATGCAGGTGGTTATTATGAGAGTGAGAATGTAGAAGGTGCTTTGCAGAAAATTGGACAATCTTTATTTTCGCCAAAACCTAAAATATATGGAATTAGTATCGATTTAGATAATCAGGACCCACTTACAGGTGTCCAACGTATAAATGATTCAACAACTTTCCTATCTCAAGCAGAATTTGAAAATGTTTACCCTTTCAATCAAATTAGACCTTGTGTACTTAAAAATGGAATCGTTCAATATTACTTAAATCCAAATGATTGGACGAAAAAAATAGATGGAACCCCATCAAATATCACTGATTTTGCGCCTGGTGATGTAATGATTGAGATTCCAAAAGTGTATTGGTCTATAACGCGTGACAGCAACTCCATAAAAGTTAGAATATCCAAAGAAAAAATAGACGAATCATTTGTAGCTCTTGCTCACTCCATCGGGAATAGTGAATTAAACTTTTTGTATATCTCTAGTTATGTAGCTACTTTAGATAGTGATAATAAATTACGATCTATTTCCGGTAAGTCAGCCTACCAAAATGCCTCTTTATTGAATTATAGAACATATGCTAGAAATAACGGAAATGGATACAATGCAATAAGTTATTATCAAGTACTGCTTATACAAGTTCTATATTTGATCCGTTTTGCAAATCGTGATTCTAAAAATACAATTGGAAGCACAACGTTTAATCAGACGAGTGGTTCGAGGGATAGTGCTGGAATGAATGTATTATCCCCATCTACAGGAATAATGAAGTTTTTAGGTTTAGAACAATTTTTAAATAACCATTTAATGAAAGTAGAAGGTGCAATTTCTGTAAGTGGGAAATTTCGAGTGACAAATGATCCAACAAAGTATTCTGATGTAGGTGAAGAGTATGAAATTTTAAATGGAAACATCTCAACGATTCAAGGATTTATTAAAGATGTACTAGGTAATAACAAAGGTGCTTTTTTAACGGTTGATAACGTCGGTTCCTCTAGTACTTACTATACGGACCAAGCGTATATGACTGGAAGTGGATCCTATCATTTTGGATTTGGAACAAGTGCAGGGATGTTTTCAGCAAGAATATTGAGTGCTGGTGCTGTTTCTTCTCCATCCACCTATTCAAGGCTGATTTATTTAGGAAATGGGGTGTAAGATTATGAGAGTAAGAGGAACTCAACCAAATGTGACGCCTATCGAAGTTGGTAAAACTACTGTTTTTATTCGAACGAATATAACTCGAGTGGAAACAGAGGAGTTTTCTGGTTGGGAATATGATGAAGAACAGGTTCCAGTTACTGATTTTATTGCTAGATTACAAAATGAAAAAGACGTTTTACAAGAGGAAGTATACGTATTACAGGAAGTTACATTCGATGCTGTAACAGAAAGTGAGTCAACAAAAGCCGAACTTTTAGTCTTACAAGAATTAGTATTCGATTTAATAGTGAGCCAAGAAGGTACTGTTTGATGAAAATCATTCATAACCTTCTTTTTTGTTTGCTACTTTTCACATTGAAGGGAGGTGGTCGCATGGCATTCGTATCACTATGTGTTTCGTTAATTATGGCAAAACGTCGTACATTTGAACAAGTTCCTACTCGTTATCAGTCTGATGTACAAGCTGATTTATTAGCATTAGGTCTTGATACAAACGGAGATGTTATCCAGTCAGCAGAATGATTTAAAAAGCGCTCGTTAAGGGCGTCTCTTCTACTTAAAACGAGGTGGCTACATGACGTTACCAATTAGAATAATGACAAAGCAATTCGAGTTAATCGATGAAATAGATCAGTATAGTTCATTACAAATAACCCGCTCTTGGAATGGTATTGGTTCCATTGAATTAAGAATTAATCGCTATTTAAAGGGCGCTGATAAATTAGTTAAAGGCGCTATTATCTTCCCACAAAATAAACTGAATAAAGCGTATGTAATTCGCTATCGTGAAATTGAATTGGACCAGCAAGGTAAGATTACAGAGAATTGGCTTATAAAAGCATTACCGTTAAAAAGTTGGTTAGGGCAACGTTTAACTTATCCTCCTGTAAATGAAGCACAAGATAGTATAGAATCCGATGCTGAATCAGTAATGTTGCATTATATTTTGAACAACGCAATAGCTCCTTTAGATTCAAATAGAATTATCCCTAATTTAATTGTGGAGGAAAATTTACATCGTGGATCAAATGTTACTTGGCAATCTCGTTATAAAAACCTAGCGGAAGAAATGACGGAAATTAGTTTATTAAGTAGTCTCGGTTGGAACATAGATATTGATTATCAACAAAGAAAATTTGTTTTTAGAATACTAAAAGGTAGGAATTTAACAATTAATCAATCCGTGTTACCGCCAGCTATATTTAGTCCTGAATTCAATACGCTCGGTCAATTATCATATACAGAATCTGAATTGAATTACCGTAATCACGCCATTGTAGCTGGTCAAGGTGAAGGTGTAGAAAGACGAACCGTAGAAGTAGGTTCATCCACGGGATTTGATCGCTATGAATTGTTCGTGGATGCTAGAGATGTTGCGGAAGAAACAGAAGGGGATAATCCTCAACCTCGCCCGGCAGCTGATATTGATACTGATTTAATTAATCGCGGAGAACAAAAGTTAAGTGAGTATCAACAAGAAACTTTTCTAGAAGGACAATCCCTTCCACAATCAAAGTTAGTATACGGTATTGATTATGATTTAGGAGATATCGTTACCCTCCAAAATCGTGACTGGGGTGTAACACTCGATACTCCTATAACAGAAGTAAAAGAAATCTATGAGCCTGGTAAGACGGGTATTAATCTAACTTACGGTTACAATAGACCCACATTGATTAGTAAAATAAAGCAAGAGTTGAGTGGGATGAAGAATGAAATGGTGAGGTAAAACAGCATAAGCTAGCGTTATTTTTTATAAAAAAATGAAGAGTAGGTAGAAATTAATATAAAGCCTACTCTTCTAACTTATAACTATTTAATACATGATTCATAAAAGTTTTTACCAAACATGGTAACAGCTGCGTGAGTTCTAATAATTTTACTTTCACCTAATGAGTTTGCAATTTCTATTGATTGTTTTGTGACGGGGTGATTTTCTATATCTTCATAAAAAGTATCATCAGTTAACCGACCCTCATTATAAAGGTTAATCAGGCCCAATCGATTTAAATTATCTAAATATGAATGGACATTATTAGGGAATTCACAACCAACTTTATATGAAACATCTGAGAAATTCTCTAATATAGGAGAATGATTAGAGCCGATTTGGCTGATAACTTTTATGGTTGGAAAATGATTACCTTTTATATGTTTCAGAATTTTAGCTTCATCAGGCGCAAGTTGTTTAATAATTTCAACGTAAGAAGGATGGACAGTATTTTCTTTTTCACTATCCATACTTGCTGCAATTAAGTTGGCAAACATATCACGGAGTTCTTCAGAGTGAATATAATATTTCGATGCCTCAATAGCAGGTCCTAGTATATGCATTTCTGGTTCAATAATGTTTTCTGGTAAAATATTTTCAACTTTAGCGTTAACTTTTTCTACAAAATCTTCATAATTTAGTTGATGTTTATATTCTTGTTTTTTTAACCATAAAGAAACATGGTTACCAAATACAAGATTCCATACTCCAGAAACAGTATTACCAACACTCTGTGCAACAGGAGTAGCAGCTTCATCTATAAATTTAGGTAGAATATTAATTTCCATTTTTTCACCACCTTTCAAAATCAATTATAGGAGGATTTATCTATGGAAACAATATACAGTCACCCTTGGTTAACATCATTTTTTATTTTCCAATTAGGTTTCTGGGTTACAGTTGCATTTAGTCAAGTTAAACTAAGCAAGGATTAAAGTTAAATGTAAGAGATTTCTCAGCCTTCCACAATTATGTGGAGGGTATTTTTAGTTACCAAAAAGGGGTGAGAAGGTGACAAGAGGGGTAGGTTCTATGCAAGAAACCTTTGAAAAGGTAGCAAAACATGATGAATTATTCCACGAAGAAGTTTTACCAAGACTAAAAAAGTTAGAAGAAGTGCAAGAGGAATTTAGAGTAGAAATTGGGAAAATTACCGCATCTCAAACTAGCTTAGAATTGACAGTGATGAAAGATGGTCAACAAACTCGAGACTTACTTGGCCGATTCGTAGACCATTACTTCGGTACTGATGATAAAAAACTTGTGATGAAAGAAAAGGTGACTTTGACACAATTAAGCTTAAGGGCGAAAATAACACTCGGCTTTATAGGCGTCTTAGGCGGTTCCGGTGGAATATTAGCAGGGGTCGCAGCAGTTATTGAAATAATAAAAAATTAGGAGGAAATTAAAATGACAGAAGTATTATTATTCTCAACAGTAATTGTCCCAATAGTTTTGGGTGTAGTGGAATTAATTAAAAGATCAGTATCGGAGAAACTTAATAAAAACCTCATACCACTCATCGCATTTGCGGTGGGTATTTTTATTGGCTTTGCAGGCGAACCGTTTACTGATTTAGATTTAACCTTAAGACTATGGGCAGGAGCTTTAGCTGGACTCGCTTCTACAGGTTTATTTGAAATTGGGAACGAAAGAAATGAAGGTGTTGAGTAGTGGCTAAAATACAAGACATCCGAAATAAAGTAGCTCCTTCAAAATCAACTCGTAAAACATCACAAATAACCAAAATAGCACGTCACCATTCAGCTACAACGAGTGGTGACTATTTCGCCTTTTGGAATAACCGTTGGAAAGGTCTTGGTTGGGGGAAAGGTGGATATCATGAAATTATTTTAACCGATGGAACAGTTCAACTTTGTTACGATCCGATTTATCCTACTAACGGGATTGGTAATCATAATACAAACACCTATCATATTTGTGTGGTTGGGAATGGTGCATTTACTGCAGCACAAGAAAGAGCATTTGAGGAAAGATGTTTAATAGCTATACAGAACTTTGATTTAAGTGTAGATGATGTACTTGGTCATAATGAATTTAAAGGGACAGCAACATCTTGTCCAGGAATAAATATGGATAGCGTCCGTAAACGGTTGAAATCTTTATTAATACCGAACCAAGTTGGAGGTGTTTCTAATGATAAAATAATGTGGGGTAAAACAGAATTAAAGCCTGGTCAAATAGGTAAGGTAACAATACTCAAAAGAATTAACTTGTGGCAAGATGGTCCGACCGGTAAACTTCAAATGGTTCGTGTTTTGAATCCTGGTGAAGAGTATCGTGTATATCGATATCGTGAAGATCATGATGGTCAATATAATGTTGGCGGTGGCATGTGGGTTACTAAAATGGACGGACATATTAAGTATGAAACTCCTTCAAAAGCAATGTTGGAACAATTAAATAACAGATAATATCAAGCCTTGCTACTTAATTGTAGTGGGGCTTTTTTATTTTGGTCTAAAATAAAGATTTCACTTTTTAAGGTATCATTGCTATATTAATTTAAGTAAAAGGTACTTATACAAAAAGGAGAATGGTCATGAGAATAAGAGAAATGTTAGAAATTTTGGATGAAAATATAGACTACTTAGAAGTTGAGCATGTTATAAGTAATAATAAATACGAGTTAATTAATTTACCGAAAATTTCCTTAGCAATAAATAAAATTAATGAATTAGGATTTATAGACAACCAATTTGAAATAATAAATAAAGATCTTAGACATGTTTTCAATGATAGAAGTCCTCAAATATGGGTTGACACGAATGTATTTGAAAAAGTGAAAAATGTTGTAAGTCAAGTATATACTTTATCAATTGCAGTATTTAATGCTCTTAACCAAGCTATATCAGAACAAGATGAATTATCAATAAGTTTTAAGCTACCTCATTATAATCAACTTTCAGAAGTTGCAACATTCATTAAAGATATTGATAATATTTGCGGCCAAACATTAACAGGAAAATTTAAAGCAAACGTCAAGTTTCAGAATTTTGATACTGGATCTGAATGGATTGAAATAGTAATAGACAATAAGGAAGCTTTTTTGTTCTTTGGACAAATTGTTTCCAGTGCTTTCAAATATCTTCGAGAACATCTTACGCAACTTAAACAAACACAAAGTATACTTCAAACTATAGAAATTGATGAAAAAGCTGAAGAAGCAAGAAAATTAATGCTAGAAGCATTAGATAATAATGTAAAAGCTCAAGCTAGACTCAATGCAAAAATGTTAATGGAAGATTTCAATATCGATATAAAAGATAATGATTACCATGGTAAATTGACATATTCGATTTCTAAATTAGCTGAGCTAATCCAAAAGGGAACAGAGGTACATACTGCTATCAATGCACCAGAAGATAGTAAAGAAGTTTATCCAGATCCAAAACAATTAATTCTTGTTGATAAAGATGTTAAATTTATATCTGAAAAGAATCCTAAAGAAAAAGACCAACAAAATGAGGATAATGAATAACTATGTTATGGCACCTCTAATCAGGTGCTTTTTTTATTTGTCCAAAAATTACTAGTTGTAAAATGGAACGATTGTTCGTATACTAATCAAAAGAAGGAGGGAACAGATGTGCGTATAAATATTTTAAAATCCATGCAACTCAATCAAATTATTGAAATTATTTACATGAAAAATAATGGTGAAATCAGCAAAAGAAAAGTAAAGGTGTTATCTGTGGAGGGCAATACATTTAAAGCTTATTGTTTTTTACGAAATACCAAAAGGACTTTTAAAGTTGGTAATGTACTAGCATTTGTTCCCATCATCCATAAGGAGCGTGAGGTTGTATGAATAGTCGTCAAAAAGAAATTTATGAATACATCAAACACTTTTTAGCAGAAAATAAATATTCTCCATCAATGAGAGAGGTCGGCAATGCTGTTGGAATAAAGTCATCTTCGACTATTCATAAACATCTAGATAATATGAGGAAAAATGGTTACATCGATTTCATTAACTCATCCCCAAGAACTTTGCAAATAATCCGATGATTGATTATAGCGCATTACCTAACCGCTCAATTGCTTGTATAGATATGATGAGCTTTTATGTGTCTTGCATTGCAGTTTTACATGACTTAGATGTTAGAACCGTTCCAATTGCTATTGTTGGTAATTTCGAACAAAAAGGAGCTGTTGTTTTGGCAGCTTCCCCACCTATGAAAAAACGATTTGGGGTGAAAACAGCATCCACAAGATTACATGAAATACCTAGTCATCCAGATATAAGATTGTTTGAACCGAAAATGCAGTACTTCCTTGAAATGAGTATGGCAGTTACAAATATCCTCCACAAATATGTTCCGCCAGAAGCAGTTCATGTATACAGTGTGGATGAAAGTTTCATCGATTTAACTGGTACTGAAAAGCTTTGGGGATCTCCGGAAAATACAGTAAAAGAAATTCAAAAAGAAATATTAGAAACCTTACAATTACATTCATCTGCTGGAATGGGACCAAACATGCTATTGGCAAAACTTGCGCTAGATCTGGATGCTAAGAAAACAGGATTTGCTAAATGGACATATGATGATGTGCAAACTAAATTATGGCCAGTAACTCCGTTAACAGAAATGTGGGGTATTGGTAGAGGTACTGAAAAAACATTAAACAATATGGGCATCACGAGTATAGGTCAATTAGCTAGAACGCCTTTAGAGGTATTAGAAGATAAATTTGGCGTTATGGGAAATCAATTATTTCATCATGCACACGGAATTGATTTATCCGATATGAGCTCACCTTCAGTAGAAAGACAAGTAAGTTTTGGTAAAAGCCAAATCCTCATGAGAGACTACAATAAAATTGAAGAAGTAAAAGCAGTCATTCTTGAAATGTGCGAAGACGTAGCAAAGAGGGCTAGAGATACTTTCCAAGCAGCTAGAACTATTTCGTTAGGAATTGGCTATAGTAAAAATGCATTTGGTGGAGGGTTTCAGAGAGCTAGAACAATACACGATGCTACGAACGATACCATGAAAATTTACAACGTTTGCTTAGATTTGTTAAATGAAAATTATAATAAAAATCCTGTAAGGCACATATCCATCTCCATAACAAAATTAGAAGACGAACACTCCATGCAGTTAAGTTTATTTGAAAAGAAAAACTGGAAGAACAGAAAACTTGCGACTGCTATGGACGACATTAGAAATCGATATGGATCCGCTGCATTATTAAGAGCAGTGTCTTATACTCCTGCAGGTACTGCAGTAAAAAGGTCGAAAATGGTTGGCGGTCATAAAGAATAGGAGTGGTTCATTTGATTAGAGATCGCGGTATGATGAAATGGCAAGGCATGATGTTAACAGAACACGTAGTGATGTTGAAAGAATATAATCAGGAAATTAGAAAAAAACTTAGGCCAGTATTAGATGAATGGGATTATGATGCCATTCAACATACTTTGGATGCAGCCATTAAAAGTAAAGCTGATACGAAAATTAAAAGATGGAAAGATGGAGAATTTATTTATAATAGAGGAACAGTAGAAAATGTGAATTTGCAGAAGCGAGAAATCGAATTGCAAGATCCTTTTTATTTGTTATCATTAAAGCTTGATGAAATAGTAGACGTAACTATTATGGATTAAAGGTCGTGAGTGAATTGGATAGAACGGAAGAACTATTTAATAAGTTATTGGATGAACACCCTCCAGAATTAATATTAGGTGCATTAGATGAAATGTCACGCATGTCGAGAAATGAACTATTAGCATTGTCAGAGCTATGTGAAGTCATAAATAGAGTAGAAGCTAAAAACCACCAACCAGATTAATGGGAGGTGGTTTTTACTTTAATGAAAATTATAAATTATCTATCGCGTACTGTGCTTCTTCCGGAGTGAATTTTTCACCATAAACCGAAACCAATTGATCGTAAATAGCAGATTCCGACATGCTCATATTTACTGAATATGACTGTGCCTTTTTTAATGCATTTTCTTTCCAATTGACTACAAGGGTATCGATAGCGTATTGCGCGGCTTCTGGAGGGAATTTCTCTCCATATTCAGAAGTCAACTGTTCATAAATTCTTGCCTTTGATAAGTGCATATTTTTCGCGTATATTTCTGCTTTATTTAATGCCGATTTATATTCTCTAGAAACAGATTCTTTTTGTAGTAAAGCTAGTTTGGATTTAGATGGCGTTTCATATTTTACCTTCGCATTTTTCTGTACAAAGCTACCTCCACCAACTCCATAAAGACCACCATGATTGCTCTTGTAACTATATACACGATATTCTTCGCCTTTTTTCATCGAACGGACAGTAGTAAGGGAACCGTCACTTTCTAATTTGACCAAATTAGTATTAGAAAGTATAGTAGCTTTACCGATTTGACCTAATTTTAGTTCTGTTTTTCCCCACATCACTTTAGCAGCACTTGCACTATTGCCATTAAAAGATACAATTCCAACTACTAACATTACCACGACTATTGCTTTAATTAATTTAGAAAACAAAGTATATCTCCTCCTACATCCTAATAGTACAAGTATACTATTAATTCAGTATATAGGAAGTGATATTTAATTACCGGAAAATCATTTATGAAAATACAGAAGGAGACTATTTCAAGGTGGTATTATTTTGTTTATAAATATTTTACACATATTTTACACAAAAAATCTCTAGAGTACTGTTATCAATAGGGTTATAAAGTATATTCGACCCCGACCACCGGTATTATTATGTGTTTTGCGTCAATATACGTAAAATTAAAGACACCCATTAACACTGTTAAATCAGCGTTAATGGGTGTCTTTTGTGTAGAGAGAAAAAGAAAGAGTTTTGAACTGAACTTCCACATGCATCAAAAATAACCTAGTCCTAAAAGGAATTTAAGAGAAGGTTAAGTTGAATAAAAATCTGTATTACTGTCACAATATCTCTGGAGCCTCTATTAAAATGTTAACAATACGGTGATCATCGTATGATATACTTTAGTAAACATTTTGGAGGGTTATCCGCTTGAGTACTAATTTTGAAGTGAAAAGAAATACCCACCTTTCTAAGCAACAGGTATATGATGGTTTGATTGATCTGGATGCTGCTAATTACTGGATGCAGGGGCTTGTAGGTATTGAACGATTGGATGTTGGACTAATGCAAGTGGGCAGTGAGTGGAAGGAATCTAGAAAGATGTTTGGACAAGTGGCTACGGAACATTTTGAAGTTGTTGAACTCAATGAGCCAGATAAAATTGTTCTTCGCTGTGATGGTAAGAAAGGAACAACTGGTAAAGGAGAATATATTTTTACCTATAAAGTAACTTCATCTGATAACCTTACGGAGATAAAGTTAATCGGAGAAATAAAAGGTCTCACAGGCATAACTAAACTTTTTGGTAAAATGATGGCTGGCACCTTTAAAAAAGCTTCTGCAAAGGATTTAGACGCATTGATAGCATTTTTAGAGAGATAATTAGTAGCAGCAGTCTTTATATGTTTTAGTGAACTTTAGTTATAAAATCTGTTAACGGTCATGTAGGTATTATTCAAATCAATTTAGATTGAAAGTTATAACTAGTAAACACTATATTGAATTGATTTAATTTTCAATCTTTATTACAATGATGAAGAAGGTTTGCGAGTTTTGAATGGTACAAGGCTATTTAAATTTAAAATGAATTAAATTGGGGGAGAATTATGGGGAGATTAGTTCATTTTGAAATTCATGTGGATGACATGGACCGTGCAAAAAAGTTTTATGGAGAAATATTTGGGTGGACATTTGAAGACTGGACTGATTATGCGGGGCTTCCTTATTTTGGGGCTATTACTGGCGATGCAAGTCAGCCTGGTATTGATGGGGCTTTAATGAAACGTCAAACACCTCCACCAGGACAACATCAGCCTATGAATGGCTTCTCTTGTACACTGGGCGTGGAAGATTACGATTCAACGGAAACTAAAATACTTGAGTATGGTGGACAGGTGGCAATGCCAAAGTATGCTCTGCCTGGAATGGCTTGGCAGGGATATTATTCTGATACTGAGGGTAATGTTTTTGGGATTCATCAGCCTGATAAGAATGCAAAGTAAAATCTATAAAGTAAGGAAGCTTATTCCTGCGTTTGAGATTACTCTGATCTCGAACGCATTTTTAAATTTTTACAAGATTATTGTATGGATAACATGGCAAAAGTTATATATTAGAATAGTGAAGGTGATACATAGTGGATAAACTAAACAGAACAATTCTAGATGTAGATACATTTATTCTGAATTTACCAGATGATATTCAGAGCATTACAAAGGTTTTAAGAGAAATTATTTTAGCTGCTTCACCTGCTCTTGTAGAAGAATATAAATGGTCGATGCCTAACTACTCATATAAAGGGTTAGTTTGTTATCTACAAACAGCTAAAAAGCATGTTAATTTAGGTTTTCATAAAGGAAATGAACTTGTAGAAAAAGACATAAATAATTTATTACAGGGTTCGGGTAAAACAATGAGACATATTAGAATTACAAAAATGGAAGATATCCAATCAGAAACTTTTATCTCTCTTATTCAAACTGCTATTACCTTAAATGAAGGAGAATTTAATGACTAATTTTGATGAATTATCAACTGTGAGTGTAGGAATGCTAATAAGAAAGCCAGTGCATGAGGTATTCGAAGCTTTTATTGATCCAACTATTACGACAAAATTTTGGTTTACAAAGAGTAGCGGGAGATTAGAAAAAGGAAGATGTATTCGTTGGGAATGGGAGATGTACGGAGTTTCAGCTGAGCTCGATGTGAAGGAAATTGAACAAAACAAGCGGATTCTTATCCAATTTGATGATGAAACAACTGCTGAATGGCTATTTACCCAAAGAGAATCAGAAGGAACATTTGTCGAAATCAAAAATTATGGCTTCAAGGGTAATCTAACTGAAATAGCAAATCAAGTAATAGATTCAACCGGTGGCTATACAATTGTTCTTTGTGGCCTTAAAGCATTGCTGGAGCATAATATAAAGTTAAATTTAGTCGCTGATAAGTTTCCAGATGCAATCGTGTAAAATTATGAAAAGCAGGCTCTTCTATAGGAGCCTGCTTTTCATAATTTGAACAAATGAACCACATTGCATTTCTTCGTACCTGTCTCAAAAGAGTAAAGCACTTTTTGGTTAGGTTTGGAGGCCATTATATAAAATTTATCTATGTTGATCTAGAAGAATCTGATTGCCATCTGGATCTTCGATTGTAAAATGTGTAGGTCCAACCGTAGTTTCATCAGCTTCGGTCTGAAATTTTATTCCTTTTTGTTTAAGCTGATTTTGAAGTTCACGAACGTCAGTGAAAGATTCTAGGTTTTCCGCGTTGCTATTCCATCCTGGATTAAAGGTTAAAATATTTTTTTCAAACATTCCTTGAAATAAACCGATAATAGTATCTTCATTTTTCATAATTAACCAATTTTGAGTGATCTCCCCTCCAAGAGTTTGAAAACCAAGTTTTTCATAAAAATCTTTTGAAGCATTAATATCTTTAACATCTAAACTTAAAGAAAATACACCTAGTTTCATGTTTCTCCACCTTTCACAATTAATAACTGAAAATTATATCAATTATAAGTATAGAGTATTCTAATAATATTTACTATAACAAAAAGGTTCACAAGATAGCTTAGTAAGCTTTCCTGTGAACTTATTTCTTATAAAGCTTATCTATCCGATAAACTGTTTTATAAGTTCGTTAAACTTTACTCGTTCTTCCCAGAAAAGCCCATGGCCGCTGTAATGAAAGGGTACGAGATGTGAATTTTTTATTGTTTGATTTAGTATTTGAGCTTGTTCATATGGGATCACCTTATCATGTACTCCATGAACGATTAATGTAGGGACTGATATTTTGGGGAGATCTGCATTGAGGTTTTCATCCCTCAAGGTGTTGATGATTGCTGCCGTAGACCAACCTGCTGCTTGTAATCCTAACCCAGTAAACCAATTAGAGAATGGAGCTGTAATATATTGAAAGAAAAAAGTATCTGTTACTCCTTGCATCATTTTGGGGCGGTCATTTAATGCTTCTGTAAGTAGAGTATTCGCAGTTTCCTTTGTAAATCCAGTGGGAGCCGCGGCATCTATTAAAATTAGTTTTGACACACCAAAAGCATGGCGAGCAGTATAGCGTATAGCGATTGCTCCTCCAGTCGAATGGCCGATTAGTGTAAAATTATCTAGTTGGAGCGTACGGACTACGGCGTGGATGTCATCTGCTAGTCTGTCGTAATTGTAGCCATTCATAGGTTTATCTGATTTTCCAAATCCTCTCCAGTCTATACCAATGCAGCGGTATCCCATTTGAGGTAAGGCATCAAATTGATATTCAAATTGTTCATGACTTAATGGCCAACCATGTAAAAATACAATTGTCTTGCTTGCATTTGGATTAATATCCTCGACAAATAAGTTTACTCCTTGTTCAACGTTTACAAAGTATCCCACATTAATTCCTCCATAAAAATAGAATTACTAGTATAAGATACTCAAAAGGAAACATATGAGTGAATGGCAAAATGTGTTCTACAAACACAAGTTACACAAGAAGAATCGTAAGTCTATTATCTCACCTCTTTATATAAAATAGAAAATTATTGGCATTCCTTAATCCACATTGTATTAAAGTAGGTTATTTGGTATATTATTAGTAATACAATCTGCGAAGTGACCAAGTAGATGAGAATTGTGAAACAGAAAGTATAGCAAACGCTGAGAGCTATATCACCACTTCTTGTTGAAACCTATCACGGAGATGTTATGCAAACATAACCGATTCGTTTTCGTTACCAAACGTTTAGAGGGCTTAAATTTTTTTGAGCTAAACTAAGGTGGTACCACGTCTATTCAGCACAGAGACGTCCTTTTACGAGGATGTCCCTGTGCTTTTTTAATTCAATTTAGCAGTTGGAAGTACTCCGCTAATCGAATTAAAATATCTAGCGGGTGATACAGACTTTGAAATGGGTAGTACACATTTTAAAATCTGTACGGACTAAGCCGTGGTGTAATGGATTGACTTAAATAGGAGGAATTTAGATGACAAATCAGCAACAAAATGATTTTACAAAATGGTATATCGACACAATTCAGAAAGCAGATTTAATGGATTACACTCCAGTTCGTGGATGTATTGCCTTTAAACCAGATGGCTTTGAAATTTGGGAGCATATTCAAGATGAAATGAACAGACGTTTTAAAGAAACAGGACATCGTAATGCCTATTTCCCTATGCTAATTCCTGAATCCTTTTTTCAAAAGGAGAAGGATCATATTGAAGGATTTGCTCCAGAGCTTCCATGGGTAACGGAAGCAGCTGGTGAGAAATTGGAAGAACGTTTAGCGTTACGTCCAACATCAGAAACGATGATTGGTCATTTGTATTCAGATTGGATTAAGAGTTATCGTGATCTGCCAGTGCTTATCAACCAATGGGCAAACGTGTTCCGTTGGGAAAAGAAAACTCTTCCATTCATTCGTACTTCTGAATTTTTATGGCAAGAGGGGCATACAGCTCATGTAGATGAAGAAGAAGCACGTAACGAAACAATGCAAATGCTTAACATCTATAAAGAGGTTGTAGAGGAGCTTTTAGCTATTCCGGTATATGATGGTCAGAAAACACCTTCCGAACGTTTTGCAGGAGCTGTAGATACATATTCTATCGAAGCTATGATGAAAGATGGTAAAGCTGTTCAAGCTGGGACATCTCATTACCTTGGGACAAAGTTTGCGGAAGCATTTGATATCAAATATTTAAACAAAGAAAACAAACATCAGCATGTGCATACAACATCTTGGGGTACATCAACTCGCTTAATCGGTTCGGTTATTATGGTACATGGTGACGAGCAAGGGCTTGTATTACCTCCACGTGTTGCACCAACTCAAGTAGTACTAATTCCTGTTGGTCCTTGGAAGAAAAATCCAACGATAATGGAAAAATTAGATGAGCTTTATGCAGCGTTAAAAGCAAAAGGTATTCGTGTACGTCTTGACGATTCAGACCAATCTCCTGGATATAAATTCAACGAGTGGGAGCTTAAAGGTGTACCAGTTCGTATTGAGTTAGGGCCTCGTGATTTGGAAAACAATCAAGCGTTAATCAAAGTACGTGATGAAGCTGAAAAAGTTTCTGTGGAGCTAGCAACAGCTGTTGAATGTATTGAAGGTGCGCTAACAACAATGCAAACACGCTTACTTGAAAAAGCTCGTGCATTCCGTGATGAAAACTCCCATACAAATGTAGATTCCCTAGAGCAGTTAAAGCAACATCTTACGGATTCAACAGAAAAAGGAGAAATTCCTGGATGGATTCTTGCAGGATGGTGTGGAGATGACGCTTGTGAAGAGAATGTGAAGAATGAAACTAAATTTACGACACGTAATATACCATTCAATCCACCAGCAGAAAAAGCAACATGTATCAACTGTGGTAAGGATTCTAAACATACGGTATGGTTCGGTCGTGCCTATTAATAATTAGAGATTAACAAAGAAAAATCAACCATTGTTTGCTAAATGGTTGATTTTTTATTCTAAAAAAGAGGATTATCAACACTATCAAAATCCCCTAGTTTTTTATTTTGATCCGGCTACCCAGTTCATACCCCAGCTGTATGCATTATCCATCTCTTTATGCCCTTTATAGTACTCTACTAGACGCTCAATTTTGAAAGTCTCATTATTTACATTTTCAATCATTGCAACTGCACACATAATTTGCCCATTTCTATGTTCATCTAGCTTAACCTCGATATTGGGGCCAGCAGGATATGATAATGTAATAACTCCATCTGCTTCTGCCCAATTAGCTACACCTTTATAGATGAATGAATATACGAGAATACGTTTAATATCGGATATCTTATTTCCATCGATTCTAAGGTTTTCTCCTCCAGATATGGAGCCAGTACGATCATCGCCATCGAGTTCGATATACGGGGATTGTTTTAGTGTGCCAAAAGCATTTCCTAAAGCCTGTATACACCCTTTTTCACCATTATTTAATTCATATAAACAGCCTAAATCTAGATCCACACCTTTAGATTTACCACCTAGTAAGGTGGAAAAGAACCCAGTAGATTTTGAGTTGACCTGTTGATTCCATTGGAGATTTACTAAGATTTCACCAATATTATTATTGTTGCTCTTAGTGAGATTAATAGATTGTCCTTTTTTCTTAAGTTCGATTTTGTTCAAGTTCACCATTAATATATCACTCCTCTTTTATTCAACTATATGCCATTTAAGGTTAAGCTAATATAGCAGATTCTTTAGATGGTAAGATTACAGGTTGTTCAATATGAGTTGCTCTCACTCCAAACTTAGGAAGAAGAGCCTCCACATGCCCATTTAGTAATAACTTTATAGCATAATAGGGAATATTAATATCTGCAAGGCAGCTAATATGCATTCCTCCACTCATGCGGGGATTGATCTCAAGTAGTTTTGGTATTCCATCTTTATATTTGACTTGAATGTTATACACATAAGGAAATTTATATTGTGCAGCCATTTTCTCAGCAATTTCATTTAATTCTCTATTATATTCAATCTCACGGATTCGTCCATTTCCTTTTTTTCGAGGTATAGCAACAAGCAAAGTGCCATCTGTATCAGCTAAACAATCAATACTATACTCATGGCCATCTAAATATTCTATTACCATTAGATCCGAGAAATGCTCCTGCGTTTTTAAAATTTTATAAGCTGTATCATAAGAAATCTTTTGGGTAGAAGTTGTATTGTATATAAATGGAATGGTATCAGCGATGTCATCTATAATACGGAAACCACTTGCTCCTTCTCCGATTACTGGCTTAATACATAGTTTCGTATCATCCTTACCCAAATCGGCATAAGCCTGTTGGAAACCTGCAGCATTATTTACTATTCTATATGAAGGAATAGTCACGATAAAATTCCCTACTTTTTCCTGGTCCTGTAAAGACCGATACATCGCTGCTTTATCGTCTATCATGGCCATTAAATCACCATCTGGGCAAACTAACACTTTCACACCAATTTTATTGAACTTGTCTAAGTGTTTAGAAATGAGTACATTCTCTTTTCGCGGTACAAAAATATGTATCTGATTTTGTAGACAATAGTCAATACAAAACTGAAGATAGTCTTCGCCCGTAATATCTGGTTCAGTACTAAATACATCACAGTAATTAAAATACACAGTATCCGGATTAGGATGTGTACCGTAAATAACAAATTCCTGTTGATCCGGATTATGGCGAATCAGCTCCATATAATGTGACACAGTGGAAAACCATCTATTGAACCAAATATTGAGTACCATTATTATTCTCCTTTACTTTTTAGGAACATAACCAATTAAACTAGTATCAAATTCTCCACCATGTATTTGCGTGAACATGGTAGCCATAGAGTGAAGTAATTTCTTACTTTCCTCAATCCCTAATGAAGGACGTAGAAATACGACTTGTAGAGCCTCTGTAGTATTTTCAGTCACAGCAGTT
Organism: Psychrobacillus psychrodurans; assembly: GCA_900114885.1. Taxonomy (GTDB): domain Bacteria; phylum Bacillota; class Bacilli; order Bacillales_A; family Planococcaceae; genus Psychrobacillus; species Psychrobacillus psychrodurans. The sequence goes on from FOUN01000016.1 coordinate 43,378, forward strand.
CGAACAGAATCCACAAATGGGCTACCAAATGGTCCTATGTCATCTTGAAGAGTAAGTATATTGTTTAATTTATTTTCTCTACCATTTAAACCGTTATATACTGTTTCTTTATTGCCAATTGTAAGTGTTATATCACCTTCAATTTTTGCCACATCATAGATTCCCATTGGAATTTCATATTGCATAGAGAAAAAGTTATTTACATCCACAGCGGAATGCATCGGTGTGATATAATTTTGTTTTGCAATCCTTCTGTACATAGCTTCCATTGAAGGTCTATAACGATTTGGATCAGCACCAAACTTTTTCCAAAGTGCTCTCCATTCTTTTATCCCATCGAAATCAGTTACGACTTTGTCATCTAGTTCAAAGAAAAGTTGCTCCTGAAATAATTGAAGACGTCCTTTAAGCATTTGAGGCGAAGAAGTAACAATAATTTTGGTATAATGAATAATGCCTATTTTAAAGGTAGGTTCTATTTCAACTATTGAATCATCCAGTTTTACTATCATATCAACCATCCTTACACTTATTTTCTTTAGTGTAGCATAAGAAAGGAGAACATTTGTGAATATCATTCAGTTTCAACAAAACCTCATAGATTACGCTGCATCCATTGGAATTGATAAAATTGGATTTACTTCTGTTTCTCCATTTCATGAATTAAAAAATAGATTGATCAGGCAGCAGGAATTAGGGTATGCTTCCGGATTTGAAGAATCTAATATTGAGAAAAGAGTGCATCCTAAGATGTTGCTTGAAGAATCAAGTAGTATCATATCTATAGCAATTGCGTACCCCTCCAAAATGAAGGATGCTCCACAAAGTGTGAAGGGGGCAAGACGAGGAATCTTTGCCCGTGCGTCATGGGGTATAGATTATCATACCGTTTTACGAGAAAAATTAGCACTTTTAGAATTATATATTTTAACTCATATTCCAGATGCAAAACTCCGTTCAATGGTTGATACGGGAGAACTTTCTGATCGGGCTGTGGCGGAAAGAGCAGGTATTGGATGGAGTGCGAAAAACTGCTCTATTATAACTCCTGAGTTTGGTTCCTATGTTTATCTCGGGGAAATGATTACGTCAATTCCTTTTGCTCCGAGTGAACAGATGGAGGAACAATGTGGTGATTGCCGGTTATGCTTAGATGTTTGTCCGACTGGAGCATTAATACAAGGCGGACAACTTAATGCACAGCGCTGTATTGCTTTTATCACTCAAACGAAAACAATGGTTCCAGACGAATTTCGTACGAAAATAGGAAATCGGATATACGGCTGTGATACTTGCCAAACAGTTTGTCCAAAAAACAAAGGGAAAGCTAATCTCCACCAAGAATCGTTTAAACCAGACCCTGAATTAGTGAAGCCTTTACTTTTACCTTTACTTAAAATGACGAATCGAACGTTCAAAGAAACGTACGGTCATATGTCTGGTGCGTGGAGAGGGAAGAATCCGATCCAGCGAAATGCTATAATCGCATTAGCTCATTTTAAAGAGCAAGAAGCTGTTCCAACGCTTATAGATTTAATGCAAAATGATGCTAGACCAGTAATTAGAGGTACAGCTGCATGGGCTATAGGTAAAATAAATTCAAAAGAAGGCTTACTTGCCCTCAAAAAAGCTGAACAGCATGAACAAGTTGAAGAAGTTTTAAAAGAGATTCGAAAAGGATTAGAGTACTATACAATTGAGAACTAGGAAGTGGAGTAATTGAGTATTAATGTTGTTTTATATCAACCAGAAATACCAGCTAATACTGGGAATATAGCTAGAACTTGTGCGGGAACAGGTGTTAAATTACATTTAATCCGACCTTTAGGCTTTTCTACAGATGATAAAATGCTAAAAAGAGCCGGACTAGATTATTGGGAACATGTAGACATTACCTATTATGATGGACTAGATGAATTTTTTGCTGCACATCCATCTGGAGAGTATTATTTAATCACTAAATTTGGTGCTAAGCCACACACTACTTTTGACTTTAGTGATTCGGAAAAAGATCACTTTTTTATTTTTGGACGTGAGACAAAAGGTTTGCCACGTGAGTTTATCGACGCACACCCGGATCGTGCTTTACGTATTCCTATGAATGATAATATTCGTTCGCTAAATTTATCGAACACAGCTGCGATACTAATCTACGAGGCATTACGTCAACAGAATTATCCAAATTTACACTAGAAAAGCGCAAGTGCTTATGTTATGGAAGTCAGTCTAAGATCTCGACATCGTGTCGCGACGACTGACTGACTGAACCACATCCTGTGGGCCTCCGACAAGCGTTGGAAGAATGACGGTAAAAGCGTTCTGTGCCTTTATCCGACATTCTGAAACGACTCGAGGGGCGAGGCATGTAGCTAGACAGATAAAAAAACGGACGATGTCATAAAAGACTCGCCCGTTTTAAATAGATTATTTTTCAGATGCACCTGGTTTGTCGTCGTATCCAGCTTTGAAAATTGCAGCAAGGAACGAAATACAAACACCAAGAATAAGGATTAATTTCATATGGAGTGCCTCCTCTTTAGTATTCTGCACCTAGTATACCCTAAATTGTTTGAAAAAGAAATAATGCGAAAAAATGAAATTTGACAAAAATCGTTCATTTGAATGTTGCAACCTTTCGAATATTCTACTAACATTAAGAAAAGGAGTGATTTTTGGAATGAATGAATTCAAAAATGGTCCAGAGAACGGTTCAATGGCAACTAACATGGAAGAAGTAAAGCAATTAGGAAAACAGATGGATAGAATGAGGGACAATAAAGAGCTAGAAGAAGATAATCGTGTATCTGATCCTGCTCAATCTGAAGTCACTTCTTCCATGAAGAAAAGAGAAAACGACTGATTTATATCAGTCGTTTTCCTCATAAGAAAGGATGAAAAAATTGACTTTAAATATACATTCAACGAAACAATTAGCAAACGGAATTGAGATGCCAAGACTTGGTTTAGGTGTTTATAAAATGACAGAACCAGATATTGCTATTCAAGCAATTACAGCTGCATTGGATTATGGTTATCGTCATATTGATACTGCAAGTTTGTACGCCAACGAAAAAGAAGTAGGAGATGCCATCCGAGCATCAAATGTTCCGCGCAAAGACATATTCATTACAACAAAAGTATGGAACACAGATCAAGGTTACGATCAAACACTCAGAGCATTCGAAAAATCTTTAGAGTTATTAGGAATGGACTACGTAGATTTATATTTAACGCATTGGCCAGTAAAAGAAACTTTTGTAGATACATATCGAGCGATAGAACGTCTATATGATGAAAAGCTAATACGTGCTACTGGAGTAGCGAATCATCATGCACATCATTTAGAGGCAATTGCTGCAAAAGCAAACATTAAACCAATGGTCAACCAAATTGAATGTCATCCGCGACTTACTCAGTTTGATCTACGTGAGTATTGTGAAGAGCAGGGAATAGCGATAACTTCGTGGTCACCACTAGCAAGAGGTCGAATACTAGAAGAGCCAACATTGAAACGGATTAGTACAAAATACAGTAAATCGACTGCTCAAACAATTATTAGATGGCATCTGCAACATGATTTAATCGTTATTCCTAAATCAGAAAATCCATCTAGAATCGCTGAGAATATGGATGTATATGACTTTGAGTTATCCTTCGAGGATATGAAAAATATTGATGCGCTGAATTTAAATGAGCGGACTGGTAAAGATCCAGATAATTTTAGTTTCTAATCCTGTTTCAGTGAACGCTCTCCATGTACGAGACAGAACCTCCTTGAATTAGTAAACTTCGGCTGGACATATATAGCCTTTGTCCCAATGTATACTCCAAGCAGATTCGACTTTCTCGCTATCCCCACTTCTTAAAAGCAACTAATAATTCAATAATCAACTAGCACGGTAGTTTTTCTTCAATCAAGAAGGAAACTAACGTGTTTTTATATTATTGGAAAATATTACTCTTTAATGAAACCTATTACATATTTTAACGTATTAGTAATATAGTTTAATAAATATTAGATGAGGTCCCTTGATGAATATATTTTTTGAAAAAACTAATAAGAAAAAAAGTAGTACACCATTCATAATACTAAAACTGTTATTGCTAGGCTTGATGATTGCAATGTTAGTAATGGCCATTATAAACGGTATTGATATTTTCTATGTGAAGTTAGTGTTCGTGTTTGTAGGAATTAATTCCATCTTAGAAGGAATAGAAAGTTATCTACAGAAAGAAAGTAAGAAAATTATAGGAAGAGAAATAGGATTAGGGGTTTTGTATATCCTATTCGCAATTATCCTGCATTGATGAAAGGCAATTGGTTAGGAATCATTTCTAACGAATGATGAAATAAAGCATTAGAAGGTGATAAATATGAAACAGTGGAAAATGTTAAAGTCTGAATATGTTCATAAAAGCCCTTATGGAAATATTAGAAAAGATATATGTGAGCTCCCAAATGGGATTGTGATCAATGATTATTATGTAAATGAATATTCCGATTGGGTGAATGCAGTTGTGCTTACAAAAGAAAACCAAATGGTGCTTGTCGAACAATATAGACATGCTGGAAATGATAATTATTTTGAAATTCCAGCAGGAAAAAAAGAAAACAATGAGACAGACGAAGAAGGCATTATTAGAGAAATTAAAGAAGAAACTGGCTATGTTTCACATCTGAAACCTATTTTGTTAGGTGAATTTATGATAAATCCCGCCACACAAAATAACAAAATTAAAACCTTTCTTTTACAAGATGCAGTTAAACAATATGAACAAGATTTAGATGAAACCGAACAGATAAATATAAAGCTGATTGATTTTGAGTTATTAGGATCGCTAATAAAAACGAATGAGATTAAAACGCAGTTGTTCACTGCTAGTGCTTATTTTATGGCTAAAAACTTTTTGTCCGAAAGCTGATAAGAGTTTGATTTTTAAGTGAAATAACTTTAAGGAGTGATTATTATTTCTAGTTCAACGATATTGATTTTTTGTGTAATTACTGGTGTATGTATCTTTGTCAATTTTGTTCTTTGGGTTCTGTATAAGAATGAACCTAAGACTGATAAGGGATTTGCATTTCCTTATTTTAAGTTGAGCTATAGAAGAAGAATGCTTCGCACGTTATGGTCACTTCCAATTTACATCGTATGTTTCTTTATTATATACCGATATCCATTATTGCCCACTAATATAGTCATTGTATTCTTCAGCATTTGTATTATCGGAGAAGTAATCCAATTTTACTATAACTTCAATAAATGGAACAAATATGAGAGGCATGCCTCAAGAGAAGAATTATGATGGATGAACAGGATCGTTTTGAAGTCAGTTTTCGCAATCCCATTGTTCGTATGTGGTTTTATATTGTACTTCCAACAGGGATTATTTCAGCTGTTTTATTTTTAGTTTTACCAAGGGAAACGCATGATGTTATTAGAATTTGGGGTTACATGATATTATGTGGCTTTTTTATTTGGACTTTTATATATAAAAGAAAGGGTAGAAATAACAAGGGGGTAAATAGAATGATTATGCCTACGCATATTGTAGCTGTTGGGGGAATTGTTGAAAATGAGCAAGGAGAAATTCTTTTAGTAAAAACGCAGCATGGAGGATGGGTCTATCCTGGTGGACAAGTGGAAGTTGGAGAAAATCTAATAGATGCGTTAGTTCGAGAAGTAAAAGAAGAAAGTGGAATTGATATTGAAGTAGGTCACTTAATAGGAACCTATTCAAATACAGGAATCTATAAATGGTATGACGAAGTTACAGATGTGCCTACTAAAGTAATGTTCGATTTTGTAGGTAAGCCTATTGGTGGAGTGTTAAGTACCTCCGAGGAAACTTCTGAGAGTTGTTGGGTTAAGAAGGAGAGAGTACTAGAATTCATAACTGCCCCTGCTGTTAGAGCACGATACGAGGCATATGAAAGCTTTAAAGGCGAGGTAAAATATATGGAGTATGTAACAAATCCTAAGTTTGAAGTGAAAATGGATAAAAATATTTAGATTGATTGGTTAAAAAAAGCAGATGAGAAATTCTCATTTCTCATCTGTTTTTTTCGATTACGCAACATTCCACAAATTATCTGCAACGTTGAGAGGCTGTAACGCAACATTCAATAGCCTTTTTGCATTGTCCCACAAATAATCTTCCGTTATTCTATTCCTACTATCTTTTATCTTTTATCTTCAACAACTAGCACTTCGCCTGTTATTGGGTGGTTAAATTGAACTTTAAATGCATGTAGCTCATACATTTTAGTAGGTGTTTTTTTAGCTCCATATAGTTCGTCCCCTACAATTGGATGTCCTAAGTGAGCTAAGTGGACACGGATTTGGTGCGTCCGTCCAGTTTCTAAAATTGCATGTATTTTCGTGAACTGTTCATGCTTTCCTGCAATTTCATAATGAGTGATCGCATTTTGCCCAGATGGTGATACTCTTTTTCGAGTTGGATGGTGACGGTCGTTTCCAATAGCTGCTCGAATAGTACCATGCTGATTTTTTACTTGGCCTTCTACTATTGCTTCATAGGTGCGGACGATTGTTTTATTTTCCAACATTCGATCAAGCATACCTTTGACAAGTGGATTTTTTGCAATGACGATTAATCCCTTAGTGCCTTCATCGATGCGATGTACATGTTCCCCGTAATGATGACCTTTACTGTGTAAATAATTTGTTACGGTGTTCATAAAGGTATGATTTTGACCTTCTTCGTTTGGATGCGTGGATACACCACGTGGTTTAGAGGCAATTAGTAAATACTCATCCTCATACGTCACATACAAAGGGATTTGATCGGAAAGAAGATAGTTAGAGGATTCTCCTTCCCATTTAATGACAAGTACATCCCCTTTTTTGTTCGGAAGTTTCCATTGAAGAAGTTCTTCGTTCTTATTGCTCACGGCCTTTTGCATACGTAGTTCATGTATTAACTTTTTACCTAGCTTCCACTTTTCTTGGAAAAGACTGTCGATAGTTAAACCATCCTCTTGGATAGTATAAGTGAATGTATGAATCATTAATTTTCCCGCTCCTTTAAAAAAAGGGCCTGTCTACTCGACATGACCCTTTTGGTTATTTTAAAACGACTTCATCAAAGAACTCTTGAATCTGTTCATTAGAAATGGCGCCTTCTACTCTTACAACCTCTTTGCCATCTTCAAAATAAATCATTGTTGGTGTTGCTTGGATAAGGTAGTCATTCCATCCTTTTTCATATTCAAGTACATTATATTTGACGATTTCAATGTCATTTTTTTCAGCAAGTGGAGATAGACGTGGTGTCATTTCTTGGCAATGTACACATTCTGGGCTGAAGAAATAAGCTGTAACAGGTTCCCCAGTAGCAATCTTTTTCTTCAAGTCTTCTGGTAAAATAATGTTCTGATAGTTTGGGTCATCGATAAGATCGATGGTAGATTGCTTTAAGTTGTCAGTATCGTATGGGTTATTAGCTAACGCATCCTTGTTTTTCTGAGAGTTTAAAACAAAGATTAATACAAAGATTGCAATAATAATACCACCAAATATAAGTAGTTTCTTCAAGTTATTTTTCCTCCTTGATGTTTCTCCATACAATAACACTTGTAATTGCGATTAAAATAAATGCAACTAGAGCTAAAAATGGAATTGTTATAAAGCCTGCATAGTTTATATATTCCCCTGTACAAGCAACTCTCCCACAAGCTGGTGCCGATTCTTGCATGAAAGTCAGTTTTTGAATGCTATAATGATAGGCAGAAATACATCCACCGATCACAGAGAATACAAGTGAGGTTACTGCGATTTTCGGATTCTTTTGAACGTATGCAACTCCCAATATTAGCACAAGTGGATACATGAGTATACGTTGGTACCAACATAGATCACAGGGTTCGTACCCTCTTATCTCTGAAAAATAGAGGGAACCTAACGTTGCAGTTAAAGCAACGGTCCACATAAATAATAGTAGATTTTCTATTTTTTTTGTCATATGAACTCCTTTAAATTACTTTGAACTCAAATTAAAGTATAAGGCTTCTTTAATTACATGTAAAATATTTTATCTGAAGTGAAAAGAGCTATATAATGAAAGTTACTTAATAAAAGAGGAGCCGATAAAATGACAGAGGAATTTGATTTATCTCAGTTTGAACAAAGCATGATTATAAGACAAATGTCTTTTTCTGATATAGAGTCAATTTTAGAAATTCAGCGTTTATGTTTTCCGGGTATGGATCCATGGAAAGTTGCCCATTTACGTAGTCACTTAACTATTTTCCCAGAAGGGCAGTTAGTTGCTGAGCTAGACGGAAAAGTAATTGGTTCTTGTTCAAGTCTTATTATTAATTTTGATGAGTATGATGACCGCCATTCCTGGTCGGATGTGACAGATGCAGGATATATTACAAACCATAATCCCGAAGGATATAACTTATACGGGATCGAGGTAATGGTACACCCAGAATATAGAAGAATGAAGGTTGGTCAACGTTTATATGAGGGTAGAAAAGATATTGCAAGACAATTCAATTTAAAATCAATAATTATTGGAGGGCGTATTCCAAACTATCATAAATTTGCGGATGAAATGTCACCAAGGGAATACGTGACGTCTGTTTCTCGCCATAAAATATATGATCCAGTTTTAACATTCCAATTAATGAATGGCTTTACATTGATGCGTATTAATCCTAATTATCTACCAGATGACAGAGCATCTGCCAAATATGCGACACTGATGGAGTGGAATAATGTTGATTATATTCCACTTTCGAAACGTCATTTCAAAACGAGCTATCCTGTAAGAATTTGTGCTGTGCAGTATATGATGCGTAAAATTAATTCATTTGAAGAGTTTGCTAACCAATGTGAATATTTTGTTGATGTGGCGTCCGATGCTCAATCTGATTTTGTTGTGTTTCCGGAAATCTTTACTACACAGCTAATGTCGTTCTTGAATGAACCATCACCAAGTCAGGCGGTTCGTAAATTGACGGAGTACACTCCGCAATATATGGAGTTGTTTTCAGATTTATCGATCCGTTACAACATTAATATTATTGCTGGCTCTCACTTTGTGGAAGAAGAAAATGAGGAAATATATAATATCGCTTATTTATTCCACCGAGATGGCGCAATTGATAAGCAATATAAAATCCATATTACACCGAACGAACGCAAATGGTGGGGGATTAGTGCAGGTGACTCCGTTCAGGTATTTGATACGGATTGTGGTAAAATTGCGATTCAAATTTGTTATGATATAGAGTTTCCAGAGCTTGCACGTATTGCAACAGATATGGGTGCGAATATTATTTTCTCACCATTTTGTACAGAGGATCGTCAAGGTTACCTGCGTGTTCGTTATTGTGCACAAGCACGGGCAATTGAAAATCAAATCTATACAGTTATTTCAGGGACAGTTGGAAACTTACCGCAAACAGAAAATATGGATATTCAATATGCACAATCTGCTATTTTCGCACCATCTGACTTTGAATTTGCCCGAGATGGTATTGTAGGGGAAACTGAGCCGAATGTAGAAATGGTTTTAATAGGAGATGTAGATTTAGAAATCCTACGACGTCAACGTCAAGACGGGACGGTCAAACAATTAAAAGATAGACGTCATGATATATATAGTGTCAATTATAAAAAATGATAGAGAGGGGTTAACAAGCATATGCGATATAGACAACTATTTGACCAATGGAATAACTTCTCAGAGCTAGAGTCAAATTGGAAGGAGGATCTTCAACTCCTAACAAAAGATGAAAAAAAAATGGAAGATGCATTCTACCGTGATTTAGAGTTCGGAACTGGCGGGATGCGAGGGGAGATCGGTGCTGGTACGAATCGTATAAATACGTATACTGTTCGTAAAGCGACCACTGGACTTGCTTCTTATATTAAAGGGGCTGGAGCAGAAGCGATGGAGCGTGGAGTAGTTATTGCTTATGATAGTCGTAGGTACTCTCCCGAATTTGCGCTGGAAGCAGCTAATACACTAGCATCTAATGGTATAAAAGCTTATCTATTTAATGAGCCTAGAACTACACCCCAGCTTTCATTTTCAGTAAGACATTTACATGCATTCATGGGAATAGTCATTACTGCAAGTCATAATCCTCCTGAATATAATGGGTACAAGGTTTATGGCGAGGATGGAGCACAGTTAAATCTAGAAGACGCCGAAGTAGTTATCCAACACGTAAATGATGCGGGAGATGCAATTCATATCGATCAAAGAAATCCAGATAAAAAATTAGTAATACAGTTAGATGAGATAATGGATCAAGCATATATGGATGCGTTAAAAACAGTTCAGGAAAATGGAGAATTCGCATCATCTTCTGGCTTGAAAGTAGTATTCACTCCTTTACATGGAGCATCTGGAAAAACGGTTAAGAGAATATTAAGTGAGGTTGGCTACGAGCACATCTCCTATGTAGAGGAACAAATGGAGCCAAATGGAGATTTCCCAACAGTGGAATCTCCAAATCCAGAAGAGCAAAGTGCTTTTGAATATGCTATTCAATATGGAGAGAAAAATGGTGCTGATATTCTAATAGCAGTCGATCCAGATGGTGATCGCGTAGGTATTGCTGTCAAAACTGCTTCTAAATATAAGCTTTTAACGGGCAATCAAACCGGGGCAATATTAATCGAATATCTATTGTCACAGCGTAAAGCAAAAGGGAATATACCGGCAAATGGACGGGTATTTAAAACCATTGTTACTTCTGATTTAGGACGAGTAATAGCCGAATATTACAGTGTTAGTACAGAAGATGTATTAACTGGTTTCAAATTTATCGGTGAAAAGATTAAGAAATATGAAGAGACCAAAGAGTTTGAGTTTTTATTTGGATATGAAGAAAGTTATGGTTATTTGATAAAAAACTTTGCACGTGACAAAGATGCAGTACAAAGTGTGCTTGCGATAATAGAAGCTGCTTCCTATTATAAAAAACAAGGTAAGACTCTACTCGACGTATTATCTCATTTATATGAAAGACATGGTTTCTATTTGGAAGGACTCAGATCTGTTACGAAAAAAGGAGTAAGTGGAGCGAATTCAATTCAAAACTTACTTGAGCAGGTTCGTGTAAATAGAATTACGGAAGTTGCCGGAATTACTGTTCTTTCCCAAGAGGATTACTTGCACTCAGTTAGAACATTCACAGATGGCCGAGAAACAGAGGAAATATTCCTGCCAAAATCAAACGTTATTAAGTTCTTCCTAGCAGACGGCTCATGGGTTTGTGTGAGACCAAGCGGAACAGAGCCAAAAGTTAAATATTATTTCGGAGTGCTTAGTGGGTCAGAAGAAGAAAGTTCAAAAAAACTAAAAGCTTTACAAGATGATTTTTCATTGAAGATGAATCGTTATCTAGAAGAATAATAGAGAAACAGGAAAAGTGAACTTGCTTTTCCTGTTTTTTTCAAAAGAAAATATATATAAATGTAGAGTGAGCACTGGGTTCATGGGGCTTAAAGAACGAATAATCCTGTGATTTCCGTTATGTTTGTAAACTCTGTTGAATTGGTCATTCTAAATCCAACGCTAGATGAAGACAGTTAAAATTCTATGTACTAGAGTCCATTTCAACACTACTTATTTTCAAATAAATTATGAATTAGTAAGTAATATTGTATTCAATTATACGTTTACTTCAAGTGGACATTGTTAATTGGAGCGCAGGGCGGCGACTCCAGTGGGAAAGCGTTAGGTGAAGACCCCGCAGCGGAGCGAGGAGGCTGAGGCAACGCCCACGGAAAGCGTCCGCCCGGAGCGGAAATAGATGGCATTTCTAGATTTCTGTTCTTAAACGTACCGATGCTTTACTTTCCTGTTTTTTTTCGGTCAAAAGTATGATATCGAGATCCTACAGTGAATAGTCGATAAGTGATAATATGGAATTAGATGAATTACATACTTGGAGGAGTTTACATGCTATCAAATGAACTCTCGAACATTGAACTACTAAAAGAAATAGCAGAATTATTAAATGAAGAAACTGAAATGGAAAAAATGCTACAAGGTGCCTTGCATAAACTATTAGAAGGTACATTATTTGAAACGGGTTGGATATTTTTTATTGATGAAAAAGGTAAGCAACAACTAATTGCACATGAAAATTTGCCGAATGCATTAAAGCAAAATGACTGTAGACATTTACAGAAAGGTGGATGTTGGTGTGTTTCAAGATTTCAAAATGGGGAGCTAAAAAAGGCATCAAATATTATAGAGTGTAAAAGAATTGTCAACGCAAGAAAAATGAGTAATGAAGATAGTGGCGGTATTACGCATCATGCAACAGTTCCGTTACAATCAGGGCAAGAAAGCTTCGGGCTATTAAATGTAGCGACACCGAATACTATACGGTTCTCAGAGGGAGAACTTGCGTTACTAGAATCTGTAGCCTTTCAAATCGGGTCAGCTATAAAGCGAATCTTCCTTACTAAACAGGAGCAGCAGGTAGCTCTTGTACAGGAGCGTAATAGACTTGCACGAGATTTACATGACTCGGTTAACCAATTGTTATTCTCTGTAACTCTGACTGCTCGCGGAGGAGTAGAAATGACGGAACAGCAGGAAATAAAAGATACCTTTAAAGAAATACAGTATTTAACGCAGGAAGCACTTACAGAAATGCGTGCACTCATATGGCAACTACGTCCAAAAGGATTGGAATCAGGTATTATCGAAGGTCTTAAAGGATACGGAGATATTTTAGGACTTTCTTTGACAGTGAAGGTAAAGGGAGTTATTAATCTCCCTGCAATTATTGAAGAAACACTATTTCGAATTGCTCAGGAAGCACTTAATAATGTTCGTAAGCATTCTGGTGTACTTCAAGCAGAACTATATTTAACGGTTACTCCTACGGATGTTTTATTAGTTGTAAAAGATGAAGGGTGTGGTTTCCATATGAAAGAGCCTAAAAAACTACATTCAATCGGTTTACAAAGCATGAAAGATAGAGCAAATTTTGTTGATGGAACGGTGGATTGGGTAACGGAGTGGGAAAAAGGAACAGAAATATTAGTGCGGTTACCTTATTAGGGGGGGAATAGTTATGATACGTGTACTAATTGCAGATGACCATCACGTTGTAAGAAGAGGATTAATGTTTTTTCTAAAAACGCAGAAGGATATGGATATTGTAGGCGAGGCTACAAACGGGAAAGAAGCTGTGCAGTTAACAGCAAATTTGAAGCCCGATGTCATATTGATGGATCTAGTCATGCCAGTAATGGACGGAATAGAAGCAACGAAACGCATTAAGGCTACAGACCCAGAGATTCAAATACTAATGCTTACTAGTTTCTCAGATAGAGATCATGTGATACCTGCCTTAAAAGCTGGAGCAGCGGGATATCAGCTAAAGGATATAGAACCAGATGACCTTGCCGATGCAATTCGAAAGCTAATGCGAGGTGAAAATACATTACACCCGGAGGCAACAACGCAGTTAGAAAAGGAGTGGGAGCCAGTTGTACCTAATCCTCACGAGGAGCATCCGTTAACTCCTAGGGAGCAGGATGTATTATCTGAATTGACAAAAGGAAAAAGTAATAGAGAAATAGCATCCTCATTGTTTGTAACCGAAAAAACAGTTAAAACGCATATTTCCAATATATTCGCCAAACTGCATGTTCAGGATCGTACACAAGCAGCCCTTTATGCAGTAAAACATGGTTTAACAGAACCAAGCGGACAGTAAAAAACACGGAGAATCGCAATGAGCATGCGATCCACCGTGTTTTTTTGTTAGTTCGATTCGTTGCGCATACAAACAGAGATACGCACGGAAATAAAACTCACAAATCTTCTTAACCATCACCAAGCGTGTCCATATTTGGTTCAATATGCACTAGGATAACGGAAAATGGCTTTACCTTCATTATACGTTGTTCTATTTCCTCTGTAATACGATGGCTATTCACAACATTTAAATTTGGATCTACTGTTACAGTGAGATCGACAAACATCAAATTTCCATGCATTCTCGCTTTAAAATCCGTTAGTTCATCAACACCCTCGACGAGTCTTACTATTGTAGACAAAGATTCGGCTTCCTCTACATTAAAGCCATCAGATAATGTGTAGGCTGCGTCATGAAAAATGGTATAGGCCGTATAGATAATGATTACTCCGACTAATAGGGCAGTTATTCCATCTAAAATTGGAAACCCTAAAATAGATCCGACTATACCAATGGTTGCACCGATACTAACTAATGCATCTGACCGATTGTCGTAGGCTGCAGCTTTTAAAGCAGCACTGTTTATACGATTTCCTAGCTGTAAATTATATCTATAGACAACATACATAATAATGGCACTAACTAATCCAACAACAGCAGTTAGAAGTGAAGGAGTTTCTTCAATAGGGTTAGCAAGATGTTGAATTGCTTGAATAAGTACTTGGATTCCGATAAAAGCCATGATGAACGCAGCTACAAGCGAAGCAATAGTTTCAGCACGTAAATGTCCATATTGATGATGACTATCGGGTGGTTTTTGAGAAATACGCAGTCCGATTAATATAGCGACAGAGGCAATAATATCTGTAAAATTATTTAGGCCATCTGCTTTTAAGGCCTCTGAAGATCCGATGATACCAATGGTTAGCTTAAGTGTACTCAACAGTAGATAAATACTAATACTTATCCAGGCACCTTTTTCCCCTTCACGTAAGTTTGTATATAGCTCCACAAAGTTTCCTCTTTTCAACAATTATAGACATAGGAAAACGACCCTCAAATGAGAGTCGTTTTATTATGAGCTATAATAATTTTGTTATTCAACTATAGGTTCTAGTTCTTCAACTGGAGGAGCAGATTTAATAATCTCTAAGTATTGAATGTGGTGCCCGTCAACCTCTTTGATCATAAAATCATAGCCTTGTTCTTGAATTTTTTCACCTTTAATTGTTTCGTAGCTTTTCGTCATAAACCAACCACCGATAGTATCAATATCCTCTTCATCGATATCGATACCTAGTAGGTCATTAACATTTTCGATTAACATCTTGGCATCAACAATATAATGATTTTCTTCTAACTTTTGAACTTCTGGAAGTTCATCAGTATCAAATTCATCACGAATATCGCCAACGATTTCCTCGATAATATCTTCTATAGTCACAAGTCCAGAAGTACCACCATATTCATCCATTAAGATTGCCATATGAATTCGTTCACGTTGTATCTTAAGTAATAAATCAGCAATTGGCATATTCTCAATAACTCGGATAATTGGTTGCATATAATCGCTTACGGGTGTTGTTGCATTTGTAGGATCTTTTATATATGCCGTTAATAGATTTTTCATATTAACAAGTCCAATAATATGATCTTTGTCCCCATCAGTTATTGGATATCTTGTATATTGTTCTACACCGATTAGCTGAAATACCTCATCTAACGTAAAATCTTTATCAATAGAAGTTATTTCCGTGCGTGGAACCATAATTTCTTTTGCAATGCGATCATCAAATTCGAAAATTTTATTTACGTATTTGTATTCGGCTTGATTGATCTCTCCGCCTTTAAAGCTATCAGAAAGTATCATACGAAGCTCTTCTTCGGAATGAGCAACCTCAGATTCTGAAACAGCATCTAAACCAAATACTTTAGTTGCTAGAAAACGTGCGGAACCATTCATACCGTGAATAACTGGATACATAAGTTTATCAAAAATGATAAGCGGTTTTGCTACTGCTAATGTAATTTGTTCAGACCTTTGAATGGCAAAAGTCTTTGGTGTTAACTCTCCTACAACTACATGAATATACGTTACAAGAGAGAATGCAATAATAAATGAAAGTAAAGAGGCAACACTCTCTGGGAGCTCAAAATAATTAAATGCCGGATGTAGAATCCGTTCAATTGTCGGTTCTCCAAGCCACCCTAACCCTAAGGCTGTTATGGTGATTCCAAGCTGACAGGCAGATAGATATTCATCCAGATTGGAAACTACTTTTTTGGCATTTATCGCCTTAGTGTTCCCTTCAGCAATAAGCTGATCAATTCTTGTAGTTCTTACTTTTACAATTGCAAACTCACTCGCAACGAAAAATGCAGTGAATGCGATTAAGACAGCAAACGCTGTCAATCGTATGGCTATGTCCAAATAATTACTTTGTCCCTAACCCAAATGAGGGGTAAGACAAAGTGTACACCTCCTGTTTTCTAAAAAATAGTTTATACGTTTAATAATAAAATATAAAAAAAGAAATTACAAATCTTTCTACTTTATATAGAGATATTCTGTTAACAAAATTTACAAAAACTTAATATATATCATCTCATATATATTAGATAATAGAGATTAATATATTGAGGAGGTTCAGATGAAAAACAGATATTTAGAAATACTTAAGGCGTCAACAAAACTTGGTTTAACATCATTCGGAGGACCAGCTGCTCATATAGGATATTTTCGGGACGAGTACGTCGATAAAAGAAAATGGTTAGATGACAAATTGTATGCGGATATCGTTGCTTTGTGCCAGTTTTTACCGGGACCAGCCTCCTCTCAAGTAGGAATCTCTATTGGATTGATAAGAGGCGGATTACTGGGAGGCATTATTTCATGGATTGGATTTACTATGCCATCAGTAATACTATTAATGTTATTTGCTGCATTCATTTCAAGTTCAGGATCATTTGATAGTGGATGGATCCAAGGGTTAAAAATAGTGGCGGTTGCTGTTGTTGCACATGCCTTAATGGGTATGCAAAAATCATTAGCTCCAGATAATATAAGGATTACGATTGCAATAGGATGCGCAATACTCGCGTTACTTTTTCCTACTGCAGTTGGACAAATAGCAATTATTCTTATTGCGGGCATTTTTGGTTATTTCTATTTCAAAAATGCTTCAATCGATTCCGCTCCTGAGATGAAGCTAAGCTTTGGGAAAAAGACTGGACTAATTAGTTGGATATTGTTTTTTGTATTGCTTACTTTACTGCCTTTATTAAAGCCATTTGTACAATCTGTATACTATACAATTTTTGATACTTATTACCGAGTTGGATCTATTGTATTTGGTGGTGGTCATGTTGTATTACCGATGCTACAAAGGGAAGTAGATGTGTCTGCGGATATGTTCCTTACTGGATACGGAGCAGCGCAAGCTGTACCTGGACCATTATTCACAATCGCTGGTTTTTTAGGACAAATAACTGCTGGTACAGGTGGAGCATTGATCGCAGTTTTTGCGATGTTCCTGCCATCATTTTTATTAGTCATTGGCACATTGCCATTTTGGTCAATTATTCGTTCTAAAGAAGGGATTCAAGCCGCTTTAAAGGGAGTTAATGCAGCTGTTGTAGGTATTCTTCTTGCAGCACTTTATGATCCGGTATTCACGAGCGCTGTGAATAGTCCTATTGATTTTGTTATTGTTTTAATTACTTTTACACTTTTAGTTGTGTTTAAATTAGCACCATACAAAGTGGTTCTCATAAGTGTTGTGTTAGGTGCAATTGTTCATTCATTATAAAAATTCGAAAAGTATTGACAATTAAATTTTCGGTATGCTACTGTTAATATACACAAAAAAATGGAAATGGAGGTATGACAAAATGATTCGTTTAAAAAATAGCGTTGTTGACTTAATAATTTTTTCATACCTACCATTAGACCGGAAATGATTTAATAGCAGACTTTTACGTATTGTATTGTCTATTATTAAGCGCATTACCTCTATATGGGTAATGCGCTTTTTTATGTCTTTTTACTTCCAATTTTTGGTGAAAAAATATGAAAAGGAGTGTTGAATATGAATATTCAACGGACAAAGCAAATTTTATTAAAGGAATCTCTTGAAGGTGGATAGCTATTAAGTAATGTGTAGAAAGAAGAAAAGAGGGGTTATACAATGTTTTCTGTTTTATTTAAATTGAAATGGTTTTTTAAAGATCATTGGAAGCGTTATACAGTAGCAGTTAGTTTGTTAATAATTGCTAGTGCATTTGAGGTTTTGCCACCTTGGTTAGTTGGTGAGGCGATCGATGCAATTACTATGGGAGAAATGACAAAAGAATCCTTAATGCAATATGTACTCTATTTTGTTGGAATAATTATTATAGGTTATGGACTTAACTTTGTTTGGCAATATCAATTATTTGGTGGTTCGATCACAATTGAGCGTATATTGCGTTCAAAGTTAAATTTAAAATTTTTGAATATGACTCCTACTTTTTATGAAAAAAATCGTACGGGTGATTTAATGGCCCGTGCAACAAATGATTTGAATGCAGTAGCAACCACTGCAGGATTTGGGATTATGACATTAATTGATTCGACCATGTATATGGCTGCACTTATTCTTGCAATGGGCTTTCTAATTTCATGGAAACTTACTATTTTTGCAATATTACCAATACCTATTTTAGCTTTTATAATGCAATACCTTGGTAAGATTATTCACGAAAAATATATGGTTGCACAGGATGCGTTTGGGGATTTAAATGACCGTGTATTAGAATCGGTTGCTGGGGTTCGAGTAATTCGTGCTTATGTCCAAGAAAGAGCCGATGAACAGAACTTTGCTAATATGAGTGAAGAAGTTTATGAGAAAAATATGATTGTAGAACGAATTGATGCACTCTTTGGACCAATTACTAAAGTGGGAACTGGTATTAGTTATGTAGTTGCCCTAGGATATGGTGCTTATCTAGTATCAAAAGGTGAAATGACTGTTGGGAATTTAATCACTTTTAACGTGTACTTAGGAATGGCAATTTGGCCGATGTTTGCAATTGGTGAGTTAATCAATGTAATGCAACGTGGAAATGCATCGCTGGATCGTGTGCAAGAAACATTAAACTACGATCAAGACGTAAAAGACCCTATTTCACCAGTTCAGTTAAATAGTGTGGAATCAATTGGGTTTACGGATGTTGGATTCCAATACCCGTTGTCCCAGGTAAAAAACCTTCAAAACATTCGAGTGAAGCTACAGAAAGGTCAAACACTCGGGATTGTAGGCAAAACTGGTTCCGGTAAAACTACTTTTATGAAGCAGTTATTAAAGGAATATCCAATTGGAGCGGGGCAGCTAACAATAGGAGAAACTGCTATTTCAGCGCAAACGAAAGATCAGGTTCTCGAATGGATAGGATATGTTCCACAGGATCATGTTTTGTTTTCTAGAACGATTCGTCAAAACATTCTTTTTGGTAAAGAGGATGCGACGGAAGATGAGTTAGAAGAAGCGATTCGTCTAGCACATTTCCAAAAGGATCTAATGAATTTACCGATGGGCTTAGAAACGTTAGTGGGAGAAAAAGGTGTATCCTTATCTGGTGGACAAAAACAACGTGTATCCATTGCTCGTGCCCTTATTAAAAATCCAGAAATTTTACTGTTAGATGATTCTCTATCAGCAGTAGATGCAAAGACGGAAGCTAAAATTATCGAAAATATACAAAATGAACGTAGAGGAAAGACAACAATTATTACGACGCATCGATTATCGGGAATCCAACATGCTGACCATATAATCGTTTTGGATGAAGGTCTTATTGTGGAAGAAGGATCTCATGAAGAACTTCTGACACAAAATGGTTGGTACAAAGAGCAATACGATCGTCAACAGCTAGAGGGGGTGTCGTCATGAGTACAGGAAAACGACTCTACCATTATGCGTTATTTTACAAAAAGCCAATTATTCTCGGTATACTCTTTTTAACTATTGCGGTGTTTGCTGATTTAACAGGTCCATTTATAGCTAAGAAAATTATCGATGATCATATTACTGAAGGAGCTATTAATCTTCAGCCTATATTAATGTTACTGGCAGTCTATTTTGGTTTAGCAATTGTAACAGCGGTTTTTAGATATTTTATGTTTATCAATTTACAGATTGGTGCAAATCGAGTTGTTCAGAAGCTGCGAAATGATGTTTTCGGGCATATTCAAACGTTGCCAATACAGTACTTTGACAACTTGCCTGCTGGAAAAGTTGTAGCACGTGTAACAAACGATACAGAAGCAATTCGTAATTTATATGTGCAAGTATTATCTCAATTTGCGACTAGTATTATTTCTATTGCAGGGGTTTATGTTGCTCTGTTCATCTTAAATGTACAAATGGCTTTAATGGCACTATTCGTAGTTCCAATTGTGTATATTTGGATGATCGCTTATCGAAAGTATGCATCTAAATATAATCATGTGGTTCGTACAAAGATTGCCGATTTAAATGCTATGTTGAATGAATCTATTCAAGGGATGTCTATTATCCAAGCATTTAAACGAGAGAAGCAAATGGAACGTGAATTTGAGGAGATGAATGAAGAACATTATAGATATCAGAAAAAGTTACTTACTTTAGACTCAGCAACTTCATTTAACTTAGTAAGTGTACTCCGTACGATTATGTTTGTTATGTTCATCTGGTATTTCGGAAGCTTATCTATGGAGCCGAATGCAATCATTTCAGCTGGTATGCTTTATGCATTCGTAGATTATACGACTCGATTATTTAATCCGATTACAGGGATTGTTAACCAATTCGCTCAGTTAGAAAGATCATTGGTTGCTGGAACACGTGTGTTCCAATTACTTGATGAAACAGGGGAAGAAGTAAAAGATGAACGTATGAAACGATATGAAGGAAATGTGGAGTTTCAAAATGTTTCTTTTGCATATAAAGCAGATGAATATGTCTTGAAAAATTTGAACTTTGTTGCGAATAAAGGGGAAACTGTAGCACTTGTTGGTCATACAGGATCAGGTAAAAGTTCTATTATGAACTTGTTGTTCCGCTTCTATGATCCTTCAAAAGGGAGAATTTTAATAGATGGTACAGATATAACAACATTACCAAGACAAACAATTCGAGATCATATGGGTATAGTTTTACAGGACCCTTATTTGTTTTCAGGAACGATAGAGTCAAATGTCAGCTTAAGTGATCCGCGTATTACTCGAGAGACGGTTGAGGCCGCTTTAGAGGCTGTCGGAGGAGAACGGGTTTTGAAAAATCTAGAAAAAGGCTTGGATGAACCCGTTATAGAAAAGGGGAGCACGTTATCTTCTGGTCAACGTCAGCTCGTTTCCTTCGCTAGAGCCCTTGCATTTGATCCGGCTATTTTAATTTTGGATGAAGCGACATCTAATATTGATACGGAAACGGAAGAAATTATTCAACATGCAATGGATGTATTGAAAAAAGGAAGAACTACTTTTATCATCGCTCATCGACTTTCTACTATTAAGAATGCTGATCGCATTTTAGTACTAGACCGTGGAGAAATTGTTGAAAGTGGATCTCACGACGAGTTAATACAGCTACAAGGTCGCTATGAACAAATGTATAAATTACAAGCAGGAATATCTCAGCATGTATAACACATGCGGGGGATATTCCCTTTTTTGTTTAATTGTTTGCTCGATGAGCCGCTGAACGCCCGAGCAAACCCCTTATCCGCCGGTGCAGCCGAGCCATGCGCCCGAGACAACCCCTTATCCGTCCGTGCAGCCATTGAACGTCCGGGCGATTGTGCTATCCGCCCGCCCAACCGAGCCATGCGCCCGAGACACTTATCCTTTCGTGAAGCCATTGAACGCCCTGGCGATTGTGCTATCCGCCCGCTCAACCGAGCCATGCGCTCGAGACAACCTCTTATCCGCCCGTGCAGTTGTTGAACGCCCGAGCGATTGTGCTATCCGCCCGCCCAACCGAGCCATGCGCCCGAGACAACCTCTTATCCGCCGGGAAGCCGCTGAAGGTCCCAGCGAACCCCTTATCTACCCGAACCCAAAATAATATATTGAAATTTTCTAACGATAATCGTATATTTAGTGTATCGAAATAAAAAAGAAGAGGTAAAATATGATGGATTGGTTTGCAGGTTGGAAAAAAAGCATCACATCATTCAATAGAAACATCAAAATGTTCATGCTTGCAAATTTACTCATTCAAGTAGGAATGGGTGTATTTTTAGTTATGTACAATTTATATATAAAGGAACTTGGTTTTCCCGAAACATTGAACGGTAAAATTATCTCTATGACATCTCTTGCTTCGGCAATAATGTTAATCCCTGCTGGATATCTAAGTGACCGGCTAGGTAGAAAAGGAATTATTATTACAGGTGCTATAGTTGCTGCTGGTACCTTATTCTACAGAAGTTTAGTTACGGGAGAACAATCACTAATTTATGCTGCATTTTTTACTGGTTTGTTTATGGCATTAGTGCAAGTGTCTGGTGTTCCTTTTCTCGCTGAAAACTCGAAAGCCAGTGAACGAATGCATCTTTTTAGTATTCATTTTTCATTAATGACCATAGCAAGTGTTGTTGGTAGTCTCGGTGGGGGAGTGTTAGCAGATGCACTTCATATAATTGGTAATATTTCTACTGTAGATTCTATTATGTACGTACTAATTATTGGAGCAATTATTTTTACGATTGGAATAGTTCCATTATTTCAGTTAAAACCAATACAAATAGAGATGGATTCGGATGAACATACAGAAGAATCCGGTGGAAATACTCCAAGTGGTTTTAGAAAAAATCTAAAGATTATTGTGTTATTTGGAGTTGCGAATCTATTAATTGGAACAGGTTCCGGTCTTGTTATCCCTTACTTGAACTTGTACTTTTCTAACCGATTCGATGCATCGAACACATATATTGGACTAATCTTGTCGTTAGGGTCTGCGATGGCTGCAGTTGCGATGCTACTTGGGCCAGCCCTTGTAAAGAAGGTTGGGAAAGTAAAGGCATTAGTGATTTTCCAGCTACTCTCGATACCATTTTTGTTTATCACGGGTTATACCAATTCTTTAATCATTGCTTCTATTGCCTTTTTAATGCGCCAGGCCCTCATGAATGCTGGTAATCCTATTCAAAGTGCAATTGCAATGGACTTAGTACAGGACAAATATAAGGGGCTTGCCAATTCAGTAAATCAAATGGTTTTTAATGTGGGATGGGCAAGTACTGGCGCTATATCAACGGGACTTGTCATGACATTTGGCTTTTACTGGGGATATGCTTATACATTTACGATTACAGGGATTCTTTATATTATTGCATCTACCTATTTTTATTTTTTATTTGGGCGAAAAAGTACCCTGGGTAAGAAACAAACATGAAAAAAGAAACATTCACGTTTGTTCTGATAAACGTGAATGTTTCTTACACGAGGACACCTCAGTCATACACATGAAAAAGCATTAGTTCATGTATCATTTTTTTCACTGTTTCTTCATCTGCTGGTGTTTCACCGAGCCATTTAATCGTTCCATCCGGTTCATATTCTGCGGCGTATCTTTGTTGTTTATAAAAAAAAGATACAGACCAACCTGGAAGTTGTTTGTTTTCATAGAGTGGTTTAAAGCTAAAGTGTTGTAGCAAGGATATCAACCTTTCATGTGAGTGAATTTGTTCGCATACACTAATATAAATGATTAGTGAAGGAGCATCGAATTGTTTAATGAACAGTTAAGGCAGGCCATACTTAATGAATATCAAGATTATCATTTTTATCGTTCTATGTATAAATTGACTGATGATCCGTATTTTCAAGGTTTTATCGAACATATTTATGAGGATGAAAAAAGTCATTACGAAATGTTCCAACAACTCTATTATATGCTGACCGGTACATTTGTACAAAACTTTCCGGAACCTGTTTTATGTACAGATTTGAATGATTGCTTAAAAAATGCGATTAAAGATGAATTAGAAGCAGCGGAGCTTTATAAGGAGATGGTCTTGCAAATACCAATTCAACAAGCCTATGCACCCTTATTTGTTGCGATGCATGACGAGACCGAACATGCAATACGTCTGACTACCTTGCTGCATTTATTGTAAATTCTTTTAGTGTTTGCCTATCCTCTGCTATAATAATCTAGAAGCTAGAGGAAAAAGGTGAAATTGATGGATTTTTTATGGACAATCACATTCATGGCGATAGTTGGAGCAGCTATTGGATCAGTAACTAATCACTTTGCTATTAAGATGTTATTCAGACCGCATGAGGCAAAATATATAGGCTCGTGGCGCATCCCATTCACACCTGGTCTGATCCCTAAAAGACGTGATGAGCTTGCAAAACAACTGGGTAATACTGTTATCCAGCATTTATTAACGCCTGATATCTTTAAAAAAAAATATTTTAACGAAGAAATGAAAAATAAAGCAGCTCATTTCTTAACGGAGCAACTGAACGATAAAATCTTTCAATCGGACAAAACGATAAATGATTGGTTGAAACTTGCTGGACTAGAAAGCGTGCCTACTATTGTAAAGAGTAAAATAGAAGAACAGGTGGACGTGCAATTTAGTCAATTAAAAACTAGATTTGAAAAAGAAACAATACGTCAGCTTGCACCAATTGATTGGCAGCAAAAAGCGGATACTAAAGTTGGGGAAATCGTTTCGTACATTCTACTTAAAGGTGAAGGTTTCTTTGAATCGGATGAAGGTAAGCAAACAGTAAAAAATCTTATTGATGATTTTCTGTCTACAAAAGGGACATTAGGTAATATGATTCAAATGTTCATGGGTGAATCTTCATCACTTGCTGGAAAAGTTCAACCGGAAATATTAAAATTCCTAAGAGCGCCAGGAACGAAAAATATGCTAGAAAAAATAGTAAGAAGTGAATGGGAGAAATTAAAGGATCGCCCACTTAATGAAATGATGGAAGGCTTTGACTTTGAGCCTATTGTTAAAAATGTTAAAGTATATTTGACAGAGCAGTTGGCAATCGAAGAAAGATTGAATTATAGTTTCATTCATTACTTCCCAGGAGTAACTGGATGGACCGAGTCATATCTTATTCCGAAAGTGACGACATTTGCATTCCAGGAAGCAGAAACAAAGCTAGAAGAAGTCTTGCGTAAAATGAAATTAGAAGATATGGTAAAAGAGCAAGTAGATACTTTCCCAGTATCTCGACTAGAAGAAATTGTTCTTGGTATTTCAAAGAGAGAGTTCAAAATGATTACCATTTTAGGTGGTGTTCTTGGTGGACTTATCGGTATTATTCAAGGACTAATTGTATTCTTTACTACTTAAACTAAAGGAGCTTACTAACATGATTAACATTTATGATGACATTAACAAATTAGAAAAAACTCTACGCCAAACAGATGAATTTTCCAATGTACAGACTGCAGTAGAATCTGTAAAAGCGGATGAAGAGGCTCTAGCTTTATTCCAAAGTTTCCGTAAGGTTCAATTGTCATTACAAGAGAAGCAAATGAATGGAGAAGAAATTTCCGGAGAAGAGATTGAGTATGCACAAAAAACAGCTCAGCTCGCGCAAGGAAACGAAAAAATATTCCACATGCTTCAAGCAGAAATGGCTCTAAGTCAACTAATTGAAGAAGTAAATCGTGTTTTGATCAAGCCTGTTCAAGAACTTTATGAAGGCATCTAAGAAATAAACGTAAAGAACTTTTCCTATTACAGGAGAGGTTCTTTTTTGTTTTTTAATAAAGTATATTCAAAAGTACGTGTACACTAAGTTGTTGATAATTAATGATACCGCTATTATTTTCACTTCAGTCGCCGACTTCCGCTACAATCAATCAATTAATTAATATGCTGCCTTTGTGATGAACACCTGAATGCAAGATTAGCTAAAGATACTTTTCATTGCAGTCGACCTACTAATTAGAAAAAGACCTTTAGTAGCTCAATTCTACACATTTAGGCTTTGAATTAGTAAATTACTATGGTAATTTTATCCTTTCCTCAAGTAAATCGCTATCTAGCAGAAGTAACTGGGGAAGAAGCACAAGTTAACTACAGAGTAAAGCAAGTAAAAATAGTAGAAGAGCAAGTAACCGCCATGCCAACGCAAGTAAATAGTTTTTGCTTTTTCAGCAGGACTTAAAAGTTTAATGGCGAATTTAATAGAAGAATGAATGACTATTCACTTACAAAGGGGAATGTATATGTATAATACTTTATTGTTAGAAAAAGAAGGCCGTATTGCGACTTTAACAATGAATCGTCCAGAAGCAATGAATTCGATGAATGGAGTGATGATGAGAGAGTTGGCAGAAAGCCTAGAATCTCTTCAATCAGACACATCTGTTCAAGTACTAGTTATTAAAGGAGAGGGGCGCGCATTTTCTGCAGGTGGAGACATTAAAGCGATGCTAGATAAAGAGAATCCTTTTGATATTGATGAAGCGATGACTTACCTCACTCGGATTGCTAAAACTTTATATATGTTACCACAGATTACTATTGCATCTGTACACGGGGCAGCAGCGGGATTAGGATTTAGTATGGTATTAGGCTGCGATATTATCATTGCGGAAGAAAACAGCAAGCTTGCTATGAACTTTATCGGAATTGGGCTAGTTCCGGATGGGGGTGGTCATTTCTTTCTAAAAGAAAGAGTGGGTATCCCAAAAGCAAAACAGCTTATGTGGAGCGGAAAGCTTTTCACTGGAATAGAAGCACAAAAAATCGGACTTGTGGATGAAGTTGCTTCAGATGGTTTAGGATCTGCAACTGCAGCTTCCTATGCACAAAAGCTAATTCAGTCACCAATTGCTGCCATGATTGCATCAAAAGAAATTTTACACGCAACAAAATTAAAAGAACTACAATCCGTTCTAGAAAGAGAAGCTGTTGCACAATCAGCAATGCGAAAAACGGAAGATCATCAAGAAGGTATTCAGGCTTTTGTTGAAAAGCGAAAGCCAGAGTTTAAAGGTAAATAAGTAAACAAAAGTGAGAAGGTCATTAAATTGATCTTCTTTTTTTGTTAAATTTGAAATTTATCTGAACTTTGTGTCGTCTGAAGGTGTAGTTATAGGTTATGAAGGAAAAAGGATTGAATTGGAAGTCTGCTATACCCTCTACTCTAATTATTAAAAACTGAGTGTAAAAAACGTTTTTTAAATATTCTTAATATATAATTTACTATGTTATAATTTTCTTAGTAATACAAGGAGGTTTACGTCCAATGGTAAAAAAATAAGATGAGGAAATCTTAAATTATTTTATTAATTTTAGAATAAGCATGTAGATTTTCTCTTTCATAGAATTATATCTAGAATAGAGGAGAAAGAACATGTTAAATAAATTCAGTGATACTATTTATTATTTACCTAATAAAGATGATAATGAAAGACCAACATTAGGGCTTGTATGTGGTGACCAATATAGTTTAATAATAGATTCGGGTAATTCTACCCAACATGCTAAAGACTTTTTACGAGAAATCGAAAAGCTAAATGTACCACCAATTAAATATATGGTCATTACCCATGCACATTGGGATCATATCTTGGGCATGAATGAATTTGATGCAATTGTTATAACTAATAGCCTAACAAGCGAGAAGATAAAAGAATGGAATAGTTATTCTTATGACGATATTTCACTTCAAAACAATGTGAATAATAACCAAATTAGTACTATGTGTATGAAAATCATACAAACTGACATGCCGAACAGAGACAACTGTATGTTAAAATCTCCTGAGATAGTCTTTGAAAATACACTAACTATTGATTTGGGTAATAAAGTTTGTATAATTGAAAAAATCAACAGTACTCATACAGATGACTCCACCATTATTTATATTCCTAATGAAAAGTTTATCTTTTTAGGTGATTGTGCATATGGTACAACTACAAATTCTCTATTTCATTACAAGCAATCTATGTTATTAAGTATGATTAAAGACATTCAAAAATATGATGCTGAAATGTTCCTCCTTGGTCACGAATCTATTTGCGATTTAAAGGAAATGAACATCTACTGGGAAGAGTTATCAGCATCTAGTGAAGCTGTTAAATCGCCTTCTCTAGAAAATGCTTTAGAATTCTTTAGGGTAGAAAACAATAGGGAGCCAAATGAGAATGAATTGTTTTTCATAAAAGCATTTGTGAATGATCATGTGATTCAAAAATAATAATTCTATAGAACTTATAGAACCACAAAATGAAAACAAAAGCCACCTCGTTTAAAGGCACTGACTAACGTTTTTGAGACAGGAATAAAACACCCTATTATGCAGCCAATTGACGGTATTGAACCGGCGATTGGCTGTTTAGTTTCGTTTG
>FOUN01000029.1 GCA_900114885.1 Psychrobacillus psychrodurans
TAGGATACACAGTTACATTACAAGAACCTGAAGCATCTTAATCCAGTCCATCTACCTACAATATTCCATTGAATTAGACGCTCTCCCCTTTTTTTAAGCGAATGAGCTGCGTCTTATTAAGTAATGCCTTTTTTCCTAAATTAAAGAAGTTTATTTTCATGGTAGTTTAAGTGAAAACCTTCACAATGATGATTATAAATGCAATTACCTATACCAAATAGGTTTTCCTCTTTGTTCAACACTTCCTACCTATGTTAATTTCTAAATATTTCCTAAAAAACAAATCCTATATTGTGGTAAAATTATTATAGATTTTAGAAGGGATTGGTATTTAATGAAAAAATTATTGTCTTTTATATTTATTGCTTTATTCTTCTTTTCCTTTAGCGTCTCTTCTCCTGAAGCTTCTGCACAAAAAGTAATGTGGGGGAAAACCGAATTGAAACCTGGACAGATTGGAAAAGTAACAATCTTGCAATCAACCTCTTTATTCAAAGTAGAAGGTGGTACTTCAGGACCTGTAAAGATTTTTGACCCCGTGCGCCGATTAAATCCAGGTGAAGAATACCGTGTGTATGGCACTAAAAATATACAGGGATATGCTCCGCTTTATGATGTTGGTGGTGGCTATTATGTGATACAAAGTGCCTATCCAAATATAGGTCACTTGATGTATGAAACTCCCTCTAAAGCAAAATTAAATTTATTAAACAGATGATAGCCACAATTTGTGGCTATCTTTTTATTTAACAGAACCTACCTTTTGTTTCATTAAACCTTTACAATTTGCCTATTACAAAATACGTTATTATGACAATTAATAATTATCATAGTTATGCACTTTGTTAGTCTCAGGAACATTACTTTTCCCCACACTTTCCCACACCTTTTAAGTATCCATTTAAAACCTCCTAGCGTCACATTTTCTTCTCAAATGCGACATAAAAAGTTTCCTCCTCTTATTAAACTAAACTGCTTCTTTAGTTTAAGTGAAAACCTTCACAAACTTATTCAAATATTAACATAATCATCCAATTTGTTCCCGTCTATTTTTAAATAAATTAATATTTTTAAGATCAGTTCTCCTGATATTCTTTTCTCCAACTTGGTTGAAAACTAACTTTTCTTCATTTAATCCACCCAAATTGCTTGATTTTCCCTCGTTTTTGCGTTAATCCTTCTTGTAGCAACCCCATCATAGTTTAAAAACCTCGCTATTATACATTAATAAAATTGAACTGATTTAAATAAGGTAGCTCAACAATATCACTCACTTAATCCATGATTCAAATGAAACCAAACAGTCAATCGATAGTCAATACCGTCAATTGGCTACATTATAGTGTGCTTATTCCTGTCTCAAAACGTTAGTTAGTGTTTATATCCACAGCACACAGTATTTAGCCCATAAATAACAAAAAGGCAGAGCAAGAATGCTCTACCTTTTTATCGTTTTATTAATAAACAGATGTATTTTCTTTTGTTATGTTTTCTAGAATTTCTTTCACACGTGCTAGGAAGCGACCGGCAACTAAGCCGTCTAATACACGGTGGTCTAGTGAAAGACATAGATTTACCATATCACGCGCAGCAATCATTCCGCCGTCCATGATGACTGGACGTTTCACGATAGATTCTACTTGTAAAATAGCTGCTTGAGGGTAGTTGATAATTCCCATTGACTGAATAGAACCAAATGACCCTGTGTTGTTTACAGTGAATGTACCACCTTGCATTTCGTCTGATTTTAATTTGCCAGAACGAACTTTTGATGCTAGCTCATTTACTTCACGACCAATACCTTTAATCGTTTTTTCATCAGAATTTTTAATAACTGGAACATATAGCGCATCTTCTGTCGCTACTGCTATAGAAATATTAATGTCTTTTTTCTGAACTATTTTGTCCCCAGCCCACATGGAATTCATCATCGGGAATTCTTTTAATGCTTGCGATACAGCTTTCACGAAGAAAGCGAAGTATGTAACATTAAATCCTTCTTTTTGTTTGAATTCATTTTTGATAGAGTCACGATATTGAACCATGTTCGTAACGTCCACTTCAATCATAGTCCATGCATGAGGAGCTTCGTGTTTACTGCGTAGCATATTTGCTGCAATTGCTTTACGAACACCAGTCACAGGAATTTCAATATCCCCAACCGCTACTGGAACATTAGCTGGTGCTGGTTTTGGAGCAGGTGCACTAGTTGCAACAGGCATAGAAGGAGTTATGATTGCCTCTTGCTCCACTTTTGCAACTGGAATTTCTCCACTCTCCACAATTTCCAGTAGATCCTTACGAGTTATACGTCCTTCGTTACCAGTACCAGTAACTAAAGAAAGGTCGATACCATGTTCTTGTGAAATTTTTAACACTGCTGGTGAATAGCGAGCTTTAGCTCCTTTTTCACGTTCTACAGGAGCAGCATGCTTTTGTACTTCCGTAGGTTTAACAGTTTCTGCAGTAGGCTCTTCAGGAGCAGCCTCTTTTACCTCCACTATTTCCTCAGAAGCTCCACCTTCTGTTTCTATTGTACAAACAATTTCACCAACAGCTAGTGTATCTCCTTCGTTTGCGATCAGTTCTTTAATAATTCCAGTAAAGGAAGATGGCACTTCAGCAGTAACTTTGTCCGTGTTAACTTCCGCTAGCGCATCATATTTATTAACATGATCCCCTGGTTTTACTAACCATTTTTCTATCGTTCCTTCAGTTACACTTTCTCCTAGCTGAGGCATTTTTATTTGTTCGATTGCCATTCGTTTTCCTCCTTATCAAATTCGCCTTGGCGTATTTGGGTCCAGATTTTTATCGAGCTTGCTCGATAAATTCCTTAAAAAAATCTGTGACATCCGCCGGAGGCATTAACTTCATTTGGCAAAGTCTTTTTTTGCTGAATGAAGTTAGTATTCCGCTAGCTCACGCATCGCTTTTTCGACTTTATCTGGATTGATCATAAAGAATTTTTCCATCGTTGGTGCATATGGCATAGCTGGAATATCAGGACCAGCAAGACGCATAATCGGTGCATCTAGGTCAAATAAGCAGTTTTCTGCAATGATTGCAGCAACTTCCCCAATAATACTACCTTCTTTGTTATCTTCTGTTACTAGCAGAACTTTACCTGTTTTAGATGCAGCTTCAATAATTCCTTCTTTATCTAAAGGATAAATTGTACGTAAATCTAAAATATGTGCTGATACACCGTCTTTTTCTAAGCGTTCAGCAGCCTGTAGCGCAAAATGCACAGCAAGACCGTACGTAATAACCGTGATATCTTCCCCTTCACGTTTCACATCCGCTTTCCCGATTTCGATTGTGTAATCTTCTTCAGGAACTTCACCTTTAATAAGACGATACGCACGTTTATGCTCAAAGAACATAACAGGATCTTCATCGCGAATTGCAGCTTTTAATAAACCTTTAGCATCATAAGGTGTAGATGGAATAACGATTTTTAAACCAGGCTGGTTAGCAAAAATTGCTTCTACCGATTGGGAATGATAGAGTGCTCCGTGAATTCCTCCACCGAATGGAGCACGGAAAACGATCGGACAAGTCCAATCATTGTTAGAACGGTAACGAATACGTGATGCTTCGGAAATAATTTGGTTTACCGCAGGCATGATAAAGTCAGCAAACTGCATTTCCGCAATGGGACGTAGCCCATACATCGCAGCCCCGATTCCAACACCAGCTATAGCAGATTCTGCAAGAGGTGTATCTAGCACGCGATATTCTCCAAACTCATCATATAGACCGTTTGTCGCTTTGAACACTCCACCTTTACGACCAACATCTTCTCCAAGTACGAAAACGCGTTCATCGCGAGTCATTTCTTCTTTCATTGCAAGTGTGATTGCATCAATATAAGACATGATTGCCATTATGCATTCCCTCCTTCTTGTTCAGCATAGACGTGCTTCAAGGCATCTTCAGGAGCAGCATATGGAGCATTTTCTGCATAGTCCGTTGCTTCGTTTACTTCCTTCATAATACGATCATTAATCTCTTTTTCTAAATCTGTAGATAAAATATCTAAATCACGCAAATACTTTGCAAATGTAATAAGAGGATCTAACGCTTTTCCTTCTGGAATATCTTCCGCAGTACGGTATTGTCTATCATCGTCATCGGAAGAGTGAGCTGTCAAACGGTACGTCACAGCTTCTATTAAGCTTGGTCCTTCGCCATTACGAGCACGATCTGCAGCTTCCTTCACTACTCTGTATACCTCGATTGGATCTTTCCCGTCAACAGTTACACCAGGCATACCATAACTGGAAGCACGGTCTGCAACCGTTTTACTCGCAACCTGACGCTCAAATGGTACAGAAATAGCATAATTATTGTTTTCAACCATTGTAATACATGGTAATTGGTGAACTCCTGCAAAGTTTAATCCTTCATGGAAATCTCCTTGGTTAGAGGAACCCTCCCCAAGAGTAACAAAGGTAATAAAATCTTTTTTCTCAATTTTCGCAGCTAAAGCTACTCCTACAGCATGCGGCAGCTGAGTTGTAACGGGTGAAGAACCAGTTAAGATTCTATTTTTCTTTTGTCCAAAATGACCTGGCATTTGACGACCACCAGAGTTTGGATCTTCTGCTTTTGCAAAAGCGGAAAGCATTAAATCTTTGGCAGTCATGCCAAAGTGTAAAACAACTCCCATATCACGGTAATAAGGAGCAATATAATCCTTTGTGTTATCCAGTGCAAAAGCTGCTCCTACTTGAGCGGCTTCTTGACCTTGACAGGAAATTACAAAAGGAATTTTCCCAGCACGGTTTAATAACCACATACGTTCATCGATACGACGTGCCATTAACATCGTTTCAAACATTGTTAACACATCTTCATTTGTTAAACCTAATTCTTCATGACGGTTTGTTGTCATATAGAACTCCCCCTCTATTAATATACAAGCAAATTGCTTCTCATTTCAGTATTTCTCTAGCTCCGAGCGCACCCTCTTTAGTCGTTTCAGAATGACAGAGAAAGACAAAGGACGCTTCTTACTTCAAGTCCTCCAGCGTTTTTGGTGCTGGTCGGCATTTGCCACTTCTCTACATATGAATAGCTTTACCATCTACAGCTAATGCTGCTTCGCCTATTACTTCACTTAGTGTAGGATGTGGGTGAATTGTATGCGCAATTTCCCATGGTGTTGCGTCAAGAACCATTGCTAAACCAGCTTCTGAAATCATATCAGTTACATGTGGTCCTATCATATGAACCCCTAGAATATCATTTGTCTTTTTATCTGCAACGATTTTCACAAATCCATCAGATTCGCCGTACACAAGTGCTTTTCCAATCGCTTTAAATGAGAATTTACCAACCTTTACATC
The DNA here is from genome assembly GCA_900114885.1 of Psychrobacillus psychrodurans. Lineage (GTDB taxonomy): Bacteria > Bacillota > Bacilli > Bacillales_A > Planococcaceae > Psychrobacillus > Psychrobacillus psychrodurans. The sequence goes on from FOUN01000029.1 coordinate 5,355, forward strand.
AAATCCTTGTTCTATTGCTTGTTGTTCCGTAATACCAACACTTGAAGCTTCAGGATTCGAATAAATACAACGTGAAACTAATGTATAGTCAATTGGCGAGATGTCGTTACCCGCGATATGTTCAATCGCAGTAATTCCTTCATGGCTGGCCACATGTGCTAATTGAAGTCCACCGATTACATCTCCAATCGCATATATATGAGATTCTTTTGTTTGGAATGTTTCTGACACTTGGATAAATCCTTTTTCTACAACGATATCTGTATTTTCAATGCCAATACCTTCTACATTTGCTTGTCTGCCAACAGAAACTAACATTTTTTCTGCTATAAAGGTTTTCATTTCACCATTTATCTCTGCAGAAATTTGTACTTCTTTTTCTCTTGTTTCTAATGTCTCTGGAAGTACTTTTGCACTTGTAACAAATGTTATACCCTTTTTAGCAAGTAGCTTTTGCATTTCTTTCGAGATATCCTTGTCTTCAGTCGGTATAATACGATCTGCATACTCGACCACCGTTACCTCTACTCCAAAATCATTAAGCATAGATGCCCATTCTATTCCAATAACTCCGCCACCTACGATTAACATAGTTTTTGGTAACTCTGTCATTGCTAAAGCTTCATCAGAGCTCATGACAAATTCGCCGTCAATTGTTAATCCTGGTAAAGTACGTGGTCTAGAGCCAGTGGCGATTACTACATTTTTAGGTATAAGCATTTCATTTTCGTCGCCATTATTCATTTCTATAGATATAGTTCCACCTGGAGAAGGTGAAAAGATAGAAGGTCCTAACATTCTTCCTGTACCTTCATATACATCTATTTTGCCTTTTTTCATCAACCCTTGCACACCTTGATGTAATTGGTTAACAATCGATTCCTTTCGTGCCTGTACGCGACTAAAATCGAGTGTTACCTCTCCAGTATTTACACCGAAGTCAGCTGCATGATTTTTAGTAGTTGCATATACTTCCGCACTACGAAGCAAAGCTTTACTAGGAATACACCCTTTATGTAAACAAGTACCACCTAAATTTCCTTTTTCAACGATTGCTGTTTTTAATCCAAGTTGAGCCGAACGTATAGCAGCAACATATCCGCCCGTACCACCACCAATAATTACTACATCATAATCTTTTGCCAACTTTACCATCTCCTTTAATATCCATCTAAGAAGGCCGCTTTACTTTAAAAGAAAGACGGCCTACTTTAGTTCAATAGATGAAATTAGTTGTTGTATTAACGTCCGTTTAAGATATGTTTACCATTTTGTAAGAATTGACTACGTGATTTGCTTACACGTGCAATACGTTCTTCCGCCAAACGGTCAGCAGCAACATATGATGGCACGCCATCGCGTTTTGAGATTTCAAAAATGCGTTCAATTTTATCGTAAATTGTAGCTACACGTTTCATCGCACGCTCCGCATTGTAGCCATATAATTCATCCGCTACATTGATAACGCCACCTGAATTAATAACATAGTCTGGTGCATAGACAATGCCCATCTCATGAATTGTATCTCCATGCGTTGTATCACGTAATTGGTTGTTTGCTGAACCAGCAATTACTTTCGCTTTTAGTTGTGGAATTGTATTGTCATTAATAATCGCACCTAAAGCACAAGGAGCAAAAATATCTGCTTCTTGCGAATAGATATCATTAACATCAACTTGAACTGCTCCGAATGCATTCACTGCACGGTCAACCGATGCTTGGTTAATATCTGCAACAATTAGTTTTGCGCCTTCTTTGTGTAAGTATTCGCAAAGCGTGTATGCAACATTACCAACACCCTGTACTGCTACAGTTTTACCCTCTAAAGAATCTGAGCCAAATGCTTCTTTAGCTGCTGCTTTCATCCCTACATAAACACCGTAAGCTGTTACAGGCGATGGATTACCTGAAGAACCAAATGCTTCTGAAATACCAGTTACATAATTAGTCTCCTCATGGATTAAGTCCATATCCGCTACAGTTGTTCCAACGTCTTCAGCTGTAATATAACGACCATTTAACCCCTGGATGAAGCGACCAAAAGCACGGAACATTTCTTCATTTTTATCCTTTAATGGATCTCCAATAATTACAGTTTTTCCACCACCAAGATTTAATCCAGCTGCTGCATTTTTATAAGTCATACCTTTTGCAAGGCGTAATGCATCCTCAATCGCTTCTTCTTCAGTTGCATAATTCCACATACGTGTCCCACCAAGTGCAGGACCTAAAGTAGTATCATGAATTGCAATTATCGCTTTTAACCCTGAAGTTTTATCTTGGCAGAATACCAATTGTTCGTAATCATAAGTTTCCATATATTTAAAGATTTCCATGTGTAGTTCCTCCTAGTAGTTAAATGGGCCTTACTTATATATTCAATACCCCTATTGTTTGAAGTGTCTCCCATTTATGCTAAATGATATTTTTCTAATTTGTAATAAAGCGTGCGGAGTGAAATGTTAAGTTGTTTGGCGGTTCGTGATTTATTTCCCCCAGAAAGTTTTAATGCTTGTGCCAATACTTTCTTTTCCATTTCATCCATTTGTTCTGCTAACGTACCAAGTGAAGTCTCTCCCTTGTCCTCACTTGGTATAACCAACATTGACTTTGGTAGATGGTATTCTTCTACCGTTCGATCATTTGGCTGCAAAAATATCATCGAACGACTGATGACATTTTCCAACTCTCGAACATTCCCCGGCCAGTCATATAGAAGTAAACTCTTCATTGCTTCTTCTGAAAAACCTTCAACATTCCGACCAAATTCTTGATTTAACTTCACGAGCAAATGCTCTGCTATTGCCGGAATATCCTGTTTACGATTACGTAAGGAAGGAATATGTATTGGCATCCGATTCAATTGATAATAAAAATCTTCTCTAAAAGTACCTTCTAGCATTGCTTTTTCGAGGTTCAAACTACTTGATGCGATGATTCTCACATCTACAGGTATTGATGTCGTTCCCTCTACTCGAATGATTGCATTTTCTCTCAGAACACGTAGCAGCTTTGCCTGTGTCTTTTTCGTAAGTTCCCCAACTTCGTCCAAGAAAATTGTACCATTTATTGCTTGTTCAAAAATCCCAGGTTGTATAAACCCATCTTTTTCAGACCCAAACAACTCTGTTTCTAGCAAATGTTCTTCCGTTGAGCTACAGTTTACACGAAGGAACGGATAATGCGATCGATTACTTTCACTGTGTATTGCAAGAGCAAATAAGTCTTTTCCAGCACCAACCTCTCCCCTTAAAAGTACGGTTACTGAAACGCTTGCTGCTAACTTTGCTTGCTCAATCGTGAAGTTTATTTCGTTTGATGTACCGACAATATCTTCAAAGCTATATGTTGCCCCTAACGTTCTGATTAGCGTGCGAGCATGATCTAATTCTTTCATTAGCCCGCGCATTTCAGTCATATCGTGTATTACTCCAACACTACCTTTTAACTGTTGGTTAACGATGATAGGCGCTACATTGACGATAACATTTTTTTTCAGTTTCCCTACTCGTAGATTAACACCACGAACAGGCTTGCGAGTTTGCAACACTTTTAGGTGAATACTTTCCCCTTCGGAAATATCAGCTGTTGCGGGTTGCCCAATTACTTCTGCTTCGCTAAATCCAGTTATTCTTGTGTAAGCAGGGTTAATAAGAATACCTTTACCCTCTTCATCCACAACGGAAATAGCATCTTCACTTGAATAGATAATTGCCTCTAGCATTTTTTGAATTTCTGTTAGGTTTGTAATTTCTTCAGCTAGTCGAACTACTTCCGAAATATCCTTGAAAACTGCAAATGCCCCGACTTGTTTTCCTTCTTCATTTATCATCGGATAACGCGAGGTGACAATTTTGGTACCGCTTTCAAGAATGAGTTCTTTGTTTAGTTCGACACGACCCGTATCGAATACTTTAGGTAATTCACTTAAGGAAATTACTTCATGCACATGTTTTCCAATGGCATTTTCGACAGATATTTGTGTCATTCTTTCTGCACTTTTGTTAAATAAATTTACGATGCCTTGATCATCAATTCCAATCATACCTTCTTCAACAGAACTGAAGATTAACTCCTGCATCATCGTTTTGTGATCAATAATGTTTATATACTTATTTTTCTCTTCTAAAAGTGAAACAATTAAGTTGGCAATCTCGCCCGGTATTAATACCGCAGTGGCTGGCCTATTTGCAAGAAGCTCATGAAATACCTCTTTGTTTCCCGTAACATCAATGATGATCTGAATATCATCATTTAGGAGAGGTTTCCAATCTTTAAACGTAGGAATATTAGTCTCTTTTGCAAGTTTTAGCCCGGGAGCTTTTTCATCAATGTCTACAATAGCTTTGACTTGAAGATATTCAGCCTGTTGTATCAATTTCAAAAGTGCACATCCTCCATTACCAGCACCTACTATAAGTATGTTTTGCAAGAATATGCACACCCCCATTAATCATCTGCAACTTATTGCACTTCTCATTTATCATAACGCAAGTTTCTTTCGTTGACAATCATATTGTTGATAGTAAAATTAAATTAGTAAGAACAGGAGTGAAAAAAATGGCTCGTTTAGCGGCTTTAATCGTGTTATTAATTCCTGGAATTTTAGCAGCATTTGGGATTAAATTAATGAGAGATACATTTTTCGGATTACAAATCCTCCCTATTGGTGGCTTGGTCATACAATTTATAAGCGGATTAATATTTACGGTTCTAGGATTAGGCTTCTTTGCAGGGTTCTTATTGAACCGTGATCGTAAAAATGGGAAAGTAGCTCCACGATTTCAAAAGAAAAAAGACGTAGACTTATAATAAAAGTCTACGTCTTTTTTGAAAGACAAAATTCCGTGAACACTGGATTTATGGCACTTAAAAGAATGAATAATACTACTAACATCCGTTTCATGCGAACTCTCAGAGTGGAAATCAGGTATATCTACGTATTTATTTTTAGTGGACCGGCCGTCTTTAACCTGGTCTTTTTTGTTGTTGAATTACTTTTTCTGGGTAATCAGTGATCCATCCAATTACAGATTCATGTGGATTCTGAATATACTTTTCGTTGCCCTTTATGTTATAAAAGCGCATTGGAAAACCAGCATCCCATACTCTCTTCATTAAATTAGTATCGTAAAATTTTTTATTGAAGTGAATTGCATCTATTTCTTTAATAGACAACACATAATCCCAATCTGAATTTTTTTTGCCAATAAAAGCTGTTTGGACTTCTCTTCCCATCGCGTGTATTGTTTGCAGGATACTAAATTCGAAGGAAGAAAAGTGAACATCTGAAATGTGTGAAGCTTTTTCTACGACCTCTCGAATTTTTTCATTTTTCCCAAGAAAAGATTCCTTCAATTCTACATTTAATTTTATTCCTAATGGGGTCACATAGTGAATGAATTCATCAAAGGTCACTACTTTAGAATAGAAAAACTTACGGTAGAACACCCGACCAAGTTTTAGCTGCAATACTTCCTCTGCAAGCATATCAGTAATTCTTCGTTTATTTCCCGCTAATCGAAAAAAATCAATATCATGCGTAACAAAAGGTACGCCGTCTGCTGAAAGCTGTAAATCTAGTTCAATCCCATCTACTCCTAGCTTTACAGCTCTTTTAAACGCTTTCATAGAATTTTCAACTGTTTTTGCTGCAGCACCACGGTGAGCATACACAGGTATATTAGACATTTAACTCCCCATTTTCCAATTTGAATTTCCCTTGGGTTTGTTTTGTTAGATAAGACGATTTGTTTCCAATTTGAATAACCGTACCTGGATTTGCTTCTCTTTTAATATCGATAAAATAATCTGACGTGTGTCTTAACATTTTCAAAATCCGCTGAATCTCCTCATCTAACTCTTTCACTTCACGTTGAATTTCATTATATTTTTGCTTCGTTTGTTCATATACAGCTACTTGTTGAACAGACATTGAACTCTTAAATTGATTTAATTGACTTAAACTAAAATTGAGCTTAGTCGTTTCTTCCTGTAACTTCATCATCTCTTGTGCTTTTGTTTTCGCATTTTCCGTTAGAATTTTTCTGTCTATTCCTTGGACTACCAATTCCGTTTTCCTTTCTGAATTGTTTCCCGTATATGCAGATGTGATTGAATTGATAGCAATAGCTTTACCACCAATAATCTTCCCTTTGCGCTCATCTAATATCAATTCATTACAGAAAATCTTAGACCCTAAAGAATAAAATCCAATGTGAATAGTATCCTTTGCCTCTAAAGTACATTCATTAGCATGTTTAACAAATATATTATGATGTGCCTCTACTTTTGTGATTCCTCTGCCAAATATGCCACCTTTTATGAACACGTCTCCTTCTGTCGATTTTATAAGTTCTGCTGAATGTACGCCTTCATTTGATTCAATGGAGATATCACCGGAAGAGACTATTGAATAACCAGCCATTACAGTTCCTCTAACTTGAATAGAGCCGTCAAATTTCAAATTACCTGTCTCCAATCCCACATCACCATCGATGACAAGATGCTTTTGAACCGTAAGTACTCCGTTTACTTCTCCAATTACTCCTTTTGTTTTTGAACGTAAAACTGTCTTACCGTCCTCTTCCACTTCATACGCGGATTTAGTGTCATATTTTAGAGGTAAATCATCACCCATCAATGAAGGTACGGATTCTCCAAGAATATTCTTACCCTCTGTTCCTTGCTGTGCAGGAATTTTTTCACCAAGCCATGATCCCTCATCAATCTCTACGATGAAGTTCATATCAAAGTAATCAGCTTTGCCATCTTCATTGATTACTGGTGTTTTTTCTGCTTGCTGTAAATAAGATATTTTGGCATTAGCACCTTTTTCAGGTGGAACTCCTTTTGCAATTATGTATGATTTACCCGTTTTAATCGAATTTAAATCTAATGGTTGCTGACCGAATACAATTTCATTGTCCTGAAGTAATTTTTGTATATTCTTTTGTAGACTTTCTAAGTTTTCTCGTATAAAGTTCTGAGACTCGTAGATAGTGATTAACGCTTCCATTTTATCAATACTTATCTCTAACTCCATACTATCGATCCAGCTTCCTACCTCAATAGGATCGTGTGAACCACTTTCTACAGCTTTTTTTACGGCCATAAAGTTAGAAATCTTCAGCCTTGGATGATTTCTAGTTAATTCATCAACTTTCTTAAGATTGTAATGATCTTTTTTAATAGTCATAAATACTCGTCCATTATCTGCAGAAAGCATTATTTCATCATTCTCAATGATTATCATAACTCCGAACACTTCCTCTCATCATTATTATACTCACTATTAAAAATAGAGTGCTAAAAATTTTGAATTTGCTAAAAATATCGCTATTAATACCTAATTTTAATTATTATTAATTAATTCCACTAGAACCAATACAGATATTTAGACTTATAGAAAAACTCTATTAAAGGGTACAAAGTAATATTAATAATAATTCTTACCAATATAAAAAGTCCTCATTCTTCCTTTTGTAAATTAGTAAAACTGTGAATAAAGCACCTAAACCTAACTTTAAAAATATGAATGTTTGTTTAATATCGTAATAATATATTTGTTTTTTAAAAGTAATCCCGTTGATTGGTGTGGCAAGGCGGCGACTCCAATCAACGGGAACAGCCCGAGCTGAATGCCCCGCAGGAGCATATGTTTTCTAGTGACGAGGAGATGAAGCCGTGCCCGCGGAAAGCGTCCGCCTAGAGCGGAAATTAGCGTTGTTCGGATTTAACTATATAAAATTCTTTATGAGATTGATTCACCTATTTACTTTTTAGAAAAACTAAGTATGCTTTTGAATAACTAGTGAACAACTTATTCATCAAAAAAACCAGCGAATTATAAATTCGTTGGCTTTATTGGTGGCAAGTTTATATGCTTTTAAATTAAAATCTAGTTATTTAATAAATTGGAAGGTTTATAATTTATGATTAGTCCGGTAACAGGAACATTTAACTAGCCATATTCTCCATACGAATTTTATCTGCGATCATTGCTATAAATTCACTGTTAGTAGGTTTTGATTTTAAATGATGGACAGTGTAGCCGAACAATTTAGAAATAGTTTCATAGTTTCCACGGTTCCACGCTACCTCTATAGCATGTCGAATTGCTCGTTCTACACGAGATGGTGTCGTTTGAAATTTTTTAGCTATTTCTGGATATAAAACCTTTGTAATGGAGCCTAGCAATTCAATATCACTATAAACCATTTGGATAGCCTCTCGTAGATAGGAGTATCCTTTAATATGTGCAGGAACACCAATCTCTTTAATAACATTCGTTATTGTATTGTCAATCATACGCTTATTTTGTAATGCTTCTTTCTCGGGACTAGTTTTTACAGGCGCTTCTTGAACAAAACCTTTTTTGGCTGCTACTTGTTTAATTTGAGTTACTAAGCGTTCGAATTCAAAAGGCTTCAGCATAAAATAGGATGCTCCCAAATCTACAGCTTGTTTCATGACATCCTCTTGTCCAAACGCGGTGAGCATGATTACTTGGATATCTTTAAGTTTATTGTCTTTTTGTAGATTATCTAAAACAGCAATTCCATCTAAATGTGGCATTATAATGTCGAGTAGTAATACATCCGGCTGAATATTCTCTAAAAGTTCTAAACAAAGTTTCCCATTTGCTGCAGTCCCTATTATCTCGATTTCAGGATGCTGATCAAAGTAGGATTCCATCGTACGAATTAAGTCTTTATTGTCATCTACAATTGCAATTTTTACCTTTTCCATTTTCTCATCCACCTTTTGTAATTTTTCACTCAGATACTATTCTCTTTAATTTCCTAATATCCTTTATTCTTATTAAAAATAAGGCTTTTATAATACATTTTCGTTATATTGCGACAAACTTTTGAATATTACAACAACAATGTCGAATTATCTTTATTTCATCTTATATCTAAAACAATAAAAAGGATAGACCCAAAAAATAAACTGTACCCTTTGTAAAGGACATTTTGAAAAAGGTTAGGCAACTTGTTGAAGCTGCTGTCTGTATTTTGCAGGCGGCAGCTTTTTTAAATT
>FOUN01000013.1 GCA_900114885.1 Psychrobacillus psychrodurans
GTCACACCCGTTCCCATACCGAACACGGAAGTTAAGCTCTTCAGCGCCGATGGTAGTTGGGGGTCTCCCCCTGTGAGAGTAGGACGTCGCTGGGCTTGCAATAAAATAATATTACCCATGGAGGATTAGCTCAGCTGGGAGAGCATCTGCCTTACAAGCAGAGGGTCGGCGGTTCGAGCCCGTCATCCTCCACCATATATTTACTCCTGCCGGAGTAGCTCAACTGGTAGAGCAACTGACTTGTAATCAGTAGGTTGAGGGTTCAAGTCCTTTCTCCGGCACCATTTTTAGAGCCATTAGCTCAGTTGGTAGAGCATCTGACTTTTAATCAGAGGGTCGTAGGTTCGAATCCTACATGGCTCATCACTTTTTAGTGAATTATGTATGCGGGTGTGGCGGAACTGGCAGACGCACTAGACTTAGGATCTAGCGCCGCAAGGCGTGGGGGTTCGACTCCCTTCACCCGCACCATTTAATTTAATAATCGAGCGGAAGTAGTTCAGTGGTAGAACACCACCTTGCCAAGGTGGGGGTCGCGAGTTCGAACCTCGTCTTCCGCTCCAAAGATTCACTAAAGTGCCGGGGTGGCGGAACTGGCAGACGCACAGGACTTAAAATCCTGCGGTAGGTGACTACCGTACCGGTTCGATTCCGGTCCTCGGCACCACTTTTATGAAAAACATATGCGCTCGTAGCTCAATTGGATAGAGCACTTGACTACGAATCAAGAGGTTGCAGGTTCGAGTCCTGCCGAGCGCACCATATTTGACGGGAAGTAGCTCAGCTTGGTAGAGCACTTGGTTTGGGACCAAGGGGTCGCAGGTTCGAATCCTGTCTTCCCGACCAGTTATTATTTTCGGGGCCTTAGCTCAGCTGGGAGAGCGCCTGCCTTGCACGCAGGAGGTCAGCGGTTCGATCCCGCTAGGCTCCACCATTTTAAAAAAAGTTGAAATCTTGGCGGTGTAGCTCAGTTGGCTAGAGCACTCGGTTCATACCCGAAAGGTCGTGGGTTCGACTCCCTCTGCCGCCATCTTAAGGACCTTTAGCTCAGTTGGTTAGAGCAGACGGCTCATAACCGTCCGGTCGCAGGTTCGAGTCCTGCAAGGTCCACCATCAATATCTTGGAGGAATACCCAAGTCTGGCTGAAGGGATCGGTCTTGAAAACCGACAGGCGGGTCATACCGCGCGGGGGTTCGAATCCCTCTTCCTCCTCCATTTTAATCTAATTGATGCAGGTGTAAGCCGAAGAATGTGTCTCACTATTTTTAAGCAATGTACCATCGATTTTGTAAATATATTAACGTCGCGGGGTGGAGCAGTGGTAGCTCGTCGGGCTCATAACCCGAAGGTCGCAGGTTCAAATCCTGTCCCCGCAACCAAATGGTCCCGTGGTGTAGCGGTTAACATGCCTGCCTGTCACGCAGGAGATCGCCGGTTCGATCCCGGTCGGGACCGCCATTTATATATGAATGTTAATACATATCAATTGGAAATTTGGCTTGAATAATTAGCTTAATTTAAAATTGAAGAGGCTCAGTAGCTCAGTCGGTAGAGCAAAGGACTGAAAATCCTTGTGTCGGCGGTTCGATTCCGTCCTGAGCCACCATTTAATGCGGGTGTAGTTTAGTGGTAAAACCTCAGCCTTCCAAGCTGATGATGAGAGTTCGATTCTCTTCACCCGCTCCAAAATAATGGGCCTATAGCTCAGCTGGTTAGAGCGCACGCCTGATAAGCGTGAGGTCGATGGTTCGAGTCCATTTAGGCCCACCATTATTCCGAAGTAGCTCAGTGGTAGAGCAATCGACTGTTAATCGATCGGTCGTAGGTTCGAGTCCTACCTTCGGAGCCATATATGGGGAAGTACTCAAGTGGCTGAAGAGGCGCCCCTGCTAAGGGTGTAGGTCGGGCAACCGGCGCGAGGGTTCAAATCCCTCCTTCTCCGCCATATATTGGCCCCTTGGTCAAGCGGTTAAGACACCGCCCTTTCACGGCGGTAACACGGGTTCGAATCCCGTAGGGGTCATACTCAAAAAAAGGTAACCAATCATTGGTTACCTTTTTTTATTTTTAACTTTTATTTTATTCCTTTCTCTTTTTCTATGTCGATGTATGGAACGGTCATTCAATAGAATGCATACAACATAATGACCAGTGATAACGCATAAATAATGAACCCTAGGTTATATATAGAGTGAATTTAAAATATGATATCATTTCTATTGAAGGGAGAGGTTATAGTTGTTTCAAAAATTTAGTAAAGTTATGCTCATACTTGTACTAGCGTTAGGCTTCACAAGCTTAGGTCACATGCAAGCAGACGCAGCTACAAACAAAGTTATGTGGGGAAAAACAGAGTTAAAACAAGGGCAAATAGGTAAAGTAACAATTCTTGCAGACACGAATTTAGTTAAAGTTGGCTCCAATGGATCACTTAATAAAGTACGCACACTAAAAAAAGGTGATGAATATAGAGTCTATACGTATAAGGGAACAAATGGTGGCTTATATGGAGTAGGGGCAAGTAGTTTCATACAAAAAGGTTCTAAAGTGAAATATGAAACTCCATCTAAAAGTAAGCTAGCTTTGCTTAATAAAGAAGTAATAGGTGGGCTAACACCAAAAGCAGGGATGAAGCTTGTTTATTCTCCTAGCTTTACTGAAAATACACAAAATGAATTTACTGTTAGTGATTCCTATAATTCTGAATACGATATGACGGAAGCTTTTTTAAAGAAGAAAGGTGATATCCTAAATAATTTTACTTATATTGAACGTAAAGATCGTTTAATATTTGGGGTAAGTCATACAGATTGGGCCATACTTGATCTCGCTTTTCCATTGATTGAAGGAAAAACAACGAGAGAATATTATCTAACAGAGGACAACAATCAAGCTTTTTATAATGTATTTGTGGAAAGTACTACTAGTACGGTTAAAGTAAAAGCCGGAACATTCCAAAACGTGGTAGTTGTTCGTACAAACTATGGCTACACGTTCTATATCGCACCCGGAATCGGAATTATCAAGCTTGTCGATAAAAAAGGTGTACTTAAAGCAGAGTTATTATCATATAAATAAGAAAAAAACCAGAGTGCTAGCTTTTTAATAGCATTCTGGTTTTTTAAAATATTATACATAATAGCCAATCAATAGACCTAAGCCTAAAAGGAATACAAAAATCGTATTCGTAAGTGCGGTGTCTTTCATAGCAGGCGCAACCTGAACTGGATTTTCTGTTTGTTTAAATAGTTTTATCGCATGTATAGGTTTTTTCATACTTAACAAAACCAATAAACTCCATGGAGTGATTATTTGCAAAACAACTAAAGCAATAATCCAAAGATAAGACAAAATAAAATAAGAAGCTAAAATAGTAATGGCGTTCTTCCTACCAACTAATATAGCCATCGTTTTTCGTCCACCTATGGTGTCTTCGACTAAATCGCGAATATTATTAGAAAGCATTATTGCAGCAACTAACAGGGCACTTGGTACAGATAACCAAACAGCAAATAGTGGTACTGAACCAACTTGAATATATACTGCAATTAAAACAATGAGCATTCCCATGAACAATCCACTGAATAACTCTCCAAATGGAGTACTAGAAATAGGGTAAGGTCCACCAGTATAGAAGTATCCAACGGCCATAGAAATTGCACCAACTACTAATAATAGCCAAGAGCTTTCATAACAAATATAAATTCCTAAAATAGCTGCTATTAAATATAGTAATAGAGCTAGTTGCATAACGGTTTTGGGTTTTACACCATTACGTACTATTGCTCCTCCTATACCTACCGATTCCTCACTATCAAGTCCTCGTACAAAATCATAATACTCGTTAAACATATTTGTAGCAGCTTGTATAAGAAGGCAAGCTAATAACATAGCAATAAATAATAGCCAGTCAATATTTGCCTCGTATAGGGCAATCATTGTACCTAAAAAAACAGGTGCAAATGAAGCAGTAAGGGTATGTGGCCTTGTTAATTTCCACCAAACGCGCCAACCTTTATCTGCTTGAAATTCATGTGACATAATTTTTCTCTCCTTTAAAAGAATCCAATCTCAATTTTAGCATAAATTTATGGCTAAATGTGTGCTGAAATGTGTAGAAAGATGTATGATTAAGGGTAGAGTAATTTAATTAAACTAGATAAAAGAGTAGTTATTAAACGGAGGTCATATTTATGCCGAAAACCACCGGTACCATTGATACAAAATACCGTTTTTATACGGAAACAATAGAAGTCTCAAGATTGTCTGCCCAGGCATTCTTTGAAGCAGGGGATGAATTATATAGAGGGAAACGTTATTTTTGGCAAAACAAAGAGAAGACGTTAACTTTAGTAGGATTGGGACATGCTCATATTATTGCAAATAATTTAGAAGATAATAGATACAAGGATATTGATACGAAGTGGAAGGAACTATGCCAGTCTTCATTAAAGGAAAAGGCAGATGTATCTCCAATTCTATTTGGTGGATTTTCATTTGATCCTAAAAACAAGGTTTCATCGGAATGGGATACGTTCCCTTCTGCCTTCTTTGTCGTATCTAAATTTCAATTAGTTATTCAGCATGACCAAGCATTCGTTAATATTCATTATATAACGGATGAAGTGAAAAGCATGGAACCTTTTGAACAACTACGTATAGAAAGAGATGCGTTAATACACACTGCTCAGGTAAAAGAGTTAAAGGTACATGCTAAACCAACACTAATCAAACGAGAAGATCGCTTGAAAGATGAATATTTGCACGCTGTAGAGGATGTAACGAAGAGAATCCGAGAAGATGAGATACAAAAAGTAGTAATTGCCCGATCTCTAAAACTAACATTTAATGATACTTTTTCTCCTGCAACGGCAATATATAATGCATCGATGGAGCAACCAGAAAGTTATTTATTTGGTCTAGAGAATGATGAAAAAATATTCTTTGGCGCAACTCCTGAGCGACTTGTAAAAGTGGAGAATAATAAAGCTCAATCTGCAGGGCTTGCGGGTTCCATTAGAAGAGGGAAGAATTCTCTCGAGGACAAAGAGTTAGGAGATTCATTATTAACAGATTCCAAAAACTTAGGTGAGCATAAATATGTTGTAGAAATGATTAAGAAGGTATTTATGCAATATTGTGAGGATATTAAAGTACCAACTAGACCAAAGCTTATGAAGATTAGAGATATCCAACATCTATATTCTCCAATTGAAGGAGACCTTAAAAAGGAGTCTTCATTATTTGAATTAGTACAAGCTTTACACCCAACACCTGCATTAGGAGGAGAGCCTCGTCAGGATGCGATTAAAATTATTCGTGAATCCGAACAGATGAATCGTGGATATTATGCTGCTCCAATCGGTTGGATAAATGCTGAAGGAGACGGGGAGTTCGCAGTTGGGATACGTTCTGCTTTAGTGGAAAATGAACATGCCTACTTATATGCAGGTGGCGGAATTGTTGCTGAATCATCCTCTTTAGAAGAATTTGAAGAAACACGAGTGAAGTTCCGTCCGATGCTTCGAACTCTTGGAGGAAACATGAATGACTAACATCGAGTATTTAACTTCTTATGTAAATCACTTAGTAGAAACGATTAAACAGGCAGGAGTTCAGGATATAGTAATGTGTCCTGGCTCAAGGTCTACTCCACTTGCGTATGCATTTGCTAAACATGAAGGATTTCAATTTTATCGACAAATAGATGAGCGCTCGGCTGGTTACTTTGCGCTTGGTATTGCGAAAGCTAAAAAAAATCCTGTTGTTCTTTTATGTACTTCAGGAACAGCAGCAGCAAATTTTTTCCCAGCGATAGTGGAAGCATATTACGCACGTGTACCTTTGTTGGTCATTACAGCTGATCGGCCTCATGAACTCAGAGAGGTAGGAGCTCCACAAGCAATCGATCAACTTCATTTGTACGGAAAGCATGTGAAGTGGAGTGTAGATTTCCCACTACCCGAACAAAATGAAGAGAGTCTTGCTTTTGTAGAGCGTCATATTCAGCGCGCAGTGTCTACATCTAGAGTTTTTCCGATGGGACCAGTCCATATAAATGTACCATTCCGTGAACCGTTATTACTTGATATGGAACAAACAACATCAAATGTGAACATGCAAGTTTCGGAAATAGGAAAGTTAGTGCCAAGTGCAGAGTTTCTAGAATGGTATAAAGATATACTACAAAATGAGGAGAGAGGATTATTTATAGTAGGAGATTCACTTCAAACTACTGATGGTTTTTGGGAATTTGCAAAACAAGTACGGTGGCCAGTTCTAGTGGACCCTTTATCTAATTTACGGGCATCCATACCTGACGAATGTATGGATTTATGTATAGATCAATATGATGCAATTCTAAAAAATGATGCTTTTAAAAAAGTGGCTGTTCCTAATGTAGTCGTTCGTTTTGGGGCACAGCCTGTTTCCAAGCCATTAATGCTGTTTTTAAAGTCTTGTAAGCCTTCAGTATTTATCGTTGTAGATGAAAGTCCTATTTTTCGTGATTCACTTCATATCGCTACACATCATGTTCAGGTTGAGGCAGGGGCATTATGGATAAAAACACTTGAAAAAGCTTCCTCTAAATATGCCGATTCCTGGTCTCAAGCAAATGAAATTGCTACTAATCATGTGAACAGCTATATTCAAAATGAAACAGATGAAGGTGCATTGGCAGGCATGTTGTTTGAAACACTACAAGATAATTCCTATTTATTTGCTAGTAGCAGTATGCCAATACGAGACCTTGATACTTTTTTCAATAAAACGTCCAAAGATATTCAGCTCTATGCAAACAGAGGAACTAATGGAATCGACGGAGTAGTTTCTACAGCAATCGGAGCTCAAGCAGCTTTAAATCGTCCAGGGTATTTGCTAATAGGGGACTTAGCGTTCTTACATGATTTGAATGGTTTGATTGTGACTCGATTCCACCGTACCGATATGACAATTATCGTTATGAATAATGATGGCGGTGGTATTTTCTCTTATTTACCTCAGTCTACAGAAACCAATTATTTTGAGCATTTATTTGGTACTCCGACAGGATTAGAGTTTTCACATATAGCAGGTATGTATAATGCACAATACTCTGCCGTTCATTCGAAGGAAGATTTTAAAGCAGCCCTTACTGGGGAGAAGTTAAAGGATATTCGTATTATCGAGGTATTTACGAATAGACAAGTTAATACAGAAACACATCGCAAATTATGGGATGAAATTTCGAAGGAGCTGGACTCGGTTTGGAAAGTACAACTGTAAATGTCCGAGGGATTGATATCCATTTCAACAGATATAATAATGGGGCTAAGGAAAGAATAGTGTTATTGCATGGTTTTACAGGTTCTACAAATACATGGAATGAAGTAATTTCTTTTCTACCCAATACATTTGATATTTTAACCATTGATCTTATCGGTCACGGAGTAACTTCGAAGCCTTTGGATTCAACCCGTTACGCTGTAGAGGAGCAGATAGCAGACTTACATGCATTGTTTCATCAGCTTAAGTGGAGTAATTTTACGCTAGTTGGTTATTCAATGGGTGGTCGATTAGCTCTATCCTATGCAAGCCGATATCCTGTTGATAGGTTAATCCTTGAAAGTAGTTCCCCTGGTATTACTGAGATAGAACAACGTTTAAATAGAAAACAATCAGATGAGCTCCTTGCTGATCGAATATTGGATAAAGGGCTCACATCCTTTGTGCATTTTTGGGAAGGGATTCCTTTATTTCATACTCAACGCCAATTGTCTTTGGAGACACAGCAGCAGATACGAGAGGAACGACTTGCGGGTTCTGAAATTGGCCTAGCTAATAGCTTACGTGGATTTGGTACAGGGGTGCAACCTTCCTATTGGCACAAGCTCGAAGAAATTAACACACTGACATTTTTGTTAACAGGAGAGCTAGATGAAAAATTTAGCAAGCTTGCGAAAAAGATGAAAAAATACCTTCCAGATGTTGCACATATAGAAATAAGAGATGTAGGACATGCAATTCATGTGGAAAATCCTGAATTGTTTGCTACAATAGTAAAGGATATTATTTTAAAGGAGGATGTAAAATGACTCGCGAATGGACAACATTACATACATATGAAGACATTAAGTATGAGTTCTACAACGGGATTGCTAAGGTAACAATTAACCGTCCGGAGGTGCGTAACGCATTTCGCCCTAAAACAGTAATGGAAATGATAGATGCATTTTCTCGTGCTCGTGACGATCAAAATGTAGGTGTCATTATTTTAACTGGTGAAGGTGAGCATGCA
The DNA here is from genome assembly GCA_900114885.1 of Psychrobacillus psychrodurans. Taxonomy (GTDB): domain Bacteria; phylum Bacillota; class Bacilli; order Bacillales_A; family Planococcaceae; genus Psychrobacillus; species Psychrobacillus psychrodurans. The sequence goes on from FOUN01000013.1 coordinate 8,280, forward strand.
TTCTGTTCAGGTGGAGACCAAAAAGTACGTGGCCATGGTGGATATGTAGGAGAAGACGAAATTCCACGTTTAAACGTACTAGATTTACAACGTCTTATACGTGTAATCCCTAAACCTGTAGTAGCAATGGTAGCTGGTTATGCAATTGGAGGAGGACATGTTTTACATGTAGTATGTGATTTAACAATTGCTGCTGATAATGCGAGATTTGGACAAACTGGACCTAAGGTTGGATCGTTTGATGCCGGCTACGGTTCTGGTTATTTAGCACGTATTATCGGACATAAAAAAGCACGTGAAATTTGGTACTTATGCCGTCAATATGATGCACAGCAAGCACTTGATATGGGATTAGTCAATACGGTAGTTCCATACGCGCAATTAGAGGATGAAACTGTTCAATGGTGTGAGGAAATGCTAGAAATGAGTCCAACAGCACTACGTTTCTTAAAAGCTGCGATGAATGCAGACACGGATGGTTTAGCAGGTCTTCAACAATTAGCAGGTGACGCAACTCTGCTTTACTATACAACGGATGAGGCAAAAGAAGGCCGCGATTCTTTTAAAGAAAAACGCAAACCAGATTTTGGTCAATTCCCACGTTTTCCGTGATGCATAGCATCCTGCAAGTAAAAAGCTGTCCTTTATAGGATGGCTTTTTTACATAGGAAATCGACATATGTAAATTATAATAAAAGGAGTACAAAATGTTTCCTAATTTACTATTAAAACGTGCCCACTTAACACCAGATCGCATTGCGTTACGCTTTATGGGAGAGGTGTGGACATTCGGGCAACTTTATAACGAAGCAAATGAATTTGCAGAGAGACTTCATGCTAAAGGAATTCAACCTGGCATGAGAATAGCTATTTTATCAAGCTCTAATGCAGAACTAGTAATTGCCATACATGGTTGCCTTCAACTTAGCTGTGAATTAGTTATGCTAAATGAACGTTTAAGTGAAGTAGAATTAAATTATCAGCTCCATGATAGTAAACCAGATATATTACTTATAGATAATCATGAAAGAATAATTAGCTATAGTCAAAGGTTTTCATTTAATGATATTTATAGTCATGAAAGAAAAGCTTATCCTATAGACAGGGATTGGCCTAAAGAACGAACTATTTCCATTATGTATACATCAGGTACTACAGGAAGACCAAAAGGAGTACGCCAATCGCTAGAAAATCATGTGATGAATGCAACTGGTTCAGCACTCCATTTAGGTATTCATCCAGACGATTGCTGGCTATGTATAGTACCATTGTTTCATATAAGTGGATTTTCTATTCTTATGCGATCTGTGTTATATGGAATGAAGGTAAGTCTACATACTAAATTTGATCCAGAAAAAGTAGTAGATGAAATATTAGATGGAGCAGCTACTAGAATGTCTTTAGTTTCGGTTATGCTTCAACGCATTGTATCCGTTCTAGAAAATAGAAATCAGCATTTTCCTGATTCATTTCAATCGATGTTAGTTGGTGGGGGTCCCGTTCCTTTATCTTATTTAGAACGAGCGATTGAACGAAATATTCCAGTACTGCAAACGTATGGAATGACCGAAACCTCCTCACAAACGACGACCTTATCGAGTGATGATGCTATTCGTAAACTAGGATCAGCCGGAAAGCCACTTTTCTTTGCAGATGTTCGTATAGATGGGGAAGAAAAAATGGGAGAAATTTGTATTAAGGGACCCCATGTGACAACAGGATATATTGGAGCAGCTGAGTCCAAAAAACCACTAATAGACAGCTGGCTTCATACCGGAGATATTGGTTATTTGGATGAGGAAGGATATTTGTTCGTTGTTGATCGACGCTCAGATTTAATCATATCTGGTGGTGAAAATATTTATCCGGCAGAATTGGAGCAAGCTCTAGTAAAACATCCATCAGTTGTTGAAGCAGGGGTTACAGGTCGACAGGATGACAAATGGGGACATGTTCCAATAGCATTTGTTGTAGTAACCGAGCAAGTTACAATAGATGAGTTAAAGAATTTTATGGAGACTCAGATTGCATCATACAAGCTTCCAAAGGAATATCACTTTATAGATGCGCTGCCTCGCAATGGGGCAAATAAATTAGTGAGAAGAGAATTATTAAAGTTAATATGATAGTAAATATATACCATGAATACTGGGTTCATTGGACTTGAAAGATTGACTAATACTACTGATTTCCTTTTCAGGTAGATGCTTTTCATGGGGTGAGAGATGAGCTATCACCGTCGCTAGCGTGGTCTCACTCATCCCACTGGAGTCGCGACCTGTAACGAAGATCAATATATCCAACTATAAGATTCTGAATTAGAGAAGCTATAATTTAATGATAATTGTGTAATGTAGATGATTTATATATAAGTGGAATTTTAAAGAAATAGTAAGTATATACTCAATAAAGTAGCAAGATAGCGAACGAAATTGCATCTTCGTGAGCTTCTTCTATGTATAGGGAAGTAGCTTTTCACTAGTTATCCAAAAACGTATTTGCCTGTTTCTAGAAGTTGTAGAAGGGCGATGGACAGGCAAACGCGAAAAAATTACCGAAAAAAAGGGATGCTTGTTGGTTGTGAAGGAAGTCACATCCAACAAGCATCCTTAAAAAATTCACCCGGTAATCAATAAAGCATTACGTCTGTCCAAAGCACTTCGAAAACGATAGTAACAAGTATTGCTCAAAAGGAACGGTTATTGATTTATATGCTTTTACACTATTAGTTCAAAACGGTTTTCAATGTCTCTAAGTTTTTGTTCATCAATGTAAAATAATTTTCTTTGTTATTGATATCTTCTTTTGATAATACTCCTAAGTTGTGTAGAACCAAGCTTTCTGCGCCAATTTCCTTTTGAATCACTTCTGTTAGTTTGGATGAAACATTTTGCTCAAATAAAATATAGTTTATATTTTTTTCTTCTGCCAAATCGATTAATTTAGTCAGTTCTTTTTGGGATGGTTCATCTTGTGAATTCAGTCCAGCCACTGCTAATTGTTCTAAACCGTATGTGTTCGCTATATAACCAAATGCAGCGTGAGATACAAAGAAGGTTTTATTTGCTGCTGTATGAGCCATTTCTTCAAAATCTGCATCTAGTTTCTGAAGTTCATTAACAAGTTCCTCATAGTTTTTTTCAAAAGTCTCTTGATGTTCAGGTGAAATTTCCACTAAAGAGTCCTTAATAGAAAGTGCAAGGCTTTGACTAATTTTAGGTGAGATCCAAACATGTGGATCTATATCCCCATGATCATGTCCTTCATGGCTGTCATGCTCTTCAGCCGCTACATCCTCATCCTCGTGATCATGTGCTTCCTCAGTAGTAGCTTCCTCGTGCTCGTGATCATGTGCTTCCTCAGTAGTAGCTTCCTCGTGCTCGTGATCGTGTGCTTCCTCAGTAGTAGCTTCCTCGTGCTCGTGATCATGTGCTTCCTCAGTAGTAGCTTCTTCGTGCTCGTGCTCGTGATCATGTGCTTCTTCAGTAGTAGCTTCTTCATGAACGTGATGTGATTCTTCAAGTTGTTCATCTGATACTGCATCCACAGTAGCTACCATTTTCACATGTTCCTCTGCTAAAGTCTTCTTAGCATTATCGACAAAACCTTCTAAGCCAAGTCCTATGTAAAAAAACAAGTCAGCATCTGCAAGTGCCATCATATCCTTTTGGGTTGGTTCAAATGTATGTTCATTTGCTCCTGCTGGGTAAATAGATGAGACGTTTACAGATTCTCCTCCAATACGTTCAGCAAAGTATTGTAGTGGATACACCGTTGTATATATTTGTACTTGCTGATCTTTAGTTGCAACATTCTCTTCATTGTTTCCACAAGCTGCAAGTAACAATAAAAGAAAAAGAATACTTCCTAAACAAATTCGTTTCAATTTATTCACTCTCCTAAATAGTAATGATTACGTTTTGAAAAAAGATAACTTCATTAGATTACAGCACTTTCGAAAAAAATGCAAGAAAAAATAGCCTTTGTATTATTATTTTTTCAAAGGCCATTCATCAGGAACGGGATCAATACCACCTTCATGAAAGGGATGGCATTTAGATATTCTTTTTACAGTTAAAATACTTCCTTTAATTGCCCCGTGTTTTTGAACTGCTTCTACTCCGTAATGGGAGCATGTTGGATAGAAACGGCAACTAGGTGGGGAAAGTGGTGAGATAAACTTTTGATAAAAGCGAAAAATAGATATAATTATATGCTTCATGGATTATTCAGCATCCTTAGGTTTTGGATCAATTTTCGAAGGCTTGTCATTCATAGCTAGCTTGTACAAAAAAGAAAAGCCAAAAATACTTAGTATTATTGCTGCACCCAATATCCAAAATACCATTATTGCTCACTCCAATTAACTTATCGTTATGTTTATTGTATGAAAATTAGAGGTATATTGAAAGAGAAAGCAACTAAAATTAAAGGGAGAGTGACAAATTTATGTCAGCAGCACTTAATAAAGAATTAAATAAACAAGTAGCAACATGGTCGGTTATGTACACTAAATTACATAATTTCCATTGGTATGTAAAGGGACCGTCATTTTTTACTTTACATGCCAAATTCGAAGAGTTATATAACGAAGCTACACTTAATATGGATGAAATTGCAGAGCGTTTATTAACACTAGGTGGCAAACCAGCGGCAACATTAACAGAACACTTGGAGTTATCAGTAGTAAAAGAAGCATCCAGCAAAGAAACAGCTGACCAGATGGTACAATCTGTTGTAGATGACTTTGATAAAATTATGAAATCTCTTAAAAAAGGGATGGAAGAAGCTGCAAAAGATGAAGATGATATGACGGAAGATGTACTAAACGCAATTTACCAAAAAACAGAAAAACATCAATGGATGTTAAATGCATTTTTAGGAGATACCAATTCGACCAAAAAATAATATTCGCTTCATAATAATCTAGGTTAACCGATATAAAGAATGTTATGAAGGAGGAATCTCTGTGGACATAAACTCCATTATGTCATCTAATTTACTTCAGTTGCAACAAACTGTTCAAATGAGTGTTTTGCAAAATGCTATGAACATGGAAACTGTTGCTGCGGTAAAATTGTTAGAAGACATGCCTCAAACAGCTGCTCCACATCCTTATAAAGGGTCGGCTGTAGATATTCAAGGGTAATAAGAACAGCGGTAGCGCCTAGCGTTAGCCCTAAAAGTATTAAAAGAGTGACAGTAGGGGTTTCATTGTCTTGGTCTGTCCATTCTAAAACGACTCGAGGGGCTAGGCGTTAGAGCTTAGACAGAAGCTGATTAAAAGGTATATTATTTATAACCCAAAAACATGCGCTATTTGTGCATGTTTTTTTATTTTTTGCTCAAACTCTTATAAAAGGATGTGTGAAAATGACCTTGTACAAAGTGTATATCTCCGTAAAAAGTCAGCAAGTATATGCTTATCCCGATGAATCTCAGTGGGAATTTGAAGTAACTGCAACTAGGAATGAAATAAAAGTATTTGAAAGACTTTTTTATCAATTGAAAAATGTGCAAAGCAGAAATTTTCTACGAGCACATGAACCAATGTCTGTAAAGCCGTATCATGTGGACGGAGAAAATGATCAATATGATAGAAGGCTAAAAAAAGTGTATGCATGGATTCATGAATTCACTTCGGAAGAGAGTAAACGATTTATAGAACAGCTACCTTATTTTCAAAGAAGAATGGAGGTTCAACTATGAGTAAGAATTTAAATAGAAAAGGAAATGAAAACCCTGTAACTTATCGAAATGTTAGTTCACTTCTCAATCAGTCACCACAAGATAAATCAAAGCAGAATATTGCACAAAATAGAGAAGAAGGTAATGAAGATTACAAAATGGGACCTCCCAAAGAATAGCTATGATTGATTCTTCGTGAGCTTTCTTTATGAATAGGAGATTAGCATTTGTCTGGTTATCCAAAAACGCAATAACCTGTTTCAAAAAGTTGTGGTAGGGCTACGGACGGACAAACACCATGAGATTACCGCTTTTTGGTTATAGAGTCCGTCACAACCAACTAGCATCTCTAAAAATTCACAAGGTAATAAATATTCCAACAAGACCTGCTCAAAACGATAGGAACAGGTTTTGAATGTAAGGAACCAGGCGTCTACTTGCCTGGTTTTTCTTATGTATATGGTAATATTTAAAGAAAACAAGGGGGAATCAGAAAATGTTCTCTTTCGAAGATTTAAATGGATTTCAAGTACAGCTATCCTTTCAGCAAGGAAGCTTTTCTATTGAATCTAAGCATGTATTAGTTTTAGCAAAGCATAATGGAAAATGGTTGTTAACGAAGCATCCAAAAAGAGGATTGGAGTTTCCGGGTGGTAAATTAGAGAAAGGGGAAAATTTAGTTGAAGCAGCGATTAGAGAAACAAAAGAAGAAACAAATGTACATATAGTAAATCTAGAATGGCTTGCTGAATATATGGTATTAGATAATATCCCTTTTTGTAAAACTGTTTATATAGCAAAAGTTGGGTATATTAATATGGAGCAGACAAGCTTTGAGACAGAAGGAGCTTTCTGGTTATCCTCAGAAGAACTTACTCGTAGTGAATATTTAAGCTTCCATATGAAAGATGATGGAATGAAAGCCATTTTAAAGAAGGTGAAAGAAATTGAAAATAAATGGAACGATTGAAAAGGTTCTCACTTATCCATCTCCAAACCCTAATATCATAATGAGCGAAATTACATATTGGTCCTGTGGTCTTCGAGTAAAAGGAATGTTAGCAGTACCAAAAAAGCCAGGAAACTATGATGGAATTTTATATTGTCGAGGTGGCATGCAAAGTATCGGTATGGTTCGACCTGCACGAATTGCACAAATCGCCTCTGAGGGATTTGTAATATTTGCGCCATATTATCGAGGTAATCGTGGTGGTGAAGGAAGGGATGAATTTGCTGGAGAAGATCGCTGGGATGCTGTTTACGGAGTAGAAGTATTAAAGCGATATTGCATACCAGAGCGGATTCACTTATTTGCATTTTCTCGGGGTGGTATCATGGGCTTATGGATTGCTATTCTACGCAATGATATTACATCCTTAGTTACATGGGCTGGTGTTTCTGATATTTATTTAACATACGAAGAAAGATTAGATATGAGAAAAATGATGAAACGTGTAATCGGAGGTACTCCTACTAAATTCCCATTAGGGTATGAGCAGCGAGATGTATTACCTCGTATAGAGGAGACGAACGTGCCCACTCTTATAATACATGGTGAACGAGATAATAATGTATCTTTTGAGCATGCAAAGGTTTTAGAGCAAGCATTAATAGGGAATAGTATACCAGTTGAAACCTGGTATTATCCAGAATTCACACATTTTTTTCCAAGCAAAATAAATAGACGTGTAGTAAAAGATGCATGTCAATGGATGAAAAATCAGAGAGGGGTTTAAAAATGGGCAATGTTGTAGTAACAACTGAGGCAATGAGTGTAGAAGGGAAATCTTCGTTTCCTGTAGATACTAGTTTTTGGGAGGATTTGTGGGATCAATACACAAATGAATTCGAAGAAGTGGTGATCCATTGTTGGATGGAGGAACTAGACATTTTAGAAGAATTAAACTCTCGAGCAGTTTCCGTTCAAACGGAAGGACTAATGAAAGTGTTTACTATTAATCTCACGGATGAAAATAGGCTCTATTTTAGAAATTATTCGGTTGATCCAAAAGGTGGTTTAAAGTGGTTTACGATGTTCTTCCAACAGGATGGAGTTGAACAAATGGAAGTAGGTCACTATGGTTCAGAAATTATTCTATATAAGGTCAATGAAGAGGAAGCAGAGAAGTTTGTAGAAATATTTCCGAAAATAGCTGATAGTGAATATCATGCGACTAATGGTGACTAATGCTAATTATAGGTTACAATTATCTATCTAGAACAATTCCGGTTGAGAGTCAATTCCCCGGTAGTTAACGTAAGTTTATATGTAAGTGGAAATCAGAAACTTTATTGTTTCTGATTTTTTTGTTATAAGTGAGTCAATTTCATAATTAGTTGTTTTATTTAAAAATACAAATGTTTACTTAATATCGTAATATTTATTCGTTTTTTTAAAAGCGATCCCGTTGATTGGAGTGGCAGGCGGCGACTCCAGTGGGATGAGTGAGTCAGATGAGATATTATATCGACCCGCTAGTGACGGTGATAGCTCATCACTCACCCCGCGGAAAGCGTCCGCCTAAAGAGGAAATCAGCTTTGTTCTGATTTAACTATATAATATTCTTTATGAAATTGATTCAAGTAACAATTAATTTTATAAGGTGAAAATAATGAAGGCGTTGAATATCTATGATAAGAAGTGATGCTTTTAAAAAGTGGACTAGATCAGTTCAAAAAATGAATCTTTTTAGTTAGGAAATCCGTATTAGAATTAATTAATCAGAAAAATCTTAAAGTTCTAATAGGGGGTAAATTTAATGAATAAAGTTTATATTATTGCAGTTACAGTAGCTATTGAAACACTTTCACTTTGGTTAGTTTCACTTTTCTTTGGATGGAGTTTCATAGATACGATATTTTTAGGGGGACTTGCTATATTTGGGTGTGTTTGGTTATTTCAATTAAACAACAATCAAACAAATAACGAATATAATGCTTTTGCAAAAGGACAGAATGGTCTAGACAACGGGGTTATAACGCCATTTCGATTTAAGATGACCCCTATTACCTTGGGGCTTCTGGCTTTTATAGCGGGTAGTTTTTTGGTGACGGTTGTTAAATATTATCCTTATTTTTTAAATTAACAAATTTTAGTAAATGTAAAATACTCAAAATAAAGAGCCCAAAATTTTCATTTTGGGCTCTTTTATATTTTAAATTTATTAAGCTAATGGTCCGCCTTTAACGGAAATATCTTCAGATACTGTACCAAACTTTTTAAAGTTTTCACGGAATGACTGAGCTAGCTCAGCTGCTTTTTGATCATATGCAGCTTTATCTGCCCAAGCATTACGAGGTATAAGTACCTCGGAAGGAACACCTTCCACTTGCATAGGAATAGCTAAGCCGAATACTGTATCTGTTTCTGTAGCAGCATTGTTTAGCTTGCCATCAATTGCAGCACGAACCATAGTACGAGTGTATGAAAGCTTCATGCGGTTACCTACACCGTATTCTCCACCAGTCCAACCAGTGTTTACTAAGAATACTTGTGCACCGTGCTCGTCAATTTTCTTACCAAGCATTTCTGCATATACCGTTGCATGTAATGGTAAGAATGGTGAACCGAAGCAAGTAGAGAATACTGGTTGTGGCGATGTAACTCCACGTTCAGTTCCAGCAAGTTTAGAAGTAAATCCACTTAAGAAGTGGTACATTGCTTGTTCTTTTGTAAGTTTACTGATTGGAGGCAATACGCCAAATGCATCAGCGGTTAAGAAAATAATTGTATTTGGGTGACCAGCAACAGAAGGCTCTACAATATTTTCGATATATTGAATTGGATAAGCAGCACGAGTATTTTCTGTTAATGAATTATCAGCATAGTTAGCAACGCGTGTTTCCGCATCTACCACTACGTTTTCTAATACTGTTCCAAATGAAATAGCATCCCAAATTTGAGGTTCATTTTCACGAGTTAGGTCGATACATTTTGCATAACAACCACCCTCAATATTAAATACGCCATTATCAGACCAGCCGTGCTCGTCATCACCGATTAATTTACGGCCAGCATCTGCAGAAAGGGTAGTTTTACCTGTACCTGATAAACCAAAGAATAATGCAACGTCTCCGTCATCTCCAACATTTGCAGAGCAGTGCATTGGTAAGATGTCTTGTTCTGGGAGCAAATAGTTCATAATAGAGAATATTGATTTTTTCATCTCACCAGCATATTCAGTACCACCGATTAACACAGTGCGTTTTTCCATGGATACAATGATAAACGTTTCTGTACGGGTACCATCTACAGCAGGATCCGCTTTGAAATTAGGAGCAGAAAGAATAGTGAAGTCTGTTGTATGTGTAGCAAGATCTTCCTGTGTTGGACGGATAAATAACTGATGAGCGAAAAGATTATGCCAAGCGTATTCGTTAATTACTTGAATACCTAGACGTGATTCTTTATCTGCCCCTGCATATCCTTTAAACTCGAAGATTTCGTCTTGTTTGTTTAAGAAGTTAATCATTTTTTTATATAGAGCATCAAAAACGTCAGAAGAAATTGGTTGGTTTACTGAGCCCCAATCGATTTTGTCTTTTGAAATAGCTTCATCTACTATATACTTATCTTGTGGGGAGCGGCCAGTATATTTCCCTGTTTCGGCTTTTACTGCACCAGTAGAAGTTAAAACAGCTTCTCCTCTTGTTGTAGCTTTTTCCACAAGTTGTGGCACTGACAATTGGCTGCTAACGTTATTTCCTGCTAACAATTCTTTCAGTTCACTCACAGTATCGATTGAATTCATCTTGAATATACCATCCTTTTTTTATATTTCCTCTAAAAAAGAGGAAGTTTTTCTAGATATGTGAAATAGTATAACACATTAAAGTAATTAGTCTATACTAATGAAGCTAATATTTTTCTTTTGTGAATAAAATGCAAACAAAAAAATAGTTGACTTCTGCTACTTATTTACGTATGATGATGAATTGAACGGATACTCTTATCCCGAGCTGGTGGAGGGGTCAGGCCCTATGAAACCCGGCAACCTGTAATTGTTTTATTATTACAAAGGTGCCAAACCTGAGACAAGGTGAAATTCCTTGATTTGATAAGAGTGAAAGGTGCTTATGATATTAATACCTTTCCTCATGTGTATTTACGTGAGTGAGAGGTTTTTTTATTTAACATCGCCCTTTATCCTTGTGTGCCAAGTCCGAAACGGCTTCAAGTTAACTTCAATTCACAGCAATTACATTTACTCTTATGTGATGAAAATGCATGAAACAATTTGAATGGCTTGACATGGGAATGAGTACCGTATCAATTCTTGAGAGAAATCTCGCGGGATATAGGAGGAATAATCTATGACGCAACGTCGATTATTTACATCAGAATCAGTAACAGAGGGCCATCCAGATAAAATCTGTGATCAAATCTCTGATGCAATTCTAGATGCAATTTTAGCAGAAGACCCAAATGCTCGTGTAGCTTGCGAAACGAGTGTGACGACAGGACTAGTATTAGTTGCTGGAGAAATTACTACATCTACATACGTAGATATCCCTAAAGTAGTTCGTTCTACTATTAAAGAAATTGGCTATACACGTGCTAAGTATGGCTTTGATGCAGAAACTTCTGCTGTGCTTACTTCAATTGACGAACAATCAGCTGATATCGCGCAAGGTGTGGACCAAGCTTTAGAAGCAAGAGAAGGCTCTATGAGTGATTCTGACATTGATGCAATTGGAGCAGGAGACCAAGGTTTAATGTTCGGCTATGCTTGTAATGAAACACCAGAGCTTATGCCGCTACCTATTAGTTTAGCGCATAAACTATCTCACCGATTAGCACAAGTTCGTAAAGACGAAACTTTAGACTATCTTCGTCCAGACGGAAAAACTCAAGTAACAGTAGAATATGACGAAAACAATAATCCTGTTCATATCGATACAATTGTTATTTCAACACAACATCATCCAGAAATAACTTTAGAACAAATTCAAAAAGATATTAAAGAAGTAGTAATTAATCCAATTGTTCCTACAAATTTAATAGATGAAAATACAAAATACTTTATCAATCCGACTGGACGCTTTGTAATTGGTGGACCACAGGGTGATGCTGGCTTAACAGGACGTAAAATTATTGTAGATACTTACGGTGGTTATGCTCGTCATGGTGGGGGAGCATTCTCTGGTAAAGATCCAACAAAAGTTGACCGTTCTGCTGCTTACGCTGCACGTTATGTTGCTAAAAACATTGTTGCTGCTGGCCTTGCAGATCGTTGTGAAGTACAACTTGCTTATGCAATTGGTGTAGCTAAACCAGTTTCAATTGCTGTAGAAACTTTTGGTACTGGAAAGGTAGAGGAAGTTGAATTAGTTTCATATATTCGTGAACTATTTGATCTTCGTCCAGCAGGAATTATTAAAATGCTAGATCTTCGCCGTCCAATATACAAACAAACAGCTGCATATGGTCACTTTGGTCGTACAGACATTGATGTTCCATGGGAGAAAACAGATAAAGCTGCAGCGTTAAAAGAAAAAGCTGGATTATAAGTAGTATGAACAAAAAAGGCTTTCCTATAATGGAAAGCCTTTTTTCATACAAATAATAACTTTCCAATAATACAGCTGATTTTCGTTTCAGGAGGAATTGAACAGCATATATAGTTTTCTTTTACCAGAAAGATCATTAACAAATTTTATTTTTGAAGGGATTTATAGTATTGACCTTTTTCTACATATTCCCGGATAATTCTTTGTACATCAGCTTTATCGTCTTCATTTAGCTCACGCACCACTTTTGCTGGGCTGCCTAATGCTAATGAATTTGGAGGTATTTTTTTGCCAGGCGGTACGAGACTTCCAGCTCCGATAAATGCACCATCTCCAATTTCAGCACCATCTAAAATAATCGATCCCATTCCTATTAAAGCTCCTTTACGTATAGTACAACTATGTAAAGTCACCTGGTGTCCGATAGTTACTTCATCTTCAATAATAAGTGGCTTATTTGGACTCTGATGTAAACAGCTTAAATCTTGTATACTTACTTTACTTCCAATAATAGTAGGAGCAACATCCCCTCTAATTACCGTATTAAACCAAATTGTAGTCTCTGGACCGATTGTCACATCACCTGTTATTGTGACATAATCAGCTATAAAAGCAGAGTCGTCAATAGTCGGTGTTTTACCTTTATATGGATAAATCATTTCGCATACACTCCTTTTGAAATTAGATTATAATTAATCGTATCAGACATAAAGATTGAAAGAAACCTAATACCATGAAATTGCAAGGAAAGAAAAGAGGTTTGTTTATATGTGGAAATGGGAAACAGAAGGAAAGCCTAAAGCAGTAATAGTTATTGTTCATAGTGCTTATGAGCATCACAGAAGATATGCTTGGTTAATTGAAAAGTTAAGAAGTTCTAACTATCATATTGTAATGGGTGACCTGCCAGGTCATGGAGAATTAAAGAAATCAAAAACTATTCATGATGAATCCTTTGAACAGTATAAGAACTACATTAAACAAGCGTTGCAAGTTGCAGTTACGTATGATCTTCCAATATTTTTAATGGGACATGGCTTTGGAGCCACTTTACTTATAAAAGTTTTGCGTAAACTAGATATTGAATACGCTGGCGTAATACTAACATCTCCATGGTTACAGCTTCAAAAGCTCCCTTCGAAATGGACCAACACACTAGCAAAGTTATCAGTACCACAGAAAATCAATCATGATATTCACTTAAATGAATTAACGAGAAATTATGAAGTGTTCCAACAATTCGCATCAGATCCCACCTATAGAACCTTCATTTCGACAGAATGGTACAAGGAACTCCAAGCACTAATAAAATCTGTGAATCAATTGAACATCTCCATACCAAATAAACCGATTCTTGTTATGACTGGAGAGCGGGATAAGATTACAGATACAAATGCTGCAGCTAGTTGGTTAAGAAAACAAGAACTTTCTGAATATCAATTCAAAGAATGGAAAAATTGCTTCCATGATCTCTACCAAGAACCGGAGCGTGAAGAAATCTTTACATATTCTCAGTCATTTATCAATAATGTACTCACAGACATTGGCTATATTGTTTGAAATTAAAACCCTATCTACTAACTATAGATGGGGTTTTTGTTTTTTGGAGCTTAACAAAAGAATGAGTATATACTAAAAGTTGACATAACACCTTTTGGTTATATATAATATAACACCTAAGGGTTACATAACGAAGTTGAAAAAGGAGTTTTTTTCATGAAAGAAAATTTACCTGATATTAAGCAAACAGTTTTAGTAGAGGCACCAATACAAAAAGTATGGAATTATGTTTCAACTGCGGAAGGAATCTCTGCTTGGTTTATGCCAAATGATTTTCAAGCTATGGAAGGATACGAGTTTAATATACAGTCGCCATTTGGACCATCACCATGTAAGGTGCTTGAGATTGACGAACCACATAAACTATCATTTCAATGGGACACAGATGGTTGGTTTGTTACATTTCTTTTGAAAGAGATTGGTACTCAAACTGAATTCACATTGATTCATGGTGGTTGGAAAGATGGAGAAGCTCTAGTTCCAAAAGCTAAAATGTCCGGTGCAGCTGTCCGTGGCACGATGGAACAAGGTTGGGTTGGAATTGTACAAAACAAATTTAAGCAAGTTGTCGAAGTTTAATGGAAGAAGTTGTTAAAAAGGTGGATGTTTTTCAAGCGATTGCTGATCCGACAAGAAGAGATGTCCTTAGACTCTTAGCAAACAAAGAGAGATCTATTGCCGAAATATCTTCCCATTACGATATGAGCAGAACAGCGATTGTTAAACATCTTAATGTATTAACTGATGCAGGTTTAGTGAATGGTCAAAAGTCAGGTAGAGAAAAAGTGTATCATTTACAACCGGAGCCATTGACGGAAGTAAAGCAGTGGCTAGACTACTATGAACAATTCTGGAATAACAAGCTTTCTAGATTAAAGTTCCTAGTAGAAAATGAAGAGTAGAAATTTAATAGTTAAAATAACCCCGTCAGCGCTACTGATGGGGTTATTTTAACTTGGTCAGAGAAGTTCCTTAACTTCTAAAAGAGCAGGGGTAATTTTCAGTGTGTTTAGCTCAGGGGAGCCAGAGTCCTATTTAATTCTATTTAGGGCTCTAATAGGTGCCATAAATTTTTCATATCCCCCCAAAAAAAGTACATTGGTATTTAAATTAGTTGTAAATAAAAGAGCTTTATTATATAGTATTAGTGTAATATATAACTAGTACACGAATACACTATGCTGATGAAGATAACAAAAAAAGGAGATGAAAAATTGAAAGGGTTGTTGTTGAGGGAATGGACTCTTTATAAGTCATGGCTTTTCGGTTCAGCAGTATTTAGTATTGGAGTTATTTTAATTCTTCCAATACTATTGCAAAGGTATTTAATAACAGAGGCAGCCATTCAAGAGATAAGGATGGTTTTAATGTTTTTAATGCTTAGTTTTAGTGTTGTTAATCACTTTGCTCAGTTTAATAAATCATTAAATACCGACAATGGAAAAAAAGATATGTGGCTACATAATCCTCATTCTATGCATACATTGATTGGTGCCAAATTATTATTTAGCTTAGGTATTTATTTTGTTAGTAATATATTCATCACTACAGCAGGGATATATTTCATGTCAGATGTAATTTTAGGTAGCTTCGCGCAATTTCTTATTCTACAGCTTCTAATATTAGTTGTTATGCTATTAGTCGGTATCTCCGTAAGTATTATATGGTTATTCTTCTGGACAATTTATTTGGAAGGTAAATATTGGATCGGAAAATTATCACTTATTGCTACAGTAGTAATATTCTTTTTAATAGCTAGTTTATTACCGAAACTATTTAGTTTTCTTTCACTTAATAAGGTACTGAACCAAGGTGAAATATCTTTAAAATTCATAGAAGGTTATTTACCTACTATTGCATTAAGCAATTTTATCTTTGATATGGGTTCTATTTATATTGTAGAGGAATTATTTAGCTGGATAATCTTTGTTTTGTTATTTTGGAGTGTTTGTAAGTGGTTGGAGAGGGTGGTTACGAGATGACGCAGGATTTCACTCGTGATAAGCCTATTTATAGTCAACTAGTTGACCTAATTTGTGGAGATATCTTAAAAGGAAACTTACAACCAGGAGGCAAAATGCAATCAGTTCGAGAATATTCATTGGAGGTTGGTGTTAATGTCAACACTGTACAACGTGTATATAAGGAGCTTGAATCGATGGGGCTAACAGATACAAAACGTGGTCAAGGAACATTCATCACAACAGACAAAGCACGTATTTCGCAGTTACGTGAGGATATGAAAATCGAATTGATCAATCAGTTTCTTCAATCTATTTCAGCATTTGGATTTTCAAAGGAAGAGATTGTACAAAGTTTGCTGAGAAAGGATGGGACTAAATGATTCACTTACAAAATGTCTCATTTAATTATCAGAGGCAGGAGGTTATCCAGGATTTAACACTGACGTTTCCTATTGGACAGATAATAGGTATAGCTGGAGAAAATGGGAGTGGTAAGTCAACGCTGTTGAAAATGATAGCGGGTATACAAAGACCTCGAAAAGGAACTATTACAATTCATAAAGCGTCATTGTCTAGATTAAATGCAGTGGACGTTGCGTATTTACCTGATATGGATTTGTTTTATAGCTTTTATACAGCGAAGGAACTTTTCGCATTCTACGCATCTCAATTCCCTGATTTCTCTGTAGAAAAGGCAATGGAAGTAGCGGAATATTTAGAGGTTAATGTAAATGTGAAGTTGAAAAAGCTTTCAAAAGGCAATCGTGGTCGAGCGAAGATGGCAGCAACCCTTGGTAGAAATACTCCTTACTATGTGATGGATGAACCTTTTTCTGGATTAGATCCAATTGTACGTGAGTCGTTAATAAAGGGGCTCATTCGGTATACGAATGTAGAGACGCAATCGATTATTTTATCGACCCACGAATTACATGAAGTCGAACCAATACTTGATCAGCTAATAGTTTTAAAAGATGGGAAAGTAATTGCCCAGGATGAATTAGAAGCAATCCGCTTTAACACAAATCAGGATGCAGTGAGCTGGATGAAAAATGTAACGAAAGAGAAGGTGACAGTAAATGAGTAAGCCAATTGTTCAATTAAAGAATATTACCAAAATTATCAGAGGAAAAACACTTATCGATAATATGTCCCTAGAGTTATTTCCTGGTCAAATAACTGGATTTTTAGGGCCAAATGGTGCTGGTAAAACTACTACTATCCGTTTAATGACAGGTCTAATGCATCTTACAAGTGGGACTATTACTATTGAAGGTGCATCTATTGCAGATGATTATGAAAAGGCAATTGCTAATGTAGGGGTTATCGTTGAAAATCCGGAAATGTATAAGTATATGTCTGGCTATAAGAACTTGCTTCATTTTTCCAGAATGCATAATGGTGTAACAAAGGCAAGGATAGATGAGGTGATTAACCAGGTAGGGCTAACTAAGCGAATCCATGAAAAGGTGTCGACATATTCCTTGGGTATGCGTCAACGATTGGGATTAGCTCAAGCATTGCTACATGATCCGAAGTTCTTAATATTAGATGAACCAACGAATGGTTTGGATCCAGCTGGAATTCGTGAGTTCCGGACGTATCTTCGCAAAATAGCACAGGAGAATAATGTTTCTATTTTTGTCTCTAGTCATCTTCTATCAGAAATAGAGTTAATGTGTGACCGTGTTGTTGTTATTCAAAATGGTAAGCTGATTGATGAACGGATGATTCAAAGTGATGAAAAGACACGTATGCAACTTAAGGCAGAGCCATCTGGAGTAGTAGAAAACTATCTGAGTTCAAATGGCTATGTATTTACATTGCACGAAGGAGTATTTTTACTTGATTTGAAAGAAGAGAAGGTACCAGTACTGATTAACGAACTTGTTGCCCAACAGGTTCAAATTTTCGCTATTTCAGCAGTGCATGAAACGCTTGAAGAACAGTTCCTTCAAATGACAGGAGGCGGTCAAATTGTTTAGTTTGATACAAAATGAATGGATGAAGTTATGGCATAAAAAAGGTACATGGGCCATTTTAGGTATTCTGCTATTAGTAATTATTGGTGTAGGTGTGTTGGATAAGGTGACTATGGAGGAAGTAGATACTTCCAATTGGAAACAGGAACAACAAGTTCAAATTGATGATGCTAATGCGCAGCTTAAAACTCCTGACTTAGATGAATGGTCTATTCAGATGTATGAGGAGCAGAAGGCGATGGCACAGTATCGCTTAGATAATAATGCAGCACCTCAAGTGAATCAAAGTATGGAAGGAAATATGGCATTTGGTGCTTCAATCATGGTGCTAATTACATTGTTAACTGTTATTCCGGGAGCATCCATTGTCTCGCAGGAATTTACAGATGGTACTATTAAGATGCTTTTAACACGACCGGTTTCCCGTTTCAAAATATTAACCTCTAAACTAATAACGATTTTCCTATTCGGTCTCTCATTAATAGTATTAACGATTATTCTCACTACAGCAATTGGATTTATCTTATTTGGAACTGCTACTGGAATTGATTTGACTATTGTTGATGGTGTTGTACAGCAAACAAACACGATATCGGATGTATTTTTAACGTATGTGTACTCCCTAGGGGATTTCACTATGTCTATACTTTTTGCATTCTTTATTGGAACGGTATTTAGTTCACCTTCCATTGCTATTGCTTTATCCATGCTATTTTTAATGATGGGACCAATGATTATACTACTCTTACAAAAGTATATACCTGTGGAATATATCTGGTTAACACATTCAGACTTAACACAGCATCTTACAAAAGAATTTTTTGTTGAAGAAACTACTCTCTCCATGTCTCTAACAGTTCTTGTGATTTATGCCATAGTATTTTTGGCATTAAGCTTTATGACTTTTATAAAAAGAGATGTGAAAGCATAAGTAGGCATTTTATGTTATAATTTGTTGGTTGAAATAGAGAATAGAGTTAGGAGATTTGACATGCAAAACCAACATATAATTCGTAACATCATCGTAGAAACACCTTCAAAACCTGGTAATTTTGCTAAAGTTGCAACTGCAATTGGTATGGCAGAAGGCGACATTGGCGACATTACCACACTTAAAAGTGGAGCGTTAACAACTATTCGAGACATTACAATCACTTGTAAATCGAAAAATCAATTGGATCAAGTGATTTCCAATATTGAGGCGATTGATAATGGTGTGAAAATTCATGCCGTTACTGATGATGTATTAAAGGCGCATGAAGGCGGTAAAATTGCTATGAAGAGCAGACTAGATGTTCGCTCATTACGCGATCTTCAACGTATTTATACACCAGGTGTTGCATCTGTTTGTATGGATATTTTACATAATCCTGAAAAAGCTAACTATTTTACTTCCATTGGTACATCTGTAGCTATCGTAACTGATGGAACGGCTATTTTAGGTCTTGGTAACATTGGACCTGTTGCAGGGATGCCTGTAATGGAAGGAAAAGCAGTGTTGTTAGATCAATTTGTAGGATTAAGTGGAATTCCAATTTTATTAAATACAAGTGATCCTGATGAAATTGTTGAGACAGTCAAGCATATTCATAAAGGATTCGGAGCGATATTACTAGAGGATATCGGATCTCCTCATTGCTTCGAAATTGAAGAAAGACTGAAAGCAGAATTACCAATTCCGGTTATGCATGATGACCAGCACGGTACAGCAGTTGTAGCATTAGCTGCTATATTATCCGCTTGTAAAGCTACAAATGTGGATATTAAAAAAGCAAAAATTGGTCAAATCGGATTGGGTGCAGCAGGTCTAGCTATTTGTCGTATGTTAATGGCATATGGCGTGGAAGAAGTTTATGGTTTAGATCGTCAAGAGGCTGCTCAAGAGCGTTTGCATAATTATGGCGGTCAAACTTTAGAATCATTGGAAGCAGTAATGGAAAAATGTGATATTATTGTTGCTACAACGGGAGTTTCTGGTCTTATTAAAGCTGAAATGGTTCGAAAAGGACAAATAATATTAGCATTGTCTAACCCAAACCCAGAGATTCTACCATCTGAGGCAATCGCAGCAGGTGCAGCTTTTGCAGCTGATGGACGTTCCGTAAACAATGTTATCGGGTTCCCAGGTATCTTCAAGGGTGCTTTAGATGCAGGAGCAAAAGAGATTACATATCCTATGTTAATCGCTGCGTCTTTAGCAATTGTTAATCACACTAAACCGGGCGAACTCATCCCTAATCCATTGGATCCAACATTGCATCACATAGTAGCTAGAGCAGTAGAAGAATCTGCCAATCAAGGAATTCAGTAGTTAAGAAAAGAACAAGCGCCCTTTAAGGTCAAAACCTGTTTTTATCTTTTTCGAAGGGCTTAAACAGGCTTGGTGCTTACTATTACCGGGTTATTTTTTGAGAGATGCTGGTCGTGACTGAGGTCACGACTAGCATCTCTTTTTTCCTAATTTACTTGATTTACAGCAGTATTATATACTTTCGTAAATAAAAAGAAGATTTCGGTCAAGATGCCGAAATCTTCTTTTTGAATTTGTCTTCATAATTAGTAGCTTCTATTAATGCTTTTTCTTCCGTAGGAATTCGAACGGAAAGCATTGCAAGATTTAAAAGGGTAAAGGCAATACCTGTAAAATATGCTTGAAACATAAATGGTAATAATAATATCTCTAAACAAACAACTACATAGTTTGGATGCCTCATTAAGGTATAAGGGCCGCTTTTAACGACATTTGCATCAGGTAAAATGATGATTTTAGTATTCCAAAATGAACCTAATGACGCTAAACACCAAACACGCAATAATTGAACAAATATAAAGAGTAAGAGAAAGAGAGGGAATAAAGGTGAAATCGCGCGATCAAAAATAAATACTTCTACAATAAGACTTATAAAAAAACAAACATGCATCGTTACCATATAGGGATAGTGAGATGCACCAACTTCATAAGCGCCTTGCGCAAGCATCCTTTTTTCATTGTGTTTAGCGATAGCTACCTCGATAAGTCTCTGAATAATCACTAGTGAGATAAGAACGAAGAACAACAAACTAATCCCTCCAATTTAGTAATACAGCTTCTCCACAAAATCCAGGACCTAATGCTACTAGTAAACCTAATTCTTCGTTTTTACGTTGTACCTTCATAAACTCCTCCAATACAAAAAGTACAGTAGGGGAGGACATATTCCCATGATTTTTTAGTACATCTCGTGAGATATGTGTATGTTCTTCCGTTAATTCCAAAGTTTCTTCATAGGCTTTTAATACTTTTTTTCCTCCTGGATGAGCAACAAAGTTTGCTAATTGATTTTTGTCCACATGCTGTTCACCTAAGAATTCATCTACAAACGGTCCTAACCAAGTAGAAATAATAGAAGGAATACTCTTGGAAAATACAACATGCAATCCATTGTTTTTGATATCCCACCCCATCACATCTTCTGAATCTGGCATCCACTTAGAAGCTGTTGAGATTATGTGGGGAACAGATTTTGTAGTAGCTAGGTTTACATCATCTCCACAAACTAATACACATGCAGCCCCATCAGCAAATAACGATGCGCCGATTAAATTACTCTTCGAAAAGTCATTTGGTTGAAAGGTCAAACTACAGAGTTCTACACAAACTACTAATACTTTTGAGGCTGGATGTGCCTTGCAATAATCGTAGGCTCTACTAATCCCAGATGCACCTCCGGCACAGCCTAACCCCCATAATGGAATACGTTTTGTCCGATCAGAAAAAGGCAAATGATTCATCACTCTCGCATCTATACTTGGAGTGGAAATTCCGGTACTACTAACAAATATTATTGCATCAATCTCACTAGGAAGCAGGGGAGATTCTAAAAAAAACTGGCTATTCAAACATTGTTGAATTACTTCGACACTATATTGTGTAGCCAACTCAATATATAAATTATTACGTTCTTCAAAGCTATGTTCACTTTGGTGCCATTCTAAAGGGACACAAAAATTACGAGTTTGTATATCCCCATTTTCAAACACTTTTAATAATCTATTTAATTGAGGGATTTTATCTTGAAATAGCTCTTTTGTTAGTTTTTCAATGTTTGATTGTTCTAAAGAATATGGAGGGGTATATGTACTTATGGAAGCGATTTTCGGCATAGTGTCACTCCTTTTTAAAAAGAAAGTATATAAAAATGTCCTGTGAAGAATGGATTAACGGGCTAAAGAACGGATAATCCTATGATTTCCGTTACATGTGGAGCTTTCCACGGGCGAGGTCGAGCCTTCTCATATGCTACCTGAAGGGGCTCGACTTTTCTCGCTTATCCCGCTGGAGTCGCTACATTCCACTGCAAATAACTAGTGTGTTGTCTTCTATTTTAAGATTTGGTAAAGCTTATCTCATAGATGATAGGATTGGTCCAATTTTATTTTGCGAACACATTATTTGTGCTTGCTGTTGAATTAGAAATGCTGTTATTCAAGTGATGGATGTAGGCAGTAAAAACTCTTTGTACTAGAGTTCAGTTCAACATTACCTTAATGATGAAATAGTAAGTACTAATGACTTTAATTATCCGTTACTTAAAGTCGATATGAGTGTTTTTTTCCAGTTTTTCTTATATTTATATTTCCCTTATTCATACTAAATATACAGTTATTTTTGCTCTTTCATCTTTTCGATAGCGATGATAAAGGGCGGGTCATTTTGTTGGTTAAGAAACTGATAGCTTAATACGTGGACAAAGGATTGTGATAAATTCTGCACATAATGGAGAATTGAATCCTTTTCTTCTTTACCACCTTGATGTCCATGGTAAACTACTAAAACTATTATTCCACCAACTTTAAGTAATTGAAGTAATGATTCAATTGCCCGCTGAGTGGAATCTCCTCTAGTAATAATTTCATGATCACTTCCAGGCAAGTAACCCAAATTAAATATCGCAGCTGAAACTTCCTGCTGGATATAAAAGTGTAAATTCTCATGCCCATCTAGAATTATAGTTGCTTTGTCCAACTTGTTTGCCTCTTCTAATCTTTTGGTAGTTGCTACGATAGCTTCCTCTTGAACGTCAAATGCATACACATGGCCGTGCTCTCCAACAAGCTCTGTTAAAAACAACGTGTCATGTCCATTTCCTGCTGTTGCATCTACAACTATATCTCCTGGTTCAACTGTGGACATTATCAATTGTTTTGCGAAAGGTAAGATTCGTTTTAGTTTCATCTTGAAACACCACTGTTTTCATAATATTTTCCTTGGTAACTCTCTCTTGAAGCAAGCTCTGCATCTATTCCATTTAATACATCCCATTTGTTGACACTCCACATTGGTCCTATCATTAACTCTATTGGACCATCTCCCGTTATTCGCTGCACGACCATCTCAGGGGGTAAAACTTCTAGTTGATCTGCTACAAGCTGGATATAAGAATCACGGTCCATGAACTCAAGCATTCCTTTTTGATACTGTTTAACCATAGGTGTTCCTTTTAATAAATGAAGTAAATGTATTTTTATCCCCTGGACATCAAGCTTGGCCACTTCTCTTGCGGTTTCCATCATCATTTCCCGGTTTTCTAAAGGTAGACCATTTATAATATGCGTACATATAGGGATTCCATGCTTTCTTAATTTGGTTACCCCTTCTATATAGGAAGGAAAATCGTGAGCACGGTTCACCAAATTGGCAGTTCGCTCGTGAATAGTTTGAAGTCCAAGCTCTATCCATAAAAATGTTCGTTTGTTAAGCTCCGCCAAATATTCAACCACATCATCAGGTAAACAATCGGGTCTTGTCGCAATAGAAAGTCCTATAACTCCTTCTAAAGCCAGTGCTGCTTCAAATTTCTCTTTCAAAACAGGAAGGGGGGCATGCGTATTCGTATAAGCTTGGAAATATGCTATGTATTTTCCGTTTTTCCATTTTTCATGCATATTTGTTTTGATTTTTTCGAACTGGACTGGAATGGGGTCTACTTTATCGCCAGCAAAGTCTCCGCTTCCGGCTACACTACAAAAAGTACAACCGCCAAATGCTACTGTCCCATCTCTGTTAGGACAATCAAAACCAGCATCTAAAGCTACTTTAAAAATTTTCATACCGAATATATCTCGTAAATAACGATTCCATGTAAAATATCGTTTCCCATCAGAAGGGAATGGAAATTTATTATCGTTCATATAATTCACTCCTTAACAGGATTATTTTAACACGACTTTGTAAAGTTTTGTCTAATCTTCTTGAAGTGCCATTTGAAAAGGAATACAATATTCTGAGTGCAATAGAAATGAGGTGTTTAAATTGCCAAAAGCAGTGTGGTTTTTAATAATCGGAATGTTTATCAATACAATGGGAAATTCTTTTTTATGGCCGTTACATACAATATATATGCATGAACATCTAGGTCAAACGCTCACAATGGCGGGATTCGTGCTTATGATTAATGCGGGAACAGGAGTTATTGGTAATTTACTTGGAGGTTATTTGTTTGACAGAATTGGTGGATATAAATCCATTATGTTCGGAATTATATTATCAATGGCATCACTATTGATGTTAACTTTTTGGCATGGATGGCCAGAATACATATGGTTCGTAGCTATCCTAGGTTTTAGTGGTGGAATAATATTCCCAAGCATGTATGCTTTAGTAGGAAGCGTCTGGCCAGAAGGCGGAAGAAAAGCTTTTAATGCAATTTATCTGGCTCAAAACCTAGGGGTGGCTATTGGTCCTGCCGTTGCAGGCTTAGTTGCTGATCATAATATCAATAATATCTTTCTAGCAAATCTATTAACCTATGTACTATTTCTAATTGTTGCAGGAGTTTATTACCGTAAAATGTCAGTGGCTCCAAATGTAAATGCTTCTGTATTGAAAAATACTAAAAAAATTAAACAAAAAGCACCATTTTATGCAATGATGATTGTATCAATTGGTTACATGCTTACGTGGATAGCTTATGTACAATGGACTTCCACCATTTCTACACATGTGTTGGATTTAGGTATTACTTTAAAAGAATATAGCTTGCTGTGGACGATAAATGGTGCTCTGATACTAGTAACTCAGCCACTTATTAAGCCAATTATTAACAGGCTAGAGCATCGAATAAAAACACAGATGATCATTGGTATAGTAATATTCATGGCTTCCTTTGTTGTTGTCTCTTACGCTGAAGATTACACAATGTTTATCGTTGCAATGGTTGTCCTAACACTTGGAGAGGTATTCATCTGGCCAGCTGTACCGACGTTAGCTGGGCAGTTAGCACCGAAAGGAAGAGAAGGATTTTATCAGGGTATTGTGAACAGTATGGCTACGATAGGAAGAATGATTGGTCCATTTGCTGGAGGTATTTTAGTTGATGTTTATGGAATCCAGGCCATGTTCTTTGTATTTACTTTACTTATAGCATTAGCGATAGTTCCTACCCTTCTATATGATCGACCGCTTAAGAAAGTAGAGCTTGAGAAGGATGTGATTTGATTTTGGACAATTTTCAAAAAAACTTACCAACTTCTGTTCTTGCTGAAATTTTAGAAAATGCTTTTCAATGGTTTGTTGTGGTAGATGCAGATTCGAAAATTCTATATATTAATGAAGATTATTGTCGTTTTCTTGAAGTGAAGAGAGAGGAAGCTATAGGTAAACCTGTAGCTGACATTATTGAAAACACGAAAATGCATGAGGTGATTAAATCTGGGATTCCTGATAATGCCTCCCCGCATTATATAAAAGGAACATATATGCTTGCCAATCGTGTACCTCTTTTTGTTGATGGTAAGATTGTAGGAGCTTTCGGTAGTGTCATCTTTCGAGATATGTCCGATTGGAAAAAGCTAAGTTCCCATGTTCAGACTACAATGGAAAGAATTCAGTTGAATCTAGAGGATAATAGTTATAGTGAGTATAGGTTAGGAGACATAAAAGGAAGTTCTCCAGCCATACGGAAGACAAAGGAAACAATTGAAATAATAGCTCCTAGTGATCTTCCGGTATTAATCGAGGGGGAAAGTGGAACAGGGAAGGATATGTTTGCACACAGTATTCATCAGCTATCCGAACGTTCAGACTTTCCATTTGTAAAAGTAAATTGTGCGGCAATTCCTGCAGATTTATTGGAGAAAGAGTTGTTTGGTGTATATAATCCGCTTACTGGTTTAGTGCAAAATGGACGAGTTAAACAAGCCGATAATGGAACTCTATATATAGATGAAATTAGTACACTCCCTCTTACACTCCAAGCAAAACTGTTAAGGGCTATGCAGGATGAAGAAATTTTGCCACTGAATTCGGAGAACAGTGAAAAAGTAAATGTTCGTATAGTTGCTTCATCCAATATATCCCTCTCTCAATTAATAGAGGAAAAGAAATTCCGTGAAGATTTGTTTTATCGTTTACAAGCAATTACCTTAAGAATTCCCCCTCTAAGAGAAAGAATGGAAGACTTCGTAGATTTACTCAACTATTTTCTGCAAAAGTTTATGCTCAAGGCTGGGCGAAGACATGTCACGTTAGCAACAAAAACGAGAGAGATACTCCAATCCTATCACTGGCCAGGGAATGTAAGAGAATTACAAAACATACTGCAGGCTGCAGTTTATTTGGCTGAAAACGATATTATTTTACCATCAGCACTTCCTGCTCAGGTGAAGCTTAGGAATGTACCATCTTTCCAAACTACTGGAACACTCGAAGACATTTTAGCAGCAGTAGAAAAAAAAGTTCTTCAATCATACCTAGAAGAAGAATCCGATAAAATACAAATTGCAAAACAACTTGGTCTAAGCAGATCCACATTATATGAAAAAATCAAAAAACACAACTTATGAACTAAATCCGATTTTTTGGACATCAATCCAAAAAATCGGATTTTCTATTTTTTGAATTAAACCGTTGTTTATTAGTTTTAATATTATAATAATCCGAAATGTCGGATTATTATCTTTTGAAATGCAAAGGGTACCGTCACAAACTCTATTGATTGAAAATTTCGATTATGATTTAATTACCTATGAAAGCGCTTTTATTTAAGAATTGAAGTTTGATAGATTATTCAATAAAGCCGATTCAACTGCAGAGAAACGGCGGAAGATTTAACTATAAAAATTAAGGGGGATTTGTTTATGGATGGTAGTATTCTAATGAGTATGATTGGTTTAATAGGGGGACTTGCGTTATTAATCGGTCTAACTTTGAAAGGTGTAAATATTATTATAGTTGGTCCAGTATCTGCATTATTCGTGGCATTAATGAGCGGTATGCCACTATTTCCACAATTAGTGGAAGATGGTGTACCAAACTTTGTGACAAATTATATGCAAGGATTTACAGGATTTATCATGTCATGGTATTTAATGTTTTTATTAGGTGCAGTATTTGGAAAGGTTATGGAGGATAGCGGTGCTGCAGATGCAGTTGCAAAAATGATAGTGGACAAATTAGGGATGAAATTTGCTGTTTTAGCTATTGTTATTGCATGTGCTATCTTGACATACGGGGGAGTAAGTTTGTTTGTTGTAGCTTTTGCTGTGTATCCAATGGCTATATCTTTGTTTAAACAAGCTGATTTGCCACGTCGCTTTATACCTGCAACACTTGCTTTAGGTTCCGTAACATTTACCATGACTTCCGCTGGATCTCCGGAAATTCAAAACTGGATTCCGATGGATTATCTAGAGACAACACCTTATGCAGGTGCAGAAGTAAGTATTATCGTAGCAGCCTTTATGGCGGTATTTGGTTACTGGTGGCTGAAGAAAATTATTTCGAAAGCCGTAAAGAATGGTGAACGCTTTGAAGATAGAAAAACAGATCCTACTTTTGATACATCTCGTGCATTACCAAATCCGTTTCTAGCATTTATCCCACTAATAGTAGTATTAGTTATTTCTTATATTTTCCACGATGAACTAAAGCAATCGGCACTAATCTTGGCGTTACTTGGTGGAATTATTGCAACATTTATTGTGAGTTGGAAATACTTTAAAAGTCCATGGGAAGCAGTTTCTGCTGGAACAATAGGGGCTATAATAGCAATTGGAAATACAGCTGCTGTAGTCGGTTTCGGAGGTGTAGCAAAAGCTGTTCCTGCTTTTGGTGTAGCAGTGGATGCTATGGCTAGTATACCGGGATCTCCATTGATAGGTGCTGGTGTCGCGGTATCGGTGATCGCAGGTATGACTGGATCTGCTTCTGGTGGTCAAACTATTGCATTGCCATTATTAGCTCCGGGTTACATTGAAGCAGGGGTCAATCAAGAAGCTTTGCATCGAGTTGTAGCAATATCATCAGGGGCACTTGATTCCCTACCACATAATGGTTATGTGGTAACGACAATTCAATCGATCTGTGGTGAAAAACATAGTGCAGCCTATTGGGCTGTAGCTGCAACAACAGTTGTAACACCATTAATAGGATTAGCAATTGCGATAATTCTTTTTTCTATTGGATTAGGTATTTGATTATATTAAGCGAATCTTATGGTAAGTTGGGGGTAATATAAGTGGTTAAAGATAGAGTACTTCTTATTACTGGAGCAGCACAGGGGATAGGCTTTGAGATTGCTCAGGAATTTTATAAAGCTGGTGCAAAAGTTGTTTTAACTGATATAAATGAAGAGAAGGTTAAGGATGCTGCCATAGATTTAGGAAAAGATGTACTTGGTATTAAATGTGACGTGACAAAAGAAGAAGACATAGTCAATTCTATAAATGTCACTATTGAAGAATATGGAAGGATTGATATCCTTATAAATAACGCAGGTATGCAGCATGTATCAATGCTAGAAGATTTTCCGACAGAACGTTTTGAGTTATTGATAAAAATAATGCTAACCGCTCCGTTTGTTGCAACTAAACACGTTCTTCCGCATATGCGGAAGAACGGATTCGGAAGAATTATTAATATGGCCTCTATAAATGGTTTAGTTGGTTTTGCTGGTAAAGCAGCTTATAACTCAGCCAAACACGGCGTAATTGGTCTTACAAAAGTTGCAGCTCTTGAGACAGCGGCAGATGGAATCACAGTGAATGCCGTTTGTCCAGGATATGTGGACACACCGCTTGTACGGAACCAATTTAAGGATTTAGCGAAAGTACGTAATGTTCCAGTTGAAGCCGTTTTAGAGGAAGTATTATATCCTTTAGTTCCACAAAAACGATTGTTAGATGTAAAAGAGATAGCTGATTTAACTATGTTTTTAGCAAGTGAAGCTGCAAAAGGTATGACTGGGCAAGCAGTTGTTTTAGACGGTGGTTACACGAGTCAATAATTATCATTATTGACTTTAAGCGATTGTTTTTTAAACGTCCGATTTAATAATCGCTGTGTTTTATTAAATATCACTAGATAGGGAGAAAGAATTCATCTATTCAAATATTCAGGAATATAGTTTGCTAAGTTATCGGATATTTGAGAAAATAATAATGTGTCAAGCTTACTTGAAAGGGGATTGGGAGCATGAAACCTATTTACAATTCAGCTAAAGAGGCTGTTGCAGGGGTGCAAGATGGAATGACTCTAATGGTTGGAGGATTTGGACTCGTCGGAATTCCGGAACAGCTAATATTAGCGTTAGTTGAAAAAGGTGTGAAGGACTTAACGGTTATCTCTAACAATTGTGGTGTGGATGAGTGGGGTCTAGGGCTGCTACTTAAAAATAAACAGATAAAGAAAATGATAGGTTCATATGTTGGGGAAAATAAAGAGTTTGAAAGACAGGTAATATCTGGTGAGATTGAGGTGGAATTGACTCCACAAGGAACACTGGCAGAAAAAATTCGCGCTGGTGGTGCTGGAATTCCTGCTTTTTATACTCCTGCAGGTGTAGGAACCATTGTAGCGGAAGGAAAGGAAGTACGTGTTTACGACGGTAAGGAATATGTACTAGAAGAAGCACTTCGAGCTGATTATGCTTTCATACGGGCAGCTAAGGCAGATAAATTTGGGAATCTTATTTATAATATGACAGCGCAAAACTTCAATCCAATGATGGCAGCAGCAGGTAAAATTACCATAGCGGAAGTGGAAGAGATTGTGGAAACAGGCGACCTAAATCCTGCCCAAATACATACACCGAGTATATATGTTCAAGGTCTGTTCCAAGCAGAACAGGAAAAAAGAATCGAACGTTTAACGACACGTTCTTAAGGAGGAGTTTCGATTGAATACACGTGAAAAAATTGCAAGAAGAGCAGAAAAGGAAATCGAAAATGGAAACTACGTTAATCTAGGAATTGGGATTCCGACTTTAGTAGCGAATTTCATCTCTCCAGATAAAACGGTCGTTTTACAATCTGAAAATGGTTTGCTTGGCATAGGTCCATATCCAACTGAGCAAGAAGTAGACCCAGATCTTATAAATGCCGGTAAGGAAACAGTGACTACTATTCCAGGTTCTGCTTTTTTTAATAGTGCAGAGTCATTTGCGATGATACGTGGAGGTCATGTCGATGTAGCCATTTTAGGAGCAATGGAGGTTTCTGAAAAAGGAGATCTTGCAAACTGGATGATTCCAGGGAAGATGATAAAAGGCATGGGCGGAGCAATGGACTTAGTGCATGGTGCTAAGAAAATTATTGTCATTATGGACCATTGTGCAAAAGACGGTTCTGCTAAAATTAAAAAACAATGTGAATTACCTTTAACAGGTAAAGCAGTTGTGAATAAAATAATAACAGAACGGGCAATGATAGAGGTAACCGAGGATGGACTTGAATTGAAGGAAGTTTTCGAGGGTTATTCTGTTCAAGATATTATCGACGCTACAGAAGCGGAGCTTATTATTAAAGATGTTAGAGAAAATGTAGCGATCTAAATTGAAACAGCGAAAGTATTGCTTATTTAAGTCAACCCTCTGGACGGCAATTATCACAAAGAGTAATTGATTAAAGTGTAGCTTGTATTTTAATACGGAATCCATTATCATAAAAACTAATAGAAGTTGACTGAGATAAGGAATAGTAGATAAATATCGTTTCTTAAGAGAGCTAGCGGTTGGTGCAAGTTAGCGTTACGAATTATTGAACTCGCCTTTGAGTCTGAATAAGTGAACGATTAGTAGCTTATTCCGTTTTCCGCGTTAAGGAATCAAGTTGAGTGAAGTTTTCACTAATTTGGGTGGTACCGCGTGAGTATATCTCTCGTCCCTTAGTTTTTTAAGGGGCGAGTTTTTTTATGTCTAGCTTTAGCCCTAGCCCCTCAAGTTGCTTCAGGGTTTCAAGAAAAGGCAGAGGATGCCTGTCCGTGAAACCTTTCCAGTACTTGTCGAGACTTGCATAGGCGCTAACGCTTTTCTAAATTTAAGGAGGAGTTACGATGAGCTTTAACCATGAAGCGATTGAAAAAAAGTGGCAAAAGTATTGGCAGGAAAATAAAACCTATAAAATGACAGATGATCCATCCAAACCAAAATTTTATGCATTGGATATGTTCCCTTATCCTTCAGGAGTTGGCCTACATGTAGGGCATCCACTTGGATATATTGCAACGGATATATTAAGTGCATTTAAACGTAAACAAGGCTATAACGTTCTTCACCCAATGGGTTGGGACGCTTTTGGTCTTCCAGCGGAGCAATATGCAATTGATACTGGGAATGATCCCGCAGAATTTACTGCGAAGAATATTGCTACATTTAAACGTCAAATGACCGATTTAGGATTTTCATTTGACTGGGATAGAGAAGTCAATACGACGGATCCTTCTTATTATAAATGGACACAATGGATTTTCATTCAACTGTACAAAAAAGGTCTAGCATATGTAGATGAAGTGCCAGTAAACTGGTGCCCAGCATTAGGTACTGTTTTGGCTAATGAAGAAGTAATCGATGGTGTATCCGAGCGTGGGGGACATCCAGTAGAACGCCGTCCAATGCGTCAATGGGTGCTTCGTATAACTGCTTATGCAGACAGACTTTTAGAGGATTTAGATGATCTTGACTGGCCGGATAGCTTAAAAGAAATGCAACGTAATTGGATTGGACGTTCAGAAGGTGCAGAGCTTACATTTGAGGTAGCTGAAACTAACGAATCATTCCGAGCATTTACAACTAGACCAGACACTATTTTTGGTGCAACGTATGCAGTATTAGCACCTGAGCATAAGCTTGTGGATGTCATCACAACTGCTGACCAATCAGAAGCAGTGCAAGCTTATAAAGATCAAGTGAAACTAAAAAGTGACTTAGAACGTACAGATTTAGCAAAACATAAAACAGGTGTATTTACAGGTGCTTATGCGGTTAACCCGGTAAGTGGGGAGAAAATGCCGATTTGGATTGCAGATTATGTGTTAGCTACTTATGGAACAGGTGCAATTATGGCAGTTCCTGCACATGATGAGCGCGACTATGAGTTTGCGAAACAATTTGACTTGCCAATAGTGGAAGTAGTTTCTGGTGGAGACATCGAAAAAGAAGCTTACACAGCAGATGGTACACTTGTTAACTCAGAGTTCTTGAATGGCTTAAATAAACAAGAAGCAATAGCAAAGGCTATTCAATGGTTTGAAGCGAATGGTAAAGGTGAGAAGAAAATTACGTATCGTCTACGTGATTGGTTATTCAGCCGTCAGCGCTATTGGGGCGAGCCAATTCCAATTATCCATTGGGAGGATGGTACTTCGACACCTGTAGATGAGTCTGAATTACCATTAATGCTTCCGGTAACAACAGATATTAAACCGAGTGGAACAGGTGAATCACCATTAGCTAATATTACCGAATGGGTAAATGTTGTAGATCCAGTAACAGGTAAAAAAGGTCGTCGTGAGACTAATACTATGCCACAGTGGGCGGGTAGCTGTTGGTATTACCTTCGTTATATTGATCCAAATAATAATGAGGCCCTTGTCGATCCAGAACTAGCGAAACGTTGGCTTCCAGTTGACATTTATGTAGGTGGAGCAGAGCATGCAGTACTTCATTTATTGTACGCACGTTTCTGGCATAAGTTCCTTTATGATATTGGTGTTGTTACTACGAAAGAGCCATTCCAAAAACTATTTAATCAAGGAATGATTCTTGGTGAAGGTAATGAGAAAATGTCTAAATCAAAAGGGAATGTAGTAAACCCTGATGATATTGTAAAAAGTCATGGTGCCGATTCACTTCGTCTATACGAAATGTTCATGGGTCCACTGGACTCTTCGAAGCCATGGTCAACAAACGGTTTAGATGGTTCAAGAAGATTCCTTGATCGTATATGGCGTTTACTTGTCGATGAAGATGGTAAGTTGAGTTCTAAAGTTACGGACATTTCTTCTGATAATATGGAAAAAGCGTATCACCAAACTGTTAAAAAAGTAACGGAAGACTTTGAAGCAATGCATTATAATACTGCCATTTCGCAAATGATGGTATTTATCAATGAAGGCTATAAAGCAGAGCAAATTTCTAAAGAGTATGTAGAAGGATTTGTGAAGCTTATTTCTCCAATCGTTCCACATATTGCGGAAGAGCTTTGGAGCATTCTTGGACATGATGATACAATCGTTTATGAATCTTGGCCAACTTTCGACGAATCTAAGTTGGTAGACAATGAAGTAGAAATTCCTGTTCAAATTAAAGGAAAAGTCCGTGCGAAATTACATGTTGCTAAAGATGCGACAAAAGAAGAGCTGGAAGCATTAGCTCTTGCTTCTGAACAAGTGCAACAATGGTTGGAAGGTCAAGAAGTGAAGAAAATAATTGCGATCCCAGGTAAAATGGTCAATATCGTAATCTAATGTAGGTTTTAAAAGAAGTTATAATAAGAATAAATAAAACATCTCACCTCTATAAGTTTCTTAGAGGTGAGATGTTTTTTCGATTATCCAAATTACACTGTGAATAAATAAATATTTTTGGGAAAAATATCCGTTTAGCAAGTAAAAAGCGTTAGAGCGCAAGTAAATATAGACAAAGAGCAAGTAAACCCTTTACGATCACAAGTAAGCTACAGGTAGAAGCAAGTAAACAAAAGGTGAAAGCAAGTAAACATATAAAAGAATCAAAACGATCGAAAAGACAAGAAAGCATATGTAACTTGAGTGCACAAAGTCAGTCTTTCTGGTACTTTGAATGCTCAAGAACCAATTTGATCAGTTCTTGTAAATTTGAAGTCATTATACTTTTGCTTCCATATAATTTAAACTAATCTAAAACCTGTTCAATTTTTGGGAAATCTGGATTCTCCAAGAGGTCTTTGCCCACATGCATGAGATACAAATAAAGGTTTCCGTCAGGAACGATCGTTGCTTTTAATAGCTGACCAGTCTCCTTTGAATAGAAATAGCGATCGTTATTGTCTTCACTAGAAGAAGTAATAAATTTATATCCACC
Source organism: Psychrobacillus psychrodurans (assembly GCA_900114885.1). Lineage (GTDB taxonomy): Bacteria > Bacillota > Bacilli > Bacillales_A > Planococcaceae > Psychrobacillus > Psychrobacillus psychrodurans. The sequence goes on from FOUN01000013.1 coordinate 42,301, forward strand.
ATAATCATCAAATAATTTGTCAAAGTAAATTTTATCTACTTTCATCAATAGTATGCTATCTAATTTGTCTTGATAAAAATAGAATCTCACAATACCATCATAATCCAATATGAAGTCTGCACCACTACCATCCTCATGATCATCTATTGTATAATTTTCACCTAAGGCTTTAATTACTTTTGATTGTGAGTCACCTAGCGTTACCCCATGAAGATAGAGTAAATCTTGATTTTCGGAGAATGTAGGTTTAGTTATATCTAGCATTCCGTTTGCTGATTGTTGTTCATTTTTCATAAATATTTCGGAGAAGACAAAGAGCATTACACTTACTGCTAAAAAAGTGGATAGAACAACATATAGCCATTTACGTTTTGGATTTCTCTGGTTATTTTCTATCTCGTTTATTACGTTTTGTATAACTCGTTGTTTACTCGCAGTTAAATCTTTCACTTTAGAAGGTATATAGTTATTCATTTAAAAGCACCTCCCATTCTATTCCTTTCAGTTTTCCCCTTAATAAATCTTTGCTACGCCTTAATCTGGTTTTTACAGTACCTTCTGGAACAGATAAAATATGTGAAACCTCAGCAATAGTCATTTCGTTGAAATAAAAATAAATCAGAACTTCTCGCTGCTTTAGGGGCAATTCTAGTATTGCTTCTCCAATTATTGCTCGCTCGTCTTTTTTTACTAATTCGTCTTTATTCCGTGTGTTAGCTGATGGAAATATTTTGTTTTGTAGTTGTACTTTTTTATATGTCCAACTCTTTAAATAATCTTTGCTTTTATTGACAGTCATTGTTGTTAAAAATGCCTTTAACTCTCCACGTTCTTCATACCCGTTTTCATTATGGTAAAATTTTATGAATACTTCTTGTACGATATCCTCCGCTGCTTGGAGATCTTTCACATAGTAATAAGCCAAACGTATTAAGGGTTCTGTATAATGAAGCATTAATTCTTTTAGATTATTAATATTAAACAAAACAACCACTCCTCCGTTATACATTAAACGATTCCCAGACCTTCAAAGTTTGGATTTGTCTAAAATTTTTACAGTTTTAAGGAACTATATCCTTTCATGTATTTAATCATGTCTTGAAAGACCTCAAAAATGATATCATAGAAATAGATATGGAATTGTAATTTACTATAAGCCTTATAATAATAAGAGGGGAGTTTAAGAAATGAATAACTTTATTAAAAGAGTGGGGACTACATACATTCCTGTTGTAGATCCAGAGAAATCATCGAAGTGGTATCAGGAAATGCTAGGCGCAGTTGAGAACTTTAGAAATGATGATAAAGCAATCTTAGAATTTGCTGATCAAAGCTTTTTTCTTGTTAAGGCTCAAGTAGGGGAACGATCTAGTTTTTTTGATAGTTATCAACAGGAACATTTTACAATGACTTTTGAAGTGGATGGTATAGAGCAATTGTCAGAATTGCATGAATTTCTTAAGAAAAAGGAAGTAAATGTCGGGGAAATTGAGGATCGGGGTCATCCAGGTAACAATTTTGTTTTCCGCGATCTAGATGGAAATGTGTTCGATGTATGGAGTGAATTGAGTCCTACTTTCAAAGTGAAATAGGATTAGAAAGATATAGTGGTGTTTGAGTGATTATGGAAATTTTTTATAGAAGGAAGTGCTAAACGATGAATTTAGAAATGGTAATGCAGGAGCTTGAAGCACTTGGTAAGGATAGAACTAAAAAAATGTATATATCTAATGGTGCGCATGAACCGCTATTTGGTGTTGCTACAGGCGCTATGAAGCCAATCGTAAAGAAAATAAAAATAAATCAACATTTAGCTGAAGAGTTATATGCTACCGGGAACTATGATGCAATGTACTTTGCTGGAATTATTGCAGACCCTAAAGCTATGACTGAGTCGGATTATAATCGTTGGATGGATTCGGCATATTTTTATATGCTATCCGATTATGTAGTCGCTGTAACTTTATCAGAGTCAGATATTGCCCAAGAAGTTGCAGATAAATGGATTCAAAGTGGAGAAGAACTGAGAATGTCTGCGGGTTGGAGTTGTTACTGTTGGCTTCTAGGAAACCGTGAAGACGTGGAATTCTCAGAAAGCAAGATCTTAGATATGCTTGGCATGGTAAAAAGTAGCATTCAGGAATCACCTGAACGAGCAAAATCTTCTATGAATAATTTTTTGTACACAGTGGGGACTTCTTATTTGCCTCTACACGAAAAAGCACTTGAGACCGCAAAGGAGATAGGTATAGTAGAACTCAAGAAAGACGATAAAAAAAGTAGTTTCCTAAATGCTTACGAAAACATACAAAAAGAAGTCGATAGAGGAAGAATTGGCTTTAAGCGCAGGCATGTAAGATGTTAAAAAAGTGATTTAGAAAGTATAAAAAGCATTCTACAATGGATGCTTTCAGCTTGGACCACCACGAAGACTCCTGTGGGAACAGCGTGAGCAGAAGCCCCCGCAGGAAAGACATTGGTCGAACTTTGTTTGACCAATGTCTTTGCGACGAGTAACCGCAGGAGCATATGTTTTCCCAGTGACGAGGAGGCTGAAGCCAAGCCCACGCAAAGCAAAGTGGTGGTCCTTGCCGATTTTAGTATATAACTCTATGCTCCAAAAATTACAGTTTGTCTACAGTCTGAAAGCATTCCACAATGAATGCTTTTTATTTTTATCAATTTTTGGTGTTGTACAAGAATTCAGAAGTATTTGTATTGATCTGTGCACTAGAATCGGTACAAAATTTGTCGGCAAATATGTCTCAGTTCCTTATACAAAAACTTTTCTTTATTAATTTTGTTGCAAATACAACGATATTAAGTTAAATTTAATTTATGTTTTTTGTTGCAGTTGCAACAAAGTGGATAGGAGGCTTATAGTATGAAGGATATTTTACGAGAAATTGGAATGATTGCTAGAGCGCTAGATTCTATAAGCAATATAGAATTTAAAGAATATCATCTTACAAAAGGACAGTATTTATACCTTGTGAGAATATGTGAAAATCCAGGGATAATTCAAGAAAAGTTAGCTGAAATGATAAAAGTAGACCGAACCACAGCTTCTCGTGCTATAGGAAAACTTGAAATCAATGGCTTTATTGAAAAGAGAGATGATCAACATAACCAAAAAATAAAAAAACTATATCCCACAGAGAAAGGTGAAAATATTTATCCTTTCATAAAAAAAGAAAATGATTATTCAAATATGAAAGCATTAGTTGGATTTTCCGAAAGCGAAACAGAAATCATTAGTACTCTTCTCCAGAGAGTTAGAAAAAATATAGAAATAGATTGGGAATATGTAAAAAAGGGAAACAAGAGAAATTATTAATAATTTTAAGGAGTGACAAATTTAAAGTGATAAAAACAAAACAGTGTAGCCTTGGAGATCTACATATACTTCAAAAAATTAGTTGTGAAACATTTAACGACACATTTGAGCATCAGAATTCGCCGGAAAATATGAATGCCTATATGGAAAGAGCATTTAACTTAAAACAACTTGAGAAAGAATTAACCAATATATCTTCTAAATTCTTTTTTGTTTATTTTGAGAACGAAGTTGCTGGATATTTAAAGGTCAATACCAATGATGCTCAATCTGAAGAAATGGGTGATGAATCACTAGAGATAGAGAGGATTTATATAAAGAAAAAATATCAGAAACATGGACTTGGAAAATATCTTCTAAACAAATCACTGGATATTGCTCTTGAGTGTCATAAAAAGAAAGTCTGGTTAGGCGTTTGGGAAAAAAATGAAAATGCTATTGCTTTTTATATAAAAATGGGATTTGTTCAAACTGGAGCCCACTCTTTTTATATGGGTGATGAAGAGCAAATAGACTTTATAATGGTCAAAACACTTATATAATTATTTTCGAAAGGGTGATTATTATGTATACTCCGAAATACTTTAAGGTCACAAATGTTGAGGAAATTTGGAATTTTGTTCAAGAGAATTCTTTTGGAACGCTTATCACCACAGTGCAAGAGAAACCGATTGCCACTCATTTGCCAATGCAGATAATTAAAGAAGGAGATGATTATTATATAACTGGGCATATGGCTTATGGTAACCCTCAATGGAGAACGTTAGAAATCTGTGAAAATATATTGGTTATGTTCCAAGGACCACACGCTTATATTTCTTCTTCTTGGTATGAAAAAGAAAATGTCCCAACATGGAATTATCAAGCTGTTCATGTATATGGTAAAGCGAGCATCTTAAGCGAAGAAGAGTTAAAACAGGACCTAACAAAGTTGCTTCAAAAATACGAAAAGCACCGTAAAAATCCAGTGTTGTGGGAAGGGCTATCACCACAGTTATTAAACAAAGAACTAAAAGGTATTGTTGGATTTAAGATCAAAGTACAAGAAATTCAAGCAGCATATAAACTTAGTCAAAATCGTAATGAAGAAGACTATCATAATATCATTAATAAACTTTATGAAGAAAAGGATTTGAATTCTCATAAAATGGCAGAAGTGATGAATAGGAAGTTAAGAAAGGAAAAATAAGGATTATGTTCCTTTTAAAAGAAGTATCTTTTCATTTGGTATCCAAATACGCACTTTCCTGGTTATAGCAGGATGACGGACAGACAAACCCTATTAGATTACTGATAAAAAAAGAGGCTGATCAGACGTTAATCACGATCAACCTCTCTAAAAATTATTCTTTAAAAAATAGGACAACAAACTGCCCAGAGCCTAATGAAGACGATAGAAACAGGTTTCGAACTTAAAGGGGAGGGCTTCCTTTTACCCGTTTTTTTGTAAGGTTTTTATTTCAATTTCCCAAGAAGTCCAAATGGTCCTATTTTCCATAAGTGGGGATGAACCCTACACTTATGGAAGTTTAGCGCTATTTATCTCATTTTACGTTGCTTATTTCAAGACTTTCGATAAATGACTGCATCATTCGACTACCTTGCTTTGTCCCAATGGATTCTGGATGAAATTGAAGTCCATAAAGAGGATAAATGACATGTTTGATAGCCATTATCTCATTGTCATCTTCTGCTCGTGCAATTACTTCCAATTGGTTTGTTAAAGACTTTTCTTCAATTACAAGAGAATGATATCGCATGACCGAAATTGGTTCATTAAAAGACTCGAACAAAGCATGATTTTTATACGAAAGGGTGGATATTTTTCCGTGCATAATTGTTTTTGCTTGCACTATTTTTGCTCCAAAAGCTGCCCCAATCGACTGATGCCCAAGACAAATACCTAAAATGGGGTACTGTTTGTATAGCTTCCGAATTATTTCGATGGAAATACCTGCATCAGCAGGAGTTCCTGGACCGGGAGAGATAATAATGGCCATCGGATTCAGTTCAACTATTTCACTTATAGTAATGGCATCATTGCGAATGACTTTAACCTCTTTGCCAAGCATACTAATTTGCTGGTATAAATTATAGGTGAAGGAATCGTAGTTATCGATTAATAAAATCATCGTTGAACCTCCAAAAGAGCCTTTGCTTTATTGATCGTTTCCTCGTATTCACTTTTTGGAATAGAATCATAGACAATACCGGCTCCAGCTTGGACATGGGCGTGATGGTCCTTAACTACCATAGTTCGAATGGCGAGCGCTAAATCCATGTTACCAGTAACCGAAATATAGCCAACCGCTCCCGCGTAAACACCACGTTTCATAGGCTCTAAATCATTGATAATTTGCATAGCTCTAATTTTCGGTGCTCCAGATACAGTACCTGCTGGTAGACAAGTTGTTAACACATCTAGAACATGAGTATCTTTTTTTAATCTGCCTGTCACTTCGGATACAATATGCATGACATATTTATAGTACTCAACTTTCATATATTTCTCGACTTGAACTGTTCCGACTTCAGCAATCCGACCGATATCATTGCGACCTAGATCAACCAGCATTCGATGCTCTGCAACTTCTTTTTCATCTGTTAATAACTCATTTGTTATGAGAGCATCTTCCTCAACGGTTTTTCCGCGGTGTTTCGTCCCAGCAATAGGGTTCGTTGTCACTAATCCATCTTTCACTTTTACTAAGCTCTCAGGAGATGTTCCTAAAATGATATAAGTTTCAAAATCCATATAAAACATATAAGGAGATGGATTGGAAGTGCGAAGCTGTCGATACAATGAGAAAGGGTCTCCATTAAGAGGAGTAGTAAAGCGCTGAGATAATACTACTTGAAAAATGTCACCCTTAATAATGTGATTTTTCGCTTTTTCCACCATCTCCGTAAATTCCTTTTCTTGCATCTGCGGTTTAAAAGAGAGCTTTGGCTCCATACTTTCAGGAATTAGTGGTCCCTGCTGAAGCTCAGAGAAAATCTTTTCAATGGCATTAGTCATTGCATTTTCAGATCGTCCATTTTGGAATAGATCAATGGCCGCAATAGTAACAGTTTGTTTCAAATGATCGAAAATGATAAAGGTATCATAAAACATGACATGTACATCTGGCATTTCTAGATCGTCGTTTAATAGAACTCCAATTTTCTCAGAGTAGAATGCAGTTTCATAGCTAAAATACCCAATAGCTCCCCCAAAGAAAGTAAATGGATAAGAATCTCGATGTATTGGCAATATCTTTTTAAGCTTTTCTATTACAGATTTTTGTTCTTCTTCTATTTTTCCATTTTCATAGGACAATGAATATCCATGCTGGTTACCTGTTAATTCCCTGATGGGATCCACTGCGATAAAGGAATATCTTCCACTTTCCTCATGCTTTGCGGAGGATTCAAATAACATTTTTTTCTTTCCAAGCAATGAATGATAAATGGAAATAGGAGTCATCATGTCCCCTTGAATTTCTTTCATTTGGTAGCTTCTCGTCTCAACTGTCATAACTTTTCTCTCCTTTTCTCAACTAATCTCAGCTCAACTAAACACAAAAAGGCCCTCCATCAAAGGACGGAGAGCCGTGGTGCCACCTTTATTGATCACTATTGTAATCCACTTATTGCAACCAAACAGTTGCTAGTCCTATAACGTAGACGAACGCCAAAACCTACTGAAACTAATTGTTCAGCCTTGGAGCTAAGAAGTCCATTCACTTTATAGCTTGCACTGACTTGCACCACCGTCAGCTCTCTGAAGCAATTCATAAAGCTACTATTCTTCCTCATCGCTTGTTATAGTTTATTGTATTATAAGTTATTTTAAAATTCAATCGATTTTGCGGCACTCATCCCGGCAATTTTTCCGGTAACAAGTGCAGAGGTGATATTGTAGCCACCTGTGTAGCCATGGATATCCAATATTTCACCACAAAAATATAGTCCTGCTTTTTTCTTTGAAGCCATAGTTTTAGGTTCTATTTCTTTAATGGAGACACCTCCACCAGTAACAAAAGCTTTTTCTAAAGGTTGTGTACCGTACACAAAGACATTAAATTGCTTTAACTCATGAGCAAGTGCACGAATCTTTTCGTGTGCAAGATTTTGTCCATCTTCACTCTCTTGAATAGCAGTGCGCTGTAGTAAAAATAAAAGCCATCGTTCAGGTACAATACCTTTCCAAACATTTTTCACTGCTTTTTTTGGATCTTCTTTAATAGCGGACAGCAACATTTGGAAAGTTTCTTCCTCATTTTGTTCCGGAAGACTGTCAATTCGAACTGCAACAGGCTGTCCGCCATTTTTCTTTTGTTCCTTAACAACGAATTGACTGCATCTTAAGACTGCAGGGCCACTTAAGCCAAAATGGGTAAATAACATATCCATTTCGTGTGTGATAATTGCTTTTCCTTTTTTATTTAACACTGAAACACCCGCACCACGAAGCGCTAGACCTTGAAGTTCTTTCGACTTGATAAATGCCTCATTGGACAATAAAGGTACCTCTGTTGGATATAAGTCCGTCACAGTATGTCCAGCTTTTTCGGCCCATGGATAACCGTCCCCAGTTGATCCGGTTTGAGGAACTGCTTTACCCCCGACCGCTACTACGATTGCATTAGAAGTAATTTCTTCACCTGAAGCAAGTCTTACGCCAATTACTTTTTCATCATTCATCAATAACTTAGAAACTACTGAATTTAATTTAATTTCTACCTGTAATCTTTTTAATTCATCTAAAAGAGCATTTACAACATCCATAGCTTTATTGGACACTGGGAACATTCTACCGTGATCTTCTTCTTTTAAGGGCACTCCAAGATTTTCAAAAAAATCAATGATATCTTCATTATTAAAAACAGAAAACGGGCTGAATAAGAATCGACCATTTCCAGGGATATTTTTTACGATTTCTTCCTGAGGTAGCCTATTAGTAACATTACAACGACCGCCACCAGATATAGCAAGCTTTTTCCCAAGCTTATTTCCTTTTTCAATAAGAAGCACTTTCCTTTTTTCTGCACCAGCTGCCGCAGCAGCCATTAATCCTGAGGGACCCCCGCCAATTACAATAACGTCATACATAATAAATTCACACTTTCGGTTTTTTCTTTATTATACATGATTGTGGTTTTGTTTAGACAGTTGTAAACTGTAAGATAGACATTTTAACTTCATTAAGCTAATGTTTTTTGCGACGAGTTAGCTCAGGAGCGGAAGTATCCCACTTCTATAAGAGGTGCGGTGAATACAAATATGTATTCAACTAAGTGGTGTCTACAAAGCCCTGCTTAAAAAGGTTAAGGCCTCTGGCGGATGCTGCAGATTCTCAAGCAAGGTCGAGATAAATCTGGGAGCACTGTTTTCTGCGACGAGCTTGTGCAGGAGTATATTCGTCGAGGCGAATATGATAAGATTGGACGGGTTAGATGGCATCAAATTTATTGAAAGGGACAATGATCCTAACGGTCGGTCTCTTATTATCAAGAATACTAGGTGTTCTTTATGTAATACCTTTTTATCAAATAGTAGGAGAAGAGTATATAGCGCTTTATCAATATGCATATACACCATACTCTATCATGCTGGCAATTGCAGTTTCTGGAGTTCCAGTTGCAGTTTCAAAGTTTGTATCTAAATATAACGCTCTAGGAGACTACGCTACTGGTAGAAAGCTAGTAAAATCGAGCATGCTACTTATGGCAGTAACAGGATTCTTAGGCTTTTTAATTCTTTTTTTCCTTGCTGATCCTATAGCTCATCTAATTATTAAAGATGATGAGGCAGTGTTTTCAGTAGGTGATGTAGCTTCTGTGATTAAATTTGTGAGTTTTGCTGTAATTGTAGTTCCTCTAATGAGCTTAGTAAGAGGTTTTTTCCAAGGCTATCAACATATGACACCTACTGCAGTTTCTCAATTGTGGGAACAAATTGTTCGAATACTTTTTGTACTAGTCGGTGGCTTTTTTGTTGTTTACATATTTAAGGGGACTGAGAAAACGGCGGTTTCGTTTGCAGTATTTGCAGCATTTTTAGGGGCAATTGCAAGCTTGGTCGTGTTATTTTGGTATTGGAAAAAACTTAAGCCAGAATTTAATGATCTGCTCACGGGCTCGGGTAAACCAAGTTCAGATATTTCTTTATCGAATATTTATAAAGAAATGCTGATTTATACAGTACCTTTTGCACTTGTGGGAGTAATAAATCCTTTATTTCAATTTATCGATATGATTACATTTAATAACGCAATGTCTACGATTGGAATAGGTGGTGATGTATCTAATACTTTGTTAGGTATGTTGAATTTTAGTACTCATAAGCTTGTAATGATTCCAGTTATGCTAGCAACAGGTTTTAGTATGACGTTGATTCCCTTGATTACTAGCTATTACGCCAAACAAGACTTTGTGCAGGTTCGTAAATCATTGGACCAATCTTTTCAAATATTATTGTTTTTGACGGTTCCTGCAGCAATGGGGATTTCCGTATTAGCAGATGAATTTTACTTTGTGTTTTATGAGGCGAGTGAAAGAGGGGCCGCAGTGCTTGCGCATTATGCACCAGTTGCTATTTTGTTTGCATTATATCCAGTAACAACTTCTATACTTCAAGGAATTGATCGACAAAAGCTAATTATTTTAAATTTACTACTTGGAATTCTAACAAAGCTAGTGCTCAATACGCCACTTATTAAAGTGTTTGAAACAGATGGAGCTATTATGGCAACTGCATGTGGATATATGGTCGCGATTGGGTTAAATCTATTTGCTATACACAAAACTTTACATTACAGATCGACTATGGTCATTCGTAGGGTAATGCTAATCTTAATCGTGAACCTAGCCATGTTGACTCTTGTGTTTTTATCAAAATGGACACTAGGACAGCTAATGACGATTGATACTAAGCTAGAAGGGCTGTTATCAATTATTGTTTGTGCAGGTATAGGAGCTGCTTTTTATGCGTTTGTTACTTTACGATTGGGACTTGCTCAAAAACTATTTGGTGATAGACTCACCCGTTTTACGAAAAAAATTGGTTTCTAGGAGAATTAAATGCGATTAGATAAATTTCTATCTCATATGGGATATGGTACGAGAAGAGAAGTAAAAATATTGGTCAAATCGAAAGCTATTCAAGTAAATGAAGCTGTTGTTAAAGACAGCTCCATGCATGTAAATGAATTTAAGGATAAAGTAACAGTTTACGGAGAAGTAGTTGAATATAAGGAGTTCATCTATTTAATGATGAATAAACCACCTGGCGTAGTCTCTGCGACAGAAGATTCTAGGGATCAAACAGTTATTGATCTATTAGATGATGATGTTCGTCATTTTGAACCATATCCGGTGGGAAGATTAGATAAGGATACAGTTGGACTTCTTTTATTGACAAATGACGGAGCTTTAACACATCGACTTCTATCCCCAAATAAGGATGTACCAAAAGTGTATTATGCCAAAGTGGAAGGTGTAGTAGACGAATCGGATATTACGGCCTTTTCCAATGGTGTAATATTGGATGATGGCTATCATACAAAGCCAGGCATATTAAATATCTTAAAGAGTGGTCCTACTTCGGAAATAGAATTATCTATTACGGAAGGGAAATTCCATCAAGTGAAAAGAATGTTTGAATCGGTGGGAAAAAAAGTAGTTTATTTAAAAAGGTTATCAATGGGGATGTTACTATTAGATAGCTCTCTTGAAGAAGGAACGTATAGAGAATTGACTGAAGAAGAATTAGAACAAATACAGCAAAAGAATGACCTCGCTTAACTATTGAGCTTGGTCATTCTTTTCATATTGTTACTATCTAAGATGTCAATTTAACTCGTTTGTTCGTCGTGGTCCATTTGCCTCTTGTCGGACTAATGACTAAGTCATTAAAAGCAAGCACATTCAAATCTCGTTGAATCGTGCGAGGAGTGATGCCAAATTCATCGACTAAGTCTTGTGTTGTAACTGTTCCGTTATCTCGGATGAACATATACATGTCTTTAATTCGAATTAACATCCGATCAGTAGTTGGTTTCAAAAGTAACCACTCCTTCATCATGATATCTCTTGGCTAGACTAGCGGACGACTTGGGTGAAAAGCAACTGAGTAATTGCAATTTACAGCCCCTTTACTAAATTGTAGTCAAAATATTTACTTTCTGACAATTCCATTATAGTAGATTTCAATTGAAATTTCTATAGAAATTATGATATTTACAAATAATTCACATTTCTTTTTAGTTTTGGAACAGGCTATTAAAACATTAAAATCAGCGTTATCTAAGTATTTTAAGAGCACCAAATACTGTCTAGGAATAAAAAGGATGATATTTTCCTTTCGCAAATAAAACCCTTTTGGAAGTAAGTAAAAAATATTGAGAGCAATTAGACTAGCGTGTAAAGAAACAAAATTCCAAATTAAAGTAAATAATTGATAAGCCAAAGTAATAAATCCTCTTCAGGACGTTGATCAAAGTTTAAAACAGGCCATTAATTACCTTCTTTTTTTGTGTCTTAAGCTATAAAAAGTGTAAAATGGAATATAAGTATTATTTAGGAGGAAGCAAATATGAACTGGTTAGAACTAGCAGAATCGAAAAAAGCAGATATCATAGCAGAATTGCAAAGATTAATACAAATTCCAAGTGTGATGGATGAAAAAGCTGGTAATGATGAAATGCCTTTTGGTCCTAAACCATTAGAAGCTCTTTTACACATGTTGAACGAGGGTGATCAAGAAGGATTTGTAACTAAGAATGTTGATAACGTAGCTGGACATATTGAAATGGGTATTGGAGAGGATATTTTAGGAATCCTTTGTCATGTAGATGTTGTCCCAGAGGGTAAAAACTGGACATATCCAGCATTTGAAGGTGTAGTGGCTAATGGTAAAGTGTATGGTCGCGGTGCTATAGACGATAAAGGGCCAACGATAGCTGCCTGGATGGCGATGAAACTAGTGAAAGAAGCTGGGATTGAACTTTCAAAAAAAGTACGTCTCATTATTGGAACAGACGAAGAAAGTGGATTCCGATGTATGGATAGATATTTTGAAAAAGAGGCAATGCCCGAAATGGGGTTCGCTCCAGATGCAGATTTCCCGATTATTAATGCAGAAAAAGGAATCGCAAGTTTAATTTTTACTCAAACTGGCTCAGCTGAGACAGAAACGATTCAATTTTTCCAAGCAGGAAAACGTACAAATATGGTACCAGATGAAGCATTTGCAGTATTGTTTGGTGGCCTACATATGATAAAAGAAAAATTCCAAGAGTTTGCAGCTGAACATAATGTAGAAGGAGAAGTCACACAAGAAGGTCCTATGGTTAAAGTACTTGTCTATGGTAAATCAGCTCACGCAATGGAACCGGACGATGGCGTTAATGCGGGGGTTGTATTAGCGAAATTCTTGCAAAATATTAATTTGACTCCTCATTCTAAAGCATTCGTTAACTTTTTAGTGAATTCATTTGGGGAAGATAGTAGAGGACATTCACTGGCACTCAATTTTACAGATGAAATTTCAGGGGAAACGACTTTAAATCCAGGGGTCATTCACTATGCGCCTGCACAGGGATCTTGTACACAAGTGAGTATGCGTTATTCTGTCAGCTATCCCTTCGATGAACAATTAAGTGCGTGTAGAGATGCACTTGATGGTACAGGTATTACATTGGATCTGGGTACTAATTCTAAGCCGCATTATGTCGATAAAGAAGATATACTTATTAAATCATTACAGAAAGTATACGAAAGACATACTGGAGAAAAAGCAGAGCTATTATCTATCGGTGGTGGCACATATGCGAGGGTACTAGAAAAAGGGGTAGCGTTTGGTATGGTTTTCCCTGGTAGAAAAGATGTAGCGCATCAAGTGGATGAATATGTAGATATCGAGGATTTAGTTAAAGCAACTGCTATTTATGCAGATGCTATAGTTGAGCTTGCAGGAATTTCAAATTCGGAGGGGAAATGAGTATGGTAAAAATATTATGGAATGATCAATTTGTAAATGAAGAAGATGTGAAAATTGGATTCGAAGATCGTGGATATCAATTTGGAGATGGAATTTATGAAGTGATTAAAATATATAACGGAGATATGTTCACTGCTACAGAACATATTGATCGCTTATATGCGAGTGCTGATAAAATTCAACTAGTAATTCCATATACAAAAGATGTCATGCACAAAATGTTATATGATTTAATCGAAATGAATGAGCTTAAAGATGGGCAGATTTATCTTCAAGTTACACGCGGTACTAGCATGCGTCAACATAATTTCCCTGTACCGGCGGTTGAATCTGTATTAACAGCGTATACAAAGGAGACTGTACGTCCTCTTTCGCAATTAGAAAATGGAGTGAAAGCTTGTTTTGTGGAAGATGTTCGCTGGCTTCGCTGTGATATTAAATCGTTAAATTTATTAGGAAATGTTCTTGCGAAACAGGAAGCGATTAGTAAAGATTGCTATGAGGCGGTATTACATCGTGGAGAAACGATTACAGAAGGTTCATCGTCTAATATGTACGGCATTAAAGATGGAGTTTTATACACCCATCCGGTTAGCAATTTAATACTTAATGGTATTACTCGCCAAGTTATTTTAAGTTGCTGTGAAGAAATAGGGTTATCGGTAGTTGAAGAGGCATTCACAAAATCACTAGCACTAGAAATGGATGAAATGATTATGTCTTCTACGAATGCGGAAGTAATGCCAGTAATTTCAATTGACGGTCAATTAATTGGCAACGGCAAACGTGGCGAATGGACTGAAAAAATTCAAGTGGCTTTTGAAAAAAGAATTCCTTCGTCCGTTAAAATATGAACAAACATTATTTTATCGCTATAAAGATTCCTGAGCCGGTTGCAACTGCAATTATTCGGGAACGTGATAAAACAAATTTACTACAGACACATAAAGTACTACCCGTAGTTGAGGATCTTCATATAACGCTCTATTATTTAGGTGAAGTTGAGGAAAATACATTAGAACAAATAATTGATTCTCTTCGCCTGTTAGAGTGGGATTCATTTGAACTGAAAACACGTGGTGTGGCACATTTTGGAAACAAACCCACTCCACGCGTTGTGTATACTGCGATAGAAAAAAGTAATCCTTTGCAATTCTTACAGCAACAAATTGTACAACTTTTAGCGGATTTTATTGAAGTACAGAAAAAAAACGAATTTACTGCCCATATTACAATTGCAAAAAAATGGGGTTCTAAAGAATCGCTAAATTTATCAGAATTTGCACTACCTGATTTAGCCTTTGAAGTTCAAAGTTTCTCTATTTTTACGATTAATACGAATCGTTCTCCGCGTTATGAAGAAATAAGTATAGTTAAGTGGAGGAGGGGTGGAAATGGCACAACTAGTTAAACTGCAAGATTATATCTCGCGTTATGAAATTGATTTAAAAAGGTACCCAACTCAATTTGTGCGATTAAAGAAACAACAGTGGGATCGAACAAAGGAAGAGTGGGAACGAGGATCTTTTAATTCTGATTGGATCGAAAAAGAACAGGAAGTTGTTGTAGAATACGAGAAAAAGTCACTTTTCTCTATTCTTTTTCCAAAGCATAAAAAAGAAATAGTAGAAGATATAGAATGGCAAAATGATGAATTGACTCAAGGGATACCAATACCAGAAGAATCTACTACGTTACTTTTTGAACCAAAGCTAGTATATAAACCTCAAACAAAAGAAGAGTTAAAGCGGATGTATTTGGATCAGTTATTTCATTTTCAATTAAAATGGGCAAGCTCCACTTTACGTGAAAAGTCTTATGTTGATCCAAAGTATATGCGTGATTCCATGTTGAGGGATTTAACTCAGAAACTACCAGATAATTATTTTTTATTTTATTATCCTATTTTAAAGCTTAAGAAAGCACCAATTGAGTTAGATATTATACTTATACTTCCTACTGAAGTTGTATGCATTGTAGTTCTTGAGGACAAAACTTCCGATGCGTTTATAGGAAGTGGGGATCGGTTCTGGCTAAAGAAAAGTGGAAAAGAAGAGAAAAAAATATTAAATCCAACGATTAATCTAAATCGAATGGAATCTATATTAGGGCAGATCTTCCAAAAGCAAGAAGTAGAGTTACCGATAAAAAAAGTAATTCTTTCAAGAAATGGCTATATTGATTATCCTGGAAACTCGTATCAAACCGAATTTATCGATACTAGAAAATTTCCAGAATGGTTTTTATCATTGAAATCTTCCCATTCTCCGATGAAGCATATGCAATTTAAAGCAGCACAAGCAATATTGGACCTAGTACAAACCACTTCGTATTCAAGATCTAGCTCTGATTTAGGTAGTGCGGAACAAAATGAGTAATATAGTTTTTATCGTAAATGAGCATGCAGGGAATGGGTTAGGTAAAAAGGTGTGGAGAAAATGGAAAAAGGCTATCGATTTTCCCCACACCGTATTTATAACAGAAAGAAAAGGTCACGCAACTGAAATTGCAAAGAATTGTGCAGAATCTATGAATGATTTGCTAATTGTTGGTGTTGGCGGTGATGGAACTATCCATGAAATTATCGTTGGCGTATTGAGTTTTGAACATGTTCGAATTGGTATAATTGCTGCAGGTAGTGGGAATGACTTTAGCCGAACTTTCTCCGTTTTTCATACTCCAAAGGACATTCAGGAGTTTGTATTTAGAAAGCTTCCTACAAAAATGGATATTGGTACCGTACAAACTTCTGATACAACCTACCAATTTGTTAACAATGCAGGTTTTGGATTTGATGCAAAAGTGGCTTATCTTGCTAATTATTCTGTGTGGAAAAGCAGGCTAAACCTATTGCGACTCGGTAAACTTGCATACATAATATATCTCATTAAAGAATTATTTACATTTAAAAAATTTTCTTTTACCTTACATAATAAAGATGAAGTTCTCCGATTTGATGATGTGTGGTTTTTTGTTGTTTGCAATCAGCCGTATTTTGGAGGTGGAATGAAAATTTCACCAACGTCTATACCCAATGATCAATTACTTGAAATGACGGTTGTAAACAAATTATCAAGATGGAAATTATTATTTATTTTTGGTACAGTATTCTTTGGAAAACATACTAAATTTAATGAAGTTACACAGTTTCAAGCATCAGATTTTAATATGGAGATCCATGATGAGGTGTTTGGTCATGTAGATGGTGAGTTTACTTGTGTAACCGATAAAGATACAGTTTATACATGTTCAGTACTAGCTAACGCGTGGAATATAGCAAACCGTTAAAGAAAAAGGAGTTTTAAAAATGAGGTTAAGAAATAAACCATGGGCAGAGGATTTTATCAATGCTCATCCAGAAATAGTCATACCAAACCCAGAAGAAATCAAAGGGAAATGGAATGTAGAGTTTAAGAATGATTATCCATTACACATCGAAGTAGGTTCAGGAAAAGGACAATTTATAACAGGAATGGCTAAGCAAAATCCAGAAATCAATTACATTGGTATCGAGCTATATGATAGTGTAATTGTGTCTGCATTGGAAAATGCCATTGCTGCACAGCCATTACCGAATTTACGATTATTGAAAGTTAACGGTTCAGATCTTGCGAAGTATTTTGAAAAAAATGACGTAGACCGTGTCTATCTTAATTTCTCAGATCCATGGCCAAAAACTAGACATGCTAAACGGCGCTTAACGCATGCAGAGTTTTTAGAGTTATACAAATCTATTTTGGTTGACCATGCTGAAATTCATTTCAAAACTGATAACCGAGGTCTATTTGAATATTCCTTAACTAGTATGTCAGCCTTTGGAATGCTTATCAAAGATGTTTCACTAGATTTACATGTTAATATGCCTGAGGATAATATTATGACAGAATATGAAGAAAAGTTTTCCGCAAAAGGACAACCGATATACCGTGTGGAAGCAAAATACGTATAACTTCATTCAGCAAATGAATGATTCAACTCAGTTGGGGTCCAAAATCCCTGCTGAATAAAGTTAAAGCCTCCGGTAGATGCCACAGAGAAATTTATCGAGCTCGATAAAATCTGTGCGCACTGTTTTCTGCGATGAGCTTGCGTTGGCGCATTTCCTGCGGAGCTGCCGAGGCATATTTGATTAGGGGGTCAGAGGATGGACACGTTTAAATTTCATGAAATGTCATTCACATGGTTAAAGGGAGGAACAACTTTTATGGACGGGGGTGCCATGTTTGGAGTTGTTCCAAAACCATTATGGGAAAAGAAATATCCTGTCAATGAGAAAAATCAAATTGAACTACCTTCAGATCCACTACTAGTCCAATATAAAGGGCAGAATATTTTACTGGAATCAGGTCTTGGTTACCGAAAAATGACTGAGAAACAATTACGAAACTATGGTGTTACGGATCAATCTCAAGTGGAAGATAATCTTGTAGAATTAGGATTATTACCTGAAGACATCCATCTTATCATGATGACTCATCTCCATTTTGATCACGCTTGTGGCCTGACAAAATGGGGAGGAGACCAAATAGTATCTACATTTCCAAATGCCAAAATATATGTTTCTGATGTTGAATGGAATGAGATGAAAAATCCCAATATTCGTTCTAAAAATACGTACTGGAAAGAAAACTGGGAGGCAATTGAGAGTCAAGTTATACCATTCACTAATTCTTTCGAGGTAATAGAAGGTATCGAAATGATTCATACTGGAGGTCATAGTGACGGACATAGTATTGTTGTATTTAAGCAAGCAGAAGATACTATCATACATATGGCAGATCTAATGCCCACACATGCACACCAAAACCCACTATGGGTGCTTGCATACGATGATTATCCAATGACATCTATATATGCAAAAGAAAAATGGGTCAAACAAGCACTTCAACATAATTACTGGTTCAGCTTCTACCATGATGCTTTCTATCGAATGATCAAATGGTCTGAAGATGGAAAAGAAATAATGGATATAGTGGAGAGAAGTCGGTAAATAAAAAACGAGCAGTGACATTTAGTCATAGCTCGTTTTTTATTTTTGTGAATAATTAGCCAATCAAAAGTTCGAATGGATTAGAAAAAGAAGTGGATAAATTTACCTTTTTGCAAGTAAATCACCTTGGAGTGCAAGTAAACACACGATGACCACAAGTAACTTATAAAGGAAAGCAAGGAAATTTCTCGTTAGAGCAAGTATTTGGCGGTTTTACGCAAGTAAATAGCCTTAGAGATATAGATTTAATCAGAGAGAGTTTTTCTAATTAGCTAAATTGCAAGGATGTTTTAACTGCAATTTTCAAACGACACAAAAAATGGTTTATCATGATGAACCACTCTTTTCCAAAGCTTAGATTTTCACTAAGTCCACAACGGATCCTGTTTTTGCATCTGCAGCAAACTCAAATTGCTCAAGTTCACCGTTTTTTACACGAGAAATTCCACCTTTATAAACTTCCATCCTAATAGCTGCTTTTTGAAATTTCTCAGGCGTCATATATATCCATGATCCATCAATTGGACCCTCTTGTTTAAAAGAATTTTTAATTTCGTTTAATACTAACTCTGCTGAACGATTGAAATCCATCTTATTTGTAGCTTTGCTGGCAATAACAGCAATAACAATTCCAGTTCCAAGGCCCATCATATAATCCTTTAATTTCATTAGTATTCCTCCCTAACCTATTTTTTTTAGTGTATCATACATCTTCGTTACGATTAAATTTTTCGGTTTACGAAGTTTTATTGTAGTAAACCAAACAATATTTTATTACAATAGAAGGTGAAGATAATTATCTATATAGCTTTAGGAGGCTTTTTTATATGAATGAAGAAACGCGCTCACTATTTAAAACGTTGACAGAACTACCAGGAGCTCCTGGAAACGAATATGCTGTTCGTGCATTTATGCGCAACGAACTAACTAAATATTCAGATGAAATTGTACAAGATAATTTAGGGGGGATATTCGGGCTAAAAAAAGGGGATGAAAATGGTCCGAAAATTTTAGTTGCAGGTCATATGGATGAAGTCGGATTCATGGTATCTGGTATCACTGATAATGGAATGATTCGTTTTCAACCATTAGGTGGTTGGTGGAGCCAGGTTTTACTTGCACAACGGGTAGAAGTTGTCACTAAAAATCAAACGATTCCTGGTGTAATTGGTTCTATTCCTCCACACTTGTTAAGTGATGAGCTTCGAAACAAACCGATGGATATAAAAAATATGCTGATTGATGTTGGAGCAGATGATAAAGAGGATGCTCTACGAATGGGTATTAAACCGGGGGACCAAATCTTGCCTGTTTGTCCTTTTACACCAATGGCAAATGATAAAAAAATTATGGCAAAGGCTTGGGACAATCGTTATGGCTGTGGATTAGCAATTGAACTTTTAAAAGAAGTACAAAACGAGCAATTACCGAATATGCTTTATTCTGGTGCAAATGTTATGGAAGAAGTTGGTCTTAGAGGTGCACAAGCATCAGCAAATATGATAAACCCAGACTTATTCTTTGCCCTAGATGCAAGTCCTGCTAATGATGCTTCTGGTAACAAGAATGAATTTGGACAGCTAGGAAAAGGAACACTTCTTCGAATTTTCGACCGTACAATGGTGACTCACCGTGGTATGCGTGAATTCGTCTTAGATACTGCAGAAACAAATAAAATTCCATATCAGTATTTCATCTCACAGGGTGGTACAGATGCTGGACGTGTTCATACATCAAATGAAGGTATTCCAAGTGCTGTAATTGGTATTTGCTCTCGCTATATTCATACTTCGGCATCTATTATTCATACAGATGATTACGCTGCAGCAAAAGAACTTATTGTTAAACTAGTTAAAACATGCGATCGTACAACTTTAGAGACAATTAAAGCGAACGTATAAAAAAGGATGCCTCTTGAGGCATCTTTTTCTCTAGAAAGAAGGGTTAATGTATGAAAATATTAATAGGTACAAATAATAGAGCTAAAACAAAAGCTGTTAAATCGATTTCTAGTATTTATTATCCAAATGCTATATTTGAGAATATAGAAGTTCCATCTCTAGTTTCCGATCAACCGATGAGTCAAGAAGAGACTAGGCAAGGTGCTATTAACCGAGCTAAGCATCTGATGGTAGGTTCTGATGCATTGTTTGGGATCGGTTTAGAAGGTGGTGTTCAAGAAATAGATGGCCAGCTGTACATTTGTAATTGGGGGGCACTGGTGACGCAAAACGGAGATGTTTTTACGGCAACTGGAGCCGGTATTCCATTGCCTAACGAAATAGCGGAACAATTACTGGCTGGTGCGGAACTTGGACCTGTAATGGACGTCTTTACTAATAAGAACGAGATACGGCATGATGAGGGAGCAGTTGGTGTATTTTCAAATGGACTTGTTAATAGAAGTGCTATGTTTGAGCATATAATGTTATTATTGATTGGGCAATTTGAATTTTCCTATAAGCCCTTGTAGTTGAAATCGTACGTGATCACCGTTAAAATATATAGCAGTTATGCACTGAATGGAGGAAAGAGAATGACTCGAAAATGGATGCGATTATTTATCGCGTCAATAGCTGTCATTTTATTAGCTGGATGTTCTTCTTTAGAGGAACAAACTGCAGATGGACTTGAAAATGCAAAAGTAGCATTTCAGGGTGATGCAGAAAAACCAAATGAAAAAGTGAACGAAATGAATATATTTATACCTAGTGGTTTTTCAATAGAGGAAGAATCGGATGAGACGAATATAATTCTTTCGAAAGGAAAAGATTCATTTATTCTCTTCATTAATCCGAATGAATTACCGAGCAGTAAACTATACTATGATTTGATGTCGTCAGATAATAATCTAAAGGTTTTAGAAGAAAAAACATTTGAGCAAAACGGACGTTTTGGATTTGCTGCGGTTATTGAAAACAGTGAAGAAAAGTATGAGCTTATAACTAGTATTGGTGGTATTAAGCTAACAACTATTTCAGAGCAACAAGATATTGCAAATAATTTAGAGAAAATGATGTTAATTGTTCGCTCAATTCCAACAAACTAGAGGAGTGGTACATATGCAAAATCTAGCTTCAGTAAATCAATTCAGAGAACTAAAGCAACAAGGAAAAGTCGTATTTAAATTTACAGCTGACTGGTGTCCAGATTGTCATTTCATCGATCCTTTCATGGGAGAGATTGAGGAGAAATTTGGGGATATTACTTTTATTTCTGTAGACCGTGATCAGTTCATCGATTTATGTATCGAGCTTGATATATTTGGTATTCCTAGTTTCCTAGCATATGAAAATGGCGAAGAAAAAGGTCGATTTGTTAGTAAAGACCGTAAAACTAGAGAGGAAATTGAATCATTTCTTCAATCGATTTAATCCATCAAACGGTTCACCTAGTGGACCGTTTTGTTTATGAAAGGAAAAGATAATAGATGAAAGCACTTGAACTTGTAAGACTATTAAAAACTCAGCTTTCCGAAGATATATACACTTATGATTATAATAGAGAAACAAATAAGCTTAGATTGACTCATAAAGCAACAGGGAAAGGAATTGAAATTTCAATCCCTCCAATTTTAGCCAAATATGAAACGAAAAAAGAAGTGGCGATTAATGAAGTCGTATATACGATAAACGAGACTTTTCAAGCAATGGAAAAAGAAATGGCGGGAGAAATAGATCCATCATTATCTGTATATCCAGTTATTCGATCAACTTCTTTCCCACTTAAGTCTAATGAAGGTAATCGTTTTATCATAAAAGATCATACAGCAGAAACACGTATTTACTATGCAGTCGATCTAGGAAGCACTTACCGGTTACTAGATGAAAAAATGTTAGCAGATTGGAAAGTAAGGGAGACGGAAGTCCGTGAACGAGCACTCTTCCAAGTTAGGAATTTAGAGAACCGCTTTAAAACCGACGAGGTTGCAGGTAATATTTTTTATTTCTTTAATAACAACGATGGATATGATGCAAGCCGTATACTGAACGAATCGCTATTAAAGGACATGAAAAAGAAAATAACTGGTGATATGACTATTTCTTTACCCCATCAAGATGTTATGATAATTGGTGATATTAGAAATGAAACAGGTTACGATGTTCTGGCGCAGATGACGATGCATTTCTTCACCGTAGGAACTGTGCCTATTACTTCATTATCTTTCATCTACGAAAATGGAGATTTAGAACCAATATTTATCATGGCGAAAAATCGAGTATCAAAGGAGAACGAAAACGAATGAATATTTTTTACAACAAACCTGGAGTTGGGGATGTCTTATTAATCCAATTAACACCTGAAAAAACAGAAAAAGTTATTACGGAAACCAAAGGTGATGTTACACAAGTAATAGATGTGAAAACTAACGAAGTATTGGCTATAAATATATTTGAATTTAGTAAATACAAAGTATTGGATCTACAAGGTAACGTTCCTTTAACCACAGAAATAGTAGAAACTATCCAACAAATATTAGAGAAAAACGATGTTTCTTTTACACTAGAAGTAGACCTATCTCCAAAGTTTGTAGTCGGTCACGTGGACTCATTAGAACAGCATCCAAATGCCGATAAGTTAAAAGTATGCCAAGTAAATGTTGGGGAATCGACTTTACAAATCGTATGCGGCGCTCCTAATGTAGAAGCGGGACAAAAAGTAGTAGTAGCTAAAGTGGGTGCAGTAATGCCATCAGGAATGGTTATTAAAGACGCTGAACTTAGAGGCATTGCATCAAGTGGAATGTTATGTTCCGCACGAGAATTGGCAATTCCAGATGCACCAGAAGTAAAAGGAATTCTTATCCTAGACGAGCAAAAAGAAGTTGGAAGTGAATTTTTAGTTTAATGAATGAAAAGCATGCCTCATCGGTGTGCTTTTTTTGTTTATGAATAGAACAATATATAATGTGCAGGAAAAACTGAGTTCTTGAATAATAAACAAATTATAATACCATTACAATTTTCGCGGTCGTTCGTCAACGTCCTCGCTTCTCTGATGGGTTTTCACTTAAAGCTAATCCCTCTACGTCGCTTTGCGTTCCAATCATCAATTCTATGAATATGCAGGGGCATCTAAAGACACTATTCTTTGCAGTTGCTCTATTCGATTCTACATATTTAATCTGTGAATAAGTAAAGTAATTTGGTTGAATTACCCAATGCGCAAGTAAAAGGTAATAGTCCGCCAGTAAATAAAGATTTTGGACAAGTAAATCCTCCACGAACGCAAGTATTCAGCAGACGGGAGCAAGTAAGCAATTGGTGAGAGCAAGTAAAGAAAAATCTAGATCAAATCATTCATTAAATATAAAGATATTAATGCTTCTTGAGTATATAAAATCAGTGTTTCTGGTATTTATCGTATAAATTAGCGTTAGAGCGATCGAAATTGCATCTTTGTGCCGCCTGTTCTATAAACTGGAAGATCTTTTAGCCAGTTTTTCTCTCGGAAAAGTACATGTCGGTTACAAATGTTCGTATGTAATTAACTTGTGGAACGGTATATTTATCCATATATATTGAATTCCCAATACATAAGTGGCATTTTTCAATTGGTTAAATACCTAAAACACATGATTTTTTTCCCATTCTATCTTATAAATACAGACGAAACCTATTATTATTGGTAGAATAAGAGGTATCTTTTAGAAAGAGTGATGAATTTGAATTGGTTAAAAAAATTATTTGCATCAGATGAAATAGAAGTTGAAGAGGAATATGAACAGCAGCAACAATACCAACAACACAATGTACATTCTACAACGAAGAAAGCTCCTTTTCGTTTTCCGTTAATTTCAGATGAAGAAAAAAATGGAGCATTATCTGGTTATCCAAAGGAAGAAAAAATAGTTGAAACATATAAAGAGGAACCTTACTTCAAGGAACCCGAATATAAACCATTACATGAACAAAACTTATGGCAGCAACGTGCACAGCCTACTGTCATACATCGTGCAGAGAAGAAAAAAGTGGAAGAAGTTCCAGCTATAAATCGAAAGAAAAGAGCATTCACACCTACCGAAGTTCCTTCACCGATTTATGGGTTCTCTAAAGCAGTAATAGAAAATAAAGAAAAAGAACAAGAGATTATAGAAGAAACAGAACCAAAAAACGAAGCAGTAATTTCGGAAATACTAAATAAACCAGAACCTATAAGTCCAGAACCAGAAGTGATTGCTGCAGAAGAATTAGTATATGTAACTGAACTAGAAGAAAATATCCAGGTTGATGTAGTAGAAGAGGATGTACCAGTCACCGAGTTAGTAGAAGGTGTACAAGCTGAAGTAGCTGTAACGGAAGCATTAGAAAAAAATGAAACTGTTCCTAATACGGAGTATTTAGAAACTGAAAAACCTTTAAAAGAAAACATTAGACCTTTTAATGTTCTAATGTTGAAATCAGATAAAAGTAAAATGAATAGAATAGATACTATGAACAAAATATCCCCTGTAGCTAATAAAGCGGTTACTACAACAGCGTCAACAATTCCGCGAGAACAAAAACAAGTAATGAATCAGGAATTAAAGTCAATAATAGTAGAAGAGCAAGAAGAGGTCCAAACTAATTATGTAAGACCTTCTTTTAGTCATTTACTTCCTCCTGAAATGAATGTGGAGGATAGAGAATGGATGGAGGAGCAGGCATTTACATTAGTTGATGCGCTATCTCATTTTCAAGTTGCGGGTGAAATTGTTCAAATGGTACAGGGACCAGCAGTCACACAGTTTGAAATCACGGTTGGTCAGGGAACAAAAGTAAGTAAAATACGTAACTTAGCAGACGATCTCAAACTTGCATTAGCAGCAAAAGATATTCGTATTCAAGCTCCAATTCCAGGGAAGAGCTCTATTGGAATTGAAATACCAAACAGGAATTCTCGTGCAGTTCGTTTATCTGAAGTTATAAATACAGATATATTTTTACATTCAGAGTCCCCGTTAGAAGCAGCCTTGGGATTGGATTTAACAGGTAAACCAGTCACTCTGGATTTACGTAAAATGCCTCATGGACTTATTGCAGGAGCAACAGGGTCTGGGAAATCTGTATTTATTAACTCATTATTAGTAAGTCTGTTGTATAAAGCAACGCCAGATGAAGTAAAATTATTACTAATCGATCCTAAAATGGTGGAGCTCGCACCGTTCAATCACATTCCACATCTTGTCAGTCCAGTGATTACGGATGTAAAAGCCGCAACTGCTGCGTTAAAATGGGCAGTGGAAGAAATGGAACGACGCTATCAATTGTTTGCACATATTGGGGTACGAGATATTACTAGATATAATACACTTGCGACAGAAAAGCGACAGTTTGCACAAAAGCTCCCATATATCGTCATTGTTATAGATGAGCTTGCAGATTTAATGATGATGGCACCAACGGAAGTAGAAGATGCTATTTGCCGAATTGCACAAAAAGCAAGAGCATGTGGGATACATTTAGTATTAGCTACACAACGTCCTTCTGTAGACGTTATTACTGGGTTGATCAAAGCTAATATACCTACTCGAATTGCATTCTCTGTATCATCACAAATCGATTCGCGTACAATTTTAGACCAGCAAGGTGCGGAACGTTTACTTGGAAAAGGAGATATGCTTTATCAAGGGAATGGCATGTCTAGCCCAGTACGTATCCAGGGAACCTATGTCTCTGATGATGAAATTGAGAGTGTTATTGAATATGCTAGAAGTCAAGGCAATCCTGACTATATGTTTGAACAAGAGGAACTTCTACAAAAAGAAATCACTTCAGAGCAAGATGATTTATTCGAAGAGGCTTGTCGTTTTATCGTAGAACAAGGTACTGCTTCCACTTCGTTATTACAACGTAAGTTTCACCTTGGATATAACCGAGCAGCACGCTTGATAGATGCTATGTATGAGAATGGATATATTACAGAGCAAAAAGGAAGTAAAGCAAGAGATGTATTGTTAACGAGTGATACTTTAGATGAAATTTTTAGTTAATAATGTTATCTCGAATAAGATTTCCACTTCAAGGTATGTCAATTTACAAAGTGAAAGTAAGAGTCCAACTGACTATAAAAGTCCGATATAGAGCATAAACAAAATGCACCACACCGTGCGGTTTCTTCAATGTTTATTGCATACAGCGTATAACGGGTCAACAGAATGTTGGTCACTTAGGGTATTGACAGGACGCGGCGTTTTTTGCTTAATTTCAATCAGTGGGGTTAAAGAACACCCCACTAACAGAAGTTTCACTTTTTTAAAGGTTTATACGAATAAGTGGTATAATAATGAATACGTCTAAATAGGCGCATGTAGTATTTAATGTATATAAGTGGGGCTAATCCCAGGAGGTTTCTACGTATGACAAAGTACCATTTTACAGGCATTAAGGGGTCTGGAATGAGTCCATTAGCGCAAATCTTACACGATACAGGCTATGAAGTTCAAGGTTCTGATATTGAAAAGTATTTTTTTACTGAAAAACCATTACATGATCGAAATATAGAAATATTATTATTCGATGAATCGAATATTAAAGAGGGTATGACTATTATTGCTGGAAATGCGTTTCCCGATAGCCATCCCGAACTAGTCAAAGCTAGAGAGCTTGGCTTAGAGATAATTCGCTATCATGACTTCTTAGGGAATTATATGAGTCAGTTTACCTCTGTAGCAGTTACAGGAGCTCATGGAAAAACATCTACTACTGGTTTGTTATCTCATGTATTGAGTGGATACGAACCTACATCCTTTTTAATCGGGGATGGAACCGGAAAAGGTATGTTAAATGCCTCTAACTTTGTGTTCGAGGCTTGTGAATATCGCCGTCATTTTTTAGCGTACAATCCGGACTATGCAATAATGACCAATGTTGATTTTGATCATCCAGATTATTTCCATGATATTGATGACGTATTCCAGGCATTTCAGTCAATGGCGATGCAGGTGAAAAAAGGAATTTTTGCTTGTGGGGACGACAAATACTTACAACAGATAAAATCGGAAGTTCCTGTCGTTTATTATGGTTTTGGAGAACATAATGATTTTGCTGCACGCAATATCGAAATTACACCAAAAGGTACATCTTTTGATGTATTTGTACGCAACGAATTTTATGATCGCTTCTCCATTCCGTTGTTCGGTGACCACACTATATTAAATGCTCTAGCAGTTATCTCTCTTTGCCATTATGAAGGAGTTCCTGCAGATACTATCCAAAAAGGTTTAGAAACCTTTGAAGGGGTCAAAAGAAGGTTTACGGAGACGATAGTTGGTAATGATATTATCATTGATGATTATGCTCATCATCCTACAGAAATAAAAGCAACTATTCAATCTGCTAGACAAAAGTATCCAACTCATCAAATAATTGCGATTTTCCAACCACATACTTTTACAAGAACTCAAAAGTTTTTACAAGAATTCAGTGAGGCATTGAGTTTGGCGGATCGGGTCTATTTATGTGATATTTTTGGATCTGCGAGAGAGAATGTAGGGAATTTAACAATTTCAACCCTAGGAGATATTATCGAAGGAAGCCATATTCTAACAGAAGAAAATGTTGAGGATTTGCAGACAAAGGAGCATTCAGTTTTCTTATTTATGGGAGCTGGAGACGTTCAAAAATATCAACATGCTTTTGAAGCAAAGTTAAATAAATAATAAAAAAGCTTAATCTATTTGGATTAAGCTTTTTTTTGAAGGATATTTAAAAGAAAAGTAGTATAGTATAGGTAGGAAGTTTAATTTGATTTGATTAGGGTAAAATTGTATTAAGACATATAAGTTTTTAGGAGGATGTACAATGGAAAATCTTTTATACATAGCCGCTATTATAGCAGCGGTTGCATTTCTAATACTTTGTATTAGTTTAGCAATGACATTATTTTCAGTTAAGAAAACACTTAATAATGTAGCGGGCACATTAGATGGTTTAGAAACAAATCTACAAAATATGACAAAGGAAACAGCTGAACTTCTTCATAAAACAAATGATTTAGCAGAAGATATACAAGCTAAATCGGAGAAGTTAAATACAGTAGTCGATGCAGTTAAAAATGTAGGAACTTCTGTAAATGGATTTAATCATTCTATTCAACGTTTAACAACTTCCGTAACCTCTGAAGTTGAGAAAAATGAAGAAAAAATTGCCCAGGTTGTCCAATGGAGTAACGTTCTATTAGGTGTTCGCGACAAATGGAGAGAACGTAAAGCGTTAGAACGTGCTGGATATTATACTTATGAAAACGACAACCATAAACCACTATAATCGGAGGGATTTACATGACAAATCAAAAACAAACTAAACCTAATTACAATGAAGCAACTTATAATCATGAATATTATGCAAACCAATCATCTTATAATCAGCAAGGTCAATCGCATTATCCACCGGTACCATATTACAACAGTGATTCACGAGAGGATATTTACCGTGAAGAAGAAGTAAATGGTAAAGATTTTATCATCGGTGTGTTAATAGGTGGTATTATTGGTGCAACCACTGCATTATTACTAGCACCAAAAACAGGAACAGAGCTTCGTGGAAACCTTTCTACACAGGCTAGTCAGCTTAAAGAAAAGACGATGGACTTTTCAACAACTGCAAAAGAAAAAACAACTCAACTTTCTAAGCAAATTCAAGAGCAATCTGGACAATTAGTTGATAAAGTAAAAGCCATTAAACCAACTGCCTCTTCACCACTAGATGACGGTACCGCTTCGTCTGAAGGAGAAGAACCAATGGAATTTATGGAAACAATATCTCATACAACAGAGGAATTAACGGAACAAGAAGAAAATGCAACAGCAATTGCAGAGGCTATCAAAGAAGCGGTTGCTGAAGAAAAAAAGTAATTCAATAGAAAATAAAAAGGCATTGCGTAAGCAGTGCTTTTTTGTTTTCTAAAAATTAAAGAGGTAATTTCCTTCATAATATAGAATTTATGTATGAGACAATCATCATTATAGGGGGGAAGTTATGGGATATATTGAGGATTTACGAAAAAGTGTCGGCAATCATCCTTTAATCTTAGTGGGAGTTGCAGTTGCAGTAATGAATGAAAGAGGAGAATTGCTGTTACAAAAGCGTAGTGATGGTATATGGGGTGTTCCCGGAGGATTTATGGAATTAGGAGAATCTACAGAAGAGACTGGTAGAAGAGAGGTTTTGGAAGAAACTGGAATAGAGATTGGTAAACTTGAATTGGTGGGTGTTTTTTCTGGGAAACAGTATTTTGTTAAATTACCAAATGGAGATGAATTCTACCCCATTACAATCGCTTACGTTACTAAAGAAATTAGTGGTGGTGTTCTTAAGGCTGATGGTCAAGAGACAATAGAGGCTAAGTTTTTTACCATAAATGAGTTACCAGAGGGACTTAATCCTCTTATTAAAAATCTTCTCAGGAAATACCTTTCTTTATAAAGTAGTCAGGCAGAAGGCAACGGCACAAGTAAAATACTTTCACGAAAAAATGCTTTTTGCATAAAATAGAGTGAAAATGATATTAATTTACTGGGGGGTTATTGAATTGAACAAAAACATTTTTTAATTTTGAACAAGATAATTCGGACCTCCAATCAGACAGTCAAGCAGCTAAAATCGCTGTCATTGCAGGAGCGATAAGTACGTTTGGCGATGCACTTGCCACTTTGTCTGCGATTCTTGCTATAGAAGAAGAACGACAAGAAAAAAATGGTTCTAGTGATAATAGAAATTTACAGAAACAGATTGATAATCTAACTTATGAAATCCAAAAAATAAAAAACCAGATAAGTAATCAGAATCGATACTATCTATAGTAGTAATCCAATTTGTTTTAACCTTTTGGTAGTACGCTGATTGGATATTATACAGTACTAGGGAATTTCACAGCGCTTACATACTTCAATTATTGCATGTATAAGTATGTAAGCACAAAATGTATTCTTACAAAGTAGACCAATCATCTGATTTTACATAGTATTCAAATAATAAAAGAAAGTTTATTGAAAGTATAGTAAAATTTGTTTATAAGGTTCAATCGAAATCACGAATTCTTTTACTAAGATAGGAGACTAATTATGAGAGCCATTATATTTGATTTTGATGGGACATTGGCTAATACTTTGCCCATTTGTTTTTGTGCTTTTAAAAATGTGTTTACAGAATATGATAATAAGGATCTTAGCTCTGAAGAAATAAAGGATATGTTTGGTCCATCCGAAACAGGTATTATTAGAAACAATTTATCGAATCCTAAAAAGGAAATGGCAATCGAATATTATTATGAAAAGTATTCTGAACATCATAAAAGTTTAGTAGAGGTTGATCCTGAAATTTTAGAGTTGTTAAGGTACTTGAAAGAGATGGATATAAAAATAGGGATTTTTACTGGCAAGGCAAAAAGAAGCTTAGATATCTCTTTAAAAGCATTAGAAATGGATGGTATGTTTGACGTTATAATAACAGGTGATGATGTTACAAATCCGAAGCCTGATTCAGAGGGATTACTAAAGGCTTTATCTCTATTAGAAGTTAATAATTCGGATGCAATATATATTGGAGATAGTGATGCAGATGTGATTGCGGGAGTACAAGCTAATGTATTTACAATTGGTGTGCAATGGTTACCAGAGTACCAAACAGCTACATTTAAGGAAACACCAAATTTACTTATAAAAAGTGTAAAGGAATTTAAAAGTTTCTTCAAGGTAGTGACCAATGAGTAAAAAGTGGTTAGAGTGGGCAAAAAGAATACAAGCATTATCCCAGTCTGGATTAGCCTTTTCTAAAGATGTTTACGATTTAGAACGGTATGAAGAATTACGTAATATTAGTATAGAGATAATGGCAGAACATACGGCACTAGAAATGGATAAAATTAGAGATATATTTGCTAATGAAACTGGTTATCAAACTCCAAAAGTCGATGTTCGTGGCGTGGTTTTTAAAAGTAATGAGATTTTAATGGTCAAAGAAAATATAGATGATAAATGGGCTTTGCCAGGTGGCTTTTGTGACATAGGACTGTCCCCCTCTGAGAATGTTGTAAAGGAAATAAAAGAGGAATCTGGCTTTGATGTTGTACCTATCAGGTTAATTGCTCTATTGGATAAAAATAAACATCCACATCCACCAGAAGCTTATCACTATTATAAGATATTTATATTGTGTGAAATTATTGGAGGAAAACCTACTATAGGTATTGAAACGAATAATATTAAGTTTTTTTCCGAAGATAATTTACCGCAGCTTTCTACAAATAGGAATACGGAGTCTCAAATAAAAAAACTCTTTGAATTTTTGAGGAACCCTGAAAAAGAAACGATATTCGATTAAAGTAAGGAGCGAGTATATATGAAAGTGAGGTTGATTTAATGAAAAGATATTTAGGCTTGATTTCGTTGTTGTTGATCATTTCTTTTATCTTTTTAGGTTTTATTGTCCCTCAAGTATTGCATCCCTTACCTGAGTCATTGGATATTTGGCTGTTGTTACTATTATTATTTGGGTCATTTTTCGCTGCACTTTTTAGTGTGAAAGGGCGTTTAAAAACAATCACATTACTTATTTCTTCACTTGGTATGTTAGGTTTATTGGTCTTAACTATTTTCGCAATTGGTATGATATTGTTTGGTAATTTTGGTACATAGACAACAGAGTAAAAGGGGGAAATATGGATATAATATTTCATGAAATAGCTAATTGGATTACAACAAAGGACAAAAGAGTCACGATTGGAATCTCTGGTCATGGTGCATCTGGAAAGTCAACGTTTTCTAATAATCTTATAAAGATTTTGGGGCAGGACTGTGTGAATTATATCAATACAGATCCTTATATTATCAGTTCTAATCTTAGAAAGTACGCTTTTATCGATTATGAATATAAGAGCCAACATTATCATGATAAAATTACAGCTTGTCATCCTGCCGCTCATAATATATTGGCTTTGGAGAGAGATATTCATATGATGAGGGATGGTTTAGACGTTTATACAATAGGTACGAGTTACTCAAAGAGCACATTACTTTCTTCGCAAAACAAGATTAATATTGTAGAAGGCATGAGCGTCGCATTTACTAATCCTGATCTGTATGATTTAAAAGTGTACTTATATACGGATGGGGAAACCGAATTAATGAGAAGGAGTATACGTGATGTTTCTGAAAGAGGAACAGATATAAATTATTTAAGAAAATCTCATGAGATGCGGAGAATTCAATATGAATTATTCATGCATCCTTATCATAATAACTTTGATATAGTTTTAAAAAATTCCAATGAAGAGTATATCCTTGAAAAAGATTGTTTCAATTTATTTGAGAAGTAAGCTGTATTGGCGTGTTGGAAGTGGGGTACCAGTCAGGGAAAGCATATTTAATACGAGGAGAGAAATCATTGCAAAATACATTTCATCATTTAGCTAGGGGAATCTGTATAAAAGATAATAAAGTTCTACTTGCACAAGCGACTGGATATACAAATACATTCTTACCTGGTGGACACATTGAATTCGGTGAAAGTGCAAAGGATGCTTTAAGTAGAGAGATAGAGGAAGAATTAGGTATAACATCTAGAATAGGTAGACTGCTTGGATTAGTAGAACATAAATGGGAGAAAAAAGGTATATTAAATTGTGAAATAAATCAAGTATTTGAGGTCGAAAGCGATGAAATTGTAGCAAATATCAACCCGAAGTCAATTGAATCTCATCTTAATTTCTTTTGGTGTAATGCCGATGAGTTGAGTATTAAAAACTTACAACCTTATCCGCTTAGTAATCTAATAAAAAAATATATGAACGGAAATAAGGAAATCTGGTGGGAAAGTACATTAAACGCAGAAATTGATGAATCAAATAGGAGCTAATATTTCCTTTTTCGTTAAATGTAATAAAAATCAATAAAAGGGTCCAACTCATGAATTAGGGGCTGTTTTGTGTGATTAATTTATAAATGGTATTTTATTGAATTTATTTTCTAATTACTTGATGCATTAAAAAATGAATGTCTACGTGATATCACGTAGACATTCATTTTTTTAAAAGGTCGATTTTGTTGATTGGAGCGGAAGGCGGCGACTCTAGCGGGAATAGCATGCGTTGAAAGCCCCGTAGGAAAGACATTGGTCGAACTTTATTTGACCAATGTCTTTGCGACGAGTAACCGCAGGAGCATATGTTTTCGCAGTGACGAGGAGATTGAAGCCATGCCCGCGGAAAGCGTCCGCCTGGAGCAGAAATCAACGTTTTTAAGATTTCACTAATGAATATGCTTTTATGAAAATAATTCTATTACTCTTTATATTAATTCATCCAAACACAATCTCCAATTGATCTCCGCCGAATATTTCTTCATCGAATCGTGAAGGCTGTCCGTTTTTTAATATTTGGAATGAACCAGCTTGTGTAGGCATATTCCATTCTGTAAAACGAAAAACATCTTGAAAAATCCAAGGTGTACTATTTACTTCTTGCCATTTAATGTTTGATTCATTAGGAATAATATCATTGGAAGTCAATTGTACGTTGTCCTTATGGACAATTGCACATTCTTTCGAAAGTTCCACCGGATTGTTTTGGAACACAACATTTATTTGATCAACTAATTTCCTATCAAGCTGATTTGTAAGTTGTTCTAACGTTGGAGAACCAGAGGTTTCCAGTTGTATAATATCATTCTCTTGAACAGGATAGGATAGTTTTGCCGGACTCCCATTTAGGAATAATCTTGCTGAAAGTGTCGGGATAAAATGGTTTTTATTATTTATCGTAACTGTATAAGGTTGAAGCTGAGTCAAGAAATTTTCTTTATGAATAGCATACATAACTTGTTCTATTGTTTGCGGAGTCTCTACGGTAATTTTGTCATTCTCTTGCAACACAGTGTCTAAAGATACCTTTTGACCATTTAGTTTAACTGTCGGTTCTACTATATACATAACCCCTTGGAATGTAATAGATTTAATAGTCGCATCGTCCAATAGATCTCGCACTGTGGCAAATCCTTCTTTACCATCAATTCCCTCTAACAATTCAACTTTATCATTATTTTGAATTAATGATTTTGTATTAGCTTCAATACCATTTAGTTGGATAACAGCTGGTTTTCCATGCTCTCCTGGAATATGAATGATTTGACCATTCACTTCAACGGTTAAAGCTGCTCCAGGTTTTCCGTAGAGTTTACGAGCAGAAATATTAGCTGCTAGAAATGCATCGGCAATAGTCATTTCTTTTAGTTCAAATAAACGAACAATTTGATTGTTTACTTGCACGGACATGTATTGAATAGGTGCCCGTTTTGCAGCAATAGCAATACCGATAGGGGTTACCAACTCAGGAGTAATTGGGATATGCTCAGCCTTTGTTAAGTTTTGAATCGCATCTATACCACGGACCGCTACCCGATTGGCAGGTAAATTTAGCTTCTCAGCTAAAATACTTGGAAGGTTTGGTGTCAAGCTTCCTCCACCGACTAGCATAACTGCCTTCGTAGGTTTGCTATTATTCAGCCGAAGAATTTCACTAGAGATAGAACTAGCTAAAATATCTACTGCAGGCTTAAGCGCCTCAATAACTTCTACTTTCGGGATATCCTGCTGGAAGCCTAAGATATCTTGAATTTGGATAGTATCCTCCGTATTAATCCTTCTTTTTGCTTCTTCGGCTAATGGGAAGTCTAATAAGTAATGATCACTCAAAGCTTCAGTAATTTCATCACCAGCTGTTGCTACCATTCCGTAGGCGACTACAGTTCCTAAATCTGTGATAGCAATATCGGAAGTTCCAGCTCCAATATCCACTAATGCTACGTTTAATCTTCGCATTGAAGGGGGAATCAACACATTAATCGCAGCAATTGGTTCAAGTGTTAATGCTTCCATCTCTAAGTTAGCACGTTTTAATGCCGAAAGAAGAGATTCTACTACAACACGTGGTAGAAAAGTAGCAATAACTTCTATAGAAGCTTCGTTTCCTTGTTGATCAACTAAACTACCTATTTCTTCCCCATCTAATCTATAATAGACAACACTGTATCCAACACAATAATAATGATTAGTATGCTTGTCTGTATCATTTTGAATTAAATTGCTTTGTGCTTTTTGCACTGCTGATAGCTCAAGCCGATTCATATCATCTTCTGAAAAAATAGGTCTATTTTTAATATCCATTATTACTTCTGCCTGCTCTGTTTTCAGTGCTCTTCCAGCAGCAGCCACACTAACTTTTTCAAGTTTTCCATGCTTTTGTTCTAGCTTTTCTTTAACGGATTGAATTATCTCAGCCACTTTTAGTACATTATGTATTTGACCGTCGACCATAGCGCGTTCTTTATGTTCTTCTACTAAAATATCAACTACATGAAAAGAATCCCCATGTTCTTCTAAAATGATGCCTACTACAGATCTTGTACCAATATCTAATGCAAATAATTTAGATGTCAATTTACCACGTCCTTTTTTAGACAAATACTTTAGCGAGTTGAATCGCTAAAATAAAATGCGTGACATTTTCTCATGCATTGATTATAATATGTCTTATATCTAAAAATGTATCATAATTTTCTGTCGTTATAAAGTACCGATGGAAAGAAGAGAGGAGAATTATCTATGAGTCATGTAGATTTAGACGCTTTACGCGCACGTGTTGATGAGATTAACGTAGAAATTTTACAGTTAATCAACGAAAGAACTGGTGTTATTCAAGAGATTGGTAAAGTAAAAGAAAAACAAGGTGTTAATAGATATGATCCTCTTCGCGAAAGACATATGTTAGACCACTTGAAAGAAAATAACGCTGGACCACTTCCACAATCAACGGTTGAGCATATTTTTAAAGAAATTTTCAAAACTGCTTTGGAATTACAAGTGGATGACCAAAAGAAAGCCCTTCTTGTTTCTCGTAAAAGAAAACCAGAAGACACAATAGTTAATATTAATGGGGAACAAATTGGTACAGGAACACCTTCATTTGTATTTGGTCCTTGTTCAGTTGAATCCTATACTCAAGTAGCAGAGGTAGCAGCAGCTATCCAGTCTAAAGGGTTAAAACTAATTCGAGGTGGAGCATATAAGCCACGTACCTCTCCTTATGATTTCCAAGGACTAGGATTAGAAGGTCTAAAAATATTGAAGAAAATTTCAAAAGAATTTGGTTTGTCTACAGTTTCTGAGATTGTAACGCCAAGTCACTTAGATGAAGCACTAGATTATATTGATGTAGTACAAATAGGTGCTCGGAACATGCAAAACTTTGAATTACTAAAAGCAGTTGGATCTATCAATAAACCAGTCCTTTTAAAACGAGGAATGGCTGCTACATTAGATGAATTCATCCATGCAGCAGAGTACATTATGTCGCAGGGGAACGACCAAATTATCCTATGTGAACGTGGTATTCGTACGTATGAACGAGCAACTCGAAACACATTAGATATTTCAGCTGTCCCAATTCTAAAACAAGAAACACATTTACCGGTATTTGTAGATGTAACGCATTCAACTGGACGCCGTGATATTCTACTGCCCGCTGCAAAAGCTGCAATTGCAATTGGAGCAGATGGAGTGATGGCAGAAGTACATCCAGATCCAGCTGTAGCGCTATCGGATGCTGCACAACAAATGAACTTGCAGCAATTTGATGAATTTTATGATTCTGTACAAAAATTCTTGAAAAATCACGAGATTCATGCCTAGTTAGTGAAAAAATTCACAAAACCGACTCTTATTTTAGGGTCGGTTTTACTATTTGATTGAAAGTTAGAAGGGTTATCAAGTATTATTGATATATATGTATTTTTAGTATGTAAAAAAGTGAAGGAGGGATATATGTTGACTATTACAATTTACGATGTTGCCAGAGAGGCAAACGTATCAATGGCAACTGTTTCACGTGTTGTGAATGGAAATCAGAATGTGAAGCCGGCTACACGTCAAAAAGTATTGGCGGTAATTGAACGATTGGATTATCGACCGAATGCTGTTGCACGGGGGTTAGCAAGTAAAAAAACAAAAACGGTCGGCGTTATCATTCCAGATATTTCGAATGTATTTTATGCAGAGCTTGTTCGTGGTATAGAAGATATTGCAACAATGTATCGTTACAACATCATATTAACCAATTCAGATCAACAAGAAGATAAAGAAGTCCAATTATTATCAACACTACTTAGTAAGCAAGTAGATGGGGTAGTTATGATGAGTGATGAAATATCCCCTGAAATGTTACATGAAATGAAAAGAGCAAGCGTTCCTATTGTATTAGCTGGAACAGTGGAAACATCTAATTCGTTTCCTTCTGTAAATATTGAATATCATGACGCAGCAGTGGATGCAGTTAATCGTTTGATTAAAAATGGTCATACTCGAATTGCATTTGTATCTGGATCCATTGATAGCACGATAACTAGGCTATACAACTTATCAGGTTATGAAAAAGCGTTAAATGATGCTGGTATCGAAGTTGACGCAGATCTAATTGTTGGAGTCAATAATACATACGACGATGGACTTGTTGCTTGGGAGCAGTTACGTGAGTTAAAGGATCCTCCGACAGCCTTTTTTGCTGGTAATGATGAAATTGCTATTGGCTTGATACATGGAGCTCAAGATAATGGTTTACGTGTACCAGAAGATATCGAAGTTATAAGCTTTGAAAACTCAAAATTAACAAGAATGGTTAGACCTCAACTAACGAGTGTCGTACTACCTTTATATGATATTGGAGCAGTTTCTATGAGATTGTTGACTAAACATATGAATAAAGAGAACATTGAAGAAGACACAGTAATTCTTCCATATTGGATTGAAGAAAGAAAATCAGTTAAGTAATCAAACGTATGAAGCTATATATAATATAGGGTCGTGACAATAGTCACGACCCTATATTTTTTGAAAAAATAAAAAAATGTCCTGTGAATACTGAGTTCACATAACTTAAGAGAACGAATAGACCTATGATTTTCGTTTCATGAGTAAAATCGAAGAAGGGCGACTGACAGGAAACTGTCATAGAATTACCGAAAAAAATTGAGTATTGGTTATGACAATTGTCACAAACAATACTCACAAAAAATTCATTCGGTAATCCTCTAGCAGAATGTCTCTCGAAAGTCTTTGGAAAGCGATAGAAACAGGTAGACCTTATAACATATGTGCTTTTTTATTTGGCTTAATGGTGTTTTGTAAATGATTGCTGATTCCGCAACTGGTAAAGTGCTTTATCAAGCATCTGTTTATTCTTTTCTGTAATTTCTACTTTACGGGGAATAGGTTCGTAAAGTGGCTCCGGGTCTAACCAAGTA
This sequence comes from Psychrobacillus psychrodurans, assembly GCA_900114885.1. Taxonomy (GTDB): domain Bacteria; phylum Bacillota; class Bacilli; order Bacillales_A; family Planococcaceae; genus Psychrobacillus; species Psychrobacillus psychrodurans. Next base: position 80,881 of record FOUN01000013.1, read on the forward strand.
GGGATGAGTGGGATAGGTGACTCTATAGACCATTTATCTAACCAGTTCTTTGGTAACTCACCTACTGGAAGTTGAATGTCATTCATCACCATCCATACATAGGACCATGCACGCGGTACTACTCTCCATATATCATAACCCCCACCACCAACTGCAATCCACTTACCATCGCAAAATTCATGGGCAAGCTCATGAGCTAGTTTCGGAATCTCTTGATAGATTTTCATCGTACCATATAGATGGGTAAGTGGATCAAAATAATGGGCATCAGCACCATTTTGGCTTAGAATAACATCAGGTTTAAAGGCTTCCACAATTTCTCGAAAGCTTGTCCGATAAATTTCTAAGAAGGAATCATCTTCCGTAAAAGCATCTATTGGAAAATTAAAGGAGGTACCATAACCTTCTCCAGATCCTCTTTCGGTTATATTCCCAGTACCTGGGAATAAATATCTTCCTGTTTCATGAATAGAAATGGTACACACATTAGGATCATCGTAAAAACTCCATTGAACTCCATCGCCGTGGTGGGCATCTGTATCTATGTAAAGTACACGTGCATTATACTTTTCTTGCATATACTTAATAGCAACAGAGCTATCATTATATACACAAAAACCAGATGCACGTCCTCTGAAACCGTGATGAAGACCGCCACCTAAATTCACTGCATGAGAAGATTTCCCTTCCATCACATAGTCAACTGCGGTCAAAGTGCCTCCGACTAGAGTTGCACTTGCTTCATGCATATCTGGAAAGATAGGGGTATCCTCCGTGCCAATACCATAACTTTCATATTTAGTGCTATCTGCGTTTTCCTTGCTCGCTTCTTTTACTATCTTAATATAGTTTGCATCATGTACGAGAAGTAGTTCCTCGTCTGTAGCCATCCTAGGAGGGACTATTTCAGATAAAGATAAAGCATTAATTTCTTTTAGTAGATCAACAGTTAATGTTAATCTTTTTTGATTGAATGGATGAGTATCCGAAAACTTGTAGCCTAGCTGGTCCTCGGAAAAGACAAATACAGCATTTTTCATAGCCCTAGTCCCGGATGATTTGGCCATAGAACCTCGTATCCCTCGTCTCGAATAGCTTCAATAAGTACAAGAGGGTTTATAGTCTTTACACGGAGCACTAAGATTTTATAATCACTTTTATCTTTATCAGGATAAACTAACACACTTAACACATTAACTTTTTGATCGTGAAAAACTTTTGAAACGCCGAATAGAACTCCAGGCTTGTTAGGAACACGAATTTCAATTTGAGATCCTGGCTGATGAACACCTGTTAGTTCGATAAATTTGTAGAGCAAATCGGATTCGGTGATCATTCCTACAAGTTTTCCATGTGATACTATTGGTAAACAACCAATTCGATTATCATAAAATATACTGGCTGTTTCCTCTACAAAATCTAGAGGATGACCCGTTATCGGATTTTTGGTCATAATTTCTTCTAATTTTCTATTATATATTTCTGGATCTGATACATTTTGTAGTGTAGAAGGAGTTGCTTCTTTTAAATCTCGATCTGTCACGACTCCAAGTACTTGTCGTTTGTCATTAATAATTGGTAAATGACGTATTTTTTTCTCTTTGAGTAATTGTAATGCATCATTTATCGTGTGTCCTGGTGTTAAACTGGGGACGGATGTATTCATAATTTGTTCAACTAGCATGTTAAATTAACTCCTTTTGTTAGAAAGTTAGTCATTGATTAATACATAAAGCGATTCATAAAACGTAATTGGTCAAATTGCTGGATGGATTCAGTGTCTACTCTGCTACCAATCTTGGCCATTAAACAATTGGCAGGGTGGGAGCTAATCTCAGGATCGTCTGTTGCAAAATACTCAAGTCCACCTGCTTGCATCATCTTTTCCATGACTTTTCTGTATTCCCAAACGTTTAAACCGGTGCCTTTTAAATCCCAGTGCCAGTAATACTCTGTCGTAATCGTAATATAATCTTCCATTGCATTATCCATCATCGATACACGGAGGAGTGTTTTTCCAACTCCAGTGCCCCTGAATTTTGGTATTACCTCTATTGCGCCTAACTCTATCAAATTTTCCATATTCCCTTGCGACCATCTCTCTAAAGGGTCTGGGTGCAAGTATGTACAATACCCTACAATTGTCTCTTGATCTCGCACAATAATTATTCTGCCTTCAGGCAACTTAGCAATTTCAATAATTGCTTTATGCTGCTGTGAGGGTGCACGAAAAGCAACTAAATCCTCGTGGAATTGTAACCTGGCAATTTCCTCGGAAGGAATAGGACCTTCAATAACGACAGTGCCATGTATTGTTTCTTTTTGCACTGCATTATACGTCTTAGAATGAATCACGGATGCACCACCTTATAACATAATTGTAATTGTATTTATTATACATGATTTTAATTAGAGAAAGCGATTAGCTCTATTATTTTAGTTAAACATTCTAAAGAGTAAAAATATTAGCAAAAATGCGAAAAAGTATTGTAGAATGAAATAGTATAGTTATAGAAAGGGTGAATAGGATGAAGATTGAAACATTACAAGTTGTTCAAGGGGATTTCCAGTTAAGTAATTATGATGAAACTGCAAAAAACTTTAAATGGGAAGATGCAGAAAAAGAATTCTCGTGGTATAAAACTGGAAAAGTGAATATGGCGTATGAAGCAATTGATCGTCATGCAGAAACTGATAAGAAGGATAAAGTAGCACTTCATTATCAAGATGCAGAGCGTAAAGAATCTTATACATTCGGTGAAATGAAAAAATGGACGGATAAAGCTGCTAACGTATATGTAAACCATTCGAATTTGTCAAAAGGGGATCGTCTCTTTATTTTCATGCCAAGATCGCCTGAGCTATATTTTGCTCTGCTTGGTGCTACAAAATTAGGCTTAATAGTGGGTCCCCTTTTTGAAGCGTTCATGGAAGGTGCTGTTTACGATCGTTTATTGGATAGTGAAGCAAAAGCAATTGTCACAACACCAGAATTATTAAATAGAATTCCGTTGGATAAATTACCTAATCTAGAGACAGTCTTTATAGTAGGAGAAAATGTAGAGGAATCCGATAAGTTTATCGATTTCAAAACAGCATTACATAATGCCTCAGAATCCTTTGAAATTAGGTGGGTTGATAAAGAGGATGGTCTAATCTTACATTATACATCTGGTTCTACAGGTAAACCGAAAGGTATTTTACATGCTCACTATGCAATGGTGCAGCATTACCAATCGATGAAATGGGTTATGGATATTAGAGAAGACGATATCTATTGGTGTACAGCAGATCCAGGCTGGGTGACTGGAACATCTTATGGAATATTTGGTCCTTGGCTAACAGGGACTACATCACTTATTCTAGGGGGTAGATTCTCACCAGATGCTTGGTATAATGCCATAGAGGAATACGGAGTTACTGTTTGGTACAGTGCCCCAACGGCATTCCGTATGCTGATGGGCGCAGGAGATGCCATTGTCCAACAACACAATCTATCGTCACTTCGTCATGTGTTATCGGTTGGGGAACCCTTAAACCCAGAGGTGATCAAATGGGGAATGCAAGTGTTTAATAAACGTATCCATGATACATGGTGGATGACCGAAACTGGTGCACAGATGATTTGTAACTATGGCTGCTTACCTATTAAACCAGGGTCCATGGGTAAACCATTACCTGGAATTGAAGCAGCTATAATAGATAATCAAGGTGCTGTGGTACCGCCTTATACAATGGGAAATCTAGCACTTAAAAAGGGTTGGCCATCTATGATGCGCCAGGTGTGGAACAACAAAGAGAAATTCGAGTCTTATTTTATAAATGATGAATGGTACTTCTCAGGAGATTCAGCATACATGGATGAGGAAGGTTATTTTTGGTTCCAAGGTCGAGTGGATGACGTAATTATGACTTCAGGCGAACGTGTTGGACCATTTGAAGTGGAAAGCAAATTACTGGAACATCCAGCTATTCTAGAAGCAGGAGTTATAGGAAAACCAGATCCTGTTCGAGGTGAAATCATTAAAGCATTTGTTGCATTAAACGAAGGATATGAACCATCTGACGAACTTATAACAGATATTCAGCAATTTGTAAAAAAAGGCCTTGCAGCACATGCAGCACCTAGAGAAATCGAATTCAAAGATAAACTTCCAAAAACAAGAAGTGGTAAAATCATGCGCCGCGTATTAAAAGCTTGGGAGTTAAAGCTGCCAACAGGCGATTTATCTACCATGGAAGATTAATGGTCTAGGTGAATTAAAGAATTACGAAATATAAAAGTACAAAAGCATTGCGTTTAGCAATGCTTTTTGTACTTGATATAGGTAAGGAGGATAAGTTGGTGTATGGATTAGACAGAATGTTTTGGTTTGATTTATTTATCTTGCTAGTTATTGTCATATTACTTTTAACTTTATTTAATATTGTTATGAGAAAATGGCTAAAGGTAGAGAAAAAAGATTTTTTTCATATAACCATATGAATGCAAAACATAAAAAAATTGATTCTACGATAAGAATTGTATTTTTAGTTAGCATGATTCTTGGGTTATTTATTAATGTTAAGAGAGATCCGTTGGAAGGGTTTTGGTTTTTGGAAACCTGGTTCTTAATGATTATTTTTATAGTTGTGTCTGAAACATTTAGGGCCTGATGGAATGGATGCTTGCAGTAAACAAAAAAAATTATATATTTACCATCAGTCAGTTAGTATTTGGTGTTATTTTGTTACTAACAGTTGTTAAGACTAATTTTCTTGGATTGATGTAAAAAAGATAGGAGAGAAATCCAAGTAACATAAAAAACCATCTATCAGACTTATGATAGACGGTCATTAAAGAACTACAATTATAAAAATTATTGTATTTCGGATGGAAAATCGTCACGAATTGACTCCATGTATTATTTAATCCTGGTTAAACCACAGCTCATCTTTGTTATCAATCTCACCATTGTAATTAATGAGAATTTCATCTCCTGCTTTAATATTTGTGTAAGCATAGAAGTCAAATGTGTGATTTTCAAAATTAATCTCATACATTGCATTCGGTTCATAGGAATGGTTAAACAACATTCCATAGCCAAGAAGGATAGCAGAATGATTTATTCCATATTCAAAAGCGTAATCTCCAAGTATAGTTTGCTCAATGTATTGATGCTGGTCGTTTGGATATGCAATGACAGGTGCTTCATGGAAAAGCTCTCCTTTTTTTATATCACATGTAGCAAATACCCCTCTATTGAATTCTCCATCACTTAATGGAGATGTTTTTACCTCAATCATGTTTATTCGCCTACTCACTTTTAAAATATTCTTTCTAACTGTAACATTAATTTGAACATTATGCTCCTTTTATTTTGGTGTAACATCATTGCGTAATAATAGTTGGCCATTTAATGGAACAAGAAAGACCTGGCAAAAAGACGCCAGTTCCTCATAGAACAGAAAACTAGATATGCCGTTGGTTTACACTACGAGCGGATGCTTTCCGTGGGCATGGCTTCAGCCGCTTCACTCAGTCCAGGGTCTTCAGCTCGTGCTGTTCCCATTGAAGTTGCCGCCCTACGATCCTATCAACAATGGTCATTTTAAAAAACAGATAATTGAAAACAGTATCTGCTTATTAAACAAGGATTACATTATAAAAACGTCAGGATGAAGTTAATGCAATTATTTAGGAAATCTTATCATCTAAGCTATTTGCTTTGCCCAATCACCTAGTGGTGTAATACTCATTAAATTGATTGTAGTGGAATGTGGCGACTCCAGCGGGATATCCAAGAAAGTCGTGACCCCCAAGAGCGTAGCGAACGAGGAGGCTCGGTTTCGCTGGCGGAAAGCGTCCACATGAAACGGCAATCAGTAGGATTATTCATCTTTTATTGTTCCATCAACCCAGTATTCCTGGAAATTTTTTATACTTTCTTATTCCTCAAAAAGAGCCCAATTCTAAATCGAATTAGGGCTCTTCTATGTTTCATTTATACTATTATTACACGCCCTCATCAGGAGAAGTCGGTTCTTCCTCTACGGGAGGGGTAACAGGTTCTTCTTCAATAGGTGGTGTAACTGGATCTACAACAGGAGGTGTAACTGGATCCTCCTCATTCTCTTCAGGTGTTGTAGGAGGTATTACTTGTTCAGGTGGTTCTGCAGCTTCTATGGAAACTATATTAGATGCTCCAGATTCTAATCCAGTAATATCGACAGCAACAGCAATAAATTGACCAGCTCGATTAACAGAAAAACTATTTTCTGCTGCCTCTTTGGTAGAAGAAAGTAGTACTCTTTGTCCATTTACGACTTCATACACTCGATATCCCACAACATCCCCAGAAGTAGACTTAGACCATGTCATAGTACCACTAGTCATTGTAGCAGTGACAGCAGCTGGTGGGCTTCCGTCAGCATTAAATACTTCCTCCGAAACAACATTCCCTCCAAAGGCCGATTTTGTAGGGAATAACTTAGAAGCGTTGCCTCCAAATTTACCAAGCATACGCTTGATAAAGTCTTCGTTTACTCCGTAGCCACCACTTACAACAAATTCGCTTGGTGTGTTATCAAGCGCACGATATCTGTTTCCGTTAATCTCAACGTAAGATGAAGAGATTAAACTATCATCTTTTGCAGTTGGTAATAAGACAGCCGCGTTAAATAAATCAGACTTTACTAAACCTGCTTGAGAACATGCATCTGAGACCGCTAATCCCGAAATTCCACAGAATGATCTAGTAACGACTCCCTCAGGTGCCGTAAAGTTAGCAGAGGCATCTACTAATTCAGGATTCACATCATACATGGCATTCATCATATTAGACCAGAACATATTGATACGCACACTAGGGTGATTGTAGCGATTATTCATATAATATAATGTTTGTGTATCATCTCCATAACCTAACCAAACTCCTAAAGAAATATTTGGGTTATAGCCTACTAGCCATGAATCATTATGATTTTGTGTTGTACCCGTTTTTGCTCCGAAATCAGATTGAAATTTCAATCTAGAGTTTGCTAATTTTGCAGTCCCCTCGGACAATACATCTCTTAACATATCGGTAATAATATATGAAGTAGCGCTACTAAACACGGGTACAGCTTCCACTTCATGCTGATAAATTACATTGCCGTCTACATCTTCTATTTTTTCAATCATATATGCATCGATAAATTGACCATTGTTTCCAAACGTACCAAAGGCATTTGTATTTTCCTCGAGTGTTGCACCATTTGTCATTCCACCAATAGAAAGGGCGTGATTGGCATACTCTGTTTCTTCAATACTCTCAAAGCCCATTTTTGTTAAAAATTCAGTAGGTTTACGATCCATTATTAAATCGTATAAACGAATAGTTGATAAGTTTTGGGATGTTGTCAGAGCATCCCTAGCAGAAATAATACCTAGCTCCTGTGTAGTTGTATAGTTAGATGGTGATTTTGCCCAAGTGGTACTACTTAAATTGTCCAACTTCACGTCTACTAAAGGACTACCTGCACCTATTATCCCATATTCTATTGCTGGAGCATATACTAATAAGGGTTTAATCGTAGAACCAATTGGTCTGATACCTTGTGTAGAGTAGTTTACTTTATCAAGTTTATGATCTCTTCCTCCTAAGAAAGAAAGAATCTTCCCTGTTCCATTTTCTATTAACATCCCGCCAACTTGAACAGGGAAGTCTTTTACAATGGTCTCACCGGAATCTGGATCTTTCACTTCTTTTTGGAAAGTATGTCCATAAAACTCGAATTCATCTCTCACTTTTAACATAGCCTCATACATGTCTTTATTAATAGTGGTGTGAATGCGATAACCATCTGTGCTAATAGAACGTTGTGCTAAAATATCGTATTTTTCATATAGTTTTTTCTCTTTATCTAATCTAGCAGGATCAATTGAGTCTGCCTCAGCAAATTTATCTCTTAATATATCTTTAACCCTATTTTCAATTTCGTAAGTCAACCAAGGGTATTTATCCTCTGCAACAATTTCTGGCTGTCTAAAATCTTTTGTAATATCATAGCTTACCGCATTATTGTATTCTTCATCTGTAATATAACCAGTTTCATTCATACGGAATAACACAGTTTTCATCCGTTCAATACCAAGTTGTAGGGCTTCTCCTTCTTTAAGTTCACCGCCTTGTCGAAATGGTGTATATGCAAATGGAGCTTGTGGAATACCCGCTATGTATGCCGCTTGGGGTAAAGTAAGATCTTTTGCTTTTAAATTGAATATTCCATTTGCCGCTGTTTCTATCCCTGCAATGTTTCTCCCATTAGAGTTCCGTCCATAAGGGATAATATTTAAATATGATTCTAGTATTTCATCTTTGTTCATAAAGTGTTCTAAACGCATAGCTAATAGGATCTCTTTAGCTTTACGTTCGTAAGAAACTTCGTTTGTTAAAATTTGATTTTTGATCAATTGTTGGGTTAGTGTTGATCCACCAGTTTGTGTATCTGAGTTAGATACATCTTGAAGTAATCCGCGGAATATTGCTTTTGGTACAATGCCATTATGTACTTCAAAATACTCATCCTCAGTAGCAAGTACTGCATCAATTACATGAGGAGATACCTCTGATAACTTTGTTTCTGTTCGTTCCAAATCAGTACGTAATTTACCTAAATATACATCCCCGTCAAAATAGACTTCTGAAGTCTCATCATAATTGAATACAGCACTTCGCATTTCTTCCTTATCACGAAGAGGTTCTTCTTTTACTAATGAGGCAAAATATCCAGCGCCGACAGATACGCCGAATACTCCCATTGTCAGGATTCCGACCATGAGAAGTAAACATAGATTCCATAAAACACCGGAAGATATTCTTAATCCCTTAGCCCATTTCGTGGACTCCCATACATCAAATTTATCTTTATAATTCTGTATTTTTTCTAGCCATTTCTTCATTCAGTTCTCGCCCCCTAAATCTTGAATTATTATACCATACGCACATATTGTTAGACATAGTTATTGACATCCAATGTAAATTAGGTAAAATAGGTATATATTTTAACGAAGAAAAGTCCGAAGTAGTATTTATGCATACTGTGAAGAGAGCTAGCGGTTGGTGAGAGCTAGTCAGTGTATAACAACGAATTACAGGCTTGGAGTTAAACGTACTCACAACGATACGGTGATTGAGGCGGAGGGAGTAATTCCTTCAAGCTGGGTGGTACCGCGCTATCGATTAAGCGTCCCTGCATGATTATATATCATGTAGGGACTTTTTTATTTTAAGGAGGAGATTAAATGGTGAACTTATTAGATGATTTAGCTTGGAGAGGTCTTTTATATCAGCAAACAGATGCGGAAGGTATGGAACAGCTTCTAAATAAGGAAAAAATCTCATTGTACTGTGGGGTGGATCCGACTGCTGACAGTATGCATATTGGCCATATCGTACCATTGTTAACATTAAGACGGTTCCAAATGCATGGACATAAACCAATTCTTTTAGTTGGTGGAGCAACAGGGATGATTGGAGATCCTTCAGGTCGTTCAGAAGAGCGTCAATTACAAACGACAGAGCAGATTGATTTGAATGTCCAGGGGATAAAAAAACAAATGGAGCAAATTTTTGATTTTCAATCCGAAAACGGCGCACAAATGGTAAATAACCGTGATTGGATTGGCTCCATGAATGTAATTGAATTTCTAAGAGACTTTGGAAAATTAATTAACATCAACTATATGCTTGGAAAAGATTCTATTGCTTCTCGCTTAGATACAGGACTGTCTTTTACGGAATTTGCATATACGCTTATTCAAGGGATTGATTTTAATCATTTATATGACCATTTTGGATGTCGAGTTCAAGTGGGTGGATCCGACCAATGGGGAAATATTACTACTGGTTTAGAGGTCATTCGTAAAACACATGATGATAATACGAAGGCCTATGGTATTACTATTCCTTTAGTAACAAAAGCTGATGGAACAAAGTTTGGTAAATCTGCATCAGGTTCGATCTGGTTGGATGCCAAAAAGACATCTCCATACGAATTTTATCAGTTCTGGATTAATACAGCAGACTCAGATGTTATTAAATATTTGAAAATCTTTACTTTCTTAGAGCGTGTAGAAATTGAGTCCTTAGAAGTAACGGTAGAAAATGAGCCGCACTTAAGAAAAGCACAAATTACGCTAGCTGAAGAAATGACTCGCTTAATCCATGGACAAGATGCATTGGACCAAGCCATTCGAATTTCCCAGGCATTATTTAGCGGTGATTTGAAGGCTTTGACTGCAAAGGAAATGAAAGATGCTTTTAAAGATGTACCTTCAGTTGAGATGTCTAAAGAGGAAAAAACTATTGTAGACTTCATAGTTGAGGCTGCAGTCTCCCCATCTAAACGTCAGGCACGAGAAGATGTAACCAATGGTGCTATTTCTATTAATGGAGAAAAAATCACAGATGTTGCATACGTAGTAGATGGAGCAGATCGATTAGAAGATGAGTTTATGATTATGCGCAGAGGTAAGAAAAACTATAAAATGATTAAGTTTGTATAAGATAAAAGCTACTTCCCAATACTCTAAAGGGGAGTAGCTTTTTAAAATGATTAAAAGCCGCCACGCTCATCTATGTGATGATTATTCTGGCCATCTTTTACTTGAAGTTGTTTCTTTTCATGCTCATTTAATTTTTGATATTCCAGATAATTTTCGCCTGTAACATTATCTTTTTTCTTCTTATTGGGTGAACTAAACGATTTAACTTTTTTCATACAAAGACCCTCCTATTTCTTAAAAGTTCCTCGTTAGTATTGACCAGTTTTGTTTAAATAGTCACAAATTTAATAAGAAGATGAAAAAAGAAATCATTACTAGTTAAAAAAGAACTTAAAATAGTATAAAATAATAATAAGGACAAATATGTTTGCTTATAAAACATAATTTTTTATTATTGGATTGAGGGGACGTTCGCAGTGAGTGCAAAGAGGTATATATTACATCATTTTGATGATTTTTTTGTTGTTCTATTTGAAAAGGACAATAAAGCAAATAAACTAGTCATCCTAAAAGATAAATTTACGGTAGATGCTAAAGAGGGAGATTTATTAGAGGTAGAAGTCAACCAAGATAAATCAGGTTACAATTTTAAGATGCTAGAAGAAGAAGCAGATAATACAAAACAAAGATTATTAGACTTAATAGAGAATATGAAAAAAAGTTAAGAATTAAAATAAATTCAGTTTTGGAAGCGCAAATATTTGGGGTAATAGGAAGTCGACCATAACAGCCTTAAGTTGTAAAGAGAGAATAACCTCTAAAACAATTTAAAGCTGTTTTTCTATTGTTATAAACAAACTAACGATATTGTGGAGAATGAGATCTTGGATTTGAAAATATTAGTTAAGGTAAAAGCATGTAATTGGAAAACTGGTAAATAATTTTAATAAAATGACAGATAATACTAAAGGGCTATTGATAAAATTGCTATACAATTTAGGTGATTAAAAGGCAATAGGCAAAACAGGTTCATTAATTTCGACATGGCGAGATGAAGATATTCAGATTTATTAGGGGCTTAATGAAGTTTTATATTGACCATCTTGAATATCATCCTGTAAATACGAAATTAGTTATTTCTGTGGAGGTTTAAAGGTCTCGAGTTAAACAAAAAAGCCCCGAAAACTTGTGTTACGGCACTGACTAACGTTTTTGAGACAGGAATAAAACACCCTATTATGCGGCCAATTGACGGTATTGAACCGGCGATTGGCTGTTTAGTTTCGTTTGAATACGGATATTGTTATAATAAGTAATGTATTCTTCGACAATCTGTAT
>FOUN01000001.1 GCA_900114885.1 Psychrobacillus psychrodurans
CACTGTAATATAAATTGAACCGCCGTATACGGAACCGTATGTACGGTGGTGTGAGAGGGGCGAAAATAATTAAATTATTTTCCCTCTACTCGATTTATATACTGTGGCAGATTCAAATTAATTCTGATTTGTATTAATACCAGTATATCCTTTTACAAAACGGTCTTGCTTAATATTTCGGTATAGCTACCCAATGCTCTGGGGATACCTCTACTAACTCCGATTGACTTAATTGGTATTTGTCTATTTCTAAATTTTCTTCCATTAGGGCCCGTTTTTTCTTTGCTTCAATTTTAGGATCTGGAATTGGAATTGCAGCTAGTAGTGATTTTGTATATGGATGCTGAGGGTTAGAATATAGCTCCTCGCTTTCTGCAAGCTCAACAATTTTTCCTGCGTACATTACTGCTACCCTATCACTAATATGCTTGACCATCGATAAATCATGAGCAATAAACAAATAGGTAAGTCCTAAACGATGCTGAAGGTCCTCAAGTAACTCGACGATTTGAGATTGTATAGAGACATCTAAAGCAGATAATGGTTCATCGCAAACGATAAAATCAGGTTCTACAGCAAGTGCACGAGCAATTCCAATTCTTTGACGTTGTCCACCAGAAAATTCATGTGGATAACGCATAGCATGTTCAGGTTTTAGACCAACCATAATGAGTAATTCTTCCACACGCTTTTTTCTTTCCTCATTGCTTTTACTTAAACGATGAATATCTAGAGCTTGCCCGATTATATCCAGCACTTTAAATCGTGGATTTAATGAAGAATAAGGATCTTGAAAGATCATTTGCATATGTCTACGCATTGTTTTCATTTCATTTTTACTTAGCCTATTTATAGCTACCCCTTGATATAGTACATCGCCATCTGTTGGCTCATGGAGTCGTAATATTGCTCTACCGGTTGTAGATTTACCTGACCCCGATTCTCCTACTAACCCAAGTGTTTCACCCGGTTTTATGAAGAAACTAATGTTATCAACAGCTTTAAGTACATTTCCTTTTCCAGAATTGAAATGTTGCTTAAGAGAACGTACATCTAGTAAAGGCTTTCCGTCTTCTGTTCCGATAGAACGGAGAGAAGGGCGTTTAGGTTTTTTTTTCTCATCCAAGCGTGGGAGTGCATTGAGTAGTTTTTTTGTATAGTCATGTTGAGGGTTTTCAAAAATTTCTTCTGTTGTCCCAGTTTCAACAATTTCCCCATTTCTCATGACTGCTACTCGGTCACACATCCCTGCAACTACACCTAAATCATGTGTGATTAAAATAATGGATGTTCCGAAACGTATCTGCATATCTTTCATTAGGTTTAATATTTGTGCTTGAATCGTAACATCAAGTGCAGTTGTAGGTTCATCCGCAATCAGTAGAGTAGGGCGGCAAGCCAATGCTATTGCTATCATGACCCTTTGACGCATTCCACCAGAAAATTCATGAGGGTACTGATTGAACCGACCTTCACTATCTTTAATCCCTACTAGCTTGAGAAGTTCAAGTGCTTGTTTTTTTGCATCCTTCTTGGATAACTTTTGGTGTTTCATAAGACTTTCAGCTATTTGCTTTCCAATTCGGATAGTAGGATTAAGGGAGGTCATTGGGTCTTGGAAGATCATGCTAATATCCTGACCTCGGATACTTTCCATCTCTTTTTCTGACTTGTTTATAAGATTTTCACCGAGAAATTCAATCTCGCCGTTTTTCAGCAAAGAAGGAGGGGAGGGAAGAAGTCTCATGATTGAACGAGCAGTAACACTCTTTCCACTACCGGATTCTCCAACAATTCCAATAGTTTCACCTTTTTTCACATCAAAACTTACCCCTCGCACAGCCTCAAATTCTGTTTCGTTCGTTAGAAACGAGATATTTAAATCTTTCACTCTTAGAACAGTCTCCAATATAAACACCTACCTAATTCAGTATATGTAATTAATCATGTCTATTTCATAACTACTTGTTTTACTTAAAAATACGGATATTTATTTAATAAAGAAACTTTTTAATGGGTTTTTAAAAGTCGATTCCATCGCTTGGATCGGCAAGCGTTCGACTAGAATGGAAATCATATAAAACCAGGAATACTTATGTGATATTTTACTGAATTATCCCTTTACTTAAAGTGGACTTCGTTGATTGGAGCGTAAGACGGCGATTCCAGTGGGAACAACTCGAACTGAAAGCCTTGCAGGAAAGACATTGGTCGAACTCTGTTTGACCAATGTCTTTGCGACGAGTAACCGCAGGAGCATATGTTTTCGCAGTGACGAGGAGATTGAAGTCGTGCCCACGGAAAGCATCCGTCTAGAGAGGAAATCAACTTTGTTCGGATTTTACTACTAATTACTTCTTTATGAAATTGGCTCAATTAATAAATAAATGTCATTGACTTAATAAAATTCAAAATCTATACTATACAATACCACTAGGAATTCTAATATATCAGAAAGGAGGTAAATAGTCGATGGGAATAAATAAAGAACCATCGGTGAATTTAGTTTTTTTTGATCATCTTGCGTATATATTTGAAAAAATGATGAAGAGAAATACTTATAAATATTTGTTGCTTCTTCTAGGGTTTCCCTTACATGTCGTTATTTTTATCATCTACCGATTGAAGAGAAACAATGATACATATTCTATTATTCATAAAAAAATAAATGCTTCGTTACAAACGTCAGGGCTCAAAGAACAATTAAAAAGTGAATTCAAAGAACAATACGTCCGGAAACATGCTTTCTTTCATGAGACAGTGGATGAACAGCATATGAACAGTGAAGTAGATAGGCTTGCACAAGAAAAATACTCGAAGTTACTTGCGGAAAATATTGATGCTGAGTATGAACAGCAAGGTTTAGTAAAGCTCAATTATATTTCGTATTTTAGAGATTTACTAAAAAAACCACTGTTTTTAATTGTTTCGTTTATCCCTGGAGTACTAATGTATATACTGCTTTTTTTGATTAGTAATTTCTTTATTAAATTTGTTTTCGAACGTCTAGTTATGAGTGTTTTAGTTATTGCGGGGGTCTCGGTTCTAGTGTTTACTATTTTGTATTTGTCACCTTTCGATCCCGCAGCGAATCTTTTAGGAGAAGCTGCAACAAAAGAGCAAATAGCATCTTTTAATCATACCTATGGTTTGGATCTGCCTTACTTGGCACAATTATGGAATGCTGTAAAAGGCATTTTCACGTTTGACCTAGGAGCTTCCTTTACTGGAAATGAAGACGTTGCAGCAAGCATTGCTAATAAGTTTCCTATCACTTTAACAATTGCGATTTTCTCACTCTTGATGGCAGTTGTTATAGCAATACCAGTTGGAATCATTTCAGCAACTAGACAAAACACATTTTTAGATTATTCGTTTATGTTTATAGCGTTAATTGGTTTATCTATTCCGAATTTCTGGCAGGGCTTAATATTTATCTTGAATTTTTCTATTAAATTGCAATGGTTACCAGCGACTTATAATCCTCAGAATTTGTTATCTATTATTATGCCTGTAATAGTTTTAGGGACGGGGCTTACAGCATCTGTTGCAAGAATGACTCGCTCCTCTATGCTAGAAATAATAAATGAAGATTATATTATTACGGCAAAAGCTAAGGGGCTTAATGAGCGTCAGGTACTTTGGAAACATGCAATTGGTAATGCTATGATTCCCATCATTACAGTAATTGGATTGCTGTTTGGGGATATGCTCGGTGGAGCCGCTGTTACTGAGAAAGTTTTCAATGTTAGTGGTATAGGAAGCTATATCGTTGATAAGCAGTTTATTCCTGACATTCCTGCCATCATGGGTGGGGTAATTTATATTGCTATAACAATTTCATTAGTAAACGTGCTCATCGATATTTTGTATGCGTTTTTCGACCCTCGCATTCGATCTAAGATGAAGCAACTGTAATTTAGAAGTAGGTGTAGAGGTGAATTCATTTAAAAAACATGCTTTGAAATTGTCTCGGGAGTATACGCAAGCAAACTTTGCATGGGTTCTTTCTTTCGCAGTAAGCCTGGTTTTCCTGATAAATAGTTTCAACTACAAAGAAGGAACGATTAAGTCTCTTGTTTTTACTATATTTATAGTTTACGCCGTATTCACTGTATATCAATTATTCCTAACCTGGAAAATTAAAAAAGATCTTTTGAAATTTGGTGCAATACAACCTACTACAAGAAAGCTCGGATATATTCAACTTTTAAGTATATTGAGTGCAAATGTTTTTACGGCATCATTTGCTTTTAACTTGATTAAAAAGAAAAAAACACCAGAGTATACGTTTGCTGTATATATGTTATTTACACAAATTTTCGTAATTGCTGTCTCGGCTTTCAACTTATTTAAACCGTATGTGACAGATACTTTTGTTCCTGCTATGGGTATTCTTCTAGGAATCCTGTTTTTTCAAATAGTGACCTTAGTTCTTGTGGGGAAATATGTACAGGATGAATCGGCGCCATCTTGGTTCCTTATCATTGCTGTATTATTAATTATTTCATCACTAACTGGAAATTTGTTTAATCTGTTACTGGGTATTAGTTTAGCCATTAAGGCTCGCAGCTACGATCGTTCTAGAATTATGAAGTGGAACACGATGTGGAATAAAATTACTCGGAATTCCACTGCAATATTAGGATTGTTCTTCATCATTCTTATGCTTTCTCTATCAGTTTGTAGCAAGTATACATTCGATTATGATTTGGCTGTTGAAAATGACTATGGAAGTTTGCTACAAAAACCAAGCTTAGAACATCCCTTTGGAACTGATGATTTTGGTAGAGACCTATTTTCAAGAATTATTTTTGGAGCAAGAATATCTCTTCTGGTAGGATTTGCGTCTACAATCATTCCGCTAATTATTGGCGGGTTTCTTGGAGCAATAGCGGGCTATTATACGAAACGAGCGGATAACATTATTATGAGATTGCTAGATATTTTGTATGCTATTCCAGGAATTTTGCTTGCCATAGCTATTATTGCTGCATTCGGAGCTAACACGATGAATCTAATACTAGCTCTTAGTGTTGGTGCCATTCCAAGCTATGCACGAACGATGAGGGCGAACGTACTTATGGTATCGAATTATGAATATGTAGATTCTGCACGTGCATTAGGTTCGTCTGACTTATCTATAATTTTTAAGCAGATTGTACCAAACTCTCTTGCGCCAATGATTGTAAAAGCCACTTTAACTATTGGTGGCGCTGTAATTGCAACTAGTAGCTTAAGTTTCCTTGGACTAGGGGTTGAACCACATATTCCAGAATGGGGAAATATTTTAAAAATAGGAAGTACTTATCTTGAATCTCATGCCTATCTAGCAATTATACCGGGGCTAGCAATTATAGGTCTTGTATTATCTTTCAATTTTTTAGGAGATGGGTTAAGAGATGCTTTTGATCCGAGGATGGATTAAAAAAATAATATTATATAGGAGGACATGGATATGAAAAAAAGTTTATTGGCAATACTGTTTAGCTTTGTATTGATATTAGCTGGATGCGTAAATACGAAGTCTGACGTAGCGGACAAAGGAAATGATAATAAAGATGTAAAAACGGATGATACTCCGGTCGCTATTGAACTGTTAGGTATGAGTACTGGGGAAGCGGATATGAACATCGTACGTGATCAACTGATTAAAAATGGTTTTGATGTGAAGCTGAATATCCAACCAGATTACGGAAGCTTTACAGCTCAAAAAGATGCTGGTAACTATGATTTAGCACTATCTAGCTGGACAACAGTTACAGGGAATCCTGATTATGCGGTACGTTCACTATTCAAATCAGACGGTGACAATAGTATTATGTCTGATGAAGAAGTGGATAAGTTAATTGATAAAGCAAGTACAGAAACGGAAGAAGATTTTACAGAAACATATAAACAATTAGAGCAACATCTTGTTCTGGATAAAGCATATATTGCACCTCTTTATAATTCATTCAAAGCACAGGGCGTAAACAAAGAAATTTTAAATGCAGATACGGTAAGACTGGCAAAATCACGTGCAGTTGCATGGGAGTCTATTGACTTTACAGACACTTCTAACAGAGCAACACAACCATTAATAATGCAGCAAGCAATTGGAGCACTAACATCTTTAGATCCGATTAAGGGAAATGACGGTTCTATTAATACGTTAAACACTAATATGTATGTAAGACTTGTAAATTTAACAGATGACGATAAAGTTGTTTCAGATGGCTCATTATCACTTAATCATGCAATTGCCGAAGGGAATCAATCTTATTACTTCCTTCTTCGTGATGATATAAACTTTGCTGCCGTTGCAGATAAAAAAGCAGTTGATACTGGGGAACGCGTTGGTGCAGATGATGTTGTATTCTCGATGAACCGTGCTAAAGACGAAAAGTCTGTACCAGATCACCGCACATATAGCTTACATGAAAGTATGGAAGCAATCGAAGTAGTAACGGACCTGTCAGAGCTTGATGTCAAACAATCTGGAAGCGATGTTACTGTAAAGGAAGCTCTTGAAAATGGCTTAGATGCTAAAATCACAGAATTAGTAGTAGACAAAAATACAGCAGATAATGCAGCAGGAAAATATCAAGTAGTTAAAATTACTACTGTAAATCCTTTCCCGCAAGTACTAAATTATTTAGCTCACCAATCTGCTGGAATCGTATCTAAGAAACAAGTAGAAAGCATAAATACGTACGATGTCGAAACATTTGATGTAAATACAGATATTCCTTATGGAGACCAAAACACAGTTACAGAAGGTGACAAGTATAACAATACGTTATATGCAAGCGGTCCTTACATCTTGTCATTTAAAAATGATTACGAAGCTATATTCTTGAAGAATCCAGCGTACATGACAGGAACAGAAAATGAAGCTAAAATCTCCAATGTAACTGTACGTTTCATACAAGATCCGGATAGCGCGCTCTCAGCATTACGTAATGGAGAAATCCATATATTCAATGGAGTACCAGAAACAAAATATGACCTAGTAGAGGGTGATAGTAAATTAACCCTTCAAAAAAATGACAGTAACGCTGTATCCTATCTGTTGTTCAATACTCAAAATCGTGAAGTATCTAATAGTGAAGATTTAAGAAAAGCTATTCTGTATTCCATTAACCAAGATGAAATTTTGAATTATTACCAAGGAAACAAAAACAAAGCAGTTTCTACTGTAAGTCCACTTGTTGATACTGGAAATGAGGTAGTTGCAGATCCAGCGAAAGTGAAGGAGTTCTTAGAAGCTTACCATGCAAGTAAATAATAATTATAAAGCACCGGTTTCTAATACAAATTTCGATTTGTATTAGAGGCTGGTGTTTTTTTGAAAAAGATAAGAAAGTATAAAAAAATGTCCCGTGAACACTGGGTTTTCGACACTTTTAAGAGTGAATAATCCTGCTGATTTCCGTTTCAGGTGGAGTACGAAGGCTAAGTGCGCCACGTCGTGTGGCAACGCCTTCGTGACCAACATCCTGTTGGCCTCCGCGGGGGGAGCGATGAACCACCACCGCCCCTTCGGGTACGTTGTGATGTTTCACCTGTCTCCCTCATCCCGCCGGAGTCGCCACCTTTCACTTCAATCAATGTAATGAGTATTACTCCACTAGGTGATTTGGCAAAGAATATTGCTTTGATGATAAGATTTTCCTTATTAATAGCGCTAATTTCATCTGGACGTTTTATCATATAATCCTCGTTTATTTAGTTGACTTGTTTCCAATTATCCGTTTTGTAAAGTGAACATGGTTGATTGGAGTGCAGGGCGGAGACTCCAGTGGGAACAGTACGAGCTGAAAGCTCCGCAGGAAGGACATTGGTCAACTTTTTTTGACCAATGTCTTTGCGACGAGTAACCGCAGGAGCATATGTTTTTGGAGTGACGAGGAGATTGAAGCCGTGCCCACGGAAAGCGTCCGCCCGGAGCGGAAATTAACGGCATGTCTATGTTTCTGTTCTTAAAGGACCGGGTGTCTTCTTTCATCAAAGGATGTAGTATTCTTTAAAAAAATAATTTGTAAAGTATAATTAGTGAGTATATAAATTTAAAATAGCTTCAGGGGGTTAAGATATGGTTTCCAACAAAATGAATGCGCAAAAATTGGCTTATGAATACATTCGAGAATCTATGCTTAATGGAACTTATAAAGGCGGAATGAAGCTCGTAGAAGAACGTCTTGCTGATGAGATTGGTGTTAGTCGTACACCAATTCGTGAAGCGATTAAAAGATTAGAGCAAGAAGGTTTAATTAAGAACAAGCATATTTATAATCCTACAGCACAGGATTTGATATACATATATGAGATGCGCATAGTACTAGAAAGTTTTGCAGCAAATAGAGCGGCGAAAAATATGACAGCAGAAAAGGTTAAAGAACTTGAGAATACCATACAGAAATCTCGTGACTCGCTTATGGAAGGACAGTCAAAAAATATATACAATGCAAACCAACGCTTTCATGAATTAATTATAAATGAATGTCAAAACCCAATAATGATTGAAAGGTTAGAACAAGCTCAGACAATTTTCTATTTATTTAGCTTAAGGCTCGATATATATAGTCGACCACATATAATAGATGAGCATGAAGAAATTTACAAAGCCATTAAGAATAAAAATGAACAACTTGCTGGTGATCTAATGTCTAAACATTTATATAAAGACATGAATTTTACTCTGGAGATTATCGGTAGGAATGGACAGTTTTAGAGTACACCAAGATGATCAAATTGCATTTCCAAAAACGAATTTATCCGCAATACGAAAATAAATAATTTTTTAACATACATAAAGCACTAATTCTACAATTTGCAAATGAATTAGTGCTACCTTTGTATATATTTACTTGTGAAATCATCGAAATTAATAAATAACCATCGAGTGATCAGCATATGCAAATTTAAGATTTCTCCGCCAAAGGCATAAGATGTTATTGCATCTCTTATACGATATCTTCTTTTTAGTCCACTTAATTGTTCCTTTACAATCTCTTTTAAATCTCCAATTTACTTTAAAGTTTTGCCCAAGCAAATAGCACATTCAAGTAAAAAAAGTGAAGAACCATATTTTCTAAATGCTTCTTTTAATGGAAACTAATTAATAGTCTCTCTCCATCACTAAGAAAAACAAAATCTTTTTACCGCAAATTTTATTAGATATTTCTTATAACTAGCAAGTTGAGGGATAGGAAAGAAGGCAATGATTATATATCCTCATTTGCTAAGTTTTTAATATATACAAATAACAAAGGAGTGTAGTAGAATAACAGATGTTATTTTTGTATACAAAAAGTATATTTTTGTATACAAAAATTATTTAAGATAATTTTAATTGCATATAAAAGGAGATTAAGTATGACGCAATACAATTTAGAAGAATTGAGGATGCTCAATCAAGTGCTACTGGCCCTTTTTATCGTAGCTGATTTTGCCCTTTTACTCTTTTTTAATAATAGTCCATTCCCTTGGTTTGCCTTATTAGGTTCTGGAATTGGTTTATCCATTATTGTTCTTTGTTGGACAGGAAGAAAACACACTATTTTTATAGATTCATTACTTGTTTTTTCAGCTCTACATACAATTGTTTATAATTGGAGCTCCATCGTGCATTAAAAGAAGAAAAAATTTTGCACATTTTCTATTTAACTAGTTAAATAGAAAATTACTAAATTTATGGGAGGTTTTATAATGTCAGAACAAGAAAAGAAAGAGTCCGTTTTAGATAAACGTTCGTCTAGACGTACGTTCATTAAAAACTCTGGTTTGACAGTAGGCGGAGTTGTTTTAGGTGGAGCTTTAGGAAGTCTTCTAATAAAAGATGATAAATCGACAACACATAATACTGTTACTCAGAATCACGCAAAAACGCCTGCTGCTAATCCAAATGTAGCTCTAATGTTCTTCACACCAAGCCAATATCAGGTTACTCAAGCAGCAGTGGATCGTATTTTTCCTGAAGATGCAAATGGCCCCGGTGCCAAAGAACTTAATGCTGCTATTTACATTGATCACCAATTGGCAGGTCCATGGGGTTCTAACGTAAAAGATTACCGTTTGGGTGCATTTTATAAAGCGGAAGAAAACCAAGGTCCACAAACGAAAATTCTTCGTAAAGATTTGTTTCTAGCTGGTTTAGACAGCTTAAACACGTATAGTAACAAACAATTTAAAGTTGACTTTAAAGAGTTAGAAGCTACTCAACAAGATGAAGTTCTACTGGCTTTTAGTGAAGGGAAAGTTGAATTATATGGAAAGGTTTCCTCTTCTCAATTTTTCAATTTACTACGCACATTGACTATTGAAGGTGTATATGCAGACCCAATGTATGGTGGTAATAATGAAATGCTTGGCTGGAGTATGCGTAAGTATCCAGGATCACGCATGCAATACGTGGCTGAAATACAAGATGAAAAATTTATAGAACTTGAACCACAAAGTTTAAATTCTCATATGGGACATTAATAATAGAAGGGACTGACTTATAAATGGTTACAAAATTACCTAAAGTACCTGTCGTAGTAGTAGGGATGGGTTGGGCTGGTGGCATAGTCTCAGCTGAACTAACAAAAGCAGGGATAAACGTTGTTGGATTAGAACGCGGTAAAGACCGGTCAACAGCTGATTATACAATGGGACATGATGAACTTCGTTACCAACATCGTCAAGAATTAATGCAAGATCTTTCTAAAGAAACTATTACTTATAGAAATACAGTATCAGGTAAAGCTTTACCGATGCGTCATTATGGTACATTCATAGTAGGAGACGGAGTTGGTGGTGCAGGTAGTCACTGGAATGGACAAACTTATCGTTTCTTACCCTATGATTTCGAAATTCGTTCAAAAACAATTGAGCGTTACGGAATCGAGAAAATTCCTGCTTGGATGGAAGGTCTTAACGACTGGGGTATAACTTATGATGAAATGGAACCTTATTATGACACATTCGAAAAAATGGCTGGTATTTCAGGTGAAACAGTCGAACTATGGGGGAAACGTACTAATCCATATCCAACGCCTCCCCTAGTGAAAACTCCATTAATGAAAGAATTCGAAAAAGCAGCAACAAGCTTAGGATACAAACCTTTCGTTATTCCAGCAGCTAACCTTTCTGAAAGCTATACAAATCCGGATGGCATCTCTCGTGGAGCATGTCAGTACTGTGCGTATTGTGAAAACTTCGGATGTGAATATGGAGCTAAAGGTGACCCTGCTGTTACAGTAATTCCGGTTGCTAAACAAACAGGTAAGCTAGATCTTCGTACACATTCTAATGTTTTAGAATTAACTAAAAGTGGTGGTAAAGCAAGCGGAGTTATTTATGTAGACATGCTAACTGGAGAAAAGTTTGAACAACCTGCAGATGTAGTTGTTGTGGCAAGTTATGTATTCAACAATTCTCGTTTGCTTCTAAACTCTGGTATTGGTACTCCTTATGATCCAAAAACAGGTAAAGGGACAATTGGTAAAAATTACTGTTACCAAGTAACTGCTGGAGGTTCTCAGCTATTCTTCGAGGATAGAGAGTTCAACCTGTACGGCGGTGCTGGTGCATTAGGAATGGAAATTGCTGAATATATGGGTGATAACTTTGACCATTCCAAAGTAGACTTCATTCATGGAGCTGGCATTCGTTCAACACAATACGGCGACCGTCCAATTGCTGTAAACCGTGTACCCGCAGGAACACCAAACTGGGGTGCTGAGTTCAAAGAGAAATCTATTAAATATGCGAATTCAAACTTCCCAGTTAAAACGCAGGGCGCTTCTTTACCACATAAAGAAAATTACCTTGATCTTGATCCGGAATTTAAAGATGAATTTGGATATCCATTATTACGCATGACATATGAATATACAGATAATGATCGTGCAATGGGTAAATACATGTCGGCTATCACACGTAAATTTGCAGAGGAAATTGGTGCAGATATTATTGATACAAATGAAGAGCAAGGTCCATTTAACGTAAACAAAGATTCAAACACTCATAATACAGGTGGAGTAATTATGGGAACAGACCCAGAGAAATCAGCGCTAAACACTTACCTACAAATGTGGGAAGCTGAAAACGTATTTGTTTTAGGTGCATCTGCATTTCCACATAATAGTAGCTTTAATCCAACTGGTACACTGGGTGCACTTTCTTATCGTGCAGCAGAAGGTATTCAAAAATATTTAAAAGAAGGCGGATTACTAGTTAAAGCATAAATGACAACTAGTTATTCTTTAAAAAAGCTCTTGACCCGTATTTAATATGTGGTCAGGAGTTTTTTTATAGAGAACTAAAAGTATATAGTGTTTCTACAAAATAACGTCTAGTGAGCATATGGGCTATTTCTGATATCTAAAATCACATTCACTTTTAGTGAAACAAATACTAGGTACATACGTATAGAAACTAAAGGTTAATAAAGGAGGTCTTCAATGTTGAGAAAAATTATTCCCGTTGCTTTACTCGCATTGCTTGTCTCGGGCTGTAGTGAAAATGAAAAAGCGGAGGTCACTGAGCAGTTAGAGGAGACAGTTGTAAAGGAACAAAAAGATATGGAGAAATCTAAAGAAGCAGACCTTAGTGTCATCGACCAAGTAGTAATTCCCACAACAATAGAAGAATGGAAGGATACGGAGCCTGGATTGTTTGCACTTGACTATACATTAGATTATGAAACTTCTAGCTGGCCAAAGGATGCTAGGGAACTAAGCTCGGAGGAAAAGAAACAGATAGAAAGTGTAGTAACAGCAACAGATGATACCAGTGTAATGTTGCAGGCTTTACAATATTACTTTGGAAGTAATGTATATAAAGATTTACTAGATAAGCAGATTAACTATGCTGCGGTCATGAACGAGCCATATTTACCAAAACCAACAAAAGAATTTGGTGCAGAGGAGAATGATGAGAAGGTTGCACCACCAAAAGCCTTTCTGTTGTTGGACGCTAGCTCCAGTATGCTACTTTCAGTAGATGGGAAGCAAAAAATGGGTATTGCTAAAATTGCGGTTAAACGGTTTGCGAAAACTTTAGGAGAAGACAATGAAGTCTCCCTTTATGTTTATGGACATGCTGGAACACAGGAAGATAAGGACAAAGAACTCTCATGTACACAAATAGATGAAGTATTTCCATTCCAAAGTTATAAGGAAAAAGAATTTGATACTACGGTAGATGCGGTGGCTGCCAAAGGGTGGACTCCATTAGCTGCTGCTATTCAGACGGTCAATGCGGCGAGCAAAGATATGGAAGGTCCATTAACAGTCTATATTGTAAGTGATGGAGCAGAAACTTGTGATGGAGATCCGATTAAAGCAGCAGAAGAGTTTGCGCAGGATAACGAGAATCGTAAAGTGAATATTATTGGATTTAATGTGGACCAAAAAGGAGAAGACCAGTTAAAAGCAGTAGCTGAAGCTGGTAATGGAGAGTATATTTCTGCAAATAATAGCGAAGAATTAAATAATAGTATTGCTGAAAAGTGGGTTATCCCTAGTATGACAGATGTAGTTCATATTAAGCTATCAGGACCTAATGGTTTTGCGGTATCTAATGCAAAATATTCAATAGGACAACTGTCATTGAAACTAAATAATGCAGTCACAATAGAAAGTAGTCGCTTCAGAGAAATGATTCAGTTATTAGTTACGGAAGAGATGATTACGAAGGAACAAGGAGAAGAACTTACCGAGATGGTTAATCAGCGTAAGGACCAATTACTTGCCATCAATAAAGAACTAAAAACCGCTAAAGACAAAGAGGTTGATGATGAGTATGAGCGCATTCATCAAAACATCGATGCTTGGGCAAATGAAATAGAAAAAATTAGAGCAGAGCAATAAATAAATCCCTATGTAGCATACTATCATTGAATAGTTTGTTCATAGGGATTTTTGGATTGCAGATTGTTGGAAGATTACGGCCAACTTCTGTACTATTAAAAAGAGATCACACATTGTCCTTCGCCGGAAGGGCTAGTAGAGGAGTTAAAAAACTATGAAGCAAAAATACGAGAAGATTTTTCAAGAATTTACTTTTCCATCAGGTGTAGAAGTAAAAAATCGAATAATGGTAGCGCCGATGACTAACTATTCCTCTGAAGAAAGTGGGGAAGTTTCTGAAAGAGAGCTAGCTTATTATAAAGAACGTACTGGTGGAGTGGGGACATTCATTACCGCTTGTGCGTATGTAAGTAAGGATGGAAAGGGATTTCCAGGCCAATTCAGTATAGATGATGACAAATTTCTGCCGGGATTGAAAAAACTAGCAAAAGCTATTCAGTCGAATGGTACAAAAGCGATTATCCAAATTTATCATGGAGGCAGACAGTCACCTCCAGAATTACTTCCAGATAAACAACCTGTTTCAGCAAGTGCAGTTGCTGCGGAACGTGAAGGTGCAATAGTTCCGAGAGAAATGTCAGAGGATGAAATTAATAATACAATCCAGGACTTTGGAGATGCTACTAGAAGAGCTATTGAAGCAGGCTTTGATGGTGTAGAAATCCATGGAGCAAACACTTACTTATTACAACAATTCTTCTCGCCGCATTCAAATAGAAGAGAAGACCAGTGGGGTGGTTCCCTTGAGAATCGGATGAAGTTTCCTATGGCGATCGTAAATTCTGTTAAAAAAGCAGTAAAGGATTATGCAAAAAAACCATTTGTAGTTGGTTATCGAATATCCCCAGAAGAGGGCAGTAATCCAGGTATTCAATTGGAAGATACACTTCATTTTGTAGATAAGCTAGCAGATCAAGGCTTAGATTATTTACATGTGTCTGTTAATCATTTTTGGAATGGCTCCTTCCGTGAAGAAGATAAAACAGAATCTAGAATTATTAAGATACATGAAAGAGTAGGGAATCGTACTCCAGTAGTCGGGGTAGGTTCATTGCATACACCAGATGAAGTAGTAGAAGCACTTGAAACAGGTGTACCCTTCATTGCACTAGGTCGAGAATTATTGATGGAACCAAACTGGGTGGAGAAAGTTCAAGCTGGTCAGGAAGATCAAATACGTAAAACCCTTTCTAGGCAAGCGCAAGAAGAGCTAGTTATTCCAGATCCATTGTGGGATAGACTGATGAATGTAAAAGGCTGGTTACCGGTAGAAGACTAAAAAAAAACGAGAAAAGTGATTATCACTTCTCTCGTTTTTTAGATGCAAAGTTTTATTTTAATTAACGTGAAGTATAAGCTGCATCCGCGTGAATAGCCGTATCCGTCACGTAAGATGATGCATCAGATGCTAACCATAGAGAAGCTTGTGCAATTTCGCGAGGTTGACCAAATAAAGTGCGTTTATTGGAGTTTTCCATTTTTCAGCATTATGATGGAGATAGATTATTATTTCAAAGGAGTTGCTAAAAATGGGACAATCATTAAAGGGTAAAGTAGCATTTGTGACGGGAGCAGGGAGAGGTATTGGAGAAGCTATAGCTTTTGCTTTGGCAAAAGAAGGAGTAAACGTTGGACTACTAGCTAGAACAGAGGAAGCGTTAAAGGATGTAGCCAAGAAAATAGATGGCTTAGGTGTTAAAGTGGCATATGCACCAGCTGATGTTTCTTCATTAGAAGAAGTGAAACAAGCAATAGAGAAATTAACTAATGAATTAGGAACTGCCGATATATTAATCAACAATGCAGGAATTGGTGGCTTTGTGAAACTAGTAGATACAGACCCTATGGAGTGGAAAAAAATCATTGATGTTAACTTAATGGGTACTTATTATGTGACACATACAGTACTTCCGCAATTGATCGAAAAAAATGGAGGAGATATTATAAATATTTCTTCTACGAATGGTTTAAATGGAGCACCTGGTTCAAGTGCTTATAGTGCATCTAAATTCGGCGTTATTGGGCTAACAGAATCATTGGCACAGGAAGTTCGTCGAAATAATATACGTGTGACAGCATTGACTCCAAGTACAGTAGTAACCGAACTTGCTACTAAATCATCTTTAGTGGATAAAGATAAAATTGAGCAATTTATGCAACCAGAAGACATAGCAGAATTTATAGTTTCTCAATTGAAATTAAACACAAGAATTTACGTGAAGACAGCTAGTCTATTAGCGACTAATCCATTCTAATTTGCATAATAATCCTATAAATTCGCTCCATTCCTTTTGAGGTATGGGGCGTTTTTATGTTTGAAGCACTTATTTCTCTAATAGGTGAGAGTCCTTCAAAGGTTTACTAAAGTTCTAGGTGAGGGTATTTAGTTACAATAATAAGTTTTTGGTAATTCATCGTCACTATTTATAGGTATTAGGAATTATTTTTGCGAATGTATAAGTTAAAAAATAAGTCTAAGTACTTATATTCGTGTTGTAATGCATGCTCTTGGTTGTTATAATCTTCTTAAGTATGTATTACAAAAGACTTGTTATTAAGAGTAACTAAAAGCGAGGTGACTATGATGGAAATCTACTATAATGAGAGTTCTACTTTAAATTCAAAGTTTAGCAAAAGTGATTTTGTTCGATTTATTGAGAACTTTCCTGAACCAATATGTATATTAACCTTAAAAGAAAGGCAGTATCCAGATCATTTTATATATGCAAACGAGGCTGCTGTGAAATTAACAGGTATGGAAAAAGAAGAAATCTGTTTATATAACTGGAACGACATGTTTGGAGTTCCTAGTGATTCGGACTTCGAAGCTTTGAAGAGTGAACATTCTTCAAAGCTGCATAAGGCTGACTCTTCGCCATTAAAGAAAAACTTGGAAGGTAGAGCATTAAAAGTATCAGGGCATGCAATTGAGCTTGAAGATGGGAATCGATACTTAATTTTAACTATTATTGATGTAACTGAACATCAAGATACACGAAATAAGTTAAAAAAATCGACGAGAGAGTTTGAATCACTGTTTTATCATAACCCTGATATAGTATTTACCATTAATCCCGAGGGAATTTTCACAAACTCAAATGCAACAGGATTAAAGATTTTAAAATATTCGTATGATGAAATCACTAGTATGAGCTTTCGAAATTTGATTGTACCTGAAGACCTCGATGTTACAAATGATTACTTTTTTGAAGTATTGAAAGGAAATACAGCGGAGTTTAAAATCTCGGTCGTCAATAGAGAAGGTTCAGTTTTTAATATTGATATAACAGCAGTTCCTACTATACTGGATGGTGAAGTAGTAGAGGTTATTTGTGTCGCTCGTGATATTACTGAACAAATACGAATAGAAAACCTCCTAAAGGAAAGTGAACAGAGGTATAGGGCATTATTTGAGCACAACATTGATCCTGTTATTACCTTTGACTTAGAAGGCAATTTTCTAGTCGTAAATGATGCTACAGAGAAAATTTTGGGTGTTCCCTCTGAAGAATTGATTGGAAAGCCTTTCCTTCCCTTCATTGATAAAAACAAGCAAATGGAGACAATAGCTAATTTTCAAAAGGTTCAAAGTGGACGTCCACATCAATATGAGACCTCTTTGCATAATCATAAAGGTGAACATGTTTTGTTACACATTACAGTAATCCCTGTGTTCATCGAAAGTAAACTCTCTGCTGTTCATTGTATTGGGAAAGACATAACAAACATAAAGCGTAATGAGGATAAGGCAAACTTTATGGCATATCATGATATGCTAACTGGACTAGGGAATCAACGCTTGTTCCAGAAGGATCTGCGAAGTGTGATTGAGACTCAAACCTCAGAAAAACATAACTCCGCAGTTTTAATGATCGACCTTGACCGCTTTAAGTTTATCAACGACTATCTTGGACATGAAATGGGAGATGCTTTATTACAACAAGTATCGGAGCGCTTAGTGAAAATAATGGGCCATGATGGTACAGTTTATAGATACGCAGGAGATGAATTTACTATTATTATGCAAAATATTAATGAAAGTAAAGTCCTTCTAAAAGCTCAGTCGTTAATATCGGAAATAGGAAAACACTTCGATCTTGACGGTTTTGAAGCGATTTTAACTGCGAGCATAGGTATAAGTTTGTTTCCAAAACATGCCACAGATATTAAAGGATTAATGAGGGCTTCTGATCACGCAATGTATTACGCCAAGCGACAGGGGCGCAACAATTATCAAATGTACAATGCCCAAATAGAAGGTCTTTCAAAGACAGACCTTCACATGGAGACACTATTACATAAAGCACTGGATAAACAAGAGTTTGTACTTTTCTACCAGCCTCAATACGATGCGGTCACACATGAAGTTTCAGGCATTGAAGCTTTGTTGCGTTGGAATAGTAAAGATTTGGGAATGGTTTCACCTGCTGACTTTATTCCACTTGCCGAGGAAACGGGTATGATTGTACCGATTGGTGAATGGGTTATACGAGAAGCATGCAGCCAGAATAAGGAATGGCAGAGACAAGGTTTGCCGCCAGTACCCGTATCGGTCAACCTTTCTTTACGACAGTTTTATCAAACCGATCTGGTAGAGAAGGTTGGATTGATTCTAAAAGAAACTAAACTTGACCCAAAGTATTTGGAACTTGAGATTACGGAAACGATTGCGATGCAGCCTGATATTGCTATTCATGTGCTAAATGAGTTGAAAGCAATCGGTGTACTGATAGCGATGGATGACTTTGGTACAGGATATAGTTCATTGAACTACTTACGTCGTTTTCCTATTGATCACCTCAAAATTGACAAAGCCTTCGTGCAAGGTATTCAACAGGATGAAGAAGACCGCAGTATAATCGCAACAATTATTGCACTTGGTCATAACTTAAACATGCCGGTCATTGCTGAAGGGGTAGAAACAGAAGAACAGGCAAATTTATTAAAAAGTTATAAATGCGATATGTTCCAAGGATATTTATATAGCCGTCCATTGCCTGCAGAAATGATTCCGGCTAAGTTCAAATAGGTTATCAGTTACAGCAAGGCAGATAGTGCAACTGAAAAACAGCGCATTTAGCGGAAGTATTACAATATGTATTAAGTCATTTTAAGGTTGATTCAATAGTAGATTAAAAAAGGACACAACTAAGCGTTGTGTCCTTTTTTTGCATCTTTCAATTAGTAAGATCTATCCCTCTCACTCATATCACGTCGATTTGGAGACATTGAACCTTGCTTTGGTGTTAAATAACCAAGCTCGGCTAACTCTAGAGAAATCTCTTCTTTCTTACTAGTTGGTCGTTTCGCCATAGAACCTCTTTTGTTAGCTCCTATATGAGTACCATTTTTCATAAGAAAACCCCTCTCGACGATTTTTGATGCTTATTTAATATGGCTTGAAATACTGAAAAAATGCGTAACTATGATATAAATAAAGATTATTTAGTTGAATAAATCCAATTCTTTATAGATAAAGTAATCAAAATCTGCTGGGAGACTTTGACCCGATGTATCCTGACATTGCATTCCTACAAATGCTCCTGTAAAGAAGCCACCGCCTTGAATATAATCATCGGATAATTTATGTGAAGCAAGTTTAATAGGAATTAATGTCCAATTCTCCCCATCAAATGAATAAGAATATTCGTAAATAGAAGTCTGAACATCCACTTTGAGGTAAACATATTCATGTTCCTTTGGAATAATGATCTCTTTGCCTTTTAACGGTTGGTCATAGGTAAAGTTATCACATGTAGTTAGCTCTAAAATTCTTCCCTTTTCTTCATTCCAGGAAATCTGAAGTGCTGTCCAGTTTTCTGTATTATAGTAGTTAACTAATCCAGCAGATTGCTGAAAAGTATTCGGATTAAAGGCCACTTTTGTTTCTGCTGTGAAGTTGAAATGCTGCCAGCGTCTTGCTATAAATGCTTGTGTGAACTTTGAAGTAAGCGATTCTTTCCCGTATAGTCGCAAATGACCAGGATTGTCCTTTAGTGAAACTATATGTTCGTCAAGCGGGATACGCAGTGATTGGAAATGATTATTTAATCGTTTCCCATTAAAATCATCCTTCTCCTCGAAATCCTTTTCCCAAACCACTTCCTCGATTGCAGGTCCTTCAATTTCAAGGGAAGGTCCGTTCCCATTAACAACATATGGCCAGTCATTTTTCCATTCTATTCTTTGGATAGCAGTCTCTCTTCCAAGTGGACAATATCCTCGTGGATCCAGTAAAGGTTGGTTTTCTTTTGGTAGTGGACGACCGGTTAAGTGTACTAAAAACCATTCATTGGTATGGGTTTGGACGATAGAAGCATGTCCCGATTTTTGCAATGGATTTCTCGGATAGGGAAATGAAGTTATTAAAGGATTATCCGGATGCACCTCGTACGGTCCCTCTAAATTTTTGGATCGTGCAATAGTTGCTGCATGGTCGTATTTTGTACCACCTTCAGCAGTTAACAAATAATAATAGCCATTAATTTTGTAAAGGTGAGGAGCTTCCACTAATTTAATATCTGTTCCTTTAAAGATAATAGTAGATTTCCCGACTAATTTTTGCTGTTCCACATCATATTCCTGAAGTGCAATACCATAAAAATTATGATGATGGAGACGATGATCCCATTTCATATTCACTAAGTACTTTTTACCCGATTCATCATGATATAAGGATGGATCAAAACCAGAGCTGTTTAAATAGATAGGCTCAGACCATTCTCCATCGATGGTGTCGCAAGTGACCAGGTAATTATGGCAATCTTTCCATTGTCCCTCTGTCACTTTTACATCCGTGAATATTAACCAAAACTGCCCTTCACTGTAGGACAACGCTGGTGCCCAAACCCCACCAGAGTTAGGGTTTCCCATCATGTTCAATTGACTAATACGATTAAGAGGGCGAGAAATTAAACGCCAGTTTTTTAAATCCTTGGAATGATAAATACCAACACCAGGGAACCATTCAAAAGTAGAAACGGCAATATAATAATCTTCTCCAACTCTGCAAATACTTGGATCTGGGTTAAAGCCAGGTAATATCGGATTTCGTATAGTTGTCAACTGTCATCATCCTTTGCATCTAGTTTTTCCATTTCAAGCCTATGTAGTAGCGTAACAATACATGATGAATCTAAACTTCACAGTATTATTTTCGCTCCTAATAATTCCTAAAATAGAATTTTTTTCAATATAACAATACATATAACACTAGAATAAAAAAATTAGCAAGTCTAAATTTTTTGATAGTTAAACATAAATTTTTTTTATTCCTGGGCAGTGTTGTTTTGCTGAATACTGACACTCAAAAAGTTTTCGATGGAAAAAGCAGCAACCCCTAATGCAGTTGATCTTGTCGATAGCTCAGAAAAATCGATTTGTAAATCATTTTGTTGAAACCATAATGCTTGTTTTGCGACTCTTTTATTTAACGGATCCTTTAGCCATTTTTCAGAGGAGGCTAATCTATTACCGATAATGACTTGCTGAGGATTAAAGATGTTAATAATATTATTAATACCAATACCTAAGTAGTCTCCAGTTTGTTCAAATAATGCAATGACCTCATCATTTCCGTGCTCAGCAAGTGTTACTAAGCCCTCTAAGTCCTGCATATCTGATGGAATATCCAACTTTTCTGCCTGTCTAGTGAGTGCTTGCTCCGAAGCATATAGCTCCCAGCACCCTTCGTTTCCACAGCGGCATTTAGCGCCCTCTGCTTGAATCGTCATATGACCTAGTTCACCTGAAAAGCCATTGGATCCTTTGTACAAAGAACCATTAAGTATTAGACCAACTCCAATACCAATTCCAGCACTCACGTAGATAACATTTTCAAAGTCTTTTCCGGCACCGAAATTTTTTTCACCGTATGCACCTGCATTGGCTTCATTTTCTATAATGATTGGAACGTTATATCTTTCTTCAAGAACTTCTTTCAGGTTTATATTACGCCAGTTTAAATTAGGAGCTAACAGAATGTTATCATCCTTATCCACAATACCTGGTACCCCAACACCAATTCCAATAACTCCGTGTGGGCATTCAGGTGTGGACTTAAGAAGGTATTCTATTGTTTCAAATAACTTAGTCTCAATCTCTTCATAAGATAAATTCTTAAATGTTATTTGCTTCTCTGTGTGAATATTTCCGTTAAGGTCTGTGAGCACTCCGAGTAAATAGTTAACTCCTAAATCTATTCCGATAGAGTAGCCTGCGTTTTCATTGAACAGTAACATAACTGGTCTTCTACCGCCGCTAGATTCACCTGGACCGGATTCATAGATAAGATGTTCCTCAAGTAAATCATTTACCAAAGAAGACACAGTTCCTTTATTTAATCCAACTTGGCTTGCAACAGAGGCTCTGGAGATAGGGGAGTTGTATTTTATTTTATCTAGAACTAGCGATTTGTTCCCTTTTTTTACAACATGATGATTCCATGTTTGGTTGGCGCTTAGTTTCATCCTTCTTCAGCTCTTTCTATCTTTTTTCATCATTCTATCATATAAACGAAGAATAAAAAAACTTTGTTTATCCACTAGACTAACATAGTTTTATTTGCTACAATGAAACCGCATACAATATTCAGAATATTGTTGTAAAAATAATTGGGGTGGGGGAAATAAGAATGAAAATCAACAAAATGATTAAAGTTCTATTATTTGCTTCTGTATTTTATTTATTGGCAGGCTGTTCAGATTCAAGTGAATCATCATCAAGTTCAAGTGGAGACAAAGAAATAAAGTTTATGCATTTATGGCCAGAAGGAAGCTCCAAGCAACATTACGATGTTGTAAATAAAATAATAGCGGATTATGAAAAAGAACATGAAGGGGTTAAAGTGGATCTCGAAGTGTTAAGTAACGAACAATATAAAGATAAACTGAGAGTTTTATCGACATCTAAAGAACTTCCTGATGTAGGAATGACTTGGGCAGCAGGTTTCTTAGAGCCTTATGTTGGTGGTAACATGTTCGCCCCATTAGACGATGTTATTGGAGATCAACTAAGTGATAGCTTTGTACCGGGAACTGCAGAAGCATATGCATTAGATGGTAAGACATACGGTTTACCATTAGAGTTGAACATTGTAACTCTTTACTATAATAAAGCGATGTTTGATGAACAAGGTTTAGAAGCACCAAAAACTTTTGAAGAATTAGAGAATGTAATAAAAGTATTCAAAGAAGATGGAATTGATCCAATTGCATTAGGAAATAAAGATGCTTGGACAGGATCACTTTGGTATATGTATCTAGCGGACCGCCTTGGTGGGGCTGAAGTTCTAAATAAGGCAATCGATCGCTCAGGTTCTTTCGAAGATCCTGCATTAGTAGAAGCGGCGCAAAAGGTTCAAGACCTTGTAGATATGGGTGCATTTGTTAATGGATTTAACGGATTAGCAGATGAGGAAGCAAAAAGTATGTTCATGAGTGAGCAAGTGCCAATGTATCTAATCGCAACTTGGGATTTGCCAAACTATACAACGAATGAAACTGTACCGCAGGAATTTAGAGACTCCGTTGAATACCTGAAGTTCCCTACAGTAGGTGGTAACGGGGATATGAATAGTTTTGTTGGTGGTCCTGGAGTTGGACTTTTCGTAGCTGAGGATTCTAAAGTAAAAGAAGAAGCGAAAGATTTTGCAGCATACTTTGTTAAGCAATGGGGAGAAAAAGCAGTTACACAAGCTGGCGTAATCCCTGCTACTAAAGTGGATGCTGATTCATTAGATCTTCCGGAAATGTATATTGATATTTTAAATGAATTAAATGAAGCAAGTAATATTACGCTATTTGCGGATGTTCAAATGAGTCCAGATGTAGCACAAGTACATTTAGACTCGATTCAAGCTCTATTTGGAAAAGAAATGACTCCTGAAGAATTTGCAAAAGCACATGAGGATGCCCTTTCAAAATAGAATGAACGAGTCAATTTCATAATTAACTTATTATAAAGTAGACTTCGTTGATTGAAGCCGTGCCTACGGAAAGCGTCCGTCTGAAGTGGAAACCAACATTATTCAGACTTTGGATTAAAAAGAAATTTCTAAAAACGAGGGTTATCCTGCCTAGTTGGATAGCCCTTCTCTACCTGGTAAGGAAGGAGTTGACTGTTTTGAACAAGGTAATGTCTAACAAACTGTTAATAGCTTTATATATTTCTCCTGCACTGTTGTTAGTTCTGGTGTTAGTATTCATTCCGCTAATTCTATCAGGGTATTATGGCTTAATGGAGTGGGATGGAATAGGGGATAAAACATTCATTGGATTAGAGAATTATATAAATGGTCTGCAAGATATGAAGTTTTGGAGTAGTGCCTATCATTCGTTTTTACTGGCGATATTCTCAACATTGAGTTTAGGCATTTATTTGACCATATCTTTCATCTTGGCATCCAAGATAAAAGGATCGGATTTGTTGAGAAAGATATATTTAATACCGATGCTATTGTCCTCTGTTGCGATTGCACAGCTTTGGATTAAAGTGTATAACCCATCGAATGGTATTTTAAATGTGTTTCTTAAACAAATAGGAGTGGAAAATCCTCCTGCTTGGTTGGCAGATCCATCTTTAGTTTTATTTGCAATTTTCATCCCAATTTTGTGGCAATATGCGGGCTTTTATATTTTGATTTACTATGCTGCATTAAAGAATATTCCGGAGTCATTAATCGAAGCGGCGAGAATCGATGGTGCTTCTGCATTTCAAATTGCTACGAAGATTAAGTTGCCTTTGATCAAGGAAGTAGTAAGTGTGACGGTCGTCCTAGCAATAGTTGGATCGTTAAAATATTTTGATTTAATATATGTGATGACTTCTGGTGGACCGAATGGTGCAAGTGAAGTAATGGCATCCTATATGTATAAGTTAGCATTTTCCAGCTATAACTTTGGGTACGGAAGTGCAATTGGATTCCTGCTTTTAATCATTACATTAATCGTAACCTTTATCGTTCGTAAATTAACTACACCAAAAGAGAGAATAGAATATTAAGGAGGTTTGTATATGAAGCGTGTAGGCTACTTTTTTCTATATTTTAGTCTATTGGTTGTAGCATTGTTTCAAATCGTCCCGCTAATATGGTTATTCATCTTCTCATTAAAAGATAATCGAGAAATATTTGCGGGTTCACCATTTGCATTACCTTCGGAGTTTAGATGGGAAAACTATCTAAAAGTGTGGGATGGAGGTATAGGGGTTTACTTCTTTAATAGTGTTTGGATCACGGCACTAGCGATAGTGTTAACCGTACTTTTTGCCAGTATGGCAACATTTGCGATAACTCGAATGAGATGGAAGTTAAGTGGGGCAGTTCTTAGCCTGTTCATCATAGGGCTTATGATTCCTATCCATTCAGCACTAATTCCTCTATACAGTATGTTTTTAAGTGTAAATTTAATAGATAATCCGCTGGGAGTTGTTATTACATATACAGCCTATAATCTACCAATTACGATGATGATTTTGCTTGGTTTCTATTACACGCTACCGAGGGAAATAGAGGAAGCGGCCGTTATAGATGGTTGCTCAGTGAATCGAATGTTTTTCCAAGTTATTCTACCTATGACAGTGCCAGTAATGTCAACTACTGTAGTCATTAATATGATTTATAACTGGAATGAGTTTGTGTTCGTTAATACATTTATAAGCTCTGAGAAATACAAAACATTAACAGTAGGTATCCAAAATTTCATCGGTCAATATATGACGGATTGGGGTGCAATAGGGGCAACTCTTATCATAAGTGTACTACCAATCATTATTGCTTTTATCTTCTTTAGCAATAAAGTAGTGGAAGGTATTTCTGCAAGTGCTGTAAAAGGGTAAGAAGAAAAATCATGTGCCTATGTAAGCCCTGAATCCTAAAGAGACTTGAAGGGCTAAGCACAGGAATTAGACAACAAGAAAATAGCTTCACGCTATGGGAAATTATATTTCATTGCTCATTTTTAATGCTTCTTGCTTTTCGCTGACTTTCTGAAATGCATGTAAACTAAACCTCATCGATATAAAAGCGTATACACTTCCGCCAAATATGAATCCGATTGCAGGGAGAAGGCTTATTAAGTAGAAAAACGGTAATAGGCTTAGGAAAATTAGTAGAGTTGTAATTGGATTTATAAGCATGATAAAAAATGAATTTTTGATAACTTGTCCTAACTTTAAGTTGAAGTGTACAAAAGAAGGAAAAAGATAAAATAGGAACATGATGAATATTAACATAAAAGAAAACAATGGCAGGTAAGTCCAAGTTAACAAATTGCTATCAGTAGATTGTATGTAAAAAAGATCCAATACTATTATAACTGTAATTAGCGTGACTATGACTCCTAACAAGTTGCTTTTAACGAATTCATCTCGGTAACATTTCCAAAAGGTGCTAAACAATGGTATATCTGTTTCACCTTTCAACCATTCTCTCACTATGGCAAACATCGAAATAGTTGAAGGGAAAAACCCGAAAATCACACCGCCTAGTATCGTAAATAAAATCCATAGCAAGTTTAAATAGGCAAATTTTGTAATCCATTCGGCAATATTATATATAAAACTACTTGTTGCATTCATAGAGAACCGTCCTTTGTTATCAATTTATTTGCAAGAGTTTAATAATTATTAATAGCATACACTTTTTATTTACAATAATACAACTTTGTTCGTATGATTAACAAACTAATTAAACAATCTAATTTCACACAAAAACCGTTGGTGATTAGTGTAGATAAAATTCAGGAGGTAAAAATAATGGTCTATTTCCAAAATGTCGAGAAAGTTAAATTTGAAGGTGCAACTTCAAAAAATCCTTATGCGTTTAAATATTATAATCCAGAAGAGAAAATTGGCGGTAAAACGATGGAAGAAATTTTAAGGTACGCTGTTTCTTACTGGCATACGTTTACGATGGATGGATCGGACCCTTTCGGAGCAGGAAGTATGAACCGCCCT
The DNA here is from genome assembly GCA_900114885.1 of Psychrobacillus psychrodurans. GTDB lineage: Bacteria > Bacillota > Bacilli > Bacillales_A > Planococcaceae > Psychrobacillus > Psychrobacillus psychrodurans. The sequence goes on from FOUN01000001.1 coordinate 26,796, forward strand.
TGGGATAAATTTAGTGGGTTGGATTTAGCAAAAGCGCGAGTAGAGGCATCGTTTGAGTTTTATGAAAAGATGGATGTCCCGTTCTTCTGCTTCCATGATATCGATATTGCACCGGAAGGAAGTAATCTTAAAGAAAGTAATCATAACTTAGACGTGATTGTTAGCATGATAAAGGATTATATGAAAAATAGTAAAGCAAAATTGCTTTGGAATACGGCCAATAACTTTACGCACCCTCGCTTTGTTCATGGCGCAGCAACTTCAAGTAATGCAGATGTTTTTGCATACTCTGCTGCTAAAGTGAAAAAAGGATTAGAAATTGGTAAGGAGCTTGGCGCACAAAATTATGTGTTCTGGGGTGGACGCGAAGGATATGATACTTTACTAAATACAAATATGAAACTAGAGTTGGATAACTTATCTCGCTTTTATCATATGGCTGTAGACTATGCTAAAGAAATTGAATTTGATGCACAATTCTTAATCGAACCAAAACCCAAAGAACCTTCTACTCACCAATATGATTATGATGTTGCAACTGCCCATGCATTCTTACAAAGCTACGGCTTAGAAAATTCATTTAAATTTAATATCGAAGCAAACCATGCAACACTTGCTGGTCACACATTTGAGCATGAGCTTCATTATGCTCGTATTAATAAAATGTTAGGTTCCGTTGATGCGAACCAAGGTAACCCACTTTTAGGCTGGGATACAGATGAGTTCCCAACAGATCTATGGACTACAACTCTTGCAATGTATGAAATTTTGCAAAACGGTGGACTAGGCAGGGGAGGTTTAAACTTTGATGCGAAAGTTAGAAGAGCATCATTTGAACCGGAGGATCTATTCCATGCACATATTGCTGGAATGGATGCTTTTGCAGTAGGTTTGCGAGTTGCACAAAACTTGATAGATGATAAAGTGCTTGAAAATGTTGTAGATGAACGCTACAAAACGTATAAAGAAGGTATCGGACTAGATATTGTAGAAGGCAAAACAGATTTCCATAAGCTAGAGGCATATGCTTTGGGACTTCAAGATATTAAACAGACTTCTGGACGTTTGGAGCAAATCAAGGCGACAATCAATCAGTATTTATTGCAATCATTTAGTAAATAATTTGAATGCATTTGGTAGGAGAGCTGAGCTATGAAATATGTTATTGGTGTAGATTTAGGAACGAGCGCTGTGAAAATATTGCTAGTTAATAAAAATGGGGAAGTTGTTCGAAGTGTATCTAAATCCTATCCTTTAATACAGGAGAAAACGGGCTATAGTGAACAAAACCCCGAGCACTGGGTGGACAAAACGCTATTGGGATTAAAAGAACTGTTGAAGGATTTTGAAGGCGATGTAGCGAATATTGAAGGGATGAGTTTTTCAGGACAAATGCATGGCCTTGTTCTATTAGATAAGAAAAATGATGTTTTACGTCCTGCAATTCTCTGGAATGATACACGCACTACAGCTCAGTGTCAGCAAATTTATGATGTGATAGGTGAGGATAGACTGCTTGAAATAACAAAAAATCCTGCTTTAGAGGGTTTTACATTACCCAAAATATTATGGGTCAAAGAACATGAACCACAAATATTTGAGCAGGCAAAGACATTTGTACTCCCGAAGGACTATTTACGATACAGGCTCACAGGCCAGCTTCATATGGAGTATTCGGACGCTGCAGGAACACTTCTATTGGATGTTAGTAGGAAAGAATGGAGCACACCTATATGTGCGTCATTGGATATTGAACCTAGTCTGTGTCCACCATTGTTAAATTCGCATGACGAAGTTGGTACTATTTCTTTAAGTGTTGCACAAGCTACCGGTCTTTCAGCAACAACTCGTGTGTTTGCAGGTGGTGCGGATAATGCTTGTGGTGCAATTGGCTCAGGAATTTTAGGGGATGGAAAAACACTTTGTAGCATAGGAACATCTGGTGTTGTACTATCGTATGAAGCAAACCCGGATAAGGATTTTGAGGGGAAGGTTCATTATTTTAATCACGCAGCATCAGAATCCTTTTACACAATGGGTGTAACACTTGCCGCAGGTCATAGTTTGACTTGGTTTAAAGAGGTTTTTGCAAGTGAAGAGTCGTTCCAGGAATTATTATCTGAGGTAGGGAATGTTCCGATAGGGTCACATGGGTTGCTGTTTACCCCTTATCTAGTAGGTGAAAGAACCCCGCATGCAGATGCAATTATTCGTGCTAGTTTCATCGGAATGGATAGTTCGCATCAGCGTAAAGACTTTGTTCGTGCTGTTTTAGAAGGAATAACATTCTCCTTGCATGAATCTATTGAAATTTTTCGGAAAAATGGAAAGTTGATAGATACAATTGTATCTATTGGCGGCGGTGCACAAAATGATGATTGGCTTCAAATGCAAGCAGACATCTTCGATGCAAAAATTGTTCGATTATCTAGCGAACAGGGACCAGGAATGGGAGCAGCGATGCTGGCGGCTTATGGATGTCAATGGTTTGATTCATTAAAAGGTTGTGCAGATGAGTTTTTAAAGGAAGATAAACAGTTTAATCCTATTGAAGCAAATGTGGAAAAGTATAAGAAGTTATTTCCTATTTATCAAGAAGTCTACAGCCAAACGAAGAATCTAAATAAAGTACTTTTGGAATTCCGTAAGTAAGAATGATGAAGAGTCTCAACTAAATAGTTGGGGCTCTTATTTACAAAAGGGAGGGGTAGTATGATGAATTATCGTCAAATTGGTAGTACGGATTTACAGGTAAGTGAGCTAAGCTTTGGTACTTGGGCGATAGGTGGAGCATGGGGAAAGACAAATGACGAGGAATCATTAAAAGCACTAGATTATGCAATTGGTAACGGGGTAAACTTTTTCGATACTGCGGATGTATATGGTGATGGGCATAGCGAAGAGCTTTTAGCTAAAGCAACACAAGGAAAGCATGCAGATATCCATATTGCTACAAAATTTTGTAGAGCAGCTGATGTGCATGATCCTCATACATATTCCATGGGAAGTGTAACTAAATACTGTGAGGATAGCTTAAGACGACTTGGGAGAGAGCAAATTGATTTGTTTCAAATTCACTGTCCGCCTCTAGAAATTTTAAAGGATGGTCAAGTATTTGATGTACTTGATCGGTTAAAGGAGCAAGGGAAAATTCGCTATTACGGTGTCAGTGTAGAGACAGTTGAGGAAGGATTACTATGTTTGGAGCAGCCTAATGTTCGTAGCCTTCAAGTAATTTTCAACATCTTCCGACAAAAGCCGTTGGATGAGTTATTTCCTAAAGCAAAGGAAAAGGGTGTTGGGATTCTTGCGCGAGTTCCACTTGCTAGTGGACTGCTGACTGGAAAATTTGGCGTAGATAGCAAGTTTGAATCAGACGATCATCGTAACTTTAACCAAAGTGGAGAAGCGTTTAATGTTGGTGAAACCTTTGCGGGACTAGGATTAGAAAAAGGCGTGGAATTAGCAGGCAAGCTAAAATGGATCGCGGAAGGTAGAGATAATATGACCCGCGCTGCATTGAAGTGGATATTGGAGCATGATGAAATTTCATGTGTCATACCAGGCTTTAAAACAGTTGTTCAAGTAAAGGATAACTTGCAAGCAGTGAATGTAAGTTCATATAAAGCAGAAGAAATGCAGAAACTAGCTAAATTTTATAAAGAAGAAGTCCACAGGGAAATTAAAGGAGTTTATTAGTAACTTTCTGTGTGAATGAAACGAGTTATTGAATTTTAAAAGTAAAGGTGGATGATTGGATGAAGAACATTCGTTGGGGAGTATTAAGTACGGCAAATATCGCACAGCAACAACTAATACCTGCAATTTCCAGAGCAAGTAATGCAGAGCTAGTAGCAATTTCGAGTCGTGGAAGTCAAGTGCATCCAGTAGCCTCTAAATTAGGTATTACTAAAGCCTATGAAAGCTATGAAGAGCTTCTAAACGATTCAGAAATAGAAGCTGTTTACATTCCGCTTCCTAATCATTTACATAAGGAATGGGTATTTAAAGCAGCTAAGCAAGGAAAGCACATACTCTGCGAAAAGCCAGTTGCGCTAACAGCCCGAGAAGCTGAAGAAATGGTAGAAGTATGTCGTGAAAACAACGTTAAGTTCATGGAAGCCTTCATGTATCAGTTACACCCGCAGCATCAGCGAGTGAAAGAAATAATTTCCTCAGGCGAAATTGGGGATATTAAGCTTATCAAATCAAGTCATTCCTTTTACTTACAATCACGTGTTGATAAATTTAGAATGGACAAAGCGATGGGTGGTGGGGCTCTTTATGACGTTGGTTGTTATAGCATTCATGTAATTCGCTATTTGTTAGATTCAGAACCGGTTTCCGTGCAATGTTTTGCGGAATTAGACCCTGAAACAGGTGTAGATACGAGTACATTTGGATATTTAAACATGGGTAGAAACGTGCGGGCTATATTTGACTGTAGCTTTGATATGACTGGAAGGAATGAGTATGAAGTAATAGGTACAAAAGGCACGATCAAAGTACCTTTTGCCTTCCGACCAGATAACAATGGAGGAGTAGGAAAAGTTATTACACAAGTAGCAAATATGGTTCGTGAAGAGAGTGTATACGGGGATTTATACCGACTTGAAGTGGAGCATTTTTCAGATGTCATACAAACAAATGGTGATCCAGAAATTACAGGGACTTCTACTATTAATAATATGCGAGTAATAGAAGCTTGTTATCAATCTATTCAAACTGGAGAACTCGCAGTGATAAAGTAGCATAAGAGAGGGTTGAATTGGTGAGTGTTAGTGCAAGAGAAGCTATTTGGATTTATAGATAATCGACCCGTTACATTATTTACAGTAAGAAATAAAAACGGTTTTGAAGTATCCTGCATGAATTATGGTTGCGTAATTACGGAAATTTTAGCATCTGATCGAAGGGGACAATATGAAAATGTAGTATTAGGATACGATACATTAGAGGATTACGGTCGAAATGCCAAGTATTTAGGAGCGGTTGTAGGTAGAGTTGCTGGTCGTATTAAGGGAGGTTCCTTCCGTTTAGGAGAGGATGTCTACAATATTCCCATGAATGAGAATAACAACCATTTACATGGAGGTCCTAAAGGATTCAGTCATGTATTATGGAATTCTACTATACTGGAAGGTGACCACGAAACAACAATCGAGTTTACTTATTTAAGCCGAGATCGAGAAGAGGGTTACCCCGGAAACCTGGAAATGAAAGTAGCTTATACAATTCTACATGATGAAGATACGTTATCTATTACATACTCGGGTATTTCCGATAAGGACACATTATTAAATGTAACGAACCATTCGTATTTTAATCTTAGTGGAAATCTGAAAAAGGATGTATTAGATCATGAACTAATGATTGATAGTCCTGCTTATTTGGAGTTGAATGAGGAGTTTATTCCAACTGGAAATTTAGTTCCAGTAGAGAATTCTGTATTCGATTTTCGAGAGAGTCGTAAAATTGCTGATGGAGCAACTTCTGTTCATCCCCAAAATGTATTAGTAGGCAACGGTTATGATCATCCATTTTTATTGAAAGAAAACGAATCTAGTGTAATGGTATTAACGGATGAGGCAAGTGGTCGGCAACTGGTAGTAGAAACGACAGAATCTGCCGTTGTTCTCTATACAGGTAATAACTTGGGCAACTCTGAAATAATGAGAGGAGAACAACTAAGGGATTATTTAGGTATATGCTTAGAAACACAAGGTCCACCTGATTCCATCCATCATCCTCATTTTCCTTCGTCCATCCTACAAGCAGGAAAAGAGTATAAATCAACAACTACTTATTCTTTTGGGGTTACCATGATTGAATGATAATAAAAATGCCGAGAGAAGTATATAGACACTTCTTCCGGCATTTTTCTATTAAAATTGAATTTCATCCGGGTCAGGACCCATGCGAACGTTAGTAGCCAAAGTGGCAATTGCTTCCATATCCTCAGATGATAACTCGAAGTCAAAGACATCAAAATTCTCTTTAATGCGAGTAGGAGTAATCGATTTTGGCAAAGCAACTCTACCTAACTGTAAATGCCAGCGAAGTACTATTTGTGATGGAGACTTCCCATGCTTTTCAGCTAGCTGGTGGAATAAATCAAAATCCAAGAACTTCCCTTGCATTAGTGGGCTCCAAGCCTCTACATGAATACCTTTTTTGGATAAATAATTCACATAGTCGTGCTGTGGTAATTGCGGGTGTAGCTCGATCTGATTGACCATAGGAGTCATCAATCCAGCTGCTTCTAATTGTTCCAAGTGATGTTCTTTAAAATTGGATACGCCAATTGCTTTTATCTTTCCTTCATTGTACAGCTCAATAAGTGCACGCCACGCTTCTACAATACCATCAACTGGCCAATGGATTAAACATAAATCCAAATAATCAGTTTTTAGGCGGTTAAGAGATTCTTGGAATGCTTCTTTTGTACGGCCGGCACGAATATCATCGTTCCAGATTTTTGAAGTTAGGAAGATGTCCTCACGTGCAACACCAGAAGAAGTAATTCCTTTTGCGACTCCTTCTTCGTTTCCATAAGTAGCAGCAGTATCAATATGACGATAACCGACTCGCAAAGCCTCTTCTACAGCAGCGGGAGCTTCTGTTTCGTTGTCAACTTGCCACACCCCAAAACCAATTTGAGGGATTTTCAAACCATTGCTAAGTGTAATAAATTCCATATTTATCTCTCCTCTCGAAAATTTAATATTACCATTTGCACTACTTAGTTTCCATTAGAAGTGCTTCAAACTCCAAACCTCTGTCTATATCCACATTTTCTGCACATTTCTTCGACTGCTTCTCTTCTTGTAAATCCATCATACAAATTATTTGCCCGTTCACTCTCAATAATGTCTGAGAAAGAATTATTATGGATATTACCTAAGTTAATAACGCCTTCACCATCTAGACAACATGGTACGACGGTTCCATCTACGAGAATAGCCGCTTGGTTGCGAAGAGCATGGCAAAAGCCTTTTCCATCATCCTCTGGTGCAAGTAAACTTGGCCATTGAAACTCATGATCCTGGTTCAAGTAGACATTATGAGCGATTTTAATCCCTTTACCAGGTTGTACTTTTTCTTCAATTTTAAAATCTAGATTATATTCTTTTTCAAGTATTTCCAATGTTTCTCGATTTCTCCGTTGTGCAACTTCTGAAACTTGATCCCTCTGTAAGTTCCATAATCGGTAGGAAATAATAACATTGTGTTCCTTGGCTTCTCGTACAAAATCCAGAATATCTCCTAAATATTTCTCGCGATTTTCTGATCCTTCATGTCCATCGAAACTATGTAAAGAGAAATTGATTTGACGAAGTGCTGGTTTGCCCAATAGTTTATGTCTATTTTTATTGATAAGGGTACCATTAGTTGTAATATTAACTTTAAAACCCTTGGCATGACTAGCATCCAATAATTGATCCACCCGTGGATGTAAAAGTGGCTCACCTTTTACATGGAGGTAAATATATTTTGTATGTGGTCGAATCTCATCTAATGTTTTATTAAATGCATCTAGTTTGAGGATATTTTTTGCTCTACTTGTCGGTGGACAGAAGCTGCAAGCAAGATTACAAACGCTAGTAATTTCAATATACATTTTCTTAAAGGTTTTCAAGGTATGTTCTCCATTCCATTTCTTATTACTCTCATTTTATCAGAATATCTCCTATTGTTGATTAGATTTTGAATATAAAAAAACACCCACAAATGGCAACTGACCAATTGGGGTGTAATAAAATTATAGGTCTATAATTTCATCATAACCGACCATTCTATCCATATGACTAGCGATCATAGCTATAATAGTGCTGGCTTCATCTTTTTTAAAAGTAAATGTACTTTCGTCTTCAAGCTCTTCATCATCTGTCCAAATACGACTCACTCTACGGAGAACACCATCACCATTAGCGCTGTCTACACCGAACTGATAAGTTACTTCCATTTCATCATCAATTAGAAATGCAGTGACTTCAGGAGTTTCCCATTCCACATCAATTTCTTCGACTGTGATTTCGTCAGTGTCATCTTCAACATCGTCATCATCATTATCGTCCAAATAATACAGTTCACTATCACTATCGTCCGTAAGAAACTCGTGAAAACTTTCGTGAACAGCTTCTACAATATCAGTAATATCATCCAATATTATTCTGGTAGGCTGTAGAAGTTCAACATCAAAGCTTTCTACATAGAACTCTTCATTATAAGGATCAAACAGAATGGTACAAAAATAGTCTCGTTCCTCGTCTTCTGTACTAACAAAAAATTCAATTCTTGGATGTTTAGAAGCACGGTTAATATTCATATGACCGACTTGGTCATAATCTTCACAAATCGAATTCAAGTGATCCTGTAGCTCCTCTGTTACTCTGTCAAACCATTCCGTAGTAATAGTCATTACCGCCCTTCATCATTTTCTCCTTCTATCTTGTCCCAACTAAAAAATATTATTCCAGAGAATGAAAGAAATTAAGTACGACCGAATAATTTTAAAAAGATAGGAGACGATAAAATGTGTATGACAAAAAAATAAGAGGAGGAATTGAAGTGACTCATAATAATAATAATAAACCAAACCCAGATGATCGTTCAGATAATGCAAAAAAACTAAAAAAAATGGTAAAAAACACAATCGATAATATGGAAGCTGCTGAAGAAACAATGGAACACACCATTGGAAACAATAGGGAAGCGATTAGAGAGAAAAACGAACGTCGAAAAGAAAGTATTGAAGGTTTCCGAAGAGAAATTCTAGACGAAGCAGAAAATCGAAAGAAATAATCAAAAAAAGACCTATTGATTTTTGATCAATAGGTCTTTTAACATTATGAAGCGGGTGAAGAGAATCGAACTCTCATCATCAGCTTGGAAGGCTGAGGTTTTACCACTAAACTACACCCGCATATATGGTGGCTCAGGACGGAATCGAACCGCCGACACAAGGATTTTCAGTCCTTTGCTCTACCGACTGAGCTACTGAGCCAATTCAGTTTGCACTAAGCTGCACATCTCTTCGTCAACTTCATTCGTTCAGTTAGTCACGTACTTTAGTACGCTCCTTCCATCACTCAATCGCTTCCTCGACCTTCTTGCTTATCACCAATCTCAAAATAAAAAAATGGCGGTCCCGACCGGGATCGAACCGGCGATCTCCTGCGTGACAGGCAGGCATGTTAACCGCTACACCACGGGACCATTTGGTTGCGGGGACAGGATTTGAACCTGCGACCTTCGGGTTATGAGCCCGACGAGCTACCACTGCTCCACCCCGCGACGTTAAAATACTTACAAACACCATGATACTGCGCTCAAAAAAAGTAGGACACCTGCTTCGGCTTCGCCTGCATCGGTGTTAATCGTCATCTTCGTTTGACGATTTGCTCCACCCGCGACAATAAGAAATTTATAACTACCAACAAAAAAATAAAAATGGAGGAGGAAGAGGGATTCGAACCCCCGCGCGGTATGACCCGCCTGTCGGTTTTCAAGACCGATCCCTTCAGCCGGACTTGGGTATTCCTCCAAAGTTAAATGATAGATTCGATATAATCCAAATCATTTGCGACTTTTATATTATATAGCATTATCGACCAGAAAGGCAATCTTTTTTTGTGAAAAAAATAATTTAGTTTTAAAACGGCAGTCTTTGGGAGATTCTTTGTGATTTTAAAGCCGGAAAATCGACTTTCTCTTTATTTCACAAACTTAAACATACACTTCTCTTTTTGGGACAACCTAAGGAAAAGTAATTTGAGGTGATGGAAATGATTATAGAAAAGTCATCGGAATGGGCAGAGGGTTTGATCAAACGGTTGGAAAATGTTGAGCCATGGGATAATTGGACTCTTTATAATATGAGCTATGAAATTGTAAAAAACAATTTAATCACTGAGTTTACAGGCCTTCAATCTCCTAAGTATTTGACTAATTTGAAACCACTCGAACATCAATTGAATGTTGCAGAAACGGTTATCGAAAGAATGAATGGAAAAGCAATTTTGGCCGATGAGGTGGGACTTGGTAAAACAATTGAAGCAGGTTTGATATTGAAAGAATATCTTATTCGTGGATTGGTAAAGAAGGCTTTAATATTGGCTCCGGCCTCTCTTATCAATCAATGGGTGGAAGAGCTGCATTATAAATTTTATATACCAGCTGTGCCTTATAAGAAAAATACTCCATTAGAACATTGTGAAGTTGTCGTTTTAAGTATGGATACTGCGAAAAAAAGTCCTCATAGAGAGCTCATCTTTGCACAGGATTATGACATGATTATTATTGATGAGGCACATAAGTTAAAAAATCACAAAACCAAAATTTACGAATTTGTGCAGAGTTTAAAGAAGAAGTTTTGCTTACTTTTAACTGCTACGCCTGTTCAAAATGATGTTTTTGAACTATTTAATCTCATTTCTCTATTAAAACCTGGGCATCTCGGAAACTACGAGGCATTTCAGTCGGCATTTTCTGCTAGCAAACATGATTTAGAGCATGATGATTACTTGAAAGAATTAGTAAACCAGGTGATGGTTCGAAACCTTAGACAAGATACAGGGATAGAATGGACGAATCGCCAAGTAAATATTATTCCGATACAGTTTTCCAACGAAGAAAAAGAAGTGTATGAAATGATAGTGAACCTCAAAAATATCTCTCCTATATTTTCAGGAGCATTTTCGATGATTACACTTCAAAAGGAAATGTGTAGTAGTAAGGAAGCTACATTTCTTACTTTAAATAAAATGCGGCAAAATTGTTCAAATCCCGAGGAAAATGCTTCTGTAGAAAATGTTATGCAAAGGTTGATGGCATTAGAGACAAACTCAAAAGCAGAAAAAGCATATGAAATAATTTCACAAGCAAAGGATAAAGTAATCATTTTTACAGAATATAAAGCAAGTCAAGCTTACTTACAGTGGTATTTGCATACAAAAGGTATTACAAGTGTGCTTTTTAATGGGAAATTCAATAAAAATAAACGAGATTATATGAAGCATTTATTCAAAGAACACGCCCAAGTATTGATAGCTACCGAATCTGGTGGGGAAGGGATTAACCTTCAATTTTGTCATCATGTGATCAATTACGATTTACCGTGGAACCCGATGAAGTTAGAACAACGTATAGGACGTGTGCACCGGCTTGGCCAAGAACATGATGTTCATATATATAATTTGGCAATTGATAATACCATTGAAATAGATATTTTGCAGCTGCTCTACAAAAAAATTGATGTTTTTGAAAAGGTTGTAGGTGATTTAGATGATATATTGTCCGCTTTCAAGAAAACGATTTAAATTGCGACATGTAAAGGAGGATATATATGTATCCGCAACAGGTTCAACATTATTTGCGAACTTTTTTCACTGAAAATAATTGTCAGTTTGTGAATGATACGGATCATTATCTTACCGTTCAGCTAACGATTGATATGGATAAACGAATAATGAATAGACCCTATTATTGGCAATACGTAGAAAACGTTGGCGGGGTACCTTGTCCGTCACAGCTCACATTAATAACTGACCAAACAAAATTAAAAGAGAACATTAAAGGAGAATTGGTACATTTCGGATCACCACGACTTGGCCAACTTTTTCAAGTAACGCATGAAATGGGTACTTTTATCCAAATGTTTGAACAAGTGGAGGAATCGAACAAACGTCCAATTTTAACTCCGTGGCTAGTGGTGAATTATAAAGTTTCATATTACAGTAACCAAACGAAAGAAATGCTCCATTCACTTGGTCTTAATCTAATGAATGGCAGTATCATAAAGGACTTTCATGCTTCTTTAAGCGAGATAAATATCGCTCCCGAATTGCCAACTAATGCTTTTCTATTACCTTTCGTTATAAAACCAATTCGTGGTTTAGAACGGTTAGATGGAGTAGTTGAAAATTTCATTCAGAATGATGATCATTCATGGGCAGAACAAGCGGAAAAAAGGTGGCAACGTGATATACGAGTATTAGAATTTTTCTATGAAGGTGTAGAAGAAAAACCCGAGAGCTACGAAATGGAGAAAACAGCATTACAACAACAGTATGAAGCAAGAATAAAGATAGAAATTATAAACGGAGGTCTATTTTATTTAAAATAGTCCGCTCTAAAAAACCCATCTTGAATTTTTATTCAAGATGGGTTTCAATGTTATTTGCTTACGCTTTATGAGAAAAATAAAGCGGCAGAAGTAGACCGTTAATACTAATCTATTTAGAGTTAGCTGCCTATCAGCGGTTTACCAGTAACTGACTTGCTAAAGTATATGGAAATTTTCTGTGTTTTTGATTTCAAAAACTTTAGAAGTTATTCATTATTAACCTCGAGAGTGGACTTTTTCTCCTTGAACCCAAATTTCTCGTATATTTTCAGGTCGTATAAGATACATCATTTTTTGAAAAGCATCCTGTAAGTCATCATTAGAATCATAAAGAGGGAGGTTAGTTGTGTCGATTACTTGTACATCCCAAATATAATTTTCAGCTAAACGACCAATAGGCAGGCTAAGACTGTCACCTCCACCTACAGTAGCGAGGTAGAAGGCTTCGTTGACCGTGACACGTGACCCAGGAACTCCACGTTCATCTGCCGGTAGTTTTGTATTCACTCCATCCTCTAGCATTCTAGAGGAAATTACCGATTGTTTTATATTATCGTAAAGACTCGGAGAAAAACCTCCTGATATATCTGTCCCTAACCCGATTTCTACACCCTTTGAATGGAAGTGTGCGATTGGGATGACACTATTGGCAAAGTAGGCATTGGAAATAGGGCAATGAGCTATTGCAGTTCCTGTTTCAACAAATAAATCAGCATCCTCGTCATTTATAAAATTACAGTGTGCCATTACGGATTTATCACTTAACAAACCAAAATCATTTAAAGCAAACGCATCGTTTTTCTGAAACCGATCCTGGACGTATTTATGCTCCCAATCACTTTCACTACAGTGAGACTGTATGTGCGTATTATATTTAGCTGCAAGATTTCCTAATCCTTGTAATGCCTCATTAGTACAACTTGGTATAAAACGAGGAGTTACAACTGGATATACTCCTTGCTTAGAAGTCTCACCTAATTCTTTGACGGCTAGTATAAATTCTTCTGTATCGGATAAAGCAGTATTTGTATCAGTATCTCGATAGAAGTCTGGATTTTCTTCGGGATTATCCATAACTACTTTTCCAACGAGTCCACGTTGGCCTTTTTCTGCGCATATTTGTGCGAGTAATATACTTGCTTCTTTATGCACTGTTGCAAAATAAAGAACCGTCGTTGTTCCATTTGCTAGAAGGGTACTGACAACATCGTTGTACACTTTTTTGGCGAAATCTAAATCCGAGAACTTAGATTCAATTGGAAATGTATATGTATTTAACCAATCATTTAGTGGAATATCCAGCGCTGTTCCTGCCTGCGCCCATTGTGGAGCATGAACGTGTAAATCGACAAATCCAGGCAGAAAATATTGATGATTCTCTAACTGATGGAAATTTTCTTTTCCTTTATAGGAATTAACTAAATTTTGGTATTCTGAATGTTCGGGAGCAATAATTTTATCGATCATTCCATCTGCATTCACAAAGAAAAGATTATTTTTTAATATTTGTACTTCTGTTGGGGATTTGCTCGTAAAAGCTGTCCCTAGAAAAATCTGTGTATAATCTCTCATACAATTCCCACCTCATTTAAATAAGTTTATTGTACCAAAGTAATGGATTAATTACCTTTAGTTTAGCCATGCGATAGGCTATGCAAATACTTCTTGTTGGATACTACTTTCTTAATTGAGTGAAAGGTGGCGACTTCAGCGGGATAAGCGAGAAAGTCAAATATGGTAATACTTTCTCATTCAAAAAATGCCCCACCGTTATGGTGAGGCATTTTTAATAAAAGTCTAAGAACCCAACATTAAGTCATTCAGTGAAAAATTCATCTGAAATAATGGCAACCATCAGCATTATCTTTAAAAAAACACAGAAAAGTATCTGTGCTTTCATCAATCGTATAAAGTATCCTGTATAGAGCCATCTTCCTCATAAATAGTTAATATTCCGTTTTGTTCATTTACATATGGTTTTGCTTTTTGAAGTAGTTCTTCTTTCGTTTCCTCTACTATTATGGCACGTTTACCGTCTGCTTTCATGAGGACCCAGTCAGTTTCACGAGAAATAACTTCGTATGTGACACGTTCCTCTCCATCACCATGTATTGCTTTTCTTGCCTGAGAAGTAGCGATAGAAATCGCTCGTCCCTCCTCATAATCATCTTCTAACAATGCATTGGCAATTTCAATGGCTTTCTCCCTTACATCTGCATCTAAGTTTTTCATTGAATCAGGATAATCGTTTTTATTCCATGGCATACTAACGCCTCCTTAGCATCCGTTTTCCCGTTTCTTGGGGTCTGAAACGTAAATGAATCATTAAAAGCTTTTTTGGACATTCTATATGATGAAAGGAGGGAGGAAGCTTGGGATATCAAGCAAGCTCTAAAATACATATTAACTTACTTATTATTGTTATCATCGTATTAATATGGTCAGCTATTAACCCATTAGATTATCTAGATTGGCTAGCGGAAGTAAGTCCCGGATTGGTTATTATTATCATACTGACCTTAACCTATAGGAAGTTCCGATTTACAACATTGTCGTACTTTATTATAGCCTTTTTGTGTATTCTAACATTTATAGGAGGTCATTTTACATATTCTGAGGTTCCGCTGTTCAATTGGATCAAGGAAGAGTTTGATTTAAAACGGAATCATTATGACCGTATGGGTCACTTTTTTAAAGGTTTCTCCGCAATTGTAGTAAGAGAGTTATTACTACGCCTTACACCATTATCAAAAGGAGCTTGGTTGTTTGGGATCACGACAAGCATCATCTTATCCATTGCAGCATTATACGAAATAATTGAGTGGTTAAGTACCAAGATTTCGAAAGGTGGCAAAGCTGCTAAAGACTTTGTAGGTATGCAAGGTGATCAATGGGATGCTCAATGGGATATGGCGTTAGCCTTCACAGGTTGTTTAATCGCTTTACTAATCTTATCGAAATGGCAAAATAAGTTACTAAAAAGGTAATGTTACAAATGTTGCAACGTGTCGAATTTTGTCACTTAAATGATATTTTCTTCTAATGATATTGCAATGGTTCTGTCATATGTAGGTGGTATGATGAATCTCGTTAGTGAAAAGGAGGAAATTCATTTTATGAAAAAACACATTATTGCACTAACCGCAATTGCAACACTATCAGTAGGAGCGGCAGGACAAGCGTCTGCATCAAGTGTTCATACGGTAGAAAAAGGAGATACACTTTGGTCTATTTCTCAAGCAGAGAATGTTAGTGTACAGGACTTACAGCAATGGAACAATCTTAATTCAACTATTATATTTCCATCTCAACAATTAAAAGTAGAGGAAGCTCTAGAAACTTATGTTGTTGTTTCAGGAGATACATTATCTAGTATCGCAAAAAAACATAATATGACTATAGAACAATTAATGACTAGTAATCAGCTAACTAGTGATTTAATCATACCTGGAGAAAAATTAGTGTTGGAAGAATCGAATGTTATACAGCCTAAGGTAAGTGCAGCTACGACCACTTCAGCTACTTCAAACGCTCCAACTTCAGAAACAAAAGCTCCAACTTCGGAGACAAAAGCAACTGCTTCTGTTGAGAAAGAGTTAACGATGACTTCAACAGCTTATACAGCGTCATGCGCAGGTTGTTCGGGGATTACAGCTACTGGTATTAACTTAAAGGCAAATCCAAATCAAAAAGTTATATCTGTTGATCCAAATGTAATTCCACTAGGTTCTCGAGTATGGGTAGAAGGCTATGGAGAAGCAATCGCTGGTGATACTGGCGGTAGTATAAAAGGAAATAAGATAGATATTTTCATCCCGTCTAAACAAGCAGCGATCAATTGGGGACATAAAACAGTGAAAGTTAAAATTTTAAATTAATCCGTATCAATAAATGTAGAGACCAAGCGAGTATATTCGCTTGGTCTCTCTTAATTTCGTTAATATATATCTTCATAAGCGTTGATCTATTAAGGTTACGAAGATATAAATTAGAAAGTAAATTCACTACCCATTATGCAGGGAAGTCTATCAAGGAAATACGACGACAATCAGCAACTACTAATCCGCCGAACTCTTCTCTAAAATATGCAAGATGCGTATCTTCTTCAAAGTTTATAAAACGAAATACGGACTCACTGAAACCATCCACTACGATTTCGTTTACACGTTGATTTGGAGAGAGCGTTGCTAATAAACCACAAATACCTTCTTCTCTTCTTTGGTTCATGTTTATTCACCTCCTTTAAAAGATTCTCCTCGTACTGGAGGAGATACTATAATATATTAATTTTGAATCTCAGAGTCTAAGTTAATATCCTAATAGTGGAAAATAAATTTGTAGAGAGGGTTGTACACTGAGATTAGCAAGTAAAAGAAGTTTATAAAGTAGTGAGTCTCCAATTTAAAATAATCTTAGAATCGGAATAATAAAAAAGTTGATCATGACTGAAGTCATAACCAACTTTTTATATACTCTTATTCCCAATGAATGCCTTCTATTTTTTCGATATCGATGGAGATAGTTTGAGTACCACTTGCAAAGAAAGCAATTCCCGTATTTTGATTGACTAAAACTAGTTTTTCTACGGGAATTGCTACACCACTTAAAATAACTTGTTTGATGGGAGAGTCTGGGGGGAGCTTGGATAGATGTCTACCTATATTTCCTTTAGCATATAATATTTTTTCGATAGATGCTTTTACTTCAGTTAATGTGTCGTTATGTCTTACTTCAGTCTCTTTTATGTTCCCTAAGCTATCGGTTACTTTTTTAAGTTGCCGATTTTGATTATCGGATAGTTGAAGCAAAAAACCTTGCTGTCTATTAAGGCTATCTTGTAAGTAATTGTATATGTCATCCTGCTGTGTTATTTGAAGTTTGATTTCCTCAAATATTAATTCATCCATTTCCTCGGAAAGTTCCTGTTTTTCACTCAGACAGTTATTGAAATCGTTTTGTTCTTTAAACTGATTTACGATTAAGTCAAACTGATTATTTTGAGTTTCTGACAACTCAATTAAAATTTCTTTTTGTCTGTTAAATTGTTCTTTTAATAGATTAAATATTTCTGCCTGGTGATCAATCTTAGATAGGATGTCATTGGACAAAATGGTGTTATTGTGTATTAAATCATCTTGTTTACCGGAATATATTTTGTGCAAGAGGTTCTGTTCTTTTAAGTTTTTCGATACGATAGTAAAAAAGCGCTTTTGTTCTTCTATTACATTTTGTATTATTTCCCTTTGCGTATCAAATTGTTTTCCATGTTGGCCTAATTGAGCATTGATGTTGTCGAAAGAACTGTTTTGTTTAATGGCAAAGTTATTAAGAAAATTTCGTTGCCTATTTACACTTCCTTGTAATTTGGTTAATGCTCTCTCTAAATTTTCTGTTCGTTTATTAGTTACATCGTTAAATTCAGATTGGTTATCCAAATGTACATGGATTACTTGAAGTGTTTGCCCTACTTTTTGTAATTGGGACTTGGATTCTTTGGAGGTTTGTGCAAAATTGAGCAGTATCTTTTTTATATTTCCATAATCATATCTATGATTATTATTTAACTTGTTAAGGATTATGTTTTGGTCACGTATATCTTTTAAAATTGTGTTGCAGGATTGGTCCAGCTGAGAAACACAGTTCATAAGATGATTATTTACGGAAGTTTGTTTTTCTAGAAACTCTAAATGGGGATTGTTGTAAAAATGATCTTGGTTGTTATTCTTTTCCAAGGCAGCGGAAACTAAATGGACCTTCGATTCTTTCACTTCTCCATACTCCTTTTACACAGAAAGTCATTATGCCTTATTTTATGAACGTTATTGTTATTTGTGATGAATAAAGTTGTTGTTAAAATAAACATATAAAAAAGGTGGTAATTCCATGTTGTATTCAGGTATTCCAACACTATCGGTTCCTATGGTGCGAGTCATTACGGTAACTGGTAGTGGGGTGGTAGAGGTCTCACCAAACTATGTTCAACTTCAAGTAGAAGTAAGGACAGAAGGGGAAGAGGTACAACAAACACAGGCTGAAAATGCGGAAATCATGAGCCGCGTTATTCAGTCTTTGTTGGCTTTAAATATCCCGAGGGAAAATATACAAACAGCGGCTTTTAATGTTTTTCCTCAATATGATTATATAGAAGGAAAACAGTTATTTAGAGGATATGAGGTGACGAATGCTATTACGGTTAAAATAGACGATGTTGGAAAAGCTGGTATAGTAATCGATACTGCGGTGGCGAATGGTGCCAATAGTATATCGTCAATTCAATTTGGACTAGATAATCCAGAGCTTGTTTATCAACAGGCACTTCAGCGGTCTCTACATGATGCGCAAGTTAAAGCACAAACCATTGCGCAAACGATGAAGCTCACACTACATCCACAACCGATCTCCATTGTGGAGGAGCAACAACAAAGTGGACCAGAGCGTTATAAAACGTTTTCTATGGCTAGTTCACAGGCGGAAACACCGATTGAGCAAGGGGAAATTTCTATAACTGCAACCGTTACTGTAAAGTACCAATATTAAAATAACGGACGTTTTCTTAAACTGGGCGACTGCTTTTAAAGGTCCATTAACCATAGCTAAAAAAATCCCTGTGTATGAAATTTATACACAGGGATAATTTTATTAAATATTAAATTTAGATACTCTTACTTGTAAATCCTCAGCAAGGTTTGCTAAAGAGACAGCCGCAGCAGATACTTCTTCCATTGATGCAAGTTGTTCTTCGGAAGCTGCAGCAACAGAAGATGAACTATCAAATGTGTCGCTTGCTACTGTAGACATATTATTAGCATGTGTTGCAACGTCTTTTACAATGTTATGAATGTTATTTGTTATGGAAGATATATCTCCAACTTGTTCTTTTACTTGCCCTACAGATGTCAGGATATCCTGGAAAGTTTCTTCTGTATGATGCGCGATTGTAAGCCCAGAATCAACTTTTTCCTTAACACCATTAATAGATGTTACTGTTTGCTTCGTATCCTTTTCAATTTCGGTAGCAATATCGGATATGTCAGAGACCGATTTTCTAGTTTGTTCCGACAGTTTTCTAACTTCATCTGCAACTACTGCAAAGCCTTTACCTGCTTCACCAGCACGTGCAGCTTCGATTGCCGCATTTAAGGCAAGCAGGTTAGTTTGGTCGGCAATGTCCGTTATTAGTTTTAATATGTGAACAATCTCTTTAGAACGCTCATTGAGCGTAACAAGTGCTTGATCTGTTTCTAATACTGCATCATTTATTAATTTCATCTGTGCTACAGTATCTTGAACGAATGCAGATCCTTGCATGGTTTTCTCATTTGTTGCAATCGTTATTTCCATTGTGTCTTTTGCTTTTTCTGCAATTAGAGTTATTGCATTTGAGCTTTCTTCAGCAGAGCGAGCAGATTCTTTTGCCATATTTGTTTGGTGTTCTGCTCCTTCTGAAACCTGTTGAATTGAAGTAGAGATCAGTTCGGTACCTTTCATGGTCTCGTCTGCACTTGCCATTAACTCTTCAGCGGAAGCTGCTACTTGATTGGAGCTATCAGAGACATGGGTAATGACTTCTCTTAAATTCAGCGTCATTTGTTCAAAGGATTTCTGTAATGTAGCCACTTCATCACGGGTTTTTACCTGTACAATATCTACTGCAAGGTTTCCATTTGCAATTTCCTCAGCATTTTTGGTAATGTCGCGTATTGGTCGAACAATCCTGTTTGTAAAGAAAATCACCAATGTAATACTACCAACTAGTAAGAGGACTATTAAAATAATTGAAATGTAAATAATTCCATCAATCTTGTTTTGCAAATTACTTTGCATAATCGAATATTCAGCAGTAATATTTCGTTTTAATCGAATCACATCATTGATTAATCCTTTGGTACGTGTGGATTGTCGTTTTATCTCTGCAAGGTTTTGCTCTGAAATTGCTTGATTGGAATAATTTAATATTTCTTCGTACTTTTTAGCTATGCTAGTATTCAGTTGTTTCTGATCGGTTGTTGTTAAGGAAGGAGTTAGCTGATCGTTTATAGATTTTGTTGATGCTAAATCTACCTCAATATCATTTTTATTGCTTTCTGATATGTTAAGGGAATATACACTTAATGATTTTTGTAAACTTTTTGCTGAACTATTTAACTCTTCTACTTTAACTAAAGCTTCCACAATTTCTTCCGTAGAGGATTTTAACGCCGTTAGTTGAATTATGTTATAGGCGATGATGCAAGCAGATAGTAGCAAAGGAATAATTGATATCATTAATATCTTCTGTTTAAGCTTCATTATTCAAGTCACCTAATTTCTATTGTAGTATTTTAATGGAACCATTTGCGATATCTTCTTGTAGCTTAGCTAATCGATTTTGCTCAGCAGTAGATAGATTGATTACACGAATTGGTGCTATACTTACACCATTTTCTTTTATTCCTAATAATTGATCTTTTTGGGGTATTTTATTGGTTTCTACAAGTTCTTGAACAGTATTAAAAATAGCCACGTCCACTTGTTTTAGCATAGAAGAGACCACTGCTTTTTCAGCCAAATAAAACTGGTCGCTATCTACTCCAAATGAATAAGTACCTGAGCGCTGTGATTCATTTATAACGCCTACTCCTGTAAATCCAGCAGCTGGATATATAAAGTCAGCTTTAGCTGAAATCATTTCCGCTGCAATGCTTTCACCTAATTTATCGTTACCAAACTCACCTGCGTATTTAGACAAAATAACAGCATTCGGATTTTCAGACTTCACTCCAGCCGTAAAACCTTTTTCAAATTTATGAATGAGAGGAACATCCTCGCCTCCAACAAATCCTATGACATTACTTTTTGTTTTCATGCCAGCGATTGCTCCTAATAAGAACGATGCTTCCTCTTCTTTAAATGTTACATTATATACATTGGGTAGCTCCGATTGAGCATCTATCAGTAAAAATGATTCATCTGGATATTTTTTTGCAATAGTTTCGAGATCCTCCTGGATGGCAAACCCTAGTCCGATTATTAAGTCGTTATCGGATTTCACTAGCTCTTCTAAGCCTTTTGCATATGTATCTGTATCATCAATTTCGCGGTAATCAAATGAAATATTTAACTCGTCACGTGCTTTTTCTAAACCTTGGAATCCTAAATCAGAGAATGATTGATCTCCAAGTCCAGCGTCGGAAAGCATAATACCGACTTTTAGTTGATGGGATTCAGAAGTCGTGTCCTTCTCAGTGCATCCACTTATAATCAATAAAAACATGCATAATAACCCAATCACAATACTGTTTTTCATAAAGCCACTCCTAACATAATAAATATTGTTGTACTATACTACTATCGTTTCAAACCCGAGATATTTAATAGGTTTTGTTTACATTAATAATTCAGAAATTTAGAAGGGGAAGAAAAAGAGGAGCCATAGTTTGGCTCCTACTTTTAAGAGATAAGGTATAAAATGTTCTGTGAACACTGGATTCGTAGGGTTTTAAAGATAAGATTGGGCAAGCCTATCACTTAGATGGTAAGAGTATTCCAAATTTATTTAGTGAAAATATCATCTATGATTTCTATTGAATTAGAAATGCTGATATTCAATGATAAATGCGGATAGTAAAATTTCTTTGTGATAGCGTACAGTCCAACATTAATGATTTTCAAATACGCTGTAAAATAGTAAGTACCATAGACTTTAATTATGCGTTTACTTCAAGCGTACATGGTTGATTGGAGCGTAGGGCGGCTCCTCGAGTAGGAACAGTGCGAGCTGAAGACCCTGGAAGGAGCGTAGAGAAAATCTTTTTTGCGACGAGCTTGCGCAGGAGCAAAGGGAGCGGCTGAAGCCGTGCCCATGGAAAGCGTCTGCCCAGAGCAGAAATCAACAATATCTATGTTTCTGTTCTTAAAACATTATTATTTATTACTCGAATTTATATCTTAGATTATTGCTGATTCCAAACAACAAGCTTTGTCTCTGTCATTTCATGAATTGCATATTTAACACCTTCTTTACCGGTACCGCTTTCTTTCACACCTCCGTATGGCATTTGGTCAATACGATAGGTAGGAATATCATTAATCATGACACCTCCAACCTGTAATTCCTTTGAAGCTTTAAATGCTGTTTGTATATCATTTGTGAAAATGCCAGCCTGTAAACCAAAATCGGAATTGTTGATAGCGGAAATGCCTTCTTGAATAGAAGAAATACGGTTAACTACAACGATTGGTGCAAAAACCTCCTGGCAAGAAACTTTAGAGGTTGAGGACACATTTGCTAAAATAGTAGGTAAGAAAACACCATTTTCTATTGTGCCACCAGAGATAATCTTAGAGCCTTGTTCGACTGCTTCTTGTACCCAGCTTAGCGCACGTGCTTGTTCGTCGGGATGAATCATAGCCGAAATATCTGTTGATTCCTCATCTGGGCTTCCAATTACGAGCTGGTTTGTTAAAGTAGAAAATTGCTCCAGAAACTCATCGTATATTTCATCCATTACATATGTACGCTGTAAAGAGATACATACCTGACCTTGGTTAGAGAATGCACCCATTACGCATTTTGGAACAATTTTAGCTAAATCTACATTTTTGTCTATAATTAAACCTGAGTTAGAACCAAGTTCAAGAGCTACTTTCTTCAATCCAGCTTTTTCTTGAATACCTTTTCCAACTGCTGGACTACCAGTAAATGTTATCATTTTGACTTTGTCGTTTTTGACTAATGCATCTCCAATAGTTTTTCCGCTACCCGTCACTACATTGAATACTCCTTTTGGCAGTGCTGTTTGATCGATTAACTCTGCTAAAAAGAGTGCGGAAAGGGGAGTTTGTGAGGCTGGTTTCAAAACGATTGTGTTGCCAGCAGCAATTGCAGGACCAACTTTGTGTGCTACTAAGTTTTGTGGGAAATTAAATGGTGTAATCGCCCCAATTACTCCAATTGGTTCTTCAATTGTATAGCCAAAACGGTTTGCCCCGTTTTTTGCTGCGTCCATTGGAATCATCTCTCCAGTTAATCGTTTAGCCTCCTCTGCAGCGAATTTATAGGTTTCAATCGTACGATCAATTTCACCTAATGCATATTTAATAGGTTTAGCGGCTTCTAAAGAAATGATTTCCGCAGCTTTCTGACGATTATCCATAAATAATTGCCCAATTTGTTCTAAAATGGCAGCTCTTTCGTATGCAGTTAAAGCTGCCATTTGTTTTCTTGTTTCATACGCAATGTCAATTGCTGTTTCAACATCTTCAAGAGTAGCTTGTGGAATCTGTGCTATAGCTTCTTTTGTATGGGGAGAAAGTAGTTCTGTATATTTATTTGAAGATTTCCATTCACCATCTACGTAATAATGCTTTTTCATCGAATCATCCTTTCAAGATTATACTTAGTGTGATTAGCCGATATGGATCGCAATATAGGTGAAATACCTGTTCTAACTCTACCATACCCATTAATACCAGTTCTAATATTCATATGTATTTTAGTAATCAAAAAAATCGCTTGATGCGTGCACATCAAGCGATTAGTATTATATTTTAATCGTCATAACGATCGTCGTCATCATCGTCGTCTAGCTCAGATTCGAGGATCTTCCCTGTGGTTGCATCGACTGTAAACTCTGCTTTGCCCTTGGCTGTGCGAAGCTCAATTTCATATTCAAACTGACCATCATCCGAATCTAATTTGATTTCTGAAAGTGTTCCTTTAATTTGTTTCTGAGCAATTTCAATTGCTTTAGCTTCTGTTATAAGCTTAGCATTAGTAGGCACTTGATCATCATCGTCGTCTTGGTCATCGTCATCTTCTCTTATATTTAAGACTTTTGCTGTGTAAGCTTCGACGCGTACTTCGTATTCTTTAGATTTTTCTGCATCGATATCTACATCATAAAATGTCTTTCCGTTTCTTTGTTCCAATTCTACACTTTCAATTATTCCATCTACTTGCGTAAGTGCTACTTCTTTAGCCTTTTCCATGCCGATCAATTTTTCGTTTTGCGATTTACTTAATTTAAGGTTGTCGTCATCTGCTAGAGCATTAATCGCAAGTCCTCCGCTAATCACAAGTGCAGCTGCTAATGAACCAATTACTATTTTTTTCATTTATTTCTCCTCCTAAGTTTTGTTTGCCTTACATGTACTACTATAAACAACCTAAAAGAAAGGATGGGGAGGGGAAGGTTAAAATTTGGATAGAAAATAAATTTACACTCATAGGAAGATTGAATAAGATTTCTAATTCGTAAGTAAGGGTCAGCAAGTAAATTGATAGACCTCAGGTAAATAAAAATGAACGCAAATAAACATCGAAACGTCACAATGAAGTGCTTCTGCACAAGCGCGTAGCGATAAAAGAGTATGGAGCAGAACAATTATTAAAAAAGAAAGGTTGGTAGCGGTAGTTGCCGCGACCAACCTCATTTAGGGCTTCTTTTAATCCTCCCAATCTACCGATTTCACTGTACCAGTGTAAGCATCAACTTGGACAACTGCTTCACGATCGTTTTCTCCATTTTCAATCTCAACCTCCACCAAGTAGTATGGTGTTTGACCAGAAGGGTGATGAAGTTCTACATCATCATCAGCAACGCCTTTTAAATGTTTTGCTGCAATAATGAGTGCCTCCTGCTCAGTGAGGATTGTGCTTTCTGTTGTTACTGGTTCTTCTGTTGGAGCATGAGTTGAATCTATTATGGAACCGTTATATGGGTCTACCTTTAGCGTAATTTTCTCATTTTCCTTCAGAACAATTGCTTCGTAGTATGGGGTATCTGTATTATTTATAAAATGAATGGATTTTAACTCACCTTGTGTAGCAATTTCTTTTTTTATTTGATCCTTAGTCAGTTTATTGAAGGGAGGTGCTACCTCTTCAGTCGTCATTTGTTCTAGTGAAAGTATATCTCCTTTTTTTGTATCCATCCTAACAGTGTAAACGCCATTCTCCATTTGAATTTCAAGCTGATACTCGTTATCGGATTTCGAAGCGTGGATAATTTCACCTGGATATTTTGCTAGTGCAGTTTCTTTCAATTCCTTTTCTGTGAGAGACTTAGTAGAAAAAAGAGATAGCCAAAGCACACCGAATACTAACAAAACTACTAATATGGTTCCTCCAATTATCCAACTGGATTTATTTACCTTCATCGTATGCGTCACCTCATGATTCTGTCTGTTGCAATAGTGTACAACTCGAAAGTTAGAATTCGGGGAGAAAATCTATTTTTCTTTTTGCATAAAAAGCGTCACGACTGTGCCTTGGTTTTCTTTACTACTTAGTTCAATACGTGCACCGAGTGCATCTGCAATATCTTTTGCCATAGTTAAACCGAGGCCGGAACCACCTTGCTTCCTGCTTCTTGCTTGATCAACTCGGTAAAATCGATCAAAAACTTTCGGTAGATCCTCTTTAGGTATGCCAATTCCTCTATCCTTGATTTGGATAGTGGTCTCTTTTTCTGTCTGTCCAACGTGAATAGTAATTGGTCCATCACTATACTTACGCGCATTATCTAAAAAGATGAAGAGTAATTGCTTCAGCTTTTGAATGTCAGCATAACCAATTATCTTCTTGCCCCCTTCGACAAATAAATCGCGGTGATAAGTTGTTTGAAAGGTGTTCGCTATTTCCTGGACAAGCTGGCGAATGTTAATCTGCTCCATTTGGAGAATCCATTTTTCCTGTCTTGCAATGGACAATAGCTGCTCTGTCATTTCTCGCATTCGAATAGCCTCAGAGTGGATGGCATCAATGGATTCCTCAAATAAGTCTGGCCGATCTAAACCTCGTCGCTTCATTAAATCTGCATAATTTTCAATAATTGTTAAAGGAGTTCGAAACTCATGTGATGCATTGGAGACAAATTGTTCCTGCTTTTCATAGTTTTTTTGAAGCAGCGATATCATATGATTGAACGTTTCGCCCATTTCTACCAGTTCTCCCTCGGTAGTATCCTTTAGCTCTAATTGTTTAAATTGACCGTTTTTTTGTATATCTTTCATTGTATTAATCATTGTACGAATTGGTTGGATGATTAAATTGCTTAGAATTCGACTAGAAATTAGGGTTGGTAAGATTGCAATTAAAGTTACAAATATTAAAACGATTCCTAATAAATGAATCATATCGTTAGTAGGTTCAATACTAGTGGTCATCTGTAAATTCACAACAGATCCGTCAAGCCACACCATGGGGAATGATACAAAAACATATGATGTTCCCTCATATGTTAACAACTCACTAAACTCTCCGTTGTAAAAGTTATTGTCCCGTGAACTTAGTTTTCCCTCAGATAGGGAGGTGATTTTATTGTCAGTAGTTAAGTCCTCTTTCAATAATTGAATCATGCCGTCCACCGGTACGTTAGCACGTAATAATTCACTTGGCGCTATACTGTCAGCTGCTTTTTTGATATCGGTGACGACCTTTTCGACCTCAGCTTGTGTACGCTCTAGTTCATTTTCTTTCATTAAATGACTAAATACAAAATAGATAGAAGTATTCATGATTATCAACAACACTATAAATAATACCGACGTATATAGATTTATTTTATTGCGTAGCTTCATGTGGCATCCTTCAGGACATATCCTACGCCTCTCACTGTATGTATGAGTGCAGTCTCATGATTTGCATCGATTTTTTTACGGAGGTATCTGATATATACATCGACGATCTTTGTATCCCCATAGTAGTCGTAGCCCCATACCGATTCAAGAATCTGTCCACGATCCAATACTTGTCGTTTGTTTTTCAGTAAATATAAAAGCAAATCATATTCCTTTGGAGTCAAACTGACTTCTAAATCACTTCTAAAAACATCTCTTGTTTTTTCATTAATTCGTAAGTCACTAAACTGAATCCACTCGTCATCTATTGGACTTGTAGGAATAGTGATTTGGCTCATTCTTAGCACTGCGCGAATTCTAGCAAGCAATTCTTCCATTCTGAAAGGCTTTGTTATGTAATCACTGGCGCCAAGGTCGAGACCAGATACTTTGTCTTCAATAGAATCCTTGGCAGTCAATAAGATAATTGGAACCACAGAACTTTTTCCTCGAATGCGTCGTAGTAATTCAATTCCACTCATACCTGGAAGCATTATATCTAGTAAGATCAAATCCCATTTTTGTGAAAGGAACATGTCAAAAGCCTCAATCCCATCCAAAGCCTTGCCGGTTTCGTAGCCTTCATAGTCCAATTCAATTTCAAGTAGCCTTACTATTTTTTCTTCATCTTCTACGATTAAAATCGATTCCTTAGACAAGTTATTCACACCTTTCAAATCCATTAGTGGCTCTATTATATCAATAATTAATAACCCATGGAGTAAGAGAAGGGTTTGGTTTAAAGAGGAATCTGAAAAAAATAATATTATTTTAGAGGAAATAGGGTAAACCAACAATAATAATTTATACTTGAAAAGTTTGAATAGCCTTTCATTTTACATCGATTATTCTATTTGGTAATATGCGATTGAGTCGTCTGTCGTCAGACATCAATCAACCCGGATATTAAAAGTAGTGTTAACTACTGTATAGAAAGAAGGAACAATGATGAATGTGTTATGGGGAATCTGCGGTATTCTAGTCGTTTTAGGTATTGCTTTTCTTTTCTCAAGTGCCAAAAAATCGATTAAATTAAGAACAATCCTAGCGGGGTTGACGATACAGATCTTATTTGCTTTTGTGGTGCTGAAGTGGGAAACAGGACGTGAAGTTCTAGTTAAGTTTTCGAATGGAGTACAAAACTTAATCTCCTACGCAAACGAAGGAATTTCTTTCCTATTTGCACCCTTAGTGGCAAATCAATCTGGGGTAGTTTTTGCTTTTCAAGTGTTGACAATTATCATTTTCTTCTCTTCACTTATTTCTATTCTATATTATTTAGGAGTTATGCAGTTCTTTATTAAAATTATTGGAGGAGTTCTTTCTAAAATTCTTGGAACTTCAAAAGCGGAATCCATTTCTGCTGCAGCTAATATTTTTGTGGGACAAACAGAAGCTCCACTAGTTATTCGACCTTTTATAGCAAAAATGACTAAATCTGAACTTTTCGCTGTTATGACCGGAGGATTGGCGTCTGTAGCAGGTTCTGTGCTTGTAGGGTATGCATTATTAGGCGTTCCGCTAGAATACTTGTTAGCTGCTAGCTTTATGGCAGCACCAGCAGGCTTGATCTTAGCAAAAATAATGATTCCTGAAACAGAAGAGGTAGATGAAACTGATTTTGTCATGGAAAAGGATGAAAGTTCAGCAAACGTTGTTGATGCAGCTGCAAAAGGAGCTAGCGAAGGGCTGCAGCTTGCATTGAACGTTGGTGCGATGCTGTTAGCCTTCATCGGAATTATTGCGTTGCTTAATGGTTTACTTGGAGGTATAGGTGGGTTGTTCGGATACGGTGATCTCTCACTTGAAGGTGTTTTAGGATTTGTTTTCTCTCCATTAGCATTTGCAATTGGTATTCCATGGGCAGAAGCAGTACAAGCAGGTTCATATATCGGGCAAAAACTTGTATTGAATGAATTCGTTGCTTATTCTTCATTTGCACCTGAAATTGCAAATTTATCGCCTAAAACTGTCATTGTGGTTAGTTTTGCGTTATGTGGATTTGCCAATTTAAGCTCTATGGCTATTTTACTTGGAGGTCTTGGTTCAATGGCACCGAGTCGTCGTTCAGATATTGCTCGTTTAGGTTTTCGAGCTGTAGCAGCAGGGGCGTTAGCTTCACTTTTAAGTGCATCTATTGCAGGTATGTTCATTTAAATTTAAATATAATATAGTGAGAGTAAACCCCATCCATTTCGATTGGATGGGGTTTTATTTTAAGAGATTGGAAATATATAAATATGTGGATTCGTAGAGCTTTAAAGAACGAATAATCCTGTGATTTTCGTTTCATGTAAAGGCTTTCCACGTGCGATGCCGAGCTTCCTCGTAGTAGCTACCTGAGGAGTCTCGACTTTCTCGCTTATCCCACAGGAGTCTCCACATTCCTCTTCCATCAACTTGATTGGAGCCGCAGGGCGGCGACTCAAGTGGGAACAGCGCGAGCTGAAGACCCTGGACGAAGCGAAGGAAACGGCTGAAGCCGTGCCCACGGAAAGCGTCCGTCCTTCGCTGTAATTAACGGCATATCCATATTTCTGTTCTTAAAGTACCAGGCGTCTTTTCCCGGTTTTTCTTATTTGACTGCTTTTTGAATTGCTTGTTTTCTACTATTTGTTTTACCAAGTTTCAATAAGATGCAATAGGGAAAAGATGATAAGGAAAGTTTTAGTAGGAAAGGGTGTATGAGCATGACTAATAATATTCCTCGTGAAGAAGGGCTAGATCACAGTCTGAGTTTGTTAAGAGAAGGATATATGTACATTCCAAATAGAAAGAAAAGCTTCGCCTCTAACATATTTGAAACTCGCTTATTAGGGCAGAGTGCAATCTGTATGAGTGGAGAAAAAGCAGCAGAATTGTTTTATGATGAAAAGAAATTTATGCGAAAAGGGGTAGCTCCTAAACGTTTGCAAAAGACATTATTTGGAGAGGAAGGGGTCCAAACATTAGATGATGAGGCACATCGCCATCGTAAGTCGATGTTTATGTCGTTGATGACGAAGAGTCGCCTACAAGTTTTACATGAAATTACGAAAATGCAATGGCAAATTGCTGCAATGAAGTGGGAGCAGATGGAACAGATCGTTTTGTATGATGAAGCAAAAGAAATCATGTGTAGAATCGCATGTGAATGGAGTGGAGTTCCGGTTAAGGAGGAGGAACTAAAAGAAAAAGCGGAGCAGTTGGCCGCCTTATTTGAATCACCAACCGCCCTTGGTCCACAGCATTGGAAAGGGAGGTATGCCCGTAAGCAGTTGGAACAATGGGTAGTAGGTTTAGTTAATCAAGTTCGAGAGGAGCATCTTACTCCACCAGAAGGTACTGCGCTACGAGAAATCTCATTGCACAAAGATTTGGAAGGGAAATGGCTAGAGGAAAAAGTAGCAGCTGTTGAAGTTGTAAATATTTTAAGACCAATTGTTGCAATTGCTATTTATGTTAATTTTACTGCACTCTCAATTCACCATTACCCTGAGCAAAAAGCAAAGCTAGAGACGGCAGATGCGAAGTATTTTCAAATGTTTGTTCAAGAAGTGAGACGGTTTTATCCTTTCTTTCCAATGGCAGCAGCAAAAGTAAGGAAAAATTTTACTTGGGAAGGTTATTCTTTTAAGGAAGGGACGTTAACGCTACTTGATTTGTATGGAACAAATCATGATGCAGAGTTGTGGGATAACCCAGATATATTTAATCCAGATAGGTTTACCGGATGGGATAAAAGCCCTTTCGATTTTATACCTCAAGGTGGAGGAGATTATATGATGGGACACCGTTGTGCGGGAGAATTTGTGACCATTGAAATAATGGAAGTATCGCTCAATTTTTTAGTTAATCATTTAGCTTATCAGCTTCCGGAACAAGATTTGAGCTATAGCTTGGTTAGTATGCCAAGTATCCCCCGTAGCGGAATAGTTCTAAAGAATATCCAAAGAATAATGTGATGAAAAAAAGTGAGGCTGGATGTAACGTCAGTTATGACCAGCCTACCAAAAAGTTAATAATGATTACCACGATGCTAGATAATTGGATAATACTGTTCATATCTAGGATTATAGAAAAAGGGAGGTCGTACTCCAATTTTTGGTAGCAGAAATGGACTAGAATTGGAGTTATATAATACCTTAACCTGATCCTCTGAATAATTGATCAGTATTACTTCTGCTTCTCTATTGGGTACTGAACTTTGCACAATGTAGCCTCCTTAGTAGATTACTTCTTACTAATCTATTCTGCGCTACCTGCAATGGTAACGTCCATCAATCCTCACTTAAGATCATACGTATATATTCACCTTAACTGTAATTGGGACATAAGATAATTGGATTATTACATTTAGGAGGATTACTATGTCCCATAAAAACGAAACAAATCAAATCTATCCAATGTATCCTAATTACGGGAAAATCACAAGATATGAAGATGTACCAATTACTGTGCCAGAGCAACGTCAACTAAGACAACCAGGTGTTGAGGGGTTAATGAATCCGCATCCAATTATTGAAAACCCTAATTATGAAGGAAGTAACAAACTAAAAGGGAAAGTTGCGCTCATTACAGGTGGTGATAGTGGAATAGGGGCTGCAACCGCTATTGCTTTTGCGAAAGAAGGAGCAAATGTTGCAATTTCTTATTTAGATGAACACGAAGATGCAAATCGTACAAAGAAAAGAATAGAAGAACTTGGACAACGTTGTATAATATTACCTGGAGATTTGCGAGAAAAAAAACAGTGTGTTGAGATAGTAGAATCAACAGTTCAAGAATTTCAGCAGCTTGATATTCTTTGTAATCACGTTGGGATTCAATTTCAGCAGCTGAGTTTACTTGACATTTCTGATGAGCAATTCGACGATACTTTTAAAGTAAATATCTATTCACATTTTTATACAACGCGTGCAGCGTTACCACACTTAAATCCGGGAAGCACTATTATTAATACCTCTTCCGTCGTTGCATTTGATGGCAATGAACAACTAATTGATTATACTGCAACAAAAGGTGCTATTATCGGTTTTACACGGGCACTTGCCAATAGTTTAGTTAGTAAAGGTATTCGGGTAAATGCTATAGCGCCAGGAAGAATATGGACACCACTAATACCTGCAAGTTTTTCAGCGGACGAAGTGACGCAAGCGGGCAATCCAATGCAACGTCAAGGTCAACCTTTTGAGGTAGCTCCGACGTTTGTGTATCTTGCTTCAGATGATTCACGTTTTGTGACTGGACAGACGCTCCATGTAAACGGCGGACAATTTACTTCATCGTAGTGCATATTAATTAAAAAGAATCGGGCGAAAAGACGCCCAATCCTTTAAGGTCAAAACCTAATTCTATTGTATTCGAAGGCTTTTAGACAGATGTTTTGCTCTATGATTACCGTGTGTTTATTAATGATATTGGTTGTGACGGATATCACAACTAATATCATTTTTTTAGGTAATCTAATCAAGTTTGTCAATCAATCTCTTAACTCAATCCAAATTCAGTAATTAGTGATGCCAGACCGCCTTGGAATCCGCTTCCGATTGCATTGAATTTCCACTCATTATTGTGGCGGTATATTTCTCCGACAACCAGTGCAGTTTCTATTGAGAAGTCTTCCCCTAAGTCGTAGCGAACAATCTCTTCATTTGTATCTTCGTTTACTATTCGTATAAAAGCGTTTGAAACTTGACCGAAGTTTTGTTTTCTTTGTTCTGCATCGTGAATGGTTACAGTAAAAACAACTTTTTGAACAGCGTTGGGTACAATTGGTAATTTAACTAGAAGCTGCTCGTCATCACCGTCTCCATCTCCAGTACGGTTATCTCCTGTGTGGATGACTGAACCTTCTTCGCTTTGTAGATTATTATAAAAGATAAAGCTCTTTTCATTAAAGGCTTTTCCATTACCATCTACAATAAAAGCTGAAGCATCTAAATCAAAGTCTTCACCGCCACTATATCTGTTTGTATCCCAGCCCAGTCCAACTAAGACATTTTTTAATCCTGGATTCGTTTTCGTTAAATCAATTTTTTGTCCTTTTGATAGGTTAATAACTGACATTTTATTTCCCCCTAATCCATTTTTAAATTACTTTCTTTGCCCATCCTCATATTTCTTTTGCAATTCTTCCAAACGAAGACGACCTTGTTCTCTCATTTTACGATTTTCTTCTTCAATAGCTTTTGTTTCGTTCATCCCGCGCATAATCGTATCCCATGTTTGTTCGATTGTTTCAATTTTAATACTAGGTTGCCCTGACATTCTAGCGATATCCACACTTTGCTTGGATATATCATTGGCATTACGAAGTAACATTTCGTTTGTTCTACGATCTAGCTCGCTCATCGATTGTGCAACAAGATTTTGTCTTTTAGCCGAAATTGCATTGATAAGTCCTGTTTTAAAAATAGGGATAGTTGTTACAAATGCTGAATTTATCTTACCGATTAACTTTGTGTTGCCTCGCTGAAGCATTCTGATTTGTGGTGCTGATTGATAGGATACCTGTTTCGCCATTTCAAGATCATAAATACGTTGATCTAGTAGCTCAATCGCATTTTGCAATGAATTCAATTCCATCAGTACTAGTTGATCACCATTTTCAGCTTTTTGCTGTAGATTAGGCACGAGTTGTCTTAACTGATTGACCTTCAATTCACCAGCTACAATATATTTTTCTAATTCCATAAAGTAGTTGAAGTTTTTGTCGTACAAATCTTCTAATGTAACTGTAGATTTTTTCATCTCAGTTTCATACTTTGTTATCTCAACAAATACCTTATCGATTTCGCCACCCATTGTTTGATATTTATTGAATAGCTTTTCGATTAATTTCTCACCTTGTTTAAAGATTTTACCGAAGAAAGAGGGTTTTTCAACAAAGTCTTTTTTGTCAAATTTATCCATAATCTTACCGAGCTGTTTTAATAGTTCACTGGATTCTTCCATACTACTGGACTTGATCGTGCTTAAAATTTGTCCTGTAAACTTGGAGATTTCATCAGCTGGCTCACGACCAAATTCTAATAGACCAACTTGGTTTTTTGGGTCAATTTTTGCTACTAGCTGTAATACTTGTGGGTCACGTTTCAGCTGTGCTTTTAAATCGTTACTTTCCTCCATCATTTGTTCTTGCTGTTCAATTTCTAGTTTTTGTAATTCCACGTTTTCTCCCCATTTCTATAGAAATTTCTTGAAAATCTTCTGAACTACACTTGGTTCTTTAAATGGATCATTGAAACTTCTATCGTCCATCCAGTGTATATCGAAGGTGCCTTCTAGTACCCATTTTTCAATATCAAGATGCCCTTTAGGATTCACGATAACAATATCTAGACCTAAATGGTGCATCATACATAAGGCGTTGGCATCAGTTCTTGAAAGTTCAGGACCATTCTCCTCGTTATAAATAAATATTGTTGGAACAAATTGAGGGTAATCAAATGTTTGTAAAAGACGAATAACAAAATCAGGTAATACCATGGATTGTGCAAATGCGTATAATTGGAGGTCCTCCAATGTTTCATTGGACTGGCGAATAAGTATTGGTTCGCTTACGTGTTTGGCGATTGTCTCCCCGATAACAGTTTGCGTGCCTAAAGGGAGTTTATCATATGTCCACCAATTTGCAGCTTTCATTTTTTCGGGATCTAGCATACCATCTGCTTTTAATGCATCTCGGTAATGGAATAGCTGATTCGTTTTTTGCTCCTTCGTGAAAGGGAATTGGCGAATTACTTGTGTGTCATCTCGCTCTGTTAACGAATGAACGTTATTCCAAAACCGTTTTCTATTTTTGTCTATACCTAACAGTTTTGCGAAGACTACAGGAATTGTTACCTGTCGGTTGCTAACCTGGAAGTGAGGACGAATCATTGCTCTTTCTTTAGAAATCAAGAAAGCTTCATCTTCTGTAGTTTTCAAACGGATTGAGTTAATGGAATACGC
Source organism: Psychrobacillus psychrodurans (assembly GCA_900114885.1). Lineage (GTDB taxonomy): Bacteria > Bacillota > Bacilli > Bacillales_A > Planococcaceae > Psychrobacillus > Psychrobacillus psychrodurans. The sequence goes on from FOUN01000001.1 coordinate 61,459, forward strand.
TTTAAATTGAAAAGGTTTATAAAGTCCTGAATCTTCATGATGTAAAAGCTCGTTAATTTCTTGGGTTGCTTTAAATGCTACAGTACCTGCAATTTTTGGCATCTCATCTGGGAGCGGTTTTATATCTTGAGAAACCTTAGGGAAACGGAAACTAAGGTCATCCGCGATTGCCAGTAGGCTTTTGGGCCATGATTCATCACTTGGATTGAAAATAACTACATGGAGACCGAAATCAGCTAAGTATGTAAGAAACCATTTTTCGCTAGGAGTTGCACTGCCGTACCAAAGAAATGCAGGAAGACCTTGTTCGAAATCTATTTTCTCTAACACTGGTTCTACATGATTGAAAATCCACTTTACAAGATCAGTAGTAATACGGCGAAATTCATGATGAAGTGTGCCTTCTGTGTAGCTGTTTTGTAACTTCTTTAGTAAATCTATTAGGACAGTTCTAATTCGTCTATTTAGACCCAAATCTTTCAAATTTGGCAATAATGAGTATCCATCAAGAAAGGCAACCATTCGATTTGGAGAAAGTCCTTTTTCTTTCCTATGCGTATCAAAGAGTTGGTTGAGTGCTCGTAATTTCTCGGCAGAAATTCCTTTGTTAAGTACCCCAGTCAGTATGCTTAGTTTTCCTGAGGATTCATTAACTTGTGTATGCAGAATTGAGAAATATTCATCTTCATCTAAGGACATGCCAATATACTGGCAAACTAATTGAGGATATTTTAAGTTCTCTCCGTCTAATGTTACTTGAGAAGGATCTCCTAAAGAATCTTTCAACCATAATCCGATATTAGATGAATCCCACGACTTCATCCTGATGGGATTTAAATTAACCATGGGCTTTCCCTCCTATTCATACATATTATAACAAATAATCGTTCACCTTTTTTAATATTTCTTCTCCTGCTAATACACCTGTTTGGGTTGTAATAGATACGTGAGGAGGAAGATGTACGCCTTTATGATTTGCTTCACCATGGGAAGGGATAAAACCATGAGTGGCACTTATAACCATATCGAAGTCGAGCATGGAATCCCCAGCGGCTATGACCGTATTTGCAGCAATTCGCTCTGCTACAAATTGGAGTGCAGCCGATTTGTTTATGCAAGTTGGCATGATATATACCTTTCGCCCTTGGTGGGAAAGAGAGAAGCCTTGCTGATAAAAGATTTGAGAAAGATTTTCAAAATCCTCGACTGAAAATGCATGTTCATCAATAATTAGATATACAAACCATGATTCTGCTTGCATAACGTTAAGGACAAATTTGTTTTTTATATATGCATCCAGCTGAGGGAGTACATGTTCTATGGAGGTGCGATTCTGCTGCATTTGTGCGATTACTTTATCTGACCATTCTGCAAGCGGTTCGCCGTCCTGCAAAATAACAGCACCATTTGATACAACTGCATATTTTGGTTTTTCTACTGTATGATATAAACCTGTAATTCGATTGTATTGTTCAGCTGTTCTAGTTGTTACGGGCAAAAAGGTTGTAGAGGAGGCTATATGTTGAAACAACTGTAGACTTTTAATGGTCATAAATGCAGTTGGTTTTTCATCGACCCATTCTACAGCTACAAAATCTTCATTGCTAACTTCTTGTCCTCTTGAATTTTTACTATATATAAGTGTTCGATCTAAATCACTAGCAAATAGGATTGTCATATTCGATCCTCCGATTCTATCAACCCGATGGCAAGGTAAAAGAGCCCTGGTACAATTTCAGTTGGAATATTTTTTTCCTTACATAAGAGGAGAATATGACGTAGGGATGGGTGTTTATCATCACTAAGTAATATTTTAAAAGGCTTTCTCCTTAACAGCACTCTAGTCGTTTCTCCAACACTTGGCTTTACTTTACTAATATCAGCATTCTTATAGAACTTACTGGCAATGGACTCCACTTCCTGCATGCCTTTCCAAGTCCGTATGTTTGTGATTGGAAAATTTTTTATAAGTTCAGTTATGATTGGTTCCTGTTCTTGGAATCGACTGGATATATTTTCGATAAATTCGTTGGATACATCCATTTCCTCAAGATCAACGTAATACTTAGCTCCGTGGTAATCATCTACATCTTGAAAGGCATTATTCAATACAGTTCGACTAACTAATCCTGAGACCGTTGAGTTCAAGCAAGCGTTCGGAATAAGAAAGTCTTCTCTTGTTGCAAATAATGTGGCACATTCGCCTGGATCGGTTAAAACGGCGAGGTCATCATTTAAGTTAAGGTTGTATGCTGCATTTAACTTTTGAATGGACTTAGTTAACTCGTTTTGTATAGCACCTTTTCCAGTCCACCCATCAACGAATTGAATATGGCTTTTCGGATATTGCTCTCTAATAGTTCGGACAGCCTTCTCATCGATTCCTTTTCCTCTTAGTATAGATATACTAAAGTGTGGCCATTTAAGTTTCATAAATTTTTCTGCGTATCGCTTCATTAATATCCCGATTGGGCTTCCTGCTCTTGCGAGTGAAACGATCACGACGTCATCAGTACCTGCATATCGTCTTACCCTTCTACATAATACCCCTACTAATTGTGCGATATGATCAGCCGAATCCTGCATAGCCTGTTGATATAACTCCGTATACTCAGAGGTTGGTCGATTTTCAATGGGCAAAGTTTCGGAGTAGTGACTGCCTGTTTGAAATAGTTGTTCTCTAGATTCTACAGAAGACTCAATCTGAACACCCGATAAATCCTTAAGTAAGAAAGTGATGTCTTCCTTAGAGTAGCTTGATTTTACCAATCCATCTGTATTAATAGTCATTGTTTTCACCTCTAACTGGGTGAGTAAGAGATACCCACGAAACCGGCGCTAACGTCTCCAAGTAGGAAAGAAGTGGAAACCAGGTGGCAGGTTCTTGAACAGACTCAGAAATAACAATGATTTGTTCGGCATCAATTTCTGAGAGGTTGTATAAATATTGGTTAATACCTTTGGAATCAGGCAACATAAATTTACATTTATGCTGGATAGGATATAATTCTTCTGTTTTTGCTAAGATAGGACTTCTTGTGGTAGTTTGTACTTTTGTATTATTTCCAAAGGCAAGTGCAAATCTAAGCGGGAGATAAATGTTTTCTCCAATGCCTATAACTAGAGTGGATTTGCTCTTATTTAAATTAGGAAGCTTATTTATAAAACTTTCTATCCAAGCATCCATTTCTTCGTGAAGATTGCTTGATAAACCAAATCTCCCTGTGAAGTTACAATAGATTCCATGCTCACTCCGATGCTTAGAGGTAATTTCTAGAGCTGATTTTTCGTCAACGAAAACTGAAAATGGTTGCATACCGCTTAGAATAGGAGTGTCCTTTTCTTCGATTGATGCCTGATTTAGTAGAGTGAATTGGCCACCCATAATCGTAATAATTTCAGCAGAAATCTGATGTGTATTCATTAGTTCATTAAAATCATGTTGATGTGCTTTAGTTCTCCAGTCTAATATAGAGAGAATTTTATATTTTTTACCTGGAAAAGATTTATTTAATGCAACGATTAAATTGGAGAGTGTAAGACCTGTCGTTATTTCATCATCTATTAACACAATCGTGTCCGCATCCTTTAGTGTTTGCTCAGGTGCATAGACTCTGTGAGAGGTTGCGTGTGAATGCTCTTCTTCAAAATAGAAGGAAGGTTCCATATGTAGAATTTCTTCTCTAGTTGTATGAATATAATAAGCGTCTTGAAAGTGATGAAATACTGCATGACCTAGGCCGGTTGCTGTTTCCGCAAATCCAATGAATACGGTCTTACTTGGTAAGTTGGACTTATAGCTTAAAGAGTCCAGACTTAGTTTTCGATTGGGTATTCCTGAATTGATCATCTGAACGAGTTCATTTACTAATGGGTGAGTATCTAAGCTTTCATTCTTCATAAGCATTGAAGCTAGAATAGTTCCAGTACCTAGTGAAATAGCTGGATCCACTGCTAAATGCTTACCAAGAAGTCGACTTACGAATAAAAATTGGCGTTTTTTATTAATTCTCACAGCCATTTGGAAAAGTGCTTCCGGCGAGAAATTATAAGGATTATCTTTAATGTCTATTACTAGCTTTAAATCTCCATGTAAATTATAGGTTTTTGATGTATTGAAGGAAGTCGAGTGATGTAACATTTTCTTTTAACACCCCATATATTTCTGCTTGAGCAATAATCTTCATAGCCCAGCTGTAGTGAGGTTTAACCTCATTCATTTTGTTTTTAGCAGAACTTCGCAAAACTCCATTTGTTTCAGCCTTATTTTCAATGATTAAACATGCATCTTCAAATAACTCCTTAGGCACTATATATCCACTATTTACGATATCGATTTGAGAAGGGTGTATACAGGTCTTTCCGTAGAAACCATTTAAAAGGTCGAGTTGAACCTCATTCCACAGTATGGACTCTATACTATTTACATCCGTGAAGAGACGAAAGGAATCTAGAGTTTCAAAGTACTCATAAACAGGTCCAGAAACGATGAAGTTATCTTCTTTACGATTGAATTTGTTTAATATATCGGTGAAACAATTGGTGATTAGTAGCAGTTCATAGATTGTTCTATTCCCAGGACGTCTTTGACTGAAAAGGCTGGTGAAATCCGTAGCACCAACTCGTATAGTTAGTACAAGGTCTTCAAACTGCTTGAAAACTGTATAAAGCTTAGAAAGTTCTTGCTCTCTAGTTTCTGTATAAATAATTTCTTTAGTTTCTAAAATAGGTAACCCATATAAATGAGTAGAATACTGAAGATTAATACTTTCTAAACATAAAAAAAAGCTTTTTGCATTATAGGAGGTGCACTTTGGAAAAACGAATCCGGTAATATATTGAATAGCACTTCCTAATAAAGTAGCAACCTTTTCTAGGTGTTGGACGGTTCTTATTCTGATAAATAAGAGAGGAATATTATTTATATCTATTAAGCTATTTTGATCATTTTGTTCAATTAATTTTAATTCATTTACAACGTTTAGTTCTGCTTCTAAAAGTTCCGAATCGGAGACAGCATCCTCTAAACAAATGATAGCACTTGTTAAATTCTTTAAATTATTTTTTGATAGTTTATCGGTGAAATTGGGCATTGAACCTGGTAAGTATAAAGCTGCTCCCATAGCCATCCCTAATTTTTTTCTTTCCAAATTTTTGGAAAAGTCGCTAGGTGGTATATGAAAGAATTGACGTATCTCTTTCTCACTAACCCCTCTGAATTGTCTCATATTTTCCACTCCTAAGAATGAAGAAGGAGTTATTAGGTATACCCAAATACCTCTACTTTCTTCAGATACTAAAACAAAAAGCAAGGAAGCATACCCTTGCTTTTTGAGAGAAGTTATTAATTCAAGCCGAAGTCCGAAACTAATGCTCCAAGACCGCCTTGGTATCCACTTCCAATTGCATTGAATTTCCATTCGTTATTATGGCGATATAGCTCACCAACAACGACTGCAGTTTCAATGGAGAAATCTTCACCAAGATCATAGCGAATCAATTCTTCTTGTGTATCTGCATTTAAAATACGTACGTATGAATTGCTTACTTGGCCAAAGTTTTGTCCTCTGTCTTCTGCATCATGAATTGTGATACAAAAAGCAATTTTCTCCACAGAAGTTGGCACAGTCGACAGGTTAACGTTTACTTGCTCGTCATCTCCGTCTCCATCACCAGTCCGATTATCTCCTGTATGAACAACAGACCCGTTACCACCAGTAGTGTTGTTATAGAATATAAAGTCACCTTCTGAAGAACATTTGCTGTTACTGCCTAATAGAAATACAGAGGAGTCTAAGTCGAAGTCTTTCCCTCCGTCGTATTTATTTGTATCCCAGCCTAAACCTACAGTTACGTTAACTAAACCAGGATTTGTCTTTGTTAAATCTACTTTTTGACCTTTTGATAAGTTAATGCCCACTTTTAACCACTCCTTATAAGTATTTGTTTGCTATTGATCCGATATCTAAATCTGATGTACCTTCACCAACTGCAGAGAATTTCCAATCTGATCCGTTACGGTATAGCTCTCCAGGAATAAGAGATGTTTTACCTGCATAGCTTTCGCTTAAATTATAATGAACTAATTCTTCTTTTGTACCATTATCCACTAGACGGATAAATGCATTTTGAATTAGTCCAAAGTCTTGTTTTCTTTGTTTTGCTTGATAAATGTTTACTACAAACACCAATCTATGTACAGATGGCGAAATAGCACTCAGATTCACGTTGATCACTTCGTCGTCTCCATCGCCGTCTCCAGTTAAATTATCTCCAGAATGGACAACGCTTCCATCTTGACTTGTTTTATTTCCAAAATAAATAACGTGCTGCTTAGATACTAATTTGCCCTTTTCATCTAATAAAAGTACTGATGCGTCACAATCGATAGCTGCTCCGCCACCACTGCCTCCACCTAGTAATCCACCTAAAAAACCACCGCTTTTTTTCTTTTCCACAGGGTCCCATCCTAGTCCTACCATAACACTTGAAAGGGAAGATCTACCCTTAGTTAAATCAATTTTTTGACCCTTAACTAAATTAATGCCCATTCTTTTACCTCCAAATTTTAGTCATACCATTTATACGAGGATACGATGCAATAAGTTTCATAAAAAACAACGCATTCTTATGCAAAGGATATTATAATTTTATCAGAATTTTTCAGCTTTTGCTATTAAGTTGAATAGCAAACACCTAGTGAATATTTTCAGGTTGGTGCATAATAAAAATCGAAGCGGAGAAATATGTTTCTTATAACATATTTCTCCGCTTCGAAAATAATTAGTTTTTATTTAAAAATTCTACTAAGTCTTGATGATTTTCTGGTGTAACTCCATGACCATCATTATATGATTTAAAAGTTACTTTTGCTCCCATTGCTTCAAAATAGTCATTACTTTCAATCCCCCACTGTGAAGGAATCACATAGTCATAATTGCCATGTGAGATAAAGATGGATAAATGATTAACGTCTCGCTTGCTATATTCTGTTTTTACAAACTCAGGTATATATCCACTTAAAGCAACTACTTTACTAATTTCATTTCCCATTGTCAGCGCCACCGTTTGGGCAAGGATAGCACCTTGACTAAACCCTAGTATCGTAATGTTATCAGGATTTAAGTTGTACTCGACAATTGCCTCTCGAATGAATGCCTGAATATGCGTCACGATTTTGTCGAATATATCTCTAATTGGTTTTCCGATTTCTTCAATTTCGAAAAATGAATAGCCAGGTTTCTGTACTATTGGCCCACGTAAACTAAAAATATGATGGGTGTTCTCGAAATCTCTCACTAGCTGAGGTAGATCTGCTTCATTACTGCCCATACCATGTAGTAAAAATATAGCAGGTTGTTTTTTTGAAGTGTTGATGGGTGCTGTATGGTTAAATGTAAAAGGAGATTTCATGTATCGTACTTCCTTTCAATTAAAGTATATCTATTTTATCATAAGTATTGATGGTAGCTTGTTGTGAAAGTTTTAGCTGATTTTTCTTGCCGTACAAATTAACAATAATGACGCTAGCGATTGCCACGAATCCTCCTACAATAGAAAGAGCTGTAGGGAGTTCCTGCAACCAAATCCACGTCACGATAATCGCAACGACCGGTTCTAAATACAGGGAATTGGAAACAGAGCTTGCTTCACTATAGGACAATGCCATAGCCCAAGTTAAATACGCGATTGCAGTTGGGAATACTCCTATATAAACTGCAGATAAATTAGCCTCTATAGTCGCGTGCTGAATTTCTTCGAACAGTCCAGGTGCAAAGAACAAAAAAGGTATAGTACCTACCCAGGTAAAATAAGCCGTCAATTCAATGGCACTATACTTTTTGTACAAAGGCTTCTGGTAAACGAAAAAGATTGCGGTTGAAAAAGCTGCAATCAGAACTAAAAATACGCCTGGAGAAATACCAAAAGTGCTTCCGCCTGTCCCTATAGCTATTAAAATAATACCGACAAATCCAAAAGCTAATCCGAACCAACCGATTTTACCAAGTCGTTCCTTCAATACAATAATAGCGATAATAGTCGTGAAGATAGGCGCTGAACCAATCAGCATACCAGCCGTTCCGGCTGATATCGACAGTTGTCCAAACGTGATGCAAAGATGGTATATATTAATCCCGATAAAACCGAGAATTACAATTTTAAATATATCTTCCTTTTGAGGTAACTGAAATTTGACTCCAGGCCAAATTGCGATAACAAGAAATATAATAGAAGCAATCAGAAATCTAACTAATATTAAATGCCCTGCAGAATAGCCACCCTGTAAACTTGCGCTAATCGCTGCAAAAGAGGAACCCCAAATAGCGACGGTGAATAATGCAAGTGTTAATGCTTTTGTATTCATTTTCTTCCACCAAACTTTCTAACAGTAATAATTATTGTTAATGCAAACAACTAATCGTACAACAAATTCCTATATCCCACAAGTAGAGGGAGATAGGGTTTTGAGTATCCTATACGCAAGTGCTTGGTGTTAGAAAGTAAGTAGTCAATTGTTAAGTATGATAAGCAATATTTAGCCGTGATAATGAAAAAGAGTAGAGTACCGCAAAATTAATCACGGTTCTCTACTCCTTGGGATTACTGGCAATTGAGTTGTTTAATTTGACTATAATATTATTTACCTTGAAAGTTAATCGCGGCCATACCCAACGTTTTGGCAGCTATTAGCATTGCGCGTTCATCAAAATCGAACATAGGACTATGGTGAGGGAATACATCCCCTTCAGGCATAGCACCGGTAAAGAAGAACGTACCAGGGATTTCTTCTAAATAATAACCAAAATCCTCCCCGATCATCAATAATTCGGATTCATTGACTTTATTAACTCCTGGAACAGCTCTAGCAATGTCTGCAATATACTCTGTCTCCTCTTTATGATTAATTACTGGGGGATAGCCTCTTTCGTATAGGAAAGAATAAGAACAATCCGCTGTATAGCATGTGCCTTCTATAACGCGTTTTAGTTCATTTTCCATTAAATCTCTAACATCTGGTTTAAATGTTCGAACGGTACCAGTCATTTTCACAGTGTCCGCAATAATGTTAAAGGCGTTATCCGCTATAAAAGAACCGACAGAAAGTACTGCAGATTCAGTAGGGTTCACACGTCTTGCCACTAATTGTTGCAAGTTTACAACTAATTGAGAAGCTATTACAATAGAATCTTTTGTGTCATGTGGATTTGCCCCGTGTCCACCTTTACCTTGGACTGTGATAGAAAAACGATCGGCTGCAGCCATAATGGGTCCGCTCTTATATTCGATAGTGCCTAAAGGAGTTTGGGACCATAAATGTGTACCGAAAATTACATCTACTCCATCTAGACAACCAGCCTCAATCATCGGTTTAGCGCCACCGGGAGCATATTCTTCTGCATGCTGATGGATAAATACATATTCACCTGCGAGTTGGTCTTTGAATTCATTGATTGTACGGGCAAGTATGAGTAAAGCTGCAGTATGTCCATCATGACCACATGCATGCATAACTCCTGGAAAAGTCGATTTGTAGGGAACGTCTTTTTCGTCTTGGATTGGGAGAGCGTCAAAGTCTGCTCGAAGCGCAACGGTTTTACCTGGAAATGCACCTTTTATTCGAGCGACTACCCCATTACCGCCAACGTTAGCTTGGAAAGGTATTTCTAAATGTGTATAGAAATTTTGTATATATTTTGCTGTTTCGGTTTCCTGAAATGATACTTCGGGATGCATATGTAAATAGCGTCGGATGCTGACCATTTCATCGTATGATGCCTCAAGCTGCTTTATAATATCCATACTCATTTTTGATAATCTCCCCTTATCATTTTTAATTAAATAAATTATATCAGAGATTGATTCCATTTTTATGAACTTACGCATATTTCACTTGAAATAGACCAAGCTATTTGTATAGCAAATCATAAGGAGGAAAGGTAAATGAATAAACTACTGAAAATAGTATTTATGATGCTTCTAATCGGTATATTGACCGCTTGCGGAAATAATAATAACGATGAGGCAAAAGACAATGGTACGGATAATGCAACAGAAAACACGGACACTGCAAATGAAGGTGCTAATGGAACAGATGCAGGTACTACTAATGATGATGCTACAAATGGTGGTACAGGTGATGAAGGTACTACAAACAACACAGAGGACCAAAATGTAGAAGTAGCGGATGAAGTAGCCGATGTAATAACAGAGTTAGAGGAAGTAGAGTCAGCAAGTGTACTAGTTACTGATAATAATGCATACGTAGCAGTAGAGCTAAGTGAAGGTACGGAAGAAACGGAAGAAATAAAAACTAAAATTTCCGATGCAGCAAAAGCAGAAAATGTTGATTTCAACAATGTATATGTTTCTGCAAACCCTGATTTTAGCCAACAGTTTAGAGACTACGGTGACAGAATTAGAGCAGATGAGCCAGTTGAAGGCTTTTTTGATGAATTTACAGATACAGTAGAAAGAGTATTTCCCGACCAAGCCCAGTAAATATGAATGAAGAAAACCGATTCCTCAAAGGAATCGGTTTTCTTAGTTAAAAAGGTATATAAAAATGTCTCGTGATCATAGGGTTCTTGATATATGATTTCAGCTTCAGGCGGACGCTTTCCCCGGACTTGGCTTTGTAGAGAGCAACGATTTGTAATTCGATTTTACACATCCAGGCTGTGAATTAGTAAAATTATCCATTCCGCAAGTAAAGGGGAGTAGACCGCAAGTAAATGTAGTCTTAGAGCAAGTAAATCATCTACGACCGCAAATAAGACAAAGTTGGAAGCGAGTAAAGAATGGGTGAGAGCAAGTAAAGGTAAAGTGAGATCAAATCATTCATTAAGTTTAAGGATGTTCATGCTACTTGAGTGCATAAAATCAGTATTTATAGTACCTTGATTGCAAAAAGGGTCTTCAACTAGTAAAAAAGTATCCGACATAAAAATAGCTGGTATCTACCGTATAGAGTAGCGTTTGAGCCCCGTAATTGTATCTACGGGGGCTTCCTTAGATGGACAGATAAATGTCATAAGAAAAGAGAGGTTGGTCGTGACCTAAGCCACGACCAACCTCTCCAAAAAATCATTATATAGCAACAAGTTATCCGAAGCACTTTGGCAACTTTAAAAACAGGCTTTGAAACTTGAAGGGGGCTGGACATCTTTTTAGTCCGGGTTTTCTTAAATATTACTTTAACCCAATGTTTGCTTTTACATCTACTTCCGCATATTTTCGTTGATCTGCACGGGCTCCTACTAGTGTGCCGATCCAACCACCTAAAAATCCAAGAGGAACCGAGACTAAGGCAGGGTTAGTAAGTGGGAAGAGAGCTTCCCCGGTGAAGGCCATGGAGCCGTCTGCAGCCCAAAGATTAGGACTTAGGGCAACTAGAACAAGAGCAGAAATCAGACCAGTGATGATAGCAGTCAAGGCACCGGTTGTATTAAAGTTTTTCCAGTAAATTGTGTAAATGATTACAGGAAGGTTTGCACTTGCCGCTATACAAAATGCAAGGGAAACTAAGAATGCCACGTTCATTGTTTGTGCGCCAAGTGCTAACAAAATAGAGAATACAGAAACACCAACAGAAGCAAGACGTGCGGCATTCATTTGTTCTTTTTCTGTTACTTTTCCTTTTTTGATAATTTGTCCATATAAGTCATGTGCGAAAGCGGATGCTCCTGATAAAACAAGACCTGCTACAACAGCTAAAATTGTAGCAAATGCAACAGCTGAGACAAATGACATTAGTATGTCGCCACCTAAAGCCTGAGCAAGTAGAGGAGCAGCCATATTTCCAGCAGGATTAGCAGCTATAATTGCATCAGAACCAACAAAAGCAGCAGCGCCAAAACCTAAGAAAATAGTTAATACATAGAAGATACCTACAATCCAAGTAGCGTAAACAACAGAGCTACGTGCAGTTTTTGCATCTTTTACAGTAAAGAATCGCATCAATATATGTGGTAGACCAGCAGTTCCAAGTACTAATGCAATCATCATAGATATCGTATCTAAGCCATTTGTATATTTCACACCAGGATGTAAGTATGCTTCACCATTAGCGGTTACAGATTTCATTTCTGTAAACATTCCTAAAATATTAAAATTGAATTTCCACAATACTAAAATAGAAATAAGTACAGTCCCTATCATCAACAAAGCAGCCTTTATAATTTGTACCCAACTAGTTGCAGCCATTCCGCCCCAAAGTACATAAATAGTCATCATAACACCGACTAAAAGAACGGCAATCCAGTAGTCGATCCCTAATAATAATTGAATAAGTGCGCCTGCACCTACTAGCTGTGCAATCATATAAAATAAAACAATTGTTAACGTACTTATTGCAGCAGCTGCGCGAATTTTCTTTTGATCAAATCGAGCAGTAATCATGTCAGCGAGTGTATATTTCCCGAGATTTCGTAGTGGTTCAGCTACAATATATAACACAACCAAGTAAGCGACTAAATAACCAATGCTATAAAAGAAACCGTCAAAACCAAAAAGTGCTATTGCTCCAGCGATACCTAGGAAAGAAGCGGCAGATAAGTAATCTCCGGCAATCGCGATCCCATTTTGCCAACCAGATAATCCTCCGCCCGCAGTATAGAATTCACTAGCTGAGTTTGTCCGTTTGGAGGCAATGTATGTAACGAATAAAGTTAGTCCTACTATTGCTACAAAAAAAGATAATCCTATTGCATTCATTCATAATCACCGGCCTTTTCTTTGTCAAAAATCTTCTCAGCATCTTTATCAAATTCATTAGCTCTGCGTACATAAATCATGCATAACACCCAGGTCATCACAAAAAGTGCAAAGGCATAAATCCAAACCCAAGCAATATCACCAAAAGCATTATTATTTAAAATAGTCGTATAAGAAGTCAAAATAGGTAGCAAAATATAACTTAGTAAGAAAAATATTGTAATAGGTAAAATAAATTTATTCTTTTTCTTTTTTAATGCTTTGAATTCTTCACTCTCTGCTATTGCAGAATAATTTGTCATACCAACAGTTGGAGAAGGTCTGAGATTAGAACTTTTTGACGAATTCTGTTTCCTTTTTTCTAGGGAACTTACTGAGTTAACAGAGCTTTCGATATTATTAGCCATTCATGTTCCTCCTAAAATATATTCAGTATTTAGAATTTTCAGCCAAAAACTGTAATTCTATCATAATAAACATTAAAAGAGATAACAATAAAAATTCACAAAAAATACATAAATATACCTAAAGAAACTATTGAAATGATATTTAAGTAGTGCTTTTTAGAATTTAGATAAGTTGGATTATGCAATTTCTAAGGTAAAAATGATAACATAGACAAGTTGGACAAATTACGTAATCACTACAATAAAGAAGGAGGGTTGTTCATGAGCCAATCAGCAACCTTAGTTAAAACGATGCGCTGCAATTTAATGATTACAAATAAGGCACGCAAAGGAATTCAGGAATGGTCAACTGATGAACATGCCTTTTTTAACATACAAAATTCTTTTGAGGTATACATTGAAAAACGCCCAGTAAATAATCATGGAAATACATCACTTTCCATATATTTTGATAATGTAACGAACGTTAAGTTAGCGGAAAAAGTAGATAGTCGAGTAGTCGTGATGGAGTGCATCCTGCAAAAGGATGGTTTACTCGCAACGGGTTTACATGTTAGAGGTCCTAAAGTTCCTGTACGTACTAATCGTCGTCTTGCGGTTGATTTGGATTTTGTTACTACTAGAAATAATGGAGCAGGAATGCCACTTGTGTTGCACACCAAAATTCAAGATCTTCCTGTTGCAGAAGAGCGTTCAGAGTATGTAAAAAAACGGATTTCTAGCTGGGAAGGTTACTTGAAGATTCAAGAACGTAATGCCGATATTGCAGATATAGCAAGTCCTTATTCAAAACTTGCTTTCAATGCGGATTTTAGTCGTATGACATTGCATGGCTGCACGATGAATGCCAACGAATGGAAAAACCTAAGAGGCCTCAGTGTGACGTTAAAGGGATTTCAAAATGACGTAGGAGATATTTTGAAAGCAGATCGGGCAAAACAAACAATTGAAGTAGAGATTAAACCAAAGTTTAGAGAATTAGCAAGGAAAAATCAGTGGAATCCCAAATCGAAAGAGGTAGTTTTTAGTAATTTCGCATCCCTAAGCCAAATTAGACGACTTCGAAAGGGTTTTGAAGATTTACAAAATGGACTCGCAGCCAATCCAAATCTGGAAAAGATCTTATTTGAAGATCGACCAACCATTCGCGTGAATGCAAAACGTCGAGAATTAGAATTCCATAACCAGCTAAACGAATTTCAACAAGAAGCGGTTGTTGGTGCCATGTCGGCTGAAGATTTATATGTAATTCAAGGCCCACCAGGAACTGGGAAAACGACGGTGATTTCTGAAATATGTCAGCAAAATGCGAAGGCTGGCTTACGTACACTTGTAGCATCCCAGTCTAATTTAGCAGTAGACAATGCCCTTAGTAGATTACTTTCAAACAAAGAAATTCGTATTTTACGATTCGGTAGGACAGAAAGTATTGAAGAGGAAGGCAAAAGGTTTATTGAAGAAAATGTCGGACTGTACTGGAAAGAGCAAACGTTAATTTCTTTAAAGAAAGAATTGGACGAGCATTCTTTAAGAGAAGGTCAGCTTCTTGAACAAATAGCTGGATGTGAGTGTCGAATTGAAGAACTTAGTAAAGAACAAATATTAATAAAAAAAGCTATTGAACAAAAAGCGGAAGCAAAAGTGGAACACGAAGTTAGATTAGAAGAAATTAAACAGTTAAAAAAGCAAATAGTTTTATTAAAAAAAGATCGTGAGGAGCTAGAAATAAGTCTTTACGACGTACGAGTAAAGTCGGAAGCTTTAGCTCATGAATTAGAAACAATGGATCGATTTATCCAAACTAATCCTACAAGGGAAGAGCTAAACTCAGAGATAGATCAATTTATGGTAAAGATAAAGGATATTCAAAATTATATACTATATAAAGAAACTATAGATTCCCTGCAGCAAACAGAAATAAATGTGGAGACATATAGAGAAAAATATCAAGAGGTACTGGTCAAGCTAAATCATTTAGAAATGTTAAAGAGTGATATTGATTCTATTCGCAAGGTTGATCAATTGAAAAGTAAAATGAATGAATATGAAATAGAATGTTCTTCTCAGCTGCAGTTTCAGATGACTGAATTAGACGAGCTAATTGGTAAGATATTAGCTTTCACTGATTGGCAAGAGCTAAACTCTCGCTTATTCGCAGCAATAGATTATGTAGAAAAGCTTCTTCAGAAATATAAGTTTCCTTTTGAAAATGTTAAAAATAATATGGGGAGAAGTGGCATTCTATTTGATTCTGAATACACAGTGAAAGAAATTCATCAGTTTATGAATCGGATGAAACATATAATGACAGCTGATGATGAACTTACTACCGAAAAGTTAGCTATTTTGCTTGAAGGATTATATGTAAGAGAAAAATTTGTTATAAAACAGAAATCAACCGTTCAAATGGCAAAAAATAGTTCCATAACTAAATTTCAATCGATTAAGTCTCAAGTCCTCAGTGATACCAATAGAGAGATGATGTCACTGCAACATCTGAAAACTGAATTAGCTAATAAGGCTATAAATGAAAAGAATCAATTAGACTTTCTACAAAAAACAGTGAAGCAGCTAGAGATAGAAATTGATACAACCAAACTACTTTCTACCTCAGCAGAACTAAAAGACAAGAAATTGGAGATGGAAAGCTCTATTGTAGCATTGAAAAAAACGGAAGAAACCGTAACAAGCTATATGGAACAACTGGAAATGAAAAAGAGAGATCTTCAAAAGGTAACCAAGGAACTAGAAGAGAAAGAAGCAGTTCTCCAAGACAATGAACTAAAAACTAAACAAGTGAATGCAGATGGTTTAGAGCAAGAGCGCATACTAAAAGCTTTAGATGAAATATTGCTTCAAAATCCAGAGCAAGCACTCGAAAATACGGTGGAAGCGATAAAAGGAACTAAAGGGGAAATGGTAAAACTTCAACTAGAGAAGGATCATCTTCCGATCACCCAAGCAGTTCAAAATGAGTGGTACTTATTATTGAAAGAAGCAAATGACCACGATTTAGATGAAATTCGTAAGCTATATGTTCGACATGCTAATGTAATCGGAACAACATGTGTTGCATCAGCTCGTAAAGAGTTTATGGAAAACTATCCTGTTTTCGATGTTGTTATTATTGATGAGGTTTCTAAAGCAACACCACCTGAGTTGCTTCTGCCAATGTTAAAAGGTAAGAAGATTATCTTAGTAGGTGACCATCATCAGCTTCCTCCACTAGTCGGTGAAGACACTCTAGATGAAACACTTCAGGCAATACTAGAAGAAAGTGATAATCTAGAAGAAAAAGACGAGTTGAAAAAGCTTTTGAAGGAATCATTATTCGAACGTTTATTCAAAAATTTACCAAAGACGAGCAAGACGATGCTAGCAATTCAATATAGAATGCATGAAAGTATAATGGAGACTATCACTCCATTTTATGAGGAAGAAAATTATCGACTACAATGCGGGTTGGCCGATTCAGATACTGCTCGTGATCATCTACTTGAGTCCAGATATGTGAAAAGAAAAGACCATTTGCTATGGCTAGATATGCCAAGCGAAAAACCATATTTTGAAGAACGTATGAAGGATGGCAAAAGTAGATTCAACCAAGCAGAGTTAGATGCTATCCGTGATGTACTAATCGATTTGAATGATGCTACAGCTAATGCAAAAAAAGAAGGAAGAATGGATCCAGATGAACGTAAAAGTATTGGGGTCATTAGTTTTTATGGAGAACAGGTTAAACGAATTGACCGTCTTATAGGGCAACAAGCAAACTTATCACATTTGACCTTCAGAACTGGAACTGTAGACAAGTTTCAGGGGATGGAAATGGATGTCATTCTCTTAAGTATGGTAAGAAACAATCAAGAAAAGAGTGGAGATATTGGATTTGCAAATGATTATCGCCGCTTAAACGTTGCATTATCACGAGCAAGAGAGCTACTTATCTTAGTAGGAAGCTCCCATATGTTCACAAAACGAGCAAAACAAAGAACCTCTAGAGAAATGTATGAACGCTTGCTTCAAATTGTAAAAGGGAATAATGGACTGATTAACTTTCAGAAAGACGGTAATAAATAACGTTTTTAGCTATAGGAGTAAATTAAAATGATTGATTTAGAAAAACGTCTAAAAAAAGAATTACAACAAAATGTACAAGCTAAGATAGTTTCGTCCACTGCATGGACGATTCCACTTCATACAATTGAAGTGGAATACAAACCTGTAAAGCGTATTAAAATGGATGTTCTCATGAAAATGATGTTGATAACATGCCAAAAAGCAGAATTAACAAGTGGTAAACAAATCAGTGAATTATTGCTTGTAGAGCAGCTATTTATGGAAGACTTGATCAATATTATGAAGAGAACTCGTTTAATCGAAATAAAAAACCAAATACTTACGCTGACCGAAAAAGGGTGCAATCAACTGGAAGAAGGAATATTTGAAGAAGAACTAGATGCCCGAAGTCAAAATTTACTTTATAGCCCAAGTCATTGTAGCTTTTTGCAAGGTGAAATAAAACCAGCACTGGACGGCGAGGAAACACTGAACCTATATCGTTATACTTCTGAGGAAAAGGTGAGGTTAAAGTGGGAAGATGCGGTTCTAATAGACGCCCTCCAAACAAAAGGGATGGAAACTGTGGATGGAGATCTTCAAACAGTAGTTTCTGAAATTGTATCCAGCTCTGAATTATATGTGGATGATGTTCCCTGCTTTGAGTTTATTTTGCACAATAAATCAGAGGATCTTCTATACGCCCGGGTATGGAATACATTTCTTGACCAATGGGATGAAACACTAGAAAATGAGTTGAATGAAAGAGAACGAGTTGTTTGGCGGGAGAAATATTTAAAAGAGTAAGAAAAGAGAATGGGTTGTCCTGTTGGAAGAATTTAATAATATCAAATATGAATATTAATCAAAGTCTGTTTCGCTTAGTTGCGAAATAGACTTTTTTTATCGGCTTTTCGATTTTCAAAAGGTGTTGCGATAATATCATTATTTTAGCGATTTATAGGCAAAACGTTATGGATATTCGATCCAATTTAAAAATATAGAGTATGGAATTTAGGTAGATTAGTACTATTTTTTTGAGTGTTCTTCAAGTAAATTAGTAGTACGAAATAAAAGTTTGAAAAATCTATAAATTTGATTGTTAGGAGACTAGGATATGAATATCAAGAAAAAATTAACCTTAGGATTCCTGGCGTTAATACTTATATTAAGTCTTGTTGCAGGTATTGGGATTAGATCAGTAATGGAAACGTTCAATAAAATGAACGATATAGTTAATGATGAATATAAAAAAATTGGTCTTATATCTGACATACGTTATGAATTCAATAATAAAGCAAAAGGAATTTCATATCTCATATTAACTGAATCCGAAAGCGAAACTAAAAGTGAAATAAATAATATCCGTGTAGCAGGGGATAGAGGGAGGATGGCGATAGAGGAGCTTGAAAGATTAGTCAATACAGAAGAGGGAGAAAAACTTTTATTAGAAATTAAGCAAAAACAAATAAATTTTAACGATTTTGTGGAAAAGGAAATTACTTTGGTACAAGCTGGTAGCAAACAGGAAGCATCTGAGCTTGTTAGAACTGAGGGAAAGTTGATACAAGAGGAGTACTTCAATTCACTGTTCAACCTTGTTAATTACTATGAAATTGACATGGATGCAGCACTTGTTAAAGCGGATTCTGACTACCAGAAAACCTCAATGATTTTAACTATTCTCGCTCTAATAGGAATTGCAGTTGGCATTATTATTTCTATCATTATAACGAGAGGTATTGTCAAAGGAATCAATCATATTTCAAGTGTTATGGGTGACTTTTCGTCAGGACAATCTAAGTTGTCTAGCCGTATAGATAATATAACCAATGATGAACTAGGACACCTGTCTATTTCGTTTAACACCATGGCAGATGCGCTTGAAAATCAAGTGAAAAAAGCACTTGAAATAAGTACTAGAAATGAAGAGCAAGCCTGGATGATGAAAAACCTCGCTAATTTAACTACTTATCTCCAAAGCTCAAAAGACTTAATCTCATTTTCTCACACCTTTATGCAAGAAATTACTCCAATAGTTGGTGGTAAATATGGTGTCTTTTATTTAAATGAAGAAAATGATGGAGAGACCTTATTTAGTCTGACTGGTGCTTATGCATATAAGCAACTAGACGATAAAAATAGCACTATTAGGTTAGGAGAAGGTTTGATAGGTCAGAGTGCATTGTCTAAAGAGACGATCAGCCTTGTAGATATACCAACAAACTATACTCATATCGCTTCTGGAGTCGGGCAAGCTATTCCCAAGCAAATTCTCATAATACCAATAGTATTTGAGGACAAGGTTAGAGCTGTTTATGAAATTGCTTCCTTCCAAAAGTTTAGTAGTATTGAACGGAAGTTATTAGAAGAGCTGGCGGACTATTCAGGTATCATAATTGACAATATTGCAGGTCGACACAAAATGATGGAATTACTTCAGGAATCACAAACAATGACAGAAGAACTACAAACACAGTCAGAAGAGTTATCTACCCAACATGAGGAATTGAAGCGTTTTAATGAAGAATTGGAAACTCAGACAACAGCATTAATACAATCCGAGCTAATGCTTCAACAGCAGGCAAGAGAATTAGAGCAAACTAATAGTGAACTAGAAGAAAAAGCAATCTTACTTGAAGAACATAATCAAAAATACAAGGTAAAAAACAGGGAGGTAGAAAGAGCGAAGACTGAGTTAGAGGAGAAGGCGACACAATTAGAGTTAACTTCTAAATATAAGTCAGAATTTTTAGCTAATATGTCGCATGAATTGAGGACACCTTTAAATAGCCTACTCATTTTATCGAAGTTATTGGCAGATAACAATTCTCGTAACTTATCTGCTAAGCAAGTTGAATATGCGCATACGATAAACTCAGCTGGCTGCGATCTGTTAGATCTCATCAACGATATTCTCGATTTGTCTAAAATTGAATCAGGAAAGTTAGATATCCATGTCAATGAAGTGAAAATCCAAGATATTACTGATTATGTCGAAAGAAACTTTAATGCTATTGCATACGAAAAGGGTCTTACGTTTCACGTAGTAAAAGATTTCCTGGAGGAGGAGATTCTTTACACAGATGAAAAAATACTTCAGCAAATACTAAAAAACCTAATCGCAAATGCTATTAAATTTACGGATAGTGGTAGCGTTACACTGCAGGTATCGCATGTTGCAGAAGATAGCTTAGATTTAAATATGGAAGAAGAAACAGATTATATTTCCTTTTCTGTAACAGATACAGGAATTGGAATTCCTAAAAATAAACAATCAATTATTTTTGAGGCTTTTCAACAAGCTGATGGAACTACTAGTAGGAAATACGGAGGAACTGGGCTTGGACTATCAATAAGTAGAGAGCATGCTTCTTTATTGAACGGGAAGATTGTTGTCGACAGCACTGAAGGAAGAGGGAGTACGTTTAAGCTATTCATACCAACTGATTTGAATCAGAGAGTTGAGGTAGTTGAAAAGGAAGTAGCGAGTACTATAGAAAAGGTCGCAGTTTACGATGATAGAGAACTTTATGATGTAGGAAGTCAATTATTAATTGTCGAAGATAGTATTATCCAGCGAGAGAGTATAAAAGAGCTTATTTCTTCAAATTACTCTAATATTACGCTAACAGCTGTTACTTCGGGAAAAGAAACTTTAAATGCGTTACATGTAAAACATTATGACTGTATTATATTGGATCTTGGATTAGAGGATATGACGGGGATTCAATTACTAAAGCATATAAAAGAACATGGCGAATGGATTAATACCCCAGTTATTATTTATACAGGGAAGGAATTGACGGTAAGAGAAGAAATGGAACTAAAGCATTTTACAGAGATAATAATTGTCAAAGGAATAAACTCATCTGAACGTCTGCTTAACGAAATTTCTCGATTCATTGCACAAGAGTATAGAGGTAATAGTAATATAGATGAATTTTTACTTAGACCGACTACTCCCGTTAATTCAAATAAACTGTTCTTTAGTGGTAAAAAAATCTTAATAGTGGATGATGATGTTCGGAATGTCTTTGCTCTATCTAGTATTTTAGAAGAATATGAGATGAGTGTGCTTTTTGCTGAAAACGGTCGGGAAGCTCTGAGTACATTAAGTATAAATACTGATATCGACCTAGTGTTGATGGATATTATGATGCCTGAAATGGATGGCTTCGAAGCCATAACAAAGATACGAGAAATGGAACAATTCGAAGATCTACCAATCATAGCGTTAACCGCTAAAGCAATGCAAGAAGATCGCGAGAAGTGTATTTCAGTAGGAGCTTCCGACTATATTTCGAAGCCAATAGTCAACGATCAGCTTTTATCATTGATGAGAGTTTGGCTATACACATAAGGAGGTTAAGAAATGAAGTCAAAGAGTGACTTACCTCAAGAGTGTTTAGAAAGTAACTCTAGGACAGAAAAAATAGAAATAACTTTACTTTTAGAAGGTATATTCCAACGTTATGGTCATGATTTTCGGGGTTACTCTTATCCTTCTATTAATAGAAGAATTAAATATCGTATGGAATTAGAAGGATTAACCTCTATTTCTTATCTTCAACAAAGGGTACTATACGAACCTAAGATGATGAGAAAACTACTCAAAGATTTTTCTATAAATGTCACTGAAATGTTCAGAGATCCAGAATTTTATTCATCGTTTCGTAAACGTGTAGTTCCACTTTTGCATTCCTATCCATTTATAAGGATCTGGCATGCGGGCTGCTCCACGGGTGAAGAGGCATATTCAATGGCTATCCTTTTGTATGAAGAAGGCCTTTATAAAAAAAGTAAAATTTATGCAACCGATATGAATATGGATGTGTTAGAAAAGGCCGAAAAGGGAATTTTTTCTTTTGAAAAAATGAAACAGTACACAAGCAATTATCAAAAAGCTGGGGGATTACATGCCTTTTCGGAATACTATACTGCTGATCAATACGGAGTTAAATTTAAACCTTTCTTAAGTGAAAATATTGTTTTTGCTAGGCATAATCTTGTAACAGATAGTTCCTTTAATGAATTTAACGTAATTATATGTAGGAACGTATTAATCTATTTTGATAAACAGCTACAAAATCAGGTCCATGGATTATTTCAAGAAAGTCTAAGTAGGTTTGGCGTCCTAGGCTTAGGTAGCAAAGAATCTATAAGGTTTTCTCCTTATATGGCATGTTACGAGGAAATAGATGCAGAAAACAAACTATATAAAAAGATAGATTAATGAAAAAAACTAAAGTGAGGATGTGCAATATGGAGAAGTACATCGAAAAAGTAAATGTGTTATTAGTAGATGATCGTCCAGAAAATTTGCTTGCTCTGGAAGCTGTATTAGGCGACCTAGATTACAATCTAATTAGAGCATATTCGGGAGAAGAGGCGCTAAAATGCTTATTAAAGGATGATTTTGCTGTAATTTTGTTAGATGTACAAATGCCTGGATTAAATGGTTTCGAGACAGCAAAAATTATTAAATCTAGACCGAAGACAAAGGATACTCCGATTATTTTTATTACAGCGATTAGTAAAGCCCCAGAAAATGTTTATACCGGGTATTCCGTTGGAGCGATAGATTATGTATTCAAACCATTTGAACCAGATGTCCTTAAATCTAAAATTGAAAGTTTTACTGCTATTCACCGAAACAAAAAAGGACTAGAAGAATATACGGAACTATTGCTTGAAAAAACACAGAGCTTAGAAAAAGCCAATCAAGATCTAATAGAAACTACGCTCAAATTAAAGAAGTCTGAAGCTTTGAATGGGATTATCAAAAATACCTCTATAGACGCGATGATTACATACAATGAATCATTTGAAATTTTAACAGTCAATCCCGCTACTAAGCGGATGTTTGGGTACGAAGAGGTAGATTTAATTGGGCAAAAGATTATGCAAATTATTCCTGCAGCAACCTTGGCGATAGAATTTGGACATGAATTTGGAAAAAGATTAGAAGTTACGGGTGTTCGGAGTGATTCTAGTAACTTTCCTGTGGAGGTTCAATTAGGGAATGCAACTATTGATAATCATAGTATATATGCATGTACTATTAGAGATATTAGTGAACTTAAAACTCAAATGAATGCTTTAGCTCATCAAGCTTTGCATGACTCACTCACATCTCTTCCTAATCGCAATTTGTTATATGATCGATTGGAACAAGGAGTTAAAGCGGCGAAAAATGATCATAGCAATTTCTCTCTAATATTGATTGACTTGAATCACTTCAAAGTAATAAATGATACACTTGGTCATCACTTTGGAGATTTGTTACTTCAACAAGTTGGAAATAGACTGGTTGAAATTGTAAATGTAAAAGATACGGTAGCTCGTTTAGGCGGGGATGAATTTGCGCTTTATTTACCGACAGCAACGAAAGAACAGACGATAGATATAGCTAAGAAAGTAATACACACTATGGAACAACCTTTCATACTAGACGATCATGTTCTTTCTATTAGTTTGAGTCAAGGAATTGTCTTTTATCCAGACCATGGGGATAATGTGCAAACCCTAATGAAAAAAGCAGATATCTCGATGTATACCGCCAAGAAAAAGGATAGTGGCTACTGTATCTTTTCATCTGAACTAGACACGCATACAATAGAAGAACTTAGTTTAGTAGGAAGTCTCAAAGAAGCAATAGAAAATGATAGGCTAGAGCTTCACTATCAACCACAGGTCGATATGAAAACAAAAAAAGTGACCGGTGTCGAAGTGTTATTGAGGTGGATTCATCCTACCTATGGATTTATACCGCCAGATCGGTTCATACCTATAGCAGAACAAAATGGCCTAATGAAAAAGCTGACAATCATGGTTCTCGAAAAAGCATTGCAGCAAAGTAAAAAGTGGTTAGAAGATGGATTAGAATTACAAATTTCGGTTAACCTATCCGCTTCAAATCTTCAAGATATGCAACTTTCAGATGACATACAAATTTTAATGAATAAATACAATATGAACCCTAAGACACTTACTTTGGAAATAACGGAAAGTTTTATTATGAGTAATCCAGCTAGAGCGAAAGGAATATTACAAAACTTATCCTCAATGGGTATAAACCTCTCAATAGATGACTTTGGTACAGGCTATTCTTCTTTAGCCTACTTAAAAAAGCTTCCAGTCAATGAAATAAAAGTGGATAAATCCTTTGTAATAGACATGTTAGATAGTAAAAGTGATGAAATAATCGTCAATACGGTTATCAATCTGGCCCATAACTTAGGACTTCAAGTAGTGGCGGAGGGTATAGAAAGTAAGGAAGTGTGGGATAATCTGCAAGCAATAAATTGTGATACAGCACAAGGTTACTATTTAAGCAAACCTGTGCCAGCTGAATCTTTTTATTTATGGTATATGAATCATAATGGAGTATTTGCAACATAAGGTGTTACCACATAAAGTGAAGTCTAAATGCTTATTATGTAGTGTAACAAAATTCGTTGATTCCAAGAAATAACAAAGTCTGCTTCAATTGAAGTAGATTTTGTTATTTTTGCGCATTGAAGTATTCCTCAATCGGTACAAACAGTCCAACTTTTCCATGCTCATCATGATCTAAAGTGGCAAATACAACACCGATTACTTCTCCTTTATCGTCTATAACAGGACTTCCACTATTTCCTCTATATACGGGAGCTTCCATCATCATGACTGGGACATCCCAATCACTTAATTGATGAAAATCAATTAATGATCCCTCATTCGCAATGCTAGTAAATTTTAATGGATTTCCGATAAAGGTGATGTGATCGCCGAACTCATAAGACGGGTTTTCCGAAAGCTCTAAATAAGGCAAGTCCTTTTCATCCACTTGCAAAATTGCAAGATCAATATCTGGGTAAATCTCTATAACATCCGCGGTAAAGCGTCCTGCTTCTGGAAAACCAACTATTACGTTGTCGTTGTCCTCCACTACATGATAATTGGTAATAACCTTTCCTTCACTTGAAATAGAAAATCCAGTTCCTTTACTATCATCCGTTAAAACAACAACAACAGCCTCTTTATAATTAGCGATATCTTCCTGTGTTGATAACCTAGCGGAGGTCTTGATAAATTCAATGGCTGGAATGGAGTAAATTTGAAAAATCATCGCAAATGTATTGACGAATAAGGCGAAAGCAATTATCCAAAATATCCACCTTGGAAAAGGTCGCTTTAGTTTTGGTCTTGTTTTTTCTAACGCTTCTTTTTCAAGTGCCTCCCGTTGTGCTTCAAGAACTAGTAGCTGTAATTCTTCATCACTTATTTCTTCAAAATCATCGTCTGATTGTTTTTTATTCAAATCCACTTCATCACATCCCCCATCCAAGCATTTCTGTATTATCTATTATACCTAATTTTAAAATGAAATCATTTCCATTGAAATGTTTGTGAGAAGGGTTTAATATATAAACATAAGCTGCATTGTACGTATGGATATTAAGTTTTAACCTTTAAGCTGTAACAGGGAGTTTTATATAGAGCTGGAATGACACGCCTTATTCTCTTTTAGACAATAAGGACATGCAGGATAGTTTCTGCGAACACCCACTTTGAGGAGTGGTGGTTTAAAACTTTCTAATGAATGTACGGCAAAGGCGGCTTACTTAAAAAGACTATTATAGCAACGTTTATAGAGCACCCTTGCCAGGAATGGTAAGGGTGTTTTTTGGAAATATAAAAATGTAGCGTAAACACTGAGCTCGTGGGACTATATTATAGGGATAGTATAGCTGATTTCCGTTTCAGGTGGACGCGTTCCGCAGGGTGAGCGATGAACCAGCACCGTCCCTTCGGGTGCGTTGTGATGTTTCATCTGTCTCACTGATCCTGCTGGAGTCGCCACCTTCCACTACAATGAGAGTGTAGTACTTCCTATAAGAGGTAGCATAGCTTATCGCTTAGATGATAAGATTGGTTGAATTTTAGAGGGTGATAAATAATTTGTAATCGCTTTTGAATTACAAATAAGTTTTGCCAATGATAGAGGCAGAAAGCAGACTTACTATTATACTAGTGGAAATAAATGGGGATAATAAGTGTTTGTTTAATAAAGAAGTGAAATAGTGAACGAAATTGTATCTTCGAGAGCTTACTCTATCAAAAGGAAATTAACTCATCTATAGTTATCAGAAAATTAAAAATTCAATCGGTAAAAATATTGCGAAATGTCAGTCCAAAACTCTTCGAAAACGATTGAAACAGTTTTACTTTAAAGCACTTTCGTGGTGAATGACGATTATTTTTTTTAAAGATTCACTTTTACAATAGTAGTGTTTTCATTATTCATGACCTTACCGAATTGGTTTTTGTATAAAAAAACAAGTAGGCTTTAACCCACTTGCGCTCAACTATTTATTAATTGTTTGGAAACACTCCATTGTTTAGATGGAATTATATTTTGGTTTAACTGTTTCACAAACTTCAATGCTACATCTTTATCCGAAAAAGTTTTATCCAATTGGCTATTTGATGATTTTAAAACCTCTGTTGCTCCATTTATATTTCGTGTGATAACGAACATGGTACAACTCCTAGTTACGACTTCAACAATTTTATTGTTGTATAATGATTATCTCATTAAGAGAACTTAAAGTATGCAATATATGGAATTTGTAATTCATTTGTAATGAAAATCATAGCTATGAAACATTTAAAGTTGTTGGATCGTAATAAGTGCTTAGTAATAAATTTTAGAAACATGTAATGCGTAAGGGGAAATTAATAGTTACAACGTAAGAGCGTTCCAATTGGAGCGTTTTTTTTTTTTTTTTATATTTTATTAAACAGAGAAATATTGAGATGTGGAATGACGTTGTGGAGGCTAATAAGTGGATATTTGGAAAGATGTATTTAATAAAGACGTTCTGATACACCAAATAAGAGACAAACGGCTAATAGATGGCCGTGATATTATAATTTGAAAGAAGGCGTAAGGAAATTAAAGGCGGTACCAAATGGAAAAGACGAGCGAGCGTCAATTCTTTTATTGTTGTTGTCGGTGGAGCAATAGCAGTGTTTTTTGCAGTATTACGATTAACTACCGTTTATGAATATCAACTTCGTTAGCAAACTATCCATTTTGGGAGACTTTATTTGGTTTTGTAGGATTGATAAGTTAATAACTCATGTCTAAT
This sequence comes from Psychrobacillus psychrodurans, assembly GCA_900114885.1. Lineage (GTDB taxonomy): Bacteria > Bacillota > Bacilli > Bacillales_A > Planococcaceae > Psychrobacillus > Psychrobacillus psychrodurans. The sequence goes on from FOUN01000001.1 coordinate 88,778, forward strand.
AGATTTGGCTGAATATAATAACTATGTGGATGCATTTATGTTAGTTTTGCTTGCTGGGTGAGTAGTTGCAAATCCAACGACAAAGGGATTATCTGATAGTGAACAAGCATTAAATTATAATAAACCAAAGAAGAAATGAGGTGAGATTATGGTAGTATCAGTAGATATATTAATAGATCGGTCTGTCAATCGCATTGGAGCTGTTCATCCTTCATTGAAGGAATATACTATTGAATTAATTAAGCGTTGTTACAATGAAGGTATTAAAATCCAAATATCATCTGGATTCCGTTCAAATGAGGAACAAGCCTATATTTATGGTCAAGGTAGACCGAATTATATTTGGAATGGCAAAAAGTATGGTTCAAAAGGAAGTATCGTTTCGAACGCAATGCCGGGAACGTCCGTCCACAATTATGGGCTAGCTATCGATTATTTTTTAGTTAGTGATGATGGTAATAAATCATTGTGGACGGTCAACGATAAATGGAGGCGTGTTGCAGCTATCGCTAAATCAATGGGCTTTGAATGGGGTGGAGATTGGAAGAGTTTTGAAGATTATCCTCATTTGCAATACACCACAGGATTAACAATTGCTCAGTTGAGAGCTGGTCATAGACCTGTATTTTTACCGTTAAAAGCACTTGAGAGTGTTCCAGATGATAAAATTATGTGGGGTAAAACAGAGTTAGTAAAAGGTCAAATAGGTAAAGTAACTATCTTAAAGCGTATTAACCTGTGGCAAGATAACCCACATGAAAATGGACGACTTCAAATGGTTCGTGTACTGAATCCCGGTGAAGAATATCGAGTCTACCGATATCGGGAAGATCATGGTGGTCAATATAATGTTGGCAGCGGTATGTGGGTTACTAAGATGGACGGGTATATTAAGTATGAAACACCATCCAAAGCGATGTTAGCAAAATTAAATAGTAAATGATTCTATAGCCCCGCTAATTAATTTAACGGGGCTTTTTTATTGAATGAAATTAAATGAATTGTTAGAATATTATTATTCCTAATTGGTGCATTAGAAAAATTATAGTGGAGCTAAGGTAACCCTATATTCTTGTTGTACTAAAGGGACTGTTTACTTTAAGAAGCTGCTGAGTGTTAAATGTATTAGGATTTAATATGTTGACATTGAGATTTCTTATATGATATTATTATCTCGAATTAAAGATATATTAATTAAAGGTAATATTGAAGGGAATTAAACGACTGAATTACTCGGAAATTGAACATCATGCAAAGAGGGTATGAATTTTTTTAACTAAATACCTCGGATTCAAGACTTAACTGTAAAAAAGGATTGTACTTGTATTAACGATTACAGGTAATTGTAAGGAGGTGAAAAAAGAAAAAATGGGTTTATTAAATAAATTATTTGGAACACAAGGACAACAACAAGAGGAGGAAAAAACAATGACAAAATCAAATATAGGAATTATTTTAGGATCAACACGTGAAGGACGTGTAAGTCCACAAGTAGGAGCATGGGTAAAAGAACTAGCAGATAAACGTGGGGATGCAAACTACACTATTATCGATATCGCAGAATATAAATTACCACTTTTAGGTGAAGCTGGCGGCGATGCATCAGGTGCAGCAGCGTGGTCAGAAATCATTTCTAAACAAGACGGATTCGTATTCATCGTTCAAGAATACAATCACTCTATAACCGGTGCACTAAAAAATGCATTAGATTACTTACGTGAAGAGTGGAACAACAAAGCAGCAGGTATCGTATCTTATGGTTCTGTAGGTGGAGCGCGTGCAACAGAACATTTACGTGGTATTTTAAGTGAGTTATTAGTAGCGCATGTCCGTGTACACCCAGCATTATCCCTATTTACTGACTTCGAAAAAGGTACAGATTTCAAACCAGCTGCAGTACAAGCAGATTCAGTGAACCAAATGTTAGACCAAGTGATTCCGTGGACAACTGCATTAAATACTATACGTAAATAATTTTAACTTAATGCAGCAAATTTTTTTGCGAAAGTTGTGCAAGAGCAGAAGGATGCCGCGTCCTGCGGCAATCCCTAACCGTTTAACATCCTGTTGATTTAAGGCCTCGAGCTTGATAAAAATTTGGAAGTATTACGCCGAGATGTAAGTATTTACATTTCTATAATTCACAAAATGTGCATTAGCACATGCACATTTTGTTTTTTTATAAATAAATTTTGAGCAAAATACTATCAAGTAGATTGAAGGTTTTGTTCAGAATTTATAAAGAAAGGGAGGAACGATAATGAACAATATAGCAGGACATCATCATATTTCTATGATTACGAAAAAAGGACAACAAAACAATCAGTTTTACCAAAATGTCCTCGGACTTCGTAGAGTGAAAAAAACGGTCAATCAAGATGATCCGAGCATGTATCATCTGTTTTATGGGGATTTAACTGGAAGTGCTGGGACAGAACTATCCTTTTTTGAAATCCCAATGGTGGGAAGCACAAAGAGAGGGACGAACGCTATAACACAAATCGGGTTACTAGTGCCGTCGTATGACAGCTTACTATATTGGAAGAAAAGATTTGAAGTACTCGATGTGAAGCATGGGGAGCTAACTATGTATGCAGGACGTGATGCACTTCATTTTGAGGATTGCGAAGGCTTACGACTAGTCCTTTTAAATAATAGTGGCGATGAGGTACCAGCATTTTGGCGGTCTTGGGGTGATTCAGTTGTTTTAGAGGAACATCGTATTCTTGGAATTGGTGCTGTAGAAATGACTGTGCAATCGCTTGATAGCCTAGCGAATACATTAGAAAACCTATTTGGGTATGTACTTGCATCGCATATGGGAAACAAAGCTATTTATCAATCTGTGAAAGGGCAGGCTTTTGGTGAAATTGTCATTGTGGAGCAAGACGGTCCTAAAGAAAAACCTGGAAAAGGCAGTGTACATCATATAGCTATCCGTGTAAAAGATGGCAAGGAGCTAAGAGAGTGGCACCAGCGTATTCGAGACTTTGGTTTTGAGGTGATGAAAATTACAGACCGTTACTATTTTGAGAGTTTATATTTTAGAGAAGAAAATGGTATTTTATTTGAGTTGGCGACAGAAGGACCGGGCTTTACAGTGGACTCTACCATTGAATCGCTAGGTAAAGAGTTAGACCTACCGCCATTTTTGGAAGTTAAGCGCGCGGAAATCGAGGAGAAATTAGAACCGATTGAGTGAAGGTAGGTGAAATAGACATCTGCAAGTAACTTTTTAAAAGAAGTGAAAATGACAGAAAGTTTTTAAAACCAATTTGTGAAGATTTAAAGCTTATATGGTTACCATAGCCAGTCGATGAATTTGAGAGATTTATCAAATAGGAGGAAATAATGATGAAAAAACATACTGCGGGAATTCACCATATTACAGCTATCGTTGGTCATCCACAAGAAAATATTGATTTTTATGCAGGGGTATTAGGTTTACGTTTAGTCAAACAAACTGTGAATTTCGATGATCCAGGAACATATCACTTGTACTTTGGAGATGGTGGGGGGAAACCTGGTACAATTATTACTTTTTTCCCTTGGGTAAATGCTTATCAGGGACAAATTGGAGACGGTCAAGTTGGAGTTACAACATATGTAGTACCTACAGGATCATTTAACTTTTGGGTAAACCGTTTGGCAACAAATGCAATTCCGTTTAAAAAAGCAGAACGTTTTGGAGAACGAGTGATTCAGTTTGATGATCCGCATGGCTTACATCTAGAACTTGTCGAACGTGCAGAAGGTGAACAAAATAACTGGAATTTTGGTGGAGTAACACCAGAAGTTGCGATTAAAGGCTTTGGTGGTGCAACACTTTACTCAAGCAGACCTGAAGAAACGGCTAAAACATTAACTGATGTAATGGGGCTTGAATTAGTTGGAACTGAAGGTGATTATACACGCTTTAAAGCTTCAGCAGATATCGGCAACATTATAGATTTAAAAATGGTAACAGGTGTAAGCGGTTCGATGGGTGTTGGTACCGTTCATCATATCGCATGGCGTGCACAAGATGATGCAGATCATGTTGAATGGCAACAACATACCATGAATAGTGGTCAACATGTAACAGAGTTAAAGGATCGTAACTATTTTAACGCATTGTATTTCCGTGAATCCGGAGAGATTTTGTTTGAAATTGCAACAGATCCTCCAGGGTTTGCACATGATGAATCGCTGGAAACGATGGGGACTCAATTGATGTTACCAGCACAATTTGAGCAACACCGTGAGCGATTAGTAAGCTCGCTTATTCCAATTCAAGTGCGTCCAATCGACTAAGGAAGGGGAAGAAGAAATGATTTCTATTGACCCAAAACAAAATAGTGAGAGAGATAACTATAAACTTTTAATTGGTTCTATTATTCCTAGACCCATTGCTTTTGTTACAACACAGTCTGAAGATGAGATTGTTAATGGGGCCCCGTTTAGCTATTTCAATATTGTTTCATCCAATCCGCCAATGGTGTCACTTGCTATCCAAAGGCCAGGAGGAAGAGTGAAAGATACTGCTCGCAATATTTATGGCAACCAACAATTTGTTGTCCATATTGTGGATGATGAGAATGTAGCTAAAATTAATGAAACAGCAGCATCATTACCAGCAGCGGTAAGTGAAATCGAATTGGCGAACCTAACGCTCGTACCGAGTGAATATATTTCTGTACCAGGTGTAAAGGAAGCGAAAGTACGAATGGAATGTAGACTAATACAAGCAATTCCTTTAGGTGGAGAAGAGCCAGGAAGTGATTTATTCATTGGAGAAGTAGTTCGATTTCATATAGATGAAGCAATTTATGAAAATGGGAGGATTGATCCAAAGGGTTTAAATGCTATCAGCCGCCTAGCAGGATCTAGTTATGCAACCATTGGTGATATTTTTTCAATTGAAAGACCTAAATAGTGAGTTTAATTAAAGCTTGTTTCAGCACTCTTGCCAAATTGGTAAGGGTGTTTTTATATGCATTCACTCTGTAAAAAGAATGAATTGTAAATTACTTTACAAATTCAAATAAGTGTTATTTAATTAATTAGGTTAACTAACTAATTTTCATGATAATAAAGGAGGGGTTTATATGAATTCGATGTTTGCTAAATTTAAAATTCTTCAACGACCTTATGCGAATGGTCTTCAGGAGGTGTTGAGTCCTTTTCAAATGTCAGAAGCCCAGTGGGGATTAATAAGATACATTTATGAAGTTGGTCCTGCGACAAATTCAGAAATTGCCCTGTATTGGAGTGTTGAGAAGCCTTCTGTCACAGCACTTGCGCAGAAGCTTATTGATCAACAATTAATATACGTAGTTTACGGAACAGATAAACGAAAAAAAGTAATGCATTTAACGGAGAACGGTATAGCTAAATATCAACAATTAAAAGAAGCGGTTCATACTTTCCAATCTTCGCTTTTAGAAGGCATTACTAAAGAAGAATGTGAGATTGTGGAAAAGGTTTTAGAAAAATTGCAACAAAATATTAGGAAGTAGTGGTAGTTTATGAACAAAGAAAAACTTTGGACGAAGGAATTTACAATCGTTTCAACTATAAATTTTTTAGCAACATTAGTATATTTTTTATTATTGGTAACAATCGCATCTTATGCAACAACGGAATTTGGAGCCTCTACTAGTACGGCGGGCTTAGTATCAAGTATTTTTATTATTGGCTCATTGTTGGGTAGACTTGGTGCTGGACGTTTTATCGGACAAAAAGGGCCGATTAAAGTATTGTGGCTAGGTTTAACTTTCTTTGCCATTACATCGGCACTTTACTTCTTGGCGAACAGTATTCCACTGCTGTTAATCAACAGATTAGCGCAAGGGATTGCAGTAGGAATTATTGGTACTGCAACGGGTACTATTGTGGCTCATATATTGCCAAGTGCGCGTAAAGGAGAGGGGATTGGCTATTTTAGTTTAAGTGCTATATTAGCAACAGCTGTTGGTCCCTTTATAGGGATTCTACTGATGAATATGGACAGTGGCTTCACGATCATGTTTGTGATGAACCTATTTTTGTCGCTCATATGTATGCTATTCTTAGCAGCTGTAAAACTAAAATTAGCTCCAATTAAACAACCAGAACAAACAGAAGTAAAAAGCTCAATTTTATCTCAATTTATCGAACCGAAAGCAGTGCCTATTTCTTTTATTGCATTGATCATCGGTTTTAGTTATTCAGGCGTTATGACCTTTTTGTCTTTTTATGCGGAGTCTATTAATCTAGTTAGTGCAGCTAGTTATTTCTTTTTAGTCTATGCTGTTGTTATTATTTTCTCTCGTCCATTTACAGGTAAAATAATGGATTCTAGAGGTGCAAACGTTATTGTCTACCCATGCATAGTTATATTTGCTATCGGGATGTTTTTCTTTAGCCAAGCTTCGGCAGGTTGGATGTTACTTCTTGCAGCAGCATTTATAGGGTTTGGTTATGGTAACTTTAATTCAGTTGCACAAACGATCGCAGTTAAAGTAACAGAGCCACATCGTTTCGGTTTAGCTACTGCAACCTATTTTATACTATTCGATTTGGGTTTAGGCATAGGCCCATACGTTTTAGGCTTTATCGTACCCGAGACGGGATACCGTACAATATTTGTAGCAATGGTTGTAGTAATTATACTTTGTATTCCTCTATACTATTTAATGCATGGTAGAAAAGATAAGGAATTAATGAAAAATGCATAATAACCTCGTAACAAAAAAGTAAAAACAATATAAAATGCCTAACGAAATATCATATTCGTTAGGCATTTTACTATTTAAGAAGTTGTTTGCAATTCTAAATTTCCATTCCCATTGATTTCTTTCATTCTCAAACTTTCGACAGGGAAGATAAATGTCCAAGGCATACTGGTTTTAGGTTTAATAATTAACTTAGGAACAGTAAAAGTGTGTTCTGCAATAATTGTTTCCTTTTCTATATATGCAATTTTTTGTTTCTGAAAAATTTGCTCAATATCTGCAAAGTTATGAATCAAGACAGTAACTAATATCTCTCCTTTATAATTCAGAGCTTCCCAAATGGGTACCAACCGAATATTTTGTCCATCTATCATATTACTATCTTGAAAAATTTCTGTTATTAGCTCTCTATCTTTGATAGCAATAGTTTTTTCCCACGAAGATTCAAATTGTAAAGTTTGCATTCCATAATTCCTCCAATTTAATCTCTTTTAACCGTACCAATAAACTTCATAGAATAAAATCCTTTAACTTTTTAGCTATGATATATAGTAGAAGACAACTTTGTTCCATTCAACAAATTGGAAACTAATTAATTTAGAAACTAATTCTAAAGTTATGGTAAAAGGTTAGGTTAATAGTGAAAATGTACTTCCTATTTTAAATGAAGCAAAATAATGAGTTTTTTAATGAAAAACGTTGAAAAATACTGGTTTAACTTCATTTTTAAGTATATATTTATTAGTTAGTAAGGACTACTTTAAAATATCGGTAAATTTCGTGGGCTACTCACATAAATTAGAAGTAGGGATAATTGTTTATTTATTCTAAAAGTACAAAAAACGTCTATTAATAAACAAAAAAATATCATTTGTATATTTCTTAGTAGTACCAACGGTTCTTTTGAAACTTTTCTAATAATATAATTCTGCGAGTAGAGACTATTAACCTATTAAAAAAATGTTAAAAATAGTTTATATTTATTATTTTTGAATATTCGGATAATTGTCGACAGATTTCGACAGAATTTTATATGAACTTCGTCTATTGTTATAGATACACCTAGAGAGATTTAGATTGTCACCATTGATTCTATTTACCAAAATTTTTTGGGAAGGAGGATAAGGTGTTTTTTTATGGCCTTTTGTAAGTTTTATTGGTAAAAAATCTTTGAAAAATTTAGGGAGGAATGAAATTGAGGAAGAAAAAAAGTCAAACTAAAGTTCTTAGTGTTGTAGCTAGCGTACTTATGACATTTTCACTTGTTGCGCCAAACGTAGTTAGTGCGGAAACAGCAAACAAACTTCACCAATCATTCAGAGATTCAAGCTCTAGTTCTATTTCAGCAAAGGACAAGCTAAATAGTCGGTTACTGGAAAGCTTCAAAAGCGATGATAAAGTTACATTTCTAATAAAATTCAAGGAAAAAGCAGATTCTTTACAAGTAGCGGAGAATGCAAGAAAGAATGCTGAAAAGGCAAACTTATCTTCTCACAATGCTAAGCTAATCCAACGATCTGCTGTTGTATCGGAACTGAAATCCACTTCCTTGGAGTCTCAGCAAACCGTTACAGATTTTCTAGAGCAAGAAGTTGATAAAGGCAATGCAAAAGATATTGAATCCTACTATATAGTAAACGGTATGTCTGTTACAGCGACGAAAGAAGTTGCTGAAAAATTGACTACATTCCCAGAGGTAGAAAAAATTTTACCAAATGAAACCCGTCAATTATTTACTACAAAAACAGAGAATGCAGTTGTACCCAAAGCAGAAACTGCAAATGTAGAATGGAACGTGGAACGGGTCAAAGCTCCAGAAGTGTGGGAGATGGGAATTGACGGAGCAGGAACAGTAGTAGCAAGTATTGATACAGGTGTTCAATGGGATCATCCTGCTTTAAAAGAAAAGTACCGTGGCTATAATAAGGCGAGTGGCGCAGTTTCTCATGACTATAACTGGTTTGATGCAACAGCAGGGCAGGCTACACCATATGATGACCAAGGACATGGAACACATGTAACGGGAACAATGGTTGGTAGTGAACCTAATGGCGCGAACCAAGTCGGGGTAGCACCAGGAGCTAAATATATTGCTGTTAAAGCATTTACCGCAAGTGGGGGGTCAGATACTGACTTACTCGAAGCAGCTGAATGGATTTTAGCTCCAACTGATGCAGAAGGTAATGCACGAGTTGATATGGCACCTGATGTAGTGAATAACTCATGGGGTGGCGGAGCAGGACTTGATGAGTGGTACCGTGATGTTGTAGTAAACTGGCGTGCAGCAGAGATCTTCCCAGAATTCTCTGCAGGGAATACTACCCTTACAAATCCTGGTGGAGCAGGTTCTGTAGCAGCACCAGCTAATTATCCAGAATCTTTTGCAACAGGAGCGACGGATATTAATAACACTGTAGCGAATTTCTCGTTACGTGGACCATCCCCGTATGCAGAAACTAAGCCGGATATATCTGCACCTGGTGTGAATATCCGTTCATCTGTACCTGGAGGAATCTATGAAGGTGGTTGGAATGGTACATCGATGGCAGGACCAGCTGTAGCAGGTGTAGCAGCATTGCTGAGACAAGTGGATGCTGACCTAACTGTAAATGAGATGGAAGAGATTCTCCTAAACACTGCAAATCCTTTGACAGATTCGGAGTATACAACGGTTCCGAATCACGGATATGGTCATGGTTTAGTAGATGCATATGAAGCAGTGGCGTCTATTATTACAGGTCTTGGAACGTTAAAAGGACAAGTTTCACAGCAAGGTGATGATACAGAGGCTCCAGTATTTGAACATACTGCTCCTAATGAGACGTATGAAGGAATGGATTTACCTCTAACAATCTCCGTTACTGATAACATCAGTGTTTCATCAGTTGGCTTAAACTATAAAGATGCAGATGGTGCATGGCAATCAATTGAAGCTGGGCGCACATCTGGAGACTATACGGATGGTGAATATACTGTAGTAGTACCTGGAGAATTAATAACAGGGGAATCTTTTACTTACAAATGGACGATAAATGACTTTGGGAATAATGAAGTAGTAAGCGAAGAATACGAGATTCAAGTGAATCCAGGAATCACAGTTGGTTATTCAGAAGATTTTGAAGCAACTCCTATTGGATGGACTTCTTTCGGAGAGAAAAATAGCTGGGAATGGGGTACTCCAACTGCGGGTCCAGAAAATGCAGCGTCTGGAGAAAAAGTCTATGCTACCAATTTAGATGGACCTTATGAAAGCTCTATGAATGCTACGCTTGTTATGCCTCCAGTAGACTTGCCAGAAGGGAATTCATACCTCCAATTCAAGCAATGGCATGAATTCGAACAATCTTCAGCAGGAAGAGCGTATGATTATGGAAATGTTTTCGTTTCTACTGATCAGGTAGAATGGACACAATTATTGACGGTTCAAGGTACATCTGCTGGCTGGATTGAAGCAGAAGTTGATCTATCGGCATATGCAGGTCAACGTATATATATCGGATTCAATGCTTTCTCAGATGGAAGTGTTGTGAAAAATGGCTGGTATCTTGATGACGTTAATTTAGCAGACGTTTCTCAAACTGGGAAAGTATCTAAAGGAAATAGTGCAAAACAAAGTAATAACGGCAATAAAGCTGGAAATAGTGGTAGCAAAGCAAACAAAGACAATAATAAAGAAACAGACAAAAAGTCATTTAAAGAAGCAATAGACCCTAAAACAATTAGACCTGTAATGTCTGTTAAAGAAGCACCTCCAGTGGTAGATACAATTGTTAATCCAACACTTTTACCATTAGGTGCTCAGGTAAGCGTATTAGAATCTGGCCGCTCGGTTTATTCGAACCCAGCAGATGGTTCGTATTCACTTACTCATGGTGCGGGTACTTTTACTACTAAAGCAGAAGCTTACGGATTTGAGTCGGAAGAAAAATCTGTAACTATTGAAGCAGATGGTGTTACAACTGCTAATTTTACGTTAATGGAAATGGCAGAAAATATGGTAAGTGGTGTAATTACTGATCAATCGACGGGAGAGGGGATTGAAGGAGCAACCATTATCCTGGTCGAGGATGCAAATGTAACGCCTGTATTAACGGATGCATCTGGTAATTACTCATTGACTGCATATGAGGGAGAATACACTCTTAAAATAATCGCTCGAGGTTATCATAGTCAAGAAGTGTCGATCACAATCGGTTCGGATGCGACTACACAAAATATTGCATTAGAACCTTTCTACACATATCCAGGTGGAGAAATTGGATATGATGATGGAACAGCGGAAAATGCACGGGCATTCAATGCAGCAGGCAACGCTTGGGCTGTGAAAATGTCACTTCCTGAAGGCAAAGAGAATGGAATTGTTACAGATGGAGTTTTCCGTTTCTGGGATACAGAATGGCCAATTCCAGGTGGTACGGAGTTTGCTGTAGAGGTTTGGGATGCTAGGGGTGCAGATGGAACACCTGGTAAAAAACTAGCTGGTCCTATTGATGCAACAGCGCTTCGTAATGGCGAGTGGACTGTAGTTGATCTTACGGAACACAATATTACAGTGAATGGTGACTTCTATATGGTATATCGTCAAACCGTAGCAAATCCTAATTCACCTGGACTTGCAACTGATGAAAACGGAGTAAATGCAGAAAGAAGTTATCAAGGTGTATCCGGAGCATGGTCACCATCTCCTGCAGTAGAAGGGAATTATATGATTCGTGCTCGTGTTAGCTATGAAGTATCGGGTCCGGTTATAACTTCACCAGAAGCTGGTTTAATAACAAATGAAAAGCAGTTTAATGTAGAAGGAACTGCTTCACCTACAACTACAATTGAATTAAAACAAAATGGAGAAGATGCGGGTTCAGTAGTAGTCGGAGAGGACGGGAAGTTCTCAATTGCAACTGAATTAACAGAAGGATCCAATGAGTTTGTAGCAGTTTCCGTATTGGATGACCGAGTAACAGGGCAATCTGAACCAGTTACAGTAGTTTTGGATACTGTTAAGCCAGAACTAACTATCGATAACCCAGTAGACGGAGAAAAAATAAATCGTGAAACTGTAACTGTTCAAGGTACTATTACAGATGAAAATATAGATTTCGTTCATGTTAATGGTCAAGCTGCAACAGTATCAGACGGTAAATACTCTAAACGAATTCTTCTAGATGAAGGCATCAATAAAATCGTAGTGGAGGCTCGTGATAAAGCTGGTAATAGTGAATCGAAAACAGTCACTGTTACAGCAGATTACAACGCTCCGGAAATTACTAATCTGAAGCCAGAAAATGATCTTTATTTGGCAACAGGAAGAAGTGTTAAAATTGAATTTGATAGTAATCCAGGATTAAAAACTTCATTTGTCATCCATATGCCACTAACTAATGTAGGACAAGTAAACAATGCAACTGAGCTACCTATGATGGAACAGGGTGCAGGTCATTACGTTGGTTACTGGACAGTACCTGCTGATACTGTTGCAAATGGAGCAGTTATCGAGGTCAAAGTGGTAGATGAATTTGGAAATGAAACACGTCAAAAGGCTGAAGGTAAACTGTTTGTCAATGTTCCAGCACCAACGGAACAACCTAAAGAAGATGAGACGGAAGTAAAAGATGAAGCACCAATAAAGGATTTAGAAGAATAGAATTATAGTAAAAATGCCAAAGAGGAAAATATCCTCTTTGGCATTTTTTTATATGGCCAAAAACCTAAACATCACTTATGGAAGTTTCACTTTATTGAAGCATATGATGGTGTAAAAGGAGTGTAAACTTGAATGAGTATGTAAATGTGCTATTAAATTTTCTGCCTCCAACTGCAACAATCCTGGAATTGTCAGGACTTCCCAATAATCCAGCAGTGTTGTTAGCGGATATTGATGGTGATCAGAAAAATGAATTAATCGGAGCATACAAATATAAAGATCAAAATTTCCTAGTTATACTAAAAAATATCCATAACCAGTGGCTGCCTTTAATACATATAAAAGGAAACGGATATGGAATTTCAAGTCTAATGGCGGTACCAATTACAACTAATTGGGTGAATACACTTATTGTTGGCTGGCAGATAGGTAGCGAATGGTCCAAGTTGGATTTGTTGCAATGGGTGGACGGTGAAATTATTCGATTACCTACTTCCAATATAGCTTATAGTAAATTGGAAGTGGAAGACATGCCTGGACTATACGGTCCTGATGGTCAATACGAACTCGCGATTTGGGTCCATGATACAGGAGAGGCATACAAAGTAGATGTATATCGTTTTGAAGAAAATAAGCTAGTTTTAGCGAAGGATGTATATCCGTATTACTTTAAGAGAGTTGAGGATTATTATGAAAGACTGCTACAATCCAATGATTTCTCCTACTATTGGTATTATTTAGCTGAAGCGCAAAAGAAGGCAGGGGATTTAGAGCAGTTTATGATTTCTATTAATAAGGCTTTGGCTTTCAGTGAACCGTATCCATCTTTGGAATTTTTGTTAAATATGAGGCGACAAGTGTTAGAGATCATGCAAAATAATAATCATAAAAATGATGAGATTATTGTGTATTCCAGAGGTGATTTGACAGGGGATGGCTTTTTAGACACAGTTTACCTAACTGGGGAGAAGACTGAAGGGAGTCCGTTTTGGCAAAACATCTCTTTAAATGTTTTGTATCAACATGAAAATACGTTAGAGAGAATTTATCTGAAACAAAGTGCTGGATATAATCCGACCATTTTTCTTGGTGACTTTACTGGTGACCAAGTGGATGACATTTTAGTTGTTATAGATACTGGAGGGAGTGGAGGGACAATTTATGCATTTGTCTTTTCCTATACTAATGGAAATATACAACAAATCTTTGACGTGGAAGAGTTCAATGAAACCTCCAAATATGAAGTAGATTATGATAATTACTACCAAGTCAATGTAGTTAGCTCTTATCCAAGTAAGCAATATAAATTGGACTTAACATATAAAGGAAAAGAATATTTATCGGAAATTTATGATGAAGATGGAATTCTAAAAGAACCGATAGAAGGCTGGGTTGATCCTGTCGGTGGCTTGTATCCTATTGACTTTGATAGAAACGGCACCTATGAACTAATGTCTTTTCAAGAAATTGCAGGAAGATATCATGCAGATGGATTAGGGTATGTTCAAACAGTACTGAAATGGGATGGACGGAAATTTATCTCTGATAGGCAGAATGTTTCTATCTATGGAGAAGATATTTCTTCTCATTAATAAAAAGAATTGCTACCATGTCATCAATTTGGGGCAATTCTTTTTTTGTAAAAGAATAAAAAAGTATAAAAAATGTCCCGTAAACACTGAGTTCAAGATGCTTTATAGAATGAATGATCCTACTGATTTCCGTTTCAGGCGGACGCTTTCCGCAGGCGTTGCCTCAGCCTCCTCGCTCGGAAAACATATGCTCCTGCGGTTACTCGTCGCAAAGACATTACCCAAACAAAGTCCGGTCAATGTCTTCGCCTAACGCTTTTCCGGTTAGACTCGCCACCTTTCACTCCAATTAATATAGTGAGTAGTACATAAGATTAAGCGGAGCTTATCGTTTAGAAATTGTAGGAGGGCGAGGGATAGACAAACGCTATAAGATTACAGAAAAAAAGTGATATTGGTTGTGACGAATGTCATAACCAATATCAATAAAAATTTACTCGGTAATCATATAGCAACCGTCTGCCAAAGTCCTTTTATAAACGATAGACTCTGGTTTGGAACGTAAAGGACTGGGCATCTTTTCTGTATGGTTTTCTTATATGATTATAAAAATACATTCCACACTGTTAGAAAATTATTGCACATTTATGTCACGTCGTGATATAGTCGTAACGTGACATAGTGGAGGTGCAAATTGGAAAAATTACTTAAAAAATATATACCGATGACCGAAACAGCATTTTATATACTGCTTTCTTTAACAGAACCATCCCACGGCTACGGCATTATTAAACGTGTGGAGGAATTAACCAACTGTAGATTAAAGCTAGGTTCAGGTACGATTTATGGTACTTTAACAAAAATGCAAAGTGATGGAATGATTGTCGTATTTTCAGATGAAAAACGTAAAACCATTTATGAAATTACTCAGCTTGGCAAAACTGTGATGAGAGCAGAAATTGGTCGTTTAAAAGAATTGCACTCAAATGCCTTACGATTGGAGGGGGAATTCAAATGAAAAAAATGAGGTGGCTTTGGAGTTATCGAATTGATTCGACTGAAATATGGCTAGAAGATTTAATGAATAAAGGTTTTCACTTAAAAAGTCTTAACCGTTTTTCGAGGGTTTTTACATTTGAGCAAGGGGATTCAATAAAGAAAAAAGTACGTATTCATTATGGTGAAAAAACAATTGCTCCTCAGCTCTCTTCTGCTGGTTGGGAAAGTGCGGCAAATTCGGGTAAATGGCAAGTGCTCACAAATGAAGGGCAGCATGTTTCCATTTTTCCTAATAAGGATCAATTGTTCAAGCGCACTCGAATACATGCTTATTTGTATTTCTTAATCTCCACCTTCTACTTAACATCTTATTTATCGTTTATATTGTTATTTGGTCTTATTTTGAATATTTTTAGTGAAACTTTTCAAATTGGTCCATTATTATTGCCAGTAATTATTTATACGGGACTAGTCGCATTAACCATTTTCGTCTTTAGAGCTTATCGCACTTTTGAAAAGCAGATACTCGGTACTGACGTCAAAAAATCTAGAACGAAGAAAATTCGTAAAATTCGTCCTGCTTGGATGTATGAACCGTTACGAACGACGATTTGGCTCGAGGAGATGGCAGAACGGGGTTATGAACTTGAATCTGTTTTTGCAACGATTTTTACATTCCGACCAAAGGAAAAAAATAATATTACTTATGAGGTTACGTTTGAACCGAAAGTTAATGCAAATTACTTTCAGTTTCACAAGGATGTTGGGTGGGAGTTAAAATACACTTCCAATATAACATGGCTTAACTATACAATTTGGGGGATGTCTTATGAAGAGGGAGAAGAAAAACCTGCATTTTCATATGATGAGCTAGAAAGAAGAAAAGTTGCTAAAAAGGCTTTTTTTATGAATTGTGGAATGTCTTTATTCGTTTTATTAATTTGCGCTCAGTCTATATATATGAATACGGTCACAATTGACCGACCATTTTTGGACTGGTCATATATGGGAGTTATTCGTATCATGCTTGTGGTTATGAGTGTGTTTTGGATTTTTATGTTTGTCCGTATTGTTTCAGGCTATCGAAAAGAGTTGAAATTAATAAGTGGAGCTTAGTTTGATTAGGAATCATCAAAATTCCTAATGCTGCTACATCAATTAAGGTTCTTACTTTAGCCCGTATACATCCATTATTCTCGTTCACAAAAAGGACAAAAATAATTGACAAAATTGTGAACGTAGTGAATAATATATGTATAAAGGGGTGCTACAATATGGAAAGTTACGTAAAAATGTTACACGCTACTAAATTTGTTGGAGCTACTTTACTTACGATAGGAATTGCTATCTTTTTATACGGAGCATTATTTAGTGAATTAAGTACAGTTATAGGTGTTGGGATAGGCGTTGTTATGGGAGCTGTTTTCATCTTTTTAATCGGAATGATTTTAGTTGCCTCAGAAGAAATGATTCTTAACTCCAATCAATATAAAAAAGAGAGTGTCTAATACTAAAAGAAAGAGTTGGGACATAATTAGTTTCAGTTCACGCAAAAAGAGAAATTGCACTATGCAATTTCTCTTTTTGCGTTTTGAACCTTCACTAGCTTTTGTACACAATATACGCAACGGACAACCTGTACAGGCCTCGCATTCATACACTTTAAATTGGAGTTTGAATTGGCTTAATGTGGCGATTCGGTAAAATCAGTTGATTCATTTTATTATCTTTAAACATAAGGACACTTCTTTCGTTTAGAATTTGGTAGTAGGATACTTAAACTTTTACGGAAGATGTCCTTTATTGTGCCTGAATCTATGCGGAAATTCACTTGTTATAGAAGAAATATTAGTTGTTTGGAGTGAAGGTGGCGACTCCCAGGGGACAAGCGCGTGGGAGAGACTATAGGCTCGACCCGTGCCCCCAGGAAAGCGTCCGCCGTAACGGAAAACAACGGCTATGAAATATATAAAAATAAAGCAGTTCAAATTTTACTCCATCGTAAAATTTGAACTGCTTTTAATTTTGAGGTGGGTTTTGTCCCAGCCTCTTCATATTTTCTTCCGAAATATTACATATCCCAAACTAATACAAGTAGCGTACCGAAAATTGTAATTAAAGCAATGAGTAGAGCGTAGTAGATATTGAGATAAATAGAACCTTTATCTTTAGTCTCTCCAGCATGCATAAAGACAACTACTTGTAGTCCCGCTTGAACAAAAGCAGTTATTAGAAGTACTGTCATTCCTACTGTGTAGGACATATCTGTAAAATAAACTAAAAGCGCTATGACTGTTAGGATTAACGAAAATGCAAAGCCCATTACTTGTTTAATAGGGAATAATTCTTTCATATTACATCATTCCTTTCAAGTAGATGAAGCTGAAGATGAAAATCCAAATAATGTCTAGGAAATGCCAATAAAGTGAGAAAATAAATGATTTATTTGCTGTTTCCGGGGTCAACCCGCGTTTTTTAATCTGAATAAGGATAAATAATCCCCAGAAAAATCCTAATGTCACATGCAAACCATGCGTTCCTAAGGTCGTCAGCAAAGCAGCTGTAAATGCACTAGTTTGTAGTCCTGCACCAACATGTACATAATGTGTGAATTCGTAGATTTCGAAGCCTAAGAATGCTGCTCCTAAAATCAGTGTGACGATAAAGAATCCCATTGTTGCCTTTTTCTTATTCAATCGCATGGCATGAATAGCAAGCCCAATTGTAAAGCTACTTGCTAAAAGTAAAATGGTTTCCACAAGCACTGGGGCTATTTCAAAAATGTCAGCACCAGTTGGTCCGTTGCCAGTACGATTCTCTAATGTGAAATATGCAGTGAAAAGTGTTGCGAAAAGCATAATTTCTGCACCTATGAAAATCCAAAAACCTAGGATCTTCAGGTTATTTTCTTCCGTACTATATTCTAGTGGAAGCGAGTTATCTACCTTCATTTTTTAGCACCTCGCAATCTTGTTTCTGTTTCTTTAATTTCTTCGACAGAAATATATCTTCCATGGTCTTTCTCAAATGAACGGTAAGCTAAACAACCTAGAATACCGATTAATGTGATGATTGCTAGTGGCCATATGCTAAAAATCATGGCAAATCCAAACACAAAGAAAATACAACTCATGATAAATGGTAAACCACTGTTATTTGGCATATGAATTTTTTCTATGTCACCTTTAAATAACTGATGTCCATTTTTCTTTGAGTCCCAGAATGGTTGTGTAGATTCAACCTGTGGTGTAATCGCAAAGTTATATTCTGGTACTGGTGTGTGTGTAGCCCATTCAAGTGAACGTGCATCCCATGGGTCACTACCAATATTTCTTGGAGAATAACGAATACTATAGTAAATGTTATAAACAAGAAGAACAAAAGCAATTGCCATAATTGCAGCACCGATAAATGAAACCATATTCATAGCACTAAACCCAGTAGATTCAGAGTACGTATACATACGACGTGCCTGACCATCTAAACCAGTAATATACATTGGTATGAAGGCTAATACAAAGCCTACTGAAAGCAACCATGCTGTCCATTTACCAAGTTTTTCATTTAACATAAAGCCAAAGATTTTTGGCCAATAGAACGTTAGACCAGCAAGCATGGCATAAACTACTCCAGGAATAATTACGTTATGGAAATGAGCAACTAAGAACATCGTATTATGATATTGATAGTCAGCTGCTGACATCGCTAGCATTACACCGGTAACTCCACCTAAGGTAAACAGTGGAATAAAGAGCATCGAATAGAGCATTGGAGTAGTAAATTCGATTTTCCCTTTCCATAAGGTGAATAACCAGTTAAATATTTTAACGCCGGTTGGTACAGCAATCGCCATAGTTGTAATAGAGAATATACTGTTTGCTAATGGACCTTGACCCATTGTAAAGAAATGGTGAGCCCAGACGAAAAATGAAAGTAGAGAAATAACTACCATTGAAGCAACCATTGACTTATAACCATAAAGATTACGTCGAGCAAACGTTGAAATAATTTCACTGTATAGACCAAATGCAGGTAATATTAAAATATATACTTCAGGATGTCCCCAAACCCAAAACAGGTTAGCCCAAAGCATATCCATACCACCGTTATCCGTAGTAAAGAAGTTGGTTCCAAATAATCTGTCCATGGTTCCCATTGCTAGTAATACTGTTAATACTGGGAAAGCAAAAACAATGATTACATTTGCGATAAAAGCAGACCATGTGAACATTGGCATTTTCATAAGCTTCATGCCTGGTGCTCTCATTTTTAAAATAGTTGTTATAAAGTTAATACCAGTCATTAATGTACCGATACCAGCTATTTGAATAGCAATCATGTAATAGTTCGTCCCAACAGACGTACTAAATTCATTCCCTGCTAGTGGGAAGTAAGAAGTCCAACCTGCATCAGGTGACCCACCTACTATGAATGAGATGTTGAATAACCCCATACCCATAAAGAATAACCAAAAACTTAGTGCATTTAGACGTGGAAATGCAACGTCCCGTGCTCCAATTTGTAGTGGTACAAGGTAGTTAAAGAAAAATATAATGAATGGCATAGCCATAAACAATATCATAACTACTCCGTGTGTGGAGAAGACTTCATTGTAATGTTGTGAATCTAGAAATGTATTTTCAGGCATTGAAAGTTGATAACGCATCATAACTGCATCTACGCCACCACGGAAAAGCATTAGTAACGCTGATAGCAAATACATAATACCAATTCGTTTATGGTCAACAGTCGTTATCCATTCACGCCATAGGTAACCCCATTTCTTAAAGTAGGTAATTCCTACAACTATAGCGAGCATTGTTAGCCCGATACCAACCATGGATGCATATATTAAAAAGCTTGGATGTGGTACTGCAAAACGATCAAAGAAATCCATGCTTTGTCACTCCTTTCGAGAATTTATGGTACCTTTTAATGATTAGTATGTTCTGAATGTTCATCAGAATCATGAGATTCGTGTTCGTTATGCTGTTCATGTTCTGATTCATTCGTATTGTTATCTGTAGAACCATGGTCATGTTCTGGTGCTGGAGCGAATTCTAAGTGAGTTCCTGTATAGGTAGAGCGCCCAAGATGTCCTGGCTCTAATAGTTCCTCGAATTTATCTTCTGTAAGAGCTGGAGCAGTTTCATGTACCTCTTCTACCCAATCTAAGTAATCAGCAGGTGTCATAGCCGTAACTTCAAAAGTGTTTTCTGCAAATCCAGCTCCACTGAAGTTAGCATTTCTACCACTAAACTCTCCAGGTGCATCGGCTGCTAAGTGCAAAGTTGTGACCATATCTGACATCGCGTATTTTTGCCCGCCTAGCTGGGGAATCCAGAAACTAGTAATGGGTCCATACGAATATAATTTAAACTCAATTGCGCGGTCCGCAGGGATGTATAGATAGTTAACAGTTTCAATATTTTCTTCCGGATAACTAAAATGCCATTTCCAGTTAGATGAGGAAGCATAAATAACTAAAGGCTCTTGATCTTCATAGCCTGCTGGAGTTGCTTCGACCTCATAGTTACTTTTGACAGAAACGATAGATAGGAAGATAACAATAATAATAGGAATACCAATACAAATTGCTTCAACAATCGGACTTCCTTCAATATGTGGTGGCTCGTAATCTTTCGGTTGATTAGAAGCGCGGTATTTTAATAAGACGAACACTAAAATAGCTAAAACGACAATAACTATACCTAACATAAGCCAAATAGATAACATAATATCGTCAGCTTGTGTTTTGGCTTGTGGCCCTTTCGGATCTAAAACTAGTAATGGTTCACAACCGGTTAACACGGTGGAAATAGTGATAACCATCGTTAAAAGAATCCATTTCATTTTTAATTTCATAGTTCTACCCCTTCCCAGAATATTTATCCCGCATTAACGGGCACTAATACTCCCACTTCAAGTATTGGTCTAGTAACAAAGCATAAGTGGGAGAAAACTGCCCGTAAATGCCCGAATGGTTCAACTAACAATCAGTGGGGGATAAAGAAAACCCTCACTGATTGAAGTTTCACTTTATATAAACGCATAGCAAACAGATATTGTCTCTGTATGCCTCTATCTTATTCCCATGAATTGAAAAAACAAAATGAAAAAAAGCAACTTCACAAAACGTTCATGAAGATGTGAACAAATTAAAGTAAATTGGTAACGTAATTGTGAAGTGTACGGAGATAATGGAAATCTAGGGGAAAAACGGGCAAGCTAAAAGGCCACAGTACAACTATGTGCTGTGGCCTTAGTTAATGATTGCTTTTTGTGTTAAACCATTTTTAGTAGGGCATCTCTTCCGATCATACCTTGAGTAATACCGAGTTCTTCCGCTTCGTAGGTGATGGATTCAAGCGGGGCGTCCAGAAGCTGAGAAATTGTTTTTACTCCAACGGCCCTTCCAGCAACTACCTTTCTATCCTTTAATTTTTCATTTAATAGTGCGACGTCTAAAGCACCGCACATTATATACCCTTTGTCATTAGTGACAACTAGTAAGTTCGTTTTAGGTAACTCTACAGAAATCGATAAAAACGTATGTCCATCAATATTAATTGGTTCCATGTTAATCATGACTAAGCAGTCCTCCCTTTCCTATCTCTACAATTTATGTATTCAATAGAAAAAGCGTGTTTTTTTGTGCGAACTAAGCCGTAATTACCATTATTAAAGGCTTTACTTTATTTATATTGAAAGAATTCATGGAAATCTGTTTTAGGCAGTTTTTCTAAGTCCAATTCGAACTCATACCATTTGCGTTCATCCCCCGTCATACTATTTACTATGAATGGGATATTATTATCCTTTGCGATTTCTTTTATTTGATTACCTATGTAAAGGTCATTTTCCGACAAATTTTAAAACCTATAGAGCACGTCTTTATTTGAATAAGATTCTATAACCATTGCCCAAGAAATATGTGTTTCATCACTTGTATTGCTTAAGGAGGCATAGTGAACATAAGGATCTATATAAATTCGACTGACGTTCTCCCAAGGGATAGATTCTTCAACACCATTCCATTTGTTGGTGATCAAACCTCCGTCTGCATGAATTCCTCTATAATCTTCCCAGAGAACATACAAAGAGGTGCTATATGCAGTAAGAGTAATTAAGATTAATAAGTTAGGTATCCATTTCCGACGTATATCCGAACTGAATATGCGTATAGAAACAAATAAGATCAGAGAGAGCATAAAACCAAGAGAAATACCTCCTCCATTAACCGAGGAAGTCGACTCAAATAAAATGAAGTGCTCGTTAAAAGTATCAGTTTTTAATTGTTCATATTGTGTGTAGCTAAAAAATAGAAGTGGTATGAGCAATGCAACAAATGCATAAGCGAAAGACCATATTATTACCTTCTCTTTGAAAATTATTAAAGTTCTTCGTAATCGGTGTCCTATTATGTAAAGCGGAAAGCTGACTAAAATTATAATTAGTATGTAAGTTAGGATATTCTCAGGCAAACTTTGCAAATTAACATAAGCAATAACAATACTTAATCCTATAAGTATTTTTCCAATAAAGTTTTTCATTAACTCACCTCAAATACTTTACGGAATAACTTAAAATAGGTTTCAATTGTATAATCGAAATAGCTAGCCTAGTATTTTTCATACTGGGCTAGCTAGAAATGATTATAGGTATCCTTTTAATCCGGATTTTTCAGCTGCCTTCATTTCTTTCTCCAAACCTTCTACGCTTTCTGCACGCTGTTCATTTTTCTTTTTAATGGCAGCAACGTCTTTTTCAGAAGCATATTCCATAGCTATTTCAGCGGCTTCCATATGTCTAATTGTTTTCTTTAGTCTTTCTTCACTATTCGAACGATCATTAGGACCACGTCTGGTTTTTGGCATAATATTTCCTCCTTATAATTTAAACCTTTCAATAGATAGTGTTTCCTAATACAACAAGAATATGAGTATTCATGTAACTCCGATGTTAATTTACGAATGAATAAATATAGGGTGAAGTTGCCATATTAATGCTAGCAAAAGATAAGGAGGACTTTAATATGGATCACACACAAATGAGTTGGAAAGAAGATAATGTTCTTGCACGATTACACAATTCTGTGGATAATGTCACGCTCGCTGTTGGTCAAGCTTTAACAAATCCTACAGAACAGTCCATCCAAAATGCAGAGGATATGATTGAACGTGCCAATCGATCTGTTGCAATGGCACTAGAAAGTAGAGGGAAGATGGAGCCTATAAGTACACTACAGGAACAGTTGGACCAAAACAGAGAGAGACTAAATACTTTGCAGTAGTTAGTTCGATATTTTAAACGATAAACCTACCGCCGCTATTTAAGGCAGTAGGTTTTTATGCATGAGGCTCTTTCGCGTGTCCGATACATATATCTATTAACTTATTGTAGTTGCTTAGTAATTTATCAGATAAATGGTAAAATAATTAGGGGGTTTATTTACGAAATTTTCTAAATATATATGGAGGGAATATTGAAATGGCAAATAAGTATCCGAAAAAGTTAAATGAAAGAATTTATTTAATCGATGGATTTGATATGGGAGAGTCAGAACGCACCGGAACGTATGTCATCGATGAACAAGAACTTACAATAATAGAAACTGGACCAAGCCCGTCGGTAAAACATGTAAAAAGTGGTATGGAATCATTAGGTTTTTCATTAGACCAAGTTAAATACATAATAGTTACTCATATACATTTGGATCATGCGGGAGGAGCGGGACTTCTATTAAAGGATTGCCCAAATGCCAGGATTGTTGTTCACCCAAAAGGGATAAGACATCTGGCGGAACCAGAAAGATTGATAGCTGGAGCGAAGGCTGTTTACGGAAATAAGTTTAAGGAATTATTTGATCCCATCATTCCGATACCTCATGAGCGAATGATTATAAAAAATGATGGGGATTTATTGAAGATAGGAGCAACTTGTATATTAAAATTTTTTGATACTCCTGGTCATGCTAATCATCATTTTAGTATTTATGATCCGATTAGTAATGGAATGTTTACGGGTGATACGGTTGGTGTTCGCTATGAACAACTCATACCAGATGGTGTTGCTTTCTTTTTACCATCTACTTCACCAAACCAATTTAATCCAGCTGCAATGCAAAGAGCAATAGATCATTTTGCAGAAATGAATCTTCAATATATTTATTATGGACATTTTGGAGTAACTAACTCTCCCTCAGAAGCACTTTCTCAAGTTTCGATGTGGTTAAATATTTTTATGACAGAAGCAGAGGCTGTGTATGCAGAGGCAAAGGGATATCGTGAGCTAGCAAATAGGCTCGAAATATTAGTAAAAGAACACCTGAAGAATCAAGGTATTTCAGAAAATCATGATGTATTTAGAATAATTGAATTAGATTTAGAAGTAAGTGCTATGGGAATGATGGATTATTTAGTCAATAAAGAAAAGAGGTGAATATTGTCATATAGAAGTTTTAGCTGAAGTTACTGAATTAGCTTTTAACAAAGGAATCGCTACTTTTCCATCATTCAGTTTTCTTGAACTAAAATAAGACTGTCAAAAGCGCATTGAAAAGAAGATATTATTGGATTTATTGTTTAGAAATCTAATGGCGCATAATATAAAGAGGTAAAATAGAGAGCTAAATATTTTATCTCTTTATATTTTTGTCTATCAAAATAGTAAGAATATTTAAAATAAACCCTTTTATTTTATGTTAAAGAGATTTATAATTGGTATAGACAACTATACCGAGCGTAAGAAACCATACTTTGAATATGTATCTTTTCGCGTGGATTAACTGTAATAGAAGGAGGTGAGAAGATTGATAGATAAAAGTTCCCATGTGCCAATCTATGTTCAAATAGAGGAATTATTAAAAAAACGTATTTATATGGAAGAGTTTAAAATAGGCGAGAGTATACCTTCGGAGCGAGAATTATCAGAACAATTAGGTGTGAGTCGCATGACTGTTAGGCAATCTGTTACAAACTTAGTGAATAGCGGCTTGCTCTACAGAGAAAAAGGGAGAGGCACATATGTTGCTAATCCAAAGTTAGAACAGCCTTTAAATGGGTTAACTAGTTTTACAGAGGATATGAAAGCTAGAGGTATGCAACCAAGTAGTAAATTAATACATTTCGAAAAGGTTATACCATCAGTTGATATTGCGAGGGACTTGCAATTAGAGCAGGAAGAATTGGTCTTCTATGTTGTTCGTATCCGATATGCTGATCGTAAACCCATGGCTATTGAAAGAACCTATATACCAGTAAAAGTATTCCCTGAACTTGATGAAAAGAAAATTATGGGATCGCTCTATGCCTTAATAGAAGGGAATTACCGTCAGAAAATTGGAAATGCAATTCAACAAATGGAGGCAGCAATTGTTACAAAAGAGGATAGTAAATATCTTCAAATAAATAATTCCTCTGCCGTGCTCATTATTAAAAGGACTAGTTTTTTGGCAGATGGAGTTCCATTTGAATTGGTACGTAGCACATATCGTGCGGATCGATACAAGTTCATAAGTGAAATCCAGAGGTGACAGTATGCAATATGGACCCTCATCTACAGTGGTAGGTTCATGGTGTATTACCAGTCTTGAAAGTGCTAACGTTTCAAAAGATCAATCACAGTTTTTACAGTTTTCGCTAAATTTAGGAAGTCACATTAAGTTTGAATAATAATACTGGAGGTTTTAAGAATGGAAAAAACATTTAAAATTACTACACCCGAGGGATTACATGCTAGACCATCGACACTGTTAGTTTCTGCAGCAACAGCCTTTTCCTCAAATGTACTACTTTCCTATAATGATAAATCGGTGAACTTGAAATCAATTATGGGGGTAATGGCGCAAGGTATCGCACCAGGTTCAGTTGTGACAATCTCGGCTGAAGGGATGGATGAAGAAGAAACAATTATAAAGTTAACTGAAACAATGATTTCAAATGGAATTGGAGTAGAAATCTAGAGATTAATGGGATTGATTCTAGCTTCCTACTACATTTAGTTTGTAAGGAGTGAAAGGCCATATGAAAATTCAATTAGTACCTGCAACAGATTATGAACAAGTACATCAATTAAGGGATTATAGTTTTCCAAGCAAATATGAGGGAACACGTCGTGATGATTTTCAGTACTGGATGGAAAATAGTACGACGATTGGTGCCTATGACCACCAAAAGCTAGTGGGCCAATTATTAGTACTCCCATTGAATATGACGGTACAAGGTGTAAGCTATGAAATGGGTGGGATAGGTTTTGTATCTACTTACCCAGAATACAGAAATCAAGGAATCACGAAGAATCTAATGATAAGATCCCTAGAAGAAATGCGCAAAAACCATCAATATATATCTGTGTTAGCTCCATTTTCCGTCTCGTTCTATCGCCATTTTGGTTGGGAGTTGTTTTTTGATAAGTTGCATTATTCGATTCCGGCAGAATCATTCCCACAGTATGGTAATAGAATAGATAAAATGAAACGTTTCAGTTTTGAATGGATAGATGAAGCTACTTTTCTCGAGGTTCAACAATTTCATAACGAACAGGCACTAAAAAACAATGGAGGTATGCAAAGAGATGCTTCTTGGTGGAAACGTATTGCCAGAAGAGAGCCTGACTGCCATTTTGCAGCTTATTTTGATGGAGAAACAATATTGGGCTATATCCGCTATAGGATAAAAAACTTAACATTTACTATTCAAGACTTTGTGACAAAGGATATGCAAGCTGAACAGGCAATGTGGCGCTTTATAACATCTCATAAAAGTAGTGTTCATACAATTGAAGGTGATACTTCAACTGCTAGTCATTTTGGATTTTATTTTGAACAGCCACAATTCAAAAAAGAAGTTTCACAGGATGTCATGGTAAGAATTGTCGATGTATTCGCGTTCCTTAAGAAATATTCGTGGAGTAAGCTAAATGATTCTTTATATC
The DNA here is from genome assembly GCA_900114885.1 of Psychrobacillus psychrodurans. GTDB lineage: Bacteria > Bacillota > Bacilli > Bacillales_A > Planococcaceae > Psychrobacillus > Psychrobacillus psychrodurans. Next base: position 115,579 of record FOUN01000001.1, read on the forward strand.
TGTACATCCAAGATACTTTCGCTCCTTGGAACGAGAAATTATTTCATATAAATAAAAATGGAGAAATCGGCATAATTGAGGAAAGTTTAATAGATAAGAAACATATCTTATCTTTACCAATCACTATATTTTCAGCAATGATTGTAGGTTATTTATCTATAAGAGAAACTTTATTGTTTGCAAAACATTCAATAGATGAAGAAACGGAAGAAAAATGGAAGAATGCAATTAATTATGATCCTCCGACATTTTATGAGTATTTTTAACAAAAAACAGGCTTAAATTAATTTTTTTTGATTTTTTTTGTGGACTATACCACCCTGTAAAATAATCAGAAATTTCAAGTATTTGTAAGGTAGTCCAATTATATTTTATGAATTATATGGAAAATAGTTATGTAAAAAGTAGTTGTGGTATATACCGATAAATGATATTCTCATTTAAAGAAAGCGATTACATTGATAGGGGAGTGCTAATGATGAAAAACATTATGTTAGTTTGCGTGGCAGGGATGAGCACTAGTTTATTAGTGTCAAAAATGCAAAAATCGGCAAATGAACAAAACTTAGAAGCAGAAATTTTTGCTATAGCAGAGAGTGAAGTGGATAAAACTCTAGCAAACAAAAATGTGGATGTTATGTTACTTGGTCCACAGGTACGTTATTTAAAAGGAACATATCAATCAAAATACAAAGAGAAAAATATTCCTATTGAAGTTATTAATATGATGGACTATGGAATGATGAACGGTGCAAATGTATTGAAACAAGCACTAGAGTTAATGGGATAAGGGGTGTATCAAATGGAAGAATCGGTTTTAATGCAATCAATTATGGGGTTAATATTGCATAGTGGAAATACAAAGAGTGATTGTATGGAAGCTATTCAACTTGCTAAAAAAGGGGAATTTTTAGCTGCTAAAGATAAGGTTGAAACAGCAAATGAATCACTGGTGAAAGCACATCATTCTCAAACAGCTTTATTAACACAAGAAGCTAGAGGTGAGAAGGTGGAAGTAACTATGATGCTTATACATGCGCAAGATCACTTGATGAATTCTATTACCTTTCGTGATTTAGCCGTAGAAATAATAGAGTTATATGAGAGAGTATTGGGGGAATAACGTCAGCAATGATGTTAAATATATAAAAGAACAAAGGGGAGTGTGTTGAATGTTCAGTTTTTTAGAGAAATATTTTGTGCCGGTTGCATCGCGAATTGGTAGTCAGCGTCATTTAGTAGCAATTCGTGATGGTTTTATTGCCATCATGCCACTTACTATTATTGGTTCATTTGCTGTATTGATTAACAACTTACCTGTTAAAATGTATCAAAATGCACTTGATTCCATTTGGGATCATGGCACCTGGACACAATGGGGAGGTAATATGTGGGGAGCAACATTTGGTATTATTTCCATTTTATTAGCCTTCTGTGTTGCTTATCAATTAGCAAAAAGCTATAACAAAGATGGTCTCTCAGCAGGGGTTATTGGTTTATCAAGTTATATGACATTTGGTACTTTCGGTGAGGGTGGTTTATCCGGTTTATCAACCGGAACGGGTGGTTTGTTTGTAGCCATAATTATAGCATTACTATCTTCTGAGTTGTTTTCCCGTTTATCAGGGAATAGTAAACTAATAATTAAGATGCCAGAAACTGTACCACCAGCAGTTTCAAGGTCATTTGCAGCTTTATTGCCAGCTATTATTACAGTATCGTTATTTGCGTTAGTCCGCACTATCATTTCAGCAGGATTTGATATTCCAGATATTATTGGCTCCTTTTATACAGCAATCCAAGAACCATTTATGGGCTTAACAAATACATGGGTTGCGGCCTTAATCTTAGCATTCATCCCGGTATTCTTATGGACACTTGGCGTACATGGTGCTAACATTATCGAACCATTTATGCAGTCTATTAACTTACCAGCAATTGATGCAAATGTTGCAGCAATTACTGCAGGAGAAGTAGCACCATATATTATCAATAAACCGTTCTTTGATGCTTTTGTTAATATGGGCGGATCAGGAACTACAATCGCTTTAATTATCGCAATTTTCATAATTGCAAGGAAGAACAAACAGTATAATACTGTAGGGAAAATATCCACAGGACCGGGACTTTTCAATATTAATGAACCATTATTGTTCGGTTTACCAATTGTATTAAATCCTGTACTGTTTATCCCATTTATATTGACACCGATGGTTAATGTATCGATTGCTTATTTCGCGACAAAGTGGGGTATGGTTCCAGCAGCAACAATTGCAGCACCTTGGACAACACCACCGATAATTAATGGATTCTTAGTTACACAGTCGTGGGCAGGAGCAGTACTAAGTTTACTTCTAATCATAATTTCAGTTTGTATCTATTTACCATTCGTAGCTATGGCAAATCGTACAACAAAAGCTCAGGAAAATAAAGCAGCTGCATCCAAATAAGGAATATAGGTGGTAAGCGGAGGTATTCAAAATGAGAAGATTAGGAATTTCGATATATCCTCAACATAGTACAATAGAAGAAATGCAAAGTTACATTTTGTTAGCGCACAAGAATGGCTTTGATCGAATCTTTACTTGCTTAATGTCTATGAAAAATAATGAGGAAAGAGAAAAACTTCAACAAATCAATCAATTTGCACAACAACTTGGCTTTGATATTTCAGCGGATATTGCACCGCAAGTGTTTGAAGAATTAGGTCTAACTTATAGAGATATTGGCTATTTAAAGGAACATTATTATTTAGATTCTTTACGCTTAGATATGGGTTTCTCAGGTCAAGAGGAGGCGTTCATGTCACTGGACGCTTCCAATTTGAAAGTAGAGCTTAATATTAGTAATGGTACGAAATATGTAGAAAATATATTGTCGTACAAGCCGAACAGGGAAAATATCATCGGTTGTCATAATTTTTATCCAAGAAAGTATACTGGGCTTTCGAGAAAGCATTTCTTGGAATCTTCAAAGCTATATAAAGATAATCATATTCGGACAGCGGCAATGATTTCTTCTGAATATGCAAAGTTTGGTCCTTGGGAAGTAACACTCCATGGTTTACCAACATTAGAAGAACATCGTCATCTGCCAATCGCTGTTCAGGCAAAAGATTTATGGCATACAGGTTTAATTGATGACTTAATCATTGGTAATATGTATGCTTCCGAGGAAGAACTAAAAATATTAGGTAGTTTGAATCGCAGTAAACTAGAGCTGACAGTAGTAACGTCTCCACAAACAACAAGTTTGGAAGAAAAAGTGATTTTTAATGAATTACATTTTAATCGTGGTGACGTTTCTGAATATGTGATTCGTAGTACGCAATCTAGAGTAAAGTATAAAAATGATTTCTTTCCAGCCCATAATACAACTGATATTATGACAGGAGATGTAACGATTGACAACGACTTGGATGTCCGTTACAAAGGTGAGTTGCAGGTAGCTCTAAAAGCTATGCCGAATTCTGGATGTTCAAATGTTGTAGGGAAAGTGGTGCCGGATGAACATTTTCTATTAGAACGCATAGAACCATGGGAGTCGTTTGGTTTTATTAAGTCACATAATTTATGATAGGGAAGGGATTGGGCATATCTTATGCTCAATCTTTTTATTTTATCCATTTTTAATACAAGCATTCAATTTTTGTTTTCTTCTTATACTTCTTCAAATTAACAAAATTTAATCATTATTTTTTCTGTGTAATCCTTTGATGGAAGGTGATACTACGAAGAGTTAGACGAAGGAGGAAGGTATTATGACGATAAATAAAGACATTGAAGCATTAAAATCATACGTAAGTGTAGATCGAAGTGTTTTGAGTATTTATTTGAATACAAATCCGGCTGATCCAGAGCAACTAAATGGTGCTTGGGGGATTCATCTAAAAAGTGGTTTGAAGCGTATCGGAGAGTATATAGAAGCTTCAGGTGATGAAAAGGAATTAAAAGCATTTAATCATGTAAAGGATAAAATAAAAAATGAAATGGAAAAAAACTCATTGGAATTACGTAAAGGGGCAGTTATTTTTGCCAGTGCAAATGATGATTTATGGTCTGTTCATTATGTGCAAGTACCTGTAAAAACCAACTTATATTGGGAAAATCACCCTGTTACAGAACAACTGGAGTATATGTATAAAGCATATCCAGAAGCCGGTATAATCATGCCTAGCTTTGGAGAAGTTCGAATTTTAGACACGGCATTAGGATTTGTGAGGGACGATGTAACATTTAAATTTGATCCAGTATCCGAGACCTGGAATGAAAAAGTTAAATTGGATAGTCGAGGAAGACGTGCAACAGCAGATAGCAAAACAGCTGTATTAGACACAAAATATAGATCCAATGCAAGTACTTTTTATAAAGGGATGAGAACAACAATTGAACAATTAAAGAAAAAACGAGGGTGGAGGGAATTTCATGTAGCAGGAGAGGCCGAAATGGCGAATGCATTTACCGAGACACTAAGGGATTCACCAGCAAGCTGTATTTACAAAAATTTAAACAATAGTAAAGCGAATGAAGTGATTCACCAAATACTTGAAAAGTAATCAGCAACACTTGAAAGATATTACCAAAATTTCTTGTTTTATTAACTAGTATAAATGATAAAAAAAAACACAATATAAGCTTACAAGGAGGTGAACAACATGCCAAACAGTAATTCAAATCAACTTCTAGTACCAGGCGTAAAACAAGCCCTTGACCAAATGAAATATGAAATCGCACAAGAATTCGGTGTTCAACTTGGAGGAGAAGCTTCAGCGCGTGCTAACGGTTCCGTTGGCGGAGAAATTACAAAGCGTTTAGTAGCTCAAGCCCAATCACAAATGAACGGAAATCAATTTAGCTAAATTATATTTGGTCGGTGGAAAATTCCACCGGCTTTTTCTGTTCTTTAAAAAAGCCGAGGAGATTCCAAAAGCTTGTAGTTGCTAATGAATTTTGCAATACATAAGTCAGTGGTAATTTCTAATAACTTACGTTAATGGATAAGCACCGGCGAGCAATTTCGGTTTCTAATAGCTCTAAAAATTCTGGACTTAATTTTAATTTTTTTGCTTCTAAATAAGACTCGATTAAAAGATCGTCAGACATTTTACTCATAAAACCTAGCACCTCCGTTTTTATTAACTAAAATGGAACAATATGTATCTGCTTCTGAGTAAGTTGGTATAACTACTAAAAGGTTCAAAACTGGCGTTTAATAAGTCGTCAATTAGATAAGAATTTCAGATATCTTTCATAAGACTAATTTAACAAATATTGAATTCAAGAACAACTGTTCTGATATCCACAGGTATAAGTGGATAATATGTTAATAAGTTGTTCATAGATGTTAAAAGCTCTTATATATCAGTGTGAATTATGTGTATAAAGTTATCCACATTTATTGAAAAATCGAATTTTGTCGAAACATTTCCTTAAAATTCAATATAAAAAAGGTTCTAAAACACATTTTCTATGAAAAAAATAGAATTATTTTGAGTTTTATCTAAATTAACCCTAATTTAAAATATGTTTTGGATGTAGCCATGAAAAGATTGTTAATATCTAAATGTTTATCCACAACATTCGGTGGATAAAATGTGGATTACGGTTAATTTATTCACTTTTATATAGATATAACGTAATCTAAACTGTGCATAAAGTTATCCACAGTAGTAAATTAACTGTATTTGTCGAAAATTGAGTGTAATAGGACAATCCAATGACAACATATTTTGGAGTAAATCATTAAAAGGAAGTGAATAGTATATCTAATAAAAAGTGTAAAAAATGCAACAAATTAAATGGGAAAGGAACTTGTCCATGTAAATAAAAAGCCATAGCCTCCACAATAATAGTGGGGGCATGACTTTTTATGATTATAATATTCAAGATCTTAATCCATGTTATTCTTTATCTTCAACATCATCTTTTTCGACGTCATTATCTTCAACATTTTCATCGTCTTCAATATTTACATCCACATCTTCTTCTACGGGATTATCATCCAGATTGTCATCATCATTGTTATCGTCCCCGCAAGCTGCTAATAATCCTACTGTTAGAAATGCTGCGGTACCGATTTTCCACCATTTTTGTCCTGTAATTGAATTGATAGCCATACTTATTACCTCCTAAGGTTAAAGTTTACTCTCCGTCTTTATCTTCCTCTTCAAGCTCTTGTTCTACATCCTCTTCCATATTATCATCTACATCAGACTCGTTTTCTCCATCACCGCACCCCGCTAATAAACCTACTGATAGGAATGCAGCTGCACCTATCTTCCACCATTTTTGTCCTGCAATAGAATTTTTAATCATGTTAATTTCCTCCATTTTCTAATTATTTCTTGTGTATTAGTAAGTACTTACCCCAGATGCATTCTGTTGTAAACATCTTCTATGAGATGACACATGCTCGTTATGTTATTAACATATTTGTAACAAAAGGGTCGTTCAAAAAGATACCACCAACATGACTCCAAAAAACTTAAACTTGGTAAAATAGCCATAAGAAAAACCAGGCAAAAGCCCGGTCCTTTTAAGGTCAAAACTTATTTCTATTGTTTTCGAATGCTTGAAACTTAAGAGCAGTCTCCTTTTTTAAAAATGTGTGCGTTTTTTCTATATCAATACTAAAAACACGATCTTCTGTAATTGAAGGGACAATCCCTCTTATTTCTTCCCACTTGTTCTTTAAAAGAGGAGACATGTGGATATTTCCTCTATATTCAACTCCTTGCACAGCACAAATTGCTTCGATTGCGATGACTTTACGGCTATTTTGAATGATTTGATTGGCATGTCTTGCTCCAATTGTTCCCATGCTTACATGGTCTTCCTGGTTTGCAGAAGAAGGGATAGAGTCAACTGATGCAGGGTGGGCCAAGGTCTTATTTTCAGAAACAAGGCTTGCTGCTGCATATTGTAAAATCATTGCCCCCGATTGTAATCCAGGTTCTGGGCTTAAAAAGGGGGGTAATCCTTCGTTTAAATGTGGATTAACTAATCGTTCGATTCGTCGTTCAGATACATTTGCAAGTTCAGCAATTGCAACCTTTAAGAAATCCATGGCAAATGCAATTGGTTGACCATGAAAGTTCCCCCCTGAAATAATCTCTTTTCCATCTTCTAAAATTAACGGATTATCAGTAGCTGCATTCATTTCAATTTCTAGTTTTTCCTTTACATAACTCAAGACCTGCCAGCTAGCTCCATGAATTTGCGGTATACATCTAATAGAGTAAGCATCTTGAACGCGTTTTTCACCTTGTTTAGTTACTAGTTGACTGCCCTCAAGCCATTGGAGCATTCTTTTCGCAACTTTCACCTGTTCAGGATAGCCTCTTGCTTCATGAATAGCTGGATGGAAAGCATCGGTAATACCATATAGAGCTTCCATTGTCATGGCAGCAATCCATTCACATTGATAGGCAAGTGTTTCAGATTCAAGCCAGTTGATTACTCCTTGAGCGGTCATCGCTTGCGTTCCATTTATCAGCGCAAGACCTTCTTTAGCTTCTAACACAATGGGGCTTATATTATGCTTCTCCCAAACTTTATGAGATGGAATTTGATTGTCACCGTCCCAAACAAATCCTTCTCCTATCAAAACTAAAGCAAGGTGAGAAAGGGGAGCTAAGTCACCGGAAGCTCCAAGAGAACCCTGCTGAGGAATTACAGGATGAATACGGTTGTTTACCATGTATGCTAATCTCTCTAATACCTCTAAACGAATACCAGAGAAGCCTTTAAGTAATGCGTTTAAACGAAGTACTACCATTGCGCGTGATACAACTTCCTCAAAAGGTTCCCCGATGCCACATGCATGGGAACGAATAAGGTGTAATTGCAAGGCGTGAACATCAGATTCGTTTATACTCACATCACTAAATTTTCCAAAACCAGTGTTGATGCCATAGACGGTGTGACCAGCTTCAACAATCTGTTCAACGACCTTGCGACTTTTTACAACATTTTCCTTAGCACAATCATCTATTTTGATTTGTTCATTCTGATATAAAATTGCTCGCATATGCTCTAGGGTAAGTCCGTTTCCTTTTAGGTTAATCAAGATTTTTCACATTCTTTCTAAGTTGTATTATTTGAATGCAGGTAAGCAAAAAAATTAACCTACCACCTTTACTCCTTTTTTCCACACACTATTCACATGATTTACTCCAAACAAATACTGTAATTGCTGGTAATTTGGAACGTTCCAGAGCACAATATCTGCTTGTTTACCTATTTCTAAAGAGCCGACTTTATCCTCCATTTGAATAGCACAGGCTGCATTGTATGTTGCCGCACATAAGCTCTCAGCGGGAGTAAGTCTCATCGAAATACAGGCTAGATTCATCACAAGCGGCATGGAAGTCGTGGGTGAGGAACCAGGATTGCAATCGGTTGAAATCGCAACTGGCACACCAGCATCGATCATTTCGCGACCCCTCGCAGGATTCTCTCGTAAATACAAAGCTGTTGCAGGCAATAGGCATGCGATAACTCCTTGCTTGGCCATTGCAGCAATACCGCTATCTGATGCCTTCAATAAATGCTCTGCAGAAATAGCTCCCACTTCCGCCGCAAGCTCGGCTCCTCCATAAGGTTCAATTTCATCTGCATGAATTTTAGGTACCAATCCAAGAGCCTTCCCAGCCTCTAAAATTCGCTTTGATTGCTCAGGGGTAAAGACGCCTACTTCACAGAAGACATCATTAAACTTAGCGAGCTTTTCACCGGCTACTCTAGGCAGCATATCATTCACTATCAAATCAACGTATTCATCTTCTTTACCTTTAAATTCAGCGGGAACAGCATGTGCCCCCATAAAAGTTGGAACAATATCTATTGAATGTTCTGTCTGCAACCGCTGCATAACACGAAGTTGTTTTATCTCCGTTTCAACATTTAAACCATATCCACTTTTCCCTTCTACAGTAGTAACGCCATGAGCTAAAAAAGAGTCTAGTCTTTTCTTTGTTTGGGCGAAGATATCTTCCTCAGTTGCTTCTCGTGTCATCCTACTAGTCGCATGGATACCTCCGCCTGCGTTCATAATATCCATATAAGTGGCGCCTTCTAGACGCATTTCAAATTCACGCTCACGACTTCCACCGTATGCGACATGCGTATGAGGATCAACAAGTCCTGGTGTGACAAGTTTTCCAAACGCATCAATAATTTCCGCTTCATCTATACGAGTTGCATACTTTCTTTGCAACTCCTCTGTTGTACCTATAGCTTGAATCAATTCATTTTCTATCCATATACTTCCATCTTCAATGATAGACAGCTTACTCATGGCTTCATTCGTTCGTGGACCTTTATGCTCGGTAGCCAAGGTAACTAATTGTGATGCATGTTTAATCCATACAGGATTACTCATATGCTTTAGTCCTCCTTTTCCATCATTGGAATATGGACGCCTTTAGCACGAGCTGTCTTTTCTGCCAGCTCATATCCAGCGTCAAAATGACGAACAATTCCCATACCCGGATCTGAAGTGAGGACTCGTTCTAATCTTGCTTCGGCTTCTTTTGTTCCATCAGCCACTATGACCATACCAGCATGAATGGAATATCCCATTCCGACCCCGCCTCCGTGGTGTACGGAAACCCATGTTGCACCACCAACAGCATTTATCATGGCATTTAAAATAGGCCAATCTGCCACTGCATCTGAGCCATCTTTCATCGCCTCTGTTTCGCGATTAGGAGAGGCCACTGATCCTGAATCTAGATGATCTCGTCCAATGACGATGGGAGCACTTAAGTCACCAGAGGCAACCATATCATTGATAATTTTCCCAAAGCGTGCTCGTTCACCATAACCTAACCAGCATATTCTGGAAGGAAGTCCTTGGAATTGGATTTTTTCACGAGCCATTTTAATCCAATTGCATAGATGTGTGTTATAGCTAAATTCGCGTAAAATTACTTCATCCGTTTTATATATGTCTTCAGGATCACCAGACAATGCGACCCATCTGAAGGGACCTTTGCCTTCACAAAACTGTGGACGGATATAAGCAGGGACAAATCCAGGGAAGTCAAACGCACGATCAAACCCTTCATCCTTGGCCACCTGGCGTATATTATTGCCATAATCGAATGTTATGGAACCTTTATCCATTAACTCGACCATAGCACGCACATGCACGGTCATAGAGGTCTTAGAGCGCTTTATATAATCGCTAGGATTTTCTTGGCGTAAGAGTATTGCTTCCTCTAGGGACGTTTGAGAAGGAATATAGCCGTTTAATGGATCATGCGCTGAAGTTTGATCGGTCAATACATCTGGTGTAAAACCACGAGTAATCATTTCAGGTAAAATATCCGCAGCATTTCCAACAAGTCCTATGGATAGAGGTTTCCCAGCTAGCTTTGCTTCTTCTGCTAGTTGAATTGCCTCATCTAATGTATGCGCTTTCAAATCTGTGTAGCGTGTTTCGATGCGTCTATCTATTCTCGTTTCATCTACTTCTATAGCAATACATACTCCACCATTCATCGTAACTGCTAATGGTTGCGCTGCCCCCATACCACCTAACCCCGCGGTAAGTGTAATCGTATTCTTTAACGTTCCATTAAAATGCTGTTTAGCAAGTTCAGCAAATGTTTCATAGGTGCCTTGAACAATTCCTTGAGAGCCAATGTAAATCCAACTGCCAGCAGTCATTTGCCCATACATCATCAATCCCTTTTTATCGAGTTCATGAAAATGTTCCCATGTAGCATAGGCAGGCACTAAATTTGAGTTTGCTATCAATACACGTGGTGCATCGATGTGAGATTTAAATACCGCCACAGGTTTTCCCGATTGGACAAGCAATGTTTCATCATTTTCAAGTTCTTTTAAGGAGCGAACTATTGCATCAAATGCTTCCCAGTTACGAGCTGCCTTTCCAATACCACCGTATACAACTAAGTTGTCAGGATACTCTGCTACCTCCGCATCTAAATTGTTCATAAGCATGCGAAGTGCTGCTTCCTGCAGCCAACCTTTCGTATTTAATTTGGTTCCTCTATATCGGATAACCTTATCGTTAGCTTTTCCCATTTAAATACCTCCTCGATTTCTACCTCTATTCTATCTAAATTTTAAAAATATTTAAGGTTTTTTGTGAAAAAAGTAAAAATTTCTCATCTGCTAACGGGGTGCTTTATTAGCATGCTAGAGTACTGTTTAAGTGAAATGAAACTCTTTCCATTATTAAACGTCTGATTATTCAGATATATATATATAAGGGGGCAATTATTTTGAGAAAAGCGTGGTTATTCTTAATCACCATAAGCTTTTTTGTGTTATTAGCAGCCTGTAGTGGAGACGAAGAGTCAGCTAAGATGAGTTCGGAAGATAGAGCTTCTGACTCGGCAGAATTTAAGTCGGAAGAAGAAAGTGTAGAAGCGGAAGTGGAACAAGAGAGTGCAACAGGGGATATAGAGGCACCTAACACTCGAATGATTATTCATCAGGCTAGAATAAGCACAAATGTAAAAGATTTAGAAAAAGCCCAGCATAATATGGAACAAAAAGTGAAGAAGTATGATGGCTATGTTGTAGAGTCCAATGTGTATTTGGAATCTGATGAAACAAGTAGTGGGAAAATGGTTGTGCGAATTCCTGAAAAGCATTTTGAAACATTTTTGTCTGAAGCAGAGGCAGAAGCTTCCAAAGTTCTAGAAAAAAATGTAACTGGACAGGATGTAACAGAGCAATATGTAGATCTAAGCTCTCGAGTGAAATCTAAACGCGCAGTGGAGGAGCGCTTACTGGCATTTATGAAAGATGCTCAGAAAACAGAGGACCTACTTAAAATTTCCACTGATTTGGCAAAGATTCAAGAGGAAATAGAAGTACTAGTGGGGAAAATAAACTATTTAGAAAACCAAACATCCTTTTCCACTATTGAACTAACTATGCATGAAAAGCGTGTCATTATTCCAGAAATAGAAAACAAAGACTTGAATACATGGGAAAAAACGAAAAAGCAATTTATTACAAGTACAAATTCACTGTTATCGGTAGGCTCGGGAATTATAGTGTTTGTTATCGGTAATTTACCAGTTCTAGTACTTTTAGGAGTTATTATAGTTGTGGTAGTTTGGATTATAAAGAGAAGAAAAGTAAGAGGATAGTAATCATGGAGTTCTGCTATTGAGGATTCCTAGATTCCGAGAAAAAGCAGCGGTTACTTAAAGAATAGGGCATGTCTTTTACCCGTTTTCTTAAAGATCGTAGGGTTTTAAAGAACGAATAATCCTGTGATTTCCGTTTCATGTGGACGCTTTCCGCAGGCGAGGCAGTGCCCACGCGTCCACTTTTCGTTACACTCAACGGCATATCTATGTTTCTATTCTTAAAGGACCGGGCATGTCTTTTACCGATTTTTTTATGTTTATTAACATCTGTGTAACTTACACAGTCGGGTAGTAAATTTTCTCTATTAGCTCTTGATGTTAATTTACTTTCGAAAGGAGTATTTTTACATTTATCAACTGGTGCTGTTTCCTGACTGTCTAAGGTTGTACGATGGAAAGCGAATCTACCAAAGGTGAACAATACGAAGAAATTTATAAATCCCTATAGTTCCTAATTTTAGGGAAATGAATTGTTACTTTTGTATATTTTCCTTCTTCTGATTGAATGGACAGTGTATGACCTAACTTTCGTGTTAATTGTTTTGCTAAGTAGAGTCCGATTCCTGTAGATTTAGGCTGATTCCTTCCAGTTAAACCTGTAAAACCTTTTTGAAACACACGACTTAAATCTTCAGTCGCAATGCCTATACCTGAATCTAGTATACTTATTCTTTTTTCCCTATCGTCTTCTTCAAATTGAACAGCAACTTTACCGCCACGTTCTGTATATTTTATGGAGTTTGCAATAATTTGGTCGATAACAAAACCAAGCCATTTACTATCGCTTTGAACAAATTGGGTAGAATCATCCATTTGGAACTGAATTTCTTTATTGATAAACAGCTTGGAGTATTTTTTTACGCTACTCTTTATAATTTGGTTTGCCGTTACTTCTGTAATGAAATAATCCGTAGAGAACGAATCGATACGGGAATAGTAAAGTGCTTGTTCAACGTAATTATCAATTTTGTCTAACTCATCCTCGAATTTATCGATAAGATAGTCCGTTGTCTTGTTCTCGCTATTTTCCATTAACAAACGGCTTGCCGCTATCGGTAGCTTTACTTCATGTATCCACGATAGGATAAACTCTTGTTGATCCTTTTTTTCGTCGTTTAGATGTTGTAATTGGTTTCTATTGTCTTGATGAATTTTTTTCAATAATTCTAGGAAACGTTTTTGCTGATTGGTTTGCACTTCAGGGAATAGGATGGCAAACTGTTCTTCTACATTTTCAATCGTTTCTACTAGCCCCTTGAAAAACGCTTTACGATAGAAATAACCAATCGTTATATACAGGCAAACAAAAATGAGACAGCTAATATTAATATAAAGAACATTGCTTAAAATATTTTGATCATTTTCACTAAACAACATAACCATTGATATAAACAGCATTAGGCATGTATAAAAAAGTAAAAAGTATCGTTTGTCCCTCACATATTCTGAAACGCTCATTGGATGATATATCCTTCCCCTTTTTTAGTTGTTATAAAATCATCTTTTCCAAGCTCCATTAGCTTTTTTCGAAGTCGATTAATATTCACGGTTAACGTATTATCGTCTACAAAATTTTCGTCTTTCCATAGACTTCGCATCAGTTTATGGCGACTGACAATTGCCCCTTTGTGCTGAATAAGCATTTTTAATATAGTAAATTCTGTTTTTGTCAGAGAAGTTTTAGCCGTATCGTATGATACATCCCAATCGTCAAGGTTTAATATTACCCCACCATGTTCCAATACACTCTGTTGCGAATCCAAATAGGAGTATGTTCGGCGAAGGAGTGCGTTAATTTTAGCAGAAAGTACATCCGTATCAAACGGCTTCTGGATGAAATCATCTCCCCCCATGTTCATCGCCATGATCATATCCATTGGACTAGTTCGAGACGAAATGAAGATAATTGGCACCTTTGAAACTTCTCTTATTTTATTGCACCAAAAGTAGCCGTCAAACGTAGGCAAATTAATGTCTAATAAAACCAAGTGAGGACTTTCAGATATAAATAGCTGTAAAATATTATCAAATGTTTCTACCTTTACTATAGTGTGTCCCCATTTTTCAATCGTTTCTCCTAATAGATTTCGTATTGTTACTTCATCTTCCACTATCATTAATTTCATTGTAGTACCTCCGTAATTTAATATTGATTTAATAGTAACGAAAAGTAGAAGTAAATAGTATCGTCATGACGAAATTGTAAGATAGCCTATGGATACTGTAAGTTTGCATTATAGTAGCTTATTATAAAATGAAATCAGAAACAAATGTTGAAAGTGCGGAGGGGAGAGCGGAATATTGAAACAGATAGTTGAAGCAAGGAAAATAAAAAAAACATACGGAGCAAGAGGAAATCTATTTACTGCTTTGGATGAAATAGATCTAACTGTACAGGAAGGTGAATTTGTTGGAATCATGGGTCCCTCAGGAGCAGGTAAATCCACGCTATTAAATGTGCTAGCTACAATTGATGAACCAACCTCTGGAGAAATTACAATTGATGGATTTACTATTTTAAATATGAATGAGGAGCAATTATCCAACTTTAGAAGAGATAAGTTAGGATTCATCTTTCAGGATTACAATTTGCTAGACACGTTAACGGTTAAAGAGAATATTTTACTTCCGTTAGCATTAGCAAAAATAGATGTTATCAAACTGGAGGAACGGGTTGAAGCGGTAGCGGAAAAGTTTGGAATTACCGCAATTTTAGATAAGTATCCATATCAAATTTCAGGGGGACAAAAACAGAGAACCGCTGCTTCTCGTGCCATTGTTACGAAACCAAGCTTATTGTTAGCAGATGAACCAACAGGCGCATTGGATTCCAAGTCAGCAACTGATTTACTGGAAAGCTTGAAGGAATTAAGCGAGCAGGAACAAGCAACAATTCTAATGGTTACTCATGATGCCTATGCGGCAAGTTATTGTGGGCGTGTAATATTTATTAAAGACGGTAAGTTATTTACAGAGCTTGTAAAAGGGAAGTCATCACGAAAAGAATTTTTTCAAAAAGTGTTAGATGTGCTATCCGCACTTGGAGGCGGGACAAATGACATTATTTGATTTGGCGAAGAAAAATATTCAAGGGAACTTCAGTAATTACTTGGTTTACTTCGTATCAATGGTTTTTAGTATAATCATTTATTTTACATTTGTATCCCTCCAATACAATGAAAAAATACAACAAAGTATTTTATTATCAAATACGATGAACTTTTTATTTATGGCATCCTCTCTATTGCTATTATTGTTTGTCGCTGTATTTATTCTCTATTCGAATTCCTTTTTTACACGAAATCGCAAAAGAGAAGTTGGGTTATACTCCTTGCTAGGGTTAAAAAAGAAAACAATCGGAAAAATGCTTTTTTATGAAAATTTTCTAATGGGTATGTTGGCTCTAGTTGTTGGAATCATATTCGGAACACTGCTCTCTAAGCTATTTACTATGATTTTAGTCAAACTAATGGGATCTAGTGCAGAGATTGAGTTTGGGATATCCATAGAAGCGATTGGTCAAACAATTTTAGTGTTTTTGATAATTATCATCATCACTTCTATTCAAGGATATCGGTTGATATATCGTTTTAAATTGATCGAGCTGTTTCATGCAGCGAAAAAAGGAGAGCTGACACCGAAAGTATCCATTGGCTCTACAGTTCTTGGGCTATTATTGTTGATAGTTAGTTACTGGCTTATTTTAAGATCCTTCCCGGAAGAATTAACGGAAGGATACATATTGGCCAATTATGGAATTGCGTTAGTCTCTATGGTGATTGGAACACATTTGTTTTTCAGTTCCGTTGTTATCTCTCTCTTAAAATTGTACAAACGAAATAAGGCACGTTACTACAAAGGGACGAACTTAATAGGTACATCTCAGTTATTACATCGAATTCAAGGCAATGCACGTACATTTACAATGATTGCATTATTAAGTGCAGTGACAATCAGTCTCTTTGGAGCAGCTTATAGTGGATACTATGGGAATGAAAAGAATTCCTTTGAAATGGTACCTTTTAGCTATTCCCACCAGTCAAAAGGAGATGAGTTCGACGATCAAATAGAAAGTCTTATACAGGCTGATAAAGAACATCCGATAACTGCTCAAGTGGAACTTCCTATTGTGGAGGTAGAAGGACAACTGACTTTTACATTTAGCTATGAAGTTACCGCCATGAAGTTGGTCCCTGTGAAAGCATATAATGAAGTGGTAAAAGCGTTACAGACAGGTAAGGTCTTGTCCTTATCAGAAGATGAAGCTATAGCCATTAAGCCAAGGCTAACAGAGTATAATTCCTCTCTTTTTAAAGGTGAACAATTGCACCTTTCAGACGAAATGCATGAGCTTACATTTGTAGACATGCTAGAAGGTAGTGTGTTGCCCTTTGATTATCCAGATTTTTATATCATTGTGAGTGACGAATTTTTTACGGAAATCGCAAACGATATCAAGCCTAAATTATATAAGGTATATGAAGTAGAAGGGGAAAAATCGACTGCAGTAACCTCTGAGAAAATCAATCAATTGGTTGGTAAGGAAGATTTTCAGGTGTATCCATCATTTTATACTGAATATAAGGAAGGAAAAGAAGGTAATGCGCTAACTCTATTCATTTTTGGTTTTCTTGGCCTTGTATTTTTAGCTGCAACAGGAAGTATTATATATTTTAAACAGTTAACAGAAGCCAATGAAACAAAAACAAGCTATGAAATCCTACGGAAAATAGGTGTAAATAAAAGAGCGGTTCGTAACACCATTCAAATGCAAACTCTATTTGTATTTGGATTGCCACTAACTGTTGGCATCGTTCATAGTAGTGTAATATTAAATTTTATAAGTAACTTTATATCCGATCTTATTGGAGCAAATGTAATAGTTCCAATCGTGACTGCAATGGCTGCCTTTATAGTGATATATATCGGATATTATATTCTAACAGTCCACACATACAATAAAATAGCGAACAAATAATAATGAAAGCATCTCTGGATTTCTCAAGGGATGCTTTATTCGTGTAAAGAAAAAGGTATCATAATTTCTAAAACTTCATACTATGTATAAATAACTCCCATGAATGGAGGGAAACATGGACATTTTAAACAAAGTAAGAAATTATCGAGAAGAAGAGAACCAGCTCAAGTGGGAAGGTACGTTTGAAGAATTTTTAGCGATTGTGAAGGAACGTCCAGAGGTTGCCCAAACGGCACATGCACGGGTTTATAGCATGATAAAAAATGCTGGACTTACTGAACAAGATAACAAAAAACAATATACTTTTTTTGAAAATGAGATTTTCGGATTAGAAGAATCATTAGAGCGATTAGTAGAAGAATATTTCCATCCTGCAGCCAGAAGGTTAGATGTACGAAAACGAATTTTGTTATTGATGGGGCCGGTAAGTGGAGGGAAGTCGACTATTGTAACACTACTTAAACGAGGATTTGAACAATATTCTCGCACAGACGAAGGTGCGGTATACGCTATAAAAGGTTGTCCAATGCATGAAGATCCACTGCATTTAATCCCACAGCATTTACGAGAAGATTTCTTTGCTGAATATGGAATTCGTATTGAAGGTAGTTTGTCACCTTTAAACTCGATGAGGCTTGAGAAAGAGTACGGTGGTCGAGTCGAGGATGTAATAGTGGAGCGTATTTTCTTTTCAGAAGACAAACGAGTAGGTATTGGGACGTTCACACCTTCCGATCCTAAATCTCAAGATATCGCTGACTTAACGGGTTCTATAGACTTCTCTACAATAGCGGAATATGGCTCAGAATCAGATCCTCGTGCTTACCGTTTTGATGGAGAGTTGAATAAGGCAAATCGTGGAATGATGGAGTTCCAAGAAATGTTGAAACTGGATGAGAAATTTCTTTGGCATTTATTATCATTAACACAGGAAGGAAATTTTAAGGCAGGCCGCTTTGCATTAATCAGTGCAGATGAATTGATCGTAGCCCATACTAATGAAACAGAGTACCGGTCATTTATAGCCAATAAAAAGAATGAAGCATTACATTCTCGTATTATTGTTATGCCAATTCCTTATAATCTAAAGGTAAGTCAGGAAGAACGCATTTATGAAAAGATGATTAGGGAAAGTGATATGACACATGTGCATATTGCTCCACATGCATTAAGGGCGGCTGCATTTTTCTCCGTACTAACGCGACTTGAGATACCCAAAAAATCAGGAATAGATCTCGTCAAAAAAATGCGACTATATGATGGCGAAAATGTGGAAGGCTTTAATGACATCGATGTGGAGGAATTGAAGAAAGAGTCCCAAAATGAAGGAATGAATGGAATTGATCCACGTTATGTGATCAACCGTATTTCCTCTGCGATAATTCGAAAGGAAGTTCCGTCGATTAATGCGCTAGACGTGTTACGTTCTTTAAAAGAGGGGCTTGATCAGCATGCATCCATCTCAGATGAAGACAAAGAAAAATACATGAATTATATAGCGATTGCTCGCAAAGAATACGATGAAATTGCAAAGAAAGAAGTACAAAAAGCGTTTGTCTACTCATATGAAGAGTCCGCAATTACATTGATGAATAACTACTTGGATAACGTCGAGGCATTTTGCAATAAAAACAAAATGAGAGATCCATTGACTGGTGAAGAGATGAACCCAGATGAGAAACTGATGCGCTCCATTGAGGAACAAATTGGCATTTCTGAAAATGCGAAAAAAGCATTCCGTGAAGAAATACTCATCCGATTATCGGCATACGCAAGAAAAGGAAAACGTTTTGAATATAATTCGCATGAACGCCTACGTGAAGCCATCCAGAAGAAATTATTTGCAGATTTAAAGGATGTCGTGAAAATAACAACTTCAGCGAAGACACCAGATGAAGCCCATCTGAAAAAAGTAAATGAAGTAGTGGCAAGATTAATAGACGAACATGGATACAACTCCACGTCAGCCAATGAGCTATTGAAATATGTTGGTAGTTTACTTAATCGATAGACGCAGATGAAGGATAAATAACAAAGAGGAAACTAATAGGGAATAATAGTTTTTTGGAGAATAGGATCTTTTTAGTGATACTACTGATTTACGTTTCAGGTGGAAACTTTTCGCGGGGTGAGCGATGAGCTATCACCGTCGATAGCGCGTCGCTGTGATAGCTCATCTGTCTCACTCATCCCGCAGGAGTCGCTAACTGTAACGAATGTCAATATAATGTGTAGTACTAAATATTAAGAGTTAGCAAAGCCTATCGCTAAGACGATAATATTAGTAAAAGTTATTTAGGGATAGAACCGTCTGCCCAAATACTATTTTACAATGAAAGAAGAAAGTGGATTTTCTTGTATCTGAGCCCATTTCATTTTTACTTATTTGAAGATAGAACATGTATATTTGAGTCGATTTCATAATTACTTGTTTCATTTAAAAATACGAATGTTTACTTAATATCGAATATATTATTCGTTTTTTAAAAGCAATCCTGTTGATTGGAGTGGCAGGCGGCGACTCCAGCGGGAACAGCGCGAGCTGAAAGCCCCGTAGGAAAGACATTGGTCGAACTTTGTTTAACCAATGTCTTTGCGACGAGTAACCGCAGGAGCATATGTTTTCGTAGTGACGAGGAGTTTGAAGCCGTGCCCGCGGAAAGCGTCCGCCCTTCACAACAATCAACGGCATATCTACGTTTCTGTTCTTAAAGGACCAGGCATGTCTTTTGCCCAACTATTCTTCTTCTTTTAAAAAAGGCAATTCCAAAACCGATTATTCGGTATTTGGATGCCTTTTTTCTTATCAGTTTATTTTTAGTTTACATCTGCAATAAGAATGACAAACGGGCATATGATAAAAAATAGGTAGGTGTTGAGAAAAATGGAGAATAAAGAAGCAAAACAATTTGTCGTTTCTCAGGAAAACTGGTCTTTGCATCGAAAGGGACACCAAGACCAACAGCGGCATATGGAGAAAGTAAAGGAAGCGATTCAAAACAACTTGCCCGATTTAATCAGTGAAGAAAATATCATTATGTCTAATGGACGAGAAGTCATTAAAATCCCGATTCGCTCACTAGATGAATATAAAATTAGGTATAACTATGATTCATCAAAGCATGTTGGGCAAGGTGATGGGGATAGTCAAGTAGGAGATGTTATTGCAAAAGGTTCAGGTGATGAACAAGGAAAAGCAGGGCAAGGGAAACAAGCTGGTGATCAAGCAGGTCAAGATTACTATGAAGCAGAGATATCTATTGGAGAAATAGAGACAGAGCTTTTCAACCAAATGGAGCTCCCTAATTTAGAAGAAAAGGAACAGGCAGAAATTACAACCGAACATATTACGTTCAATGATATACGAAAAAAAGGTCTAATGGGCAATATTGATAAAAAGCGAACTATCATGACCGCTATTAAGCGAAATGCAATGAAAGGGAAGGCAGAGATAATGCCTATTCACCAAGATGACTTGCGCTTTAAAACATGGGATGAAGTAGTAAAACCAGAGTCAAAAGCGGTAGTTTTAGCGATGATGGATACAAGTGGATCGATGGGGAATTTTGAAAAGTATTGTGCAAGAAGCTTTTTCTTCTGGATGACAAGGTTTTTACGCTCCCAGTATGAAACGGTGGAAATTGAATTTATTGCCCACCATACAGAAGCAAAGGTTGTAACGGAAGAAGCGTTTTTTTCAAAAGGAGAAAGTGGTGGTACGATTTGCTCCTCGGCATACATGAAAGCACTAGAGCTTATTCAAGAGAAGTATAGTCCCTCTCGTTATAATATATATCCTGTTCATTTTTCGGATGGTGAAAATATGACGAGTGATAATGCCAAGTGTATTCAACTAGTGAACGAACTAATGGAAGTATCCAGTATTTTTGGCTACGGTGAGGTAAACGCCCATAGTAGATATTCCACATTAATGAACACCTATAAAAAAATTGAAAATCCAAAGTTTAGGTACTATGTATTGAAAGAAAATCAAGACGTTTATGAAGCACTGAAGAGTATTTTTCAAAAGGGAGTCAAGTAATGGAGAGAAAACTACAACAAGCCATTGGGGAAATTACCGAAATTGCCACAGCATTCGGCCTCGATACGTATCCGATGAGGTACGAAATATGCCCCGCGGATATCATTTATACATTCGGTGCGTACGGCATGCCTACACGTTTTGCCCATTGGAGTTTTGGAAAACAATTTCATAAGATGAAAATGCAATATGATTTTGGACTAAGCCAAATTTATGAATTAGTAATTAATTCAGATCCTTGCTATGCATTTTTATTGGACACAAATAGTCTTATACAAAATAAGCTTATTATTGCACATGTACTCGCTCATTGTGACTTCTTCAAACATAATGTTCGTTTCTCGAATACACGAAGAGATATGGTGGAAAGTATGACAGCGACCGCCGAACGAATTGCAGCATATGAAATGCTTTATGGAAAAGAAGAGGTTGAAAGCTTTTTAGACGCCGTATTAGCTATCCAAGAGCACATCGACCCATCCATTATGAGACCTAAATTACCAGTTTATGAGGATGAGGGAGAAGAAGAGGTCGTAAAAAAAACAGATTATGATGATTTATGGAATTTGGATAGTCGAGAAAATAAAACAAGATTGGTTCTTCCTAATAGAAAAAAATTTCCTCCAAAACCCGAAAAAGACCTACTCCTTTTTATAGAGGAATACAGCAGTGAGTTAGAGGAGTGGCAACGAGATATTTTAACAATGATGCGAGAGGAAATGCTCTATTTTTGGCCACAATTGGAAACAAAAATTATGAACGAGGGCTGGGCTTCCTATTGGCACCAACGAATACTAAGAGAAATGGATTTAACGAGTGATGAAACAATCGAATTTGCCAAATTGAATGCGAATGTCGTTCAACCTTCCAAAACTGGCATTAATCCATATTATTTAGGTGTGAAAATTTTCGAGGATATAGAATTGAGATATAATAATCCAACAAAAGAAATGAAGGAGTTAGGAATTGAACCTAATTCCGGCAGAGAAAAAATGTTTGAAGTAAGAGAAATAGAATCAGACATTTCTTTTATTCGAAATTACTTAACTAAGGACTTAGTAAAAAAGGAAGACTTATATTTATTTGAGAAAAAGAATGGCAACTATGAAATAACAGATAAGGATTATGAAAATGTCCGTGATCAGCTCGTGTCGATGCGAGTGAATGGAAGCTTTCCTTATATTGTAGTAGAAAATGGGGACTATATGAGGCTTGGAGAGTTGTATTTACATCATGGCTATGAAGGTACAGAACTAGACCCTCACTATTTGGAAAATGTTCTCCCATATATTCATCAACTATGGGGGCGAACAATTCATATGGAAACTGTAGTAGATGGAAAACAGGTTTTATATACATTTGATGGAAAAAAAGTATCTAAAATGAATATGTAAGATAAAAACGAGATTCTCTATATAGAGAATCTCGTTTTTATAAGAAAAATTTTAAAATCAGAAGGCTGCTTTCTGCAAAGGGTCTGCGATTCTCCACTTGGACGCAATATTCACGTTAGAGAAGGGTGCTTTGCATTTTTATTTCAAGTTTTCGTTCAAGATGCTATTCTCTAATACAGAAAATTTATCTCCATACACTTTTGTAATATGCACTTCTCCCCATGTACAGAGCGCACTTAATATACTTTCAAGGCTTGAACCATATTCGCTCAGTTCATATTCTACTTTGGGTGGTACTTGGTTATAGACAATTCTGTTTATAACACCATCTTCCTCTAATTCTCTTAGTTGTTGTGTCAACATCTTCTGAGTGATGTCTGGCATAAGTCGTTTCAATTCACTCGTTCGCTTTTTTCCGTGTGTTAAATGACATAATATGACACATTTCCACTTACCACCAATAACTTCCAATGTTGCTTCTACAGATATATTATACTTCTTTTGTTTCATACTATTTCTCCTTTTATAGGTACTAAAAAGTATCTATATAACTTTATGGTGCCTATATTACTTTAAAGTGCGTACTTTTCTTTTGGGTGACTATGAACCATAATAACATTTGCCGGCAGAATTACAATATGTTTTGGTCTCATGGACTATATTTATACAGAATTCGAAAGAAAGGTCGAGAAATAATGACTTCAGATAAAAAAAGAAGTAATTTTGCATTACTAGCATTAGCAGTAAGCGCATTTGCAATAGGAACGACAGAATTTGTTAGTGTTGGATTGTTACCGCTAATATCAAACGATTTGGATATATCACTAACTACAGCTGGACTAACCGTTTCCTTATATGCGCTAGGTGTAACAATAGGTGCACCAGTATTAACATCACTTACTTCTAGGATGCCACGTAAATCCTTACTACTATGGATAATGATAGTTTTTATTATAGGTAATGGAATTGCTGCTGGAGCAACTAGTGTAACAGTGCTTTTAATTGCACGTATCATTTCTGCATTTTCACATGGTGTTTTTATGTCCATCGGTTCGACAATAGCTGCTGACTTAGTGCCAGAAGATAAAAGAGCAAGTGCAATTTCTATAATGTTTACAGGATTAACCGTGGCAACTATTACAGGTGTCCCTTTTGGTACTTTCCTTGGGCAACAGTTCGGTTGGCGTTTCGCTTTTGTGGCAATTGTCGTTATAGGAATAGTAGGGTTTATAGCAAATAGCATACTTATTCCATCTGATTTACGGAAAGGCACACGGACCTCGTTAAAAGATCAAGTAAAGCTTGTTACAAATGGTAGATTATTATTGGTTTTAATAATTACAGCACTTGGTTATGGAGGGACATTTGTCGTGTTCACGTATTTATCACCATTGCTACAGTCTGTAACGGGATTCAAACAAGGAACTATCGCAGTAATTTTACTTATTTATGGGATTGCAATTGCAATTGGAAATATGATTGGCGGGAAGCTTTCGGATAAAAACCCGATTGGCTCACTCTTTTATATGTTTATTATACAAGCAATTGTACTGTTTCTATTAACATTTACAGCTCCTTTTAAAGTAGCAGGGTTAATAACCATCATTTTAATGGGGTTATTTGCATTTATGAATGTTCCAGGACTGCAAGTATATGTAGTAATGCTAGCAGAGCGATTTGTTCCAAGTGCAGTTGACGTTGCTTCTGCAATGAATATAGCTGCATTTAACGCTGGTATTGCGATTGGATCTTATTTAGGAGGATTTGTTGCTGATTCTCTCGGCCTCATCCACACTGCTTGGATTGGAGCGATAATGGTAATGCTTGCAGCTATCTTAACCGGTATTAGTCGAATGCTAGAGAGAAAAGACCAACACAATAATTAATATTGGAGGAATTAAAAATGAAAAATTTAAAATCTACAAAAACATTACACAATGGTGTAGAAATGCCTTTGTTAGGACTCGGGGTATTTAGAGTTGAGGATGGACAAGAATTAATAGACGCAGTGAAAATTGCTATTAAACATGGATACCGTAGCATCGATACAGCATCCATTTATGGAAATGAAGTCGGAGTGGGACAAGGAATCCGAAAAGGTATAAAAGAGGGAAATGTTGCTAGAGAGGAGCTTTTTATAACCTCGAAAGTATGGAACTCCGAGTTGGGTTATGAAGAAACGATTGCTGCCTATGAAGAAAGCTTGGCAAAACTTGGTCTAGAATATTTAGATTTATATTTAATTCATTGGCCGGTAGAAGGCAAATTTAAAGAAGCATGGAAAGCTCTTGAAACACTTTACAAGGAGGGGCGTGTAAAAGCGATTGGTGTAAGTAATTTTCAAATCCACCACCTAGAGGAGTTAATGATGGATGCTGAAATTAATCCCATGGTGAACCAAGTGGAGTATCATCCGCGTTTGACACAAAAAGAATTACAAAAATTCTGTAAGGAGCAAAACATTCAATTAGAGGCGTGGTCTCCACTAATGGCGGGACAGTTGCTTGATAATGAAGAACTTCAAGAAATAGCATCTAGGCATGGAAAGTCTGTAGCTCAAATTATTGTGCGCTGGGACCTCCAAAACGATGTTATTACAATTCCAAAATCTACGAAAGAACATCGCATTATAGAAAATGCAGATGTGTTTGATTTTGAGTTAACAAAAGAGGACATGGATCAAATTAATCAATTGAATAAAAATCACCGAGTAGGGCCAGATCCAGATAACTTTGATTTTTAATTTAATATAATTTGCAATAAAAAACGAGATTCTTCCTTATATAGAATCTCGTCTTTTGCATATACAAAAATAGTTGATTTAGTTAAACATCTTGCGATTATCCAAGTGGAAATAGCGATTTGAAGTCCTCTACTTGGGGTTTAATAGGTGCATCTAGGGATTTGAAGCAACTAATTTGCGATTTGCAACTATTCGAATTAGTAACCGCCACCGTAACCATCAACAAAAGCAGCTCCCACAATAATAAGCAAAATAAATAACACGACAATCAGTGTAAAACCAGAACCATAACCGTATCCACTAACACCATCATTTCCTGACATATTAATCATCCCTTCTTTCTTTAAGATATTATTAGAGTATTAATAAATTTAAATAATATCAGGGCTTCAAGGTAAAAAAATATTTGGAAATAAATGAACTGTAATTATAGATGTGTAAAATAAAGAAGAATATGCTCAGAGAAAAAACTCTGAGCATATTCTTTATTTTACAATCAACAGCTAATATCAGCGCTGAATTTAAAATTCCTAATTAAGACCCTACAAAATCTCCACCATCTACATGAATCGTTTGGCCGGTCATATAACTGGAATCAGTGGATGCTAAAAATACATAAGATGGTGCATTTTCCGCAGGCTGTCCACGACGACCGATTGGCGTATTTGCACCATGCTGTTTCACTTTCTCTTTATCAAATGTAGCGGGTATAAGTGGCGTCCAAATAGGACCAGGTGCCACTGCGTTTACCCTAATACCTTTTTCGATTAAGTTCAATGCCAAGGAACGCGTGAAGGTGGTTATTGCTCCTTTTGTGGCAGAGTAATCGATTAGCTCAGGTGAACCATTGTAGGCTGTGATAGAAGAAGTATTGATGATAGTATCGCCTTTTTTCATATGTGGAAGTGCAGCTTGGGATAAGTAAAACATGGAAAAAATATTAGTTGAGAAGGTTTCCTGCAATTGGTCTGGTGAGATTGCTAGAAAATCCTGTGTTGGGAACTGCTTACCAGCATTATTAACTAACACATTCAGTTGCCCAAATTCCTGAATCACTTGCTCCACTGCTTGTTGACAGTTTTCATCATCGCTCAAATCGGTTTTGATTGCTAATGCTTTTCCACCATACTTTTCTATAAGCGTTGTAGTTTTTTCTGCATCTTGTTGCTCATTTTCATCTAAATAGACAATAGCAACATTTGCACCTTCCTTAGCAAATGCAACAGAAACTGCGCGTCCTATTCCACTATCTCCACCTGTAACTAAGGCAACTTTTCCAGTTAATTTGCCTGATCCTTTATAATTTTGGTCATCAAAAATAGGCTGTGGAGTCATTTCCTCTTCGATACCTGGTTGCTGTTGCTGTGTTTGACCTAGAACTTTTTTGTCTAGTTCTTCATATTTATCTGCCATTATGAATTCCTCCTTTAACTTGATTGTTACATTTATTCCCTAGATACATAAAAACAAACGTAAAACTCTTCATTTGTCCGAATAGTCCGTTACGTTTCTGGAAATTTATAAGTGGGTATATATAGAGAGAATATACTTATGAAAAGAGAAGAGAGAGAAAATAAATGAAACCAATAATAGGGATCACAACAGAAGTTCTTGAGGATGGATGTTATTTTATGCCGCCAGTTTATGCAAATGCGATTATACAAGCCGGCGGAATTCCAATATTAATCCCTCTAGTACCAGAGGAAGACATAGATGAATTGAGTATACGGTTAGATGGACTTTTTGTTACAGGAGGAGAGGATATTGATCCAGGTTATTACAACGAAGTTCCTCATGTGCACTTAAAGCAGATTACACCCCAATTAGACGAAATGGAATATAAGCTTATTCAAAAAATGTTGGATTTAGATAAACCTTATATTGGGGTATGTCGTGGTTTACATATGTTAAATATTGTACAGGGCGGATCGCTTTACCAATCCATTCATTCACAGCGGGAAGAACCAGTAATGCAACATTTACAAAAGGCAATTCGAACGCATAGATCGCATCCTGTAAAACTGAAAAAGGATAACCGACTTTACGATTTTCTGCAGGAAGAAGAATTTAAAGTAAATTCATTTCATCACCAAGCAGTCAATAAAGTAGGCAGAGGTTTAGAAATAATTGCAAAAGCAGCAGATGGAATCATTGAATGTCTAGAAAGTAAGGACCATAGTTTCGTATTTGGCTTTCAATGGCACCCAGAAGAATTTGCTATTGATGGTGACGAGCCTTCAAAGCGTATTTTTAAAGCCTATATAGATGCAGCTATAGAACGCAAGAATAAATAATACCAATAATTTGCCTCTTGGAGTGTTAAAATAAATAGATAATTCCTAAATATCAGGAGGCAGAGAATATGACTGAAAGTATTTCTTTAGTGGAAGCGTTTAAACAAACTCAGTATCAAGTAGCTGGAAATGGAAAAAGAAATATGCAAGTTATAAAAGAAGTCTTTGAACAGGTAGATGGACAGCAAGAAAGCGATATATACGGAAAAGGACAAATCATTGAGTCTTTTCAAGAGAAAATGGCTACGTATTTAGGAAAAGAGTCTGCCGTATTCTTCCCAAGTGGTACAATGGCTCAACAAATAGCCTTACGAATTTGGTGCGACGAAAAAGGGGTTAAGAAAGTAGCGTACCATCCACTAAGCCATTTAGAAATACATGAAGAAGATGGTTTAAAGGAATTGCATCATATTGATACAGTTTTACTTGGTGATGAAGCAGGCTTAATAGGATTAGAGGATGTCCTGAATTTAGATCAAGATATAGCCTGTCTATTATTAGAACTGCCTCAGCGAGAAATTGGGGGACAGCTCCCTGACTACAAAACTATTGTAGAAATCTCCGAGTATTGTAAAGCAAACGGGATTCGATTGCATTTAGACGGAGCAAGACTTTTTGAAATTCTTCCGTATTATCAGAAATCTGCAGCCGAAATTTGTGGTCTTTTTGATAGTGTGTATATTTCGTTTTATAAAGGAATTGGAGGACTAGCCGGAGCTATTCTTGCAGGAGACAAAGAGTTTACACAACAATCGAAAGTCTGGAAGCGTCGTCATGGTGGAGATTTAATAAGTCTGTATCCGTATATCTTAAGCTCTAGTTATTACTTTGATAAGAGAATATCAAAAATGGAGCTATACTATGAAAATGCAATAGAGTTAGCGATGCTATTTAATTCATGCCCTTCCATCCAAACTAAACCTACTGTTCCCGTATCTAACATGTTCCATGTACACATAACTCGACCAAAGGAGCAGTTAGAAGCAGTACTTAAAGAAGTTTACTACAAAACTGGAGTAGGTTTGACTAGTTATCTCAAAGAGACAAACCAATCTACTTATAGTTTTGAGGTGAGTATTGGAGATCAATACAATTCCATACCAAAAGATAAATTAGAAGAAGTATTTCAATTACTTCAAGTTAAGCTTAAATAATTGATGAATAAAACCTAATAACTTACACAAGTTATTCTTCATGGAGGTGAAATTTCATGTCGAAGAAAAATAACAGTAACAAGAGTAACTCATTAGACCGTGAAGAATATGGATTCGGATATGATGTCAGTCCAGATGATTTAGATGTCTACGTACAAAACAATAATGCTCAGAAAAAAAATAATAACGAAAATAAAACCAATGCCAATCGCAATAAAAATAAGAACGAATGTTAAAAGAATTGAAGTTTTAATAAACCCATATACAAAACGATATAATTGTTTTGTATATGGGTTTTTTATTTTTATAAAATATATCATTCTTTAATTTTACTACGAAAACAAAATCAACTTTTGGAGTTCTATTTTTCCCCTTTGTTTCTTACAGTGTAACAACAGCTAGAAAAAAGGGGATGTTCATTTGTTAATAGATGGAGTTTTTTCAGGAGGTGGACTTAAGGGCTTTGCATTGGTTGGTGCCCATCAAGTATTAGAGGAAAAAGGATATAAATTCAAGCGAGTAGCTGGCACTAGTGCAGGAGCGATTCTTGCTAGTTTCATTGCGGCTGGTTTTACTAGTAAAGAAATAGAAGAATTATTGAACGAACTAGATACATTAGCGCTTTTAGATCCTCGGAATACAATTCTGCCATTTCCATTAATGAAGTGGATAAATCTATATTGGCGGCTAGGATTATATCAAGGAAAGGCACTCGAAAACTGGTTTCTAGAAAAGCTTGCTTTGAAAGGAGTATATACCTTTTCAGACATCGAGCAAGGTTCACTAAAGTTAGTAGCTTCAGACCTTACGAACGGTAAAATAATGGTAATTCCTGATGATTTAGAGCGTTATGGGATATCAGCATCTAGTTTTCCGATAGCGCGAGCTCTCCGTATGAGCTGCGGAATCCCATTTTTCTTTGAACCCGTTAAATTAAAAGTTACCTCCTCTGATACGATTATTGTGGATGGTGGTGTGTTAAGTAATTTTCCTATGTGGATTTTTGACAATGGTAACAAAGAGAGACCGATACTAGGCTTAAAACTAAGTAGCAAATCAGAAGACAGGGAACCTCGCAAAATAAAAAATGGATTAAATTTATTTGAAGCACTATTCTCAACAATGAAAAATGCCCACGACGAAAGATATATTTCACGGAAAATTGAAAAGAACATAATTTTTATTCCAGTAGAGGATTACGAGGCAACACAGTTTGATTTGAGCGATGAAATAAAACACGAATTACTAGAAAAGGGTAGAAATCGTGCCACTCAATTTTTAAAAACGTGGTAAGTAAAATGTTTAATTCGAGCAGACAAAGGAATAATAAGAAAGAGGATACAATCGAAGGAGAGGATCATTCATGGCAAATAATGCAAAAGAAGAAGCACTAAAAATTTTAGAGAAAAATATGGTTGGTACGATGGCGACAGTACAACAGAATAAACCACATTCCCGATATATGACTTTTTTTAACGATAACCTTACTCTGTATACAGCAACAAGTAAAAAAACACATAAAGCGGAAGAACTTAAGCAAAATCCCAATACACATATACTATTAGGCTATGATGGGCATGGGTTTGGCGACAGCTTTTTAGAAATTGAGGGGACTGTCATCGAATCAGATGATGAAGCAATGAAAGAAAAAGTATGGAACAAAGCGCTAAAAGGTTGGTTTGAAGGTCCTGAAGATCCAGATTTGTTAATCTTAAAAGTTACGCCTACAAAAATCCGAGTGATGAATACAAAAGGAGAAGAACCTCAAGTTGTAGAACTCTAAAGTCCTTCTCTGTATTTCGGAGACCTTTCTGATGTTAAGTTAGGTCTCTTTTACTGCTGATTTTAAAAGTATCTAGCATAAGATCACTACTTTCTTCGTTTAATCTCTCTATAATTCTTCTTTTACGATAAAGCATCATTCCAGCCTCAGCAATATCATGGATTGCTGAACGGTTAATAAAAGCCCCAAAAACAAGACCTGCAATTGGAATCATTTGAAATAGCTTTTTCCAGCCAAACTGGTCTCTATAAGACAATACCACTTCACGCCAGCCCTGTATCTCCGATAATACCTCTCGCTTTGTCTCTTCATCTTGTTTGTCAAACTTAGATAGCTGAGATAAAATAGCTTGTTTTCCGACAATATCTGAGGAAATAAATTGAAGAGATTTGATAATAAATAATCTTTCCTTTTTGTCATTCGGATCATAACCATAACAAATGGCAATATCCTGTAACGTTTTCAGCTGTAGACCTAATAGGAAAGGGATATCAATGGATAATGTAAAGATACCTCCAATACCTGTCCCGGCACCTTGAACGGTAGCTAGGTTTTTTCTATTTTTCGCTATTCCTGTTACTGCATTGTCCATAGTAGCAATGGGTAATCGGTTGACTTCTTCTATATTTTCAATTCCCATGGTTGGATAATATGATCTGATCTTCGATGTTGAACTTAAATAGCTGCCACCTGTTTGGACATATTGTCCAAGCTCATCGATTAACGATCCCATTTTTGATTGAATAAATTTTGGAGTCCATTTATCCATTATTTTAAAAGGCAATCTACCGATTTTCTCCCAAAACCATAGGTCACCCTGATCTTTCTCCCAAGCTTCTACTTTTATTAACTCAGTATGTAACCATTCTTGTGAATCTAACATCATTAAATCACCTCTTTTTACTAATACGTCCATTCATCAAAATAGTTTCATTCTATGATTTTCTACTGTTTAAAATACATAATTAATGAAAGGGGTGGCAAACTAAGGAAATCTTTAAGTAGGAGAGTGGTTCTTGTGAAAATAGGGAGGTTAGTGCGTGCCACTTTAAGTGGTACATCCCAAAAGAAAACGACAAAAATAGAGCACGAAGAACCAACAAATGAACTAAAGGACCAAGTTACAGAAAGACTGGAAAATATTAGAAAACAGACATCTGAGATAGATGATATTATGTTTAAAAAAATTGCTACAGATGAAGGTGTAGTTACAGTTATATATTCTAATTCATTAGTAGAAAAGATGACGATACAAACGATGGTTTTCATTCCTCTCACAAACTATATCCATCAGATACATCAGGTTTCAGATTCTATTGAGGATACGGATATACAAGAGATAACTAAAAAGGTGATCACTGGACAAACCATTTTGTTTTTTCACAAGACCTTTCAATTACTTAGTATTGATACATACAGCGCACCAACCCGTTCTATCACAAACACAGAGGTAGAATCTACCGTAATAGGTCCGCAGGATGCTTTTACAGAATCGTTGGAAACGAATATCTCTTTAGTAAAGAGACGTATTAAAAGTCCAATGCTGAAAAATGAAACATTTACAATAGGAACTGAAACGGATACAAAAATTTCCGTAGTTTATATGGATGGCATTGTAAACAAAGATAACCTAGAAGTTTTGAAAGAAAGAATTGAAAAGTTAGATCACCCGGCTTATACGGATGTCACAATTCTCAAACAACTAATAGAGGATAATCCTCTATCTCCTTTTCCGCAGTACTATTTAACGGTGCGTCCAGATACAGTAAGTGGCTATTTACATGATGGAAGAATTGTCGTTTTTATGGAAAATAGTTCTGCTGTAATGATTTGCCCAGTCACTTTTTTGGAAATGTTCATGTCTGTAGAGGATTATTATAATCGCTGGACAACGGCTTCCTTACTAAGAATGCTTCGATTTTTTGGGTTCTTTTTAACAATCACAATCACTCCATTGTACGTATCAGCTTTGACATTTCATCCAGAAATTCTCCCTTATGAGCTTCTACTAAACCTACAGGAATCTAGAGCTAAGGTGCCGTTTCCACCCCTATTTGAAGTGTTATTTATCGAACTCATTATTGAAGTACTAAGGGAAGCAGGATCTCGAATGCCGGCTAAAGTAGGGCAAACAATAGGTATCGTAGGAGGTATTGTAATTGGAACTGCAGCTGTTGAGGCGGGACTGATTAGTAATATCTTGGTTGTACTTGTTGCTACATCCGCATTACTTTCCTTTTTACCACCTATCTTCTTAGTTAGTAATACTAGCAGGTTTGTACGATATATTTTCATTATTTCTGCCGGATTGTTTGGCTTGTTTGGGCAAATGATTGCTTTTACTTGGTTAATGGTCCATCTACTAAGAATTGACTCCCTAGGAAAGCCTTATATGAGTCCTGTTATTCCTAGAAAGGCAACGGATTTATTGAATGGCATCATTAGATTTCCGACTAAGTATTTGACTAAGAAATCGGGGATTTCCAAATCGCCCAAGAAATAATATTTTAAACGGAGGAGGGAGAATTTGAGTCCAAAGAACTTAAAAGTCCTAGGCGTATACCACGTAATTTTTTTAGTGCAAAATACAATGGTTGGAACTGGGCTTCTCTCCGCTCCTCAAAGATTAAGTGTTTTAGGCTATAGTCAGGTCTTAATGCCAATCTATTTTGGAATCATAGCAACTATAACCTTATGGCCCATGGTTTGGATTTGTTCTCAGTATAAAGGGGATAACTTGTTTCGTATTAACGAATTACTATTAGGCAAGTGGATGGGTAAGGGTATTAATGTCTTAATAGTTCTTCATTTTACTTTGTTGATTGCTGCAATCATTAGTAATTATATGAATCTGATACAAAGCACTGCGTTACCTGAACAAACTACTACTGTAACCATACTATTAGTGCTTCTACTTCTTACTTATATTGTGAACGGTGGTATTAAAACAATTGCTCGATTCTGCACGTTAGCCTTTTGTTTAGCAATACCGATGGTGTACTTTTTAAGATGGGGCATTGAAAAAGGTGATCTAAGTCATATATTTCCTTTGTTTAACTTTACTTCACAGGAGTTTTTCAAAGCTATGCAGCAAGGCTATTTATCAATTCTTGGCTATGAATTAATTATGTTTTATTTTCCATATATAATTGATCAAAAAAAGGCATTTAAACATGCCATGATTGGAATATGGATTACAATTTCTTTAGTATTTATTACAACAGTGGTGAGTGTGATGTACTACTCAGAATGGCAGTTAGAGCATGTAGAATTCTCAGTCCTGCATTTATTTAAAGCTGGAGAGTTCTCTTTTGTAGAACGAATCGATATCATGGGTATTACGTTTTGGGTTTCTTTAATACTAACAACGGCCGCGGCATACTTGTGGAGCGCAAGAAAGGGATTAGATTCCATTAGATCCAAAAAAAATAAATACCATGTGTATTTTATTACTGCGGCAATATTTGGGGTTATAATGCTTCCCGTTAACCGTGAATTTCAACAGAAGCTTTTTGATGCAAGTATTTATATAGAATATATAGTAATCCTATGGCCGATTTTTTTATGTCTAATACATTTAGTAAGAAAAAAGCAGGTGAAATCAAAATGAAGAAGAGTATCATACTATTCGTTTTAACGATATTGTTAACCGGTTGCTCCGATAAAGAGCTGAAAGTGCCTTTAGAGGATATTGGAATGGTCAGTACACTCTCATTTGACTATATTGATGAGGAAATGATGAAATTAACCGTTGCAATACCACAATTTTCACCGGAGGCTAAAGAGAATACGCAACTCTTCTCGGTGACTACAGATATGATTTCTAAAGGGATTGTTGAGATCGAAATGCAATCGGATAAAAAAATTGTTTTAAATCAATTAAGAGTAGTACTTTTTAATGAGGAATTTGCTAAGCATGGAAGAATGAGGAAATTGATACGACATTTATATAGGGATTCATCAGTTGGCAACAAGGTGCTTATTGCAATAGTAAAGGAAAATGGAGAAGAAGTGTTAAAAGCCGATTATCCTGACAAACCAAATGTCAATTTATATATTAATGATCTATTGCAACCTAGTATTAATACTGCCTTCAATCCGAATACGAATATTCATGACTTTATATATACCCAAACGAGTACAGTTCATGATTCTATTGTTCCGATAGTTGATAAAAAAAATGGGATAATTAAAATCGAAGAGGTTGCTGTTTTCAAGGGGAAAGAAATGATAGAAAGTATACCGCATGATGAAGCACTTATCATACAAGCACTACAGGGGAGAAAAAATCTAGCACCGCTAGCTTTAGACCTTGGAGATGGAGAAGAAGATAAGCTTGTATTGGATTTAATCAGTAATAAGGTAAAGATGAAAAGTAACAAAAATATGGAAGCACCAAAGTTATCTATTACTTTAAAAATGGAAGGAACTCTTGTAGATTATGTGGGGTATAGAGGAGGTGAACTAGAAAGTTTGGAAAAAATAACCAAATTGGAAGAGGATATAGACAAACACACCTCCAAACAGGTCGAAGAATTTCTAGATAAGTTAAAAGAATTAGAAGTAGACCCCATTGGTTTAGCGGAAGAATTTCGGAAACATTATCATGGTAAATGGGATAAAGAGAAAACAAATGATATTATTAGCAAACTACAGGTAGATGTTAAAGTAGAAACTTCTATTATCAGTACAGGGAATCTAAAGTAAATTCGTTAGATACGGAATTATAATAACAATCAAGTTCAATTTTGGCGTGAATAAAGAAGACATGATAGCGTTTACATTTTGTTGAATACTAAATGTAAACGCTTTAATATGGTAAACAACAATAACTTAATAATTTAAATAGGGGGACAGAGAAATGAGTACAGAACAACAAGAACAATCTGGGTTCAAAGTTAAAGTACAGCGATTTGGTAGCTTTTTAAGTGGCATGATTATGCCAAATATCGGTGCGTTCATAGCATGGGGTCTTATTACAGCATTATTTATAGAAACTGGATGGTTGCCAAATGCAGAATTTGCAGAGCTAGTCGGACCAATGATCAACTATTTACTGCCAATCCTAATTGGTTTTACTGGTGGTAGACTTGTCCATGGTATTCGAGGTGGAGTAGTTGGTGCTACCGTAACGATGGGGGTAATCGTTGGAGCGGATATCCCGATGTTCCTTGGGGCGATGATTGTAGGACCTCTAGGTGGTTGGGCTATTAAGCAATTTGATAAGCTAGTAGAAGGTAAAATAAAAGCTGGCTTTGAAATGCTAGTGAATAACTTTTCAGCAGGAATTATTGGTGGTTTACTAACATTAGTTGCTTACAAATTAATAGGTCCAGCTGTTAATGCATTAACAGATTTCCTTGCAGCAGGAGTTCAATTCATATTTGATGCAGGTCTATTACCACTTGCAAGTATTTTCATAGAACCAGCCAAAGTATTATTCTTAAATAACGCTATTAATCATGGAATATTAGGACCTTTGGGAATAGAGCAAGCTGCAGATGCAGGTAAGTCGATTCTGTTCTTATTGGAGTCAAACCCAGGACCAGGTCTTGGTATTTTACTTGCATTCATCTTCTTTGGGAAAGGAGCAGCTAAACAAACTGCACCTGGAGCAGCAATTATACACTTCCTAGGTGGAATTCATGAAATTTACTTCCCTTATATTTTGATGAAGCCATTCTTACTTGTAGCCGCTATTGCCGGTGGAGCTTCTGGTATCTTTACACTGCAATTATTCAATGCAGGTCTAGTGGCAGCTCCTTCACCAGGAAGTATATTTTCAATACTAGCGTTAACTCCAAAAGGAAGTCATATAGGAGTAATATTGGCTGTAGTAGTCGCTACTGCAGTATCCTTCCTGATTGCTTCTCTTATTCTTAAAACGTCTAAAGATATAGCGGAAGATGATTTAGTTAAAGCAACAGAAAAAACTTCTTCACTTAAAGGGAAAGAAAGTAGAGTCGCAGAATTTATCCAGCCAACTACAACAGCTGACTTAGTTCAGGAAACTTCTCTTGCTAATGTAAAACATATTATCTTTGCTTGCGACGCGGGTATGGGGTCAAGTGCGATGGGAGCTTCTATTTTAAGAAACAAAATGAAAAAAGAAGGTCTTGATGTATCTGTAACGAATACTGCTATTAGCAATCTTCCGTCAGACGCAGAAGTAATCGTAACTCATAAGGATTTGACGAGTCGTGCTAAGGAACAATCGCCAAATGCCTATCATATTTCCGTAGAGAATTTCTTGAATAGCCCGAAATATGATGAGCTTATTGAACAACTAAAAAAATAAAAACACATCCGAAACTCGGCCTATTTTTATAGGCTGAGTTTTGCCAATGATTTAGGATCGTTAGGAATGAGGTGTTGACCATGCTTATTTCGAGCAGAGAAAAGATGATTATTGAAGCACTAATTGTAGAGCAGGAAGAAATAACGATTAAAGAATTATCTAAAAAAATTGATGTGAGTTCACGAACAATACAGCGAGATTTAAATAATGTTCAGAGTATTTTAGATTTCTACGAGCTTGAACTGATTAGGAAATCAGGAGTTGGTGTTCAAATCATAGGGAATGAACAAAGAAAGCAAGAATTAGTTCAACAGCTTAAACAGTTCAGACAAAGGGAATATACATTAGAGGAAAGGCTAACATTGATACTATGTATTTTGTATGAATCAGCTGAGCCGGTCAAACTCTATTCCCTTTCCAAAGATTTGGGAGTTTCGATTTCAACTGTCAGTGCAGATTTGATGAAGCTTGAGGAACAGCTACAGCCTGTCCAGCTTTCGATATTGAAAAAAAGAGGTTATGGAGTAGAACTTTCAGGAACGGAAAATGCAAAGCGTAGAGCTATCAGTTACGCAATATCTAAAACCTTAAAGGAAGAGGGACTTTTTTCCTTAATTAAAGAAAAGATTCATCAAAAAACGAGCAAGTATGAAGATCCAATTTCGGAAAGGCTAATGCACCTTGTAGATAGAGAAAAGTTAGGGATGATTGAAGAGGCTATGAAGGATTTATATCCAGACTTCTCTTTATCAATGACAGATAGTGCTTACGTGGGGTTAATAGTTCATCTTGCCTTGGCTATTGAACGTATTTTACAAGGTGAAAATATTACTATTGATGAAGCATATTTAAAGCAAATAGCGCTTGAACCAGAATACCCGATTGCAAAAAAAATTATTAATATGTTAATGGACCGTTTCCAAGTTGATATACCAGAAGCAGAAGTCGGTTATATAACGATGCATCTTCAAGGATCTAAACTTCGTCAACAAGAAGGGGTATTAGTTGAATCATCCAATTTAGAATTATATAGAAAGGCGAAAAAGTTAATTCAGGAAATGGAGAAGCAAACTAGCTTTCGTTTATCAAATAATGAATCCCTTCTTGAAGGATTAGTTACCCATTTAAAACCTGCGATTTATCGGGTAGAGCAAAATATGGGTATAGTGAACCCTTTACTAGAGGAAATTCAAACGAATTATAAAGAGTTGTTTGAGCAAGTAAAGGCTGCTGCACGAAAAGTTTTTCCAAAGCTATTAATCCCAGATGAAGAAATTGGATATTTGGTTATGCATTTTGGATCTGCCTTAATTGGGGTACTAGGTAAGGGAGATCTAAAGGCATATATTATTTGTTCAAGTGGAATTGGAACTTCTAAATTACTGGCATCAAGATTATTGCGGGAAATTGAAGAGATATCAGAGGTGTCGAATATTTCCGTATTCGAATTAAATAAGTTGACCACCACTATCACTGATAGGGACCTTATTATCTCAACCATTTACCTGCAGGATTTTCACAGGGAATATATTATGGTTAACCCTTTTTTAACAACCGAAGAGATTAACCAAGTGCAACTGTATGCAAGAAGGAAAATGCTTATCCAGAAACCTCAAACACTAGTAAAGGAAAGTCATCCAACTGTAGAAATATTAACGAAAAAAATAGAAAAAATAAATCAGTTCACAGGAGTAATGCTAAAGGTTTTAACGAATTTTCAACTTAGTCTACTAAAAGAACAAAATACAGTTAAGCAATATATGCAAGAGATTTGTGTGTTGTTGGAGGATAGAAAAATCATTGAAGAAAAGGAAAAAGTTATAGAAGCTTTATTGGAAAGAGAGAAAATTGGTGGTATTGGTATTCCGGGGACAAAACTTGCGTTATATCATACACGTAACGAATATGTTCAAGAACCATCGTTTACTATTCACAAACTTAAACAGGCCATCCGTACAAAAGGAATGGATGGAAACGACATGAAAGTGGATACACTACTTGTATTACTTTCACCTGAAGCATTTCTAAAGGCAGGTTTAGAAGTGCTGAGTTTAATCAGTACCTTAATAATTCAAAATGAACAAAATACCCAATTATTTGAAACAGGAGATGAATCTCAAATTCAAGCATTTTTAGCAGAAGAATTTGAAGCATTTATTAGAGAAAATATAAATTAATGGAGGCGTTTTACAATGGCATTACCAATTTTAGCAGCAGAAAATATTTTACTAAGTCAACAATTAGCTACAAAGGAAGAGGCAATCCGTTTAGCGGGTCAAATGTTAGTAGATAAAGGTTATGTGGAGTCTGGTTATATAGAAAAAATGTTAGAAAGAGAAGAGATGACATCTACGTTTATGGGAAACTTTGTTGCAATTCCACATGGGACAGATGATGCCAAAAAAGAAGTGAAAGAATCAGGTATCACTATTATTCAAGTTCCAGCCGGTGTAGATTTTGGAGATGGAAATATAGTAAAACTAATTTTTGGTATTGCTGGCAAGGGTGATGATCACTTGGACATTCTTTCTAATATTGCAATTACTGTTTCTGAAGTAGAAAATGTAGAAAAGATAGTTAATGCAACTTCACCAAAGGACGTACTTGCCTTTTTTGAAGGAGTGAACTAATATGAATGCTGTTCATTTTGGAGCTGGAAATATCGGAAGGGGATTTATCGGTTTATTGCTGCATCAGTCTGGATATAAGACCTGTTTTGTCGATGTCAATGAAGAAATTGTTAATTTATTAAACGAGAAGAAGCAATATACTGTTAAGTTTGCTGAGGAATCTCAGAAAGAGTTCCTCG
Source organism: Psychrobacillus psychrodurans (assembly GCA_900114885.1). Classification (GTDB taxonomy): domain Bacteria; phylum Bacillota; class Bacilli; order Bacillales_A; family Planococcaceae; genus Psychrobacillus; species Psychrobacillus psychrodurans. The sequence goes on from FOUN01000001.1 coordinate 155,210, forward strand.
TTGAGAATGTTCATGCAATTAATAGTATAAAGAATCCTGAATCTGTCATTAATGCGGTAGCGAATGCGGATATTGTAACTGCTGCAGTAGGAGCTAATATACTTCCTTTAATATCAGGATTAATAGCAAAGGGATTGAAAAAACGGCTGACACAATCGAAAAAGCCTTTAACTATTATTGCTTGTGAAAATATGATTGGTGGCAGTACATTCCTAAAGGAAAAAGTATTAGAAGAGCTAACAATGGATGAAAAAATCCAATTCAACACGCATTTCAGCTTTCCAAATGCGGCAGTAGATCGAATTGTCCCAAATCAAACTAATGCCGATAAATTAGCAGTAGTAGTTGAGCCATTTTATGAGTGGGTAGTGGATGAATCAGAGATAAAGGGAACCAATCCACCAATTCAAGGAGTTACATTTGTACAGAATTTGGAGCCGTTTATTGAACGTAAATTGTTCACTGTTAACACGGGGCATGCTGTTGTTGCTTACTTTGGTTATTTAGCTGGAATTCGCAATATGCATGAAGCCCTTGAGAATATGGAAATAAGAGAAATGATAGAGCGAGTATTGCAGGAAACAGGAAGATACCTTACTACAACCTACTCTTTTAATGAAAAAGAGCATGCTGAATATGTACAAAAAATCATAAATCGTTTTGCTAACCCATATATTTCAGATGATACAACGAGAGTTGGGCGTTCACCTATGCGTAAGCTTAAAAACAATGATCGACTTGTCCGTCCGGCGACCAAATATGTAGAAATGTTCAACGAGAATCCTTTATACTTAGTAAAAGGGATAGCAGCAGCTTTACATTATGACTTCAAAGAGGATTCAGAAGCAAATGAAATACAAACTATGATTGAACAAAAAGGAATTCAATTTGCAATAGAAGAAACGACTAGTTTAAAGCCTGGTACAGATCTATTTGAGCTGATTCATGAGCAATATGATAGAATGGCTATAAGCAAAATAAAATAAAACCAATTCAAGGGAGAAGATTATTATGACAAACCACACTTACACAGTTGTAGCAGAATCAGGAATTCACGCAAGACCGGCGACGGGACTTGTACAAATTGCATCAAAATTCGTTTCAGACATTTCCATGGAGTATAAAGGGAAAAAAGTTAACCTAAAATCAATTCTTGGTGTTATGTCTCTAGGTGTAGGGCAAGGAGCTAGTATTTCTATATTTGCTGAGGGAACTGACCAACAAGAAGCGTTGGAGTCAATCGAAAGCTTTCTTAAGTCTGAAGGGATAATTGAGTGATGACAGAAAATTTAATAGGAATTGCAGCTTCCAGTGGTATAGCCATTGGTAAAGCTTTTTTGATGATAGAACCAGATTTAACTATTTCAAAAAGTACAGTTTCTAATAAGGAAGAAGAGGTTACTCGATTCCATGAGGCAGTAAACGCTGCTAAGTTAGAACTGCAAAAGATTCGTGACCGTGCTGAAATTGACTTAGGCGCGGAAAACGCTGCGATTTTTGATGCACATTTACTTGTTCTTAGTGACCCTGAATTAATAGGCACCGTAGAATGCAAAATAAATGACGAAGCAGTAAATGCAGAGGCTGCTTTGCAAGAAACTGCAGATACATTAGTTGTCATGTTTGAACAGCTTGATAACGAGTATATGCGTGAGCGGGCAGCTGATATTCGAGATGTAACGAAGCGAGTAATAGCAAGACTTCTTGGCGTGGAAGTACCGAATGTTGGGTTGATAGATGAAGAAGTTATAATCATCTCCAAAGATTTAGCACCCTCAGATACGGCTCAATTGAATAGAGCATTCGCTAAAGGATTTACAACGGATATGGGTGGACGCACGTCACATTCTGCTATTATGGCCCGTTCATTAGAAATTCCTGCGGTTGTTGGTACAAAAAACGCTACATCTGCTATTAAACAAGGTGATTTTATCGTTGTGGACGGAGATAATGGTGAAGTAATTATAAACCCTTCCAAGGATGTTATTGAGAGCTATGTCACGAAAAGAAATCAGCAAGAAGTAGAGAAACAAGAACTATTGTTGCTAAAAAATAAGCAAACGATCACATTAGATGGAATACATGTGGAAGTAGCAGCAAACATCGGAACTCCAAAGGACATAGAAAGTGTTCTTGAAAACGGAGGAGAAGGAGTCGGGCTATATCGTACAGAGTTTCTGTATATGGAACGAGATTCTTTACCAACAGAGGAAGAGCAGTTCCAAGCATATAAGCAAGTGCTTGAACAGATGGATGATAAACCTGTAGTTGTTCGTACATTGGATATTGGAGGAGACAAGCAGCTTCCATATTTAAATCTTCCAGAAGAAATGAATCCATTCCTTGGCTTCAGAGCAATTCGACTATGCTTAGAGGAACAAACAATATTCAGAACTCAACTTCGCGCTTTACTACGCGCAAGTAACTTTGGGAATCTTAAAATAATGTTCCCAATGATTGCAACTCTAGAGGAATTCAGAGAGGCAAAACAATTACTTTTAGAAGAAAAAGAAAAGCTTCAGCAGGAAGGCACACTAGTATCAGATCATATAGAAGTCGGTATTATGGTAGAAATTCCTTCGACCGCTGTATTAGCTGATCAATTCGCAAAAGAAGTGGACTTTTTCAGTGTTGGAACAAATGATCTAATCCAATATACAATGGCGGCAGATAGAATGAACGAATCAGTTGCCTATTTATATCAGCCTTATCATCCAGCTATTTTACGATTAGTTAAAATGGTAATCGATGCTGCACATGCCAATGGAAAGTGGGCAGGAATGTGTGGAGAAATGGCAGGAGATTCTATAGCTATTCCATTATTAATAGGTTTAGGGTTAGATGAGTTCTCTATGAGTGCTCCTTCAATGCTAAAAGCGAGAAATCAGATCAATCAGCTGACGCAAATGGAGATGAAACAGCTTGCGGATAAAGCCCTGTCTATGCAGACATCGGAGCAAGTTAAGCGATATGTAAAAGAAACTTTAGGAGTTTAATAGCTCTTAGATTAAAAGCTTCATGAAAACCCACTCAGTTGATAAGAGCGGGCTTATTCATGAAGCTTATTTTTTTTTTGCTTTAGGAGTAGCTTTTTCTAGTTCTTCAAATTCTTTGGCAAATTCTTCTCGGATGTCGCCTGGTTTGATTTTTAGATTTTTTGGCGTTTGAGGTAGTGAATCTTTGTTGTTACTTCTTCCTTGCTTATTGTCTCTCCCCATATAAATCTCCTTCCCTTTATTCGTTCAAACTTAATATGGCTAATTTCAACTCATTTAAACGGGATAAGCTGAATTATATGTAAGATGTGTAAGAGGTTGAAGGAGCTACGTAATTTATCCACGATGGCTCATACTTGCCAGTCCGATGAACTCAATATTCATATCATCTATTTTCTAAAAAAATGCTCAAGTACATGGCATAAACATTCCACGTACTTGAGCATTTTTACTTTTTATTAAAAAAGGTGGTAAGCTGTTTTTTAGTAGGGGCTTGAATTTTGTAGGTTAACTCTCGATCACCACTGTTTTCTATACGTGGAATGATGGACTCTATTACATTGAATTTCCAAAAGGATGGTTTACTTTTTGTACTCTTTTCCGTATCTTTTGTCATCATTTTGCGTTGAAAAGGGTGCAGCTTAGCCATTAAAAATTTTTCTTTTATACGAATTAATAGGTAACCTTCATCTGTTTCAGGATTGAATTTTTTCATTAGGGATTCACCTAACTCGAACGTATTCGATTTGTTTTGAACAGATGGCGAAAGAACTAAAATATTCCCTTTGCGGAACAAGGCTGTATTCGACACTTGCTTGAGACCTAAATCATTAATAAGAAAATCTAAGTTCACTTGAGACGCTTCACTAGCGACTGACATATTCCATACCTCCTCAACATTTACAGACTCCTATGTTAAGTATACCCTAATTTGTAGTCGATATCTTCCGTTTTGGAATATTTACTTAATTTATAGTGATTTAACGCAAAAAATGGACTTTTTTTCGCAAAGCTAAGTTTGCGTGATGCTTTTTGACAGATTATTTCTAGATTCTGGATGTGGAAAGAAAAGTGGATGTGTAATAAAGTAATTGACTATATATAGATAGGGTCTGAATTTATGATTGTTTTGTTATAAAGTATAAAAAATGCAGTAATCCTCGATAGTAGACCGAGAATTACTGCAATAATAAGTATTATTCTACTTCTGGAAGATCTGATTCATCAGACTCTTCTAATACATCAAAGAATTTCCATTCACCAGCTTCATTTTTTTCTAAAAGATAGGCTATAGTGGTTTCAATAGTATTTTTGTCATCAATTGTGGATTTTTGATGTTGTATAACTAAAGCGCTGTTATTCAGAATATATTGAACGTCAAAATTAAGTGTTTCGAATCGAACATCGAAGTCTTTAAATGTTGCTTCTATTGTTTCTGACAGCGTAGCATAGCCAGGGAATTCTTCACTGTATAAACCGATAGTTGCCTCTAGATTTTCAGCATTTGCATATTCATCAGCCTTTTGGAAAAACTCCTTAATTTCGTTTTCTTGCTTAAGGAAGTTCTCATCTTTGCGAATACTTTGATAATATGCTTCATATAGATCTTCTATAATTGCCTCATCTTTGATAGTATCTAGTGAGTCAAAAAACGTATTAACCTGTTCTTCCACTAATTTTTGGTTGGATTTTTCCATGATTAATTGATCTAACTTGTCTATATGCATTTTCGCCGTAATTACGTTTTTAGATGATTGAAGAGCTTTTTCACCCGGAGTTTTAAACTGAGTTAAAATGGCATCTCTAGTAGACTTTCCGTAAACACGGTAAAGTAAAATTGCTTGTTTTCGTATTTCACTAGATAAGTTATGGTAACTTTTCTCCGTTACATCAGATGTTGGATTTTTAGAATATAGAGCATTAAATTCATTTGCCTTTTCTACTATTTTCTTTCCAGAAGTAATCGCATCGATATATCCCATTGCTCTTTTATAATGAATACCAGCATTATCTTCTAATCGTTTTTCTAACTTCACCTTATCCTTAACGTTTACTTTTTCTAATTCGCTTTTTGCATTTAAATAAGCATTTTTAGTTAAGTTGAAAATTTTCATATCAGGGTATTTAATGTCCTTAGTCAATTCATACGAAATTTGCCATTTCAATGCACCTGCATGTTCCTCCGCTACTTTAACTAGAGATTCTGCTTTTGAAATAGAAGCTGCCTCAGCATTTGTAATAGGTATGAATATATTTGCGCTAATAATTCCCGCTATCAATCCATAAGATAATAATTTTTTCATATGTATTCTCCTAAAATGTAAGTCTTATAAAATAGTATTTTATAAGCCTTAATAAGAATATGTTATTATATTGTTAAATACTAGATAATATTGATGGTTATACATCCATAAAACGGTAAATTGTTTACTTATTTAATAGTGTTTAAATATATTTATTTGCCGTCATGTTACTATTTTTTACTTAATCTTAAATTCTTCCTACTTTCATGTTAAAATAAGCACTTACCAAAAGAGAAGGAAGTGTTAAGTATGGTAGGTCGAAATGATCCTTGTCCATGTGGTAGTGGAAAAAAATACAAAAAGTGCTGCGAGTCAAGGCAGACTGATTCTATAGAAGAGGTACAAACGGAGGAATTGGAACGATTATTGCAATCTTTTTATGACCACTATCCAGAGCGTAAGGATATGGAAGAATATGCGAACCTTGTGCGTGCTTGGAGCAAAACGATTGGCGACTATTTAGATTTAGAAATGATTGAAGCCATCGTAATGGATGAGTTCTTTTTCCATTATAAACAGCAGATATGGTTAGGCTATATAGAAAAGCAAAAGAAGAAGATGGTGCGTCCATCTACACTAAGTGTTTTGAGCCAATGGGATAATCCGGTGGTGTTTGTTGGTAAAGTAGCAGAGGTGGATGAGAACTATATGACGGTTTCTCATATACTCACCAAAGAGAGCATTATGCTTAGACGAGAAAGTGATAAGCCAGTGCCAGTAGGAGTCCATGTATACTGTTTTATCTTGCCTGATGGCACTAACAAAGAAAATCATTATTTAGCTATTTCAAGTTTAGTTTTCTTCCCAGTTGATCATCAAGAAGTCTTTGATAAAATAGAAAAACAATTTGAAAAGCAAGATACTCTATCAGCTTCGGCCTTTTTAAAGGATACGGGAGCAACCTTATGGAAATTGCTTGGAGAAAATGGCTATGAGGGTGGAGAGTATACACACTTTGAAGTCGGAGTATTACAAGTAGCGATAGATTTCTTAGAGAAAAATAATCGTGAATATGGTAAGTTTATAGAAATTGTAGAAGATTATTTAGTGGAGCAACAACCGAATGCACGTAAGGAAGTGGCAATTGCTGCTGGAGCCATTCGATTTGGTCAAGAAAATGGGTTGTTTGAACCTTTTAATATGACTATAAAAGAAATTGCAGAGACTTTTGAGGTTTCCACTTCCTCTCTAAATAAGTACTACAATGAAATAACGGAGTATTACAAAGGAAAATAGTTTATGTATAAAAGGTCACCACTTATTATTTTTATAAGTGGTGACCTTTAACTATTAATAATGGAATTCAAGGCAAGTACTAATTAAATATTCCACTTAAAATCCCTTTGCCTTTTGATGAGTTACTGTATGTTTTATCTGCTTTCGTTCCACGAATAGGAGTATTTTTAAAGCTACTAAATTGCTTTGCTAGTTTATCCCTTGATCCCTTATTTCTCATTAAAAATGCAGCTCCAAGACCTAGTGCAGTTAGTGCCATTTTATTTTTATTCATAATAGTTTCCTCCTAAATTTTTTTGTTATGAATTGTTTTCCCACATTTATTGATGTTAAACAAACATTTGGCCAATGTTTAGTAATCGAAAAAAAGGATAAACAATTTAAAACATACTAAGGAGAGTGGTAACTATGAAAAAGCATTCAAAGGATAAAGAAAAACAAGATATTTCGGGTCGTATTATGGACAATCCTGATTTATTAAATACAGAAAAGGAAAGTATTTTTGATAAAGATGAAGATATGAAGACAGTTGATCCTATCCCAGTAGAAGAATTAAATGAAAAAGTGAAAGATGAAAAAGATAAGCGAAATACTAAGTCTACTTCTGCTAGTGAAGAGCGTTATCCAGGATAAGTGCTTTTGAGTTGTTTATTTTCGCTAAACATTGGTGATAATTTAATTGATATAGTAGACAGGAGGATTTTCGAAATGAAAATAAGGAAGTATCCATTACTTGGAAGTGTGGTTATCTCATCTTTCCTATTATTAGGAGCTTGTGGAGATAAGGAAGAAGTGAGCGAAGCTCCCGATAAAGAGACTGCTCAAAGTGAATTTGGTTTTCAGTCATTTGAATTGGATGTAGATACGGCAGATCAAAAGGATGCAATTGACGCTTCTTTTGATATTGATATATCAGAAACAGAGGCTGAGTACTTTAACCAATTAGAATCGAAGAATCTTTCTGGAAACGATGCTTACACAGAGTTGGAGCCTATTTTTAAGGAAATTGCTCTAACTAAAGATATGAGCAAGGAAGAAGTGATTGAAAAAGTTACTCAAGCATTTGGAGTAGAGGAGTATACAGAGTTCGAGCTAGAAGTAGAGTTCTCTGACGGAGACACACAAGAATTTAATGATAGGAAATAGAAGATTAAAACCTTGAGAGACAATGAAAGCTGTTTCTTGAGGTTTTTTATATCTTATATAAGTTTCTCTGGATAGAGTGGGTGTTCTCGTTTCCGCTTCAATCAATTAAGATTTCTAATAAATGTAGGGTTATCTATAGACACTGAGTAGAAAGCAACTTTTAGTCATTCGATCTACACATTTAGGTAGAGAATTAGTAAAGTTATTTGGTAATGTTATCCACTACACAAGTAAATGGTAATAGTCCGCAAGTAAATATTGGCTTCGAGCAAGTAAATCCTATACGACCGCAAGTAAGCTGCAGTTGGGAGCAAGTAAATAATAGATTGGAGCAAATAAAGCTAAAATAGAGTTGAATCATTCATGAGGTAAAGATGTAATGCCTCTTGAGAGCACAAATAAAATTCAGTGTTCCTGCTATATTGAACGATATATGATCATGCAAAATAAAAAGGCATTACATATTAAATCTCCTCAACTAGTTAAAAAGCATATGACAAAAAGTAGCAGGAAAGTGAGCACCCGAAATTGTAACTTCAGGGGCTTCCTTTATAAATAGAAAAGCATCTTTTCCCTAGTTCCGATAAAGCACTAACCTGTTTCTAAAAGCTGAGTGACAGACAGTATCTCCAAATAGTCAATCGGTAAAAATCCATCAACAAACCTGTCCAAAGCACACCTAGTTCAGGCGTTTTTTACTTGGTTTTCTTAGAATCTATAAATATAAAGCTATGATTCTAATAGTAGAATAATTACTGTTTCATTACAAAGTGATTAACAATGGTCACATTGTGTTTAGTTTCCATCTTAAGGGGGGTACATACAGAATAAGACTAATTTTGAGGAGGCAATACCATGAACATTGAATCGAATAGACGAATTGAAATTGCTCGTACGGAAGAAGAAATGTATGAAAAATTGGAAGGCCTACAAAATCAGGGTTATGCAGAAAGCGATATACATGTCATTTCAACTGAAAATGTACATTTAAATGCACTTAGTCGTCATTCAGAAGTGTCTACCCATGAGGCTGGTACATTTATAGATAAGTTCAAATCTTGGTTTACTGGAGAAAATGCAGTAGCAGAAGGATTACGAAAGTTAGATTTAAGTGAAGAGGAAAGAACAAGGTATGCGGGAGAAGTAGCGGGAGGAAGTATCGTCCTATATACAGATGTTCTCACGCTAAACGACGAGCCAATGTACGGTACCCATGAAAATGAATTTGAGCAAGAGTATACGGATACAGTAGGTACAGAGGTAGTACAAAATCGTTTTATGGAAAACGAAGACCCGATTAGTGATTATGCCAAAGAGCAAGGATTTAAACCATCTAATAATGAATTTGTAAATGAAACAGATAGTCGCTTTGATGAACCTCAGGATCGCTTCGCACGTGGAGAGACCTTTGCGACGGATCCACACTTAGCTAGAGAAGAGGATCATATAGGCCACTCTATGCAAGAAGATAGAGTAGTTAGAGATTCTCGACCGATTGTTGATGAAACTGTTACGAATGAAGGGAAATCATATGGCACGCAATCTCCAGGAGCTGATCCGAATCTAGGTCCTGCAGCATATGGTAGTGACACAGTAAATGAGGAAGAAGAAAGACTTTCTCATGATCAATATGAAGAAAAGTTGGACTATCAAAGGAAACTTGATGATATCCCTCCAACTAATCGACTATACTAAATCACACCTAACTATAGAACCTCTCTTTTTGGAGAGGTTCTTCTTTGCATTCTATTATGAGATAATGAGTTTTAATCCAACAACATGAGGTGACTTATAATGGACTTTATAGCTATCGATTTTGAAACAGCTAATAGCCTACGTTCAAGTGTTTGTTCAGTAGGGATTGTACAAGTTAAGAACGGGAAAATATATAAAGAAATACATTCCTTAATAAATCCTTTAAGTGAATTTCATTATTATAATACAAAAATTCATGGAATTACTGAATATATGGTACATGGTGCACCAACCTTCGAAGAATTCTGGCCAGGTATGAAAAATCTAATTAAAGATCAAGTTGTCGTTGCACATAATGCTAGTTTTGATATGGGTGTATTACAGGAATCCTTACGTCAATTTCATGAACCCTCACCAAATTTTGAGTATGGGTGCTCTTATCGAATTGCCAAAAAAGTTTGGCCACAACTTTACAATCATAAGTTATCAACGGTAGCGAATTATTTAGGTATTAGCTTAAGACATCATGATGCTTTAGAGGATGCCCGTGCAGCTGCTATTATTACGATAGAAGCGATGCAGAAAACCAAAACAAATACAGTTCAACAACTGGCAAAACTACATAATGTAAAAATAAATCCATCGATTCAAACTAAGAAACAACCATCTTCTCAACGTAATGGTAAAGCAGATTTGACTATTGAATATTTGAAACCTGAAAGTACAGAGCTAAATTCCAAACATCCGTTTTATGGAGCCCAAATTGTTTTCACGGGAAGAATGCTTGCGATGACTAGATCGAAAGCAGCACAACTTGCAGTGAATTGTGGGGCGGTTTGTAAGGGAACAGTGGATCATCAAACAAATTACTTAGTCGTAGGGGATAATGATTTAGCCAAGTACCTACAAGGCATCAAAAGCTCTAAAATGCAAAAGGTAGAAGGCATGATTCAACAAGGACTTCCAATTGAAATCGTTGGAGAGCAAGATTTTTTAAGGTTAGTTCGATATCCATTTTGATAAAGATAGGGATTAATGAACAATAGTTACGATCATTAAATGATAATAACGCATTTCTTTTTAATAACTGAGAAATTGTATAAATAAGTTATCCCGGTGAAATCCTATTAATAGTTAAGGAAAGGGTGAATCATCTTGGACAATTCAATATCTTACGGTGACGATTATAAATATATACCAGCAACTTCAGTAGGAAGCGGAATAGGCTTGGAGATTCTTCCAGACATTTTTTGTCATACTATACAAATCGTCAATATTTGTTTAGTAGGCATTCCTAATTCAAATGACTTTGTGTTGGTAGATGCAGGTATGCCTTACTCAGCAGAAGAAATTATTTCAGTAGTTGAAGAGCGTTTTGGAGTAGATAAGAAACCCAAAGCCATTATATTAACTCATGGCCATTTTGATCATGTTGGAGCAATAATTGAGTTAGTAAAAAAGTGGGAAATTCCAGTATATGCTCATGAGGCGGAATTGCCATTTTTAACTGGCAAAGAAAGCTATCCTAAGCCTGATCCAACCGTAGAAGGTGGATCAGTTGCCAAAATGTCTTTTATATTTCCTGTTGATCCCATAAATTTGGGTAATCACATAGAGGTATTGCCTGCAGATGGAGCAGTTCCTTTTATGTCTGATTTTCAATGGATTCATACACCTGGTCACACACCTGGCCATATTTCATTATTTAGAAAAGAGGATGGGGTATTAATAGTTGGAGATGCATTTGTTACTGTAAAGCAAGAATACTTATATAAAGTGTTCACACAGGAGCAGGAAATAAGTGGTCCGCCAAGATATCTTACTCCTGATTGGGAAGCGGCTAGGGAATCGGTGAATAAACTTGTCGATCTAAAACCAAAAGTCGCGATTACAGGACATGGCTTACCTATGACAGGAGATTTACTTACAAGTAATTTGCATTTACTAGTGACTGAATTTGACTCGATTGCCTTACCTAGTCATGGGAAATATGTAAATAAAAAAATACAGTAAAAGTTCAAGATCCCATTCATCCAAAAATGACGGGATCTTCTTTTAATTATCAGAATAAAAAGTTAAAATGTAAATATATTAACTGAAAGGAGAGTACATATGACATTTTCTATCGTTGGTTTCGATCCCCATACAAAGGAATTAGGTATAGCTGTTGCGTCCAAGTTTTTGTGTGTTGGAGCAGTCGTACCATTTGCCAAGGCTGGCGTAGGAGCAATAGCAACTCAGTCGTGGGCAAATTTAAATTATGGGATAGATGGCTTGGACATGCTACAAAGTGGTATGTCACCGGAAGAAGTTCTTAAAGAATTAGTTGTAAATGATGAAAAGTCAGGTGCTCGACAAGTTGGAATTGTAGATGCTGTCGGTCGCAGTGTTACATTTACGGGTGAAGACTGTTTCGAATGGGCAGGAGGACACTCTGGAGAAAACTTTGCGATTCAAGGAAATATCTTGGTTAATCAGGAAACAGTGGATGCAATGAAATCAGTTTTCTTACAACAGGATGGGCCACTTGAAGAACGATTATTGGCAGCGTTATATGCTGGAGATATTGCAGGGGGAGACAGCAGGGGGAAACAATCTGCAGCTTTGTTAGTAGTAAAAGAAAATGGAAGTTACGGTGAGTATACTGATCGTTACATCGACCTTAGAGTGGATGACCATACCGACCCAGTTAAAGAATTAGGAAGACTATTGAAACTTCATCAACTATATTTTTCAGGAACAGCTCCAGAAGATATTGTCTCTATTGATGGTGTGTTAGCGGATGAGATTCAAAACATGTTATATGAAAATGGCTTTTTAGATCGAGATCTTACAGAAAAAGATGATTTATTAGATGCTATCCAATCTTATCATCTCATTGAAAATTTTGATGAAAGAGTTCAAGAGAGAGGGTTTATCGATAAGAAGGTTGTAGAATATATGCGTATTAATAAATAGAATGTTAATAAAACAGATACGTAGAGGGAAATCATTAGTGAAATAGAAAGAGGTTGGGACAGAAGTAGAAATTTATTGGATTAGGAGAAAGCTATATTAAATGATGGATATTTAATAAAATTGATTGGAATGGAGGGGCGACTCCTACGGGAATAGCGTGACGCCTGAGACTACAGGCTCAGGCCACGCCCGTGGAAAGCGTCCCTGGAATGGAAACCAATTTTGTGCACAGCAAAAAAACAGCATTTTTCTCACAGAGAAAAATGCTGTTTTGGGGTTCTGTCCCAGTCTCTTTTCTTCATTATTACTTAATCTTTTTAAACTTCCACTTCTTTGATTTTTGATCGTAGTATGCGACTTCCTTTGTAACTTTTTTACCTTCTGTAGTGATGGTAAAGTAATCAGAAAATCCTTTTGTTATAGTTTTCCTATTGTTATCATAGAAAGCCATATCTTTTAGTTTTAAATTGTCTTTAATCTTGTGTTTGTTTTTTTCCTTTAATAATCCCGGTGGAATATGATAATCCAGATATAAGGTGAATTGTCCACTTACTGCAAGAACATCAAAGTTTTTAGCGGTTATTAAGAATGTCCCGTTGATAAGTTTGATAACCACATCTTTGTTTGCTGCATTAATCTTAGTAGTTGCAGCTTCTGTAAAACGAATATTCACTTCTCCCGCATTATGCATTACTGAACCATCCACAATAATTACCTTCTTAGAAGTGTCTACTTCATCTTCTGTAATAACGGCTTCGCCATCTTTAACAGACTGGACAGTTACACTAATAGATACAGAGTTACCGCCGTATGCTGCCTTGATAGTAGTTAACCCAGCGGCTTTGGCAGTTATAACCCCTTTGTCTACAGAAATAACTTTACTATTAAAGCCACTATAAGTAGCTTCGGAAGTAACATCCTTTGTTGTTGTAGTACCATCCTGTTTGGTAGTTGTTTCAATAAGTTTGATGTTGGACTGCTTACCTTTTTCTAACTCAATGGCTGTTTTGTTTGCGTCAAGAGTTTTAGTATCTGGTTCGTTCAAATCTAGTTGAATAAGAATAGGATCATGGTCTGAAGCGCGACCGTGAATATCCATATAGTTAGCATTGATATGAATCATATCGACAGTTGTTTTATTGGCTAAATTATTTGTTACTAAAATATGGTCAAGTACCTGGTTGTTCCCTTGGTAGTAATAAGAAAAACGCTCATCTGCCGGTACTTTTTCTACCATATTTGTTAAAATTCCACCTTTAAGTGCAGCAAGAGTCGGTGTGAATTCAAAATCATTCATATCTCCAGCAACGATTACATTTAAATCTGGATCCTTTTCTAAACCTTCCTGGATGAAGTTATTAATCATCGTAGCTAGTTCAACTCTTTCTGCTTCTGACTCAAGGAATGGAGGTTGGTTTTTACCGAATAAAGGCTGATCCCCACCTTTAGAATTTAAATGAGCACCGATTACGACTACTTTCTCTCCTTGGAACTCGAATTGTGCAGCTAATGGCTTACGTGTGTTCTTTTGGGGTAAGTCAAGAACTCTACCAGGGTTCAGGGTAAGATTACCAACTTTGTCCCAGGCAACTTTATCAGTTGAACTGCCTTTTGTTCCTTCTGTAAGTGTTACACGATCAGGGTTATAAAGGTAACCAACACGAATGTTTCCTCCTGGTTGTCCACCATCTTGATCATACTCGGGTGCAATATCAGTCCAAGCGTAAGTTGGTCCACCAGCAGCCTCAATTGCTGCGATTAAACGTTCATAGCTTGCTGATGCATCTGTATTTCCAGAGGCAGTCGGTCCATCATTATCTTGTACTTCTACAAGAGTGATAATATCGGGAGATTTCATATTTTCCACGAATGATTTTGCGATTTTCTCAACTTTTTCATCTGGCGTGTTATTTGTGTTTGTTGAGAAATTTTCAACATTATATGCTGCTACTGTTAATTTATCTTTTGAAGGTTCGATATCGGTTACTACAGTTGGTTTTTCAATACGAGTGATTGGAGGAAGGTTATCCTCCTCTGTCCATAACTTGAAGTTACCAAAACCATATCCCATAACACCAACGATATCTCCTGTATAATAATCGCCAGATTTTGCATCATATGCTTCATTACCTGTTAATACTAATATTCTTTCAGGATTATAGTCATTAGCAGAAATATTTACGCCTCCAAGTACATTGAACTGTGTATTCGTTGAATTCCCTGAAATTACAGGTATTTCACCATATTCTTGAGGTCCAATAACTTTTGCATTTGGTACAGCCAAACGCATTAATTCGATAGATTCCCAAAAATCTATTCCATCTTCTAATGGATTGAATGTTGTTAAATCATCATTATCAATGATTTCCGTCGGTGGGAAAATATCTTCTCCAATCACTAAAGGTGCAGGTAATTCTGCTATTCCAGTTTTAGTAGCAGAAGTGGCACGTATTCTAGTAATGGGAAGATCATTTGCTTTCATATCTGAGTAGCCCTCGTAATACCATTCTTCCACGGTTCCAGCTACTGTAACTAAATCTCCAATTGCAAAACCATTGGAAGCCTTGTTGACTATGATTGCTTCTGATGTTGTGTTGTTATCATCAGCATTAATATCTTGAATTACAAAGTTTGCTGAATTATACAGATGAGTAACAACGCCAGTAATATTTTGAACTGTTGTACCATCGTAGTCAGAGAAGTGACCTTGTCCTTGAATATCTCGTATAGTTAGATTGTTTGTTTTTAATATATTGTACGTAAAAGTAAATACGTCCGAGGTAGTTTCACTTACAGCGATTGCTTTAATCGTTGTGTCAGCTAATAAGGTAATTGGTTCAGTATATAACGTGCTATCTGTAGTTGGGGTAGAGCCGTCTATTGTGTAATATATTGCTACACCTTCAATTGGTGACATTAATGAAATTTGTGTTCCCTCTGATACCGTACCAGGGAAAATATCTGTGTATACAGCTGGTTTATTTACTAAATCAAAGCTCTCTAGACCAAGTGTTTTAACTTGGTAGGTCGTGTTGAAGATTGAAGAAATACCTGTAACTTGAACTATGTCACCTTCTTTATAACGCTGCGTGAATGTATCATAATCTAGACCATTACGATTGTCATTTCGAATTATAACGGACTCTCCGTTTTCATGTGTTGCAGTAAATTCGAATGTTCCATAGTCATTTGTTTTAGTTAAATTAGTAATTTCAACATTTTTTAATAGAATTCTTTCACCCTGTGTTTCATCATTTACTCCAGCTGGTGTAATGATTTGCTGGGCAGGTAGTTCATTGCCAGAGGAGATTTTTGTTATTTTGGTAGGTTGAATCTGTAATTCACCGCTATATGGACTAACTTTACCTTCTAGTTCAACAACATCACCGGGATTAACATTAGCTGAAGAGGTAAACGCATAGATTCCAGCGGAAGTATCTTGAAGGTAAAAGGCTTTTCCACCCCAAAAGCCTGTCCCAGTTGTTACAGTTCCTGTAACTTTTATCAATTTGTTTGCATCCTCAACTGCTCGAGCAGCAGCAATGTTTTCCATGTTCTCTGCTTCAGGAGTTTCGGGAGGAGTTTCACCATCAGAAATTATAGTATATGCGGTCGGACTTTTTAGACCGGGAACAGAGAAGTATGCCTCAAGTGAGCCTGTCACCGTTATTTCTGCTTTAAAATTTTGTGGGTTATCCTTTAAGTTTAGTGTAGTTCGAATTGTACCAGATGGTAATTGTACCGGTAAAATATTGGATGGATTTGTCTCATTTGGTGAATCTGCTAGTCCAATATTTGTAGCTACTGTAAAGGGGGCTTCTTGATCGTAGGAAGATCCCGAGTTAGCAGTTCCAACAATGTAACCCTGTACGGTTGCTGTACCCGTGTTGTTTGTAATTGCTTCTGACACGCTAATTGGTTCAGCAGCCTGAACATTAGTTTCAATTATAAATGGGACGAACATGGAAACTACTAATATGAAGGAAACAATAACCTTATTATAAGCATGGTTCCAAATACTCTCTTTTGACACTCTATCCACTCCTTATGAATTTTATATTTCGAATAGATTATAGCAAAAGAAAATGACAGGATTGTGTAAATGTTGTAAAAGTTTAAATATTCCGATAAAAATAGGTGGGAAGTAAGTGGTGAAAATTATTTGTTATGAAAATATATCTATTTTTAATTGAATCTAAAGATTCAGAAATAATATTTGTTTTATCCTACATTAGTAGTATGATAGATATATATACCGTATTTTTTAAGTAATCTTAAAATTTGGAGTGAAGCAAAATGTTAACAGCATTTAAATCGAAAAAAGAAGATATTGAACAATTCAAACAAAAGATAGATGATTTAAACACAAAGCTGGATAAAAAAGATAATGAGTTTCAAATTTTCTTGAATGATTTACATAAAGAATTAGTATCTACTATCGGTCAACATGACATTGTAAACAATCAACACGCTATTTTAGGGAAAATGGTTGGAGAAATCTTAAAAGAGTTTAAACGAGTTGAAGAAAGTACGATAAACTCAAATAAGATTTCAGAGGAAGCGCTGGTGAAAGGAGAGTCACTAATCGCTTCATCAGATGAGATGGTTACATTATCCGTAGATAGTAGGGAAGCTGTACACGCTGTAGAAAATCTTATCGATACCTTGGGGGATCAATCTAGAAAAACATCTGCAAGTATGAATCAATTAAGTGAACGGTCAAAACAGATTGAAGAAATTGTAAAAGTGATTAGCGATATTTCTAGTCAAACAAATTTACTTGCCTTAAATGCATCGATTGAAGCTGCGAGAGCGGGAGAGCATGGGAAAGGATTTTCGGTTGTTGCAGATGAAGTCCGGAAACTTGCTGAAAGCACGAAGGAGAGCACCGCAGACATTGCAGATCTAACTCAAAAAATTCAAGAACAAATTTCAAAAGCGTACGAAGACAATATAAACAACATGAACTTAGTAAGTGAAGGCATAAAAACTAGTTCTCAAACATCCGAGCAAATAAACTCCTTATTGAACATTATTACAAATGTTCAAGGGGAGGTAAATGAACTATTAAATTTCATTAAGCATCAAAAAGTTTCGAATGAAGATGTTATACACAAATTCCAAAAGACAACTGCATTGTTCGATGAAACTAATGATGTGCTGATGAATCATATCGATGAATCAGAAGTAGTTACTGAAAAGCTTTTAGAAGCTGTTGATAAAGTAAAAGGCTTTCAATCCAAATAAAAATACCAAGTATCAGCCTGCTGATACTTGGTATTTTTATTTTGTTAGTTGATTACTTAATACCTAATGTTGAGATTCATAGTATTTTACGCTATAACTATCTAAAGGTTTTTGTAGTTTTTCTTGTATAAAAAGTGCTGCTCTATTGAGTTCGACGGGATTTATGTTTGTTACAATACCCATATTTGTAAGCATGTAATTTAAGTCATCCGTTGCCAAATTACCAGATGCTCCTGGAGCGTATGGACATCCACCCAACCCACCTAAAGAGCTATCAAATTTAGAAATACCCATTTCTAATGAAGCTAATACATTTGCTAAAGCAGTTCCACGGGTATTATGAAAATGCATAGCGATACTTTCGGGAGAATATCGTTTGAGAACTTTCTCTAATACTTTTTTTACTTGAGATGGGTTAGCTATTCCAATGGTATCACCTAATGATAATTCATTTATGCCCATTTCAAACAACGAATCTGCTAATCGAATTACCTGATCAATTTCAATATGTCCTTCAAAAGGGCAACCAAAAACAGTTGAAATATACCCTCGAACTGTTTTTTTATTAGAGATACTTTCTTTAACGACCTCGGATAAAACAATTTCAGTTTCTGAAATTGTTTTATTAATATTATTCTTATTATGAGACTCACTCGCAGATATGAAAACAGCTACCTCATCAATACTACTCTCCAATGCTCGGGATAATCCTTTTATATTTGGAATAAGTGCGGCATAAGTAACATCGGGGTTTTTCTTTATATGTTTTGCTACATAATCTGCATCCGAAAGTGCGGGTATCCATGTAGGATTTACAAAAGAAGTTACTTCTATATAGTTTAATCCTGTATTAGATAAGTGGTCTATCCATTGAATTTTATCGTCTGTTTGAATAAATTTAGACTCATTTTGTAATCCATCACGTGGGCCTACTTCTCTAATGTATACTTTTTCGGGAAAACTAGGTACGACCATATTAAAAACTCCTTTCTTAAATTCCAAATAGGGTCATCATAATCCAAGTTGAAGCGTAGAAAATCATAAATTGCACACCAGCCCCGATTCCAAGAATTCGATTTAAAAGACCACCAACTGCTGCTACTGTGAATGTAAGTACAACACCAACAAGTTGTGCTTCATGGTAAGCCAGTAGACAAGCAAGCCCGATGAACATTGCAACAATAGCTTCTTGACTTACAAGTTTCATTACGAGAACAGAAGCTTTTCTTGCATAGTTCATAGAGAAAGGGTAAGCGATCAATGAAGCTACAATAAGACCTATTGCTCCGTAAAGGAAAAACTCCCATGAAGTTAAATAGGTATGCAGATTATTAATAGGATCTACGGTGAAAACAGGTGGTGCATTAAATAATGGCGAACCAGGACCTAGAGCGACAGGACTTAGTGGAATTCCAAACGCTATTAATGGAATGATTACCTCTGCAATATATGTTGACTCTGTTACCCCGTTCATTACTGCTAAACTAGTTGTAGACTTCTTATAAGCACCTTTTGTACGGGAACCGACAATTTCACCCATAAGAGATGTCATACCTACAGGACTAAAAACAAAAGTAAGAGAAGATATAAACGTAGTAATAGAAGTGAATATTTGTTGTCGACCAGTTAAAATCTTCAAGGGATTCGGGAAGTATCCCTTCCATGATTTAGTTTCTGGTGCTAGATGATATTCTTTAGGCTTATCTCTTTCAATTGTCTTTTTAGCACTAGAGGAAGTGGCAAATAGAAGATCACAGAAAATCGGACCTATTGCAATTCCTAAGAAAAAACTGATTGATAAATGCTTATCTAATATACTAAAACTCATCAAATCTAAACTTTTAATAAAGAATGCAAATGGAATAATCATTAAAACACTCACCCATTTACCTTTAGAGAAAAAGGCGATTAAAATTGCAGCAAGTGTAAAAATTATTCCAGTTGATGACTTGAAAAAGTCAGCAAATTGTCCTAAAAATTGACCTAACAGAACAGCGGTTGGTAGGGCGATAAATGCGCCAATAATCCCACCAGAAATCATCTTTCTCAGGGCAATATGAGGCATACCCATTCTTCTTAAAGTAGTTGCATGATCTATTAATGGAACAGCAGTAGTATCCCCGGGAATACCCATTAATGCAGTTGGAACTGCATGTGTAAGATGTTTTGCTAGAACAGCTGCCATGAAAAATGAAAATACAGCAGCAGGAGGAGCACCTAATAGAATTACTAACAAAGTAAGAGGGACCATAATTGCAGTCTCATCAGTACCAGATATTAATCCTATTAAAGAAAAGACAATAGCACCAAGTAATGCAAATAAAATAGCTGTGACTAGTAAACTCATTTCTTTTGCTCCTCTCCAAGTGCCCGAAAACTATTTAAAACTCCTAGTTCTTCCAGTTCTTTTTTAGTAATAGGGTCATTCTCGATTAGTTCTAATTCTTCTTGAGGATCCAGTTGTAAATCTTCGAAAACTTGTCTCATGCTTTCAGACGAGGTTTCCTCTTCAACTAATATTCTTTTTGGTTTAAATAGAATGGAACAAAGAACTAAAGAGATAACACTTCCTAAAATTCCGATTAACAATGAGTATGAAGCAACCATACTTTCACTTGCGATAGCAGGAAGCAACCAAAGACCAATATTATACCCTCCTAAACTAATTCCTACGCTTAATAAAACCGCTAGAAGCAATTGATTTGGTAGGATGGTATCTCCAAGTATTTCTAAATACGTTTTTTTGTTCTCATTCAAACTAGTAGCTGATGATTTCTTGTTATTTACCATCCTATTCACCTCTTCGAATTGCTTTAGTTATTTCTAAGATACGGTCATACCTAAGGTCTTTCTCTTTGACTGCTTGTGCGACGATTCTATCTATATCTTCCTTTTTTGCTCCTGCCATTACTGCTAAGTTTCTGGCATGTAATGACATGTGGCCTCTTTGGATACCTTCAGCTGATAAGGCCCTTAAGGCAGCCGCATTCTGCGCCAATCCTGCCGCTGCTATACAACCTGCAAGCTCCTCAGCAGAATTTACTCCCATAATTTTAAGAGCGCCTTGTGCAACAGGATGTGTTTTCGTGGCTCCACCAACAATTCCAACAGCCATCGGTAGCTCAATAGAACCTGATAAATTACCATCTGCATTTATTTCCCATTTTGTTAAAGACTTATATTGACCAGATATAGATGCATAGGCATGTGCTCCTGCCTCTACAGCACGAGTATCGTTCCCAGTTGCTAAAACTACAGCAGAAATTCCATTCATTATACCCTTGTTGTGGGTAGTAGCTCGATAAGGATCATAATCGGCAAATTCGAAAGCGCTTACAATGTTATCGACAACCTCTTTGCCACCAAATGCATCTGTAGAAAAAGTAGCTCTTGCACGAACTAATCTACGGTCAGCTAAATTAGATATAATTTTTAATACAACTTTACCACCAGTAATTGTCTCGATAGTAGGGGAAACTGCTTCTGCCATCGTATTTACAGCATTTGCACCCATTGCATCTTTTGTATCAACAATTAGATGAATAACTAACATTATTTGAGAGTTTGTTGGAATGATATGAACCTCTAAATCCTTAGCTCCTCCGCCTAATGAAACTAATGTTGGATCTTTCTCATTACAATAAGCTAAAATTTCTTCTTTATGCTCAAAAATCTTAGCTTTTGCAGCATATGGATCTGCTACATTTAAAACTTGAATTTGTCCACGCATGATGGTTCCGCTTATTGATGTGAAAAAACCACCGTGTTCATAGCTTGCTTTTGCTGCATTACTAGCGGCTGCTACAACAGAAGGTTCTTCTGTTGCCATAGGAATAAACATATCTTTTCCGTTAATTTTAAAATTGGTTGCAATCCCTAGTGGAATTCCAATCTGACCAATAACGTTTTCTATCATTGAATCTGCTAAATCCATCGAAAGTGGATACTCCCCAGATAAATACTTTAATTGATCATCTGTTAGGTTGCGTCCCTCTGTTACAATATCAAATCTTTCTTTAGGTGATAAACGATAAAATCCTGGAACTCTTGTATTTGACATAATATACACCCCTTATTTTTGTGTAATAGCATTCAACCTAGTTGAATGCTATTACACAAAAATACATTAATAATTATTACTTGTAAATACCAAATTTAAAATCTATTCAGAAAATGAAATCTCTTTAAATATTAGCTTAATAATTATTAATGAAGATTAGGAATGGCAGAGAAGGAGAAAAATACGGTTGGTTCCTTCGATATGATACGAATTAAAGGGGATTATTTTGTATAAAAAAAGTCAACACTGTTGCTTCTTTGTTCTTATCTGCTGAAAGAAAAATATGTGGTATATTTCCTTCGAAATAGGCGCTATCACCTTGTTCTAAATAATGCAGCTCACCATCATAATAAAGATTGATAGATCCGTTAAGAATATAAATAAACTCGTCTTCCACATGAGTAAATGGTTCTACATACTCAGCTTCAGGTAGGACGGTTACTATAACTGGCTCTACTTTACTGAAACGGGGACGATTGGCAAGTGCCTCGTAAGTATATCCAATCTCTTTATTTCCGATTTTTAATTTTTTTTCATTGCTTTTAACTATTGATAATTTATTTTGAAGATTGGATTCCAAAAACCATGACAAAGGAGTATCCAACTCATGTGCTATTTTTGATAGAGTCGCTACAGCGGGTGCAGCTTGTCCATTTTCTATTTTTGAAATATGACTTTTTGTAAGATTGCATCTTTCAGCTAGATCTTGTTGAGTAAAATTCTTGCTTAACCTAGCTTCCTTAACTTTTTTACCGATATTATGTTGAAGATAAATTGGGCTCTCCTCCTAAAAGTATGCTTGCGATTAATAATCATATAATACATTAATTTTTCTCATTTGTAATTCTTTCAAAGCAAGTTCATATGAAAAAAGAAAACAACATAGCAAGGATTCCCTTAGTAATATTTAAAAGGAGCCTCAACCCAAATTTTAAGATGGAGAAAAGGATTGGAAGGAGCGGCAGACGGCGACTCCAGCGGAAATGGGAGTTGTTAGTATTTCACTTTTTAATATGCTTTTATGAATTGATTCAATGAGTTCAAAATTTGTTCGAAAGAATGAGAAAAAGACAGAACTATTATCTTAATTTAATAAAAATTATAACTCTAGAAGTCGTTGTAAGCCTTTAGTTTAGAAATGAAAATAGCCTGTCTTAAGCACTCATTTATTCAATTTCCAAACGGCATAATTAAGACCCAATGCAAAAGCAACCCATCCAACATATGGAACCATTAGTGCTCCGGCTGTTTTATCTACTTGTTGAAATTCGTATGCCGTTAATGTAATGCATGCTAGCATAAGGGTAATTTCTACAAGCGCAGTTCCACGTAATCCCCATCGGAAAAATAGAAAGGACCATAAAAAATTCAAACCCAATTGTAGGTCATACAAGGGAACAGCAACTGGAGAGTCCTTCTTTTTTTGATCTACACGGTATTTAGCAATTCCCATTGTCGTGTAGAGTGTGGTCCAAACGATAGGAAAGACAGCGCCAGGGGGTGAGAATGATGGTTGTTTTAGTTTTTTGTATTTCTCCTGTGCATTTTTATTAGCAATCCAACCAGTAATTGAGCCTCCAATCACTGGTATAAGAATACTAAGTGCTAATTTTTTTTTATTTATACGACCATTTACTTGTAGCAATTCCATTTTACAGCCTCCTTGTTCTATTTGTTATTCCATTCCCTAAACCTTTCAAAATAATCTAGTTTTATCAAAGTAGATTAATTAGAAAAATTTGAATATGGTATAATTGTCAAGTTAAATACATAAACGGAGGCGTCTATGAGACTTAAAATATTGCATACAAATGACATACATAGTAATTTTGAAAACTACAAAAAAATAGTTACTTTGATTAACCAACAGAAAGATGAAGACACGATTATTTTAGACGGAGGGGATTTTGCTGATTTTAAAAGCATTGAGCTCCAAGGCACAAGAGGTATGGCTGCTATAGAGTTATTAGCTGCCGCTGGTTACGATGCAATAACAATTGGAAACAATGAAATGTTCAATGGAATTGACACACTAGAACTTATGGCAAGTAGCAGTCCGATTCCGTTTATTAGCAATAATTTATTAAAAAAAGATTGTTCATCTATTAATGGGGTAAAGCCAAGCGTTATTTTAGAAAAAAATGGGGTACGGGTCCTTATTACAGGGTCTTCCCCTGATATGGGAGTATTTAATGACGGGCTAGGCATTCATATGACTGACTACTCAAGAGCTATAAAAGAAGAGATATATAAAAACAAAGGTAAGTATGATATTTGCATTTTGTTAAGTCATATTGGCACCTTTGCAGATGAATCTCTTGCTAAAGAGATTAAAGAGATTGACATTATTATTTCTGCACATGATCATAAGTTATTTGAGCAGGCAAAGATTATAGATCAAACAATTATGAATAGCGCAGGTAATTACGGGGAACATATAGGCATTATGGAGTTAGATATACTAGATGGTAAAGTACATCTTGTCCATTCAGAGACTATTTCTACAAAGGATATAAAAGAGAGTGAACAGATAGAATCTATTTTAAGATATAGTAAAGAAAGAGCTATAGAAGCATTAAGTAAACCTTTGTATACAATAGAACATCCTTTGTGGCATGACGTTGTGGAAGAAAATCCAATTTCTAATTTAATAGCTGACGGGCTGAAGGATATGCTGGGAACAGAAATTGGCCTTATCAATAGTGGTATTTGTAATGCGGGAATATTTCATGAAATGACACAAAAAAAGCTAATCGAGATATGTCCTTCTCCATTAAATCCAACTTCTTTTGAGATGCAAGGGAAGTATTTAAAGGAAGCATTGGAGCAGTCATTAGATGCACAAATATGCTTAGCAGATGGGAGAGGTCCGGGATTTAGAGGGAGATTTGTAGGGAGCCTTCATGCTTCGGGACTTCAAATAGAACATGACGGGAAAAAGATTCATGCAATATATGTGAATGGGGATTTGTTAGAAGAGGAAAGATGGTACATGGTAGGCAGCTCAGACTATCTACAAAGAGGGTCAGGTTATCCAAGTCTCATGAACAATCGTAATGAAAAATACTTAGCAGAAGAGATTAAGGATGTTCTTCGATTATATGGAGAAAAACAAGATTTTTGTGATGGATCTTTCCTTCATAGGTGGAAAGAGGTTTCTAAAGTAAAGGGGTAGTAAAAGTGGATCCTAAAAAGATTAGACAGCGTGGTATAAAGATTGGTAGATTACCTGTTGGTAAAAAAAACTGCATAACAGATGTAGAAGGTGTGAAAGTAGGACATATTACATTAGATAGCTCACTTGGAGGAGAAGATTATGCTTGTACCGGAGTGACCGCTATTTTACCGCATGGAGGTAATTTATTTCAACAGAAAGTAGTTGGGGCAAGTTACATTTTAAACGGTTTTGGTAAAACAACCGGACTTGTACAAGTGAATGAGCTAGGGCTAATTGAATCACCCATTATGCTAACGAATACATTTGGCATTCCAGCAGTTACTCAAGGGACACTGGAGTACATGCTAGAAAACAATCCTGAAATAGGGGATTCTACGGGGACTCTTAATATAGTGGTAGGAGAATGCAATGACAGCCGGTTAAATTCTATTCGTAAACTCCCTGTTGAGCCAAAACATGCGATTGAGTGTATTCAAAGTGCTTCGGCTGATGTTTCACCAGAGGGGGCAGTTGGTGCAGGTAAAGGTATGATTTGCTTTGGATATAAAGGTGGCATCGGTTCTTCATCACGTATTATTGAAGATAATGATTCGGTATATACTATCGGTTGTATGGTGCTGAGTAATTTCGGAAGAAAAGAAGAATTTCAGGCTACTCAATATCAAGTAAATCAAATGAGAGATGTGCCTAATTTTCCTAAGCTAGCAGACGGGTCCATCATGATTGTATTGGCAACAGATGCTCCCTTAAGTAATAGACAGCTTACACGACTTGCTAAACGATGCGGGATAGGCCTAGGTAGAACAGGTAGTCATTTTAGTAATGGAAGTGGCGATATAGTTATCGCATTTTCCACTGCACATCAAATACAGCATAATTCACAAGAAAGTGTGGAGGTAAGGCGGCAATTACGAGATGACCACTCAATTATGAATGATTTATTCCAAGGAGTGGCAGAGGTAACAGAAGAGGCTATTTTAAATTCTTTGTCACAGGCTGTAACTACAACAGGGCGAAATGGAACGGTAGTTCATGCATATCCTTTTGAATAAAATGAAGGCTGATCTTCTCCATGGAGATCAGCCTTATTTTGAATAAAGATATCATTTGGGAATTCAATATTGTGATGAATTTTAAATAACAACATTATATTATAAGGGAGGTGTTTAGATGAATCTTGTTGCTTGGACAATAGTTGTCTGTGAAATTGGATTTTGGGTTGTTATCTTACTAGGCCTTTTAATCCGCTATATGTTTAAACGTGAAAAACTAGGCTTATTCTTTCTGGCACTGACGCCTGTTATCGATCTTGTTCTTCTCATCGTTACAGCTGTAGATTTATATAACGGTGCAATAGCCAATCGATTTCATGCACTTTCAGCAATTTACCTTGGAGTATCGATTGCATTTGGTAAAAGTATGATTCGATGGACGGACGAACGGTTTCTTTATTATGTGAAAAAACAAGGCACGAGACCCATCCGGAAAACTGGTATGGATTATGCCTATCACTCTATGAAAGGATCTATTTTGCATCTTCTTGCTTATGTTATCGGTGCTGTAATTATTGTTGCGATGATCTATTTCATAGATGACACTACAAGAACAAAAGTATTATCCGGCACATTGGAACTCTGGTTATTCATTCTCGGAATTGATTTTGCTATTTCAATTTCTTATTTCATCTGGCAACGGCCAAAGAAAGAGAAGTGAGCATACTGTTGTTATTAAAACTCCAATTTAATTTTACCTTCAACAAATGCTAAGTAGGCATCAAATTTTTGACCGTTTTCGGCTTCAAAACCTTTGATAATATTTGTTTTACCCTTTGTACAAAGCATTTTTATTTGGCTAGGGGTTACTTTTTTCTTTAAAAAGAATCCATTAAATGTCTGAGTACAACCATTTTTATATTCAGTGCAACCATAGAAACTTTTATGTGCTATGATAGACCCTTTTTGACATTTTGGACATATTACAATTGGGTCTCTCTTAAATTTGGAATCATATTTTGATGCACGAGGCGCTAGCTTTATATCAATTTGTTTTGTTTTTAATTGATTTGGTACTTCTTGCATTAAACTATGGATAAACTTAGCAATACTTCCTAAAAAGCGATCCATTGAACCTTCTCCATTACCGATTTTTCGTAAATAGGTCTCCCATTTAGCTGTCATCGATGGACTAGCGAGAAGATTACCGTCAATTGCCTGACAGAGGACTCGTCCTTTATCTGTTATGGAAACAATATTTTTCGTGACACTTATATAACCGTGACGTTTAATAGTTTCGATAATTCCGCTTCGGGTTGCTTCGGTTCCAAGACCCTCCACTTCTTTTAAAATCTCCGTTTCTAGTTTGTCTTCCACAAGCTTTCCACAGGTTTTCATCATGGCAATGAGTTGGCCTTCTGTATATGGCTTCGGAGGCATTGTTTTACCTTCTTTAATACCAATATCGCTCTCGACCTTTTCCTGTTCCTGTAATGGAGGAAGAGGTTGTTCTTCTCTATCGCTAGTGGAGCGGGCAAACAAAGCCTTCCAGCCTTGATCTCGTTCCGTTTTTCCAGTAGTAAAAAAGGCTAGTCCATTCACATCTGTTATAACCTTCGTCTCTGTATATAAGTAGTCAGTATGAAACATCGCTAAAGTAGTACGAATGATTTCTTCATAAAGATTTCTCTCAAGACTCGAGAGTCCACCCAATTTAGCAGGGGTTGGGAGCTTCTTCGTTGGTATTATAGCATAATGTTCCTGTACCTTTGAGCTATCGACATACCTTTTTTTAGGGGCGAATGAAGCAACTTCAAAAGTGTGACCAATAATCTGTTGATAGGATGAAACCTGAGATGCTATATAGGAAAACTCATTTGGTGTAATATGTCTTGCATCAGTTCTCGGATATGAAACTAGTTTTTTTTCATATAGTCCCTGCATTGTTTTTAGCACATCTGCTGGACTCGTTTTCCATAAACGATTGGCAGTTGCTTGTAATGTCGATAAAGAATGGAGCTGAGGAGGCGGTGTTCGTTTATCGATTTTTTCTATAGAAGTAATGACACCAGGAGAGTTCGGCTGAATAAGATGCCCGGAAAGGAGCTCTTGAATCTTTTCTCTGTTGGATTCCTTTGCTTTTGCTTTTCCTTTGTATTTCCCTTGTTCCGCTTGAAAGGTAGCTTCTATCTCATAAAAGGGTTCTGAAACAAATTGTTCAATTTCTAGATGACGTTGATAAATCAAAAATATAGTTGGTGATTGTACCCGTCCTATAGGAAATACTTCCTTAATACCTTGTCCTTGCAATAAAAGAGAATATAATCTGGAACCATTCATACCTACGAGCCAATCACTAATTTGACGAGCCTTGGCTTCGTCGTATAATAAAAGATCCTTACGATTATCCTGTAAATTACTGAAACCTTTCAGAACCTCATCAACCTCTAAAGAATTAATCCATAAACGTTTAATCGTTTGACCGCGGGCTCCGCTTTGATTGTATATACTATAAAAGATATTCGATCCTTCGCGGTCCACATCACATCCGTTAATAACAGTATCAGTAGACTTGAGTAATTTTTTTACAACAGAAAACTGTTTAAATTTCCCTTTAGCAATCTGAAATTCGTACTTCTCTGGCAAAATGGGTAAACTAGTTAAAGACCATTTATTCCATTTTGGATCGTATGCTTTGGGCTCTTTTAATTCAACTAGGTGCCCAATTCCCCATGTAATATAGGCACCCTCTGGAAAAATAGAACAAGGGTGGATCTCTAAATAGCCTTCGTGACGTTTTACTTTAAAAGCATCTGCATATGCTTTTGCCTGACTAGGTTTTTCGGCTAGGATGACCGGTTTCATGAGGACACCTCTTTTCGGATATAATAGAAACATTCGATCTTTTATTATCGCATAAATTCAGAAGGTTTTCTAATGGAATTGAAGTCCTTATTACTATGCCCATCAAAAGAAAGATTCCTTAAATGAACTTTGTGGTGTTGAACAGGCTCAACTATTGAATTGATACATATCTTTTAAATATAGTAAAAACTATACTAGGTCAATACATTGTATTTCCTACAATCTAGAGAAGCGGAACTATTAGTTTCTTCTCATTTTGGAATGCACATAAATCCAGATTTTTAATCTGTTTATGTGCATTTTTGTATTTCATGCCACAATATTTTACTTGTTGTCTTTTTAGTGTATGGATACCGATAGAAATAGATGTACTAGAATAGGCTTACATCTATTACTATATTTCATTTCATGAATTCGTTATGATAATTAGATAGTATTAGGAAAATAAAAAGAGGGTGCATAACAATGTCAAAGCATATTCTACTTGTTGAAGACGATGTATCAATTAGCGAAATGGTAGAGAAATATTTAATCACCGAAGGCTTTAGCGTTACATCTGCTTCAAATGGAGTCGAAGCACTGAATAAGTGTAAGAGTACTTCATTTGATTTAATGATATTAGATATTATGATGCCAAAGCTGGATGGTTTAGAAGTATTAAAATTAATTAGAGAGAAAAGTGCACTGCCGATTTTAATTATGTCAGCAAAAGATAGTGATGTGGATAAAGCAATAGGACTGGGATTAGGAGCAGATGATTATATTGCTAAGCCGTTTTCAATGTTGGAACTGTCAGCACGAGTGAAATCTGCAATTAGGAGAGCAACAATTTACTCGAATCATTCAGATAACAAGCAAGATATGTTGATATTCGGTGATCTTACGATTGACCTTATGAACTTTTCTGTCATGAAAAACCAGCAAACTATAAAGCTTACTTCAAAGGAGTTCGCCATTTTGAAATTGTTTGCTACAAATCGTCAGCGTGTCTTTACGAAACAGCAAATCTATCAAATGATTTGGAACGATGAATATTATGGTGATGAAAATATACTAAATGTACATATAAGACGTCTTCGTGAAAAAATTGAAGACGATCCATCCAATCCACATTATATTAAAACACTTTGGGGTATTGGCTATAAGTTTGAGGGGGATTAAAATGGTACTATTTCTTTCTATTATTATATTGCTATTACTCATCGTTATTTCTTTCCAGTACCGTGAAAAAAAAGAGCACAATGCTTCCATTTATTATACTTCTCAAAAATTACAATCCATCATCGCTGAGCAATCGGGAGAAAAAATTTTAAATATGACTACCAATAAGGAATTACAGCTATTATTCAATGAGATTAATAGGTTATTGGACCATAATCAAAAAGTTATTGCTACCCATCGTAAAATAGAAAACTCGACTAAGAAAATGTTGGCAAATATTTCTCATGATATAAAAACACCATTGACTGTTGTTTTGGGGTATACGGAAATGCTTCAACTTAACACTGCAATCAGTGAACAAGAACAGCAACGTTTGCTCTCAGGTGTTCATTCAAAATCACTTGAAGTCCTTCAACTAATTCATCAATTCTTTGATTTGGCAAAAATTGAAGCTGGCGATTCGAATTATCCCATTACAAGGATAAATGTGAATGAAATCTGTCGGAAAAATATTTTATCTTTCTATGATATCGTAACGACAATGGGAATTGACATGCAAATCGACATCCCGGAATCAACAGTTTTTGCCCTTGGAAACGAAGAAGCACTGGACAGAATTTTGAACAATTTACTATCTAACGCCATTACTTACGGTGCCGAGGGAAAGGTAATAGGCTTAGCTATCGGATATGATGATAAGACTATTTCTATTGATATTTGGGACCGGGGGAAAGGCATTGATGAACATCATAGAGATCATGTCTTTGAAAGAATGTACACCCTCGAAGATTCTAGGAATAAGTCGTTTCAAGGCAGTGGTCTTGGGCTGACAATTACAAAGCGACTAGTTGAAGTGTTGGGAGGTTCTATTCATTTATCAAGTACTCCCTATGAAAAGACTGTCTTTAGCGTGTCCTTAAAAAGGATAACCTATATGGAATAAACCTCTACTTGTTTGACCAATGTCTTTGCGACGAGTAACCGCAGGAGCATATGTTTTCGCAGGGACGAGGAGGCTGAAGCCAAGCCCACGGAAAGCGAAGTGGTGGTCCTTGCCGATTTTAGTATACAACTCTATGCACCAAAAATTGAGATTGTCTACAGTCTGTAAGAAGATATTTTGTAAATATTCTTCTTTTTTCGATTAATTGTGAGACTGACATAGGTATATACATACATATTTTTTACGTAAGAAATTCTTAAGAAACAGGTAAGAAAAAAGAGAACTTCATTTCTTATACTAAGGTAAGTAACAAATGAGGGAGGAAATTCATATGACATATCTAATCCGAACAAATCGGCTCACAAAAGTATATGGGGGAAAAGAAGTTGTTTCCGAAGTGAGCATGCATGTAAAAAAAGGTGAAATTTATGGTTTTTTAGGTTCCAATGGTGCAGGGAAAACAACAATCATGAAATTAATTACAAATTTAATAAAACCAACTAATGGCTACATCGAAATTTTTGGAGAGACATTAACGCATAAATCTTATGAAGTTTTAAAAAGAATGGGCACAATTATTGAATATCCTATTTTCCATGAAAATTTAACTGCTAAAGAAATATTGGATCTCCATTGTGAATACATGGGCTATTACGACAAAAAGGAAATCGACCAAGTACTTGATCTAGTTAATTTGTCACATACGGAGGGGAAGCCTGTAGGAGATTTCTCACTTGGGATGAAACAACGATTGGGCATTGCACGTGCAATTATTACTAAACCCGAATTACTTATTCTAGACGAGCCCATTAATGGGTTAGATCCGAGTGGTATTAAGGAAATTCGTGATTTATTGAAGATGTTATGCAAAGAATATGGCATTACCATTCTTATTTCTAGCCATATTTTAGGTGAAATGGAGCAAATTGCAGATACAATTGGTGTTATTCACAACGGCAGATTAATTAGTGAGCTTGCAATGTCTGATGTAAAACTTAGTCAAATAGATTACATCGAAATGATTGTCGACGATGGAAAAAAAGCAGCTTTTATTTTAGAGGACAAATTAGCCATTGTCAATTACAAACTAGTAGAGGATCATTGTATCCGTATCTATGAATCGAAAATCACACAGAACACTATTTCAAGGGCATTGATGGAGCAAAACGTGGAGATAAAGGAAATTAGCATGAAAAAAAATTCGTTAGAGGATTACTTCTTAAAGTTAATTAACGGAGGTGAGATGAGTGCCTAATTTAATGCGTTTAGAAATGAAAAAGTATAAATTATTTTCATATATAAAGGGAGCAATAATTGCCAATATCATTATAGCAGGATTGTTGGTAGCCATGCTGTTCATCGCGAAGGTGGAAGGTGACCTATTTTTAACCAATTATACAGAAGCCATAACCATAATTGATACGATTGTAAGGGCAACCTTTATTATTTTTGCTGCAAGCTTAATTTCTAAGCTCATTATTGGTGAGTTTAAGAATAAAACAATTACCACATTATTTTTATATCCTATTAATAGAAAAAAACTAATTACGGCAAAGCTTGCAATCGTAATCCTTTTCACATTCTGCTCCATTATCCTTTCTAATGTATTCTTAACAATAGTGTTCTCTTCTGTCACAAACTATTTTGATCTGATACCTGGCACATTATCAATCACTATGGTCACACAGCATACGCCTTCCATGCTGATGAACGCGATTGCAGCATCAGGAATGTGCCTCATTCCATTATATTTCGGAATGAAAAAGTACTCTGCATCAACTACAATTATTTCTTCCATTCTCATTGTCATGATTGTTTCTTCGAATAGCGGCAATTTTTCATTAAACGATATTATTATAATTCCAATATCACTAGCCATAATTGGCATTAGTATCGCTTACTTTGCAATCCGTAATATTGAAAAGACAGATTTAAAATGTTAATAATTTGTAGTAGTTGGAAAGAGCTGCATTATTGCGGCTCTTATTTATTGATAAAGGTCTTTATCAATAAAAGTAATTTGAATATCGAGTTAATGTATCCTTCCTCCTGTTGATGCGTGAGATATTGCATCTGCTGTTTAACTAAGGACAATGATTAATCGGGTTTCTATTCAATTAGTATTACGGAACGACGCTATTACCAGTAGATAACTATTGATGGGCAAAAGGAGAGATTTTTTAAGGAGACGATGTAAATGTTTATTACACTTATTTTCTCAGTTGGTATACTGATTCTTTTAAAAAGTAAGTTGGAATGGTTATTCGATTCACTTACGACTATTGCGATGGTTGCTTGGATATTTCAATCGGTCAATTGGAGTTGGGTCGAGGACTATCTCCGTTTTCTTTTATTAGCACTTCTCATTATAGCTTTGCTGTTCAAAGTACGTACTTCACCTTTTAGAATAAAATATATAGTAACGATCAAAAATTTACACTTGCTGTATATACATTACTTATACCTTTGTTTGGTATTATATTTCAACTGTTGATGTGGCGATTGAATCACTTTTCCCTTTAAGATGGTACCTACTATATTGGGCAAGGAGGAAATCAAGCGCAAAAGAATTATCACCAGGCTTATCTAGCACAAAAAAATGACCCCAAATGATCTATTTCCAAAGGAGAGGTGTAAGAATTTTAAAATGAATTACTAGATCTTAGAACACCAGATGCTAATGCAGAAAACCGACCGGTAATTATGTGACTTTATGATGTGAAAATACGACTGTAATTATTTACTTAGCCTATAAGAAAAAAGTTAGTGTAACATTAATCCAAAATGAGAAAGTAAATGTTGGAGGAAAAATTCGAAGCGTAGGGATTTCAGAGAATATATTTGAACCACATTTGCATATTCATGCTGAAAAGGACAGGATAGTTTTCTTAGAAATTAAAAATCCCATTCCTATGAAGGAATGGGTTGTACTTCTATTAATTAGTTGTGAGCAATGATTACTAATTTGCCCTCATCAAGTTCTTTTTCAGCTGCTTCTGCCTCTTGTTTAGAGATGCCAGCTGCTTCCATTTTGTTACGAAGCTCATCTCCACGTGAGGTGAACATGTTTTTCATAGATTGTAAAAAGCCTTGTTCTTTCATGCCCACATCGGAAGTGTCGAGCGCATCATTGATATCGTCTGCTCGTTCTTTAAAATGGGCGAAAATATGAATATTGTCTCGAACGTATCCTTGGGTCTCAAGTTTTTCAATTTCTTGTTTAGCTTGAACTGCATTTTCAACTGTTAGTTTGACTGTCATGAATAATTCCTCCATTTTGTTTGTAATGTGTTCTAGTTTATATTTACCCGGTAGTAGCGACTTTAAACAAAATCGGTTCGAATGAATCCAAATATGTGAAAGAAATGTGTGGTTTTGATATGCTTAAAAGAAAAAGAGAATGGATGTTATTTAGATGGAAAATAAATTAGATCAAGTAGCCAGCTTTAAAGCGGCAATGGGGAATTATCCTACTGGAGTCACTGTAGTTACAGCTTATAACAGCGACGGTAAACCTATGGGGTTAACCGTTAATTCCTTCGCTTCTGTATCGTTGGAACCATTATTAATATTATGGTCTATTGATAAAAGAGTATACTCATACGAAGAGTTTTTAAAAGTAGATAAGTTTACAGTAAATATACTAGCAGCAGATCAGGGAGATATTTGTAATTTATTCGCTAGTAAAGTGGAGGATAGGTTTGCTGAGTGTGAATGGTATAAATCAGAATTGAATTTGCCGGTGCTCTCTAATTCCTTAGCAACATTAGAATGTAAAGTATTTAACAAAGTTGAAGCGGGCGATCATACAATTATGATTGGTGAGGTACTGCATATTCAAAATGCGGCTAAAGAGCCTTTACTGTATCACCGTAGAAATATCGGTGCAATCCCGACAGAATTTTATAAATGAGTAAAAAGGATATCCTGGTGGATATCCTCAGCTTGACACCAAAGGTATTCTAAATAAAAGTATATATAGTGGAAACCTTTAAGGAGTTGTTTATAAGGCAAGGACCAACACGAAGACTCCTGTGGGAACAGCTTGAGCAGAAGACCCCGCAGGAACGCAGTGACGAGGAGGCTGAAGCCAAGCCCACGGAAAGCGAAGTGGTGGTCCTTGCCGATTTTAGTATACAACTCTATGCATCAAAAATTGAGTTTGTCGACAGTCTGGGGATATCCTTTTGTCTGTAATAGCATTATTTGATTCATTGATGACGACTCTAATATAATTGAACTAGGTATAAATACTTTCAAATGAACTAAAAATTTTAAAAATATTCATCTATAGGTAAAATATACCTATATAATTTCCCTTTTCATTAGCATTCAAAAGGTTCATTAATTTAGTAATTTAAGAGAATTGTAAGAGTAATCTATTACAATAAAAGAAGTGATTTTTAATATTTCAAACTTGAATATACAAATTAATAAATCGAAGAAGAGGGATAATATGGATTACCAACAAAGTAAACGCAAGAAAAATAATGATAATTTAGTAAGTAAAGAAGTATTCAACATTTCTTTATCGGTATTGAAAACATTCATAGTTGCACTAGTAAATTCTAGTGGAAATATTGTAAAAGCTAATGAGAAATTTTTAAGTGTTTTTAACTATTCGTTGGATGATATAGAGACTTTAACTATTGATATGGTAATTAGTGAGTCCTCAAACAAAGGTTTAAAAAACATTTATGAAAATCTCGAGAAGGATAAGTATTGGTCGGGTAATTTGAGACTAATAGATAAATTTAACCAACCAATAGATTCTATTGTTGATATTTTGGAATTTAGTGATGAGGGGGATAAAGCAAGGAATTATCTTTTAATAATACTTCCTGTCAATAGCTCCAACGAAGAAGAAAAGTGGAGAAGTTTAGCCTACACAGATGATCTAACTGGTCTTCCTAATCGTAGAAAATTTAGCGAATGCATCTCTTATCATATAGAAAAGAGTAAACAACAAAGTTCAAAATTTGGATTATTATTTTTGGATATTGATAATTTTAAGCACATAAATGATCAATATGGTCATGTAGTGGGCGATCAGCTTTTAAAGGAATGTGCATCAAGATTAGTGGAGGCTGTGGGCAATAGTGCGGTTATATTTCGCAAAAGTGGGGATGAATTTTTAATTATTGTTGACGAAGTGGGAAAAATGCAAGATATTTGCGATTCTATTCAACATCAATTTACTGCTGATTTTTATATCGATAATAGTCCTATTTCAGTCTATATAAGCTTAGGGGATAGTGTTTATCCAGACTGCGGGCTTTACGAAGAATCGTTAATCCATCATGCAGATAGATTGATGTATAAACAAAAGAAACAGAATAAATCTAAGAGAGAATTTGTTACTCCAAAAAGATAAGACATATCTAATCCCACATTGGAACAATGACAATAAAAGCAGAAGTCCCCTAATAGCTTCAATAAGAAACAGAAGAGGACGGTAAAGGCGATTTTTCGTAATATACTCGAAGTATACATCTCCATATTGCTATGCTGTGCAACCAATATTCATAGTACATTTTGATGATCACAACGTTTGGAACTCTGTCTAGGAACGTTCAGCTGTTGATATAAGAACATTAAATAACTCAACAAATGAATCATCTAGTTCTATTTCTAAGTCTTTCAATAATAATTGTTCATACTCGTGATACGTTTTAATTGCTTCGAATCGATTTTCCATTTTTATTAATAAATTGATTTTTTGCTTAACTTTTTCATTTGAGTATGGATTTAACCTAAGGTAAGTTTGCAAATAAAATAGTGTTTTTGAGTCATCATTAAGCTGATAGTAATCAATTATTTTATCTAAAAAAATCAGCATTTGATTTTGATATGCCTGTGCTTCTACAAAAGCCCAGTCGTACCTATTCAATTCCATATATTCACCTGTATATAAATTGACTGCATTTTCAGCAATTTGAATATTTGTAACATCAAGTTTATCCAGGCTTTGGAGGTTTTTTTTCAATTCTATTGCATCACAGTAAATTGGTTCCAATGTGAAAAAGTAACTTTGGTTGGAGAATGTAATACAGTTAGAGTATCCAAGCTCATCTAAAGTTTTGCGTAAATAAGATAAGCATGTATGCAGGTGAATTTTAGACTTTTTATAATCTTGTCCTGGCCATAAACTTTCTATTAAAATATCACGATTTATATATGTATTAATATTTGTAAGAAAGAACCCAAATAATTCCTTAACTTTGGCGGTTTTAAAATGAATTAGCTGACCATTACGGAATACTTGCAATTCATTAAAGCACTTAATGTAAGGTACAGAAGTAGAGATAACGTCAGTTCTATCTTCATGATTTCTAGATACTTCTACAGTTTTAGTTAATCTATTAATGGTTTTAAGAAGACGTTTTGTAGTAATTGGTTTTAATAAGTAATCAATCGAGTTTAATTCAAATGCTTGTATTGCGTACTCCGAATGGGCAGTTACGAAGACAATCTGTATAGATGGCTGAATTGATAGGATAGCCTCGGCTAAGTCTAATCCATTTAAGTCCGCCATTTCAATATCTAAAAATGCAACATCCACATGATTTGTTTTTAGGTCAGATAGAATATGCTCTTGTGAATTGTATGTTTTAATAATATGTATGTTAGGGAATTCCTGTAATTTTTTTTCTAGGGTGAAAAGTGAAAGGTCTTCATCATCCACTAAAATTGTTTTTATCATAAAATCCCCTCCATTTATGGAAAAATTTTAAATTTATTTCTATTATAATAATATTAATAAGATTCATCAAATCTCTAAATAGAGAAGTTAATAAAAGAATAGAAAATATACTATAACCTTTAGGGACTAAGTATTCTAAAGGTCAATTAGGTTATTTATGTTAGTAAAATGGAGGTGAAGGTGATTTGGATAAGAATTATAATTATAATAGCTTTCCAATAAATTAGAGATACATAATTTGTAAAGATTATATATTTCGCAAACAAATGTGATTAAATTATTTTCAAAGTAAGTAATTCATACGACTAAAAAATCTCTTCAGATTTATATCTATTAGGGTGAAATTTCCTTATAAATTATTCCTTTGTATAAAAAAGCTTAAACATTATTTCTCTTTGTGGCACCTGGAGTGTATCGAACTTTTGTAAAAAGGCCTGTTTATCATAGGCTACGTGATGAATTTTAACCTCTGGTGTAATAGAACTTAAATCTACTATTGCATATGGTGCAGTATTACCTTTAGATACACCTAGAGAACCTGGATTTAAGTAAATTTTATACTCAGTTTGAAATAGATGTTCTGGATGGTTATGTCCAAAGCAAATGATGTCTGCCGGATAATCACCGAACATCGTTTCCATATTTTCTAGCGTTGGTTCTAAAATGGAAAAAAAGGGCTCTTTTCTAATATGAGCATCACGCATATGTGTTTCTATATGGTAGTGAATTCCAAATAGACTGTTGCCGTTAATTTCTTTTACTAAAGTTCTTGGTAGTTGTTGAAGCCTTTGAACATTTAGGTCTGATAGACGTTTAGCAATCCATTCATGGTGCTCGCGAGTATGCATATAGCTATCGGGGTGTCCATCGCCTAAAATAAGGGATAGTATTGCCTCGTCATGGTTACCCGTAATCATTCGAACGTCTGGACGTTCAAATAGAATATCTAGAACCTCATTTGTATCTGGTCCCATAGCAATCATATCTCCAAGACACCAAATTTCCTGCACATCTCTCCCAGCATCTATTTCGTTCAATACTGCTTTTAACGCAATTTCATTCCCGTGAATATCGGTTATAATTGCTATCTTCAAAAATAATCACTCCTAGTGCCTAATCTAACGACTCCACTTTTTCCGTAGATTTCTTTTTGTGTTTAACGTATTTCACTAAATAATAAATAAGAATAGTCGCAAAAATAATGCCGAAGATGACATACTCATCTACATCAGATGATAATATTCCAGCAGGAATTAATGCTAGGACGAAGAAATAAAGGAAATTTCCAATTGCAGTAGCAATAGTAAAAGGTACGATTCGTATCGTACTAAGTCCAGATAAGATATTGATCAGACTAGTAGGGATAAAAGGGAAGAGTCTTCCCTGAAGTACATAAGCAAAACCATTAGCATCAACCTTTTCAATCAAACTTATATTGAATTTTTCGATAATAATTTCTTGGAAAACATAGCGCACACCGTATAATACGATGATAGAAGCAATTACACTCGTGAACCAACTCCATAAAAAGCCGTTTATGAATCCAAATAAAGAGATATTTATCGTAATCACTAGAATAAGCGGGAATATAGTAAATGAATTTTGTATAAGCATGACTAGCGCCATAAAGAATAGCGCATAGCCAATATTTCTTTCTAAAAATAGTTGGACCTCATTTATATCTCCGTGCAATAAAGACACGACAATATCTTTATTAAATATGACGAAAACTATAATTAACAGCAAGCCGCCCCAAATAATCCATTGTCTTTTTGTAAGATGTTGAATTGTATTTTTCATTTGTTAACGTCACCTGGTCCTTCTCACATTTATTATCCAATCGTACCATTGTTTGAGGTTACAAAAAACTTTTAAACCTCTTCTTATCAAGGTATTCATTTGAGTTTTGTAAAGACCAATAAAGATGCATTCTATTTGACTAATTTCTTTTTCATTTGGTTGGCAGAAAGTAAGGTTAAGTAGAACGCTACACAAAACATTAGAATAGAGCCACTAATGACTACCTCTTTTACAGAAAACCAATGGGTGGCCAATCCTAAAAAAAGAATTACTACAATTTGTATAGAACTCGATAGCATCTCATATAGGCTAGATATTCTACCCATCATTTCGGTAGGGATATTGGATTGAATGTACGTCATATATCCAGTGTTCGAGATAGAAAGAAAAAATGATAGGACAAAAAATCCGATACTAGCTAATAAGTAGGTTGAAGAGAAACTGTAAATCACATATCCGACAGAGACTAAAAGTGTTCCAAGGCCCATCAATAATTTAGCTGGAGCGAATCTTACTAATATGTTGGTGAAGACAGCTCCCATTAAGAATCCAATTCCAGCAATAGTGACAAGCGATCCGTAAGCAGTATCGGATAAATGAAGAACTTTCTTGGCAAATGTCACTTCCATGGAATCTAATGCAGCAGTCATTAACATTACTGTTTGAAACATCATATATATGACGAAAAAAGGGATTGCCTTCTTACTGAAATGTACAACTAGATGCCAATCATCTCTGATGTTCATCCAAGTTATTTTTGAATTTTCAATAGTAGCTGAAGACATTTTCTTTGGGAGGAAAAGTGTAATAGCAGCGCAAACTAGAAAAATAACGACATTTACAAATAATGCTTCTTTAAGAGAACCGATCATAAATAAAACACCTGCAATTAATGGACCAGTCACAAATGCACCCGAATGAACAAAACTTAGAATTGCGTTAAAACGATTTCGTATATTTTCAGGTAACAATAGTGTCATATACGTAAAGGATGCAGGCTCAAATATTGCACCAGCCATTTGGATGAAAAAAACTAGTATATAAATGATTAGAATGGAATCAGAAAAAGGGATAAATTAATATTAACATTGCTCTAATCACATCTAAAGTCACCATCATATGCTTTGTAGAAACTCGGTCAATGACACTACCTGCCCAAGGTCCAACTAATAATTGAGTGATTGGTTTAATAATGTATAGTGCTGAAACTGCTAATGCCGATCCTGTTTCCTCTAGTACCATTAAGTTGATCGCTAATAAGTATATCCATCCTCCAATATTGGCAATACCCACTGTAAACAAATATATAATAGGAAATTTCAAATTAAGTGAATCCATGCTAAAACCTCCGACATATTTTTTTTGAACAATAAAAAAAATCCCACCCCCAAGACTATTGTCTTAGGGACGAGATTAATATGTCGTGGTGCCACCCTAGTTTGCCCTAATGTCACCATTAGTGGCCTTTTCAAGTACGGCATGTATCCATGCTTATACCCTAGCTCGATAACAGGAGCTACTGTCACATAATACCTTGTACTATACAAGTCCTACGTGAAGCTCAGAGGCTTGTTTCGGTAACTTCAATCTTACCCATTCGCAGCTAATAGGGCTCTCTGTTAAGAAATTCGAATACCTACTCTTCTCTTCATTGCTTTTTAATTTTTCCTATTATACCATATTTTTATTCATATGCTACATCATAATCTAACCTATGACATGGGCAAGTATCCTACTAGTTATGCTTCTATGGGATCTTAGGATAACGCTATTCCGCTGGAGTCTCGTTAAATGAACGCTAAGCAATTGCGGAAAATCATTTAGTAAGTAAAACACAAGAAGATCATAAAAAAACAAATATATGTGCAACTCCTTAGTCTTTTTTTACCTTAGGCAATAAGCTTTACAGTTCCACATATTAAAACGGTATAAAGAGTCCTAGTGAAACGCAAACTTTTAAAGAAAAGGAGTGTTTACGATAAAATCTGTAACAGAAGCTATAAAAAAGTTTGCACTACCATTTAATACTTCAGAGGATTTGACTCCACTATTAGAAGCTATTGGAGATGCCAAAATTGTTCTTTTAGGGGAAGCTAGTCACGGGACATCGGAATTTTATAAAGTACGAGCGGAGTTATCAAAGCGCCTAATAGTAGAAAAAGGATTTAATCTAATTGCAGTAGAAGGAGATTGGCCATCCACTCAGCGAGTAAATAGATTTATAAAAGGATATGATACAGAGGAAAATAAACAAAAGGTACTAAATGCGTTCGAACGTTGGCCGACATGGATGTGGGCAAATGAAGAGATATCAGAATTGGTTAAATGGTTAGAAAAACATAATAAGCAAGTAGAAGATAAAAGGAAAATAGGATTTTATGGAGTTGATGTGTATAGTTTATGGGAGTCTCTTGATGAGGTGGTAAGCTATTTGCGTAAAACGAATCCGGAAGGAACAGATATGGCCTTTGCAAAGAAAGCAATTAGCTGTTTTGAGCCCTTTAATCGTCATCCTGAAACCTATGCTTTTTCATCCATACACATTTCAGATGCTTGTGTGGATGAGGTCGCGAAGTTAGTTTCTTCCATTCGTAAAAATGAAAAGCAATATGAGAATAGTCAGGAAGCAGATTTAAATTTAAAGATAAATGCTTTAGTTGCTCATAATGCGGAAGAATACTACCGAGCTATGGTACGGAGTGATGAACTTTCATGGAATGTTCGTGATGAACATATGGTCGAAGCGATTAATGAAATAATGGACTATCATGGAAAAGACGCGAAAATAATAATTTGGGCACATAACACCCATATTGGAGATGCATCCGCAACGGATATGAAAGAAGAAGGTCTAACAAACGTTGGAGAGATTCTTCGTCTACAGAACAAGAAAGAAAATGTGTTTTCAGTCGGATTTGGTACCCATAGTGGAGAGGTTATTGCTGCAGATGAGTGGGGAACTACTCTAAAAAAAATGACTGTGCCACCTGCAAGATTGGGTTCATGGGAAGATATGCTGCATAGTTTAGAAGCTACAAATAAAATTCTGATTTTTGACGAGGAGAATCGAATATTTTTTAATAATAATTGGATTGGGCATCGGGCTATAGGAGTTGTATATAATCCAGAGTTTGAAGCCTACGGAAATTATGTTCCTTCTAGATTAGGGAGCAGATATGATGCCTTTATTTATCTAGACAAAACTAATGCATTGTCACCAATTTTTAAGTAAATGAATGAAAATTATGAACAGATGGAGCGGCTAATAATTTCTCCATCTGTCTATATTTATTATCTAGATTCTAGACTTTTTAATTAGCCATGAAACTAATAATAGTAGGGAACCTATACCAAAAGAGATTTGCCATGGCAATGTGAAGGATGGACCGACTTCCTTTACAAAAAAACTAATTATAGCAATAATTAAAAATCCGCCTGCCCCGTATAACCCAGCCTTAAACATCATTTTTTTGTCTGTAGCTTTGTCATCAAAGGACGATTGACTTATCAATCCAAAAATCATTTTCACTCCAAATGCTGTCATAATCATTATTAAAATGATGAGCAGTAGAGAGGATATGACATACACTTTTTCCGAAGCTTCACCACCTATTATGGGGATAATTATACTTCGCATTATTAAAAACCAACCAATAATATTTACAGCTATTTCACCCATAAATATGAAGCTATTACGTTTGTTTTCACGAGGCAATTGACTTACAATCTCATCTGCGTAACCCTTAGGGTCATTTCCAAAGATTTCTTTCGCAGTTTTTCCCTCTTGTTGACCTTCTATAAGATGGTCTAACATTTCCATCAAAACTTCCTCTGATTGTTGCTCAGATAAGGTTAACTTGGTTCGGATATAGAGTAGTAAATTTGTGTAATATTTCTCATTTCCTTCTGTCAGTAACGCTCTTTTTTGGTTATTTTGTTCTATTAACTCACTAGCTTTCAATCGTCTCATCCCCTTTCGATAATAATGCATTAATAGGTACTGATAGCTGATTCCATTCTAAGGAGATTGTTTCAAGGGTTACTTTTCCTGCAGAAGTTAATGAATAATATTTACGATTAGGTCCAGATTCTGAAGGCCTTATTTCACCTAAAATTAGCTTGTTTTTTTGAAGTCTTAATAAAACAGGATAAATAGTTCCTTCGCTCACATCCTCTAAACCAACTTTTTGCAGCTTTTTGGATAATTCATAACCGTATACTGGCTCTTTTTCGATAACGGCAAGCACACAGCCATCAAGAATACCTTTAAGCAGTTGACTTCTAATAGTCATATGTCGTCTCCTTTTTACTATCTTGTAAAACAAAGTAGTAATTTAAAAACATACTACCTTGCTTTGCAAAGTAGTTAAAATAATTATAAATATAATTTGAAGTAATGTCTAGTAGGTAAATGGTCTCCTTTCTTGTGAGGTTTAAAAAAGACCCTTATTATCTGACAATTTCATGTTAAACTAACAGTAACTTAAATGACGAGTTAGGAGGAATATTGTGAGGATTTGGAGGAAATTATTAGTTTCTGTCGTTTCAATCGTGATGATT
The DNA here is from genome assembly GCA_900114885.1 of Psychrobacillus psychrodurans. Taxonomy (GTDB): domain Bacteria; phylum Bacillota; class Bacilli; order Bacillales_A; family Planococcaceae; genus Psychrobacillus; species Psychrobacillus psychrodurans. Next base: position 199,053 of record FOUN01000001.1, read on the forward strand.
AGTAGTTCTGTTTTTATTTCTACAGGTGAACAAAATACCGTTGAGGCGGCAGCTACTTCGTATAGTAGTCTAAAAAGAAATATCAACAGCATCATGGCGGATGACCGCATGAAAAGTGCGTCTACAAGTGTCACAGTAAGAAAGGCTAATACTGGAGAAATCGTATATGAACATTATGCAGACAAGTCGATTACTCCCGCTTCTACAATGAAATTATTAACGGGTGCAGCTGCATTGGAAACACTTGGCGAGAATTATCGTTTCTCTACGTCCGTTTTAACTGAAGGTAAAGTGAAAAAAGGTACATTAAACGGGAATCTCTATTTAAAAGGCCAAGGTGATCCGACTTTACTAAAAAAACATTTGGATAGTTTTGCTACAACATTGGCAAAACAAGGCATCAAAAAGGTTAGTGGGAATTTAGTAGGAGATGATACTTGGTACGACAATGATCGTCTTTCTGCTGGTATTTTAGCTGAGGACGAGCCATACTATTATGCTGCACCTATCTCGGCGTTAACACTTTCACCAAACGGAGATTATGATGCTGGATCAGTTATTGTAACAGCAAGACCAGGCAAGAATGGTAGAGCAACAAATATTACATTGGCACCTGCTACAGCTGTTTTACAAGTAGTTAATAACTCAAAAACCGTACCTAAAGGATATAAAAACACCCTGAAAATAACGCGGAAAGTAGGTACTAATAAAGTTATTATTAGTGGGAATTCTCCATTAGGAACTTCGGGTAAAAAAGAATGGATTTCAGTCACCGATCCAACAGCCTATACGCTAGATATATTTAAAAAGTCGTTAGCCGAAAAAGGCATCACATTTTCTGCAGGCTCTAAGGTTGTGCAAGGGAAGACACCGGCAAATGTGAAAGCTCTAGCGTCTAGAAAATCGATGAAATTAAAGGATCTCATGATTCCATTTATGAAACTCAGTAACAACACTATTGCAGAAGTTTTAGCGAAGGAAATGGGAAAAGTAGTACATGATGAAGGAAGCTGGAAAGCAGGTCTTCTTGTTATGCAGGAATACGTATTGTCTATTGGTCTGGACGCTACGAAATGGAAATTCGAGGATGCCTCTGGAATGTCATATTCCAATAAAATTAGCTCTAGACAGCTTTCTGAGCTCTTATATTTAGTTCGTTCAGAACCGTGGTACTCGACATTTAATAAGAGTCTACCTGTAGCAGGTTCATCAGACCGACTCGTTGGCGGTACTCTAAAAAATAGATTAAAAACAGCTCCTGCTAAAGGTAATATAACTGCAAAAACAGGCAGTCTAAAAAATATAAAATCCCTCGCTGGATACGCAAAAACTAGAAGTGGTGAGACACTTATAATTACAGTGTTAACAGAAAAAAATAAATCTAGCACAATTCCCGTAATAGATAGAATTGCTACAACAATTGCTAATCATTAATATTTGGAAAGCGTCACCTTTGCTAAAAGCATTGGTGGCGCTTTTAACAGTAAAACAGATATACAGTTAGCGTAGATCAATTATATGCAACTATAGCATTAGAAGTTTTATTGAGGGGTTGATTGGAATGAGTAAACTAGTAGATAAATCGGTTGAGTTTTCTGCAATTAAACATGCTGGCCAAATGCGAAAATGAACATCGACTCCGTGTATTATGCATCCAGTTGATTTATCTATTTAATATGATTAATGGTGAATTGACGGTGTTGTTTAACTTTTTTCATCTATGTACTATACTATTGGTGTAGTGAGGTGAGAGAAGTGGCACGTGAACGTAAATTTACAGATGACGAGCTATTTAAAGCAACGAAGTCATTGCTAATTGAGGAAGGCTATGATGCCTTTACATTTAGCAAGTTAGCCTCGATAATGGAGGTTTCTCGTGGAAGTATATATAAATATTATGAGAACAAAGATGAGTTGATTTCAGAGTTTCTAATGTACGAAATGAATCTATTTCTTAAAGGTTTTAATGAACTAGATAAAAGTGGAGATTTCCAAACGCAGTTTTATTTAGTTATAGATTTTATTTTTCAACATAGTGAGATTCATCAAATATTGGAGATTATTAACCAAATTCCTAAAAAGTCTTCCAATCGAGTTTCATCCAATCAGACACAATTAAATACATACCACACTGATATGTATAAACAATTTCAAAGTTTAATCGAGCAGGGAAAGAAGGAGCGAGTTATTAAGAGTCATCTATCTGATGCTATAATTCTGGGGATGACATTTCAAACTATTGCTATTCCCAATCATTTTGGAATTCCTCAGGACGAATGGGTAGCTTCTATTAGAGAAATTTTAAGTGAAGGGATGTTTCAGAGAGAATAATTGACATACAGGTCACTTTTACACATAATGTAAATGACAGGTGTGTTTTTTTAGTCAAAGTGACACTTGTGTCATTAATAAAATAGAGGAAGTGACTTAGTGAAAAAGATACTAGGCAAGGTAACTGATTTTGTTACAACTCGCAAAGGTATGTGGATTACGTTAAGTATTTGGATAGCTCTAACTACAGTTCTGACAATATTTGCTCCAAGTTCAAGCGATTATAAAGTTTCTAGTGTAGCCTCGTTACCTGAGGATGCCCAGTCGATTATAGCCCAGGAAAATATTGATGAGCATTTTAAAGATGCAGAAAGTTTGCCTGGAATTCTAGTGCTTCAGTCGAAGGAAGTAATAGATATTGAAACGCTTGGAGCAGCTTTAGATAAAGTGGCATCGGCAAATATAAACGGTTTGAAGGAAATGATTCCTTTTAGTAGTTTACCACCCCAAGCGCTGGAAGGTTTTTTCTCAGAAGATAAGAAAACCTCTGTTATTCCTATAAGTTTTATCACTTCTTTGGAAACTTCTGATTTAGAAGAAAGCTTGGATAAGGTGAGTGAAATTGTAACTGAGGAAACCGGCTCAACCGTTTATATGACAGGACCAGCTGGAATAGCTGTAGATACAACGAATCTATTTGAACGTGCAGATCTTGTTTTAATTTTATCGACCGTAGGGATTATTCTGATTCTGCTAATTGTCATTTACCGTTCTCCATTATTAGCATTAATTCCACTATTGGCAGCAGGGATTGTGTATCAAGTCGTAAATCAGATACTTGGTATGATTGGTGCCAATGGTTTGGATTTAGCCACTCAATCGTTATCGATAATGTCGATTCTATTATTTGCCGCAACGATTGATTATTCATTGTTTGTTTTTTCTCGATATAGAGAAGAATTAAAGAATTATGAAACTAAATTTGATGCTATGAAGTATGCAATGCGTGAGACTGGAATTCCTGTATTCTTTGCAGGTGGTACAGTTTTAGCTGCGATGCTAGTACTATTCTTTGCATCATTTGGAGATTATCGAAATTTCGCACCAATTTTTGGTACAACTATGCTTGTCATTATGTTCGCTTCTGTTACATTAATCCCAGCACTATTCACACTTTTCGGTCGAAAATCATTTTGGCCACGTGTTCCAAAGTATGGTGAAAAAGAAGTAAAAGCCAACTCTTTATGGAGCAAAATTGCAGAACTTGTTGTCAATAAACCCAAAATTGCTGCTGTTTCTATATTAGTGATTTTAGTTGTTTCCGCATTGAATTTATTTAATTTGAATTATGAATTCGATACCATGAAGTCTTTCCCGGATGATATGCCTTCTCGTGAAGGTTATGAAATTATTGAAAATGAATTTGCAAAAGGTGATTTAGCTCCTACAAATGTTTTGTTTGAATCTGGAAGTAAAATTACGGAAGAAATGCAAGCAAGCATAGTCGAACAGTTGCTACTGCAAGATTTAGTTAGTACTGTTAGAGCTACAGGAATTTCAGATGATGGCCTTGCGGCGCAATTCCAATTAACATTCAAGGAAAGTCCGTATTCAACGGAGTCGATGAATGCTCTTGAAAAAATGATAGAAGATAAGAAAAGTATTGTTAAAAATAGCAATGCAGAGGGTGATCTATACTTTGCAGGCGAAACAGCTTCACAAGTGGATGATCGGTCAGTAAATAGTCGAGATCTAATTCTCATTGTTGTTCTGGAAACAATATTAATCCTTATCTTATTAATTGTATTAACGAAATCTATTAAAATGCCAATATACATGATGGGTACTATTCTATTATCCTTCTTGGCTGCACTAGGTCTAGGTATGTTCTTAACTAATTTATTCTTCGATATTGATACGATTAGTAATCGTGTTCCACTATATTCGTTTGTGTTCTTAGTAGCACTAGGAATCGATTATAATATTATTCTTATATCTAGATATTTAGAGGAACGTGAAAAACATTCTGTTAAAGAAGCAGTTCAAATTGCAGTATCTCATACAGGTGGAGTTATTTCTTCTGCTGGTATCTTACTTGCTGCAACATTCGCTGTACTGATGACGCAGCCAATCCAACTGCTATTTGTTTTTGGATTTATCGTAGCGGTGGGAATTATCTTGGATACATTCTTAATTCGTGGAATTCTATTACCTGCATTGATTGTTCTATTTGAAAAAGATAAAAAATAAGATAAACGCATGGTCTTTTGGAATTATTCCAAAGTACCATGCGTTTTTTTTAGAAAATCTTCTTTCGGTCTCTTTCATCTTTAAGCAATTCAACAGCCTCACGGAAACGAAGTGAATGAATATTCTCTCGTTCTCTTAAGAACCGTAAAGCATCATTGATACCGGGATCATCTGATATATCGATTAACCATTGATAGGTAGCTCGTGCTTTTTCCTCTGCAGCAATATCCTCATATAAATCGGCTATGGGATCTCCTTTAGACTGAATATAAGTAGCTGTAAATGGAACGCCTCCTGCATTCTCATAAAATAATGAATGTCCATGATTTACAAAATGTGCACCTAAACCTGCTTTTTCTAATTGCTCAGGGGTAGCATCCTTAGTCAATTTATAAATCATCGTCTCAAGCATTTCGAGATGTGAGAATTCCTCAGTGGAAATATCCGTAAGTAGTCCGATTACTTTATCCGGAACGGTATAACGCTGGTTCATATATCTGAGTGCAGCTGCCAGCTCACCGTCAGCGCCTCCGTATTGCTCCATAAGATATTTTGCTAGCATTGGATTACAGGTGGTTACTTCGACAGGATAAAGCAACTTTTTTTCATAAACCCACATCTGATTTCTCCTTTCTCATAATTGCCATGGCCAAGGATCTTGGTTCCAACGCCAACCTACTTCTAGTGCCTGTCTAGAGGGAATAGATTTAAGAGATAAAGGTCCAAATTTATTTTCGTATTGTTTGCGTACAGCCGCAGCATCTTTAATCGCTTCTCTCCATTGTTCTAAAGCATCTTCATCATCTGGATGTGTGTCGGTGTATAAAGTCCATTCGACAACAACAAAATCCATTTGTTGTACTTTTTTTAATAGATTCATTCTTTCATCAAAAGCACTCATGAAATTCCTTCCTCCCTGAAGAATCCATCCACAAACTTGGGCCAGAGCGAGCCTTGCATTAGTGCCTCCTCGGGAGAATTTTGTGGTAGACCGGGCTGCTGGAAATTTGTGAAGATTTGCGGAGGTAGCACAAAATACTTCACGGTAATCGGAGGGCAGGGATCCCGTGGTGAAACAAAAGGCTTATAACTTCCTCTATAACTTGGACGTTCCAAATGTCATCACTCCTTCTCCCCATCCTATGAAGTAAGAACTTGTCTAATTCATGAGGGTAATATAAAAACCCTTATCAGTTGATGAAAACTAATAAGAGTTAGCCTAGTATTTATCTTTTATTATTTTAGGAAATACCTAAGAAAAATAGAACTAAAGGAATTGAGAAGATACTGACAAGTGTTGTCACTAGAGTTGTAAACGAAACAAGATCCGGTTCAGTATTAAATTGCAATGCTAACATCGTTGTATTAGCTGCTGTTGGCATAGCGGCTAAAATAATCGCAACCTGTTTGACTGGATCATTAACCGGTAAGAAATATAAAATTCCAACGGCTAGAAGGGGAGATACAATTATCCGAATAACAGAAACGGCAGCAACATATCGATAGGCAACCTTTTTACGCGAAATAACAGCTAATTGCATTCCGAGAACGAGCATTACAGTTGGTATCGAAGCATCTGCAACAAGTCCAACTCCGTTGATTACCGCTTGTGGCACAGTCACTTGCGTTTCTTGTAAAAGAATCCCAATTGCAGCAGCATACACGACAGGCATCCTAATAACACGGTGCAAGGACTGCTTCCATGTAGCCTTCTCCCCGCCACCAAGAGATGCAAAAAATATCCCAAATGTATTAATGAATAAGCCATGTAGAACCATAATCATTACAGCATAATCAAATCCGGTAGCCCCTAAGGCAAACAACACTACCGGAGCTCCATAATTTCCACTATTCATAAACATTCCACCTAAAATCATTGCAGAGAGTTCTGAGCGTGTAGTCTTCATAAAGGTTCCAACAACCCAAGTGATTATAAGTAAAATAAAGGCTAGAATAAGACAAAATAAAACGATATAAAAATATTCCATCGTTAATGCATTTGTATAAAATGTCCGGAAAGCTAAAAATGGAGACATTAAGTAAAGCGCTACGGTTGAGATAGATTTAATATCGAAACCAATTAACTTTTGTCCAACAAACCCAATAAAAAAAATAATAAAAACCGGCAAAATAATTAAAACCAGTTCCACTTTAGCACCTTCATTCTGTAATTCATTGTTCCAACTATTTAATCAATATAACATATTAATTGTATAGATAATGTCAACCTGTGTGTAGAAATCTGACAAATGGAAATGATAGAGAAGGTAGTGGCAGATTATAAAATCTTTAAACCTTTGATAAAGTGATAGAAGGAGGAACAATAATGTCAGTGGAAAAATTAAAAATTGGGATTGTAGTTGGAAGTGTAAGAAAAGGACGTAATGCGGATGCTGTTTCACACTGGATGTATAATTTTGCTACAAAGAGAAATGATGCAGAATATGAATTAGTTGATTTGATAAATTATAAATTACCTCTTCTTGGGCAAGAGATTCCTTCAGAACAAAAAGAAGAAGCAAATTTTGCTATCAAAAGTTGGTCTGAGAGTATGGCTAAATATGACGGCTATATTTTCGTGACTCCAGAGTATAATCACGCAGTAGGTGGTGCACTAAAAAATGCATTAGACTACTTAAATCCTGAGTTAAACAATAAGGCAGCTGGTTTTGTAGGATATGGTAGTTTAGGTGGAGTGCGTGCACATGAGAATATGCGTTTGATCTTAGGGGAATTACAGGTTGCAGTTGTTCGTAATGCGGTAACATTCTCACTAATGACAGATTTTGAAAATATGAGTGTATTTAAGCCTGCTGAGTATCATGAAGGAAATACAAATACAATGCTTGACCAAATACTTGCATGGAGTGGGGCTTTAAAAAAACTTCGCTAATATAAATGTATAAAGCAACAATATAAAAGAAATTGAGTCCAAGGGAAATTTACTTTTCCCTTGGAGTTTTTGCGTTATAATTAAAATTAAATATTATAAATTTTTAGAAAACAAAAGTATGACATGGGGTGAAGCAATGGATATTAATAACAAAGTGGCAGTTGTAACAGGTGGAGCATCTGGGTTGGGGCTTGCAACTGTTGCACATTTAATACAAAAAGGGGCAAGGGTAGTAATTTTTGATGTAAATGAAGAATTAGCAAAAAAGGCAATTCAGGAATTCGGAGAAAATGTAGCCTACCAAATAGTTAATGTGACAGATGAAAACTCTGTCAATAAAGCAATTCAGCAAACAGTAGAAAAACTTGGAGCATTACATATTTGTGTAAATTGTGCAGGTATAGCTCCTCCACAAAAAACAGTTGGGAAATCTGGAGCAATGCCGTTGGAAAATTTCAAAAAAGTAATAGATGTAAACTTAATAGGAACGTTTAATACGTTGAGATTAGCAGCTGTGGCTATGACAAAAAATGATATGTCAACCGAATCCAGTGAGAGAGGCATCATTATTAATACAGCGTCAGTTGCAGCATTTGAGGGACAAATGGGGCAGGCAGCTTATAGTGCCAGTAAGGCTGGAATAGTAGGAATGACTCTACCAATTGCAAGAGATCTTTCTTCTTTTGGAATACGCATAAATGCAATAGCTCCAGGATTGTTCCGTACACCAATGGCAGCAGGCTTAGATGAAAAGGTGATAGAAAAGTTAGAATCCATCGTGGAATTTCCAAAGCGATTAGGTCGTCCAGAAGAATTTGCTTCATTAGTAGCTTTTATAATTGAAAACGAATATATCAACGGAGAAGTAATTCGCTTAGACGGAGCAATTCGAATGCAACCGAGGTAGTTAGAAAAGCGGAGGGCACCATCTAGCCTCGAAAAGCGCTGGAAGGGTTTCGAGAAAAGGCGTTCTTTGCCTTTACCGAAATTCTGAAGCGACTCGAGAGGCTGGTGCCCGGAGCTGGACAGAAAGAAAAGCGGAGGGCACCATCTAGCCTCGAAAAGCGCTGGAAGGGTTTCGGAAAAGGCGTTCTTTGCCTTTACCGAAATTCTGAAGCGACTCGAGAGGCTGGTGCCCGGAGCTGGACAGAAAGAAAAGCGGAGGGCACCATCTAGCCTCGAAAAGCGCTGGAAGGGTTTCGGAAAAGGCGTTCTTTGCCTTTACCGAAATTCTGAAGCGACTCGAGAGGCTAGGCGCTGGAGCTGGACAGAAAGAAAAGCGGAGGGCACCATCTAGCCTCGAAAAGCGCTGGAAGGGTTTCGAGAAAAGGCGTTCTTTACCTTTCCAGAAATTCTGAAGCGACTCGAGAGGCTGGTACGAGTAGCGACCAAAAAGAAAAACGAAGGGTGGAGATGAACATGATAGAGGTTGTAATAGTAGAAGGGGTACGAACAGCAATTGGAAGAAGAAAAGGGGCTCTTGCAGAGTATCGAGCAGACGAACTTGCAGCGGTTGTTTTAGACGAGTTAGTGAATCGAGCTGGTGTAGATAAAGCAGATATAGATGATGTTATTCTAGGTTGTGTCACACAGATAGGAGAACAAAGTGCGAATATTGCCCGAACTGCAGCATTGATTGCAGATTTTCCGATACATGTACCAGGGGTTACTATCGATCGCCAATGTGGTTCAAGTCAGCAAGCGGTGCATTTTGCTGCGCAAGCAATTGCCTCTGGGGATATGGATATAGTCATAGCTGGAGGAGTAGAAAGCATGACGCGTGAGCCCATGTTTTCAAATGTAGGAAATACAAAGGTAAGTACAAAACTGAGAGAAAAATATGAAATTATCAATCAAGGACTATCGTCAGAGCGAATGGTACAGAAATGGAGTTTAACACGTGAGGAACTAGATAAGTATTCTTCTGAAAGTCATGCAAAAGCTTTGGATGCAATAGAAAAAGGTCATTTTGATAAAGAAATTATACCAGTAGAAGTGCAGCAAGCAAATGGCTCGATAAAAAGCTTTGCAATCGATGAAGGCCCCCGTGAAGGATCTACTGTTGAAGTACTGAGTGGGTTAAAACCTGTCTTTGATGAAAATGGAGTGATTACTGCTGGAAATGCCAGTCAAATGAGTGACGGAGCTTCTGCAGTTCTATTGATGTCTCGTAAAAAGGCAGATGAGCTAGGACTAAAACCAAAAGCCCGTATAGTAGCTCGCAGTGTGACGGGATCTGACCCAACGTTAATGTTAACTGGTCCAATAGAAGCAACGAAAAAAGTGCTTTTAAAAGCTGGTCTTACAATTGAAGATATGGACACATATGAAGTCAATGAAGCATTTGCGCAGGTACCATTAGTATGGCTTAAAGATACAGGTGCTAATCCGGAAAAGTTAAATCCAGATGGAGGAGCAATAGCTTTAGGTCATCCGTTAGGAGCTACAGGAACAAAGCTATTAGTAACAATGCTTCACAGACTAGAACGGATTGGTGGGCGCTATGGTCTTCTTGCTATTTGCGAGGGTATGGGTATGGCAAATGCCACAATTATTGAAAGAATTAAATAGGAGGTCTAGCAGTGGGAAGATATAGATTTGAGACAGATGAGCATGTGATATTTCGAAAATCTTTACAAAATTTTCTTCAAAAAGAAGCTGCCCCTAATTATGATTCATGGGAAAAGGAACGCCTAATTCCAAAGAGTTTTTGGCGGAAACTAGCCGAGATGGGGTATTTATGTCCACAGGTCGAGGAAGAATATGGTGGTCTCGGTTTAGATTTTAGTTTTGGTGTAATTATTTCAGAGGAATTAGAAAGAATCGGTTCAAGTCTTGTAGGTGTTGGATTGCATAATGATATCGTCGTTCCTTATATAGAGTCTTTTGGCACGCAAGAGCAAAAGCAACGATGGCTGCCAGGGTGTATAACTTCAGATTATATCACTGGAATTGCTATGACAGAGCCGGGAGCAGGTTCAGATTTGGCTAATATACAAACAACAGCAATTCGCGATGGAGATGTTTACGTTTTAAATGGGCAAAAGACATTTATAACTAATGGAGTTAATGGTAATTTGTTTTTAGTAGTAGTGAAAACTAATCCTACAGCAGAACCAAGACACCAAGGTATTAGTTTAGTTATTGTGGAAGAGGGGACTTCAGGATTTAACAGAGGCCGTAAGTTAGAAAAGGTAGGATTACATGCTCAGGACACTGCAGAGCTATACTTCGAGGATTGTCGTATTCCTATTTCTAATTTAATCGGAGAAGAGGGAAAAGGCTTCAGTTATTTAATGGAGAAACTACAACAAGAAAGATTAGTGGTAGCAATTTCCGCCCAAATTGCTTCAGAGGATATGCTAGAAATGACAATGGAGTATATAAAGTCTCGTAAAGCTTTTGGAAGGCCCATATCATCCTTTCAAAATACCCAATTTAAAATAGCCGAAATGGCAACAAAAATTGAGCTTGGAAAATCATTTTTGGAGTCATTAATTGAGGAGCATATTGCAGGTAAAGAAGTAGTTACTAAAGTATCGATGGCCAAATATTGGCTTACCGAAACTGCAAGAGAAATTTCGATTGAATGCATGCAATTGCATGGTGGATATGGTTATATGGAAGAGTATAAAATTGCAAGAAGATATCGGGACATTCCAGTAGCTTCTATTTACGCCGGGACAAATGAAATAATGAAAGTGATTATTTCTAAGAACCTAGGTTTATAAGGTTTGTTTGACAAAAGTAGATTACATCAAAAATAAAGCGTGACACATTGGATGATTATTTCAATGTGTCACGCTTTATTAGATTCATCTCAAGTATGTGTGCTTAGTTCCCGGCATGTCTCCATTGTGTAGGTGTTCCTGCTTTTGGACAATTAGGGAATGTAGCTCCTTCTTCTAATTCCATTTCATCGCCATCCTCATCTATATATGTGCCAGATTCAGTTACTGGTTCACCAGAATTGTGATGATGTCCTTCTGCGTGTTTCCAATAAGTTGCTACTTCCGATTCTGGACAAGAAGGGAATTTATCGCCCTTATTTAATCTTTTAGTAATTCCGGCCTCACATGTATAGGCTCCACTTTCTTCTACTACCTCATCTGTTGCATGTTCGTACTGTTGATTTCCCATTTTAAATACCTCCTTCATATTATATAACCTCTACAATCTATTTACCCAGCACAGAATGTCTAAAACATGAAGGGTATATCTAAGTAGGTTTAATATTCTTTTGTTTAGGGAGGTACAAGTAAAGCAAGATAATAGCTATAATTGTCTTAATTTAGTGAGTTCATTGATTCTATACTTTATAAGATTAAAATATTCCATATGCCAATGTTTAAATGTGTATTCCTACTTTCTCATATTGTTTTGAAGCAATTTCTAGCGCTTGTTCAAAATCAGCTATTAAATCATTAACATTCTCTAATCCGACTGAAAAACGTAGTAATCCATCTGTTATTCCGCGTTTATCTCGTTCCGACTTGGGCATCGCGGCGTGAGACATTTGAGCTGGATGGGAGAGAATGGATTCTACTCCGCCTAAACTTACCGCAAATACAGGAATTTTAACGTTTTCAACAAATGCCTTAGCGGTGGATTTATTCGGTAAACAGAAGGAAAGGACAGCACCAGCACTACTCGATTGCTTGTTATGCGTTTCGTATCCTGGATGTGTGGAAAGTCCAGGGAAAAAGACATTCTCCACCAAATCATGCCCATTTAGATAGTTTGCAATTTTTTGGGCAGACTGAGCGGATTTTTCAAAACGGACATTTAATGTTTTGATACCTTGAATGAGAGAAAATGAATCTTGCGCACCTAAAATAGCACCAAATGAGTTTTGGATAAATGCTAAACGCTTACCTAACTCCTCGTCTTTTGTAACCGCAAGTCCTGCAATAATATCGCTATGCCCAGATAAAAATTTTGTTGCACTATGTAAGACGATATCAATTCCTAAATCTAATGGACGCTGATATAACGGTGTCATAAATGTATTGTCTAAGAAGGTTAAACAAGCATTGGATTTTGCTAGCTCCACGACAGCGGTAATATCAGTAATACCTAAGCATGGATTCGAAGGGGTCTCGATGTAAATCAGTTTTGTATTTGATTGCATTGCACTTGCAATTGCTTCCACATTCGTAAAATCTGCAAAACTGTGCTCAATACCAAAACGAGGCAATACTTCTGTAACAAAACGAAAGGTTCCACCGTATACGTCTTCTGTAATAACGATATGATCGCCTGAAGACAAAAGCATAAATGCAGAAGAAATTGCCGCAATTCCTGATGCAAATGCCAATCCTCTAGTCCCCCCCTCTAATTCAGCAATCGTTTTTTCGAGTGCGTCTCTTGTAGGATTTCCCGATCGACTATAGTCATAAGGTCCAAAATCATCAAAGCTTTCTTGATGGAAAGTGGAGGATAAATAGATAGGAACATTTACAGATCCAGTTTTTATCTCCGAATCTCCGCGTGTAGAGGCAACAATTATACTAGTCTCCAACGACTCTTTGTAATCACTCATTAATTATGACCTCGCTTTCTAATGTATTTAATACTTGTTTTAAATCTGCGATTAAATCTTCTACTTCTTCAATCCCAACCGAAAAACGAAGGAGACTATTATCAACTCCTCGTGCATTCCGTTCCTCTTCAGGTATATCGGCATGTGTTTGTGTAGCAGGATACGTGATAAAGCTCTCTACACCACCAAGACTTTCAGCAAATACAATCAGTCTCAAATTCTTTAGGAAAGGAGCCACCCATTCGCTTTTTTGTAAACGGAAGGATAACATTCCGCCAACTCCTGGATATAACACATCCTTAACAGCAGATTCCTGCTTTAAAAATTCAGTAATTCTTTTTGCATTTAAATCATGCTGCTTCATACGTAGATGAAGTGTTTTTAATCCTCTTATTAACAACCAAGAATCGAAAGGAGAAAGGACAGCGCCTGCAGCATTATGGTTGACTTGCAGTTGTTCACTTAGATCAGTACCTTTTGTTACCACCAATCCTGCAAGAACATCGTTATGTCCCCCAATATATTTTGTGCCACTATGGATGACAATATGGGCACCCAATTCAATAGGTCGCTGTAAATAAGGGGTTAAGAATGTATTGTCTACGATTAACAATAGATTATGCTCTTCTGCTATATCCGCAAATAGCTGTATGTCGATTTCCTGCATTAAAGGGTTAGTGGGTGTTTCGATAAATAAGGCTTTTGTATTTTCTGTTATTAATGCTTTTACTTCTTCAGCTGATTCAAATTTTGTATAAGTAGTACGGATATTATATGAATCTGCATACTGGTTGAATAATCGGTATGTACCACCATACAAATCATCAGGAGCAATTAACTCATCTCCTGACCGAAAAAGGGATAAAACCAATTGTATTGCAGCCATACCAGAACTACAGGCAAAGCCAGCATCTCCACCTTCTAATTTTGCAATTCCTTCCTCTAAAATAGCTCGTGTCGGGTTCTTAGTTCGTGTGTAGTCGTATCCTGTAGACTGCCCAATCCCATTGTGTTTGTAAGCTGTGGAGAGATAAATAGGGGGATTTACCGCCCCGGTTTTTTCATCACTATGATTTCCCAATTGAACTAACTGTGTATCAATACTGTTTTTTGTCATAAGTATTCATCCTTTACAATTAAAATAAAAAAGAGGATTCTCTAATAAGAAGAGAACCCTCAAGTAAATATCGAAGTTTGTCTTCTTATCTTCAAGACGTCATACGTCTATTGGAATTAGCACCATACCTAAGCGTGGCTGGTTGCTGAGACATCTAAGGGCCAATCCCTCCGTCTCTCTGGATAAGAAAAAAATATGAAATTATCAAAATTTTAAATTTAAATAATCTTAACACTTAGTGGCTATTAATACAATACGTTTTTTTGTTTCAAGTTATGACATAAATGTCAGTATTAAAACAATTACTCCGAGTATTAAAGATATCCATCCTACAACTAACTTGTGAGAATAAGCTAAAGCTACGAGCCCTAATAGAACTGCACCTGCACCTAGCCAAAGGGGAGCATAAAAGAAACCAAGTACCCCTAAGACTATACCTAACAAACCAACCCATAATCCTGTAGAAGAATCCAACATCCACACCTCCCATCCTATAATGTAGGAACTCCAAGAAGAAAAGTCCCTTTACATATTATATGAAGGGTATAGAGGAGGGGCATAAACAATCTGCAGATTCATTGCAGAGATAGGCCATTATGCTGGTCTTTTATTAAATAAACAAAATATTAGAATGTAGCTTAAAATTTGTTATAATTACAAACAGACCCGTTGGTATGTTAGGAGGAAAAATAGCTATGGATACTAAATCACTCTTGATTGAAACTGCTACAATTCTTTTTCAGGAAAAAGGTTACAAAACTGTAGGACTCAATGAAATTTTAAAAGCTAGTAATGTTTCAAAGGGTGCTCTTTACCATCACTTTCCAGATGGCAAAGAAGAACTCTTGATAACTTGTTTACACGCTCTAAAAGAAGACATAACCACAGATATTGAAGCTATTTTTAGTAAGCATCTTACAACTAAGGACGCCATAATTTCAACGATTGATACTTTAATAAATAGCTTTGAAAAAAGAGGTACTATTACTGGCTATACATTTAGCAGTATTGTTAGTGAAATGGCAACAATGAGTGAACCAGTTCGCAAAGCGTGCAGTGAGTTATATGAAAATATTGAACGCATCTACTGTGCTAAGCTATTATCCGATGGCTTTTCGGATGAAACAGCTGCCTCTGTATCGTTATTGTTGACTGCTTCGATTGAAGGGGCCATGATGCTTTGTTTAACGAAACAATCTACGAATCCTTTAAAAACAATTGCAGAACTATTACCGAACTTGTTGGAGAAGCTATAAAAATGGAATTTAAAGCGAAGGTCTTTACTAAACTTTGAGAGGAAGAAAAAAATGCATCAAGAAAACAGACTACCAAGAAATGCAAAGGAAGGCCTATTATTCGGCACAATTATCTCAACACTTACGGTTATATTCATGACCTCCTTAAATATCATTCTCTCTTTTGGAGAATTTAACGGAGAAGTTGCTTTAACCATCTTAAAAGCGCTACCGATTATTTGGGTTATTGTTATGATCATTGAACCAACTATTTTTGGGCGTATTGCAGAAGCTTTAGTTAAAAAATTCACTAAGCCTACGGATAGCTTCAACTCCAAAATTTTATTCCGAATTCTTTTTACCGTATTAGGGATGTCTGCAGCTATGACACTTATTGGTGATATTGTAGGAAATGGCTTTAGAATGGAAATCTTCAGCAACTGGTTAACGAATTGGCCGCGTAACTTCGCAATGGTACTTATTGCAGAAAGCTTAGTAATTCAACCTATTGCCCGTTTTGCAATGGTAAAATTACATGAATCTCAGGATTGCAAAGCTCAAGCAGAAGCTGTTGTAAGTACAAAATAACTAACAAAAACGCTCAGACAATTTTGTCTAAGCGTTTTTTCTTTTCACTATAACTAAAACATCAGCAGACATTGTTCAATGTCTGTTTCTATTTTCCACCCAGTAGGTCAAATAATCCTCCTGCTATACTGCCTTCACCTTTTGAACCACCACCTGGTGTTTGAGGGGCAGCAGCAAATACTTTACTAGCTAATCTGCTAAATGGAAGTGATTGGATCCATACGGTACCAGGACCACGAAGGGTAGCGAAGAATAATCCTTCTCCACCAAATAAGGCTGTTTTAACTCCCTTGACCATTTCGATATTGTAATCTACATCCGCAGTCATTGCTACGAGACATCCAGTATCTACTCGTAAAACCTCTCCTTGCTGTAGTGATTTTCTATGAATAGTTCCCCCTGCATGCACGAAAGCTAGGCCATCACCCTCAAGTTTTTGCATAATGAAACCTTCACCACCAAAGAAACCTGCACCTAGCTTACGTTGAAATTCAATGCCAATCGTAACCCCTTTAGCTGCTGCTAGAAATGCATCCTTTTGACAAATAATTTTTCCGCGGTATTGGCTTAAGTCCATAGGAATAATCTTTCCAGGGTAAGGTGATGCGAAGTAGACATGTTTTTTGCCACTACCAGTATTGGTGAATGTTGTCATGAATAAACTCTCTCCAGTAAGCATACGTTTACCTGCACCCATTAATTTACCCATAAGTCCGCCACTGCTACCACCCGATCCTGATGAGCCATCGCCGAAAATAGTTTCCATTGAAATACCGTCTTCCATCATCATTAAGCTGCCTGCTTCTGCAACAACAGTTTCTTTTGGATCCAATTCAATTTCTACAAATTGCATATCGTCTCCATATAGTTTGTAGTCTATTTCATGGTTATTCATAATCTTGCTCCTCCCAAATTGTTATTACCCAATTATACGATATGAAAGGTAAAAAGTTTCATTCTAAAAATTCAAAATTATTAAAGGTATTTACAAATAATTATCGAATGTATTATTAATGGAAACGTTTACATTTTAAAGTGAAAAGAGGGAATAGAATGAAGTTAACAAATTTTATTGATGGGAAATGGCAGGATGTTGGTAGAACGGAGTATACCCCAGTGTTTAATCCTGCGAATGGGGAACAACTTGCAGAGGTTAAGCTATCTACAATGGAAGATGTGAATATTGCAGTGGAAGCCGCAGTGAAAGCTCAAAAAAAATGGGCACTCGTTCCTGCGCCGAAACGTGCAGATTATTTATATGAGATTGGTAGAATAATGAAAGAAAAGAAAGAACATCTAGCTCAAGTATTAACAAAAGAAATGGGAAAAGTGATTGAAGAGGGACGTGGAGAAGTACAAGAAGGTATTGATATGGCATTATATATGGCTGGAGAAGGTCGTCGTTTGTTTGGTGAGACTACTCCATCTGAACTTGCAGACAAGTTTGCGATGAGTGTCCGAGCACCTATTGGGGTAGTGGGACTCATTACTCCTTGGAACTTTCCGGTTGCCATTGCTACTTGGAAATCATTCCCTGCTATTGTTGCTGGAAATGCATTCATTTGGAAACCGGCAACGGAAACTCCTATGATGGCATATGAAATGGCTAAAATCTTTGAGGAAGCTGGTTTACCACCTGGAGTTGCTAATGTTGTTTTTGGATCAGGTTCTCAAGTAGGTACTGCAATGATTGAGCATCCGGAAGTGAAAGTTATTTCATTTACTGGTTCTACAGAAACGGGGAGTAAAGTCGCTGAGCTCGGTGGTCGTCACCTAAAAAAAGTTTCCCTCGAAATGGGTGGGAAAAATGCAGTAATCGTCATGGAGGATGCAGATCTTTCATTAGCAGTGGAAGGTATTTTATGGAGTGCCTTTGGAACTGCAGGACAAAGATGTACGGCATGTAGCAGAGTTATTGTGCATAAAGATGTAAGAGAAGACTTAGAGAAAATGCTTCTTGAACAAATGGAAAAACTAACGATTGGCGATGGATTAGATGAAACGGTCAAAATCGGCCCAGTTATTAATAAAAATGCTCTGGAGAAAATCCATTCCTATACAAAAATAGGACAAGAGGAAGGGGCGACTCTCTTAACGGGAGGAACAATTTTAAATGAGGCAGAGCTAGCAAAGGGGAATTATTATGCTCCTACTCTTTTTACTAACGTGACACCGAATATGCGAATAGCGCAGGAGGAAATATTTGGTCCAGTAGTTTCTTTGATAGAAGTGAATTCACTAGAGGAAGCAATTAAAGTAAATAATGGAGTGAAGTTTGGACTATCCAGCTCCATCTATTCAAGAGATATCAATAAAGTATTCCATGCACAGCGTGATTTGGATACTGGGATAGTTTACGTTAACGCAGGAACAACTGGAGCAGAAATCCACTTGCCTTTTGGAGGAACAAAAGGGACTGGGAATGGCCATCGGGACTCAGGGGTAGCAGCATTAGATGTGTATACAGAATGGAAGAGCATATATATAGATTACAGTGGGAAATTACAGCGTGCACAAATAGACACTCAAGTAATAGGGGGATGATTACATGATAGTTGCTGTATTAGGTGCAGGGTTAATGGGAAAGGAAGCAGCTCGTGATTTAGTATTAAGCCCGAATGTGGAAAAGGTTTTATTATGTGATTTAGATGTGGGACAGGCAAAAATGTTTAAGGAAAGATTGCAAAATTCCAAAATTGAAGTATTAAGACTTGATGCAAACGAGGACGATAGTATACGAAAAATAATGAAGGAAGCGGATGTAGTAATAAACGCATTATTTTATACGTTCAATGAAAAAATAGCTAAGCTTGCTGTAGAAGTAGGGGTACATTCTATCGATTTAGGTGGGCATATTGGAGGGGCGACAGATAACGTCTTAATACTTCATGAAAAGGCAAAAGCAAAAGGAATTACGCTAATACCTGATTTAGGTGTTGCTCCAGGAATGATCAATATTTTGGCTGGATATGGTGCTTCCAAACTCGATGAGGTAAATACTATTCGATTGTATGTAGGAGGAATTCCAGTTGAACCCGAGGGTATCTTTGGTTACAATATCGTCTTCTCATTGGAAGGAGTTTTCGATCATTATACAGATGCTTCACACGTTATAAGAGAAGGAAAACTTCAGGAAGTTCCATCTCTTACAGAAGTAGAACCGATTACCTTTGAGGACTATGGTGAACTAGAGGCATTCCATACAGCTGGTGGCACTTCAACTTTAGCAAAATCATTTCCGAATGTAGATACGCTTGAATATAAGACAATTCGATACAAGGGGCATGCAGACAAATTCAAACTGCTAGTAGATTTAGGGTTAACGAACAAAAAAACAGTCGTCAATGTAAACGGCAATATGGTAAGAGCACGAGATGTATTGAAGGAAGTCTTAACCCCACAGTTATTACTTGGGGATAAAGAGGATGCAGTATTGCTGCGAGTAATTGTTGAAGGTTTAAAAGATGGAACCCTTACCAACTTCACGTACGAAATGGCGACTAAAAAAGATTCCCTTTCAGGTGAAACCGCAATGGCTCGAGCAACAGCCAATACTATTTCAGTTGTTGCACAAATGATTGGAAATGGAGTTGTTAAAAATCGAGGAGTATATCCTCCTGAGCTAATCGTTCCTGGAGAATTATATATCCGAGAAATGGCAGCAAGAGGCGTAGAAATAAGAGAATCCATTACTAGAGGTGAGTAAATATGAACTTTGACTTCTCAGAAGAACAAGTGCTGTTGCGCAAAACTGTTCGTCAATTTGTAGATAATGAAATAATTCCCCATATTGCAAAATGGGAAACAGATGGCGCATTTGATCCTGCCATATGGAAAAGACTTGCAGATCTTGGTTTGATGGGTGTATGTATACCCGAAAAGTATGGTGGAAGTGGAATGGATTATAATTCACTTGCTATAGTTTGTGAGGAATTGGAGCGCGGTGATACGGCTTTTCGGACAGCTGTTTCGGTTCATACTGGTTTAAACTCCATGACTTTAATGCAGTGGGGATCAGAAGAACAGAAGCAAAAATATTTAATACCACAGGCTACTGGTGAAAAGATTGGAGCATTTGGCTTAACAGAACCAGGTGCTGGTTCGGATGTAGCTTCAATGTCTACAGTAGCAGTGCAAGATGGAGACGATTATATTTTAAATGGTCAGAAAACATGGATCTCACTATGCGATGTGGCCGATCATTTCATCGTATTTGCTTATACGGATAAATCCAAGAAGCACCATGGAATCAGTGCATTTATAGTGGAACGAACGCTAGATGGCTTTTCATCTAAAGCTATTAAAGGTAAATATGGCATCAAGTCAGGAAATACAGGAGAAATATTTTTTGATAATATGCGTGTGCCAAAGGGGAATCTTCTCGGAAAAGAAGGAGAAGGGTTCAAAATTGCCATGTCTGCCTTGGATAATGGTCGATTCACTGTAGCAGCAGGAGCAGTTGGGTTATCGCTAGCCTGCCTGGAAGCAAGCGTAAAATATAGCAGAGAGCGTCAAACATTTGGTAAAGAGATTGGCCGCCATCAGCTTGTTCAACAAATGATTGCCAAAATGGAAGCAGGACTCCAAATGAGCCGTCTCCTTGTATATCGTGTAGGCGAACTAAAAAACAAAGGTGTCCGAAATACAAGAGAAACATCGCTAGCAAAATGGCAAGCATGTGATTTTGCCAATAAAGCTGCAGATGATGCGGTACAAGTTTATGGTGCCTATGGATATTCAGATGAATACCCAGTAGCAAGATACTTGAGAAACTCAAAAGCCCCAGTTATATATGAAGGAACGCGAGAGATTCATACGATTATGCAAGCAGAATATGTTCTCGGTTACCGAGAAGATAAAGCACTCAGTAATATGCTGCCGACATGGCCATTTGATGAATAATTATTAGATAATCGGATAAGTCGCTTTCAAGCGAAACAATCGTCAACTAAAAACGCAAGAATGTTGTTTACCACTCGTGGATAACATTCTTGCGTTTTGCTTTGCAAATGATTGAGCATGGCCGGGAACATCTAAATCCTTGATTAGCTCAAGTATGCTCCATACCTAATTAGGTGAAAATTAAAGTAGCTGTACATAGAGAGGTATATATTCGAATGTTATTAAGATGAAGATCTTTTTAGTTACCTACTTTCAGAATTTTCTTTCTGCAGGTGTAACTAATTCATTTTTAAAATGTCTAATGAGTTAACAAAGAAAAAAGGAAGGGTGATCCATATTGAAAAGGAAGATTGTTTCAATAGCTGCTATAGGGTTGGTTGTAAGTTTAGCTAGTTTATTTTATTTCACCAAATTATCGGTGACAGCTCAATCATTTGTATTATCTGGCCAGGTTTTTAAAGCATCTTTTTCTTCCGCTCTTGGTAAAGATGCATTAAAAACTGGAGATGTGTATGTGGAAGACCAGCAAGGTAAGAAGGTGGATGCAAAATATTCACTCACTTCAAATGGCAAGTCTCTAGAAATTGATGGCTTGGGTGAGGGCTCATATACTTTGCATGTGAAAGATAAACTTGGAATAACAAAAACTGATTTTCCTTTTCGAATATATAAAGAGCTACCAACCGTTCAATCGCAAGAGGAGCTAAAAGCCCATTTTAAAATGGTAAGGAAGTTCCAAAATATCCCACGTGAAGAAATTGCAGTAATGGAGGATTCGGCAACCGAAGAATCTTCGGATGCGAAGAGTAGCAGTGATTATTCTTCAACGAACAATCAGGTTGAGGGAGTAGATGAAGCAGATATAGTAAAAACAAACGGTACTCATATATTCTCAATAACGGAAAATAACATTGCTATCGTCAATATAGAAGATCCAAAGAAAATGAAAGAGGAAACTAAAATTCGTTTAGAGAGCGATTATTATCCAATGAAGCTATTCCTAACCGATGAAACGCTAATTGTTTTGGCTCAAAAGAATTCTATTCAGGCATTACCATATGAACAAAGTAACGAAGATATAGCACGTATGTCTATGCCAATGGATTCAATGACGACAGCGTTGTTTTATGATATTTCCAATCCATCCGCCCCGATATTACAAAGAGAGGTCGGTACGGAAGGGCATATGTCCGGAACTAGGCTAACCGATGGTACACTCTATTATGTAACAAATGTCTACCCAAATTTTTGGATAATGGAAGAACAAAAAAATACAGAGTTGCGTCCGTACACCTATGATTCTGAAAAAGGAGATACTGTGCAGCCTTTACCTTACAAGGATCTCTCCATCTTACCGAATTCTAAAGAAGCGACTTACAGTATAATCACAGCATTAGACATCTCTAATCCTAAGAAAAATGAAGTAATAACAAAAGGATATCTGGGTGGAAGTGAGCAGTTGTATATGTCGAAGGATAATCTATTTTTAACAACAAGTATTTATGAAGATGATGCTACTAACAATAAAATGCTTTGGAATCCAGGCTCTATGGATACGGAAGTATTCAAATTTACGCTAGATAAGACAACGATTCAATTTGTAGCCTCTAATCGGTTAAAGGGGCATATCCTAAACCAATTTTCCATGGATGAGTACAATGGATACTTCCGCGCAGTAACAACTAAGGGTAATAATGGGGATGAAAAGGAAGTATCTGAAAATAACTTATTTATATTAAATGAAGGAATGAACTTGGTTGGCTCACTCACTGGCCTTGCAAAGGATGAAAGAATTTATTCTGCAAGATTCATGGGTGATAAAGCTTATATGGTTACTTTCAAAGAAACAGACCCCCTATTCGTAATAGATGTTGCTACTCCTACTTCACCGAAAGTGTTAGGCGAATTAAAGATTCCAGGCTTTAGTAACTATTTGCATCCATTGGATGAAAACCATCTTATTGGATTCGGCTATGAAACAAGAATAGATACACAAAGTGGTGGAAAAGAGCCACTAATCGTGACAGAAGGTATGAAAATTTCCTTGTTTGATGTAAGTGACTTAGCAAATCCAAAAGAAAAAGATACAGAAGTGATAGGTGATCAGGGCACATATTCGCCAATACAATATGATCATCATGCGCTTTTTGAACATCAGAAGAATAACTTATATGGATTCCCTGTTTCTATCTACGAAAAACTTTCAGGACAGGAGTATTCTAATTTCAAACAGGATGGAGCATTAATCTATGAAATAACACCAGAAAATGGCATTGAACGAAAGGGAGACTTACTTCGTCCAGAAGTTTCAGGTCAAATGTATGAGGATTGGGAAAGTTCAATCCAACGAATTGTTTATGCAGGAGACACAATTTATACAATTGCGATGAAAGAAATTAAAAGCTATAATATGAATACTTATAAACAAACTGGATTAGTAAAGTACTGAAAGTGGCTACTATAGTCACTTTCTTTATTTTTTTATTAAGTCAATTTCATAATCAGTTTAAAACCTACTTATGTAATTGACTCTGAAAGTGAAACTTACATCAGTATTTGTTTTTTCACAGTTGGTTCTATAAGATTAGCTTAAATGGAAGAAAGAAGGTGTTTCTCATTGGCTGCGGATTATGAATTGGTAGTGGAAAGCTGTTTACTTGCGGGGCGTTTAATGATGGAAAGTGGTGCTGAAACGTATCGAGCAGAAGATACGATGGACCGCATGGCTATTTCACAGGAACTTACCCAATCTCAAAGTTTTGTCACTCCAACTGGAATCATTTTTAGTGGAAATAAAAACCTTCCAACAAGATTAGTACGAATAAATGCAAGAACAACTGATTTGGGGAAGATAGCCTCTGTAAATAATATATCTAGAAAATTAGCTTTTGGGGACATTACGATTGAAGAGGCATATAGTGAGCTCAAACAGATTGAGGATGAACATGAAACCTATCCTTTTTGGATTCAAATAGTTGCAGCAGCGATTGCTTCAGGTGCGTTTCTCTTATTGTTCTCAGGGAAATTACTCGATGTACCAACTGCCCTAATTGCTGGAGGTATAGGTTATGCGGTATCAGATCGTTTAGAGGTAAGGACGAGAGTAAAATTTTTCGCAGAGTTTTTTGCAGCATTCATCGTAACAGTCATAGCAACCATATCTGTTGCTAGTGGCTTAGGTAGTGAATTGGATAAAATTATTATTGGTTCGGTTATGCCACTTGTTCCTGGTCTACTAATCACAAATGCGGTTCGAGATTTAATGGCAGGTAGTTTCGTGTCAGGTCTATCAAAGGGAGCGGAAGCCTTTCTAACAGCGTTTGCAATTGGAGCAGGTGTCGCGCTAGTACTATCACTGTAGGGAGGATTCGTATTGATATATGTAGCTCAAGGTATTTTAAGTTTTATCGCTGCCGCTGCCTTCGGTATAGTATTTAATGCACCTAAAAAGTCATTGTTTTACTGTGGAATAGTGGGAACGACAGGTTGGATTGTTTATATGTATGTTAACCAAATGAATCAGGATCAGGTTAGCGCTTCATTTGCGGGAGCTTTTACCGTTGCATTCGTATCACATATAATGTCTAAAAAATTTAAAATGCCGATGATTATATTTAGTGTTGCAGGGATCATTCCGCTAGTTCCTGGAGGCACTGCCTATAATGCCATGAGAAGTGTTGTGGAGAAGAATTATCCATTAGCTCTCGAATATGCTTCTCTAGCCTTACTAATTTCGGGGTCCATTGCAATGGGCTTAGTATTTGCGGAAATAATTACTCAGCTTTGGACAAAAGCAATTGTTAAACTAAAAACAAAACCGTGAACAAAGAGAATTTTTCTTTGTAGTTTCAAGATAATAAAGTTGTTGAAAAATGTAAGTCATGTTATTCAACAATCGGGCCATTTTGTTTAAATGGCAGCAACTTAAACTGTTGCTTTCCGTTTCGGCGCACGCTTTCCACGGGCACGGCTTCAGCCTCCTCGTCGCGAAAAGCACGCTCCTGTGGGGTCTTCAGCTCGCGCTGGTCCCGCAGGAGTCGGCGCCTACACTTCAGGCAACGGCAAGTACTATATATAAAGCATCCATTCATCAAACTTGCCATGATATTGAGTTACTCGACACATGTGGCAGCAGAGTGATGCCGCAAACGTTTGTCAATTCCTCTGTTGATTTATCGACTGGAATATTCTGCGGAGTCTACGACATCACAAGCAAGTCGCCGGCCACGAGCGAATGAAATAATGAAAGAAACTCCCAAACCCAATAAATTAAAGGGTTTTTGGAGTTTCTTTTTTAGAAGTCAACCCTGCACAGGGGTGGTCTTCATTTCATAGATATTTTGGAGCGTAAGGATGTGCTTTGTCTTCTCGTCATCATCCTCTGTGTGGAGGTACGACTCCACAAGCCTGTACCCGAATACGAGAAGGATCATCTCATAGATGCAATTATCAGTTATATGGGATACATCCACATACTCCGAAAATCCTTTATAATACGCAGGGACGCACCGGTGGTAGTATTCGACCATGTGATTGATATCCGATTCATCCGCAATCAGGCTTGCTAGATCCTCTCCCAAGTAACCCCACCCGGAGGTGTCCCAATCAATGAGCGCGATTTTCCCGTCGGCATAGATCAGGTTGGTCACCCAGAAGTCCCTGTGGCAAAGCACGAGGGGCAGTCTCTCTATGCGGGCTAGTATCTCGTCTGCGTGCTTATCGATGTCGATGAGCATTTGCCGTAAGTGCTGCGGCAATTCGCAGTCTTCCGAGCGTATATAATTGTAAACGACCGGCCATGACCGGTAATGCAGATACGTATTTTTCATGAGATCTGTATGGCTTAGGTTGTTCAGTCTCTGCAATACAGCGGGCTGCTCCATATACAGTTTACCTTGATAGCGTCCTAACTCCAGCGCAGCCTGTTCATACATGTCACCGGTCAAGTCTAAACCGGTTACGCCATCGATATATTCCAGCCACAGTTGAAATTCATTTTCATCGGCATTAATCTCGGCGTGATAACATGTCGGCCAGCGGAAGGCATCCGAGAACGTCGCTCCCAAGTCGGACGCATATAGATCATATTCCCGTCGCCATGAACTTGGATCGCCGTAACGCTCCCATTTCTTCTGGATTTTTAGCACGATACGGTATGGCAATTTTTCACCATCCGCGGTTTCGGCGAACCCCTTTGTTAGGTACACATTTCCCACCGTTCCGCCCTGTAGTTGCGTGGTTTGGCAGTCGGCATAAGTGATATCCTTCTTGAACTGTCTGCTTAATGCATAGATCAGCGTTTCAAATTTAATAATCATTTCTTCCATCCCCCGTATCTCTTCGTTTACTCTGCGTATCTATTCTTTTATTTCGAGCCCTCTTGTCGATGGGGTAGCTCTTTTTGCCTTGGACATACTTGTTCTCATGCTGCTGGGCAACATATTGCTTCCACCGTTCAAGTGGCAACGAACCATCAGCAAGTGCGGCAAGAACGGCACAGCCTGGCTCGGTCTGATGACGGCAATTCTTATATCGGCATTGTTGGAACCATTCCTCCACATCGGTAAAGCTTGCGCGTATACCTTCATCAGCATCAAATAGCCCAAGCTCACGCATACCCGGCGTATCGATGATCATAGTACCGGAGGGGAGCATGAACAGCTGACGGTGAGTTGTTGTATGTCGCCCTCGGCTGTCATCCTCTCGGATTACCTGAACCTTCATTACGTCCTGTTCCATCAACGCATTGAGCAGAGAGGATTTACCGACGCCGGACATGCCGAGAAAGATGATTGTTTTACCATGCATCAAGTAGGGAGTGAGTTCATTAAGACCTGCACCTGTATGACTGCAGATTGCGTGAACAGGAACATCAGGGATGCTTTGTGTAACTTCTGTCAGCGCGAAATTGTAGTCTTCCACGAGATCAGCCTTGGTCAGAATGACGACCGGCTGGCCACCGCTCTGCCTGACTTGTGTCAGGTACCGTACGATACGGGAGACACTGAAATCCCAATTCAGAGAAGTGAGAATGAATACATAGTCAAAGTTGGTTGCAACGACCTGTTCCCTTATGGTTTTAGCATAGCCTGCAGCATGCCCTGAGTAATCCGCACGAGAGAATTTAGAGCGTCGGGGCAGAACAGTAACGATGAGAGAATCTCCGTTTTCGTTGTAGTGCAGCAAGACAAAGTCACCGACACACGGAAAGTCTACACGTGTTTCCGCGCTGTGATAGAACGTTCCTTTGAGTATTGCCGTTACTTCACCGTGCTCGGTCACTACAGTGAAGCGCTTGCGCTGAAGTTCCATCACCCTGCCGGGCAATAATCCGTAGGGAATTGCTTCTATTTCTTTGTAGCCATAGGTTTTTAAATCAATCATGGTTTTTGTTAGCTCCTTTAATATTGTTTTTTGGACGCAAAAATGCCACGGGCAAGCAGCCTCTAAAGAAGCTACTGTCGCGCGGCATCAGGACGCAAAAAAGATACGATCTTCATCGTATCTCGCAAACAGCAATATTCACGAAAGGTTACTTTGGAAGGCATGCCAAATAATACGGGCGTTTTCCCGTTTTTTTGCGTATGCCTACTATTCAGTTTTAAGACCAAACCACCATATAAGTAGTTGCCATTAAAAACATCTCCCTTCGTGTCAGGAACTTGCTTATTGCTAAGCTATCTATAGAATAACTTATTTTGGAAAAAAAACAATACCTGACAGTGCAGATTGTGTCAGCTTA
Source organism: Psychrobacillus psychrodurans (assembly GCA_900114885.1). Classification (GTDB taxonomy): domain Bacteria; phylum Bacillota; class Bacilli; order Bacillales_A; family Planococcaceae; genus Psychrobacillus; species Psychrobacillus psychrodurans. The sequence goes on from FOUN01000001.1 coordinate 226,593, forward strand.
TTTCATCAAGCATGTCTTTGATAAAGAACTTGTGAGTATCACAAGTCAGCGTGGGAGCCTCCTCAAAGTTGTTTGAAGGAAACAAAGTAAATGACGACCTGTTCTTCGAACGACTCAGCGTAATGAAAGACCGTCAGAAGCTCTTATTCTATTGGATCAGTTGGTACAGAACAAGTTTACTTAAGCATTTAGGATAGGAATGTATGATGGATGAATTACCAATAGATACTCTCTGTTCTACATAAGTGCGCTATTGTTGTGTAACCTTTAGATTTAAATGACTTTATTGTTTTATTTTTGGTATACATATGTGTAATCGTATTACTAATAGTGTTTTCTATTCACTAAGTCGGCTGTGATAGTGTCTTTAAATGTCTCTGCGAGGAGTAAATGTAGGAGTATATGTTTTCGCAGCGACGAGGAGGCTGAAGCCAATCCCGCGGAAAGTGTTCGTTTGAAGCGCAAATTATAGCGCCATTACAATTTTTTAAAATAATCAAAAACTAGTATCGCAGGACACTTTTGTATATTTTCTTTGAAAAAGAGGCTGCCCATAGGGACAGCCTCCATAAACATTACGTATTTTTACAGCATTTCCTCTACTTCTTCAGCGGAAATTGGTAGGCTCACGTAATAGCCTTGAACCGCATCGCACCCTACTCGTTTAAGTAACTCAAACTGTTCCGCAGTTTCTACGCCTTCAGCGACTACTTGAAGATCCAGTGATTGTCCAAATTGCACTAAACCTTGAACAAGTTTCTCAAGTTTTTCATGTTGAGTAACAGAAGATATGAATGATTTATCTATCTTCAATTTACCTATTGGAAGCATTTGCAAATAGCGTAAAGAGGCGTAACCTGTTCCGAAATCATCTAACACAAAAACAATGCCATCTTGCTGTAGCTTTTGTATTTGTTTAACAATTGCTTTTTCTGCCTCCGCTTCGAGTGCAAATTTTTCAGTGAACTCTATTTGTATTAGCTCTGGAGAACAATTATATTTTTCTAGCACTTTTCGAATGGTCTTCACCATATTTTTGTCTCTAAACTCACGAATAGAAGAGTTGAAGCTAACTTTGATAGGTATTCCTTTTCGTTGCCAAATAGCAGCTTGTTCACAAGACTTTTCAAGCATAAACTGACCAATTTCATTTATCAGTCCTGTCTCTTCTGCAATTGGAATAAGTTCTTCAGGAGATACAGTACCTAATACACTATCTTCCCATCTTACTAATGACTCCACGGACGTTATAGCACCAGTTTTCACATCTTTTTGAGGCAAGAACATGACATGTAAATCATTACGATTCAAAGCTTCTAATAATCGTCTCTCAATTTGTACCTTGCGAGAAAGTTTTGAGTGGTCAGATTTGGAAAGGGTAGTAATCATACTGCCACCCTCTAGTTTTACTTTTTGAATCGTATTAGTAGTAGCTTTTAATAAATGGAGATAAGATTGCTGATCCTCTGGATATCTAGTAATGGCACCGCTTACAGTAATTTGAATAATTTTGCTATCTAAGTAAATTGGATTTTGCTTTAAATAATTTGTAAACCCTTGAATGTACCAATCACTCAATGGGGTGACTATAGCGAAATCATCTCTACCGGATCTTGCAATAATAGAATCCTCAAAATAGATTTTCAACCGTTTAGTAAACTCATTTAACATTTTTGTTTCTGTTTGATCATTAAAAATTTCTTTTAATGTATAAAATTGATCGATGCTAATGAAAACAAAGGAAAATGATTTTTTTTCATCGATATATTCATTCACTACTTCTTCTAAGCGATGTCTGCTTAACAAACCTGTTTCAGTGTCTACATATGCAATTTGTTCTAGTTTTGTTTGCATTAATTTCTTTTCAGTAATTTCCTCTTCCAATAATAAAAAGTATGGAGTATTATTCTGAGTATTGGATACTGGAATACCTAACAAATTAACCCAATAAGCAGTTCCATCTTTTGTGATTTTCTCAACGGCTCCTTGAAATACTTTTCCGTCTCGAAGCTTAGTAATAATTTGATTACCAATTGCTATATGCTCAGGAGTATCGGGGAGTAACTGCCAAAAAGATTTTCCGATAATTCGCTTAGGAGTCCATGCACTTTTTTTCAAAAATTTATCATTTGCATGCATGATTAGTCCTTCATGATCTATATATAGCAGCATGAATGAATCGGATAATCCTTTTTTTATGAGTTGAAGCTCATGGAAAGAAGATAATTCCATTAAGTTATTTGTATCTGATTTAATCTGAAATAATACGAAACGCATATCGTTCCAAGCGAAGGATTTTGCAACAATGGAAGTATTTATAGCTGTTTTATCTTTAGCATAAAGGATTACTGGACTTACCTCAAAGGGATCTTCTGTATGTAAAATCGTTTCCCAATTTGCGGTGAAATGCCCTAATGTATAGTCTGTAAAAAGTGGTATATCCGTGTCCTGTAAATCGTTGATAGTGTAGCCAAATTGTTTTTCCACCTCTTGACTCCACCAGACAATCTTACCTTCGTTATTTGTCATGAAACTAGGTGTTGGCAAGTGACTAAAAACAGTGTTACTTAAGTTTATAGATTCTTCTTTGAGAAACATATTCAAGCCCCCTTAAATAGTCTAATATTATTATATATAGTTTCTAAAAATTGGTCATTAGTATAATACCATATATTCATTGATATATAAATAGGTGGGTAAAAAGTACCTTTGAAAGTGGTGATAAAAAATGGAAGAAAGTGCATTTGCAAGGTCCAAAGGTATACTACTAATTGTTCTTGGATCTATTCTATGGGGTGCATCAGGACCAATGATGGAATGGGTTTTAAATAATACAAGCTTATCCGTTTCATTTTTCTTAACGGTTCGCTTAATAACAGCTGGAATATGTATATTGTTGTTTCTATTAATAACTGGTCAGCGAGTGTTTCTTATCTGGAAAGATATTAGTTGGCTTAAACAATTAGTAGTTTTCGGTGTACTAGGAATGTTGGGTGTACAATATACATTTGTTGCAGCAATTGAAGCGAGTAATGCATCAATCGCTACATTACTTCAATTTTTGGGACCAGTTTATATTATTTTATTTTTATCATGGAAGAACAAAATATTTCCACCAAAGTATCAGGTTATAGGTATTATCGGTACATTAATCGGTTTATTTTTATTATTAACGAATGCAAATGTGAGCATATTGTTAATAAGTAGGGAAGCGTTACTTTGGGGCTTGGCTGTGGGTATAGCATTTTCTATCTATACAGTGTATCCAGCTCGGCTGATGAAAGAATGGGGTGTCCTTGTTGTTGTCGGTTGGGGAATGTTAATAGGTGGGGTAGTACTGGCGTTCGTGACCCAAATATGGAAAACGGATGAGTGGGTCCATCTTGCAGCATATCCTATAAGTATAATTGTAATAATAATTATATTGATAGGAACCATTGCATTTATATTATTTTTGTCGAGTATGAAATACATAACAGCAGTGGAAACAAGCATACTGTCCAGTATTGAGCCGTTAACTGCGATGATTATATCGGTATTCTGGTTCAATCAAATACTGGGGGCATGGCAATATATTGGGGTAGTTATAATGCTTCTATTTGTCACGTGGCTTTCTGTAGCAGGAGAAATTAAATGGATAAGTAAAAGAAAAGGATGACTTTCAAAATATTAAGTCATCTTTTTCTATGTCTTCAGAAGAGTTTGTGGCATAATAGATTTTACAAGAATTAATTCGAGTGTCGAAGAATCTAGGGGTGTTTCAATTTTGAGGACAATTTTTTCTTATTTATCTCCATATAAAATGTTAGTTATCGTCGCTTTATTGTTCATGTTAATAGAGCTTTCCGTTGAGCTAGTTCAACCATTGCTCATCGCGGTCATTATTGATGATGGAATTCTGGCAGGGGACCAACAAGCAATTATTCTTTGGGGTAGTATCATGCTTGGAATTTCCTTATTGGCATTTGTAGCAGGAATTATTAACACATTTATCGCCTCTCATATAGTACAAAGTTATGGGTTCGATATACGTCAAGCATTATTTAGGAAGGTGCAGGCTTTTACAATGGCCACTTTTTTAAAGTTTCCAACAGCGAGTTTAATCACTCGTTTAACTACTGATGTGACGATTACACAAAATCTTATTTTTATGGGATTACGTATTATGCTCCGTGCACCCTTGCTTGTTGTTGGTAGTATTATTATGTCCTTTATAGTGAACCCATATTTAGCAATGTTTCTAGTAATAGGTGCTCCTTTATTAGTACTATTTCTTTATATTATGAGCCGGAATGGTTTAAAACTATTTGGGGAAGTTCAAAAAAGGGTGGACCAGGTCACAAGAAAGATACAAGAAAATTTACAGGCGGTACGTTTAATAAAAGCGTATTTACGTGGTAATTTTGAATCAAGTCGTTTTGCAACTGTGGCTGCAAATCTGAAAATGGATAATGTAAAAGCTTTCCGAATCATGGAGTTAATATTACCTGTTTTGCTTTTTATTATGAATGCTAGCTTGTTAGCGGTACTTTGGTTTGGTGCTAAAGAAATTAGAACAGGAAATGTGGGACTAGGTGAGTTAGTAGCAATTATTAACTATGCGATGCGTATGACAGGAGCCTTTTCAATGTTTGCTTTCATTATTATTTTCTTCTCTAGAGCGAAAGCATCCTCTGAACGTATGGAAGAAGTCCTCCTTGTAGAAGAAGGGATTGAAGTTATTAATACTGACTCTGAAGAAGCAACTCCAAGAATAGGTGAAATTGAGTTTCAGCATGTGTCATTTCATTATCCAACGACTGATATACCCGTATTAAGAGACGTTTCCTTTAAGGTTAAACCTGGATCCAAATTGGCGATTATGGGAGCAACTGGTTCTGGTAAATCGACTCTTCTCAATTTAATACCAAGGTTTTTCGATACAACAGAAGGAACTATATTAATAGATGGAATCGATGTTAAAGAATGGCCCTTAAAAGAGGTAAGGAAAATAATTGGACTCGTTCCTCAACAATCTATTCTTTTTACTGGAAGTATAGAGGAAAACCTTGGCTGGGGGGATCAGTCTGCCACGGAAGAGATATTAAGAGAAGCTGCCAATCAAGCGCAAATACATGATTCAATTGAACAATTCCCTGACCAATACAATACAAGAGTTGGTCAAAAGGGAGTCAATTTATCTGGTGGTCAAAAGCAGAGACTTTCCATTGCGCGTGCACTCGTTAGAAAACCAGAAATATTATTACTGGATGATAGCACCAGTGCATTAGATGTCTCGACAGAAAACGCATTATGGGAAGCGTTGGAGGAAGAAAATGCAACAATGCTTGTTATCACTCAGAAAATCCGAACTGCAAAGGGTGCAGATTACATTTTATTATTAGAAGAAGGTCAAGTATCTGCCTATGGCACGCATGATGAATTGCTGAAGGACTCTTCTCTCTATAAAGCAATAGCTGAATCGCAAGCAGAGGGGGGAGAGCCTGATGAACTTCATTCGTAAACCTTTTGGTTATGAGCCTATTATTACTAAAGAAGATTTAAAAAGAAATCATAAAAAGAAAATCGATAAAGCTTCCGATTGGAAGGGAGTATTAAAGCAAATATGGAAGTTGGTCGATGAACAGCGATTTTTGTTAATAGTCGTTCTATTGATGGTAGTTGCTAGCTCTGCTTTAGCATTAGTTGGACCATATTTAATAGGAGTAATTGTAGATGAACATATTTCTCAAAATATCTTTGTCGGTCTTTCCAAAATTATTGGAGTATTACTCATCGTTTACTTGTTTTTCTCTCTCGCTACTTATTTGCAAAGTTATTGGATGATTGGTATTTCTCAACAAACAATTTATAGACTCCGTACAGGATTATTTGAGCATTTACAGAAGCTCCCAGTGTCCTTTTTTGATAAACGCCAGCACGGAGAGTTAATGAGTCGTATGACCAATGATATTGAAAACGTTAGCCAAACTTTAAACTCATCCCTTATCCAAGTGTTTTCAAGTATTTTAACTTTAGTCGGGACAACAGTCGTTATGCTTTTACTGAGTCCGCTGATGACTTTAGTGACGCTTATTATTGTGCCTTTCATGTATTTTGCTATGCGATGGATTACGAAAAGGACGTCTAAATTGTTCAAGGAGCAGCAAAAAGCTGTTGGTGAATTGAACGGAATGATTGAAGAAACGATTTCTGGTCAACGAATTGTTAAAGCCTTTTCGCAAGAAGGACGAATGCAAGAAGAGTTTGCTGTCAAAAGTGAAAGGTTAAGACAAACAGGATTTTGGGCGTTAACGTATTCAGGTTTTATTCCAAAAGTGATGAACTTATTGAATAATACTAGCTTTACGCTCGTTGCAGCTGCGGGTGGAGTATTGGCATATCATGGCTTTGTGACAATTGGAGAAATTGTTATTTTCTCGGAGTATGCAAGACAGTTTACACGGCCACTGAATGATTTAGCTAACCAATTTAATACGGTGCTTTCTGCAATTGCAGGTGCAGAACGTGTTTTTGCTATTATGGAGGAGCCTATTGAAGAGGATGATGCTATAGACAATGGAGATTATCAGCTACAGGGGAATGTGACTTTTGAAAATGTCACATTTTATTACAACAAAGAAGATAAGTCTCCGACGATTTCCGAAGTCTCCTTCCATGTGGAGTCAGGAAAAACTGCTGCATTAGTTGGGGCAACAGGAGCAGGAAAAACTACTATTATGCAGTTACTTGCCCGTTTCTATGAAGTAAATAGTGGAAGTATATTAGTTGATGGTATTCCTATTGAAAAGATGCCTCGACATACGCTACGAAGCCAAACAGCATTTGTTCTACAGGATCCATTTTTGTTTGAAATGACGGTAAGAGAAAATATTCGATACGGTAAATTAAATGCGACAGATGAAGAGGTGCTCCACGCAGCAAAAGAGGCTAATGCCCATGACTTCATCATGAAATTGCCAAATGGATACGATACTATTTTATCGGCTGATGGTGGGGAAATCAGTCAAGGACAAAAGCAGTTATTATCCATTGCTCGAGCACTTGTTGCAGATCCAGCGATACTGTTGTTAGATGAAGCAACATCTAGCATCGATACAGTAACAGAAATGAAAATTCAAGAGGCTCTTGAACGACTGATGGAAGGTAGAACAAGTTTTGTCATAGCACACCGATTAAATACTATACGACAGGCTGATTTAATATTCGTGATGGAAACTGGAAGACTAGTGGAGTCCGGTCCACAGGAAGAGCTGTTGCAAAAACGAGGTAGATATTATAGTATGTTAACGAATTCAAAGATTTAAGGAGAAATAAATGAATATATCTGTAATGGCTGTGTCTTTTCCTTTAGACCAGGAGACAATGGAAGAAATAAAGCAATTAATAGCTGAAGCAGAAACATCTGATAAGGTGGATTATACAACACTACTAAGTGTGGTAGAGCTATCTGATTTTTACACAAAAGGTTTTTGCTTAATAGCTTATGATGACGATAGCGACCGATTAGTTGGAGTTTTAACCTCGATAGATCGAATAGCAACACTAGATTTTGAATGGAGTGGTGTTGTTCTACCTAGTGCTCGAAGATTGGGTACAGGAGAACGACTAGTAAAAGAATTAGGTAGGAATCTAGAAATAAGAGGAGCTGCTACGGATTTCGCTCTAATTCCAGACAGCTCTGTAGCAGGTCAGGAGCTTCTTCACAAATTTGGTTATACTTTTGATTTTCAAGAGAGAACGATGGCAGCTGAAGCAGTAATAGAAGAATTAGATAGTAAAGTGGAAGTTTCGCGATATACTAATGAGGAGTCAGAAGTGGTTCGGGTATTAGTAAATGCATTTGGCGACAATGAAGAAGAAGCTAAAGCATTAATCGACTTTAATACGCAAACACCAAATCGCCAATTGATGATTGCTAAATTATGTGACGAATTAGTAGGGACGTTTACTCTAGTTGAAGACGGTGACAAGCTATGGGTCACAGGTCTCGCTGTCCATGAAAATGCACGCGGTAAAGGTGTGGCAACCAACTTATTAAACTGGGCTAAGTGCGAAGCCAATCTTATGGGAAAAGCGTCCGTCTATTTGGATGTAGAAACAGACAATGATCAGGCTCTTTCCATTTATAAAAAAGTAGGATTTACCACAGAGAGTAACACCCATTTCTACAAAAAGAGTTAACCTATAAGAGAACAGCGAGCAAATTGTGTGTTGATTTGTTCGCTGTTTTTTTGTTTCATCAAGATAAGTGCAACAAATAAAGGAGAAGGTATTTGTTCTATAGAATATAAAAACAAGGAGGGAAGTAAATGTTTATAGTTAAAGTTGAAGAGGCAATTTACAAAGATGATAAGTGGTTATTAATAAGAAGGAGTGAAAAAGAAGAGCACGCAGGAGGATTATCCCTTGTTTGAGGTAAGGTAGAAAAAGACTTGATAACATCAAATTAGAAGAAGCTCTAAAAAGAGAAATTACAGAAGAGGTAGACGTAGAGGTTTCAAATCTTAGGTATGTTAATAATTCTTTATTTGAAACGGATACTGGCTAGATATTGTTTTTCTTTGTGAGTATCAATCTGGCGAGCCCTATGCTAAATGTATAGATGAAGTAAATGATGTCTTTTGGATGACGACACATCAAATTCAAGAGGACGCAGATATACCAGTTACCTAAAAGAAAACATTATGTTAGCGGAAAAAGTTCTACTGCGAAACCAATAAAAGGAGATAAAGAATTTTGACTACTATAGGACTTGTAAGGCATGGTATTACGGATTGGAATGTACTCGGTAGATCACAAGGTATATCAGATATTCCCTTAAATAATCTGGGAAAGCAACAGGCGAGTGCATTAGCAAATAGACTCGTATTAGAAGGGGGGTGGGATGTTATTGTGACCAGTGATTTAGCACGTGCTAAAGAAACAGGACAAATAATCGCTGCTAAACTAAATCTATCTATCAATGTATTTGATAAAAGAATACGAGAAATAAATTGCTGAGAAATTGAAGGTACAACTGAAGAAGAAAGATTGAAAAAGTGGGGAAGTAACTGGAGAGAATTAGACCTAGGAATGGAAAAGTTCGACGATGTATCTGATAGAGGATATGAATTTATAGCAGAACTAGCTAATACATATAGTGACAAACGAGTATTGGTAGTTAGCCATGGAGCATTAATAGGACTTACTTTGCAAAGGCTGCTACCTGATCGGTTCCAAAAAACACAATTAGATAATACCTCAATAACTATTCTTAATATTAAACAGGGTGTCTGGAATTGTTCTATCTATAACTGTACTAAGCATTTAGATTGAAATTTTAGTAATGTATAATAGAGCCCAAATAATAATGAAATTGTAGGTGATAAAATGTCCTTAAAAAGAGTTGCACTTCAACGGGATCTCATTCCATCGTATAGTCAGTATCCATTCTCCATTCCTTCTATTAGAAATCTATATCAACTAGATTTACACAATAATGTTACTTTTTTCGTTGGAGAAAATGGATCGGGAAAATCTACTTTGTTAGAAGCAATTGCAGATAAATGCGAATTTAATACAGCAGGAGGGGGAAGAAATAACTATTATGACGTAGACGCATCAGAATCAGCACTTGGAGATTATATCAGGCTGTCATGGCTTCCAAAAGTAGCAAATGGTTTTTTTCTACGTGCGGAATCATTTTATAATTTCGCTTCTCATATCGATACAATGGGAACAGGACCGTACGGTGGAAAATCCTTGCATCATCAATCACATGGAGAGGCATTTTTCTCCCTTTTTTCTAATAGGTTTAGAGGCAGAGGTATTTATTTGCTGGATGAACCAGAGGCGGCTTTATCGCCAGCGCGACAGCTAGCGTTTCTAAGAATTCTACATGATTTAGTTCAAGAAGATGATAGTCAATTCATTATCGCCACACACTCACCAATTCTATTAGGCTACCCCAATGCAAACATTCTTAGTTTTGACCAAGAGGAAATCAAAGAGATAGAATATGAGGAAACAGACCATTTTCAAATAACCAAATACTTTTTACAAAATAGAGAAAAATTTTTACAAGATATTTTAGAAGAGGAATAAAAACCTGCTGGACTGTACTTTCTTATATAGAAAGTAAAGAGGTATAATATAGTTAATAATAGTACAAGGAGGTAGGCTTTATGAAAATTTATGCCCATAGAGGTTCTTCAGGTACGCATCCAGAAAATACAATTGCTGCTTTTAAAGCAGCGGCAAAATTACCTGTTCATGGTGTGGAATTTGATGTTCATATGACGAAAGATCATGAATTGGTTGTTATACATGATGAAACCATCAATCGCACATCGAATGGATCAGGTTTTATTAAAGATTTGACGTTAGCTGAATTGAAAAAATTTGACTTTGGTTCTTGGTATTCCCCTAAGTTTAAACAAGAAACAATCCCAACGCTAAGAGAAGTGTTATATGTATTTAAAGATACACATCATCACCTTAATATAGAGTTAAAATCTGATGTATTTCCATATGAAGGTATGGAACAGGCGGTACTGCAAATGTTAAATGATTATCGGTTAGAAGCACGTGTCGTTATATCTTCATTTAACCATGAGATGGTAAGAAACTTTAAACAATTGGCTCCCTCAATAGAAACAGCTGTCCTCTTTATGGAAGTGATGATAGAGCCGCACATATATGCAGAAAAAGTAGGAGCAGATGCACTGCATGCATTTTTCCCGACAGTCCTTAGACCGATGGGTGTGGAGGCGATTGCGAGCGGCAAAAATGTTCGTGTTTTTACTGTAAATGAAGAGAAATATACTGATTTGCTAAAACAAGTTGGAGTAGATGCCATTTTCACAGATTATCCAGAGAGAATGTGGAAATACCTTCAATCATAAGGAAATGGACTACGGACAAAAGCGTAGTCCATTTTTATTTTGACTTAAAAAATCAGCAACAACTATATATTTACTTAGGAGCTCAACGACACATACTGAAAACCCATGCGTATTGGGCTGCAGCGCATATCTCTAAAGCAGTAAACTATCTTTACTTCTTCATCAATAAATACATAAAGTAAGGAGCACCTATTAAAGCCACTACTACTCCAGCAGGGATTCCATTTGGTTCGATAAGGTTGCGACCGATTGTATCAGCAAAAAGTAAAAGCCAACCACCGAGTAGGATTGAAATAGGTATGAATAATTGATGACGCGGCCCTACTAAAGATTTAGCAATATGAGGAGCCATTAAGCCTATAAAAGCAATTCCCCCAGTTACAGATACAGCAGATGCTGCAAGAGCAACAGCGGCTAATAAAAGAATAATTCGCTGCTTCTCAATTGCAACCCCTACACCAATCGCAACGGGTTCATTTAAATTGAGTAGATTTAACTTATTTGCTTTATATAACGTAAACGGGATAAGAACAATTAACCAAGGTAAAAGAGCCAAGATAAATGGCCAGTCTGCTCCCCAAATATTTCCTGCCATCCAATTAGCGATGAAATCTACCTTTTGACGATCAGCTGATGAGATAAAGACAATCATCAAGCCTGAAAGAGCCATTGAGAATCCAACACCTACTAATATTAATCGAACTGGCTGCAAACCCGTTCCACGGTTGTACGAAAGGATATAGATAAAAAATGCAGTAATTAAAGCACCAACAAATGCCACTAGTGGTAGTAGGTATATAAAAGAACCAGGTTGAATCGGTATAAATAAGAAGAAAATTGAAACTGCCACTCCTGCTCCAGCGTTAATCCCAATAATACCGGGATCTGCTAAATCATTGCGTGTAATACTTTGCAAAATAGCACCGGATAACGCTAATGCCATACCAGCAAGAATAGTAATAATAATTCTAGGTAAACGAACTGAGAACAAAACAAATTCCTCTTTAAATGTTCCTTGCCCTAAAAAAGTTGGTAAAAGACGATTAAAGGAAAGAGTGGAATATCCAATTCCTGCACTAATAAAAGCAGTAATAATGATTAAGGATAGTAAGACGATAAAAAGTATACGTTGCTTTTTTACTAGCTGGCGATGAATCATTGAAAAACTCGCCCTCCTTTACGAACGACCACTAAAAAGAAAGGTAATCCCATAATAGCTATGATTGCAGCAACTGGTGTCTCATATGGAATATTAATAGTTCGTCCAATTGTATCAGCAAGTAGCATCAGGATAGCTCCTGCAATAATAGACATTGGAATTATTAGTCGATAATCTGTTCCAACTATTGCTCGAACAATATGAGGGACCATCAAACCTACAAATGCCATATTTCCAACAAGTGCGACTGAAGCACCAGCAAGAAATATAACTACTACAAATAAAATCGTTTTTGTTTGAATAGTTTTTTGTCCAAGTCCAACGGCAACTTCTTCGTTTAAACTTAAAATAGTTAACTGTCTAGATAATAAAAGAGCCACAACGATTCCTATCCCGATAAAAGGAGTAATCATCTGGAGTTGACTCCAGGAAGTTCCTATTAATCCTCCGGCTGTCCACATAGAGACGTCTTTGGAAATTTCAAAATAGATACCAACGCCATCAGCAATCGCATACAAAAAGGCGGAGACCGCAGCACCTGCAAGAACTATTCGTAATGGAGAAAAGCCGCCTTTTTTCACTGCTCCAATACCAAATACCATTACTGCACCAACTGCTGCACCGATAAAACATGCAATAGTAATTCCAAAGTAGTTTATCCCCGGAATTAACGCAAGGCTAATAGCAAGTGCTGCGTTTGCTCCAGAAGTTAAACCTAATAATCCAGGGTCAGCAAGTGGATTACGGGTAACACCTTGCATAATCGCACCAGACACAGCTAAGGCGGCACCAACCAACATAGCGGCAACTTCTCTAGGAAGTCTTAGCTCTCTTAAAATATTGATAGAATCGCTTTTTATATGAGTAAATAATGCTTGCCATACATCCTGTATGGATGTCGAAGCCGCACCATAAACCATTGAAATGGAGAACATTGCTATCAACAAAATAAGTCCAATAACAAATTTTAAACTTAAATGAATAGAGGTTTTCATTATATTATCCTTTCTACAAAAATAGTGAAGGAATCCCATAAGAATTCCTCCACTATTATTACTTACTGTTTTAAAAAGCTGTCTTTAAAGAACTCCAATTGATAATCTAACGATATTGGATCATTAAAGTAAAACTCTTCTGCATTTGCTTCAAACAGTTGTCCATTTTGAACAGCGGGAATATTTTTAAAAACGTCTGTCTCTTGGAATGAGTTATCTTGATCAGCTACTTTACTAAATATGACATAGTCACCTGCATATTCAGGAAGAACCTCTAAAGACAAAGCATAATATCCGGCCTCTAAAGCCATTTCTTTTACTTTTTCAGGCATATTCAGTCCCATTGCTTGATAGATAACTTCTGTACCACGTCCCCAATTATCTCCAAACACATATAATTGTTTGTCAAAGTTTTCAATAACAGAAACAGTTGCATCCTCACCAATTTTTGCTTTAATTTCTTTTCCAGCTACTGCTGAACGTTCTTTGAAATTGTCAATCCATGCTTGTGCTTCTTTTTCTTTGTTAAGCAATTTTCCTATTTCTAAATGCTGTGTCAAATAATCTACTTTTCCATAAGTGAATGTTACTGTCGGTGCAATTTCTTTAATTTTATCCAAGTTTTGAGTGGTAGAGGAACCGATGATTAAATCTGGGTCTAATTCAATAATTTTTTCTAAGTTCTCTTCCGAAACTTCTTCGACATCTGCTAAGTAAGAATCGTATCCTGGGTTAGATTTTGACCACGAATCTACTCCAACTAAATTTACATTTAGTGCAGCTACGTTTCCTGCATAAGTAGCAAGAACAACAACTCGTTTTGGATCTGCTGGAACTTCTACCGGACCAGTTTCGGACTCGTATGTAATGGTAGTAGGTTCATCTTTCGTTTCACTTGCTTTTGTATCGGTAGTCTCACTGTTGCATGCACCTAGGATAAGAACTAGTAAAATTGTAAACGGCAATAGTAACTTCTTCATCTGTCTATTCTCCTTTTAGTAAATCATATGTTATACACATTGGTTTGCTTGTACGGGGATCTATTCCGATTTCGGCATCTATATTAAAGACATCACGCAATACTTCTTTCGTAATTACTTCTTCACAAGAGCCAGCTTTCACAATTTGACCAGACTTTAAAGCGACGACATAATCTGCAAAACGTGCTGCTTGATTCAAATCGTGTAAGACCATTACAATAGTTCGTTTCTCTTGCTGATTTAGACGTTGCAGGAGCTCAAGAACTTCTAATTGGTGTGCCATATCTAAATAAGTGGTAGGTTCATCAAGAAATATAATCTCTGTTTCTTGTGCAAGGGCCATCGCTATCCAAACACGCTGACGTTGTCCACCGGAAAGAGAATCCACTGGTAAATACTTAAATGAGCTAGTGTTGGTCACTTGGAGTGCCCAATCTATTACCTCGTAATCCTTTTTGGAAAGTCTTCCAAAACCAGTTTGGTAAGGAAAGCGCCCATACGATACTAATTCTCCTACAGTGAGGCCGCTTGCACTCTCAGGTGTTTGAGGTAAAATGGCCATTTTCTTTGCAAGGATTTTAGTGTTTTCTTTCGCAACGTTTTTACCATCTAATACAACTGCACCAGAATGATGAGAAATGATTCGTGTAATCGCTTTAAGAAGAGTGGACTTGCCACAACCGTTCGGTCCTATTATCGTAGTAATTTTCTGATTTGGGATTTGTACCGACAAATCCTTTACGATGAGTTGCTCACCGTAGCCAATGGATAAATCGTCCGTATATAAACGAACCATTTGAATACCTCCAAACTAATTCTTGCTTATTTTAATGATAACGATTATCATTATCATATTAGCAACTATATTTAATAATTTAACTGATGTCAACAAAATATTTTTTAGGGTGGGAGACTGAAAATGCATAATGTATTTGACGTGACGATTATTGGTGGAGGTCCAGCGGGCCTATATTCGGCTTTTTATAGTGGTTTAAGGGAAATGAAAACGAAAATTATAGAATTTCAACCTCAATTAGGAGGAAAGATACATGTGTACCCTGAGAAAATGATTTGGGACGTAGGGGGGCAGACTCCGATTTCAGGAGAGCGTTTAATCGATCAATTAGTTCAACAAGGACTAACATTTGACCCTGAAGTTGTAGTTAATGAGAAAGTAGATTCCATTACTCGCAATGAAGATGGTATTTTTGTATTGCATGCTGCTTCAGGCGTAAAACATTACTCAAAAACTATTATCATTGCAGTAGGAAGTGGAATTTTAAAACCAACTAAGTTAGAAATCGAAGGCGCTGAGCGTTTCGAGGTCAGCAACTTAAACTATACGGTCAAATCAATTCAACGTTTTAAGGATAAAACAGTTATTATCTCAGGCGGAGGTAATGCAGCCATTGACTGGGCTAATGAACTAGAGCCGATTGCGAAAAAGGTATATGTAACATATCGTAAAGATACATTAAATGGTCACGAAGCACAGGTAACACAATTATTAGAAAGCTCTGTAACCTGCTTTTTCAATACAAAGATTACCAAGCTAATTGCTAATGCAAACCATGATATGATAGAACGAGTTGCTATATTTGACAATGAAACAGGAGAAACAACACAAGTAGAAATTGATGAGGTTATTATAAACCACGGCTATGATCGAGAAGCAGAACTACTTAAAAGTAGTGGAGTACCAATTGAAATCGCAGATGATTTTTATGTAAAGGGCACAAGTTCATGTGAATCATCCATCGATGGTATTTATGCAGCAGGTGATATTATTCAATATCCAGGCAAAGTAAATTTAATAGCTGGAACCTTCCAAGATGCTGCAAATGCGGTCAATCAGGCTAAGCAATATATTCAACCAGATGCTAATAAATATGCGATGGTATCTTCACATAATGAAGTATTTAAAGAACGAAATAAAAAACTAATAAAGCAACTCGTATAAAAATTATGCATTTAAGTTAACCTACCCACCAAATAGTTGTTTCTAAGTGATCTATACTTGGAAACAACTTTTTTATATAGATAGTAATTAGAGTCTGCACATTTAGATTGTGAATTACTAAAATGATTTGGGAATATTATCCGTTTCGAAAGTAAAAGGTAATTGACCGCAAGTAAATATAGAAATAGAGCAAGTAAATCCTTACGAGCGCAAGTATCTACAGATGGAAGCAAGTAAATAATAGATGAGAGCAAGTAAAAACAAAATGCTTTTCTCAAAAGCTAAGAATATGGAGTATCTAGCCATACACCTAGTGCTCATAGTATTTAAAGAATTTACACTATTGGAAGTAAAGATAAATAGTAAGTGTTTGCCCGGTAAAGAAGCGTGGTAGCAAACGAAATTACATCTTCGAGGGCTGCTCTATGAATAAGATAGTATCTTTTCCATGAGATTACCGAAAAAAAGTTCTATTGGCTGTGACGTATGTCGCAACCAATAGAACTAAAAATTCACTTGATAATTATATAGTAAAACCTCAGTCCAAAGCCCTTCAAAAACAATTGAAACAGGTTTTGAACTTTAAAGACCGGGAGTTTATTTGTCCGTTTTTTCTGAAATTACCATTTAGCTTTGTGTTCTTCAATACATCCTAGTAATTGTTTTACTTCAAGTGTAGGTCCATTTTCTAGTTGAATTTTGCCGTTAAAATAGCCTATCATCTGATGAACTTCGGAGAAGATAAGTTTTAAATCAGTTTTAGCAATGCGGTGGAAAAATGGAGTGAATGTCATATTCACTTCATCAGAAAACTTTGTATTGACCTTCCATGGTTTCATAAAATCATTTGTATCATATGTAAACAATAAATCTTCATGAATTTTGGTCATTATACCGTCAATGATGATAGCATTTTCGGTCATCCCTGTACCATCCGTCCATTTCCCGCCAAAATTTAATCCGATTCTCTTAGAACCAACTCGTTGAGAAGCAAATCCCCAGTTCCATACAGCTTCTCTTGGCCAAATTCCTCTACCATAATCGAGTACTGCAAAATTATCCTCTGGCTGGAAGCTGTAACGTGAATCACCAATCTTTACAAAGCCGGACGTTGGGAGTGTATGGTGCTTCCCAGTAAATTGAAATTGGGTCCGACTCCAAGGAATTACTACATTTAAAGATTCGTCCTCAGCAGGGTGAGATATATGCAAATCAGCATGTAGTAAATCACCATCAAAATCAGGGATTGTTACCGTCATATGAGTTTCGTTTTGTATAAATAATAATTGGATAGTCATTTCTTTAGAATGAAGTTGAATACTTTCCAAAATATTAGATGGCATTTTTAGTTTGTTTCCCAAAGGAATCGTAACTGTTTTTTCTACGTATCGTTGCGTTTCATAGTTAAGGAAATAGACAAAGCAAACTGCTGCGTAATCTAGATGGCTGATAGTTGCAGAAAAAAGAATATCATCCCCAAAGACACACCAGTAATTCCACTTTTTCTTTCGCATATAGTGACCTTTTAAATTGCTTTCAATTATGGGTTTCTTTGCGTATCCAATTGCTTTTGGGTTCAAATTACCTTTTTTATCGCAAAGTAAAGTGGGCTCTGAAATTTCTTTTTCTGCATGCTGTTTCACTGGCCATCTTCCTTTCTTAAAGTAATTTGTCAAAAAAATAAATTAGTTCATTAATTCCATACTAGCATATATTTTCTGTTTAATCATATAAACAAAATAGAGGGAGGATGAAAAATGGCAACTTACAATCGTGAGGCAGCAGTAGCCTATGCACAAAAGTGGTGGAATAGCTATAACCCAAGATTTCCGATGTTCGATGTTGACTGTACAAATTACATTTCACAATGCTTGTTTGCTGGGGGGGCCCCTATGAGAGGGCAACCAAATCGGGAGCGCGGGTGGTGGTTAAGTAATGAAACATGGAGTCTGAGCTGGAGCACTCCTCATTCATTGCGCTGGTACTTGGCTGGATCGACAAAGGGGCTTCAAGCAACTCAAGTTAATTCACCTGATCAGTTAATCCCAGGTGATCTTATTTTTTATGATTTCCAAGGCGATGGTAGATACGATCACTCTACCATTGTAACAAGTGTCCAAGATGGAGTTCCCTATGTTAATGCACATACGAATAATAGCCGTAATCGTTACTGGAGCTACGAGGATTCTTATGCGCATACACCAAGAACGAAGTATATATTCTTCCACATAAAAGATAAATTTTAAGGATGATTTATGACAAATTAGGAATCATAGGGATGATTAAAATTAAAAAGACTTCCGATAGTAACGCTTCGGAAGTCTTTTTTAGGTTATTTTAGTAAGGGTTTTGATTAGTTGTGTATTAAATTAATCCAGCAAGCTTTTAAAAAGTACTTATTATAATAATTATTTGAAAATTCAATCAAATTATAGTATAATAACTGCAAACAATAGATTGAAAGGAGCTGAAAATTTTGCTCATCTCAATAATTTTAGGAATTTCCTTGTTATTCATAGTTTTCGGAGTTGCTTATGATTATTTCTTCCGAAAAAGCTTTGTTGAAACAAGAAAAGGTCCTGCTACTCAAAACGATGGTCGCGTGAAGCTAGATGTAGCTACAAACCAAGCGGTAAATACGATGAACATGCCATAAAAAATTGTCCTTAATTGCGAAATTTTTAATGTCTGTTTACTAGACTTGAAAAATTAATGAAATTTTGATAGGTATTACAAATACCAAAGTAAGGCAACTGTATCCTCACCGGCATGTACTGCAAGGGATGTGCTTATTTCACCGATAGTGAACTGTAAATGCGGTGCTTGTTGTAAAATTGCTTCTTTTAAGTCAATTGCCTGTTGCTCCGCGTTTGCATGCATTATATACACATGCTTTAGACCATCCTTGTCTGCAGCTACAACCGCCTTATTAATAAGATACTGGAGCGCCTTTTTATGAGATCGAACTTTATCTAATTCCTTAAGCTCACCTTGTGGGGTAATTTGAATAATTGGTTTTATTTTCAGTAGGCTTCCTAAATAGAATTGAGCACTGCTCAACCTTCCGCCTTTATACAGCTGAGTTAAGTTACCTATTAAGATATAATTACGAAACTTCGAAGTCATTTCTCGTAACTTAGCTGCAATGTACTCATAGTATAGACCCTCTTCTTGTAACTGCAAGCCTTTTTCAACTAATCCTGTAATACCTGCTGATAAGGAAAGTGAGTCGATAAATTCTACTTGGACTTGTGCAACCTGAGCTCCACTAATTGACGAAGATAGTGTACCACTCAGACTTTTAGAGACGTGTATTGCTATGATAGAATCATATTCTTTACTCAGCTTTTCATACAACACTGAAAATTCACCAGCAGAAGGCTGAGAGGTTTTAATTGATTCTGTTCCATTACGTATACGATCATACAGTTGCTCGGGTGTTAGATCTATGCCATCTACAAATTGTTCTAAACCAAAATGAATATTAAGTGGGATAGTGTATACATCTGGGTGGTTTTTTAATGTATTGCTCATATATGCACTGCTATCGACTAACCACGCGATTTCTTTCAAAGTCATTTTCGAACATCCTAACTTATTTATTATTTAAAAGATAGTAATTACATCGTACTAGTCTTTAATATATGTGCATTGTATCAGTAAAATATTATAAAAACAATAACATTAAATTGTCTTTTTCCACCATCTTTTATCCCATGATTCCAGGATATCGAATCGGTGACGAACTAGAATAATGAGAATTGCAATAGAGAGCGGCCACAGGGAAGCAAATGTAGGTATTATCCAAGACAAAATAACGTATACACTAAATGATATGGTCATACTTAGGGTCGCACTCCTAAGCAACGCTATCAAAATGATAAAACAAATGACAAGCATACCAAACAATAGTGGCTCTATTACTATCGATACACCGATAAACGTGGCAATTCCTTTACCACCCTTACCCTTTAACCAAAATGGAAACAGATGTCCCAAAATTACTGCTACTCCACCAATGGCAATAAATTGCAAAGAGTACTGAAAATAGAAACCAATATATATTACAAGAACACCTTTTAAAGCATCACCCAAAAATGTAAGGAGAAATGCGGATTTCCCAAGTACAGCCCCAGCATTTCTTGCACCCAAATTACCACTTCGTTCTTTCCTTAAATCAATTTTTTTCCATTTACCAATCCACCAAGCAGAAAGAAAGTTACCAAAAATATAGCTGAACAACCAATAGTAAAGCATAATATCACCTCAGGTATGTATGTAAAGTAAAGGAGGAGGACCTTGAATCTTAAATTTTATTTTACACCACAGACAAGGAAAAAAATATCGAATAACACTCTAAATGCATCCAAACACAACGGAAAAAAATCAAGTCACTTTCTTATAGACGACTAAATTGGTATGATGGAGAAAATAACTCAAATAGTAAAAAGGGAGATTGGAATATTAAATGGTGCAATCACTAACGGTACGCGATGCGATAATTCAAAGAAGATCTATTAAATTATTTAATGGACAGCCTGTAGATAGAGAAGAACTATTATCTATTATGGAAGATGCGGTATGGGCACCGAACCATCAATTAAGACAACCATGGAGATTTATCGTGGCGTGTGGAAAAGAATTAGATGATTTATATAGTGTATTAAAAGAATTTGCAGTTCCTAAATGGAAAGAGCTTTCGGAAGAGGATTTAGAAAAACAAATGAAGAAATTTACGACTCCTGGAGGATATGTATTTGTCGTTGTTCCTGAGGATGCTCGTCAAAAAGAACGTTTAGAAGATTATGCCGCAGCAAGTATGCTTGTACAAAATATACAGTTATTAGCTTGGGACCGAGGTATTGGATCTTGCTGGAAAACTCCAGGATACTTAGACAATCCATTGTTTCGTAAAGCCCTTGGAATTCAACCAGGTGAACGCATAATAAGCATGCTTCAAGTTGGATACTTTGATGAAATGCCCAAACCAAAAGATCGCAAAGGTATAGAAGACCTAGTAACGATATTTGAGAAAAAAGATTAACTAAAAGAGTAGCGGGTGAGAGGCATTAGTCTCTTACTCGCTTTTTTAAAGAAAGCATATAAAAATGTAGTGAAGCATATTCCGCTGGAGTCGCCACATGTCACTTTTATCAATAGAGGGAGTATCGCTCTACTAGGTATTTGGCAAAGCATATCGCTTAGATGATAAGCTTTTCTTATGCTAGCGCTAATTGCTTCCGTCTTTTTTTCTATATATTCGTTTATTTATCTAATACTATTTACAACTATTCGTTTTTAAAAAAATCACACACCAACTTTTATTCTTCTCAGTGGGAATAACTATTTGCTGGGTGCTTTGCATAATATGGAGGATGATTACCTTCTGATTCTTTAATTGTCATAGAATTTCGATCTACAATATAAGAAGTAAAATATCTACCTGAGATGTATCCTCTTTTCCATTCTTCTGAAAAGGTTACTACATATTCCTCATTACTAATGGAAGTTACACTTGTTTCCCTTTTTACCTCATAGTTATCAACGATTCCGGTCCATGTTCCCACTTTTTTCGGGAAATCACTAATCATCGTACCTTCACCCGAAGTTGCATACGTAACTGCCTCTTCCTGTGTAAATGGGGGGAGAGGAGGGGACATGACTTGTAAATACAGCCACAGAGAGAATAAGATAAGAAAAGGAGAGAGAATTAGGAAGAATAATTGCTTTGTTTTATAACTATTTTTTATCAACCATAAATCTATAAGAGCGAAGAAGATTGCGCTTGAAAAACCAGCAATAGCTAAGGTCATTTCCTTATAAGCAATGCCGAATAATGCTCCAAAAACCCCAAGTATCCCTACATATAGCCATCTGTGAAGAATAAAATATTTTTTTTGTAATAATTCTACTCCAACTGAAATAATATTTCCGTATACTAAAATTACTGCCCCGACGTACAAAGAGAAAAAGAAAGTCCAGCCTACAAAATGATTACCTTGCTCATAAATAGTCATATCTATATTAAGAAGGCTCATAACCATAGCAACAAGTATTGTTGTAACAAAAGTCGCAATTAGCTTGCGTGAGATGAAACTAACTCCTGTATCCATACTATCCTCCTATGTTAAAAAGGCACATGGATTAGATAATCCATGTGTCTTAAACAGTTATTTCTTTAAATCTTCTTTCGAAAGCTCAGCTAGTTCAAAATAGTAGTCCCCAATTACACGTAGGCCTTGGTCAAAGTTTTCTAAATGGAAATGTTCGTTAGGTGCATGGAAATTTTCTGAAGACAAGCCAAAGCCCATTAATACGACTGGAAGTCCAAGAATTTCGTCAAATGCAGCAACAATTGGAATAGAACCTCCGCCCCGAGTATATGCTGTAGGAACGTTATACACTTTTTCGTAACTGCGTCCAGCCGCTTGAATAGCAGGGTGGTCAAAAGGAGTGATGAACGGCTTACCTTTATCGAATTCCGTTAATGTAACAGTTACTCCAACAGGTTTGTTCTTTTCAATATGTGCTTTTAGTTTAGCAACAATTTCGTCTGGATCTTGATCAGGTACTAGTCGACAAGTAATTTTTGCACCTGCTTCACTTGGAAGTACTGTTTTAATACCTTCACCAGAGAAACCTCCGAAGACACCATTGATCTCTAAAGTAGGGCGTGCCCAGACGCGCTCTAAGTGAGTGTAGCCTTTTTCACCGAATAATTCATCGACACCAACTTCAGCCTTCAATTCGTCTTCATCGAAGCCAAGGGAAGCATAAGCTTCTTTTTCTTCGGTAGATAAAGCACGGACATTGTCATAGAAACCTTCTACTTCAATTGTACCTTCAGCATCGCGGAAAGATTCCAAAATAGAAATTAATGCATGAATCGAGTTTTGAACTCCCCCACCATACAGACCTGAATGAAGATCACCTTTTGCACCTTTTACATCGATTTGTACACCGCATAGCCCACGCAAACCGTAGCAAACTGCTGGCTGTCCAGGACCCTGCATACCCGTATCCGAAATTACGATAACGTCAGCTGCAAGCTTTTCTTTATTATTATTAATATATTCTTCTAGGTTGGGGCTACCAACTTCTTCTTCTCCTTCAATTAAAAACTTAACATTTACAGGTAAGGTTTTATTTGTTTGAAGAAGTGCTTCTATAGCTTTTACATGCATAAATACTTGTCCTTTATCATCGCTTGATCCACGAGCATATAGTTTATTGTCTCGTACTTGGGGCTCAAACGGTTCGCTATCCCAAAGATTCAGGGGATCTACTGGCTGAACATCATAATGTCCATATATAAGCATGGTAGGTTTACCTTCAGCGTGTAACCAATCGGCATAGACAACGGGATGGCCGCTAGTTTTATCGACTACCACATTGTCCAAACCTGATTTAGTTAAAGAATCTGCGAGCCACTGTGCACCCTTTTGCATATCTTCTTTATGTTCGGATAATGAAGAAATACTAGGGATACGTAAAAACTGTTTTAGTTCTTCTAAGTGTTCTTCTCTTTTCTCTGTGAAATAATGGTCTAGTGTAGTTAAATGACTCATTGCAATCCCTCTTTTCAAAAAATTTCGTGAATAGAAATAGTATAGCATAAGTTTTGTATGTACTAGGTGTATTTAGTAATGGTTGGTATTAGTTTTGTGACAACTAAAATCACAATATGATATAGTAATAAGAAAACATATGAACGTATTAATACTCACAGGAGGCAACGATTTTGTACATAGAATTTGTACTTTTTGCTATTTCAGTACTTGTATCCCTTTTTCTATCAGGTAGTGAAACAGCGTTAATGACAGTTAATAGGACGAAGGTCCAGCTAAGGGTGGAACAGGGAGATAAAAAATCGGAGAAACTACTTGCTCTTCTCTCAAAGCCGGACCGAATGATTATCACTATTTTAGTAGGAAATACAATAGCTAATATAAGTATGGCTGTAATTTTAATATTGATTGCGGAACATTTTGAATGGCATATTGGTTGGTCTATTAGTATTTTAACAGTATTTATTATTATTTTTTGTGAAGTACTTCCAAAAACAATTGCTGCAACGTTTTCGGATAAGGTTGTGTATGTAGTTTCTCCACTAATACGTTTACTTGTCATCATTTTACGTCCGATTACAGCGTTTATAGCTGAAATCACGAATTTATTTATTCGAATTGGTTCAAAAGGTGCTATAACAGAAACAACGATTAGCAAAGAAGAGTTACTTTCCATGGTTGATCTAGCTTCAACGGATGGAACTTTTGAAGATGAAGAATCAGAACGTATAAAAGGAATGCTAGATTTTCCAAATAAGGATGTCTCCGATGTTTTGTCTACACACAGAACAGAGGTAGTAGGTATCCCAATTGAAGCTACATATGAAGAGGTTCGAGATACTATTCTGGAGCATCATTATACAAGATATCCAGTTTATGACGATAGCTTAGATACCATTGTTGGTATGTTCTATTCGAAAAAGTTTATCGAATGGTCAATGGATACTTCTAAAAGACTGGAAACGTTTATCGATAAAGATCCAGTATTTGTTGTACAAAGCTTGAGTGTAGAAAAAGTATTTAAACTAATGCTGACCCATAAAAAACATATGGCTGTTGTATTAGATGAATATGGTGGAACTCTAGGAATCGTTACCCATGAAGATTTAATAGAAGAAATGATTGGACAGGAAATAGAAGATGAAACGGATGATGACGAAGAAATTCTTGTGCATGAGATGACGGAAAACCGTTTAGTCTGCGCAGGAAGAATGGAAATTGAAGAAGTCAATTCGTTATTCAATATTTCGATAGTCAATGAAAACGAAACGATAGGTGGCTTTGTCTTAGATCAATTAGGGCATGTACCAGAAGAGCATGAGCAATTCGCCTATGATGATTTAATGGTCGAGATCAACGAAATGGATCGCAGCCGTATTGTTAAATTGACTATCACTAAAAGAGAAGAAGCAACTGAAACAGAGGTCGAAAAACAAGAGGATTAAACTCCTCTTGTTTTTTTGTGTGTAGTTCGAAGTAAGGCTCTATTTTTTACAAATTAAAAAGAGGACTTACTCCGACATAGAGCGAATAGATTTAGACAGGGGGGATAAGCATGAAATTAGGAGAAGCTTTAATAGTAAGATCCGATTATCAAAAGCGTATTGAACAGCTGAGAAATCGACTACTTCAAAATGCTAAAATACAAGAAGGGGAATCTCCGAACGAGGATCCCTATGAATTGAAAAAAGAACTGAATCAAATATTTAGTGATCTAAAACAACTAATTAAAAATATTAATCGAACAAATTTACAGACTGCTTTTGATGATCATCATTCTCTTGCAGACGCTTTAACGGAACGTGATCTTCTTGGTCAAGAAAGAAAAGTATACAGTGCTTTATTGGAGGCGGCTGCGATGCAGCAGGATAGATACTCTAGAACAGAGATTAAATTTGTCACGACAATCAATGTGAAAGAAACTCAGAAATATGTGGATGAATTATCCCAGAAACATCGCATGTTGGATACTAAAATTCAAGAAATTAACTGGCTTACAAATGTAATTGAATAGTCGAAAGTTGGTAGCGAAATGTAAAGGCGAGTGCAAACCCGCCAACGGGTCAAGTTGGACAACGGGCAGAGGTTTCGGGGTAACCTCGAGGTTCAATTCCTCTTAATACAAGTTATACCCAGCACTGTCACATGAGTACAAATAACGTAAACAATTAACTACCGCGTACTGATTTACATTTCGTGAGGGTGGATAAGGGGAACTTTTAAAAATCTAAGCCTTTCTTACAGCTCAGTCTTTAGTTTTAAAAAGATGGGCATTCTAGTTTGCCTTCAGCCTTTTTCTTTCCTGTAGGTGAGTATGATGTAAGTATGTAAGTATGTAAGTATGTAAGTATGTAAGAAACAAGTGGAACAAGAAAACACTAATAAAACAAGTAATAGTGCATAGTTAATTTCTTTTCCTCCTAAATTTTGGCTTACACCTTTGTAATTTTTCTGAAAGAGAATACGATGGAGGGTAAGGTTTAAGTTTGGCATTATAGAGTTAACAAGAAAAGCCGAGCGGAGGAAAAATAACATGCAGGTTCAATTAGAAGAAATTTATGAGGAATATAACCGTTACATATATTATTTATCTTTGAAATTAACTAAAAATCAAATAGAAGCTGAAGACTTAATGCAAGAAGTTTGGGTTAAAGTAGTGCGATACGAATCTTATATGAAAGAAGTGGATCATGTAAAAGCATGGTTAACGACTATTTGTATGAATACATTTCGTGATAGATACCGCAAACAAGTAAGACGCAGCAAATACGTAGCAAATCAGCCAGAGCAATTAGATATTTCTTTGCTGGACTTAATCGCATCAGATGTTTTAACTGTTGAAGAGCAATTAGAGAAAGAAGACGTTGGTGAAATGATTCGATCCAAGGTCAGTGAATTGGATGGCATATATCAGAAAACAGTAATGTATTTTTATGTACATCAATTTTCACTAATCGAAATTGCAGAGGTTATGAAAGTGTCAATTGGTACAGTAAAGTCTAGATTGTTCCGTGCCAAACAACGTTTGAAAGAATTAATAATGAATGATGAAATTGCAAAAGATTCATTAGTGCTAGCATAAGAGTAAAGAGCCTCCATTTTGATGGGAGGCTCTTTTTCATATAGAAGTAAATACTATAGATACTCAATAAGCGGAAAAGACCCTTAGTGTAAACACACTTAGGGTCTTCGAGTATTTATTATTCTTTAATAACTTCTTTCCCAGTAGAGAACCACTCTTCCACGTTCCATACTTTCGTTACAAGGTCTTCATAAAACTCAGGTTCATGGCTAACTAGCACAATTGTACCTTTGAATTCTTTCATTGCGCGTTTCAATTCTTCTTTTGCATGTATATCCAGATGATTTGTGGGCTCATCGAAAATTAACCAGTTTGTTTCTTCCATCATAAGCTTACACAGACGAACTTTTGCTTGCTCTCCACCACTTAAACTAGAGAGGGGACGGGAGATATGTTCGCTCTTAAGGCCAGTACGAGCTAATGCACCACGCACTTGGGCTTGGCCCATACTTGGATAGGTTTCCCAGATAGCTTCGATTGGTGTAATGTTTCCAGGTTTTACTTCCTGTTCGAAATAACAAGGTGTTAAGAAATCACCACGTGTTACTGTCCCATTTACAGGCGGTATTTTGCCGAGAATAGTTTTTAGTAAGGTCGATTTCCCGATTCCGTTCATTCCAACAAGTGCAATTTTTTCACCACGTTCAATTGTAAACGTCAATGGTGGTAGTAACGCTGAATCGTAACCGATTTCCAAGTGCTCAGCTTCTACAACGTAGCGACTAGGGCTACGAGATTCCTTGAAGCTAAATTCTGGTTTGGCTGCCGTTTCAGGGCGGTCAATTCGTTCAATTCGATCCAACTGTTTTTGACGAGATTTTGCTCGTCCTGTTGTGGAGTATCGCGCTTTATTTTTGGCGATAAAATCTTCTTGTTTCTTTATAAAATCCTGCTGCTTCTCATAAGCATCGATATGTTGTCTTTTATTCAGCTCGGCAAGTTCTAAGAACTTTTCATACGATGCAGTGTATCGTGTAAGTTTAGAAAATTCCAAGTGAAAAATAACATCGACAATTCCATTCATGAACTCGGTATCATGGGAAATCAATAAGAATGCGTGCGGATAGTTTTTCAAATAGTTGGAAAGCCAGTTTACATGCTCTTCGTCTAAATAGTTGGTAGGCTCATCAAGTAGCAATACTTTAGGCTTTTCTAATAATAGCTTTGCAAGTAAAACCTTAGTACGCTGACCGCCAGAAAGTGCTTCTACTGGACGGTCCAGTCCAATAGCATCCAATCCAAGACCGCGAGCAACTTCCTCTACCTTCATATCTAATGAATAAAAATCGCCAGCATCTAAAGCATCTTGAATTTCTGCCATTTGCTCTAATAATACTTCTAGCTCATCAGGTGTTGCATCGCCCATTTTACCGATTATTACATTTAACTCTTCTTCTTTTTTATAAAGAGGTAAAAATGCATCACGAAGCGTATCAAACATAGAGCGTCCAGATTGTAGACGTGTATGCTGATCTAAATATCCATAATGTGTGTTTGGTAACCATTCTACTCGACCTTCGTCATGAATGATTTCTCCTGTTAAAATATTCATCAATGTTGATTTACCAACACCGTTTGCACCTACAAGTCCTACATGCTCACCTTCGACTAAGCGAAATGAAACTTCCTTGAATAACGTACGATCACCGAATGTATGTCCTAAATTTTCTACTAATAAGCTCATGTTTTTATTTCCTCCAAAAAGAAAGCTCTGCGGCTTATGATAAGTCCGCGAGCTGTTTGTTTAGTTCTGCAAGTTTTTCTTCCATTTTTGCTAGTCTACGTTCAGCATTTTCAACTTGAGTAGGATGGCCATTTGATTCTAATTTTTCCATATCACCTTGCAAGTTAATATAGTCCAATTTTAGCTCTGCAATTTCTGATTGTAGCTGTGATTTTGTCATCATCGATCACCTTCAGCATTTTGCATTTATTGTAGCATAAAAATGGACTTAGCGTACTATTTCTTGTTCCTCTTTTGAACTTGCAATTGTTTGTTCAATTAGTTTTACCAATTCTACTAAGTTATTACTAAAATCAAATCGTTTCTGTTTTTGTATATAGGCATTTCTTCTATTATCATGTAAGATAATTTCCATTACTGCGTTTTGAAGATAAGATTGTTTTATCTTCCTACCAAGTCCTAGATTTGCGAAGCCATGTCCTTCCTGTGGGAATGCGTAGTTAACTTCTTCTTCATGAGCACAAAGAACAATGCAAGGTATTTGAAATTGTGCCACTAGGAATGGCATATATGATCCAGAAGTTATAACAATATCACTATTAGAAATGAATGTATCAGGTTCCGATGTAGAAATAATTTGTATCGATTTACGAGTAAGTGCAAAACGTTTTAGTTCAAGTATGTCATGCTTGTAATGCTCATCTACTAACACGCTAATCTGAAGTGGAATATGAAGCTGTACAAGATGCCTTAAAGTTCGGTAAGTTAAGTTTTCGGGATCTTCATGAGGGAAAGATACGATTATATGCGGGGGATCCTGTATCGTGTTATTATTTTTATAGACAATTTGTTTGGTTGGAATATATCCAATCGGACCAAATACATAGCACTCTTTCGTTACGTCCTTAGGATTTTCATACAACGCTTGAATAACCAAATCAGCTAAAGCCCCACCATCTCCATGGTCGTCCAAGTGTATAAGCGTACTATCCAACACTTTTAAACGGCGAATAAGATCTTTTTCCGAATTTCCCCCATCATGCATAATGCAAGTTGGATTAAAAGCTCTCATTTCCTCTATCAGGTGAGAATTATTTCTATACAAAAGAGGTTTAATCTGTAGTTTTTTTAAATATTGAATGAGGCTTGTATTAGAGCTAAGCACAAAAATTTCAAAGTTAGTTGGTTTTAAAGTAGAAAGTATTGCTACTGCACGATCTGCAGGATAAAGTCCACGGTGTGGTAATGTATTCAATAAATAAGCTAGTTTCAAATTACATCTTCCTTTCCAAAGGTTATCTCTTTAGTGTATGGAAATGGACAGGTGCTTATGACAAGGGGGAGAGTAAAATGGCTAAAAGGGTAGCTATAGTAGTAGGTGCTACGGGTTTTACTGGACAGTTTTTAGTAAAACAACTATGTGAAAGTGAAGAGTATGCTGCGGTTTCAGTCATCGTCAGAAGAGATTTTTCTTATAAACATGCCAAACTAGACATTCAAGTAAAGGATTTTGATAAATTAGGGGAAAATGATTTAGATATTGCGGATGACCTATTTTGCTGTCTGGGCACTACAATGAAAAAAGCTAAATCAAAAAAGAACTTTGAGAAAGTAGATTTAGAATACCCATTACGAATTGCTTCTTTAGCCAAAAAACGTGGGATCCCAAATTTTCATGTTATCTCAGCGGTTGGGTCCAATAAAAAGTCCCCTTTCTTCTATAGTCAGGTGAAGGGTAGGATGGAGGAGGCGTTAATGGAAATGGAGCTACCACATCTTTTCATTTATAAACCATCCTTGCTAACAGGTGACCGAGGCGAGTTTCGCCTAGCAGAGCGCCTATCTGAAGGTATTTTTCAACTTTTAAACCCTATATTAATAGGACCTTTAAGAAGAATGCGGTCCATTGAAGGGAAACAATTGGCTTTTGCTATGTACCATTACTCAATACATAATACTAAGAATGATGTAACAATTTATAGACCATTAGATATTTTAAACGCTAAACCCTTAGAGGATATAGAGGAACAGCCGATTTCACGAGAAGAATTATTTAATTGGGAAAAGCGAGAAGATATTTTTGTAGATCCGGAAAAAGTCAATAAGTAAGGGGAGAAGCTATGTTTGACTCGATGTTATTTGTTTTGATGTTTGTTGTAGTAGTAGGAATATTTTCGCAGTGGTTAGCATGGCGGATAAGAATGCCTGCAATTGTATTAATGTCAATCGTAGGACTATTAATAGGACCTATTTTGGGTTTGGTCAACCCTCAAGAGAGCTTGGGGGAATTGTTTAGCCCTCTTATTTCTTTAGCAGTAGCTATTATTTTATTTGAAGGAAGTTTAAATTTAGATTTCCGTGAAGTACGAAGCTTTAGCAAGCCACTTACCCGTATTGTAACGCTTGGAGCTTTCATAGCCTGGATCGCAGGCTCTCTTGCTGCGCATTATATTGCTGGGCTATCAGTTGCTGTTGCATTTGTTATCGGTGGGCTATTTATCGTGACTGGTCCAACGGTTATTTTGCCATTACTTAGACAAGCAAAGTTGAAATCCAGAACAGCCGCAATTCTAAAATGGGAAGGAATTGTAGTAGATCCGTTTGGTGCATTACTAGCTGTATTTGCATTTGAAGCTATTAAGTTTATAAATGGCGATGAGTCATTCACATCGTTTTTACTTTTCTTTACAGGTTCTATTTTTGCCGGGGGATTAGGTTGGTTATTCGGCTGGGTATTAGGGAAAATGTTTGAAAAAGGTCAGATTCCAGAGTATTTAAAAGCGCCTGTCGTGTTTGCTGTTGTGCTATTAGTTTTTGTTTTCTCAGATGTTATAATGCATGAAACAGGTTTACTTGCTGTAACTGCGATGGGGATTACGATGGCAAATATGCATATTGCATCCATCAACGATATGAGACATTTCAAAGAAAACATATCTGTGTTACTTGTTTCTAGTATTTTTGTAATGTTAACAGCGTCCTTAGACCCGAGTATCTTATTGGAAATTTTCAATCCGCAAATCGTACTATTTGTATTAGCAATGTTGTTTATCGTTCGCCCTTTATCAATATGGTTATCGACCATTGGGACTGACCTAATGAACAATGAAAAAATATTAATCGGTTGGATTGCACCTCGTGGGATAGTGGCACTCACTGTTTCCGGATATTTTGCTACTGTGTTACAAGAAAGCGGGTATGAGGATGCAGAAATGCTTACAGCCTTAACTTTTGCACTCGTATTTGCAACCGTAATTTTCCACGGATTTTCCATTGGATGGGTTGCTAAAAAACTCAAGCTTGTTGCCACAGAAAAACCAGGTGTACTAATTGTTGGTGGAAATGCTTTCACTGCAGAGCTCGCTCTTTCATTGCTTAACGAGAAAATGGATGTACTAGTAGTGGATAATTCATGGGAACAACTAAGATATGCAAGGAAACTAGGAGTACCAACTTATGCAGGGGATATATTGTCCGAGCAAACAGAGTATTCCTTAGATTTGGCTCCTTTTCCTAAAATGATTGCCGCTACAGAAATGGATGCTTATAATGCATTGATCTGCTCAAACTTTGTAGTGGAGTTGGGACGAGATGCACTATATCAAACTGCTTCTAGCAATGTTTCAGAAAGTGAGTACCATCCATCTATTGGAGGTAAAATACTATTCAATAGCTCCGCGAATATTTATGATTTAACGGAACTTGTGCTAAAAGGTTTTGTCATTCGTAAGACTAATATTACAGAGCAGTATGATTACAACCAATACCTTGATGCTCGCGCTAAAGACTCGACTCTGCTCTATATCCTTCGAGCAGATGGCACCTTAAAGTTCTTTACGACCAAAATGGAGCTCAGTGCAAGTCCAGGTGACCTTGTCGTGAGCTTGACACCTCCGACACATATAATATAATACCTCTCCGTCAAAAGGATGAACTTTAATAAATACAGTCTCTTTTTGCAAAAATATCGCCTTTTTTTGATACAATAAGGGTGAATAAGGAGGTTCTGTATTGTGAAAATTCTACTCGTAGACGGAACGATAATTGGCACGAAAACAGGTGTCATCTTAGATCAAGTGAAAGACTATATAGAAGAAATTAATAAAGAGTACAAATTAGAGATTATTAGCCTTTCAAATTACGAGCATCAATTTGTAGATGGACGTCCATTTGAAAACTACAACGATGATATGAAACTGCTTGTAAGTAAATTTGACCAAGCGGATGGTTTTATAATTGCTTCACCTATTTTCCAGGGGTCCATACCAGGTGTACTAAAAAACACATTCGATTTCCTACATCCAAAGTCAATGCGCTATAAACCAGTATCAATCGTGGCAAATGGAGGAACATATCAGCATCATCTTGTAATTGAAAATCAGCTGAAACCGATATTAGATTATTTTAGATGCCTAGTTACACCTAATTATGTGTATACTCATAAAAGCCATTTCGATGAAAATAATGTCATTATTGATAGTGATGTACATGATCGTTTAAGAGAGCTAGCTCGCGTATTTGTCCAATACGCCGAAATGAGCAAAAACCTCTGCAAAGAAACAATAGATGCACACTAAGTTAAACTAAGATGTCTCGGTAAATCGAGACATCTTTTTTATATGGAGTAACAAATGCTTAATAGCTGAAAGAGTATGAGAAAGTGATCTGCTTATGGAAAAAATATCCTAAGGGCAAGTAATAGCAACGGGAGAGCAAGTAAATAGAAAATAGTGCAAGTAAATCTATCTGGTGAGCAAGTTAAAATGAGCTGAAAGCAAGTAACCAGCTTGTGAGCGCAAGTAACCACAATTTATTATCATATCCATTTTAATAATCACATTCATAACCATTCATAGGAAAAATAAATTTAAGATTTATATGAACTTTTTCGACTTTGCAATGTCTAATGTATAATGTCTCGGTAAATCGAGACATCTTTTTTTATATGGAGTAACAAATGCTTAATAGCTGAAAGAGTATGAGAAAGTGACCTGCTTATGGAAAAAATATCCTAAGGGCAAGTAATAGCAACGGGAGAGCAAGTAAATAGAAAATAGCGCAAGTAAATTTATCTGGTGAGCAAGTTAAAATGAGCTGAAAGCAAGTAACCAGCTTGTGAGCGCAAGTAACCACAATTTATTATCATATCCATTTTAATAATCACATTCATGACCATTCATAAGAAAAATAAATTTAAGATTTATATGAACTTTTTCGACTTTGCAATGTCTAATGTATATCAGAACAAGGGGGTGACCGAGTGGTAGAATCAGAAATTGCTAAAAAAGCCATTAAAGGGGATGACCAGGCTTTCTTAAAGTTAATGCAATTATATAAAGATACATTATATCGTACGGCTTTTGCATTTTTAAAAAATGAACATGATGCACTTGAAGCGATGCAGGAAGTAACTTTTCGAGCATATCAAAAAATACATACAGTTAAAGAACCAAGCTACGTGAAAACATGGCTAGTTCGTATCATGATGAATTACTGTCAGGACCAGTTGAAAAAGCGTAAAAGATATAGTTCAAGCGAGGTGCTACAGAAGATAGGATTTGAAGATGCGACTCACCTAGAGATGAACGAAGCAATAGAATCCTTGTCTAGTGTTGAACAGCAGTTAATATTTCTAAAGTACTTTCAAAATACGAAAATAAAAGAAATTGCAGAACTAGAGAAAATTCCAGAAGGCACTGTTAAGTCAAGGCTTCACAAAGCACTCAAGTCATTAAAATGTTTTCTATCGGAGAAAGGAGATGCGGACCATGTTTGAAAAGGAAGAACAAATGCTTGAAGAAACTAAAAATAGATTAGAAAAAGTTGAAGTACCTGAACAACTCGTAAATGATGCTATTCAGCAAGGGGTACTCCAAGCGAAAAACAAAAAGCAAAAGCGTAAAAAGACGTTATGGGCTTTTTCAGTTGCTGCAATTCTACTACTAACCTTCGTGGCATCCATTCGTGTATCACCTGCATTTGCAAGTGCTATTTCTACAATACCAGGCATGGATAGGTTAGTGCATCTCGTTCAGCTAGATAAAGGCATGAAAGCAATCGTTGAAAATGATTATTATGAACCAATCGGTAAAAGCCAAATTAAGGATAATATGACCCTTACTGTCGATGGAATTATTATTGATGAAACAGGTGCAGAAGTCTTTTATACATTAGAAGCTCCCCATTCACTTGAAGGCATGGATTACCAAGTAGTTAAGGTATTTAACGATGGACACGAACTAATAGCATCTGTTGGTTATGATCTACCAGACCAAGAAACAGCAAATAGAATAGTGGACAAATTTAGTTTTGTTTTTGGAGAGACAGA
Source organism: Psychrobacillus psychrodurans (assembly GCA_900114885.1). GTDB lineage: Bacteria > Bacillota > Bacilli > Bacillales_A > Planococcaceae > Psychrobacillus > Psychrobacillus psychrodurans. The sequence continues at coordinate 261,235 of FOUN01000001.1, forward strand.
ACAATTTACAAGTAATAATTTTGAAATTCAGTTTGATGTAGAGCAAAATAACAAAACAACGCCTTTCAATGTACCTTTTACACTCAAAAAAGAAATTAAGCCCGGGAAAATATATACATTAAATGAAACCGTTGAGATAGAAGGTCAACAAATAAAAGTAAAAAAAATAAAGATATATCCATTAAGAGTAGCTGTTACATTAGAATTTAACAAACAAAACAAAATGAAAATATTGCAGTTTGAGGATATGCGGATAGAAGATGAAAACGGTGAAATATGGAGTTCTATTCGTAATGGGATATCTGGTCGTGGTGAAAATCAAAACAAAGAAAATACGTACTTCTTACAAAGTAATTATTTTAAGGAGCCGAAAGAGCTATATTTAAAGTTCGATAAAGTGCAAGCACTCCCTAAAGAAGAAAGCTACTTGCTAGTAGATTTTGCAAAGAAGGAAATACTGGAGCAGCCTTCACAAAGAAAAATAGAAGTATTAAACATTGGCGACAATACAATCGAACTTAGATATTATCCGATTAGAGAGAATTATATGTATACCTTATTTTCTCAAGGAGAAAATGCAAAAGGTGAAATAGTTGATATATCTGGACAAAGTAATCATGGCAACGATAAAGAACAATTTTCTATAAATACTTTAGATGAAAAAGATATAATTAACCCTATTAGACTAGATTTCATTGCATATCCCAATTACTTAGACGGCTCTGCTTCCATTCAAATAAAATAGAAGCTATAAAACCTTATTATTTCACTCACCATTATGTCAAAACCTCCTATCAATTCATTTGACAGGAGGTTTTTGTATTTATAGTTGTATATTAAATTGTGCAAGAACTAATTTTTGTATCCCAAGAAAAACTCCCCAAGATAGGATGCCCACTATTATCGCCAATACAAAAGGAAATGAGTGCTTTAACATCATATAAACTGCAAGTAGCATAACAATTGTAGCAGGCAATCCAACAAGTACACCTAGTGTAAAGGTTTGAATTTCTCTGCTTGTTTCCCCTTGAAAAGTTAGCCAAAAAATACTCATTAAACTAATAAGGGGAAGGGCAGCGATAATTCCACCATATAATGGAAACCTTCTTGCAAGCTCTGTAACACAAGCTATGATAAAAGCTGAGCTAATGATTTTCATCCACCACATTATTTGACTACCTCACTCAATATGCGGAAAGCTTTTAACACCATAGTTTGTTCCTCACTCGATAATTTAAATAATGATTGTTGCAATTTTATTTCGTCTAATTCTGTATTTTGCTTTACTACCTCTAATCCTACTGTCGTTAATTGTAAATAGACTTTTCGTTGGTCTTCTTTCAGTCGTTCTTTTATAACCCAACCGTTGTATTCAAGCTTTTTCACATGTTCAGATGCAGTATTATGAGAAATATTTAAAGCATTAGCTATATCACTGACTGTAACTAATTCTTCCTTTTGAATAATTTGCAGTATACGAACACTTTGGTGAGAAATGATTTGTTGATGTTTAGGATGTAAATAATAATAAATATCCGTAAAATATTTGTTTAATTCCATAGCAACCTCCATTTATATCGTATAAACCGATTGTATCGTTTAATACGATATAAGTAAAGGTGGATTTTTGTGATCATTACCATATTGACCTTAGGAGACTTGGCATCGTCAGAGGAAAGTGTTCCACTACAATGGAAATGAATAGTGTTAAGTCTTTTCCATTCCATAAAATTACTTTAGTGTTATTCGATAAATATGCATAAAAAAACAGGTGAAGATAATGCACTTTTCCTTCACCTGTCTATAATTATTTGTCTTTTAGGTAGTTCTGTTCAAATTCATCGAAAGAAATAGGTTTTGAGAAATAATATCCCTGGAAGTATGTTAGACCAAGAGTATTCAAATAGTCTACCTGTTCTTTTGATTCTACACCTTCAGCGAGAACATCGCATTTTAATCCTTTGGCAAGATTCATAAATGTATGTAGAATGAGCTCTGCATTTGTTTCTTTTCCAATCTTGTCCACAAAATACTTATCGATTTTCAATTTATCTATTTGAAAATCTACAAGATCTGCTAGCTTTGAATATCCTGTCCCGAAATCATCTAGTGATAAGCGAATTCCATGCTTTCTACAAAATGCAATATTTTCTAATATATTTTGATCAGTTTCTAAGTTTGCATTTTCTGTAATTTCAATATCTACCATTTGGGGTGGAACTCTATAGTACTGGATAAAATGGATTAAATCATTAAAAAACTGCCTATTTCCAAGTAGCTTAGGGGTGATATTGATAGCTACAGACTTATCAAATCCATAATCTTGAATCCAACTAGAAACTTTGGCAAATACCTCGCTGATTAAATACTTTGTTAATTCCTCTATTCTTCCACTATTATCGGCAATTTCAATAAACTCTGGAGGAGTAATATATCCATATTTTGGATGAGTCCAACGAGTGAGCACCTCTATTCCAATTACTTCATTAGTTATAGAATTGAACTGAGGTTGTACAACAAAATGAAGCGATGTTTCACTTAAGTCCCCGTGTAATTCATTTTCAATATTTACCTTTCTTTCTAATTCCTCAATCATAGAGTGTTCAAAGAAACTGAAGTTATTAACATTTCGTTTCTTTGAATCGTACATAGCAATATTAGCGTAACGAAACAGTAAATCAGTGTCAGGTGCATCCATAGGATACCTGGAAATTCCAATACTAAGGCTTAGTGGAATAGAGGGCACTGATTTGGATTCGGAAGTTTGTTGGAAATCTTGAATCAGTTTATTAGCTATAACGCTTAGCTGTTCCTTATTTACTTCATCTGTAAATATAACAAACTCATCCCCGCCGACACGTGCAACTACTTTATCGATCTCCATACTTTGGTTAAAAAACTTGGCAATTTCTACAAGAAGTGCATCCCCTCGTGCATGACCATACATATCATTTATTAATTTGAAACCATCTAAATCTATGTAAAAAAAGGAAAAAGACTGATTCTTTTTTATTTTGTGCTTGAGTATATCGTAAGTCATTCTTCGATTAGGCAAGTTCGTTAAAAAGTCATAATAAGCAAGACTTCTTAAATCCTTTTCTATATTTTTTCTTTCCGCTATATGATGAAAAAATACGGACAATCCTCCTTCAGCCATTGGGTAGGCTTTTACCTCGAACCAAGTTGGGATAGAAGGGATATAAATTTCCTGTTGCCTAGTTTTTTTCTCTAACATAACCTGTTGAAGGAAAGGGTAAAATTCTGTTTCTATTAAAGATGGACTTTCGGAATTACAATAGTTAAAGCTTGTATGCACTTTGCTTAATAATGTTTTTCCGTATTCGTTTATATAGGTAACATTCCAATGTTTATCTACAGAAAAGAAAGCATCTGTCATGCTTTCTAAAATATTAGTCGTCTCTGAATTAACTACCAGATGCTTTTTCGATAATGAATATATAATAATTGCACCTATTCTATTCGAAGAAAGATTCAATTTATATGTATGGAATAAGTAACTATAGTGGTTACTTTCTATAAGGCTTGTAAATTCTTTTCGAAATTCATCTATTTCACCACGTAGTACCTGTTGGATAGAATCTAGTTGATCGTAGTTATAGGTTGACTCCAATAAATCGGTGAAGTTAAAGTTTTCTGTAATAAGGAGGGTATATTCATTTACATGCTTAATCATATTCCACGCATTATTCTTATTTAATATCTTGCCTGTTTCGTCCAAAACGAGGATTAAATCCTCAGAAGTATTTAATATTGTTTGTGTAAAAGTATTATATGCATCCAACTATTTCACCTCTTTCATCCTTTACTATTATGTCAATAATATCATTTGTTGAATATAATTTGTGAGAAAAAAGTAATGTTTCAGTAACGAAATGATGTAAATGTGACCGGTACTGGAGTTTCCAGAATAATTTATAGTGAATTGAGTATAAAATTAAATAAAATCTATTATTCGTATGATAGAAAACACACACTAAATCGTAGTAGTAATTTGATGTGTAGATAAAACTATATTACCCTTGTAGCATATTAAAATAAGGTTGTAATGTTTTTTAGGACAAAACTGAACCAATATAAAACGTGTGATATATTTAGGGTAGGGATTTATGAAAGGATGTTATTAATGGCAAAACGTTTAGTGTTAGCAGAGAAACCATCTGTTGCACGTGATATTGCACGTGTACTTAAATGTGATAAAAAAGGAAATGGCTATTTAGAAGGCAAAGACTATATTGTTACTTGGGCTTTAGGGCATCTTGTAACCTTGGCAGATCCTGAGAGTTATGATGTGAAATATAAATCGTGGAATTTAGAAGATTTACCTATGCTACCCGATCACCTTAAACTTACAGTTATAAAACAATCAGGAAAGCAATTCAATGCAGTGAAATCTCAACTTACTCGTGGAGACGTTAGTGAGATTATTATAGCAACTGACGCCGGTCGTGAGGGTGAATTAGTGGCGAGATGGATTATTGCAAAAGCAAAAGTAAATAAACCAATTAGACGACTATGGATATCATCTGTAACGGATAAAGCGATTAAAGATGGATTTACTAACTTAAAACCTGGTAAAGCATATGAAAACCTATACGCTTCAGCTGTAGCTCGCTCGGAGGCAGATTGGTATATTGGGTTAAATGCAAGTCGTGCATTAACTACAAAATTCAATGCGCAGCTAAACTGTGGAAGAGTACAAACTCCAGTCGTTGCTATTATTGCTAAGCGGGAAGAGGAGATTAAGCACTTCAAAGCACAAACTTATTACGGAATAGAAGCGCAAACTATTGATAAGTTAAAGCTTACTTGGCAAGATGCTCAAGGAAATAGCCGGAGCTTCGATAAAGAAAAAATTGATGCGATTGTAAAAAAACTAGGCAATACTAATGCGACGGTGACGGAAATTGAAAGGAAACCAAAGAAAACATATTCACCTGGTCTATATGATCTAACTGAACTTCAGCGTGATGCCAATAAAATCTTTGGTTTTTCTGCAAAAGATACATTAAATATAATGCAAAAGCTGTATGAACAGCACAAAGTATTAACATATCCAAGAACAGATTCACGTTTCATCTCGACAGATATTGTTGGAACGCTTGCTGAACGTCTTAAAGCTTGTGGTATAGGGGAATATCGCTTGCTAACCAATAAGATTTTAAAAAGACCTATAAAAGCTTCGAAAACGTTTGTCGATGATAGCAAAGTCAGTGATCATCATGCGATTATTCCAACAGAAGGCTATGTAAATTTCTCAGCTTTTAATGATAAAGAACGCAAAATTTACGATTTAGTAGTAAAACGCTTCTTAGCAGTATTATTCCCGGCATTTGAATACGAGCAATTAACTCTTCGTGCAAAAATCAGTGATGAAAAATTCGTTGCTAGTGGGAAAACTATTTTATCAAGTGGTTGGAAAGAAGTATATGAAAATCGATTCGAAGACGATGATACTTCGGAAGACTTAAAAGAACAAATTCTACCTCGTATAGAAAAAGGGAATACTTTAAACGTAACATTAATTGCGCAGATTTCAGGACAAACAAAGCCACCTGCTCGTTTTAATGAAGCAACATTACTATCGGCAATGGAAAATCCGTCGAAGTTTATGGAAACACAAAATAAAAACCTTGCTGAAACATTGAAATCCACTGGTGGATTGGGTACTGTCGCAACACGTGCAGACATTATCGAAAAGTTATTTAATTCATTTTTAATGGAGAAAAAAGGAAAGGATATATACCTAACTTCAAAAGGAAAACAGCTGCTTGATTTAGTCCCGGAAGAATTAAAATCTCCTACACTTACGGCTAAGTGGGAGCAAAAACTTGAAGCTATTGCTAATGGCAAACTGAAAAAAGAAGTATTTATATCAGAAATGAAAAACTACACAAAAGAAATCGTATCGGAGATTAAAGGTAGCGATAAAAAATACAAGCACGATAACATATCCACGAAATCTTGCCCAGATTGCGGAAAACCAATGCTTGAAGTAAACGGTAAAAAAGGCAAAATGCTTGTATGTCAGGATCGCGAATGTGGACATCGTAAAAATGTAGCCCGTGTTACCAACGCTCGATGCCCACAGTGTAAAAAGAAATTAGAACTTCGTGGGGAAGGAGAAGGTCAAATTTTCGTATGTAAATGTGGTCATCGAGAGAAATTATCTGCTTTTGAAGCGCGCCGTAAAAAAGAGGGTGGCGGTAAAGTAGATAAAAAATCTGTTCAGAAGTATTTGAAACAACAAGATAAAGAAGAAGAGCCGATTAATAATGCTTTTGCAGATTTATTAAAAGGGATGAAATTTGATTAGCTAGAATCTAAAAATGGATTGTGTCATTATTTGACCAATCCATTTTTAGATTCTTATTTTGCTTTATGCAGTATTCTTAATGGATTACTTGAAGATGACGGAGGAACTTGGGAACTTAATGCATTCGCCAAGATTCCATTATTGGCATTCTTATATATCGGATGATTGATTGAACTAGATGAGTTGAAGAAGTATTGAAGATTAATAAGTTATCAACATTGTGGATAAGTTGTGGAAATATTCTAAAAATATTTGTAGAAAAAACAATTTTAAGACATAAAGTTCACCAAAAACGATGTTGGCAGTGGAAATTGATAAAACCTATTAAGCGCAGCTACAGTAAAATTTAAATGATTTATTGAAGATGCTCATCTATGTGTTGGTGATGTCCATTTTTTATTTCAGAAAAAATATTAGGAGCTGTATTGTTTGTTTGTGGACTTTTTTGAATGTTAATTTGGTTAAATTGAATTAAAACAGTGTCTAAAGTGTTTTGAATTTTTTCGATATCTTCCTTTGTTGCAAACTTCTTTTTTTCGATTAGAGAATATCCTAATTGACCACTGGGTTCTAGAGTTGCCCACTGTACATCAGAAATTTTTTCTATTCCGTTTTGTCGTAATCTCATTTCAAGCTTGTCAACAGTGAGTCGCATCTTATATAAATTTTTCTCTTTTAGTTTTCCATTTTCAATAATGATTTTTGACTTACCTGTGAAAAATGTCTCTGTAAAGTCCCATTTTGTCTGGATAAATTCAATAATTATTAAAGTTATTACGAGAATGGCTGCAAGAAAAAAAGTAGTCCAAACACTTTTATTTGCAATAGGTTGTATTAAGAGTGTCCCGATTGAAATCATAATAACAGTTTGTGATATTGTCATTTGAGAAATCGATCTTCTTCCAGAAAAACGTATTAGCAGTATACCAACAACAATAATTAGAATTGATTTCCATATTAAATTAAAGTCCATATTTCATATCCCTCTATTATTTTTTAAAGTATTAGTATGTTCCTTTTTGCAAAGCATAGCTAATTATTAAAATTACACATCTTCTTGTTTAGAAAAAGATGTTGTATTATCAAGTATGTTTTAACGGAGTATCTAATTCAAAGTCGATTTTTAAAAGTAGTAATGCACCTTTCAAGAGTTCAATATCAATAAGGATTTGCTCTTTAATTAGGAAGTTAGGGCATTTGTAATAATCTTCTATTAAACGTTTAATTTCATGAACAACTAATTCCATAGATACTTTCTCCTTTTGGTAGTTCTATTTTCTTAATATGAACCATAACAGGGTTATATAAATTTAGTGGTTTTGAAAATCTGAAAAAGACATCATAAATCGATTAAAGAACATCTCAATATATAAGAAGACCTTTTTCAAGGTCTAATGAGTTTTAATTCGCTATTCACATGTTCACGAACAAGTAGTAATTCAATTACATCTTGCGCTGAATAAGAATATGAAGAATGCTCAGGTACAAGTTCGTTGAATTGTCTAACAATGTCATTCAGAGTTTCAACATAAAAATCATTTAAGGTTAATTCAAATTTAGTCAAAGTGTTCACCTTCTTCTTTTTTGGAAGTATGAACATTTCAGGTGAAATTTATTCAATAGCAATTGGGAGCAGTGAATAATCGGAGTAATCGACAGGCTTACCAGACTGAGTTCGGCTCTAGTTAACTTGGAACAACAGTATTTCTTGAATAAAATACTTCCATTCGAGAAACATTTGCACTACAATGAGTAGTGTGAGGTGATAAATTGATGTTGATTAGAAAGTTTAAAATTAATGAAAGTGGATTAAACCGCTTTTTTGGCCCTCTAGAAGCTAAAATTATGGATATTCTCTGGAATGACGTAGAAATGACGATAAAGGATGTTCAGCAAGTTTTAGATAAGGAAAAGATGACTAACTTTAATACAGTGATGACGGTTATGAACCGCTTAGTTGAAAAAGGGATTCTTGAAAAGCGGGCAGAAGGTAGGTCATCTCTTTATAAGCCTGTTCAGTCAAGAGTTGAATTTTTGAGTCAGCAGTCAAAAGAAATGACAAATGAATTAATGGATGAGTTCGGGAATGTCGTTGTCAGTCATATGTTAGACGCGCTAGAAGATGTAGATGATGATTTAGTTGCTAAGCTCGAGCAAAAAATTAAAGAATTGAAAAAGGATATGTAGTGTATGTCTAAACGTCAATCTTCATTTATATTTTTCTTGTCACTTGCCACCTCAGGAACGATTTTTATTCAAATGGCTTTATATGTCCTGTCTATGTTGGCTGGTTGGAACGTCAAATTTAATATTGTGGTAGTTTGTCATAGCTGGTTGAAGGGAATCGGACTGTCTTCACTTGAATATGCACTTGATGCACTCGTAATCTATACGCTGTTGCTCACCATTTGGCAAATAAGTTCTCAATTTTTCTATTCTTTACGATTGAAAAGACATTTTGAACGATATAAAGATAATTTGCTCACGAACAATATGAACCAAACACATAGTAGCGGGGAAAAAGATATCATTATCGTATCGAATCCTGCGCCAATAGCTATAACCATGGGATTCGTAAAGCCCCAAATTGTTATATCAACAGGATTGATAAGCATACTAACGGATGATGAGTTAAAAGCTGTCATTTCTCACGAGATGTATCATAAGAACAATCGTGATCCTTTAAAAATATTTATACTTTCACTTTGTGGATCCACAATTGGATACATCCCGATTCTAAAGTGGTTCAATCATCAGTATAGAATTATTAAGGAAGTATTAGCAGATGAATTTGCTATTAATAAACAGGAGACATCTGTGAACTTAGGTAGTGCATTATTGAAGATGTTGAAAGTTGGCAAGCAAGAAAAAATGCCATTTGCTTATGCATCATTTGCGGATACATCTGTAAATTACCGGATTGAGTATATATTAGATCCATTAAAGGATGTTCGGTGGCAGGTTCCATTAAAAAAAGCATTTTTGTCATTAGCCATATTTGTTTTGATATGTGCATTTTTTATTTACGCTCTTGCGTAAATTTTTATCACTTTACACTACATAATGTAGTTTTAATTCAAAAAGAGGAGTGTTTTATTTGTCTAAGAAAATATTTTGGTTCATCGGTGTTTTGGCAGTATGCCTGATTGCTATAGTCATGTTAACGAATGCTAAAGAAGACTCAGTAGTAATAGATTACGAGGGGCAACCATTTCTAGGAGAAGAGTCTGCACCAGTTGAGATAGTTGAATTTGGTGATTATAAATGTCCGCACTGTGGAGAATTTAATAGCACACTCCTGCCGATGATTAACGAGGAATTAGTAGAAACAGGTAAAGCAAAATTTTACTTTATGAATTATTCGTTTATCGCAGCAGATTCGACTACGTCAGCACAATTTGCGGAATCGGTTTATCAAGAACTAGGTAACGAGAAATTCTGGGAGTTCCATCATCTTCTATTCGAAAATCAAACGAACGAGTCAGGTCAAGAGAATTTAATGTCAGATGAGTTTTTGAGTGCGGTTTTAGCAGAAGTTGCAACTCAGGAAGAAGTTGAAAAAGTGAGGCTTGCCTTCAGTGAAGGAAAAGCAAAGGATGCCTGGGATAAAGATATGAGTACAGCAAATAATCTGGGTGTCAATTCGACGCCAACAATTTATATTGGTGGTAAAGAATTTACTGGACAAACCATGGATGATTTTGTGGAAATGGTAGATGAGTCAGAAGATGGTAAATAAACCACTTCTCTTAGCATGGATAACGTCAATTATAGCGATGTTAGGTAGCTTATTTTTTAGTGAACGGATGGGATTTATACCATGTACGCTCTGCTGGTATCAGCGAATTTTGATGTATCCACTTGTCATTTTCTTAGGTATCGCTTTTTACCAGAATGACGGAAAGATTTATAAGTATATTCTTCCGCTGTCAGTGATTGGAATGCTAGTATCAAGTTATCATTATGCACTGCAAAAAATTCCTTCTTTAAGTGAGTTCAGTGCATGTACAAACGGAGTTCCATGTTCAGGACAATATATCAATTGGTTTGGTTTTGTAACAATTCCATTTTTGGCATTCATTGCATTTACATTTATAACAGGAATGATGCTAGTGCTGTGGAAACGCAATTAAGTCATTAAAGAAGGGGTAGCCATAACGATGGATAAAAAGAAAAAGCGCTTCTATATGCGTACAATTATTTTAGCTTTAATGGTAGTGGCGATTGTTTTTACTATTTATACAAATTTAACGAAGGAGAAAACCGCGTTAATACAGGTAGGGGATGATGCTCCAGATTTTGCCCTTGTGGATATGAATGGAGAAAAACATCAACTATCCGATTATAAAGGTAAAGGAGTCTTCCTAAATTTTTGGGGAACCTGGTGTAAACCATGCGAACGAGAATTTCCACTTATGGATAAACAATATCAAGTATATAAAGACCAGGGACTAGAAATATTGGCGGTAAATATAGGAGAGTCTGATTTTGCGGTTCAAAAATTTATAGATCGTAAAGGATTAACTTTTCCAGTACTAATCGATGACAAAAAAAGTGTGATGGAAACTTACAAAATTAATCCTTTACCAACCACCTTACTTATCAACCCAAATGGTAAAATAGAGAAAGTCATCACAGGGGAAATGAGTGAAGAAATGATTAAGGATTATATGGAACAAATTATTCCTATCTAATTCGAACGAGAAATCTAAATATATTAGAATAAGCCTCCGAAAGAGCGACTTCGGAGGCTTATTTTTATAGAACTAAAGACCTAAAGTCGGCAAATTTTACCAAAAAAATATTTGAGTCTTTGTGCATATCCATTCTATGACAAAAGTAAGATTGAATATTTTGCGAAAGTGGTAAAATGTTAAGAAGGACAATTATATGGAAAGAGGTGGAAAATATGACGTTAGTAAGAGCAACTGGTAATGGCACTTCCAATACAATAGCAGAGATAGAGCAACGAAAGCGTGTTTTTCAACGAAAAGATGTAGGACAAACTTATCGCAAAAACGCTGAGTTTTATCAGCCTAAAAAAAATCCAGCCTTAGATGAGTTAGAGGAATTATTACTTGGGAATAAGGAAAAAGAAAATGATTCTCCTGAAGTAAGTGCAGCTGTTAAAGAATTTCAGCAACTTGAAAAAAATAAAAGTATGCTAGATATTAAAGGCCCTTCTATGCCTGTACAAACAATTGGTGGACCAACACCCGAGAAAACGATTGAACTATTGGAAGAAGTTCGAAGTGCAGCTCTTGCTTCTGATGAACCGTCTCCAAATGAGTTGCGAGTGGCAGCTAGTGCTACTGCGAAAATTCAGACAGTCCAATCACAAATCTCATTAAACCAAGAAGCCACTAGACAGGTTGAGGTTGAAGCTAAGAGGCAAAGAGAAAATGAGGCAGCGGTATCCAATCGTTCTGTTCAATCCGACTTTCAATCTCCTAAAATACCGAGAGAAAATTTGGAGAATCTGCAGAAGAGAAGATTTAAAGAACAAGCTATTGCGAAATACTCACTTCAAGTACACATGAAAAAGTATGGTTTCACTGACCAACAGCCAAGTTTCTTCCTTATAGCTTAAGAAGGAGCATTCGAACATGAGCAAAAAACAAAAAACAAATGCAGTTCGGAAATTAGAGCAACAGAAAATTACGTTCGAATTAATTGAATACGAGCTCACTGGAGATCAAGTAGACGGGGTAACTGTAGCGGATAAAATAGGCTATCCCGTTTTTGTTGTGTATAAAACATTACTTGTTACTGCTGGAACTAATAAGCATTTTGTTTGTATTATTCCTGTACATAAGGAGTTGAATTTAAAAGAAGTAGCTCAAGCAGTCGGTGAGAAAAAAGTAGAGCTTTTGTCGTTAAAAGAATTGTTACCGACCACTGGGTATATTAGAGGTGGATGCTCCCCGATTGGTATGAAGAAACTATTTCCAACATGGATAGACACAAGCGCAGAGAGCCTTGATTTTATACTTGTTAGTGGTGGGAAAATCGGTCTTCAGATAAAACTAAGCGTCAAAGATTTACTTCAACTCACGAATGGACGAATTGCAACAATAATTAAAATGTAATCGTTTCTTTAAAACATCGTTATAATTGACCTACTATATACTGGAGACTTTATATGTAGTTTTCAGAAACGGGAAGTAGGTGAAATAAAATGAAGCAATTAGTTTGGCGTTGGATATTTTTTGTTGCCGGAGTCACAACGATGGCTTTGGGAATTTCGATGACCATTAAAGGACAGCAATTTGGAATTGGACCATGGGATGTATTTCATGTTGGTTTATATAATCATCTTGGTTTAACTATTGGCACCTGGGCAATTTTGACAGGTATTATCATTGTGTTAATCACGATGATTGGAACAAAGAAATTTCCACAGCTTGGAACATGGTTAAATATTCTTTTTATAGGGTCCTTTATTGATGTGTTTAACTGGCTATTGCCTGAGATTACAAGTTACATAGGTCAACTGATTATATTTGTTATTGGAATTGCTATAACGGCAGTAGGTGTTGGGGTTTATGTGTCTCCGAACGTAGGAGCAGGTCCACGCGACTCTCTTATGCTCCTACTTATGGCGAAAACGGGCTGGAGTATTAAAAAGGTGCGAACTGGTATTGAAATAATTGTTGCACTTGCGGGCTGGGCACTTGGTGGTCCCGTGGGAATCGGTACTATTATTATTGCTTTACTGCTAGGGCAGATTGTTCACTATTCATTGCCATTATCTCAAAAACTATTATTTAAGATTTGCGGTTATACATTGCCGTATATGAAGAAGAGTGTGGAAAATCAATCCTGATTTTCCGCACTCTTTTTCATATTTCACCCGGGCAGTGCATATAGTATTTCTTGAAGGAATGATAGGGAGGATGAAGCTATGAATGGAATAATTACTCATTATATGGGAAGGTCATATACTGGACAAGGTGTAAAAAGCTTTTACAAAGAAATTATTCAAGAAGCGAACAAAGTATATTTCTTTAAAGGACCCACTACCTATCGATTGACGGATATATTTAAGGAAATAGGCTATAATGCCGTACGCCGAGGTAAAAATATGGAGTGGTTTTATGATCCAATGCATGAAGACCTGTTGGAGGGGTTATATATTAATGAAACTAAAACCCTTTACTTACAAGCTGACACCGTAGATCCCACTTATTATGGGGCTGGGCATGAATGGGTGCCGTATTATGAAGCCTATAATGATAGGAAACTCCGCGACATTGGTCCAATAGTAAAAGAAAAACAGATTAGTAATGATGTATGGTTAACAAAAGGGCTTCAAGCATTGTCCCGTGCAAAAAAGATACACGATGAATGGGAACAGCTTATCCAGGTAGCTATCAGCTGGGATGGGATTACAGCACTGCTTGAAGATTGTACAAAGAATAATATCGGTAATATTCAACTCCAAAAGAATCCGAAGGTAACACATCGTTTAATGGGATCGCTAACTCCGCTTGGGGCAAAGGATACACTAGAGTCAATCTCAAAAAATTTAAAAACCAGATTGTATATAAAAGGGTTACCAGGTAGTGGAAAATCTTCTTTCATGAAGAAGTTTGGGGAAGAGGCTAAATTACATGGTTTAGATGTTCGGTATATTTGGTGTGGCCTTGATGCTAATAGTGTAGACGGGGTAGTACTTCCGCAACTCCAGTTATGTGTGGTAGATGCTACAAGCCCTCATATATACGAACCAGAGCGAGATGGAGACGAAATTATAGATTTCTTCCCACATATCGATCAAACAAAGCTAAATGAGGATAAAATATTAGAAGTGAGAAATCGTTATTCAAACGAAATGGAACTTGCTCAAGATTATCTATGCACATATGCTGGAGAATCGAAAATGATCAAGATGCTTTATGATTCAGCCATTGAAGAAGATAAATGGAGTGAGTTGCAGGAAAAAATGCTTGAAACGATAAGGTAAATATAGAGATTTTAACAGGATGTAGCAAATGCGAAGCCCCATGACAAATGTCTGTGGGGCTTTTAGTGTCAGCTTTATTTTCCTCAATCCCTGTTAGCGTGGTAAGATAGAGTAGAATATTACCCGCGAAAGGATGAGGAACATGTCTCATGTATTAAATAATTTTATATCCGAAAACTTAAATGATTTAAAAAGCCAAGGTTTATATAACGAAATCGACCCTGTAGAAGGTCCAAACGGAGCGAAAATCAGTGTAAAAGGTTCTGAGCTCATTAACCTATCTTCTAATAACTATTTAGGTCTTGCAACAAATCCAGAACTTAAACAAATTGCCAAAGAAGCAGTGGACAAGTATGGAGTTGGGGCAGGAGCAGTTCGTACGATCAACGGGACGCTGGATCTTCATGTGAAGTTAGAGCAAAAGCTAGCTGAATTCAAAGGAACAGAAGCTGCAATTTCGTATCAATCAGGCTTCAACTGTAATATGGCAGCGATTTCTGCTGTGATGGATAAAAACGATGCAATACTATCAGACCAACTAAACCATGCATCTATTATTGATGGTTGCCGTCTATCACGTGCGAAAATAATACCGTTTAATCACTCTGATATGGATGATTTACGTGCAAAAGCGAAGGCTGCAACTGAATCTGGGCAATACAACAAAGTAATGGTTATTACGGATGGTGTTTTCTCCATGGATGGGGATATTGCAAAGCTTCCAGAAATCGTAGCAATTGCAAAAGAATATGATCTAATTACTTATGTAGACGATGCTCATGGTTCAGGTGTGACTGGTAAAGGAAAAGGAACTGTTAAGCATTTTGGTTTAGAAAAAGAAATTGACTTTCAAATTGGTACCCTTTCCAAAGCAATAGGTGTCGTAGGGGGATACGTTGCAGGTAAAAAGGATTTAATCGACTGGTTAAAGGTTCGTTCGCGTCCATTTTTATTCTCCACAGCGCTACCACCTGGTGATGTAGCCGCCATAACGTCAGCAGTTCAAATGATCATTGATTCTACAGAATTACACGATAAACTTTGGGAAAACGGTGACTACCTAAAAGCTGGTTTATCGAAACTAGGCTTTGACATCGGTGCATCTGAAACACCGATAACTCCTTGTATCATCGGGGACGAAAAATTAACTCAGGTATTCTCAAAACGACTATTCGAAGAAGGCGTTTACGCAAAATCTATTGTCTTCCCAACTGTACCAAAAGGAACTGGCCGCGTACGCAACATGCCGACTGCAGCCCATACAAAAGAAATGCTAGATGAAGCCATCGCTGTTTATGAAAAAGTTGGTAAAGAACTTGGGGTAATTAAATAATAATAATAATAATAATAAGTAGCTATCAAGTAAAAACTTGATAGCTACTTTTTTGTGGAAGACTATTATAAATATACCTGTGAACACGATTTCCGTTTCAAGTGACACGTTACGCGGGAAGGTCTAGCCACCTCAGGTCAACAGGATGTTGCCACAAGAGGTGGTGCTCTTAGCTTTCTTTGAATCATTCACTGTGGGGGGCAGGTTTATTGAGTAAGTTACCATTAATTACGAAGATGAAGGTTGAACGAAGTGAGGTTCATCGAAAAGTAGAATTCCAGGTTATTGCAACTTTGGAGAATGGAATGGAACATATTTTAATAACAATTTTTCTCGATGGTGCTTATGAAGATTTGTACCTATTCCATATAGTCGGTAGCACACAGAAGAACTTAATTATAGAAAAAAATAGTGAAAAAACGCTGATAGTTTTCAGCGTTTTTTTGTTTAGTTTGCATACTCTTTTTCCATCCATTCAAACGAATAAAAAAGATTAAACTTCTGAATTCCACTAGCCAAGTGAATACACTGCTCAGTGGCTATACGAAAACCGCTCAAATCTCTTTTTTCCAGAGCGATAATTGCATCTATTGCATAGGGCATCCAACCAACTGGCAACTTCCCCTTTAAAGAATGAGCTTCTTCAAAATTCCCTTTTCGAGCTTCGGCATATGCAATGTAGTATGTATGAAGTGGTTCTTTACTTATTTGTTTAGCGCGTTGTTCAAACAGTGATACATTATTTTCAAATAAAGCTAAATTTGTTTTATATACCTCTTGCATATATGGTTGTTTGTACTTCGATAAAATAAGTTGAATGGAAGAGATTATTTCTTCACGATCGCCGTTCTTTACCGCAAGTGGGTATGCAAATAGAGGCTTCTGTTTATTTTTCTCCAAAAAGCGCTTAATCTTTTTCAGATTGTTAGATTTATAAATCGTATACATTTGAGGTAAAACAAGTAATACAACGTATACAACTATAATTACTATATAAATTAACCAAAATGGTAGGTTTAAAAATAGCAAAGCTACAGTTAGTACAACTCCGAAAATAAATATGTATATAAGTGGTAATAGTCTCATATCATTCTCTCCTTTATTTTATTATAACAAAACTCCCTAAACTGAGGTATTGTATTTAGTGAATGAACATTGTATAATAATTCTCATGAAAGACTAGTCATATCAATGGTTTGAAGGATAATAATGTACTTCTCAAAAATACATTTGTTTTTAAAAGGGAGAATTTTCATGAAAAAAATTATGGTTACTGGAGCTTTAGGTCAAATTGGTTCAGAGTTAATAACCAAATTGCGAAAAGAATATGGCTCGGAAAATGTATTAGCAACAGATATTAGACATATAGCTTCCCCTGTATCGGAAAGTGGTCCTTTTGAAATTTTGGATGTGACAGACGGAGAAAAAATGCATCAGCTCGCAAAGGATTTTAAAGCTGATACGATGATTCATATGGCAGCTCTATTATCAGCAACAGCGGAGGCAAAACCTTTACTTGCCTGGAATTTGAACATGGGTGGGTTAGTGAATGCATTAGAAGCCTCAAGAGAGCTAGGCTTACAGTTCTTTACTCCAAGCTCTATAGGAGCATTTGGTCCATCTACACCTAAGAGGAATACTCCACAGGATACATTACAGCGTCCAACAACCATGTATGGTGTGAACAAAGTATCTGGTGAACTACTATGTGATTACTATTTTAACAAGTTTGGCTTAGATACACGTGGAGTACGTTTCCCAGGGCTAATTTCCAATGAAACTTTACCAGGTGGCGGAACAACTGATTATGCAGTGGATATCTACTATAAAGCAATACAAGATGGAGTATATACATCATATATTGCAGCTGGAACATATATGGATATGATGTATATGCCTGATGCATTACAGGCGATTGTAGACTTAATGGAAGCAGACGGAAGCAAACTAATACACCGTAATGCGTTCAATGTAACAGCAATGAGCTTTGAACCTGAGGGAATTGCAGCATCAATAAGAAAAGAAATACCTACATTCGCCATGAACTATGAGGTGGATCCAATTCGTCAAGCAATAGCAAACAGCTGGCCAGATTCGATTGATGCAACAGCTGCGAAGGAAGAGTGGGGCTTTTCGTTTAAATACGATTTAGATGCAATGACAAAGGATATGTTAACTAAACTAGCAACAAAAAAAACAGCGGACCTTCTATAAGGTTCGCTGTTTTTATTTAAAACAATATATGTGCTACTACAGCAATGATTGGGAATGCAATAAGCGTACGTAGTAAGAAAATAACGATTAAATCTTTAATATTAACCGGAATTTTCGAGCCTAATAACAATCCGCCTACTTCTGACATATAGATCAATTGTGTTACGGACATTGTAGCGATAAAGAAACGAGTCATTTCCGATTCAATAGACGCACCAAGTATTGATGGTAGGAACATATCTGCAAAACCAACAACCATAGTTTGAGCTGCTGCTGCTGCTTCTGGAATTCCGAAAAGCATAAGCAAAGGTTCAAATGGTTTGCCTAAAATAGCAAATACCGAAGTATATTCTGCAAGCATTAATGCAATTGTACCGAATGCAAGCACTACAGGTGCAACCCCGATATACATATCCACCACGTTTTTTATACCATCAACGAAAAACTTACTAATCGAGCGGTTTTTATTGGCTGTATTTAATGCATTTTCTAAACCATGTGTAACAGCATTATAATTTTCAGGGAACTTTTCTGCTTCTAAGTCAAGTGGACGTCCATCAATATGTACGTCCTCTTTTCCAGCAAGTGGATAAATTCTTGGCATGATAAACGCAAGAACTATACCACAAAGTAGAACAGTTAAATAATACGGAAGGAAGTATTTACCTAAACCTACTTGATCTAATACAACAATACAGAACGTAATTGAAACTACAGAGAAGGTAGAACCAATAATTGCTGCTTCTTTCTTCGTGTAATAGCCTTCTTCATACTGTCTACTCGTAAGCAAAACACCGATTGTACCATCTCCAACCCATGACGTAAGAGCGTCAACTGCGGAACGGCCAGGTAATTTAAATAACGGACGCATAATTCTCACCATCATCGTACCAAAGAACTCCAGTAATCCGAAGTTTAATAGAAGAGGTAGCAACAATCCTGCGAATAAGAAAATGGTAAATAAGAAGGACACTAATCCAGTTGGACTTAATAACATTCCACCTGTATTTTCACTCCAAATTGCTTCTGGGCCAATTTCCCAAATGATTAAGATGGAAAACACTGCTCCAACAATCCGTGTTACTGTCCAAAAAGGAGTTACTTTAAACAAGTTATTGATAAAGGTTTCTTCTTTAGGTTTGAATAGAAAAATTGTCGAACCAACTGCAGCGATTAAAAGTGTTATCAAAGCAAACCATTGTACAACAGGCTCAAGTACTGTTGAAAGAATACTCGCAAGCCAAGCTATCGGTATTTTAAATCCACCATCAAATGGTAGAGGAATCATAAAAAGTATAACACCCGCTATAGACGGGAGTAAGAACAATAGCCATGTGGATAAGGAAAACTTTTTCATGAAACAGACCAACTTTCTATATTTGAATATTTATTCATGTAGTGTAATGATGACGCTTACAAATAATAATTCAAATACAGAGATAAGTCTATAGTTATCGAAAAGTTTTTTTATTCGAAATCTTTGGAGAAATCATAGGTGTAAAAACGTTCAAAGTTTAGCCAGTTCTCTGCTTCGGTTTCCCCATCTGCTAGAC
This sequence comes from Psychrobacillus psychrodurans, assembly GCA_900114885.1. Lineage (GTDB taxonomy): Bacteria > Bacillota > Bacilli > Bacillales_A > Planococcaceae > Psychrobacillus > Psychrobacillus psychrodurans. The sequence continues at coordinate 280,635 of FOUN01000001.1, forward strand.
GTTTATCCATTTCCTCTAACATCCATGCAGTTTGTGAAATATGGGCACGCATAGAGCCCATTTTTTGGACTGCTGCTTCTTTTATATTATGAACAATATCTGGTTCTCCTAGAACTTCCTTAGAATCATTAGAGAATGCTAGTGCATAAATCGTCGGTCGTTGCTCTTCTGGCATACGTCGTACCGCACGAACCATTGCACGTCCGGTCGCATCATGATCGGGATGTACTGCATAATTAGGATAAAATGTAATAATAAGTGAAGGGTTCGTATCAGATATTAGATTTTGCATCATCTCGACCATTTTTTCATCGTCTTCAAACTCTATCGTTTTATCACGTAATCCCATCATACGAAGGTCTGTCAAACCCATTGCCTTAGCTGATGCAAGTAATTCTTCTTTACGTATCTGAGGCAATGTTTCACGTGTGGCAAACGGAGGGTTTCCTAAATTTCTTCCCATTTCTCCTAGGGTTAAGCAAGCGTATGTAACCGGAATTCCTTGATTAATATAAGTAGCAATTGTACCTGATACTCCAAATGCTTCATCATCTGGGTGAGGGAATACAACTAGTACATGTCGTTCCATTGGTAATGTCATTTATTTGTCCTCCTTAATAAGTAAATGGTGTTTTACTAATTTGTAATGCAACCGCTAATTTTCCACTTTGGTCATGACCGGCCATCAGTAATCGACCGTGTTCATCTAGCTCGAAATGGGTAATTCCTTGCGCATAAACCCAACCATGAGGTAGCTTCAAACCTATACGATGTGGAGCTTCTCCAGCTATTTTTCCAAGTTCATAACGAATCATTACATTTCGAATAAATGCTCCTGCATTAAAAACATTCTCGTTAAAATGGGCAGCATATGCACCATTAGTCGTTTCTAAATGTATATATACATCTTCGTTTGCAAAGTTATTTAAAAGCTCTTGCAAGCGATCTACTTGAACAATTTCCATTCATATTGCCTCCTAACATACTGTCTGCTACTAGTATAATGAAAAAAACTATATGAAGCGAATGATTGAATTTAACATAAAAAAACTCGTAAGTCATAGATGACCTTACGAGTTAATAACAGCGTATTAAACAGTTGTGGTAGTTACTTCTGGTGCACCAAATTTACCTTTAGCACCATGTAGGACTGGACCAACGTATTGATTCAACTTCCACCCATGAGCGATGGCTGCCGAAACAAATTCCTTCGCTTCAAAAACTGAATCGGCAACAGATAAGCCATTAGCTAAGTTTGCAGTTATTGCTGCGGCAAACGTACAACCAGCACCGTGATTATAAGTAGTCTCAGTTTTTTCTGTTTCTAAAAGTGTATGGGTTTGACCATCGAAGAATAGATCAACAGCTTTTTCCTGTTTTAACTGTTTTCCTCCTTTGATGACTACATTTTTAGCACCAAGTGCGTGAATTTTTTCGGCAGCTGCTTTCATATCCTCGATTGTTTTCAAAGCTCCAATTCCGGACAGTTGTCCAGCTTCAAATAGGTTAGGAGTAACTACTAATGCGCGTGGAAGTAAGAACGTAATCATTGCATCCACTGTTCCAGGGTTTAGTACTTCATCCTCGCCTTTACATACCATTACAGGGTCAATAACTACACTTTGAACTCCTGCTTCTTCTATAATGTTCCCTGCAGTTTCTATAATATCTTCTGTACTTAACATTCCAGTTTTAATAGCATCAACGTTTGTAGACAATGCGGTTTTTGCTTGGCGTTTAATCTCGTCTACTGGCAATGAAAATACTCCGTGGCTCCAACCGTTATCGGGATCCATAGTAGCAACAACTGTTAAAACGTTCATGCCGTATGTACCGTGTTCTTGGAAAGTTTTTAAATCTGCTTGAATTCCGGCTCCACCAGAAGTATCGGAACCAGCTATTGTAAGTGTTTTTTTGATAGACATTGGACTTTTCTCCTTTTTCTATACTGCTTATAATTATTTTATTGTATCAGATTTTGTCGGATATTTACATTATGGAATCTTGGGAGCTGTCCAAAGCTTATATAAAACAAATAGACAGACGAGAACTACAATACCTGTTAATAGAGAACCGACAATAATATCGTTTATCCATAATGAAACAGATAAAAAAATTAAAAATGCTATTACTAGGATGAATACAAAAACAAAACATCCCATTCCAATGTTTTTAGCGCCTTCTGACAACATATTCTTACTTGCTGCTTTTTCAATTTGTTTTAACTTCTCTCGATAGTGAAAATCTGCCATATGAAAAATCTCCTTTTATTCATCGTATCATGGTAGATTAGTTGTTAATAGCGAAACTTTTCGCTATTGTAAACGTAATAGAAACAGAGGAAAAGAGGGATGATATGCGAAAAGAGGACAAGATTCGTGAAATGGAAAAGCTTTTGAAGGAGTTAAAAGCGCAAGATGAGACAGCTGCAACTATTGCGGAAAGTCCTTCCCGTAAAGGTATTAACTTTTGGAAGATGCCCCGTGTTTTATATAAATTTGGCTCGAAGTCCTTTCTACTCATTGGGCTTCTCATTCTCTTATTAGTAGCGGCACTTCCATTTGCAGCCTTTTGGGCTATTAAAGGAAGTACGTTCACCGAAAGTAAAGGATCATTCGTCGAACAAGTACAAGCTTTGAATGAGTTGTCTACAGCACAGGCATATACCAAAGTAATTATTGAAAGACAAGATAATGCAGTATTTGGAAAAGAGATTGGGATTGATTTACCTGGAACGAAAAGACAGCTCCTTGTAGTTGTACCAGGAACTGTCAAAGCTGGCGTCGATTTTTCACAGGTAACCGAATCAGATATAGTAGTAAATGATGAGAATAAGACGGCCAAGTTAACATTGCCACATCCAGAATTTTTAGGTGGACCAGAGATTTTATTTGACCAGGTTGAAGTATTCTCATATGAAGGGTTATTCCGCGAAAAAGCGGATATCGAGGAAGCATATGAACTTGCAGAGACTGCAAAAGAGATGATGATTGAAGAAACAACTGGACAGGGGATTTTACAATTAGCAGAAGACAATGCTGCTAAGTCGGTGAAAGAAATGTTCCAGTTAGTAGATTATGAAGTAGAAGTGGATTTTAAGGAGTGACATGGACATGCCTAGTTGGAAAGATGTGTTAAGAGAGGAACAGGAGAAGCCTTATTATAAAAAGCTACAGTTATTTTTAGATAAGGAATATGCTACTCAAACAATTTTTCCTGCACGTAACGAAATTGGCAGTGCATTTAAGATTACAGCCTATGATAACGTTAAGGTAGTGATTTTGGGTCAAGATCCGTACCATGGGAATGGCCAAGCCCATGGAATGAGTTTTTCAGTGAAGCCAGGTGTCCGCATACCGCCGAGCTTAAGGAATATGCTGAAGGAACTAGAGGATGATTTAGGCTGCCCTTTTCCAACTAATGGATATTTAGAGAAGTGGGCGAAGCAAGGTGTTCTGCTATTAAACACAGTGTTAACTGTTCGAACTGGAGCAGCGAATTCACATAAAGGTATGGGCTGGGAAACGTATACAGATGCTGTCATTCAAAAGCTTTCTGATCGTCAAAAACCTATTATTTTCGTTTTATGGGGCAAGCCCGCACAGTCCAAAATAAAACTAATAGATACCGAGAAACATATTATTATAACAGCACCACATCCTAGCCCGCTAAGTGCGCATCGAGGATTTTTTGGGAGTAAGCCATATTCCAGGATTAATGTCCAATTAGCTGCATGGGGTGAGCAACCCATCGATTTTTGCCTATAAATATGCTACGATAGTCAGTGGAAAGTGGGGGAGGACATTGCCTGTAAATTGTTTCAAATGTCGACACTTTTTTACGACATGGGATGCGCGAAATCCCCGTGGATGTAAAGCATATGGATTTAAAACAAAGGAACTTCCCTCTGTAGTAGTTAAGCGTTCTTCGGGTATGGAATGCTTGAAATTTGAACCAAAGCAAGTGGAGGGTCATAGACGATGATTTCTAATGAGCAACTTTTAATGCAAATAGATAAACATCTAAAGTACGCAAAAAATAATGGAACTGAACAATCTGTCAGAGAATCGCTTGTGGCAATCAAGGCGCTATGTGATGCTGGTTTAGAAGGTCAAATTCCGTCACAAGCTCCTATTACTAGAAGTGTACAGACGTCTTCAGCTATTCTACCTACACAACCAGTCGCTTTAAAAGAAGAAGATGCAAATGGGGATTCCCTATTCGATTTCTAAGAGAAAGAAGGAGAAATTTGTGCAATTTTTTATTATAGCAGGTGCTATTAATGGATTTTTATCTGTTGCTCTTGGAGCATTTGGAGCTCATCTATTAGAAGGCAAGGTGGCCGACAAATATTTGGCGACATGGGATACAGCAGTTCAGTATCAGATGTTCCATTCGTTAGCTTTAATAGCTATAGGTATATTGATGAGCAGTAAAGTGCTTGGCCCACTCTCTACTTTGAATACTGCAGGGTATTTAATACTTGCAGGAATTGTTATTTTCTCTGGTAGCTTATATGTTTTGAGTTTAACGGGAATTAGTGTTTTAGGTGCAATAACGCCAATTGGTGGAGTAGCATTTTTAGCAGGATGGATTATGCTCATAGTAGCTGCAGTGAAGTACGCAAACTAGTTGGAAAGTCGAATCTCACGTGGGTTCGGCTTTTTTATTTTGAGAAAAAGCTTAGGTGGTGCGAGTTTCATCTAGAATTGTGGAGCACTCAATCATAAAAAAAGCTTATTCGCAAATACGAATAAGCTCTAGGCATCATGTGAAATAATTAATCTCTTCATCAAATGTTACATAGTCTAAGTAAATCATAAGCATTAAGTATCGTTTACCATTTGGATCACTAATAATGACATGATCTCGACCAGCTGCTTCCACATAGCCGGTAATTACTAAATTATTTCTTTCTCGGTTGTTCTCGAACGTAAAATAGAATGTACCTAACTTGCCTCTGTTCGCTCTTAAAATATTTTCAATATAAGATTCTTCCTGTTGTCTAGTAGCTGCAGGTAATTGTACGCTAGGTGGGGTCATCGGTTGTTGCATCTGCTGTTGCTGTTGGGGAAAACCTCCAGGGTGCCAATAATATTGAACCATTCATACATCCTTTCTAAAATTAAATTTCAGGACAATCTGCGGTAGAAGGAGAGTAAAAGCAATGCGATTTGAAACGACCAGTATTCCATTGGTTATACCACTGCGCTGGGCATTCACCAGGTGGTTCAAAAAACCACAAAGAACGGGTTGCAGGATGAAAACGTTCACCATTAATAACTCTTTGGGCAAGCCTTTTATCTTGCTCACGTGCACGTTGATAGAAGTACGATTTCTGTGTTGCCTCAAATCCTCCGGGGCTTTGAAAAACCATTTCCTCTAGCGTACGTATATTTTTGAAATCTAGGCAGGCAGCACGAACTCTATTTACTCCTACGTTTCCAACCATAAGCATGCCGAGCTCGCCTTCACCTTCCGCTTCTGCTCGCATCAGCCGTGCAAGTAATTCCATTTGCTTCGTGTTGGATTTGACGACTGCCATTGCATCACCTCCTACCCATACACTATGCATCCAGCTAGAAAATGATGAACAAAGATTGTCTAAAAATAGCGAGCGTTTTTCCGTTTAATGGATTTTTGAAACAATAGGGGATTACACAAGACTTAGAGGGCCACAAACACAACTATATTCCGATAAAAGGAGTTTACTTTGTTTGAGTATATGGCAAAAGCTTGCTTACTTGCTTTCAATACCTTTTTACTTGCTCTAGTGCTTGAATTACTTGCTCTTTACTGAGGCTTACTTGTTCTTATGTGGTATTTACTTGCTCTGACTCAACGTTTACTTGCGAATAGGGAAATATTGGAAGTGTATTGTGAAGAAAATGAAAAAAAGAAGCCCGTTCCTCTCTCAACAGAAACCTAGATTTGCCGTTGATTGTAGCGAAGAGCGGACGCTTTCTTTGTGCACGGCTTCAGCCGCAAGCCCCACGAATCCAGTATTCACAGGACATCTTTATATACTTTCTAATCTAAAAAAAGACTGCATAGCTGCAGCCTTTTCCTATTAAATATTAAAGAATGTAGAGCGCTTTTCACCGGCAAGAATAGTACCTGTGAAGAATGACCCGAATTCTGCATAACGAGCACTTACTTCATCAAAACGCATTTCGTATATTAACTTTTTAAATTGAAGAACATCGTCTGAGAATAGTGTTACGCCCCATTCAAAATCGTCAAAGCCAACTGAACCAGAAATTATTTGTTTCACTTTTCCTGCGTAGCTGCGACCGATTAAACCATGGCTTCGCATTAAATCTTTACGCTCTTGCATTGGAAGCATATACCAGTTGTCATCTCCATCACGGCGCTTGTCCATTGGATAGAAGCAAATATATTGAGAACGTTGAAGCTCTGGGTATAAACGTGCGCGTACATGTGGATTTTGATATGGATCTTCGTTAGATTCACCAGCTAAGTAGTTAGACAGTTCTACTACTGAAACGTATGAATAAGCAGGAATTGTGAAGTCCGCTATTGTCAATTTGTTAAATCTTGCTTCCAATTCTTGAAGCTCATCCATTGTTGGACGTAATGTCATTAACATAAAATCTGCTTTTTGCCCAACAATTGTGTAAAAAGCATGAGCTCCCGTTTTTGCATCATCAGCAAGTTGCATTTCATCCAAAAATGCTACGAACTCTTCTGTAGCTTGTTTGCGTAGTTCAGGATCTACTTGTTTCCAAGATGCCCAGTCCATTTGGCGGAAATCATGTAATACGTACCAACCATCTAATGTAATTGCTGCTTCATTCATTATTTATGACACTCCTTTAAGTTAAATAATCGCATATTCAGTGTATCATATACATTCGAACTTTTCTTCTAATGACACGGCTTTGACATGACAATCTGTGACAAACTCGTGTATGCTTGAAGTAACAAAAATGAGCGTAGGAGGAGAAAAAATGGCGGATTTTTTTCAAGAAATAAAAGAAAAATTAAGGGATGCCAATTTATCTATTATATTACCTGAGGGAAATGATGAGCGAATTATTACGGCAGCTCTGAAATTGCAGGAAGAAGGTATCATTCATCCCATTATTATTGGAAATAAAGAAGAGATCCCTTCTGTTCTAACCGTTATTAATCCCCAAAATTATGAAGAAATGGACAAGCTTGTCTCTGCATTCGTAGAACGTCGTAAAGGTAAAGTGACAGAAGAACAAGCGCGTGAAATTTTAAAAGACGTCAATTATTTTGGAACAATGTTAGTTTATATGGAGCAAGCAGATGGATTGGTTAGTGGAGCAGCACATACAACTGCTGAAACAGTACGCCCTGCATTACAGATTATTAAAACAAAGCCAGGAATCTCGAAAACAAGTGGAGCGTTCATCATGGTGAAAGATGATGTTCGATATGTATTCGCTGATTGTGCAATTACTATTGCACCAACGAGTGAAGACTTAGCGGAAATAGCAGTTGAAAGTGCTAAAACAGCTGCAGCCTTTGGAATAAAACCAAAAGTCGCAATGTTATCTTTTTCTACAAAAGGCTCTGCCCAATCGGTGGAAACAGAAAAGGTAGTGGGAGCTACTGAATTAGCAAAACAGATGGATCCAGGTATTATAATAGAGGGAGAGCTACAATTCGACGCGAGTATTGTTCCAGCAATAGCAGCAAAAAAAGCTCCAGATGCAGTAGTAAAAGGGGATGCAACGGTATTTGTATTTCCTTCATTAGAGGCAGGGAATATTGGTTATAAAATTGCACAGCGTTTAGGTGGATTTGAAGCAATTGGGCCTATTTTACAGGGATTGAATGCACCAGTAAATGATTTATCACGAGGATGTTCTGCAGATGATGTATATAAACTAGCTTATATTACAGCTGCACAAGCACTTATTTGAGGAGAAGTTACATGTCAGAAATAGAAGATTTATTGCAACAAGAAAAGTGGCGATTTTGGGATCAATCACTTAGCGGTAAGAGTAGATCAGCACTCGAATCGTTCGCATCGGATGATTTACTTTGTCATCTAGTAGGACAAGAGCAGTCACCTGCAACCGTTCGTACGTGGGTCCATTCCCAAACTGTTGTGTTAGGTATACAAGATCACCGACTACCGTTCGTGGAAGATGCACAGGATTTTCTTCGCACACAGGGATATTCCCCAATCGTTCGTAATTCGGGCGGACTAGCTGTTGTCTTAGATGAAGGTGTACTTAATGTATCTATTATTTTGCCGGAAGCGAAACAGGCAATTGATATACCTACTGGCTATGAAGTGATGCTTGCATTTGTAGAACTTTTATTCCCCGAGTCAGGTGGGAAAATAGAAGCTTATGAGATTATTGGATCGTATTGTCCAGGTTCATATGATTTAAGTATAAATGGTAAAAAGTTTGCTGGGATTTCTCAGCGTAGACTTCGTCAGGGAATCGCAGTGCAAGTGTATCTATGTATTGAAGGTAGTGGAAGTGAACGAGCAGAACTAATTCGTAAATTTTACGAAATCGGCTTACAAGGAGAAAACACAAAGTTTACATATCCCGATATTAAACCAGGAGTGATGGCATCGATGAATGAACTGCTTGGTACATCGTTCAAAGTAGAGGATATCGTCATTCGTATCCAGCAGATGCTCCAACAATTATCGAGTGTTGTTATCAACCAGTCCGTCACACCAGATGAAATGGAATTGTACCTCTTTTACATGCAACGAGTGGTAGACAGGAATAAGAAAATGCTAGAAAAATGATAATATATTTTCTTAGATGTCTTTTCATCAAACTATAAGAAAAAAATAGATATTTTAAATTGAAACATAAGAAAAGGACCTCCACGAAGAACTTTGTGGGAATAGCTTGAGCAGATGACCCTCGCATGCTGAAGCCAAGCCCATGGAAAAGAAAGTGGTGGTCCTTGCTGTACTTAATATATATATGACTCTAGTTCTAATCAAGTTTTGAGTTCTTTTACAGACAAAACCACCAATCTTCTAAACGATTGGTGGTTCTTTAGATACTAGGTTACCGTTCTTCTCCATTTGAAAAACGGGTACTGCTGGGATTTCCTCTTCGTTTAATGTTACAAGACGTCTAGCTCGGTTCATGATTTGTACAAATTGCTCGTAATCTTGTTTAATAGCTGCGTTCTCTTTTTCAAGTTTTGCAAGTTCACTTTCTAATTTACGAATCTTTTCATTTGAAATAGTTGAAAGGTGACGGTATCTAGAAATATCTGAATCACTGTGTTGCAATCGTACAAGATACGCGATAATAATATCAATTGATAATGCAGATACTGGAATAGATTGTGCACGATCGCCATCTTCTTGAGGTTTAGCTAGATAAATTCCGTTTCCTCTTCGTCTATAATCCTTTCCTAATATACGTAGCTTTTCTTTTCTTTCTTTTTTAGCTTCCTTTAATTCACTTTCGTATTGATGGCGGACGACTGCATTCCAGCGAAATCCGCAAGCGGCTGCAGTTCTATTTAATTCATCACCAGCTTCTTCAAATGCATTTAGTTGAGTGCTACCTTCTCGAACGTGACGTAATACCATCTCTGCTAGCATCTCATCATTTTCTGTCATCCATGCGTCCTGTCTAATTTTTACCATGTTCTTCCTCCTACCATGTTCATAGTTTCGTTGTTCTATTAACATAATGGTCAACTTATCGCTCTTTTATTCACGTAATATACACTTGATAGCAATATAAACTTTAAGATACAATGACCTGTAGACTATTACTTTTTTAAATAATTCAGTTGGTGTAAAAAAAATACTAAATTATGTGAATGCCTCCGTTGAATGAAAGGGGTTGTGGACTATGGCAAATCATTTTCGAGTTTGCGATGAGTGTCAGGCCGTCAATTTAAAAACATTGATTCCAAAATTAAAAGCGATTGATCCCGAGGCGGAAATTGAAGTGAACGAATGTCAGTCATACTGTGGTCCCGGACGTAAAAAAACATTCGCATTTATCAATAACCGACCAGTTGCAGCGCTAACAGAAGACGAATTAATGGAAAAAGTACGTGCAAAAATAGCAGATTAATAAGACCTTTTGCCGCCTTTCAATATGCGGCTTTTTTCTTTATAATGGATACAAAGTTATAACTAGCATTACGGAGGTGGAAAAATGAGCTATGCGACACAAAAGCTAGCAGAAGAAAAAGTTTTTAAAGATCCAGTTCACCGCTATATCCATGTTCGCGATCAGGTTATCTGGGATGTTATCGGAGCAAAGGAATTTCAACGACTTCGCCGCATTAAACAGCTTGGAACTACGTATCTAGTTTTTCATGGTGCCGAACATAGCCGTTTCAATCACTCGTTAGGTGTGTACGAAATTGTACGAAGAATTGTAGATGATAGTTTTAGTGGCCGACCGGAATGGGACGATTCTGAAAGGCTAGTAGTGCTATGTGCCGCTCTTCTCCATGATTTAGGGCATGGCCCGTTTTCTCATGCGTTTGAAAATGTGTTTGGATTAGACCATGAATATTTCACACAACAAATAATACTTGGCGATACGGATGTAAATGAGATATTAAAAAGAGTGAGTGAAGATTTTCCACAAAGAGTTGCCGACGTTATCGGTAAAACATACTCAAACAAGCAGGTAGTTAGTTTAATATCCAGTCAAATTGATGCTGATCGCATGGATTATTTACAAAGAGATGCGTATTTTACTGGAGTAAGCTATGGACACTTCGATATGGAAAGAATTTTGCGTGTGATGCGTCCAAGAGAAGATCAAGTGGTCATCAAATCTAGTGGAATGCATGCAGTTGAAGACTATATAATGAGTAGATATCAAATGTATTGGCAAGTATATTTTCATCCAGTTTCCCGCAGTGCTGAGGTAATCTTGACGAAAATCTTGCATCGAGCAAAAGCATTAAGTGAAATGGGATATGATTTTGAACAACAACCGACTCATTTTAGAGGTTTCTTTGATGGTACATATACTTTGAACGAGTATCTAGCTTTAGATGAAGGGGTTTTATTGACCTACTTTCAGCTCTGGATGACAGAGAAAGATCCAATTCTATCAGACTTAAGTAATCGTTTTGTTAATAGAAAATTATTCCAATATATTGAATTTGATTTGGCAAAAGATTATATGAAAATGAAAGAGTTGGAGTTGTTATTCAAAAAAGCGGGTATAGACCCAGAGTATTACTTAGTTTTCGATTCCTCTTCAGACTTACCGTATGACTTTTATCGTCCTGGGGAAGAAGGTGAGCGTATACCAATTCACTTGTTAAAACCAAATGGAGAAATTCGAGAACTATCACGCGAATCAGAAATAGTGGAGGCAATCTCCGGAAAAAGAAGAACGGACCATAAATTGTATTTCCCAGAAGATATTTTAACTAAGGATGGAAAGAAAAAAGCGCTGAAAAAGCAAATACTCGATTTATTGACTTAATGTACGAAAGTAAAGGAGGGGTCTAATTTTGATAGAAGAACATGCAAAAATTGTGCAATTTATCGGAGCAGCTAACGGCATAACAGGAAGAAAAAAACTGCAAAAAATGATTTATATCGCAAAAAAACTTCAATATCCATACAAGGAAAAATACGAATTCCATTTTTATGGCCCTTATTCAGAAGAGCTTACCTTACGAATTGAAGAATTATGTAATATGGGGTTTTTACAAGAAGAACGACAAGATAAAGGCTCATACGTACAATATAAATACCAAATGACCGATGCAGGCGAACATTTCACTCAAATGGCACAAGTTCCTGAAGCAACACGAGATTTAGTAGAATGCATTAACCAAATGAAAGATAAAAGTTCTCGTTTCCTAGAACTAGTATCGACATTATTGTATTTCGATTATCTACCAAAAGAGGAACAAATCGAAAAACTTCATGTTGTAAAAGGTAAACTTAACTTCACAAAAGAAGAGATCGACGAGGCATTTACATTTGTCATGAATCTCATGAATGAACGAGCTATCCAGTAGGATGGCTTTTTTGATAGGTAAGAAAAAATGTACTTTGAACACCTGGTTTGCGCATCTAAAGATTCACTCGGTAATAAAATAGCAACAAGTCTATTCAAAGCCCTACACAAACACTAGAGACGGGTTTATATTTTAAGAACCGGTCGTCTTTCTCCCCGGTTTTTCTTAAAAGATAAGAAAGTATATAAAAATGTCCAGTGAACACTGGGTTCTCGACACTTTTAAGAGAGAATAATCCTGCTGATTTTCGTTTCAGGTGGTTACAAAGGAACGAAGGCTAAAAGCGCCACCTCGTGTGGGAACTCCTTCGTGACCAACCTCCTGTTGGCCTCCGTGGGTGTTGCCTCAGCCTCCTCGCTGGAAAACAAATGCTCCTGCGGTTACTCGTCGCAAAGACATTACCCAAACAAAGTTTGGCCAATGTCTTCGCTGTGGGGTCTTCGCCTAACGCTTCTCCCACTGGAGTCGCTACCGTGCACTACAATCAACTATGTGAGTAGTTCCCATTATTAAATTTGGCAAAGCATATCGCTTAGATAATAAGATTAGTCCAAGTTAATGTAGGGAAAAACCATTTGTAATTACTGTTGAATTAGAAATGCTATTATTTCATGATGGATGAAGGAATCAGACTTTCTTTTTACCAGTGGAAATAAAGAGAAGTGGTAAGTATTTGCCTCATAAAGAAGCGAAGTAGTTCACGAAATTGCATCTTCGTGAGCTTCCTCTATGAATAGGAAAGTGTCTTATCTCTAGTTATCCAAAAATGCACTAATCTGTTTCTTAGCGTTGTAGGAGGGCGACGGACAGGCAAACGCCATAAGATTACCAATATGACTAAAAATTCACTCGGTAATCATATAGCAAAACGTCTGTCCAAAGCACTTCGAAAACGTTAGAAACAGGTTTTGAACTTAAAGGACCGGGTGTTTTTTTCCCCTGGTTTTTCTTATGTAAAAATTATCCTTTCCGCAAGTAAAAGTTACTTAAGAGCAAGTAAACTGAGAAGTAGCACAAGTAACTAATAAAGAGAGCAAGTAAATCACAATTGAGCGCAAGTATACGACAGGAGAGAGAAAGTAACCTTCCGAATGGCAACATGAATGGAATAAAAAAACGAACCCTTCAAAAAAGGCTCGTTTCCAATCTTCTTATCTATCGCTGAACAACTTACCAGCAGTTCCATAATGATTTTTCGGCATTTCTTCGATGAATACAGTAATATTCTCTACAGGTGCATTAACTGTCTCGGAAACAGCTGCAGTTACCTTCTCAACTAATGCTCTTTTTTGCTCGTCCGTACGTCCTTCTAGCATTTTTACTGTTACATATGGCATTTCATTTCCTCCTTAAGTGAAATTTTCTGTATACTAGTATCATACCAGAACGGAGGGGACTATCGAATGACTAACGAAGAAAAACCAAAACAAAAAATTGGCTTCACGATTATTAAAAATGATCCGACCGATGGACATAAGGGATTTGGTGTAGGTTCTCTTTCATTAGAGAATGTTTCACCAGTCATTATTGATATAGAAGAAGACGTTGCGAGAGTCGAAATTGGAGCAATGCATGCCAGAAGTGACACCGAGCGAGGCATTAAATTTACGACAAACAGAGAAGACTCCGCTGGAGGAAAACCGTATTGGCTTGTCTGGGTGACAATAGATTATAATCCAGAAGGACCTTATTTTGCTGGGGTTAGTGCCTGTGAGATGGTTATCAACCGTGAAAAACGTCGTGGCTATAAAATCTTAGCAGATCATGTAAATCGTATGGACAAATCAATGAAACGTCAAATTTTGGTAGATTTTATGGATGACCGCTCCAAAATTATTTTACGTGAATTCTTACAGAATCATAACAAAGAAATGTGGGAAAGAAGCGAAGAAAAGCTACACCAAGATCTATCTGTCTAATCCAACTAATCAAATAGTCTGTTTAGGTGGTTGAATTAAAAGCAAAAAGAAAGTACAATTTAGTTAAAGCTTACTTCCATGTAATGCTAGGACACTTAGTGGACTCAAATATGTAAATTGTTTGTGTGAATGGACAACCCAATCCTATACACGCATTTTTTTACAGAAAGCCAAGCTAAGAAAAAGCATTCTATTACCTATAAATAGGTAGTAGAATGCTTTTTATTTTATTTTTACTGATATCCAAATCAGCCGATAATGTTTTGAAATACTACGGGTTTTTAATCTAGTTCGACCGATTCTCCATTTTCTCCCTTATTCAAATAAATTAAATGGGAAGATAGACCAAGGAGGAGAGTCTTCAGATTTATCCTCGAAAGTTTGCTGCTTCAATTTTGGATCGGTGCAAAGCTTAGTTGGCACATCTTTTTCCTTTAAATATACTAATCGCTGTTTTTCACAGTCAGATGTAGCGATTCCACCTGTCTCTATATCGACAATGACACCTTGCACACCGTCTGGAGCAACGAAGGGCTCGACTGGGAGTCCTTGATGAACAGCCTCCATAAATTCAATCCATACTTGTTTTGTTACTTGTTTCGCTTCTGCATCGCTCACTTGTTTACCTTGATCGTACCCATTCCATACACCGGTTGTTAACTGTGGAGAGTAGCCTATCAAATATTGATCGGTGTTTGTAGTTCCAGATTTTGCAGCATAAGGTCTCGTTTGTTTTGCTCGAATACTAATACCTGTTGCAGGAGAATAGTCATTGAAAACAGGATCGAACATGCCTGTGAGTAAATGAGATAATATAAATGAATCTTGTTCGGTTAATACCTTTTTCCCTTTTATATCATTTTCCTTTATATCATAAATAACGTTTCCGCTTTTATCTGTTATTTTCGTAATATAAGTAGGTTTTTTCTGGATTCCTCCAGCGGATATGGTGTTATAAACTTTTGTCATTTCTAGTAAGGAAACTTCCGTTGTCCCCAGCGCTGTAGCAGGAGTATCCTTGACAGTCATATCCAAATTAAATCTTTCCGTTAATTGTTGAAAAGGTTTATATCCAATTTCTTCTAACGTTTTAACTGCATAAATATTATCAGAAATAGCGAGAGCTTGTGCCAGAGAAATAGGGTGACCTGCAAACTCACCGTTCACATTTTTCGGTTCATATTCTTGGCGGCCATTATCATATGTGAAAATAGTACGTTCACTTTTCATATAAGTAAGGGGGGAGAATCCATTTTCCAAAGCTGCTGCAAATAATAATGCTTTTACGGTAGAACCGGGCTGTCTCTTAGCCTGCGTAACACGGTTAAATGGGCTATCCGCGAAATCTCGTCCACCTACCATTGCTGTCACAAAACCAGTATCTGGTTCCATACTGACGAATCCTACTTGTAATTCTCCTTCTGGCATCCACTTTTCAATCATTTGTTCTGCTACTTGTTGATGCTGTTTGTTTAACGTAGTTTCAATCGTCCAGCCACCTTCCTCAATACGGCGACCTTTTTCTAAGGCAATATCTGTAGCCTCTTTCCACACTTCCTCTAAAAAATAAGGAGCGGTTTTCTGTTTAACTAAAGAGTCCTCTGCCTTTAATACGAAATTTTCGTTATACGCACGTTCCTTTTGCTCAGTAGTAATCTTTTGCTGGTTTTCCATCAATGTCAAGATGAGCTGCTGGCGAGTGACTGCTTTTTCTTCATTTACTAAAGGTGAATAATAGGTAGGACCTTTCGGAATTCCGACTAAAAGTGCGGATTCAGCTAGAGTTAAAGATTTGGCGCTCTTTCCGAAATAGAATCTGCTTGCTGCCTCGACGCCATACATACCATGGCCGAAGTACACCGTATTCAGATATCCTTCTAACAGTTCATCCTTATCGTAGAAAATTTCTAGTCGGTACGCATATAATGCTTCATTTATTTTTCTGGTCCAAGTTTTTTCATGGGTTAGAAATAAATTCCGAGCGTATTGCTGCGTAATTGTACTGGCACCTTCCACCTTTTTACCGGCTTTTATATCCTTTAAAATAGCAGAAGCAATTCGAGAATAATCAAACCCGTGGTGCTCATAAAACTCCTGATCTTCAACTGCTACAGTAGCTTGTGGTAGAAAAGGGGACATTTCATCCAATGAAATCCAATATCTGCGTTGCTCCTTAAAACGATCACCGATAACATTCCCTTGACTGTCTAAGAAGACAGAAGAAATTGGCACTTGAATCATAGGGGCACCAACGATTTGAGCATATATTCGGAGCGTGATGAATGCGCTAAAAAGTGCACAAATAGAGGCAATACTTAAAAGTAACAGCCTTTTCCATCTTTTAGTTCGTATGACCTTTTTTCTGTATTGAATACGCCCCATGAAATCAACTCCGTTCTAATTGATGTTTTCATTAGTATGAGAACAATAGATTCAAATTAAACGGAAAAACAAAAAACTATTGCACTTTTGTCAAAAAGCACTATACTTTCAATGTATTTATTTTTTTAATAAATAACAAAACCCATTATAGAAACGGAGATAGATAAATGGCTGGATTTTGGTTTACAGAGAAGCAAACCGAGAATTTTGGCATCACAATGAAGGTGAAACGCACTCTTCATACCGAGCAGACAGATTTTCAATTGTTAGAAATGGCAGAAACTGAAGAATGGGGAAATATGCTCTTTTTAGATGGCATGGTAATGACCTCTCAAAAAGACGAATTTGTATACCATGAAATGGTTGCACATGTTCCTTTATTCACACATCCTAACCCTGAAAATGTGTTAGTAGTTGGTGGTGGAGACGGTGGAGTAATTCGTGAAATTATGAAGCATCCTAAAGTGAAGAAAGCAACGCTTGTTGATATAGATGGAAAAGTAATTGAGTACTCAAAAGTATACTTGCCGGAAATTGCATGTGAATTAGATAACCCTCGTGTAGATGTTCAAGTAGGCGATGGTTTCATGCATATAGCTGAGTCTGAAAATGAATATGATGTAATTATGGTAGATTCTACAGAGCCAGTTGGACCTGCAGTAAACCTTTTTACAAAAGGCTTCTACGCTGGAATTTCTAAAGCGTTAAAAGAAGACGGTTTATTCGTTGCGCAATCGGACAACCCTTGGTTCAAGGCAGATTTAATCCGCCAAGTTCAAAAAGATGTGAAAGAAATTTTCCCAATTACAAATATGTATTTGGCGAATATTCCAACATATCCAAGTGGATTATGGTGCTTTACAATCGGATCTAAGAAGTATGATCCATTACAAGTGCCAGATGAGCAATTTTTTGATATCGAAACAAAATACTATACAAAAGAGCTTCACAAAGCGGCATTTGTACTACCAAAATTTGTGAAAGACCTTGCAGGAGAGTAAGCCCATGCGATTCGAAGAAGCATACTCAGGTAATGTATTTATAAAAAGCAAACAAAATTATGATGAAGCACAGGCAGTTATCTACGGTATGCCAATGGATTGGACAGTAAGCTATCGTCCTGGCTCGCGTTTTGGCCCTGGGCGAATCCGTGAAGCATCAATCGGCTTAGAGGAATATAGCCCATATCTTGACCGAGAGCTAGATGACGTGAACTATTTTGATGCAGGGGATATTCCACTACCATTCGGTAATGCAGAAAAGAGCTTAGATTTAATATCGGATTTTATTCGTCAACTATTGCTAAACGGGAAAATCCCTGTAGGCATGGGAGGCGAACATTTAGTGTCATGGCCTGTCATGAAAACAGTGGCAGACAACTATGACAATCTTGCGATTATTCATATGGACGCGCATACAGATCTACGTGAAGAATACGAAGGTGAACCGCTTTCTCACTCTACACCAATCCGTAAAATCGCCGAATACATCGGTCCAAAAAACGTCTACTCATTCGGAATTCGCTCTGGTATGAAAGAAGAGTTCGATTGGGCGAAAGAAAACGGCATGCAAATTCATAAGTTCGAAGTATTAGAGCCTTTGAAAAAAGTGCTACCAACATTAGAGGGGCGTCCTGTCTATGTAACAATCGATATCGACGTCCTTGACCCAGCGCACGCACCTGGAACAGGAACAGTAGACTGCGGAGGAATCACAAGCCGTGAGCTATTGGCTTCTATTCACGCAATTGCAAATTCTGGTGTAAACGTTGTAGGCTTTGACCTAGTAGAAGTAGCACCGAATTATGATCCTTCGGAACAGACCGTAAATACTGCTTCGAAGCTTCTGCGCGAAATGATCTTAGGATGGGTTAAATAGAAAACATAATAAACGTGATGTCATTAGGACATCACGTTTTTTTATTGATTAAATATGAGTCTGGATTCTGCCTTAACTATTTCTCTCCAACAGTATCACTTGATTAGGGAAAATAAAACCACAAGCATAAGTTTCACTTTAGTGAACAATATACTTGTGGTTTCAATTGAAAATTTCATTCCATATTAATTCTAATTGATATGTACTACTTTATTTCTTCCAGTTGTTTTAGCCAAATAAAGGGCTTCATCGGCAAGCTTATACAATTCATGAGTTGTTACAGCATCTTCTGGGAAAGTACTAATACCGCCTGAAATAGTTATACTCAGTTTTTCTCCTGTTGAGATTAGGAACAAGTTTTTCTCAATTGATAATCTAATGAGATCTGCAATTTCTAGGCTCTTATCATCTGTAGTATTTGGAAGTATGACTGAAAATTCTTATCCTCCATTTCGAGAAACAATACCTCCGAATGGTTTACTTGTATCTTTTATTCGGAGTGCTAATTCTTTCAATACTTCATCTCCAACAGGATGTCCGTATGTATCATTTACCTTTTTGAAATAGTCAATATCTAATAATAGTAGTGAAAATACTTCATTATTCTCTATAAGCTGTTGAGTACATTCTTGAAATTTCCGGTTATTATTTAAGCCGGTGAGATAGTCTGTTACAGACATCTCTTCAATATGTTTTATCTTTTCAAAAAGAGAGCTAAGCAGTTTAAGAATTACAAAAATAATGGAAAACGACAAGACTGAAAATACTATAAAGCTAATAATGGCCAACCACGTTTCAAATTTCCAATTGCCTAAGAAACCTAAAACAATAGAAGTTTGCAAGATGGAATATCCAAAAAAGTAAGGGACGTTTTGAAAGGTCATCGTTTTCTTCCAACTCCAAAGTCCAATAACTAGTCCTATTACGATAGTGCTGCTACCAGCAATCAGTGCATTCGTGGAAAATCCGTACATGAATAAGCGGAAGATCCCGATTATTGTTCCACTTATAATAGGTGCAAATGGCCCTCCTAAGACACCAGATAATGCAATAACCGCCATTCTCCCATCCACAATAAAGAAATCAGAAATGCTAACAGAGGTTAACATTAATAGACAACCAGTAAATCCGCTTAATATCCCAAGTATAAATCGGGCGTAATTATAAGATGGTATATAAACATTTAATTTATTTTGAAATGGAATATAGGTAAGAATTGCAAAAGTAAACAAAATACAAAAATTAATAACAAAGTCAATAAGCACAAAGGTCACCTTCTTAAAATATCTCGGTCCATTATAACCTTTCGAGTATGAATAGTATATTACTTTTTCAGTGATTAGTTGTCACATTCCTTAATATTAAGATATAATATGAAGGTTATAGTAAAAAAATATATGATATTGTGAATTGTCTTCCTGTTGCGGTCAATAATCGCTTTTAGGAAATCATAAATAAAACTTCTACAAAGGATGATAGGCATGTCTACTCCATTACAAAAGACAGTAAATATACGACTAGTTTCTACGATTCGTCATCCGAATGTACAAGAAGAAACAATCAATATAGAAATAAAAGGCACTTTAATACTTAAAGGTAAACAATATTATCTAGTTTACGAAGAAATGCAAGATCAAAAGATAACTCGAACGACTGTGAAGTTAGGTGGACAGACCGCGTTGATACTACGAAGTGGTGGAGTTAAGATGCGTTTGCCATTTGAACGGGGAGAACTGCAAACGGGTAGCTACGATACTCAATATGGAACAATAATTATTAATACAAACACAAAGCATTTACATTTTGATGATGGCCATTTTCAAGTGGAATATGAGCTAATCATAAATGAAGAAGTTGCTGGTACATATACATTAGAACTAATTTATACGGAGGCGGAATAAATGAACGCAGTAGAACAGCTACAACAATCTATTAAAGACGCATTACAACAAGCAATTATAAAAGCAGAACTTGTAACGGAAGAGCAAATTCCCGCAATCCAACTTGAAACACCAAGAGATAAAGCGAATGGGGATTACGCAACAAATATTGCAATGCAGCTAACAAAACTTGCGAAAAAGAATCCTCGTCAAGTGGCGGACGCAATCGTGGAAAATCTTGATATGTCGGGAACAATGATGGAGAAGATTGACATCGCTGGTCCTGGATTCATGAATATCACGGTTCGTAAAGATTACTTACAAGATGTAGTAAAGGCTGCCCTCACAGAAAAAGAAAACTTTGGCCGTTCAACTTCAGGTGCGGGAGAAAAAATTCAAGTGGAATTCGTATCTGCTAATCCAACTGGTGACTTACATTTAGGGCATGCCCGTGGAGCTTCTGTAGGAGATTCTTTATGTAATGTGCTTGATTTTGCTGGATTTGACGTTGCTCGCGAATATTATATTAACGATGCCGGAAACCAAATTCATAACCTAGCTATTTCGATTGAAGCTCGTTATTTCCAAGCTTTAGGATTAGATAAAGAAATGCCTGAAGGTGGCTACCACGGGCAGGATATTATCGACATCGCAGCTGCTCTTGTTGCAGAACATGGCGAAAAATTTGTATCCATGTCGGATGAAGATCGCTACAAAGCATTTCGTGCACATGGGTTAAAAGTAGAGCTTGCAAAACTTCAAAAAGACTTAGCTGATTTCCGTGTTGGTTTTGATAACTGGTTCTCGGAAACATCTTTATATGAGAACCGTAAAATTGAAGTAGCTTTAGATAAATTACGTGCGAACGGTCATATTTTTGAAGAAGACGGAGCAACTTGGTTCCGTTCTACTACATTTGGAGACGACAAGGACCGTGTACTTATCAAAAGTGATGGCTCTTTCACATATTTATTGCCCGATATTGCATACCACGAAGATAAATTAGTTCGTGGATTCGATCAATTGATCAATATATGGGGAGCAGACCATCACGGCTATATACCACGTATGAAAGCAGCAATTGAGGCGCTTGGGTATGAGCGTGAAAAACTTGAAGTATCAATTATACAAATGGTTCAACTATATAAAGACGGCGAAAAAATGAAAATGAGTAAACGTACTGGGAAAGCTGTTACAATGCGTGAGCTTGTGGAAGAAGTAGGTCTAGACGCAGTACGTTATTTCTTCGGTATGCGATCAGGCGACTCACATATGGACTTCGACTTAGACTTAGCTGTTTCTCAATCTAATGAAAACCCAGTGTTCTACGCTCAATATGCACATGCACGTATTTGTTCAATTTTACGATCAGCAGAAACGCAAGGCATGAAAGTGTCGACTGATTCACTTGAATTATTGCAAAGTGAAAAAGAATTAGATCTACTGAAGAAAATTGGTGACTTCCCACAAATAGTTGCAGATGCTGCAAAACTTCGTGCACCTCACCGAATTGCAATTTATATCCAAGAATTAGCTACGACATTCCATAGCTTCTATAATGCGGATAAAGTACTGAATGCGGATAACGTGACGCAATCAGAAGCTCGCCTTGCACTTGTAACAGCAGCACGTCAAACAATCTCAAATGCATTGCGCCTACTTGGTGTATCTGCACCTGAACAAATGTAATCCTAAACCCTCGACCTTGTTCGAGGGTTTTTCTAATTTTATGTAGTATACGATCATCAAGAATTTGGGGAAATAATCCTAACCGCAAGTAAATGCATCTCAAGAGCAAGTAAACATTACCTGTTCGCAAGTATTTCTATCTAGAACTTTAGTAAAGCTCCAGTAACACCAAGTAAACAACAAACGAGAGCAAGTAAACGTTAATTCCTCTCTTATATCAGAGCAATCTCCAAATTCTCAAGTTGAAAAATTGGAATTAACTTCCTGAACGCAAGTAAATGCCTCTCAAGAGCAAGTAAACATAACCCGTTCGCAAGTATTTCTATCCTGAACGCAAGTAAAGGACCGGTGACAGCAAGTAAACAACAAACGAGAGCAAGTAAACGTTAATTCCTCTCTTATATCAGAGCAATCTCCAAATTATTAAGTTGAAAGGTTGGAATTAACTTCCTAACCGCAAGTAAATGCCTCTCAAGAGCAAGTAAGGATAACCCGTTCGCAAGTATTTCTATCTAGAACTTTAGTAAAGCTCCAGTAACACCAAGTAAACAACAAACGAGAGCAAGTAAACGTTAATTCCTCTCATATATCAGAGCAATCTCCAAATTATCAAGTTGAAAAATTGGAATTAACTTCCTGAACGCAAGTAAATGCATCTCAAGAGCAAGTAAGGATAACCCGTTCGCAAGTATTTCTATCTAGAACTTTAGTAAAGCTCCAGTAACACCAAGTAAACGACAAACGAGAGCAAGTAAACGTTAATTCCTCTCTTATACCAGAGCAATCTCCAAATTATCAAGTTGAAAGGTTGGAATTAACTTCCTGAACGCAAGTAAATGCCTCTCAAGAGCAAGTAAACATAACCCGTTCGCAAGTATTTCTATCTAGAACTTTAGTAAAGATCCAGTAACGGCAAGTAAACAACAAACGAGAGCAAGTAAAAGTTAATTCCTCTCTTATATCAGAGCAATCTCCAAATTATCAAGTTGAAAATTTGGGATTAACTTCCTAATCGCAAGTAAATGCCTCTCAAGAGCAAGTAAACATTACCCGTTCGCAAGTATTTCTATCTTTAACATAAGTAAAGCTCCAGTAACACCAAGTAAACGACAAACGAGAGCAAGTAAACGTTAATTCCTCTCCTATATCAGAGCAATCTCCAAAATATCAAGTTGAAAAATTGGAATTAACTTCCTAACCGCAAGTAAATGCATCTCAAGAGCAAGTATGCCTAGCCTATTCACAAGTATTTCTATCCTGAACGCAAGTAAAGGTCCGGTGACACCAAGTAAACGACAAACGAGAGCAAGTAAACGTTAATTCCTCTCTTATATCAGAGCAATCTCCAAATTATTAAGTTGAAAAATTGGAATTAACTTCCTAACCGCAAGTAAATGCCTCTCAAGAGCAAGTATTCATAACCCGTTCGCAAGTATTTCTATCCTGAACGCAAGTAAAGGTCCAGTAACACCAAGAAAACAACAAACGAGAGCAAGTAAATGCAAGTTCATCCCTTACACAATAGCGGGGAGCAACTGTATGAGAGATATCCCCAGCCCAGCTATACGAAAGGGAATCTATACTTCACGAGAATGATATATATACGAAAGAGAATACACGCTTTACGAGAGCAATCTCTCAATATACAAGAGAGCTCAACTCCATCCCAAAGGTCGAACCACTCTATCCTCAAAGTTGAAGTCGACAGTCATAAAAAATAAGGTATAATGAAGACAAAGCAACATCAATAAATAAATGCATAGAGGTGCTCTAGTTACGGATTGCTAGAGTTAAAAGGGAAGCTGGTTAAAGTCCAGCACGGTCCCGCCACTGTAAGTGATGCAACACATCATAAGTCAGAAAACCTGCCTATATGCTTTACGCCCGTTACCTACGAGGATAGGTTTGGTGTAGGTCTGGCTCATTGTGTTTTCGTGCAGATTTATACCTATCTATCTCTCATCAATAGGATGGGAGATTTTTTATTGGCTTAAATAGGAGGAATGTAAAATGAAGAAATTATGGCAGTTATGGATGACATCCGCTTTAGCAGTTCTATTGCTAGTAGGATGCGGACAAGAAGAAGTTAAACCTGAAGAAAATACAGGAAGTACGCAACAAGAAACAGTAGTAGATGAAACAACTTTCCCAATTACAATGACCGATGCAGTCGGTACTGAAATTACATTAGAGGAAGCACCAAAAACAATCGTTTCTATGCAACCAAGTAATACAGAAATTTTATTTGCACTTGGATTAAATGATGAAATTGTTGGAGTTAATGATTACGATAACTACCCAGAAGAAGCGCTTGAAAAAGAGAAAATCGGTGGTATGGAATTCAACGTGGAAAAGATCTTAGCGATGAATCCGGATATTGTATTTGCTCATGAATCTGCCTTGGGTGTAGGTGAAGCTGGATTTCAACAAATTCGCGACGCTGGAGTAAAAGTATACGTAGTGAAAAATGCAACGGACTTCAATGAAACATATACAACAATTGAGGAAATTGGTCGTGCTACTGGTAAATCTGAGGAAGCACAACAAATTGTAGAAGATATGAAAGCAAAAGTAGCAGAAGTTAAAGAGAAAGTAGCAAAAGTAGAAACGAAGAAAACTGTATTCGTTGAAACTTCAGATGTTCCGGAAATTTATACACCTGGTAAAGAAACGTTCATGCAAGAAATCTTAGATATGGTGAATGCTGAGAATATTGCAGCAGATCAAGAAGGTTGGTTTAAAATAGAACCAGAAGAAATTGTTAACCGTAATCCGGACGTAATTATTGTAATGTATAGCCATGTAGAAGGAATTGTGGATAGCGTGAAAGCTCGTGACGGGTTCGATTCTATTACAGCTGTGAAAAACAATGAAGTTATACAAGTAGATGAAAACCTAACAAGTCGTACAGGTCCACGTCTTGCAGAGGGATTAGAAGAAGTAGCGAAAGCAATTTATCCAGAGGCTTTTAGTGAGTAAAGCCTTGATCGGCTACATCTTGTCCATAATAGCTCTTTTAGTAGCAATTTGGCTAGGTGTATCGGTCGGATCCGTAAAGGTACCGATCAGCACATTATGGGATACGGGAGCAGATGCAATCGCGACCAATATCGTTTGGAAAATTCGCATGCCACGTGTGGTGCTTGCAGGACTAGTAGGTGCATCACTAGCCATTGCAGGTGCTGCATTTCAAGGGTTATTAAAAAATCCGCTTGCCGATCCTTATACGTTAGGAGTGTCGTCCGGTGCCTCAGTTGGCGCCGTGGCTACGCTCTTTTTCGGTATTTCGGTGCCGTTTTTAGGAATATTCACATTGCCTGTTTTCAGTATGATTGGCGCTCTAGTTACGATGCTACTTGTTATAACGTTTGCCAAGCTAGTTGATCGTTCGATGAAAATGGAAACAATTATTTTGACTGGAATTATTTTTAGTTCTTTTTTAGGTTCTGTAATTTCGTTAATGATTGCATTGACAGGAGAAGAATTGAGACAAATTATTGGATGGCTACTAGGAAGTGTATCAATGCGCGGATGGAGTTTTGTTCAAATGGCATTGCCGTTTGTAGTTATTGGCACGATTTTATTGTGGTTAAACAGAAGAGAGTTAAATGCAATGCTATTTGGAGAAGAACGTGCAAAGCATTTAGGGGTCAATGTGAAAAAGCGGAAAATGATGATTTTAATTGGCGGCTCCATGCTGACAGGAACAGCGGTCGCTGTATCTGGAACGATTGGATTCGTAGGGCTTGTCGTTCCGCATATGACAAGGCTATTATTTGGTTCCGATAACCGTCACGTGTTACCACTTAGCTTCATAAATGGAGCAGCATTATTAATCATCTGTGATTTAGTGTCTCGTACGATTATTTCTCCAACTGAACTACCGATTGGTGTGATAACGGCATTTATTGGGGCACCAGTTTTTGCATTTATTTTCTTTAGACAACGGAAAAAAGGAGGCATTTAATATGTTACAAGTGAGAAATGTATCGGGTGGATATGATCACAAATTAATCGTTAAAAACGTCTCATTTGAAGTTGGAAAAGGTGAAATGCTTGGGATTCTTGGACCAAATGGAAGCGGAAAATCTACATTGCTAAAAGTAATAAGCGGTATTTTACATATGGCGGCCGGAGAAGTTTTGATTGAAGGGAAATCGTTAAGGTCTCATTCATCGAAAGAGCTTGCGAAAAAAATGGCGGTTTTACCACAATTACATAGTCATGCTTTTTCTCATTCTGTGAGAGACACGATCGCACTTGGCCGATATCCCCATCAAAGTGGATTGTTTTCTTCATGGTCGGTTGGAGATGAAACGGCGGTTATTGAAGCGATGCAGCTAACAGCGATGGAAAGATACGAGCATCAAATGCTAGACCTATTATCTGGTGGGGAACAACAACGTGTATTTGTTGCCCAAGCACTTGCTCAACAAGCACCTTTACTCCTACTGGACGAACCGACCAATCATCTAGACATTGCACATCAAAAACAATTACTTGATACGATTAAAACACAGGCGATTGAAAAAGGAATCACTATTATTAGTGTATTTCATGATATAAATCTCGCATCTCTATACTGTGATCGTCTGCTATTAATGGATCAAGGTGAGGTACAAGTAATAGGCGCACCGCATGAAGTAGTGAAAAAAGATCAAATTGAATCGGTGTATCAAGCTCGTATTAGTACAAATCCTCACCCTGAACGTCCGAAGCCTCAAATTACAATTCTTCCAGATGTAAATGAAAAGCGGAATGATGAGCTTATCACTTCAGAAAACTTTCAAGTTACGGCAGAATTGGTTGTTTTTCAAGCTGAAACGCAACTCAAAACATGGTCATCCGCAGTGATTAATGCAGGAAGTGGCTGGTACAAAAACTTCGTCAATAGAAGAGTGGACGCTAGCTATGCTTGCGATAATGTACAAGAAGAAATGCTTGAATATTTAGCGGACAACGGTTTTTCTGAAGCAGATACAGTAGGAATGATGACCGCAGTAAAGACTACGGATGCTGTCATTAAAGAATATGACACACCTTTTGGAAGCATCGTCATTATGGTTACTGCAGGAGTAGGGAATGCAGTGGACGTCTCTAGAACACATGAAGTAGAGATGCTTCCAGCAATTGGTACCATTAATACATGGATAATTGTGAATGGAGAACTTTCAGACGAAGCTTTTATTCAATCAGTTATTACAGCAACCGAATCAAAAACGAAAGCACTCGCTTTTGAACAGGTAAAGGACCCGCGTACTGGAACGATTGCTACCGGAACATCTACGGATAGTGTACTAATAGCAGCGACCCAAAAAGGGACACATATTCCATATGCAGGACCAATCACGGAAATAGGAAAAAAAATAGGATTCGGTGTGTATGAATGCACAGTGGAAGCTATTCAAGTCTACAAAAAAGCAAAAGGTTGGGAGTAGGCATGGGTCCACATATAATTGCAATAGCGATAGGCTTAATACTGGATAGAATAATTGGCGATCCACCGAGTTGGCCACATCCAGTTAAATTGATTGGAACGCTTATTTCGAAGCTAACAGCTTGGTTGAATAAAGGAAGAGCACGTAAGGTGAAAGGGTTTTTACTTGTTTTTATAGTCGTTGGTTTAACATTCTCGGTCACACTAGCTATACTAATAGGTTCATACTCCATACATATATGGGTGGGGATTGCGGTAGAAAGTATATTAATCGCATCTGGGCTTGCACAGAAAAGTTTAAAAGTGGCAGCATTAGATGTATATAAACCGTTAGTAGCAAAAGATTTACCGTACGCAAGACAAAAGCTTTCCTGGATTGTCGGTCGTGATACAGATAAATTAGATGAACAAGAAGTTACACGTGGCGTCGTAGAAACAGTATCAGAAAATATTAGTGACGGAATAACTGCTCCACTTTTTTATGCATTTGTGTTTGCTGGTGCGCCTGGACTTTGGTTATATAAAGCGATAAATACGCTCGATTCAATGGTCGGTTATAAAAATGAAAAATACGAGGACTTCGGATTTGCAGCCGCTAAGCTGGATGACATAGCGAACTATATACCAAGCCGATTAACTGGCTATATTATCATGCTGTGGGGCAAAAAAGAGAGTGGAATGCCTTTTAGCAAACGGATGAAAGGCTGGTGGCAGGATGCGAAAAAACATCCAAGTCCAAATAGTGGCTATTTAGAAGCAGCGACTGCTTATCAGCTAGGCATTCAACTTGGAGGCATCAATACATATAAAGGAATCGTTTCCAACCGAGCACTCATGGGAATTGGAGAGGTTCCATTATCGCCAAACCATATATTAAGCACCATCTCTCATATGAATACTGCTGTAGTTCTATTTTGGCTGTGGATGATGGTCATTGGAGGGGTTTTATTTGGCATTACCTAATCACGGTGCAAATGCTCATCATGTATATGAGCGACTAGGAATCGAAATGCCCGAAACGGTTATTGACTATAGTGAAAATGTGAATCCATTAGGAGTACCGACGTTTGTGAATGAAAAATGGTCAACCTATGCACAGCTAATCACGAAATACCCGGATCCACAGGGAGAACCATTTTTATCGGCAGCTGCAAAATATCACGGTATTTCGGTTGAAAATACGGTTGTTGGAAATGGGGCGGCGGAAATATTTGCGAGCCTTGCAAAACGGTATGAAAATAAACGTGCAGTATTGATTCATCCGACTTTTTCCGAATATGAAGCAACACTTGCACCTTACAATGTATACATAAAAGAGATAATTGCGACTGGGAAACTCCCTTTGGACGAAGTTCTCGATGAAGTAGAGTTTGCGGAAGTAATCTACATTTGTAGACCTAATAATCCGACCGGTTATTTAATCCCACTGGAAGAAATTATTCAAATAGCAAAATATGCGATGAGATATAAATGTGAAGTTATACTAGACGAAGCATTTATAGATTTTATTGATGAAAAAGAATCTTTTATCCCTTATTTAAAGGAATTTCCAAATGTTATTGTCGTACGCTCAATGACGAAAATGTATGCAATCCCTGGTATTCGACTTGGATACGCTTTAGCTAATAAATCCATCGTAAACGATATACGCTCGAGAATGCCACACTGGAATAGTAATGCGATTGCGACGACAATTGGAGCAGAGTGTTTGCTAGAGGAAGATTATCGAATGCGAGCAATCGCTTTCGCAAAAGAAATGCGTGAACAAATGACGGAGTTTCTAGTGAAATGGAACTGTATTGTGTTACCATCAGCGACTAACTTTCTCTGTTTTCAACTACCAGATTCTTCACGTTCTAAAGAGTTTTTCGCAAGTTTATTAGCCAAAGGGTGCGTGCTCCGCCATACAGAAAATTTCAAAGGGCTAGACGGAAAATGGTTTCGGGTGGGCATGAAAGAAATTTCTCAAATGGAGCATTTGCAAAAGGAGATGACCGCATGGTTCGTGGAAAACTTGTCTTCATAACGGGCGGTGTACGTAGTGGAAAAAGCAGCTTCGCTGAATATTACTTAATGGATAAGCGGGCAAACCGAAATGTGTATATCGCTTCTGGCGTTGCAGTGGATAAAGAAATGAAAGAGCGCATAAAAAGACATCAAGATGACCGTAAAAGCTACCCAGTCGAATGGGTGACGATTGAGCAACCGCGTAATATCGAACAAATCATTCCCAAAATCCAAAAAGATGATGGCATCCTATGGGATTGCGTCACGACCTGGCTAGCTAATGAACTGTATGAAGGTCAAATGGAGAAAGTAGAGCAGCAGCTATACGAGACAATAGACCAGCTATTAAAAAAAACAAAGATAGTCGTAATTGTTTCAAATGAAGTACTCGATGAACCTGTATCAAAGTATGAATTTACAGCTCTATATCAAGCGTGGATTGGGCAAATCCATCAAAAGCTTGTTTCGAAGGCAGATCATGCCTTCGAAATGGAATATGGCGTCAGTCATCAGTGGAAATGAGGGATATAGATGAAGGGCTTAATGGTCCAAGGTACTGCTTCTAGTGTAGGGAAAAGTTTGGTTTGTACAGCTATTTGTCGACTACTTGCTAATGAAGGAAAGCAAGTAGCCCCCTTTAAATCGCAAAATATGTCGAGCTTAAGCATCCATACAGAAGATGGGTTGGAAATAAGTGTCTCGCAATCTTTGCAGGCAAGAGCTGCAAAAATCTCTTATTTAGCCGAAATGAATCCCATATTATTAAAGCCAGCGAGGAACTTGGAGTCAGATATAATTGTTTTAGGAAGAAAGTTGGATAGAATGAGTGGCATGCGCTACAGGGAACAATTTTTTGAAAAAGGGCAAGAACTCATTAAAAATAGTTTGAATTTGCTGTCTGAATCCTATGAGTATTTGATATTAGAAGGTGCTGGCAGTCCTGTTGAAGTAAATTTACGTGATCGTGAATTAGTAAATATGCGTGTTGCTGATCTGGCAGATGTTCCAGTTATATTAGTAGCTAATATTGAGTTTGGTGGCGTGTTTGCTTCAATTGTTGGCACACTTGCACTACTTCCAGAAGTACAAAGAGCACGTGTAAAAGGAATTATTATTAACAAGTTTCAGGGAGACATTTCTCTATTTGAGGATGGAATCGATTTCATCGAGACTTATACAGGAATAGATGTTTTAGGAGTCATCCCTTATTTTTTAAATGAATTCGAAGAAGAAGACGGCGAAGAAAAAAGCGGACAAAAGGCATCAGATGAACAAATTAATGAATGGGCATACCATTTTAAAAAGCATGTACAATGGGAGAAAGTATTAAGCCTATTAAAGAATGATGTGGTGGGAAAATGAGGAGCATTTTGTTGGCACTTCAATTTTTTACGGTCATTCCAGTAAATAAAAACCTGCCGATGGAAAAACGAGCAATTACAGGGATGTACAGTATTTTTCCTTGGATAGGGGCAGGCATTGGAGCAATTGCTTGTTTAGTCCTCTACTTTGAATGGAGTCCACTAATGACAGGGTTTAGTATTGTACTTCTAGGGGCTGTGCTATCTGGAGGACTTCATATGGACGGATATATCGACACATCGGATGCATTCTTTTCATACAAAGATCGATTGAAGCGATTCGAAATACTAGAGGATCCGCGAGTGGGTGCTTTTGGTGTAATGGCGGTTGTGTTCTTAGTTATTGGTAAAGTAATTATTATATCTGAAGTATTATCGACAGAATCCTTTCACTGGATTTTCGTTATGCTTATCCCATTTTTCTCTAGAGCTCTACTTGGAATCCTATTTTCAGTAACGAACAGTGCTAAAACGAGTGGACTTGCTTATTATTTCAAGGGAAAAATGAATGTCAATGTCGTTACAATTGCAACAGCATGTCACTTTTTCGTCGGCCTTGTAGTTTTAGGATGGATGACCAATTGGGTGGTTTCTGTCACTATAGCCGCCGTGTTATTTGCATTTATTTGTTTGTTCCGCAGTTGGGTATTGAAAAACTTCGGTGGAGTTACTGGGGATTTACTTGGTGCAAGCGTCGAAATTTCGGAGGTTTTGCTATGGCTAACCCTTTTGCTATTGTTCTCGTAAGGCATTTTCCAACACAAGGAAATCGAGAAAAAAAGTATATCGGCTGGACTGACGAACCAATCATTACTGGAATGAAAACGAAAAAAATTTCTTTTGAAACTAAACAAATAATTGGCAGCGACTTAATGCGTTGCAAGCAAACAGCAGCGAAAATTTTTAGTGGAGTTCCTTATATTGAGAATTCAAATTTTCGAGAATGCTCCTTTGGTGATTGGGAACAAAAAACATATAATGAGTTAAAAGATGAAGCTCAATACAGAAATTGGCTTGATGATCCGAGGCAAATAGCCCCACCAAACGGAGAGTCAATGCAAGCAATGGAAAAACGGGTGCTAGAAGCCTTATTAGAAACAGTCGACAAGGTAGAGCAGCCGATAATCGTTACGCATGGTGGACCTATTCGTTTTATACTGACCAAGTTTGCAAATATAGAAAAGAGTTTTTGGGATTGGGAAGTACCTCACGGGATTATGTTTACATTGCATTGGCCGGATAAAAAAGCTGTATTGGAGGGGGAACGATGCATGTCATTTTCGGTGGAGCATTTAATGGAAAACGAGCGTATGTAGAGAATATGATACAAGGTCGTAAAGCTCAGTGGCTAGATGCAGAACTAGAAGTGCTTGTTTTATTACCAGATGTAGAAGTGGTTGTTATTCTTGGAGTTGAAAATCTGCTAGAATCAAAAGGCAAAAAGTTAATCGAAAAATTGGAAATATGGGATAAACAAGCGGAAGTAATAGTTATAGCAACGGAAATCGGACGTGGAATTGTACCGATGGATGCAAGTATGCGCAAACTTCGGGATGATGTTGGTCGATTTTATCAGCAGCTTTTTACAAAGGCATCACGTGTAACGCGAATTTGGTATGGTATTTCACAAACATTAAAGGGAGATGAGCAAATTGAAAATTTACACTAAAACTGGAGACAAAGGACAAACAGGTTTGATCGGGGGAAGAACGGACAAAGACGATATCCGAGTGGAAGCTTATGGAACAATTGATGAAGTGAATTCATTTATTGGAAAAGCAGTAACAGAGCTAGATCCAGCGAAATTTGCGGATATATTAGAAGATTTAGAAACGATACAGCATGAGCTATTTGACTGTGGTGGAGACCTTGCAAATGTTTCAAATCGTCGTGTATATAAAATGACTGACGAAGCAATCGATGCGATGGAAAAAAGAATCGATGTACTAGTAGAAGAAGGTCCAGTTTTGGAGAGATTCATCCTACCAGGCGGAACTTCCGCTGCTGCAACACTTCATATAGCTCGCACAATTACTAGACGTGCAGAGCGTTTGACGGTGACGTTAACGAAAACACAAGAGGATGTACCAACAGTAGTACAACGGTACTTAAACCGTTTGTCCGATTATTTATTTGCAGCTGCTCGCGTGGCAAATGTGAGAGAAAACGTATCGGACGTTGAATACGTACGAAGTGCAAAAGTATTTAAAAACGTAGGAAGCGAGAAGAAAGAAAAGGAGTAACAATATATGAAACTTCGATTACTAACACTTGCAGCTATGTTTGCAGCACTATGTGCAATCGGGGCATTTATTAAGGTTCCAGTTGGCATCGGAAGTGCAGCCCTGGATACAGTACCTGCACTTATATCAGTATCCTTTCTGCCTCCAATTTATGCGGGAGCAGTATCGTTAATTGGGCACTTGTCCTCCTCTTTATATGCAGGGTTTCCGCTAGGTCCATTGCACTTAATCATTGCTGCAGAAATGTTCGTCATTTTATTCGTATACACAAAGTTACACAAAGCAGGGCATCATGCATGGAAATGGATTTTCTTTATTTTTGCAAATAGTGTGCTAGCAACCCTTCCGTTTTACTGGATTATTTCACCGGCATTCTTTGCGGCGGCACTTCCAGGCATCACACTTGCGACTATATTAAATGCATCAATCGCTATGATTGTCTCACCAGTGGTGGAACGAGTAATGAAAAGGATGAAAACTCATGCGTAATGCTATTTTATTGCCAAATGGCTTCGTTTTGACGACGGATAACTCCGCAGGCATCGGCGAAAAAAAGGCCGATATAGTTTCAACACCAGACGAAATAGTTTCCTATTTCGCAGCAAGAGTCGCATTACTAGAACAATGGGCAGCTGGTGCAACTCCAGTATCCATAGTAGTTCATAACTTCTCAGGAAATCAAAGCTGGGGCAAATATGTCGTCGGAATAGAAAAGCTATTTAACGAAGTCGGTGTAAAGTGCCCGGAAATTACCGGCAGCAGTGAGACAAATGTGGAAACGCTACAGTCAGCAATCGCTGTGACAATACTAGGTGAGCAACAAATTGAAAACTCTAATGAAATTCGCTGGTATGTTTATGGTAAGCCAAGTGTCGGTGAAGAAGTCATTAGCGATGGCGATAAAATCGCTGACTTGAAAAAAATTAGTGAAGCAATAAGTCTTGGGCTAGTGCATCAGGTGTGGCCAGTAGGATCTACGGGAATAAAAGGCGAATGCGAACGACTTGGGCTGAAAGTCTATTTAGTTGATTGGGATGTAGAAAAATCTGCAGGACCAGCTACAACTGTGTTACTTGGAATTGATATTATTAAAGAAAAAGAAGCAAAACTTCATTTTGGCGATTATTTTGAGGCTATCTCATAAGGAGATGGCTTTTTGTTTTGGAGAAATATGCTCCCTCTTTCGTATAAGGGTGATATTTAATAATTTACTTGCTCTCGCCAGTCATTTACTTGCGTTCTCTGTTGCTTTACTAGCTTTCAATATATAAATACTTACGGATGGACTATGATTACTTGCGCTTGTATTGAATTTACTTGCTTTAAGGATAATTATTCCATAATTTTGATCTTGAAAAGTGGAAATCTCTCGTATAAGTTGGCATTACTTTCGTATAGAACGTATTCCTACACGATAAATTTTTAACTTCAGTAAACATCCAATTTACAGAAAAAAATACAAAATTCGCATCAATCCGAATAAATAACTGTTGACTGAATGCTCATTCAGTTTTAATATGGAATTACTTATATATTAGTTAAAGAATCTAATGTATTATTCTATTCATAAAATCATTTTACAACTCAGAGGGGGAGAAATAAGATGAATCCATTGTTAATCGCAAACTGGGTACTGTTCATCGCAGTAATCTTGTATGCTTTAGGATTGTTCGCATATTTGTTGAAAACAAGATATACGTACATCAAACTAGGGAAGAAAGTCGAATTTGAAGATAATGTGAAGGAAAGACTTCGCAAAATTTGGGTGTATGTTTTTGGTCAAAAGAAACTATTAAAAGATAAAAAGAGTGGAGCAATTCACGTTATGTTCTTCTATGGTTTCTTACTTGTACAACTAAGTGCTATTGATTTTATTTGGAAAGGCTTAGCACCTGGTTCACATTTACCGCTTGGACCATTGTATCCAGCATTTACGTTTTTTGAAGAAATTGTTACCTTAGTAATTTTAGTTGCTGTCGTTTGGGCATTCTACCGTCGTTATATTGAAAAGTTAGTTCGCTTAAAGCGCGGGTGGAAAAGTGGCTTGGTGCTAATTTTCATCGGCGGATTGATGGTTTCCGTTTTAGTTGGTAACGGTATGGCAATGATTTGGCATGGTCACGAAGCAACTTGGTCAGAGCCAGTCGCATCTTCTATGGCGTTTATTTTTAGCTGGTTACCTGAAGCTGCTGCAATAACGGTATTTTATATCATGTGGTGGGTACATTTATTATTCCTACTGTCATTCTTAGTGTATGTACCACAATCAAAGCATTTCCATTTAATCACAGGACCTGCAAATGTATACTTCCACCGTTTAGACAAAGTGGGTAGATTACGTCCTATTAATTTTGAAGAGGAAGAGAACGAAGACCCAGAAGCTGAAGAAGAAATGCCTTCATTCGGGGTAGGTCGTATTCAAGACTTTACGCAAGCACAAATGATTGACTTCTACGCTTGTGTGGAATGTGGGCGCTGTACGAATATGTGTCCCGCAACTGGAACAGGGAAAATGCTATCTCCAATGGACTTAATCGTGAAGCTGCGTGATCACTTAACATTTACTGGAGCAGTTGAAACGAAGAAAAAACCTTGGGTACCAGCACTAGCTTTCCAAGGAACAAAAGGCAATCAGCTTGCGATGGCTGCTGGAGCAGAAGGAGCAGTAATCGAAGATATTTATAGCCCATCTCTAATTGGAGATGTCATTACTGAAGAAGAAATTTGGGCTTGTACAACTTGTCGTAACTGTGAAGACCAATGTCCAGTTATGAACGAGCATGTAGATAAAATTATTGACCTTCGCCGTTACCTAGTAATGACAGAAGGAAAAGTAAATCCGGATGCACAACGCGCAATGACGAATATCGAGCGCCAAGGAAATCCATGGGGACTTAACCGTAAAGAAAAAGAAAACTGGAGAGATGCACGTCCTGATATTCATATTCCAACAGTGAAGGAAGTATCTAAAGCTGGCGAAGAGTTTGAATACCTATTCTGGGTTGGTTCGATGGGATCATTTGATAACCGTTCGCAAAAAATTGCATTATCATTTGCCCACTTGATGAACGAAGCTGGAGTGAAATTTGCTATTCTTGGTAATAAAGAAAAGAACTCTGGGGATACACCACGTCGCTTAGGGAACGAGTTTTTATTCCAAGAGCTTGCAGGATCAAATATTTCAGAATTTGAAAAAGCAGGGGTAACGAAGATTGTCACGATCGACCCACATGCATATAATATCTTTAAAAATGAATATGGTGATTTTGGATGGAACGGAGAAGTGCTCCATCATACAGAAATGCTATATGATCTAGTGCAAGAAGGTCGATTGAAACCGCAATACGCAGTGGAAGAAACCATTACGTTCCATGATTCATGTTACTTAGGACGCTACAATGATGTATACGATGCACCTCGTGAGGTATTAAAAGCAATCCCTGGCGTTAAGCTAGTCGAGATGGATCGCAATCGCGAAACGGGTATGTGCTGTGGAGCTGGTGGCGGACTGATGTGGATGGAAGAACATGTTGGAAACCGTGTGAACGTAGCTCGTACAGAACAAGCATTAGAAGTAAATCCAACAATTATATCTTCTGGATGTCCTTATTGCTTAACAATGTTATCAGATGGAACGAAAGCGAAGGAAGTTGAAGAAACAGTTGGCACATATGATATTGCTGAACTTCTGGAGAAATCGGTATTCGGAGAATTCATTCCACCTGTGGAAGAGGAAGATTTAGAGCCTATCGTTCAATAGTATATTGCAAATAGTCTTATAGTTTCGTAAACTATTATTAAATAGCAAGGGAGTAAATTTTACTCCCTTTTTTCTTACTAATGAAATCGAGCGAGCGTTCAGTCGTTTTTTATTTTTTGTAAAGTTGAAAGCGCATACAACGAAAAGGGGGATCTACATGACAAAAACAGTTATTTTGGATGGAGCACGTACGGCTTTTGGTAAGTTTGGAGGAGCATTGAGTGCTTTAACTGCCTCAGATCTTGGCGGAGTAGCAATTAAAGAGGCACTAAATCGTACAGGCATTAACCCTGAGCAAGTAGATGAAGTAATTATGGGGACTGTTCTACAAGCAGGCCAAGGCCAAATACCTTCTCGACAAGCAGCAACTAAAGCAGGAATTCCCTGGTCAGTAAAAACAGAAACAATCAATAAAGTATGCGCCTCTGGAATGCGAAGTGTCACACTTGCAGATCAATTGATCAGACTAGGTGACGAGGAAATAATTGTAGCAGGGGGTATGGAATCGATGTCCAATGCACCTTACTATTTACCAAAAGGTAGATTCGGCTTGCGCATGGGGGATGCGACTATGGTCGACGGTATGGTTTATGATGGTCTGTCTTGTTCATTCCATCCTAAAAATGTTCATATGGGGACATACGGAAATTCGACAGCAGAAGCGTTTGAGCTATCTCGTGAAAAACAAGATGTTTGGTCGTTTAGAAGCCATGATCTTGCATTGAAAGCTATGGATAATGGAGTTTTGGAAAAAGAAATTGTTCCAGTCGAAATTCCACAGCGCAAAGGTGAACCAATCGTTGTAAAAGAAGACGAATCACCACGTCGTAATACATCATTAGAATCCCTTGCTAATTTAAAGCCAGCATTCGGAAAAGAAGGAACAATCACTGCAGGTAATGCACCCGGTATTAATGATGGTGCTTGTGCAATCGTATTAACTAGCGAAGAAAAAGCGCTGTCACTTGGAAAAGAAGCACTAGCGTATGTTCTTGGGCATGCAGAAGTAGCAATTGAACCTGAAAAATTCCCTCAAACACCTGGATTAGTAATTAATAGAATCCTAGAGAAAACAGGTAAAACATTAGAGGATATCGATCTATTTGAAATAAACGAAGCATTTGCAGCTGTTGCATTAGTGAGTAACCAGTTAGCTGGTTTAGACGAAGAAAAAGTAAATGTAAATGGTGGAGCAGTTGCACTTGGTCATCCAATAGGAGCATCTGGTGCACGAATCATATTAACTCTTGCATATGAATTAAAGCGACGTGGCGGTGGTATCGGTATCGCAGCAATTTGTTCCGGTGGCGGTCAAGGAGATGCCATCATGATCGAAGTTCCAAAAACAGGAGGCAATAAAGCATGAATATCCAAAAAGTATTGGTAATAGGAGCAGGTCAGATGGGATCTGGAATTGCTCAAGTATGTGCTCAAGCAGGATTTGACGTAAAACTGAATGATCGTGAACAACAATTCTACGATCGTGGTATCCAAACAATTACTAAAAATCTTTCTCGCAATGTTGAAAAAGGTCGAATGACGGAAGATGAAAAACAATCAGTTCTAAATAAAATTACAATGTCACTATCTATAGAAGATGCTAACGATGTTGACCTAGTGATTGAAGCTGCGGTCGAAAATATGGAAATCAAACAGTCTATTTTCAAACAACTAGACGAAATTGCACCGGCTCATACAATTTTGGCTACAAATACGTCCTCTTTACCGATTACAGAAATTGCTGCTGCAACGAATCGTCCAGAGCAAGTAATTGGGATGCATTTCATGAATCCTGTTCCGGTAATGAAGCTAGTGGAAATCATTCGTGGACTCGCTACATCGGATGAAGTATATATAGCAATTGAAGAAATGACGAAGAAACTAAACAAAGTTCCAGTAGAAGTAAATGACTTTCCTGGAT
Organism: Psychrobacillus psychrodurans; assembly: GCA_900114885.1. Lineage (GTDB taxonomy): Bacteria > Bacillota > Bacilli > Bacillales_A > Planococcaceae > Psychrobacillus > Psychrobacillus psychrodurans. The sequence goes on from FOUN01000001.1 coordinate 319,106, forward strand.
TTGTATCTAACCGCATTTTAATGCCAATGATCAACGAAGCGATCTACACGCTATATGAGGGTGTTGCAACAAAAGAAGCTATTGATGATGTGATGAAAATGGGGATGAATCACCCAATGGGACCCCTACAACTAGCGGACTTTATAGGTCTAGACACTTGCCTCTACATTATGGAAATCTTACATGAAGGATTTGGTGACAGTAAATATCGTCCATGTCCGTTGTTACGTAAATATGTGAAAGCCGGATGGCTAGGAAAGAAAACAGGTAGAGGTTTTTATATCTACGAATAAAAGGGGCATTTAAGATGGAATTAAAATTTACTGAAGAACAACTAATGATGCGCAACATGGTCAGGGATTTTGCTAAAACAGAAATTGAACCTTTTATTGAACAAATGGAGCAGGGAGAGTTCCCTCGAGATATTTTGAAAAAAATGGGAGAACTAGGCTTGATGGGCATCACCGTTCCAGAACAATATGGTGGCTCTGAAATGGATTTTACAAGCTATGTAATTGCAATTAACGAACTTTCAAAAGTGAGTGCGGTAATAGGGGTAATACTTTCCGTTCATACTTCAGTTGGAACAAATCCAATATTATATTTTGGTAATGAACAGCAAAAAGAGAAATACATTCCGAAGCTTGCGACTGGTGAATATTTAGGCGCGTTTTGCTTGACGGAGCCATCTGCGGGATCTGATGCAGGCGCTTTGAAAACAAAAGCTGTCAAAAAAGATGATCACTATGTATTAAACGGCTCTAAAGTATTTATTACAAATGGTGGAGAAGCAGATGTAAATATTGTTTTTGCATCGACTGATTCATCACTTGGTTCAAGAGGTATTACGGCATTTATAGTCGAGAAGGATACACCGGGATTCATCGTTGGAAAAGATGAACAAAAAATGGGACTCCACGGATCTAGAACTGTCCAGCTAACATTTGAAGATATGAAAATACCAGCTGAAAACAGACTTGGTGAAGAAGGTGAAGGCTTTAAAATAGCAATGGCCAACCTAAACACTGGGCGTATTGGTATTGCAACACAAGCACTAGGAATTGCAGAAGCCGCTTTCGAAGCCGCTGTTGAATACGCAAAAGAGCGTGTGCAGTTCGGTAAACCAATCGCAGTGAATCAAGGGGTAGGGTTCAAGCTTGCTGACATGGGAACTGCAGTGGAAGCAGCAAGATTACTAGTCTACCGCGCAGCTAGCCTTCGTGAACAAGGACTTCCTTGCGGGAAAGAAGCATCGATGGCAAAACTATTTGCTTCCAAAACAGCAGTAGACGTTGCGATTGAAGCAGTTCAAGTATTTGGTGGTTATGGCTATACAGAGGATTACCCAGTAGAACGTTATTTCCGTGACGCAAAAATCACCGAAATTTACGAGGGCACAAGTGAAATTCAACGCATCGTAATTGCGAAGCACTTAACTCATTAAACTAACATTTGAAAAGCAATTCTATTATAAAATAGAGATTATCGGAAGAACATTAGAATCCGAGAGACCCATCAAGTTGCTCCAAAAAACAACCAAACTTAAACCAAAAAAGGCGGGATATACAATGAATTTTCAACTTTCGGAAGAACATGAAATGATTCGTAAAATGGTAAGAGACTTTGCAGAAAATGAAGTAGCGCCAACAGCTGCAGAACGAGACGAAGAAGAACGTTTTGACCGTGAAATTTTCGACAAAATGGCTGAGTTAGGTTTAACAGGAATTCCTTGGCCTGAAGAGTACGGTGGAATCGGTTCCGATTATCTTGCATATTGTATCGCTGTAGAAGAGCTTTCACGTGTTTGTGCGTCTACAGGCGTAACTTTATCTGCACATACATCGCTTGCAGGTTGGCCGATTTTCAAATATGGCAATGAAGAGCAAAAACAAAAGTATCTTCGTCCAATGGCTGAAGGTTCAAAAATTGGTGGGTATGGTTTAACTGAAGCAGGTTCTGGTTCAGATGCAGGCGGTATGAAAACTACTGCAAAATTAGATGGCGATCATTATGTATTAAATGGCTCTAAAATATTTATTACGAATGGTGGAATTGCTGACATATACGTTGTCTTTGCAGTAACAGATCCTGAATCCAAGCATAAAGGAACTAGTGCATTTATCGTAGAAGCTGATTTCCCAGGATTCTCTGTTGGTAAAAAAGAGAAAAAATTAGGAATTCGTTCGTCTCCAACTACTGAAATTATTTTCGATAATTGCCGTATTCCTAAAGAAAATCTTCTTGGTGAAGAGGGGCAAGGGTTCATTATCGCTATGAAAACATTAGATGGCGGACGTAATGGCATTGCTGCACAGGCTGTAGGAATTGCACAAGGTGCACTAGATGCATCGGTAAATTACGCGAAAGAACGTGTTCAATTTGGTAAACCGATCGTTGCAAACCAAGGGGTATCTTTCAAGCTTGCAGATATGGCAACATCAATAGAAGCATCTCGTTTACTTACATATCAAGCTGCTTGGTTAGAGTCAAATGGTCTACCATATGGCAAAGAGTCGGCAATGGCTAAACTGATGGCTGGTGATACAGCGATGAAGGTAACAACTGAAGCTGTTCAAGTATTTGGCGGATACGGTTATACGAAAGATTATCCGGTAGAACGTTATATGCGCGATGCAAAAATTACGCAAATTTACGAAGGAACACAAGAAATTCAAAGATTAGTAATTTCTCGTATGTTAACTAAGTAATCGATGTCTATGGAAAAGAAACATGAAGTAAAGACATCGGTGAAAGATGAGAATCTTATTGAAAAAAGAAGAGAGCAAATGATTCGTGCAGCTGTTACTTTATTCAAAGAAAAAGGGTTTCACCGCGCAACTACAAGAGAAATAGCTAAAGAGGCTGGCTTTAGTATAGGGACTTTGTATGAATATATTCGTACAAAGGAAGACGTTCTCTATCTGGTTTGTGACAGTATTTACAATGAAGTGCACAACAGATTGTCGCAAATTACTTTAGAAAATGGTACTGCAGAAGACTTAAAAACAGCTATCCGTCACTACTATGGCGTAATCGATGATATGTCAGACGAGTTCGTAGTTATGTATCAAGAATCTAAGTCACTCCCAAAAGGTGCGCTGGAATATGTACTAGCGAAAGAATTAGAAATGGTCGAAATCTTCCATAAAATAATTATTGGCTGTATTCAAGCACGGGAACTTGAATTAACAGATGCACAGGCACATCTTTACGCACATACATTAGTCGTTCAAGGACAAATGTGGGCATTCAGAAGATGGGCACTGCGCAAGGAATATACGATTGACCAATTCACAGAGCTACAAATCGAATTATTACTTCATGGGATGAAATAAAACAAACACGTTCACATACAAACAAGGGGGAATATCAGCATGTCTACTGTAGAAGTATATCGTCCAAAAAATCATGTGCGATTCGTTACAGCATCCAGTCTTTTTGATGGACATGATGCATCCATCAATATAATGCGTCGCATTTTACAGGCTAGCGGAGCAGAGGTTATTCATCTAGGACACAACCGCTCTGTAGAGGAAGTAGTAAATGCTGCAATTCAAGAGGATGTACAAGGAATCGCCATATCTTCCTATCAAGGAGGGCATGTTGAGTATTTTAAATATATGAAAGACTTACTCGTCGAGCGTGGTGCGCCACATATCCGTATTTTTGGCGGGGGCGGCGGAGTAATTATTCCGAAAGAAATAAAAGAACTACAAGAATATGGTATTTCCGGCATTTTCTCACCAGAGGATGGCCGTAAATTAGGATTACAAGGAATGATCAATCAAATCCTAATGGAATGTGATGTAGCAACAGAACCAAAAGGGGTAAAAGAAGAAATTGCAAACGTTACTACGGAGAATCCAGAGGTACTTGCCCATTTAATCACCGTAGCAGAAGAGGCACATCAAACGCATAATGAAGAAGCGGTTGAAATGCTAAAGCAAGCAAAGCAATTATCCAAAGGTACTCCAGTACTTGGTATTACAGGTACTGGTGGAGCGGGAAAAAGTTCGCTCACTGATGAATTAATTCGCCGTTTCCTACAAGAGCTTCCAGATAAAAAAATTGCTGTACTATCTATTGATCCAACAAAGCAAAAAACAGGTGGGGCCCTACTGGGAGACCGAATTCGTATGAATGCAATATTCAACAAGCGTGTATTTATGAGAAGTCTAGCTACTAGAGGCTCACGTACAGAATTATCAGGAGCACTTGCTGATGTGTTAGACGTTGTAAGAGTTGCTGGTTATGACATGATTATTGTAGAAACTAGTGGAATCGGACAAGGGGATGCGGAAATTATAAATGTATCGGATGTATCGATGTATGTAATGACCAGCGAGTTCGGAGCACCTTCTCAATTAGAGAAAATAGACATGATTGACTATGCTGATTTAATCGTTATCAATAAATTTGAGCGTAAAGGGTCAGAAGATGCACTTCGCCAAGTGCAAAAGCAATATCAACGTAGTCGAGAGCTTTGGCATGATGATCTAGATACGATGCCTGTTTATGGAACCATTGCAAGTCAGTTTAATGATAAAGGAACAAATTCATTATTTGCAGCACTTGTTGCTACGTTAAATGAAAAGACAGGATCTGCCTGGGAGACATCTTACGACCAATTTGTGAAAACACAAAAGCAGAACGTTATCATACCGAATGATCGCCGCTATTACTTACGTGAAATTACGGATGCTGTCCGAGGATATCATCGCAAGTCTGAAGAACAGGTTGGCTTTGCAAGAAGACTTTTCCAGCTTGAAGGTGCAATCGAGCAAGTGAAGGAAAAAGCTTCAGACGACGTACTAGTCCAATCTCTCGAATCATTAGCTACAGGTGTTCGGGATGAACTGACTGCTGAATCTAAACGTATTCTAGAAAATTGGGCTGCTTTAAAAGGAGCTTATACTGGGGACGAATTTATCACAAAGATTCGAGATAAAGAGATTCGTACAATTCTTCGTACAGAAAGCTTATCGGGAATAAAAATTCCAAAAATAGTACTTCCTCAATTCGTAGACTTTGGAGAGATTCTACGCTGGGTATATAAAGAAAATGTACCAGGTTCATTTCCTTATACGGCAGGTGTTTTTCCGTTTAAACGAGAAGGAGAAGACCCGAAACGTCAATTTGCAGGAGAAGGAACACCTGAACGAACAAATCGTCGTTTCCATTATTTATCGAAGGATGACGATGCGAAACGCTTATCGACTGCATTTGACTCGGTAACACTATACGGAGAAGATCCTGATCATCGTCCGGATATATACGGAAAAGTTGGAGAGTCTGGTGTTAGTATTTGTACATTAGAGGATATGAAGAAGTTATATGATGGCTTTGACTTATGTGCACCTTCTACATCTGTTTCAATGACGATAAATGGTCCAGCTCCAATTATTCTTGCGATGTTCATGAATACAGCGATTGATCAGCAAGTACGTCTAAAGGAAGAAGAACTGGGACGTACACTTACTGTAGATGAGTTTACACAGGTTAAGACTACTACATTACAGGTTGTTCGAGGAACTGTTCAAGCAGATATATTAAAAGAGGATCAAGGACAAAATACATGTATTTTCTCAACGGAATTTGCACTTCGAATGATGGGGGATATTCAACAATATTTTATTGACCAAAAGGTTCGTAATTATTATTCAGTGTCTATTTCGGGTTATCATATTGCAGAAGCAGGAGCAAACCCAATTTCGCAACTGGCATTCACGCTGTCGAATGGCTTTACTTATGTAGAGTACTACTTAAGCCGAGGCATGCATATAGATGACTTTGCACCTAACTTATCGTTCTTCTTCTCGAATGGATTGGATCCAGAGTATACTGTTATTGGACGCGTTGCTCGTCGTATTTGGGCAGTTGTAATGCGTGACAAATATGGCGCAAATGAACGTAGTCAAAAGCTGAAATACCATGTACAAACATCTGGTAGAAGCTTACACGCTCAAGAAATAGACTTTAACGACATTCGTACGACGTTACAAGCATTGATGGCACTTCAAGATAATTGTAATTCGCTTCATACGAATGCTTATGATGAGGCAATTACAACTCCTACAGAAGAATCAGTCCGTCGTGCAATGGCGATTCAGATGATTATTACAAAGGAGCATGGACTTTCGAAAAATGAAAATCCTCTACAAGGTGCTTTCATTGTAGAAGAAATGACAGACCTAGTAGAAGAAGCTGTTCTATCCGAATTCGATCGTATTAATGACCGTGGTGGTGTACTTGGTGCAATGGAAACGCAATACCAACGAGGCAAAATTCAAGAAGAATCTATGCACTACGAGATGAAAAAACATACTGGCGAGCTGCCTATTATCGGGGTAAATACTTATTTAAACCCTAACCCTGCTTCCGAAGAGGATATTAATAATATGGAGATTGCCCGCGCAACAAAAGAAGAAAAAGAAACACAAATAAGCAATCTTCGAAATTTCCAACAAAAAAATGAAGCTGAGGCAGAAGAAGCTCTTGCTCGCTTGAAGCAAGTTGCTGTTACTGGCGGTAACATTTTTGAAGAGTTAATGACAACTGTTCAAAAGGCAAGTCTTGGTCAAATCACGCATGCTTTGTATGAAGTTGGCGGACAATATCGTCGAAATATGTAAACGATTGGTTACAGAAAAATAAAGTTTAGTGTTCCGATGATTATCGGAACACTTTTTTCCTATTTTTTTGTATAATATACCTAGTATGTAGTAAAGGAGAAGTTGGATGAAAAAACCTGTTCACATTTTGGTCATTATAATTCTCTTACTACTTACTATTTTTCTATATAACAAACAACTAGCCTCAATTCCATTGCTTTTAATATCGTTTTATTTGTTTACTGTTGTAGGAAGTAAAATTTCTCTTTTCAAAAAGAATAAATGAATGTAGCATATAACATACTTGTGTGTATATAATGAAAAGTATGCAAACGAACATAGAAAGGACGTGCACGATTTGAAATTTCGTGAAATGACAACAACACAACTACAAGAAGAATCGTTAATCGATCTAGCATTTGCGATTTTAGAAGATAAAAAAAACTCATTAACATTAAAAGAATTATTTGATGACATTCAACATTATAATGGGCTTACTGATGAGGAAATGGCTTCTCGCAAACCTCAATTCTATACAGATATGAATATTGACGGACGCTTTTTGGCAATTGCTGAAAACCAATGGGGCCTTAGAGAATGGTATCCAGTAGAACAAATTGAAGAAGAATCAGCGCCTACCGTAAAAGTTCGTAAAAAGAAAGATAAGGTAGTAGATGATGATTTAGAAGATTTAGATGAGGACGAAATCGTATTCGAAGAAGAATTCGACGAGTTTGTAGAAGATGACGATGAGGACGAAGACGATGACGACGAACCAGTTATCGAATTTGTAGAAGAAGACATTGATGAAGTGATTGAAGAAGACTTAATCGATGAAGACGATGATGAGTTTGAAATCGATGAGGAATTAGACGAAGAAGACGAAGAATAATTCTTGACTTATTTTCTTAAACGCTATAAGATTTTATTGGGCTCTTTTTGAAGAGACATTACTCATGTGCATATGCGCTCCCCTGCGAAGAAGCAGGCGGAGCGTTTTTTTGTTATTGATACACTCTTATTTATTTGAATGTTTAACGCATACTAAATAAGACAATGTCCTCATCGGTTGTGGTGGAGGACTAGATATTACATTAGGAGGAACACATAATGACTAAATTTATTTTTGTTACTGGTGGGGTTGTATCTTCACTTGGCAAAGGGATCACGGCTGCTTCACTTGGTCGTTTATTAAAAAATAGAGGACTAAACGTAACGATTCAAAAATTCGATCCTTACATCAACTTAGATCCTGGAACAATGAGTCCATATCAACACGGAGAGGTTTTCGTAACAGATGATGGAGCAGAAACAGATTTAGATTTAGGTCACTACGAGCGTTTTATCGACATCAACTTGAATAAATACTCTAATATTACAACAGGTAAAGTGTACTCATCTGTATTAAGAAAAGAGCGTCGTGGAGATTATAATGGTGGAACAGTTCAAGTAATTCCACATATTACAAATGAAATCAAAGAGCGTTTATTCTTAGCTGCAAAAGAAACGCATGCAGATATCGTTATTACTGAAATCGGTGGAACAGTAGGAGATATCGAATCTCTTCCATTCCTAGAAACTATCCGTCAAATGAAACGTGACGTTGGTAGCGATAATGTAATGTATATTCACTGTACATTAGTGCCATTCATCAAAGCAGCAGGAGAAATGAAAACAAAACCGACACAACATAGTGTTAAAGAATTGCGTAGTCTAGGTATTCAACCAAACGTAATTGTACTTCGTTCGGAAATGCCAGTTCCTCAAGATATGAAAGATAAAATCGGGCTTTTCTGTGATATTAAACCAGAAGAAGTAATTGAATGTATTGATGCGGATTCTTTATACGAAATCCCGTTAAATTTACAGGCACAACATTTGGACCAAATTGTAGTGGATCATTTCAAACTTCAAACACCTGAAGCAGATATGACAGATTGGATCGGATTAGTAGACCAAGTAAAATCATTGTCGAAAAAAGTTCGTATTGGTTTAGTTGGTAAATACGTAGAGCTTCAAGATGCATACATTTCAGTAGTAGAAGCAATGAAACATGCCGGCTACAAATTTGATGCAGACGTTGAAGTGAAATGGGTAAATGCTGAAGAAGTGAATGAAGCAAATGTTGGGGAAATCCTTGGCGATGTAGACGGAATTCTTGTCCCTGGTGGATTCGGAGACCGTGGAGTAGAAGGAAAGATTGCTGCTACTAAATTTGCGCGCGAAAACAATGTTCCATTCTTAGGTATTTGTTTAGGTATGCAATTGGCAACAGTTGAATTTGCACGTTCTATTCTAGAACTTCAAGGAGCACATTCTACAGAGTTAGATCCAACAACACCGCATTCTATTATCGATTTATTGCCAGAACAAAAAGATGTAGAGGACCTTGGAGGAACACTTCGTTTAGGATTATATCCATGTAAATTAACGCCAGGTTCAAAAGCTTATCAAGCATACGGAGAAGAACTTGTATACGAACGTCATCGTCATCGTTACGAGTTCAACAACGAGTACCGTGAGCAATTCGAAGCAGCAGGATTTGTGTTCTCTGGTACAAGCCCAGATGGTCGCCTAATCGAAATCATCGAGCTACCAGATCACCCATTCTTCGTAGCTTCTCAGTTCCACCCGGAATTTGTGTCACGTCCACAACGTCCACAACCACTATTCCGCGACTTCATCAAAGCATCAGTTGGTGAAATCTAGAAATGTGGAGGGCGCCGTTTAGCTGCGAAAAGCGCTGGAGGACTTGAAAGGAAAGGCGTATTTTGCCTTAACTAAAAGTCTGAAGCGATCGAGCAGCTGGCGTCTGGAACTGGACAAAGTAGAAAAGCGTAAGCGCCTATGTCAGCACCGATAAGCGTTGGAAGAATAACGGTAAAGGCGTCCTTTGCCTTTATCCGGTATTCTGAAACGACTCGAGGTGCTAGGCGCTGTAGCTGGCCAATCTAGAAATGTGAAAGACGCCGTTTAGCTGCGAAAAGCGCTGGAGGACTTGAAAGGAAAGGCGTATTTTGCCTTAACTAAAAGTCTGAAGCGATCGAGCAGCTGGCGTCTGGAACTGGACAAAGTAGAAAAGCGTAAGCGCCAATGTCAGCACCGATAAGCGTTGGAAGAATAACGGTAAAGGCGTCCTTTGCCTTTATCCGGTATTCTGAAACGACTCGAGGTGCTAGGCACTGTTGCTGGCCAATCTAGCAATGTGGAGGGCGCCGTTAAGCTACGAAAAGCAGAAGTGCCAATATAGATTTTAAAAGAGGATTACTCATGTTAATGAGTAATCCTCTTTTTTTACTTACTCAACAGATTCTGTAGATTCTGGACGAATGTGTGCTGCCGCAAGTACGCATTAGCCTCCATAATAATTGAGTTTGATTGTATGAAATTTCCATTCCGCAAGTAAATCTTCATCAAGAGCAAGTAAATGAAGAAGGAAAGCAAGTATCTAACGTAGGACAGCAAGTAAATCTCTTATGAAAGCAAGTAAACGAAACGACACCGCAAGTAAATGATAATGTATATGATTTTCTCATGTAATTATTTAAACCTGAATGTGCGCAATCACTAGCTTGAAATGCGCATCTTCATCCCATTTTAATAGTCTCATTCTTCTTCCTCATGCGGCTTTGAATATTTCTAAAAATAAATTAAACAATATACAATTCCACAATAGTCAAAAGCTTTACTTGCTTACAACTATTGTATACTTGCTTTCAACGAGAAAATACTTGCTCCAAGAACTTGCTTACTTGCGTTTGACTTTACAATGCTAGCGCTGAAGTAGCAAATACTTGTGCAATGGAAAAACTATACAAAGAAACACCTAAAGAAAAAATTCTTTAGGCGTTTTTTGTGAACTATTCACCTATTAACATCTCGTTTAACTTCATCTTCACTGCTTCGTATACGAATAAACCACTTAAAGCATGCGGGAGCACAATACGGGTTCCATCTTCGGTGGGAAGGAGTCCTTTTGTGAGTTTTGTTGAAATATATGTATACGCAAGATCAGCTAGCATATTATCATGGCCTTCTGGTTCTGCTGCTAATGCACCAAAAGGAATACATTTCTCACTCAATTTTTTAGCTAATGCTAAAGCTTCTTCGTCATAACAGGAACGAGTAAGAATCCAAACACGGTCAGTGCTAGTTAATTCGATTTCGGGTAACCAGGTTTGCATTGATGGAAAAGGCTCAGCTGAAAGTTGTGCATTAATCGAAATACTTTTCATTTCCCCAAAAGTAGCGAAAAAAACTGTTCCCTCTCTAGCAGCGGCTTGTGCAAGTAGACGAGCAGTTTCCTCAATATTTTCTTCCTCTGAACTAGAGATTCTTTGCATTAATCCAGAAATTTGCGTTGTTAACATTTTCATCGTAATTCACCTCTCATTTATTATAAAACAAAGTTTGTCATTCCGTATGCTATAACTTTTAGTGGGTATTAGAACAGAAAGAAATGGAAATTTTTTTAAAAAAAAGAGGGAAAGCACTAGCCGATATCGTATAATACAATATGGGATTAATAAAGAAAGGGTTTGCATGTCATGAAACATATCTTAATAGTGGATGATCAGTTAGGAATACGATTATTGTTGAAAGAAGTGTTTACACAAGAAGGATATGAAGTCAGTTTAGCAGCAAATGGGTATGAAGCTTTAGAACTTATAAATGAGCACAAAATTGATGGAGTTTTACTAGATATGAAAATCCCAGGTATGGATGGAATTCAAATTCTAAAATTAATCAAAGAACAATGGAGCGATCTCCCCGTGATGATGATGACCGCATACGGAGAGTTGAATTTCATAGAACAAGCACAGAGATTAGGAGCCTCTCTTTATTTCACTAAGCCATTTGATGTTTTTGAACTAAGAGATTCTGTTAATAATCTCCTGAAATAAGTTGGAACAGCAGGCAGTGGAAAACATCGCCTGTTTTTGTTATGATGTAGGAAGAAAGTAGAAGATACCATTTAGTTACTACATAGGACTGCTGTAGCTTGTTTTACACAGGGAAATTCCTACCTCAGTCTACTGGTGTCCGCAGTAAGTCAAATAGAAATAAAGATAGTTTTGGAGTGCAAAAGCAAATAGAGGAGGTCCATTTCAATGGCTTTAGTTTCGATGAAAGAAATGCTGGAAAAAGGGAAAAGAGAAGGATACGCTGTAGGACAATTTAACATTAACAATTTAGAGTTCACACAAGCAATCCTGTTAGCAGCTGAGGAAGAAAAATCACCAGTAATACTAGGTGTATCTGAAGGTGCTGCAAAATATATGGGTGGCTTCGTTGCAGTCGTATATATGGTAAAAGGACTAATCGAGTCTTATAAAATTTCCGTACCAGTGGCTATTCATTTAGATCATGGGTCTAGCTTTGAAAAATGTAAAGAAGCAATTGATGCTGGGTTCACATCTGTAATGATTGACGCTTCTCATCATCCGTTTGAAGAAAACGTTGAAATTACAACTAAAGTTGTAGAATATGCACATGCGCGCAATGTTTCTGTGGAAGCTGAACTGGGAACAGTTGGCGGACAAGAGGATGACGTTATTGCGGATGGAGTTATTTACGCTGATCCTGCTGAATGTGCAGAGCTTGTAAAACGTACAGCAATCGACTGTTTAGCTCCCGCTTTAGGTTCTGTTCATGGACCATATAAAGGAGAACCAAACTTAGGTTTCAAAGAAATGGAAGAAATTTCAAAACTTGCTGATCTTCCACTTGTTTTACACGGTGGAACAGGTATACCAACACATGATATAACACGTTCTATTTCACTTGGAACTGCGAAAATCAATGTAAATACAGAAAACCAAATTGCTGCAACTAAAGCGATTCGTGACTTTTTAGCTTCTGATGCAGAGCAATATGATCCACGTAAATATTTGACACCTGCGCGTGATGCTATTAAAGCAACAGTAATTGGCAAAATGCGTGAATTTGGAAGCTCAAACAAAGCCTAATAATAAGTAAGAAAAATAGCTACAGGGGAGAAGTGTTCAAAAGAACCTTCTCCTGTTTTTCCATCATGAGGAGGATATTATTCATATGAAATTTTTTATCGACACAGCCAACTTTGACGAAATAAAAGAAGCACACGCATGGGGTATTCTATCAGGAGTAACGACGAATCCATCGCTAGTAGCAAAAGAAAATATCTCATTCCACGATCGCCTTCGTGAAATTACCGCGTTAGTAGATGGTTCAGTGAGTGCAGAAGTAATAGCGCTAGATGCTGAAGGTATGATTAAAGAAGGTAGAGAACTTGCTGCCATTGCACCGAACATAACTGTAAAACTACCGATGACTCCAGAAGGTCTGAAAGCTTGTTCTGTATTCCGTTCTGAAGGTATTAAAACGAATGTAACACTTATTTTCAGTGCTAACCAAGCACTGCTTGCTGCACGTGCTGGGGCAACTTATGTATCACCATTTTTAGGACGTTTAGACGATATCGGTCATGATGGGATGGAATTGATTGCAAAAATTGCACAGATCTTTGATATTCATAATATCGATACTGAAATTATTGCAGCTTCAATTAGACATCCACAACATATTACGGATGCAGCTTTAAACGGTGCACATATTTCAACAACACCTATTAAGGTACTAAAACAACTATTCAATCATCCTTTGACAGACAAAGGAATTGAAGGATTTCTAGCGGATTGGAACAATCGTAAAAGCGAGTAACAAGACGAAGGAGAACTGTATGGAAGTTTATAAAATAAAAGGGGGACAACGCCTTCAAGGAACCATTAAAGTAAGTGGTGCAAAAAATAGTGCAGTAGCACTTATACCTGCTTCTTTATTGGCAAATTCCCCTGTAACTATTGAAGGTTTACCAGAAATTTTAGACGTTTGGACGTTAAAAGAAATTTTAGAAGAAGTAGGAGCTAAAGTAACATTTGAGAATGGAACAATGACGATTGATCCGACAAATGTGGAGGATATGCCTCTTCCGAATGGTAACATTAAGAAACTTCGTGCGTCTTACTATTTGATGGGTGCCATGCTTGGAAGATTCAACAAAGCAGCAATAGGGTTACCTGGCGGATGTCACCTAGGACCAAGACCTATAGATCAACATATTAAAGGCTTCGAAGCATTGGGCGCATCGGTGTCAAATGAACATGGAGCTATTTATCTACGTGCGCAAAATTTAGTTGGCGCAAAAATCTATTTAGATGTTGTAAGTGTAGGTGCTACCATTAATATTATGCTGGCAGCTGTTAAAGCTAAAGGTCGTACGATTATTGAAAATGCAGCAAAAGAACCAGAAATTATTGATGTAGCAACTTTACTATCTAATATGGGTGCGAATATCAAGGGTGCTGGGACTAATGTTATCCGAATTGACGGTGTAGAAGAATTACATGGAACAAAGCACACGATTATTCCCGATCGTATTGAAGCCGGCACATTTATGATAATGGCAGCAGTCGCTGGAGACGGCGTGACCATTGACAATGTGATTCCTTTTCACGTGGAGGCGTTAACTGCCAAGCTTCGCGAAATGGGTGTGAAGGTGGAAGAATACGAAGAAAAGATTGTAATCCCAAAAGTGGGAGAGATGTTACCTGTCGATGTAAAAACATTGGTATATCCAGGTTTCCCAACTGATTTACAACAACCCTTTTCTGTATTGATGACCCAAGCAACAGGTACTTCTGTAATCACAGATACTATTTATTCTGCTCGATTTAAACAAATCGATGAACTGCGTCGGATGAATGCTAATGGTCGTGTGGATGGAAGAACAGCAATCATTACAGGGCCGGTAAGCTTAGAAGCTGCTACCGTTCGTGCAAGTGATCTTCGTGCTGGCGCAGCGCTAGTTCTTGCGGGGTTAATCGCCGATGGGGAAACTGAAATTCAAGATATTTTTCATATAGAACGTGGGTATAGCTCATTAGTCGATAAGCTTCAAGGACTAGGTGCAGATATTAGACGAGTAGAAATAAAAGAAATAGAAGTAAATACCGATTAATATTCGATCGATTTGATTCACATATATAGGATGCACTAAATAGTTACACATATATTTGCTTGTGACTTTTTAATTAGCCGTAATTGTTGTGTATGCTGGAACGAAAAAGCAATTGTCAATGTCGAAGGTTAGATTTCTTGTCTTCGTGTGATATAGATGCATTTTATGGATAGTTGTCACTTATTAAATTTGACAAATATGCTACAATGGTACAGGAAGAAATACAGTTCGGAATTCGGATATCGCAAAACTGGAGGCTTATATTATTATGGAACGTAGTTTATCAATGGAATTGGTTCGAGTAACAGAAGCAGCAGCAATCGCATCTGCACGTTGGATGGGTAGAGGGTTAAAAAATGAAGCAGATGATGCAGCAACAACTGCAATGCGTACAGTTTTTGACACAATTCCCATGGAAGGCGTAGTTGTAATCGGAGAAGGAGAGATGGACGAAGCGCCGATGTTATATATCGGTGAAAAACTTGGTCTTGGAAGTGATGGTCCTCATGTAGACATCGCAGTAGATCCTTTAGAAGGTACAAATATCGTAGCGTCAGGCGGTTGGAATGCACTTGCGGTACTTGCGGTCGCCGATCGTGGAAACTTGCTTCATGCTCCAGATATGTATATGGATAAACTTGCTGTAGGGCCTGAATCTGTAGGTTTAGTTGATATTAACGCATCAGTTTTAGATAATCTAAAAGCAGTTGCTCGTGCAAAAAATAAAAACATTGAAGATGTTGTGGCTACTATTCTAGGCCGTCCTCGTCACCAAAAAATCATTGATGAAATCAGAGCAGCTGGAGCACGTATAAAGCTAATTACAGATGGTGATGTTGCCGGGGCTATTAATACAGCTTTCGATGATACAGGTGTAGATATTTTATTCGGAATGGGTGGGGCTCCAGAGGGAGTTATATCTGCTGTCGGATTAAAATGTTTAGGTGGAGAAATTCAAGGGAAACTTGTACCACAAGACGAGGCAGAGCTTGCGCGTTGCATCAAGATGGGTCTTGACGTAAATAAAGTTTTACGTATGGAAGATTTAGTTAAAGGTGATGACGCCATTTTTGCAGCAACAGGTGTTACCGATGGAGAACTTCTTCGTGGAGTACAATTCAAAGGTGCCTTCAGTTCAACACATTCTATCGTTATGCGTGCTAAATCAGGTACAGTTCGATTTGTTGAAGGTCGTCACAGCTTAAATAAAAAACCAAATTTAGTTCTATAAGAAAAGCGTCAGATGCCACTCAGCAGTGAAAAACACTGGAAGACTTTAAGAAAAGACACCCTAGGTCTTTTCTTAAAGTCTGGAGCTTGGTATCGAGAAAGCGTAAGCGCCTACATAAGGAGTACAGACTAAGTTCGCAACATCGTGTCGCGCCGAACGTTTGAAGCAAATCCTGTGAGCCACTCGAAAAGCGCTAGTAGAATAAAGGTGTTCTTTCCTTTGTACGCAAGACTGAAGCTGGACAGATAATTATTAATAAGTATATACTGTCTAAATATGTAAAATAAGAATCTTTCCTTATGTTTTACCCTGTGACCAATCCAAGGACTTCGGGTAACCTCTTATAAAACTTCTTTCTTCAACATCTCAATTATTAGAAAACGAGTCAATTTCATAATTACTTAATTCAATTAAAAAACACGAGTATTTACGTGATAATATAATTGTTTTTTCGTTTTTATAAAATTCGATTTTGTTGATTGGTGCTTAAGATAGCTTCTCCAGTGGGTACAGGAGGAACTGAAAGCCCAGCAGGAACTTTTAAGAGAAACAAAAGGCAAAGTATGTCACGTATGGAGACTCCTGTATAACCAACATCCTGTTGGTCCGAGGTGATTGAAGCCGTGCCCACGGAAAAGCCGTCTGCCTGTTTCTACAATGATACACTAGCTTCGAAACATGAAAGTGCGTTGAGCTGGGATCAACCTTATTCGAATTTCATAATTTACAATACTATTATCAAATTGAGTTAAACAATAAAATATAATAAAGAGTGGTGCATTCCATATGACACAAACAACAATTAATGAGTTAGAAAACATGACTCTGAAAGAACTATATGCACTTGCGCGAAAATTTAAAGTAGCCGCATATAGTAAACTTTCAAAAAAAGAACTTATTTTTGCAATTCTAAAGTCTCGTGCTGAACAAGAAGGATTTTTCTTCATGGAAGGTGTACTAGAAATTATTCAACAAGAGGGCTTCGGTTTCTTACGTCCGATTAACTATTCACCTAGCTCAGAAGACATCTATATCTCTGCTTCTCAAATTAGAAGATTTGATCTGCGAAACGGGGATAAAGTAACGGGTAAAGTGCGACCACCAAAAGAAAGTGAACGCTATTATGGACTGCTGCATGTAGAATTAGTTAACGGGGAAGATCCAGAGGTAGCGAAGGAAAGAGTACATTTTCCAGGGCTAACACCTTTATATCCTGATCGTCATATCGTATTGGAAACAGTTCCTGATAAACTATCTACTCGCATCATGGATTTGGTAGCTCCTGTTGGCTATGGTCAACGTGGATTGATTGTGGCACCACCGAAAGCTGGTAAAACATTACTTATTAAGGAAATTGCCAACGCAATTACAACGAATCATCCAAATGCAGAACTAATTGTTTTATTAATAGATGAGCGTCCAGAAGAAGTAACTGATATTGAGCGTTCCGTTAAAGCAGATGTAGTAAGCTCTACATTCGATGAAGTTCCAGAAAATCACGTAAAAGTGGCAGAGCTCGTACTTGAAAGAGCAATGCGACTAGTTGAACATAAACGCGATGTGATCATTTTGATGGACTCCATCACACGTTTAGCTCGTGCATACAACTTAGTTATTCCACCAAGTGGTCGTACACTGTCAGGTGGTATTGATCCAGCAGCATTCCATCGTCCGAAAAGATTCTTTGGAGCAGCACGTAATATTGAAGAAGGTGGAAGCTTAACAATTCTTGCTACTGCATTAGTTGATACTGGATCTCGTATGGACGAGGTTATTTATGAGGAATTTAAAGGAACAGGTAACTTAGAACTTCATTTAGATAGAAGCCTTGCCGAACGTCGTATTTTCCCAGCAATCGATATTCGTCGATCCGGAACAAGAAAAGAAGAGTTGCTAATTCCCAAAGAACAACTGGACAAACTTTGGGCAATTCGTAAGACATTCTCCGATTCATCTGACTTCGCAGAACGTTTCTTAAGAAAACTTCGCCAATCAAAAACAAACGAAGGATTTTTTGAACAATTAGCTGTAGAAATGAAAGCACATCGCAGTGGAAAAGTAACACTCTAAACTAAACAATTGCATTTAATATCCAAAGATGATATTATATTTATCGTAACATCACAATTTTCTGCTACATATGCGATTGACATCAATCGGATCGTGTAAGGTATCAGTATCATAACCAACTCTGTTCCAGATGGTTCAGGGCGAGAGGAGAGATAGAGATGAAAGCAGGAATTCATCCCGATTACAAAGAAGCAACAGTATCATGTTCATGTGGTAACACATTCACAACTGGTTCTGTAAAAAATGACATTAAAGTCGAGTTCTGTAACGAATGTCACCCATTTTACACTGGGCGTCAAAAATTCGCAGCAGCTGATGGCCGTGTGGATCGCTTCAACAAAAAATACGGCATTAAAGAAGAAAACCAAGAAAACTAATACCGAAATACCTGTAGGGCTTCATGCTTTACAGGTATTTTTGTTTTAAGGCTAATATGATTTCTGATAACAGTAAGTGTATGTTATAAATGAATAGAAGAAATACATAGTACACAAGGAGATAAATCATGGCACAATTATTTTATAAACATGGAGCAATGAATAGTGGAAAATCAATCGAAATTTTAAAAGTTGCTCATAATTACGAGGAACAAAACAAGCGTGTTTTAATATTCACACCAGGAATAGATACACGTGACGAAGTCGGTCATGTGTCTAGTAGAATTGGATTGAAAAGGAAAGCTACTGCTATTTATGAAGAAACGAACCTACTTGAATTAGTTCAAGCAGAATCTACAAAGCCATACTGCGTTTTAATTGACGAGGTGCAATTTTTAACAAAGGAACATGTTCTACAACTAACTAAAATAGTCGATGAATTAGACATTCCGGTAATGGGCTTCGGACTGAAAAATGACTTCCAAAATGAACTTTTCGAAGGTAGCCGTTACATGCTTATTTACGCAGACAAAATTGAAGAAATGAAAACAATTTGCTGGTTCTGTCACAGAAAAGCAATCATGAACCTACGGGTAGACGACCATGGCAAACCAGTTTACACTGGCGAACAAATCCATATAGGCGGCAACGACTCCTACTATCCGGTATGCAGAAAATGCCACGGTAATCCACCACTTTAAGATACTGTAAATCCACTTCGCTTTTTCTGTGAAGTGGATTTTTAAAAGAATGTATAAAGTCTTAAAGATTTAAATAATACTACTGATTTCCGTTTCAGGCGTTTACAAAGGAACGAAGGCTAAGAGCGCCACCTCTCAAAAGGAAGGCAATCTAAGTTCGCTGCGTCCTGCAGCAACGATTGCATAACCCACATCCTGTGGGCCTCAACGCCTTCGTGACCAACTTCCTGTTGGCCTCCGCGGGGGGAGCGATGAGCTATCACCGTCGCTTTGCGTCGTTGTGATTTCTCATCTGTCTCACTCATCCCGCTGGAGTCGTCGCCTTCCACTACAATCAAGATAATGCGTAGTACTATACTCGAAGATATAGCATAAGCTTATCGCTTTGATAAGAAAAGCAATTAAAGTTAATCTAGTGATAAAACCGTCTGTCCGATTAGGTATACTATTTTAGTATGGAAGAAGAGAGTGGATTTTCTTTTATCCGAGTCCATTTTATACGTGCTTATATTAAGATAAAGCACGTATATTTAGGTGGGTCTAAATCCAATTATTCGTTTATATTAAGTAGATTTAGGTAATTGGAGCTCAGGGCGGCGACTCTAGTGGGAATAGCGCGAGCTGAAGAACCTGGACAGAGCGAGACGAGGGAAGCGGCTGAAGCAGTGCCCACTGAAAGCGTCTGCCCTGCGCTACAATCAACGGCATATCTACGTTTCTGTTTTTAGAGGATTAAGTGTCTTTTTTGCCCGGTTTTCCTTAAAAATAGGAAGACTTCCAACCAACCTTTACAGAAAAAGTAGCGAGAAAGTTACTTTTTCTTTATAATAGGAATGATATAGACTTAAACGAACGAGGTGAGCTCGATGTTTGATCGATTACAATCGGTAGAAGATCGTTACAATAATTTAAATGAATTGCTTAGTGACCCAGAAGTGGTCAATGATCTTAATAAGCTAAGAGAATATTCAAAAGAACAATCGGATTTGCAAGACACTGTAGATGCGTATCGTGAATACAAAGAAGTTAAAAGCCAATACAAAGACTCGAAGCAAATGCTTGAGGAAAAGCTAGATGCAGATATGCGAGATATGGTAAAAGAAGAAGTGGGTGAATTAGAAGACCAAATCGAAGTATTGGAAGAGCGACTAAGACTATTGTTGATTCCAAAGGATCCAAATGATGATAAAAACGTTATTATGGAGATTCGAGGGGCTGCTGGTGGAGATGAAGCTGCGTTATTTGCAGGGAATTTGTTCCGCATGTATAGCAGATATGCAGAAACGCAAGGGTGGAAAATAGATATTATGGAATCTAATCCAACTGGTCTTGGCGGTTTCAAAGAGATCATTTTTATGATTAACGGAAAAAGTGCGTTCTCAAAAATGAAATATGAAAATGGTGCACACCGAGTACAACGTGTGCCAGAAACAGAATCTGGCGGTCGTATTCATACTTCTACAGCTACTGTTGCAGTACTACCTGAAGCAGAGGAAGTAGACGTGGATATTCATGAGAAGGACGTTCGTGTAGATACATTCGCTTCATCAGGTGCTGGGGGACAATCGGTAAATACAACAATGTCTGCGGTTCGTATGACGCATTTACCTACAGGAATTACCGTTTCCATGCAAGATGAAAAATCGCAGATCAAAAATAGAGAAAAAGCAATGAAAATTCTGCGTGCCCGCGTAGCGGATAAATTCCGTCAAGAAGCGCAAGCGGAATATGATGCAGTACGTAAATCAGCAGTAGGAACTGGTGACCGTTCCGAACGTATTCGTACGTATAACTATCCACAAAATCGTGTGACGGATCACCGCATAGGATTGACCTTGCAAAAACTCGATCAAGTCCTAGAAGGTAAGATGGATGAAGTGATCGATGCATTAATAATGGAAGATCAAGCAGAAAAATTAGAAAGAATGAACGATACAAATGTGTAAAACAAATTTTGAGGCCCTAACACGGGCTTCTTCTTTTTTAGAGGAAAATAAACGTGAAAAAGAAGTTGCTCGCTACTTATTGCAGCATGTCCTGCAGAAGAACTACTCCGAGTTAATGATGACTATATACGATGAAATAACTCCAGAAGCCTATCAAACCTTCTGGTCTTATATAGAAGAACACGCAACTGGTCGTCCCTTCCAATATATCACTGGACAAGAGAGTTTTTATGGTCGTGATTTTCTAGTTAATGAGCATGTTTTGATTCCAAGACCAGAGACAGAGGAACTGATTGAAGAAGTCAAAAAAAGAGTCGCTAGGTTATTTGAGGAACATAAAACATTAAAAATTGCTGATATTGGAACTGGCAGTGGTGCTATAGCTTTAACAGTGAAGAAGGAAATTTCAAATGCTGAGGTGACTGCAACAGACATTTCCACTGAAGCTTTGGTCGTTGCTAAAAAGAATGCTGAACGCCTAAAGGCGAAAGTAGAATTTAAGCAAGGGGATTTAATAGCACCTATAGCAGATCAAAAATGGGATATTATACTATCTAACCCTCCATATATCGGATCACATGAAGCTGAAAGCTTGTCGGACACTGTGATAGATTATGAACCACATCTTGCTCTATTTGCTGCAGAGGATGGTCTACAGTTATATAGAAAAATGACAGAACAGCTTCCTGAAATAATGAATGCTCCAAGTTTCATAGGTTTTGAAATTGGCTATGCCCAAGGTCCAGCTGTCCAAAAAATGCTTCAAAATGCCTTCCCGTTAGCAGATGTGGAAATCGTTCAGGATATTAATCAAAAAAATCGCTTTGTTTTTTGTACAATAAAGTCAAACTCATAATTAAAGCGAACATTTCTTAAATTTGCCCTCAATGATTCTATTGTTGATTGGAACGCAAGGTGACGACTCCAGCGGGAACAGCAAATGTTTTTTTGCATCAATAGCGAAGCGATAGGTGATCGAATTAAAAGCCCAGTAGGAAGGCGTCCGCCTATTCCGAATTGTTAAACTTGCTTCAAAATATGAAAGTGCGTTAGAGTGAGAATCAACTTTTTTGGGGATTTCGGTAATTAGTAATAATTTTTTTAAGATTTCACTCAATCGCTGAATAAAATATGAATCTACTGGTAACAATGTTCCTAAGGAGGAATGTTATATGTTACCAGATTACGAGATTAAAAAAGCACCAAGCATTGGAAAACAAATAGATGCAGCGATTTTCTTCGTATGGATGCTATTACTAATTCAATTTTGTTTGTTTTTACTGTTTCAACAAGGAGAGGAAGTAGAAGGTATTCGTTTCCGACTAATAGCAAATAGCAATACAATCGAAGACCAACAAGTGAAAAATGACGTGAAACACCACATAGAACCAATTTTATTAAACTACGAAAATAATCCACAAAAAACGTATAGCGACTTAGAACAAGCTATTGAGAAACTATCAAGCTCTTTAAACACTAATATTACAATTACTAAAGGGTTGGCAAGTTTTCCACCGAAAGTTTGGCAGGAAGGAATCTCTTCCCAAGTGATGACAGAATCGATTGTTATTTCTATTGGTAATGCAAGAGGGGATAATTGGTGGTGCGCACTTTTTCCAAAGGTATGCTATAAAGAAGAAGTGAAAGAAGAAAAACCTAAATTCTGGGTATGGGAATGGCTAAAAAAGAAGTTTTCCACATAGTTACTAACGATTTTCTGAAAGTTATCAACATTTTGTGGATAAGTACAGAGGGAAGGAGCAAAACTAACATGAAAACTACAATTACAATTGTGGATAATTTATCAACAAATAAGTCGAGTTATACACAGGCTGTGGATTTATTAACAAGAGGGGAAGTAGTAGCTTTTCCAACTGAAACTGTATATGGATTGGGTGCGATTGCCACAAGTGAAGAAGCTGTAGCTAAAATATTTGAAGCTAAAGGCAGACCGCAAGATAATCCACTCATCGTCCACATTGGTTCCAAAGAGGAGATAAGTGCATTTACTCACGATATACCAAAACTTGCAGAAGTATGTATGGATATGTTTTGGCCAGGTCCATTAACACTGATCCTGCCTTTGAAATCAGATACTTTGGCGAAAAATGTGACGGCAGGTCTAGAAACAGTAGGCGTTAGAATGCCAGAACATAGTGTGGCCTTAGAATTATTAAAGCAATTAAAGCAACCTGTTGCTGCTCCTAGTGCTAATAAAAGTGGAAAACCAAGTCCCACAAAAGCGGAGCATGTATTCCATGATTTAGCTGGAAAGATACCCCTTATTTTAGACGGTGGAACAACAGGCATAGGATTAGAATCTACTGTAATAGATTTTGTGAGTGATACACCTACAATTCTTCGTCCAGGTGGAGTGACAAAAGAAATGTTAGAAAAAGTGATTGGGCAAGTCAGTGTAGCAAAATCAACAGATCATGAGGACGCACCTCGGGCGCCAGGTATGAAATATGCACATTACGCACCTGATTCTCCGGTCTATTTAATAGAAAATTCTATAACGAAAGTCCAACAAGCAGTAAAAAAAATACATAGTGAACAGAAAAAAGTAGCGATAATTGCCAGTGATTTATTTAGTCAGATAAAAGGAGACTACTTCTTTTCATTAGGTAAAGAAAATCAACTGGGTGATGCAGGACACTTACTGTATCAGGCTTTAAGGAGTTGTGATGAAACAGATGTTGATATTATTCTAGTGCCGGTTCTCTCTAAAGAAGGAGTCGGAATGGCAATTATGAATCGTCTGGAAAAAGCAGCAAATGGTAAATGGTTTCATATCTAATATCGTATTCTCGCTCGTCTACTTGCATACATTTAAATATGCAAATAGACGGGGGAGATTTTTTTGTGGCGTGAAATTTTAGCAGGCGCCTTAATGTCTGTAGACGTACTTATTTTATTTTCATTGGTCGTATATCGTAAGCAAATTTTCACACTGGCTGCATGGGTGGCATCATTACATATGCTTTTTCCGTTAATCGGATATTATGCAGGTGTGGTCGTACAGAACTATTTGGCGTATGCAAGTCCTTACTTATCGGGTATCCTTTTGTCGCTAGTAGGATTACAAATGATTTTAGCTCAATCTCCAAAACAGGTACCACTTCTGTCACCTTACTTACTTGCGGTATTTGCGAGTTTAGATACCTTTTCAGTAAGTGTTTCGTTTGGTATGCTTAAATTAGAAAAGTTTGTATTTATATTAAGTGCCGGATTTTTTTCCTATATTGCCGTATTTATAGCGCAAAAGGTTATATTTAAACATACATTTATGAACCGAGCGCTTATTTTAAGACTTGCAGGAGTGCTTATTTTGTTGATGGGTATTCTCACGTTACGAAATATTTAACAATTTTTAAAACAATTATAGGACTAATTAATATATACTAGAGATGAGGAAATAGATCTATGAATATTCTGTTTGTTTGTACAGGTAACACATGTCGGAGTCCAATTGCCGAGGCGTTATTAAAGTCTCAAAACATCGATGGTATGGGGGTTCGCTCTGCTGGCATCTATGCTACGCAAGGCGCGCATATATCTCGGAACAGCCAATTAGTATTAGAAAAGGAAATGATTCCATTTACGCATACTTCATCTGCGGTAGATGAGACGCTAGTAGACTGGGCAGACCTTATCCTAACAATGACTGCCTCTCACAAACACGCAATTATTTTAGGTTTCCCTCATGCAATTTCAAAAGTGTATATGTACAAAGAGTTTGTAACCCCTGATGATGTCAAGGATGTATCAGATCCATATGGGGGAGATTTGTTTACATATGAAAATACTTTGCGAGAACTACAAGTATTAACAGATGAACTAGTGAAAAAACTACAGGGGGAAATGGGATGAACGAAAAAAAGAAAAAGCACAGTTTTGGTCTTCAAAAGAAGATTGTGCTATTTGTAGCTATTTTGGCATTAATTACGTATACAACAAGTGCTTTATTTATCCGCTTTATACAACCGTTATTGTTTGATGGTGCAACGAATTCTTGGGGATTTGAAATTGCGACATATGCACTTGGAATTTTATGGTCTGGTATTCTAGCTTATTTCTTCAGCGGTCTTCTTATCAAGCCTTTATTCAACTTAGAAAAAGTCGCAATATTAGCCTCAGAAGGAAAAATTGGTGTTGATGTCGAGGTACCGAAATCGAAAGATGAGATACAGTCGGTAGCTATCGCATTTCAGTCTATGTTAGTGAATTTAAGAGAAATGGTGCAAAGTATAGAAGATAACTTTGACAAAACAAATAAAACAGTACAACAGCTTTCAGTAGAATCATCCGCGGCTTCAGAGCAAGCAGAAGCAATCGCACATACGATAGCCCAAATTTCAGAAGGCGCTGAGCAGTCGGCAGTAGCAGTTCAAGAAACAGCTGAATCAGTAGAAGACGTACGAGTATTAGCTTCAGAGGTAAATCTTCGTGCAGAAAAATCTTCTGAACAATCTAAAGAAATGATAACAGGTTTATCTCAAACTACGGATGTTATTCAATCGTTAGTAAACGGGATTCAAAAAATTGCTTCTGGTAATGAGGCTGCACTTGGAAATGTTCATCAATTAGAAGAGAATGCAGGGAAAGTAGAAAGTATTATTCAGTTGGTTGGAGATATTGCGGCACAAACGAATTTGCTTGCACTAAATGCATCTATTGAAGCAGCACGTGCTGGAGAACACGGTAAAGGATTTGCTGTCGTTGCTGAGGAAGTTCGTAAATTAGCAGATGAAAGTGCTAAAGCAGTACAAGGTATTTCTGAATTGATATTAGCAATACAAACAGATGTACAAACAGTCGTTCATCAGATGACGGACCAAGTAAGCTTTGCTGTTGGGGAAGCTAAACGTGTTTCCGAAACAAATGAAGCAATTGAAGGAATGTCTGCAAAGATTCATGAGATGGCGGAATCGGTGGTTGAAATTTCCTCTCTAGTGGAGAAACAATTAACAAATATAGAAAGTACGGCGCGCCAGTCACAAGAAGTAGCTGCTATTGCCCAAGAAACATCCGCAGGAGCAGAAGAGGTTCGCAGTGCTACGGATGAACAAGCTCGTTCCATTGAGCAAATTGAATCCGTATCATTCGGGTTAAAGCAACAATCGGAAGAGTTATTTAAAGTAATATCTCAATTTGATCGGAAAACAAACTAATTCTGAATGGAATTTAAAGCTAGAAATTAAACACGAACTTAATCTTGTATAAATAAAATAATGTTCGGTTTTTAATGATTATTATTTGTTCTATTAAATTTTTTCTTTAAAATTTTCGGAAACTAGTCAAATTTAGCGGAAATAATGCAACTCACTTTGTGTGAGTTGTGTTTTTTTATATAGAAAAATGGTATGATGTTAAGGAGTAATAAAGTGAAACTTCCAACAGTGGATTTTTCTTCATCTTCCATTGATGGTTAGTTAAATCAATCTGGATTTACAGGCTGTTTATCCTTCACCTGTTTCTTTTAATTTTCTTTTGAAAAATTTGTGGGGATTCTACAGACTGTTAAACCGGGATAACAGAAAAGAGGGAACGAGTTGAAAATTGCAATTTCTTCCGATCATGGCGGAAATAATCTTCGTCAGGAAATTATGCAGCTTCTTGAAGAATTAGGATTATCATATGAAGATTTTGGACCAAAAAGTAATGATTCTGTTGATTTTCCAGACTTTGCAATGCCAGTAGCAGAAGGTGTGGCAAATGGTAGTTTCGATCGTGGTATTTTAATCTGTGGTACTGGTATAGGTATGTCTATTGCTGCAAACAAGGTAAAAGGTATCCGTTGTGCATTAGTTCATGATGTATTTTCTGCAAAAGCTACTAGAAATCATAATGATTCTAACATTATTGCAATGGGTGAGCGTGTTATTGGAGCAGGGCTTGCAAGAGAAATAGTTTCAACTTGGCTTGCACAGGATTTTGAAGGTGGACGTCATTTACGTCGAGTAGAAAAAATTACAGAAATAGAAAACGCATAGAAGAAGGGATTCCTTATGGAAGCAAAAAGTTTGTGGGTAGAACAAATCGAACAGCTTCTTTTAGAAGTGGAGCAGCAAATAGTGTTTCATGAAAATGATTTGTTTGTAGTTGGATGTTCGACTTCAGAAATTATTGGTGAAAAAATTGGAACTGCAGGCGGTTTAGAAGTTGCCGAGGTTTTATTCACCCCTTTACAAGAATTTGCAAACCGCAACAATATCCATTTGGCTTTTCAAGGCTGCGAACATATTAATCGCGCCATAACAATGGAAAGAAAAACTCAATTACTATATAGATTACCAGAAGTATCAGTTATTCCAGTAGTTCGTGCAGGTGGCTCTATGTCTGCATTTGCATACACACATTTTAATGACCCTGTTGTAGT
Source organism: Psychrobacillus psychrodurans (assembly GCA_900114885.1). Taxonomy (GTDB): domain Bacteria; phylum Bacillota; class Bacilli; order Bacillales_A; family Planococcaceae; genus Psychrobacillus; species Psychrobacillus psychrodurans. The sequence continues at coordinate 346,423 of FOUN01000001.1, forward strand.
CGAGCATGTAAGTGCACATGCAGGCATTGATATAGGACAAACCTTGATTGGTATGCAGCTTCAGCCAGTTGCTGTACCAATTCGCTTGTCCATAAAAAAAATTGGGGAAGCAATCGTATCGATTGCGAAAACACGTCCTAAGCTAATTGGCGGAGAGCGTGCATTTTACGGATGAATTTGGAGGAGGAACTAATAGTGGAGAAAATTTTATCACAAGATCCAGCAGTATATGAGGCAATGTTAGCAGAGAAAAAGCGTCAACAATCGAATATTGAGTTAATAGCATCAGAAAACTTCGTATCAGAGGCTGTAATGGAAGCTCAAGGCTCTGTACTGACCAATAAATATGCAGAAGGTTACCCTGGTAAACGTTACTATGGTGGCTGTGAGCATGTCGATGTAGTAGAAAATATTGCACGCGATCGATTGAAAGAAATTTTCGGTGCTGAACACGCCAATGTGCAACCACATTCAGGTTCTCAAGCTAATATGGCAGTTTACATGACTGCACTACAGCCGGGCGACACAATCCTAGGGATGAATTTGTCTCATGGTGGGCATTTAACACATGGTTCTCCAGTCAATTTTAGTGGTATTCAATATAACTTTATCGAGTACGGTGTTAACAAAGAAACGGAACTAATCGATTACGAAGAAGTTCGTGCTATTGCGTTAGAGCATAAGCCGAAAATGATCGTTGCTGGAGCAAGTGCATATTCTCGTACTATTGACTTCGCAAAATTCCGTGAAATCGCAGATGAAGTTGGTGCCTACCTATTTGTAGATATGGCTCATATCGCAGGTTTAGTAGCTGCTGGTCTTCATCCTAACCCAGTACCACATGCGCATTTCGTAACATCTACAACACATAAAACATTACGTGGACCACGCGGTGGATTGATTTTAACTACAGAAGAGTTCGCGAAAAAAATTGATAAAACGATTTTCCCAGGAATTCAAGGTGGCCCATTAATGCACGTAATTGCAGCTAAAGCTGTGGCGTTTGGTGAAGCTCAAAAACCAGAGTTTAAAGATTACCAAGCACAAGTAATTGCTAATGCTAAAGCGTTAGCAGACAGTCTAACTGCAGAAGGAATCCGTATCGTTTCTGGTGGTACAGACAACCATGTTATGCTACTAGACGTATCTGCTCTTGAGCTAACTGGTAAAGTAGCAGAACATGTACTTGATGAGGTCGGAATTACAGTCAATAAAAACACAATTCCATTTGATACAGCAAGTCCGTTCATCACCTCAGGTGTTCGCATCGGTACACCAGCTGTTACATCTCGTGGATTTAAAGAAGCAGAAATGAAAGAAATCGCATCTATCATTGCAAAACTATTAAAAAATACTGAGGATGCAGAAGTCCTAAAAGAAGCAAAAGAAAGAGTTGCCACATTAACAAGCAACTTCCCATTATACGAATAAATAAAGAGAATTAAAGCCGGCTACTTCACTACAGTAGCTGGCTTTTTCCGTGTACTGTTATTGCCGGTAAACGTTATGAAGAATCAAGGGGAGAACCACCTGAACAATCAGGTAAGTCACCGGAATAAACTGAAGAAACCTCGTAATCGACAATTTATTCATTTTTCGTACGAATTTCCTTATCAATTATAGAAAGTCTCAATCTAAAAGGAGAGATTTTATAGCAACATAATCATTTGCGCGTGTTGTTTACTTGTTCTCATTAGGAGTTTACTTGCCCTCCCCTACCAGGTACTTGCTTTCCTTATTCAAATACTTGCTCTCGAAGACGTATTACTTGCGAAACGGAAATTTATTACAAAAGTAGCTCTATTCTCTGAGCTCTTTAATCCTACCGTGACTAGATTTGCTTCAGCGCACAACCGATTAGAAGTGTCAAAAGGATATTTTACTGCAATAGAACCATTTACTTGCGGGTCGTGTTGTTTACTTGCGCTCATTAGGAGTTTACTTGCCCTCCCCTACCAGGTACTTGCTTTCCTTATTCAAATACTTGCTCTCGAAGACGTATTACTTGCGAAACGGAAATTTATTACAAAAGTAGCTCTATTCTCTGAGCTCTTTAATCCTACCGTGACTAGATTTTTGGCAGCGGATACCCGATTAGGAAGTGTCAAGCGGATATTTTACTGCAACAGAACCATTTACTTGCGGAGTCGAGTTGTTTACTTGCTCTCAATAGAAGTATACTTGCTCACCTATACCAGGTACTTGCTTTCCTTATTCAAATACTTGCTCTCGAAGAGGTTTTACTTGTGAAACGGAAATTTATTACAAAAGTAACTCTATTCTCTGACTTATTTAATCCTACCATTACTAGATTGTTGGCAGCGGATACCCGATTAGGAAGTGTTAATAAGAAGAAATTTTACTGCGAGATAATAATTTATTGTTGTGCTATGTTATTTACTTGCTCTCAATGGAAATTTATTTGAGAACCCTTTCCAAACGACCATTAACCTCTATCTAGAAATAAAATACTCATATTTATAGATAGTTATTTCCATTAGAAGATAGGCACTAGGATTCGCATAGTCATGAAGAAAATATTACTAAGACCTTTAACTTACTCTCAATGGTGGTTTACAAACGTCTAGACTTGGAGAAAATAGACGCAATATTAAAAACGTGGGATTACTGTTTGTATCTCACGTTTTTTGGTATAATTAATAGAATTTAAATAAAATCGAAGGAGATGCTGCTGTATGCCAAAAGTATTTGTATTTGATCACCCTCTTATCCAACACAAACTTACATATATTCGCGATGTAAAAACAGGTACAAAAGAGTTTCGTGAATTAGTGGATGAGGTTGCTACACTCATGGCGTTTGAAATTACGCGAGAAATGCCATTGGAGGAAACAGAAGTAGAAACTCCAGTTCAACTTACAAAATCTAAAGTGCTTGCAGGGAAAAAATTAGGGATAGTTCCTATATTACGTGCTGGAATAGGAATGGTCGATGGAATTCTTAAGTTAATTCCTGCTGCAAAAGTAGGACATATTGGTCTTTACCGCGATCCAGAAACACTAAAACCGGTGGAGTATTATGTGAAGCTTCCTGCAGATGTAGCAGAACGTGATTTCATTTTAGTTGATCCTATGCTTGCTACAGGAGGTTCAGCAATCGAAGCAGTTAACTCTCTTAAAACACGTGGGGCGACTAGCATCAAGTTTATGTGTTTAATCGCAGCACCTGAAGGAGTGGAAGCTCTTCAAAAAGCACATCCAGACGTAGATATTTATATCGCAGCTCTAGATGAAAAACTAAATGATCACGGATATATTGTTCCTGGATTAGGGGATGCCGGTGACCGTTTGTTTGGTACAAAATAATATTGTTTTCAAAAATTATCCAATTGTAGTGAAATTTTTAAATTTGTCAATAAAATGTCGGGAAGATTTACTATTCTAAGTTTTTCTCACTAAGCAATTGACATCATTTTGCCCCTATTGTATGCTTACAAAGGATAATCATGATAGGGGTTTCATGCTTGAAACACTCGTCAGATTAACTTTCTACTAGATTCACAGTTTTTACTTAATAAGGAAAAACTGTGAGGATTCTTTTTACGTCGTACTTAGACGTCCTATTTAAAGGGAAAGCATTGTATTCTGCGATTCTCTCACAGCTTATCGGTTCTAACTCATTCACTGAGATGTGAATGAAAGGGATAATAGAACCACTCCAGTAATACTAGTAATATGTTTTCTTGTTAACTTTACAGTTACAAGTTGACAGTAATTGCTACCATTCGAAAATATGATTCAGGAGATTAAAGATCAATGCTAGAAATGCAAAGTATATTTACGAAGCAAAAGAAGTATATGTTCTTTTTGCTTGCAGTTTGTGCGCTAGGTTGGGGTTTAACACCTTATTCGACAATTTTTGCAGGCTTGGCACTTGGTTCTTTATTTGGTTTGTATAATTTCTGGATTCTAGTCCGTAGAATGGAGAAATTTGATCGTGTGCTTGAAAGTGGAAAAGGACGAGCAGGTTTAGGCACAACATTACGATTCGCTTCGGGTGTTGCGGCTGTAGCAATTGCACTTGCCCTTCCGGAGTATTTCCATCTCATCAGTACAGTTATCGGATTAATGATTCCCTATGTTTTACTTGTTGTAGAACGTATTATGTTTCTTGTAAAAAATCAGCAATGAGAATGTGAAAGAGAGGTGAATTAATCGTGGAACATGCAAATCCCACATTTGAGTTTCTAGGGATGACAGGGAACTGGTCCAACATTTTAATGTTAGCAGTGACTTCACTGATAGTATTTTTGATCGCCTTTTTATCAACTAGAAACTTAAAGATGAAGCCCACTGGTATGCAAAACTTCATGGAGTGGATAATGGACTTCGTGAAAGGGATCATTAAAAGTAACTTTGACTGGCAAACTGGCGGACGTTTCCATGTTCTTGGAATAACGTTTCTTATGTTTATCGCAGTAGCGAACGTATTAGGGCTTCCATTCTCCATTTCATATGATGGAGTTCTATGGTGGAAATCCCCAACGGCAGATCCAACAGTTACGATGACGCTAGCAGTAATGGTTATCATTTTAACGCACTATTATGGAATAAAGATGAAAGGTATGAAGGGCTACGCAGTAGATACATACTTAAAGCCAATGCCGTTTTTATTCCCATTAAAAATTATCGAGGAATTCGCAAATACGTTGACACTCGGTCTTCGTCTTTACGGTAATATCTATGCAGGTGAAGTTCTTTTAGGACTGATCGCAGGTTTAGCAACAGGCTATGGTGCTTTAGGTTTTGTTGGGGCAATTATCCCAGCAATGGCATGGCAAGGTTTCTCACTATTTATAGGCGGAATCCAAGCATTCATTTTCGTTATGTTAACAATGGTTTATATGTCACATAAAGTGTCAGCAGACCATTAATATAACTGTTTAGATTCTTAAGCAGAAAAAATAAAAACAACATTCCAAGGAGGAAATTACACAATGGTAGGTTCAGTTGGTCTTTTAGCAGCAGCTATAGCAGTAGGTTTAGGAGCACTTGGTGCAGGTATTGGTAACGGTTTAATCGTTTCAAAAACAGTAGAAGGTATCGCTCGTCAACCAGAAGCACGTGGAGCTTTACAAACAGTTATGTTCATCGGGGTAGCATTAGTTGAGGCGATTCCAATTATCGGAGTAGTTATCGCGTTCATCGTATTAAACAAATAATAAGTACAAGCAAGTCTTAATGGCGGGTCCTAATCCGCCATTCTCTTTATGAGTAACAAAACATATGAACTAGAAAACAATGATCACTATTTAAATAATAGAAGCAAGATCTCTTATTAGCGTTTGAAAGGAGTGAAACAATCGTGTCTTTTGATTACCTTGTACTTGGTGCTGGTGGCCATGATGGGTTGAATACTTTGGATATTTTTGCAACATTATTCTTCTTCATCTTACTTATGGTTCTATTGAAGAAAGTAGCTTGGGGTCCACTTATGGGGATTATGACTCAACGTGAAGAGTTAATCGCAAGTGAAATCGCAGCAGCTGAAAATAGTCGCCAAGAATCACAGCGTTTACTGGAAGAACAACGTGACTTACTTAAAGAAGCACGTACGGAAGCTTTAGCGATTGTAGAAAATGCGAAAAAGCAAGGCGATGCATCTCGTGAGGAAATTATCACAACTGCTCGTACTGAAGCTATCCGTTTGAAAGAATCTGCTATCCGTGAAATTGATACAGAAAAAGAAAGAGCGATTGCGGCAGTACGTGAAGAAGTCGTTTCACTTTCAGTACTTGCAGCGTCGAAAGTTCTTGAAAAAGAAGTTTCGGAAGAAGATAATCGTGCGCTAATCGAGGCAACGATTGCGAAGGCAGGCGAGGTTAATTGAGTAATTCAACTGTAGCTAAGCGTTATGCAATCTCTTTGTTCGAGTTAGCAACAAAAAAGAATGAAGTACAAGCAGTCGAAAATGATTTACGTGAACTTAAAGTTGTTTGGAATGGTAACAAAGATGTGAAAACTTTATTCACTTCTCCAAAGTTATCTCTAGACAAGAAAAAAGAGTTGGTACGTCAAATTTTTGCTAATGCGAACCCTATTGTTATCAATACACTTTTAGTGCTAATCGATAAGAAGAGATTAGCAGAAGTATCCGACATTATTTCTGAATTTATGATTCTTTCGAATGAAGCACAAGGTATTGCTGAAGCGAAAGTATATACTACACGTGCACTTACAGAAGAAGAACGTGCAAACGTATCATCTGCATTTGCTAAAAACGTAGGCAAACAATCTTTAAATATTCAAAACATTGTAGATCCATCAATTATAGGTGGAATGCGTGTTCAAATCGGAAACCGCATTTACGATAGCACTCTAAGTACTAAATTAGATCGCTTAAAACGTAACTTGATCGGTTAATATTATGAATTATGAGAGGTGACATACATGAGCATCAAAGCTGAAGAAATCAGTGTCTTGATTAAGCAGCAGATTGAGAATTACGAATCTGAGATGAAAGTTAGCGACGTTGGTACGGTAATCACGATTGGTGACGGTATCGCGCGTGCTCATGGCCTCGACAATGTCATGGCTGGAGAGCTTTTAGAATTCTCAACTGGTGTTTTAGGTATGGCGCAAAACTTGGAAGCCAACAACGTTGGTATCGTTATCCTTGGACCATACTCGGACATCAAAGAAGGCGATGAAGTACGTCGAACAGGCCGTATTATGGAAGTTCCAGTTGGTAAAGAATTGATTGGCCGCGTTGTCAATCCACTTGGCCAACCAGTTGATGGACTAGGTCCTATAGCAACTACAAAATCTCGTCCAATCGAAAGTCCTGCACAAGGGGTTATGGCACGTAAGTCTGTACATGAGCCACTTCAAACAGGTATTAAAGCGATTGATGCACTTGTACCAATCGGACGTGGCCAACGTGAGTTAATCATCGGTGACCGTCAAACTGGTAAAACATCAGTTGCAATCGATACTATCCTTAACCAAGCAGACCAAGATATGATTTGTATCTACGTTGCTATTGGTCAAAAAGAATCGACTGTACGTAATGTAGTAGAAACACTTCGTAAAAAAGGTGCTTTAGATTACACAATCGTTGTAACTGCATCTGCATCACAACCAGCTCCATTACTTTACCTAGCTCCTTACGCTGGTGTAACAATGGCAGAAGAATTTATGTTCGATGGTAAGCATGTATTGATCGTTTATGATGATTTATCTAAACAAGCAGCTGCATACCGTGAACTTTCATTACTTCTACGTCGTCCTCCAGGCCGTGAAGCATATCCAGGGGATGTATTCTACTTACACAGCCGTTTACTTGAGCGCGCTGCGAAGTTAAATGAAACACTTGGTGCAGGTTCAATCACTGCATTACCATTCGTTGAAACACAAGCTGGAGATATCTCTGCTTACATTCCAACAAACGTAATTTCAATTACAGATGGTCAAATCTTCTTACAATCTGATTTATTCTTCTCGGGTGTACGTCCAGCGATTAATGCCGGATTATCCGTATCTCGTGTAGGTGGATCAGCACAAATTAAAGCAATGAAAAAAGTTGCGGGTACACTACGTCTTGACTTAGCTGCATACCGTGAGCTTGAAGCATTCTCTCAATTTGGATCAGATCTTGACGCTGCAACACAAGCTAAACTTAACCGTGGTGTGCGTACAGTAGAAGTATTAAAACAAGACTTGAACAGCCCGATTAAAGTGGAAAAACAAGTAATGATTTTATATGCTCTAACACGTGGCCATTTAGACGATATTCCAGTGAAAGATATTACTCGTTTTGAAGCAGAACTTGGAAGCTGGTTAGATTCAAACCACACAAATGTTTTAGATCATATTCGCACGACTAAAGACCTTCCTTCAGATGAAGATTTGAGCAATGCAATTTCTGCATTCAAAAAAACTTTCGCTATATCTGAATAATTCCTTTGTCTAAGTGAAAAAAACAATAAGGTGGTGAAATACCAGTGGCATCATTACGCGACATTAAAAGTAAAATTACGTCAACAAAGAAAACAAGTCAGATAACAAAAGCTATGCAAATGGTTTCTGCTTCTAAATTGAACCGTGCGGAGGAAAATGCGAAAGCATACGTTCCCTACATGTCTAAAATTCAAGAAGTAGTTGGTGCAATTGCATCAGGTACTAGTGATAGTGGACATCCAATGTTAACTTCTCGTCCTGTTAAAAAGACTGCATATCTTGTCATCACTGCTGATCGTGGTTTGGCTGGCGCATATAACAGTAATGTTATTCGTGCCGTAGCTAATGCAATAGCTGAAAGACATTCTTCGAAAGAAGAGTATGTAATCTTTGCAATTGGGCGTATGGGACGTGATTTCTTCCTAAAGCGTGGTTCTAACGTAATTGGGGAAGTAGTCGGCTTACCAGACCAACCTGCTTTTGCTGATATCAAAGAAGTTGCGCACAAAGCTGTTGGTATGTTCACGGATGGTACATATGATGAACTTTATATGTACTATAACCACTTTGTCAGTGCTATCTCCAGTGAAGTAACGGAGAAAAAGGTACTGCCACTTACGGATATTGCAGTAGAAACAGGCACAACTGCTTCTTATGAATTTGAGCCTTCACCTGAAGCAATTCTAGAAGTATTACTTCCACAGTATGCGGAAAGCCTGATTTTCGGTGCATTACTCGATGGTAAAGCCAGTGAGCATGCTTCTCGTATGTCTGCGATGAAATCCGCGACAGACAATGCAGCTGATTTGATCAGCAATTTAACATTAGTATACAACCGAGCACGTCAAGCAGCAATTACGCAAGAAATTACGGAAATTGTCGGCGGCGCAGCGGCATTAGAATAGTTCTAGATAGAAAGTAAGACAGGAGGGAACAGTAGTGAACAAAGGACAAGTACTACAAGTAATGGGTCCAGTTGTTGACGTTAAGTTTGACAACGGCCATTTACCAGCTATCTATAATGCACTAACTGTAGCGATTGAACGTCCAAACGAAGCGCCTACAACTTTAACATTAGAAGTAGCGTTACACTTAGGAGATGACTCAGTTCGTACTATTGCAATGTCATCTACGGACGGCCTTAAGCGTGGTACAGAGGTATTTGATGCTGGTACAGCAATTTCTGTTCCAGTTGGTGATGTAACTTTAGGACGTGTTTTCAACGTACTTGGTGAAGTTATTGACTTAGGGGAAGAAGTACCAGTTGGAGAACGTCGTGATCCAATTCACCGTCAAGCTCCAACATTTGAAAACCTATCTACAGAAGTTGAAATTCTTGAAACAGGTATTAAAGTAGTAGATCTATTAGCTCCTTATATTAAAGGTGGTAAAATCGGTCTATTCGGTGGTGCCGGTGTAGGTAAAACAGTTCTTATTCAAGAACTTATTAATAACATTGCTCAAGAGCATGGCGGTATTTCTGTATTCGCTGGTGTTGGAGAGCGTACGCGTGAAGGAAATGACTTATTCCATGAGATGAGTGATTCAGGCGTTATTAAGAAAACAGCAATGGTATTCGGTCAAATGAATGAGCCACCTGGCGCACGTATGCGTGTTGCTTTAACTGGTCTTACAATGGCAGAATATTTCCGTGATGAGCAAGGTGCAGACGTACTTCTATTCATCGACAATATCTTCCGTTTCACGCAAGCAGGTTCTGAGGTTTCAGCACTTTTAGGTCGTATGCCTTCAGCTGCTGGTTACCAACCAACACTTGCAACTGAAATGGGTCAATTACAAGAGCGTATCACGTCAACAAACACTGGTTCAGTTACATCTATCCAAGCGATTTATGTACCAGCCGATGACTATACGGATCCAGCTCCAGCAACAACATTCGCTCACTTAGATGCGACTACAAACTTAGAACGTAAATTATCTGAGATGGGTATTTATCCAGCGGTTGATCCTTTAGCTTCTTCTTCACGTGCGCTTTCTCCGGAAATCGTAGGTCAAGAGCATTATGATGTAGCACGTCAAGTGCAATATACATTACAACGCTACAGAGAGCTTCAAGATATTATCGCAATCTTAGGTATGGATGAATTAGGAGATGAAGACAAGCTAGTAGTTAACCGTGCTCGTCGTATTCAGTTCTACCTATCTCAAAACTTCCATGTTGCAGAACAATTTACAGGTCAAAAAGGTTCATACGTTCCAGTTAAAGAAACTGTAGAAGGATTCAAACAAATTCTTGATGGAAAATATGACCATTTACCAGAAGATGCATTCCGTTTAGTTGGACGCATTGAAGAAGTTGTAGAAAAAGCGAAAAGCATGGGCGTAGAAGTATAATAAATCGGACCAGGAGGTAAAAATATGAAGACACTTACAGTCAATATTGTCACTCCCGACGGCCCGGTATACGATTCTGAAGTAGACATGATTATCGCGAAAACAGCATCTGGTGAAATCGGTATTTTACCTGGCCATATTCCAATGGTTGCACCACTTGTAGCAGGTGCAATAAAATTGAAAAAAGAGGCAAAAACAGAGTACGTAGCAGTAAGCAGTGGTTTTGTGGAAGTTCGACCTGAAAAGGTATCGATCTTAGCAACATCAGCTGAGGTTGCTTCAAGTATCGATTTAGCTCGTGCTAAAGAAGCGATGAAACGTGCTGAAGAACGTCTTCAAGGTAAATCAGACTCGGTTGACTTCAACCGCGCTGAGCTTGCCTTGAAACGTGCGATGAATCGTATCAACGTTCATGAGGGTAATATTTAAGCTTATTTCTTTTTGTAGGATAATCTTAATGCCTCTGGCGAAGCGACAGAATTTGAAAGGCAATTTATCGTGTTAGCACGAAAGTGGCTCGATGAAGGTTAATTAGCCTATGGAAATGTATATGACATAGGCTAATCTCCTTACATAAATCTTAGCTAAATGCCTAGGCGAATTTGATTTAAATGAAGCGGGCAGAATAAAATTCTGTCTGCTTTTTTTACTATTGCCTAAAATAGGAGGATTATCATGGGATTATTAAATAGTGAACAAGCACTAATTGCTATACTTGCCAATATCTTTTTTATTGGAATATCTTTCTATGCGTTACAGGCACTTATGATGGACAAAATAATAAAAAAAAATCGTGTATTTCAAGCTCAACTATTTTATATTTTAACTAGTATTATGATTGGCTCAGTAGTTGCAAACTTTTTCTTGAATTTAACGAGCTGGTCAAACCAATTGCCATTCTTATTCGAGTGAAAAGATCCTATATGCTCATGCAAATTATGGAAAAGTTTGTATGAGCATGTAGAATCTTCACATATTTCCTGGGAAATTTTTTATTTAAACAGGTTTACCCGCATATGCTAGGGGTATTTTAAAATTATCTACACGAAAAGACTGGGTAATACGTATAATAGAACAAGAAAAATTATGGAAAAGGTCAAAAATAGTGTTTTAGATGCTTGTATATAGTCGAATTACATTGTATGATGAATATTGTTTTGAATACCTAAAATTGACATCATACATATTCTTTTATATAAAGCAAATGGATAATGAACGCGGAGGGAAAGTAGTGGACAAAATCGTTGTTAAAGGTGGCCAAACGTTAAATGGGAAAGTACGAGTAGAAGGTGCAAAAAATGCAGTCCTACCTGTATTAGCTGCAGCTCTACTTGCGACTAAAGGCAAAAACGTTATTAAAGATGTACCAACACTTGCAGATGTTTTGACAATAAATGAAGTATTGAAAAGTTTAAATACAGAAGTCAGTTATAATCCAGAAAAGAATGAAGTTATCATTGATTCACAAAAGAAATTATCAAGTGAAGCCCAATTTGAGTATGTGCGTAAAATGCGTGCATCTATACTTGTTATGGGTCCTATTTTAGCGAGAAATGGATTTGCTCGAGTAGCACTTCCTGGAGGTTGTGCAATAGGCTCACGTCCTATCGATCAGCATTTAAAAGGTTTCGAAGCAATGGGTGCAGTAATATCCTTTGGACATGGATTTGTTGAGGCAACTACAAATGGACGACTTAAAGGTGCCAAAATTTATTTAGACGTTCCAAGCGTAGGCGCAACAGAGAACATTATGACTGCTGCAGCATTAGCAGATGGTACAACAATTATTGAAAATGCAGCAAAAGAACCTGAAATTGTCGATTTAGCTAACTTTATCAACGAAATGGGTGGAATGGTAAAAGGTGCAGGAACCGACACAATTCGTATTGAAGGTGTGGAAGAACTACACGGCACAGAACACCATATCATACCAGATCGTATCGAAGCTGGAACATTCATGGTTGCTGCAGCAATAACAAAAGGTAATGTACTCATTGAAAATGCAGTACCTGAACATATGACAGCACTTATATCTAAAATGCAAGAAATGGGCATTGAAATTACCGAAGAGGAACAAGGTCTTCGTGTTCGCTCTGAAGGAAATCTAAAATCTGTGGACATTAAAACGATGCCGCATCCAGGTTTCCCAACAGACATGCAATCCCAGATGATGGCATTGATGATGACTGCTCACGGAACAGGCATCATAACGGAAACAGTTTTCGAAAATCGCTTCATGCATGTGGAAGAATTCCGCAGAATGAATGGTAACATGAAAATCGAAGGACGTTCGGTCATTATGGAGTCCCCATCCGATTTACAAGGTGCAGAAGTTGCAGCAACCGACCTTAGAGCAGCTGCAGCACTTATCATAGCCGGTTTAGTCGCAGAAGGAATCACACGCGTTACAGAGCTTTATCACCTAGATAGAGGTTATGTCGATTTTGATAAAAAATTGGCAGCTTTAGGCGCCGATATCGAACGCATCGGTAGCGAAACTGCTGAGAAAAAAGTGCAATTGGTTTAATACTATATGTAAAGCACTACGCATGTATACATGTGTAGTGCTTTTTTAATTTTCCACAAATTGAAATTTTTGGCGAAATTCGCCGCTCCGCTAGTAAATGGTCTATAAGAGCAAGTAACTTAGAAAGTAGAGTAAAAGTCCGATTAACGCAAGTAAACTAAGCACAAAGGAAGATTGTAATCTCACTATATATATATTTCAAATAGATGGGCGATGTTCAGAGATCCAAAGATTAACTTCAAATTGGTACCTTAAATAGTTAAATTTTCCCTTTCGCAAGTAAATCAGGGTTGAAAGCAAGTAAACGAAAGACGAGAGCAAGTACCTTATAACTAGCAGCAAGTATGTTACTATGGAGCGTAAGTAAAGCACATACGTAAGCAAGTAAAACGTTCCTCACACTAAAAATTAGCCATCGTTTTTTATCTCACTGTGTACTTACCTTATAAATCGTTTATCTCCCAAATAAAATCATCAGCCCGTCCAAACGAGCATATAGTATCTCTATGAAACAAAACATACTCTTTATAATCTTATGCGTAGCCCTCTTGTTTTTACCGTTTTTATTAATAAAAGAAAAAACAACACAAGAAGAAACGGTACCAGCGCCAACATCGGAACTCGAAATTGCTTGTCCAATACTAATCGAAGTGAAAGGGGTTAAGGAGAAGATACCACTAGAAACTTATGTTCTTGGAGTGGTGGCAGCTGAAATGCCGGTTACGTTTCATGAAGAGGCATTGAAGGCACAATCTATAGCAGCAAGGACATATGTATTAAGAGATACGAATTACGGTCAAAAACCAATAGATAAAACAGTATTAAAGCAGGTTTATGTTGGTGAGGAAGATCGGAAAAAGAAGTGGGGGGATTCCTTCGCTCAATATGAGGACAAACTTAAAAAGGTGATTGACGCGACAGAAGGGGAAATTATCGTCTACAAAGATCAACTAATCACAGCGATGTTCTTTTCTTCAAGCAACGGTCAAACGGAAAGTGCGGAAAATTATAGTGGGAATGTGATTCCTTACTTAGTATCTGTGCCAAGTAAATCGGAGGAAATGTATGCTCCAAATAGGACAAAGCAGTTTGAATTCACACATGGGGAATGGTCGAAAGCATTTAATATGAAATGGAATTCAAACATACCTAAAACTATCAAAGTAGTAAAGACAGATACGAACCGAGTTGAATCGGTTGAAATGAATGGAAAATCGTGGACAGGCCGAGAAGTTCGAACACTTTTAGGTCTACCCTCTACTGATTTCACCATAACGTTTCAATCTGATAAAGTAGTAGTAGATACAGTAGGATATGGCCATGGGGTAGGGATGAGTCAGTATGGTGCCGAGGTACTCGCCAACGAATCTGTACTGGCTGCGGACATTTTACTTCATTACTATAAAGGTACAGAAATAAAAAAATTCTCTCCATGTTTAAAATCTCCTTGATTTGCAAACAATGCAAATAGAGGTGATGAAAATGAGAGAAGAACAAAAGAACAATACTTCTCAGAAGAAGAACAATAACCCGAAAAAGCCATGGTTTTGGCCACTAATTTATGCCGGATTTTCGGTAGCTTTTGTAGGTATGATTTGGGGCTACAATGTGTATGTCAGTGATGATTCTGTCAAGGATTCAGAATGGACAGATGCAAGTAAAGACCCCGATTCAGTAACGATTGAAACCAATGCCCAAGCAGAATCGATGAAATACCCTTTTAAAGAGACTCTGCTAGATAGTGTTGAAATCGTACAGCATTATTACGATATGGAAGCAGATGAGTCGACTCGTGAAAAGTCAATACTCGTATTCGATCATAGTTATGTGATGAATACTGGCGTATCTCTATCTATGAATAGTGAGCCATTTGAAGTAGTTGCGGCAATGAGTGGAAAAGTAGAGGAAGTCAATTTAGATCCATTTGTTGGGGATGAAATCGTCTTGTCACATGCAAATGGTATGGTAACCAAATATCGCTCTGTCACTGGTATTCTAGTAAAAGCTGGAGACGTTGTAGAACAAGGTGATTCTCTTGCAACTGCAACAGAAAATGAATGGAACCCGACTGCTGGTGTTCATTTACAGTTTGAAGTACTACAAGATGGTGTTTTAGTAAATCCAGAGACCTTACTAGCATTTTAATTCATAATAGCTAAGACGTATGCATAAATTGATGGAAAGTGTTCCTTTACTAACGAAAGGAAGAGTTAGTGCACGAAACGATTCGTCATAGATGCATACGTTTAGGTGAGATGGTCATTGAGACCAAGAAAACTGTCCGTGCTATCGCAAGCACAACCGGTCATTCCAAAAGCACTGTGCACAAGGATTTGACGGAAAGACTCCACTTAGTAGATCCGCTACTGGCAAAAGAAGTAAAAGAAATTTTAGCGTATCATAAATCGGTCAGGCATTTACGAGGTGGAGAAGCGACGAAAAGAAAGTGGAAAACGAAAAAAGAAGATAGAAGAGGTCGTGATTAGTAATTGATCACGGCTTTTTCTTATTGTTTATTAAACTGAGTCATTTTCATAAATAATAATTAAATAGTGAATCGGAACAATATTGATCTCTGTTCCAGGGTGGAATGCTTTCGTTAGAGAGGACAATAGCTATCGCATAGGTACCGACAAGATAGCTCATCTGTCATATTCAACCAACAGAGACATCACCAAAGAGCTTTCAGCAACAGCAGTCGAAACGAAGGGAAGAGGATGGCTCAACTATACGAACAGCCGTTTAACGAATTAACTTATCCAATCAAACTGTTTATGCTTAAGGGAAGTTGTAAAAGGGATAGGCGCTCGCCCCGCAGGAAATTGATAAAATTCTTGAAGTTATCACTGAGCAGCAACTCAAACCAATTTGTTAGCTTTAAAGGCAGCTACTTAATATTGATAGAGTTATGAACTTTGAAATGTTAAGCGAGGAGGTGGAATATATTTTTCTAATATAAAAGCATAGATGAAATTTTCATCTATGCTTTTGTTGAAATTATTTGGTTTCTGAAGTTTCAGCTAAAAGTCCTTTGGCATTAAATGTAGTTGTATTCATTGAAACAGCAATTTTTTCATTATCACATGTGACCGATTCTACTGTTGCACTCATTTCCTCAAGGCTTGCACTTGTTTCTTCAAGTATAGCTGCTAGGTCAATTGTGGACTTTTCCACCGATTGGCTTTTTTCTAAGACAGTATTAGCAATGCTCTTAGAAGCTTGTAAATTTGTTTTTAAGGAATCGAACACGTCTTTTAACTGTTTAAAGTACGTTACAATTTCCTCTGAAGAGTCCATTACCGACCTAAAGCTTTGTTGACTTACTTCCATTTTTTTCAGAGAGGCATTGTTATCATTATTAACCTTTTGAAGGTTTACGGTAATACTGTCCGCCGTCTGCTTAGTAGATTCCGCAAGCTTTCTGATTTCTTCTGCCACAACAGAGAAACCTTTTCCTGCATCACCTGCTCTTGCTGCTTCAATTGATGCATTCAAGGCTAGAAGGTTTGTTTGTTCAGAAATTTCCTTTATTTTGTCTGAGTAAGAATTGGTCTCTTTAATATTAATCGTCAATTCGAGTAACGTCTTATTTAAATCATCAACAAAGGTATAAATGTCGCCGGTTTCATTACTGAAGGAGATTACCTTTTTCTCACCATTGGTAGTTATCGATTGTGTCTTCT
This sequence comes from Psychrobacillus psychrodurans, assembly GCA_900114885.1. Classification (GTDB taxonomy): domain Bacteria; phylum Bacillota; class Bacilli; order Bacillales_A; family Planococcaceae; genus Psychrobacillus; species Psychrobacillus psychrodurans. The sequence continues at coordinate 362,907 of FOUN01000001.1, forward strand.
CTGCTTCTGATAAGAGATCGTCCAGACGTTTTTGTAGTTGATGCATAACCTGATAAGTCTCGCTAGCATTACCTGAAATATTAGCAATCTGCTCACTCTGTTGATGACTCGCTACTGAAACTTCATTCAGGCTAGTACTCATATCATTTTGGGCTATTAGGTTATTTTGAATTCTTTCATTCGAGAAGGCCACTTCTTTTAGTATATTGCTCAGATTCTCTTGAATTAGCTCTTTTTGATTTCTTTGTTCTACCGCAATTTGTTCGGACTCAAGGATGAGTTGTTCAATTTTTTTCTCCTGCTTGTTGTTTAAATGGATAAGCACACTTAGCATTAATCCTGATAAAATGTATAGAAGCATCATTGCGCCAAAGTTTGTTTGTAGTACCTCAATATCATTGATTCCTGTGTATACAGTCAAAACTATTATAATAAGTCCTAATGTAAATCCAATCGTAAAGACTTTTTTATTAAAGTGAATGGCTGCGAAAATTGTTAGGAAAAAGGTAATAATGACGAGTGTGATGCCTCCACCTGTAATAAAAACGGCAACACCGGAAAATAGGTTGGCCATGATTACAGCGATATATGGAAAAAGGTAAGCTCCTTTTTTATATTTTCTGAGCAAAAAATAGGCCACAGCAAACAAAATAACCTCTGTAGCATATAAAAAAATAGTATTTTGTTCATCTGAAAATAATGATTTTATTAATGCTAATGATAAAGAAATTGTAAAGACTATAAACATTAAGGTGTTTTTCTTTTGGTTATCTTCTGCGAGCATCTGTTGAATTTTATTCATTTTTTATCTCCTCTTCGTAAGGTATTACTTTTTTGTTGTTCGCTAAATCCAGTATTAATTAAATATATCGGTGCTTTGCTCATATTCTTTAGCAGGAATGTGGTCTGTCAGTTCGCGAACATTCTAGTTTTACAGAGGTCAACTCCAGGGAGATAGAATGGAACTCTAGGTTAGTAAGAGTTCCTTATATCTGAGAAGTACATTAGTTTCAGAAAGTACTTATTCTTAAAAACTTACATAAATCTTGTGTATATATTTAGTTGCACAATTACTAGTAGTTTAGACACGAATTACATACCATTTTTTCTCAAATATTATTGCTAAATAAAGTGTATTTCAATTAAAACTATGATAAAATATAAAGTTAGAGACGTATCGATTAATATACATAATGTGTTTAGCTGGGAAGGAGAAACAACAGTAATGTTTGCAAAGGATATTGGAATTGATTTAGGTACAGCAAATGTTTTGATACATGTAAAAGGAAAAGGGATAGTTTTAAACGAACCCTCTGTCGTTGCTATAGATAGAAGTACAAAAAAGCTACTTGCGGTTGGTGAAGAAGCTAGAAAAATGGTCGGAAGAACTCCAGGAAATATCATAGCAATTCGACCACTAAAAGATGGTGTTATTGCTGATTTTGACGTGACGGAAGCAATGCTAAAGCATTTTATCAATAAATTAAATGTTAAAGGATTTTTATCAAAACCTCGCATTTTAATCTGCTGTCCTACAAATATTACTAGTGTAGAGCAAAAAGCAATACGCGAAGCAGCTGAGAAATCTGGTGGGAAAAAAGTATATCTAGAAGAAGAGCCAAAAGTAGCCGCAATCGGAGCAGGGATGGATATTTTCCAACCGAGTGGTAACATGGTTGTCGATATCGGTGGGGGTACAACAGATGTTGCAGTACTTTCCATGGGCGATATCGTAACAAGTGAATCGATTAAAATTGCGGGAGATGTTTTTGATAATGACATTCTTCAGTACATTAAAAAAGAGTACAAGCTTTTAATCGGGGAACGTACTGCTGAAAATATTAAAATTTCAATAGGAACCGTTTTTCCTGATAGTCGTCACGAGGAGATGGACATTCGTGGACGTGATATGGTGACAGGCCTTCCTAGAACGATAACTATTAAATCTGATGAAATAGAAAAAGCCTTGAAAGAATCCGTTACGGGTATTGTACAGGCTGCAAAGAATGTGTTAGAAAAGACACCACCTGAGTTGTCCGCAGATATTATTGATCGCGGAGTTATTATAACAGGGGGGGGAGCACTTTTACATGGTATGGATCATTTATTGATGGAAGAGTTAAAAGTACCGGTATTTGTAGCTGAAAACCCAATGGATTGTGTCGCAATAGGAACTGGGATTATGTTAGATAATATTGACAAAATATCAAGAAGATAAATGCGAAGTGTCTACGGAGTGCAAAAATAATACCCGTATACTAAGTTTGCATTAAACTGAAGTGGAGGCTCTCTTATGTTTCGCGGATTTAATACAGTTGCATCAGGAATGATTGCACAACAGCGTAGAACAGAACTTTTAACAAACAATATGGCTAATGCAAACACACCGGGATTCAAGGCAGATCAATCGACGATTCGCTCGTTCCCAGATATGCTAATGTCCAGACTAGGACCTACTCAAATTCCTACAAAAGATCCTATTACCGGGAAATATATTTCTGAAGTTGGTGCAATTAGTACGGGTGTATACATGCAAGAAACAATGGCATTAATGACCCAAGGACAACTCCTGCAAACAGATTTAAATACAGATATTGCATTAATCGATGGTTCATTACCAGTTGATGAAGAAACTGGGCAAACAGGAGCAGTATTTTACCGTTTGCAGCATCCCACTGAAGGGGAAGCATATACCCGAAATGCAAATTTTACGTTAGACGGTGAAGGATATTTAACTAATCCCCAAGGTCTGTATGTATTGGATTCCGAGGGACAAACGATTCAGCTACAAAATGATGATTTCCAAGTAGACTCAAGTGGTCAGATTTTTGTTGACAATGCTTTAGTAACTCGAATTGGTGTATCATTTTCTACGCAACCTAATACACTTGTAAAGCAGGATAACGGTTTATTCCAAACAGTAGACGGAACTGACCTACCATCTGCTTATGGGTTAGATAATGTTACTTTTTCGATGCAACAGGGATATATCGAAGGTTCAAATGTGGACACTGCTAGAACAATGACAGATATGTTAACGGCTTATCGTGCATTTGAAGCAAATCAAAAAGTACTGCAAGCATACGATAGAAGTATGGAGAAAGCTGTTAACGAAGTGGGCCGTGTGAATTAAATATAGCTATTTCAATCTTTAACAACGAAAAGAGGTAGGCTTAAATGCTACGCACGATGATTACAGCGACAAATACAATGTCGCAACTACAAAGCCAAATAGATATTATAGGGAATAATCTTTCCAATACTGGTACACATGGCTACAAAGCTAAAGATGCTAAATTCCAAGAATTATTATACCAACAATTTAATAATGATAAATTAGATAGAGTAGAACGAGATTCTCCTACAGGAATTCGTTATGGTGTTGGTGCAGCACTTGCACAAACACAAATGAACTGGAAGCAAGGTAGTTTCCAATCTACAGACCGCGATTTAGACTTTGCTTTTCAAGAGCCAAAGCAATATTTTAACGTGCTTATGCCAGATGGCGTAGATGGTCAGCAGACAGCCTATACTCGTCAAGGTGCCTTTTATGTATCACCAATGGAAAATGGAGAGCTTATGTTAGTGAACGGTGATGGTTATCCAGTCGCAAATTCAGATGGACAAGTAATTACTATTCCTGATGGTGTTACGGATTTCTCTGTAAATGAAACAGGAATTCTTACAGCAACTTATCCAGATGGTTCTACACAACAACGTGAATTAGCAGTTTCTGTACTTCAAAAGCCGAATGCAATGGAGCATTTATCTGCAACATATATTGCCATGCCTGATAACCTAGAAGAATTAGGTTTAAATGCAGAAGATATTATGACAGATCTTTTAGGTGCAGATCGTGGAGAAATAGCTATGGCAAATCGTATGTTAGAGTTGTCAAATGTGGATACATCTAAAGAGATGACGGATCTTATGACAGCGCAACGTTCTTATCAGTTCAATGCCCGTTCCATTACAATTGCGGACCAAATGCTGGGTCTTATTAATGGCATTAGATAATTATTTGTGTAAGGAGTTGTGTTTATGACAGAAGAAAGTAAAATTTCTGCTAGACAACAGCGAAGATTAGAAAAGGAACAAGAAAAGGTACATGAACAAGCAACATCAACTGGAGCAACCAAATGGGTCCAGATCCGCATGTTCCCAATATGGTTGCGTATACTACTGGTAATTCTATTTATTGCTGGAGCAGCTATGGCAGGTCTAATGATTGGCTATGGCGTACTAGGTGATGGTGAACCAATGGACGCATTAAAATGGGATACTTACCAGCATATGATTGATATTAAAGATGGCAAATAATAATGATCTTTTGGAGGATGATTCCATGTTAACAACAGAGCAAGTTCAAGCAATTTTACCTCACCGTTATCCATTTCTTATGATAGATAAAATTCTAGAAATTGAAGAAGGAAAGCGTGCAGTAGGATTAAAAAATGTAACGATTAACGAAGATTTCTTCAATGGTCATTTTCCAGGATATCCAGTAATGCCAGGAGTACTGATTGTAGAGGCTCTTGCTCAGGTAGGAGCAGTGGCTGTTCTTCAAATTCCAGAAAATAAAGGAAGGCTTGCTTTCTTTACTGGAATTGATAATTGTCGTTTTAAACGACAAGTGAAGCCAGGAGACCAATTAAAACTAGAAGTTGAATTGACAAAACTTCGCGGAGCTATGGGAAAAGGCCACGGAATCGCAACAGTAGATGGAGAATTAGTTTGTGAGGCAGATATATTATTTGCCTTAGGTCCAATAGTCAATAATGACTAATAGTAGTTTTTCACATTTTTTTCAACTTATACTCTATATTATATCTTGCAAAAACAGGCATAAATGCCATAGGATAGTTCCTTTTTTCTTGGATAACCTATCGTAAGTCACAAAAAAGTGATGACGATATCTAAGAAAGGAGGAATTTTTTTATGTGGAAAAAAGCCGTTCCTGCTGTAGCTTTATGCTCTTTTTTATTAGTTGGGTGTAATAATACAGATGATGCCATCCCTGACAACAATGAAACTCCAATGGAGGATGTGCGAAACGATGTAAATACACAATCGCCAACCACAGATAACGGAATGAATGATGGTGGAAATGGGACCTTAGACAATGGAACCATGAACGATGGAACAAACAATAACGGAATGAATAACGGTTCAATTGAAGGTCAACCAGGTATCAATGATAATGTTGATGGTGGAAATGGTACTGGCGGTGCTGGATCAGGTACAGGAGATGGAAATGTACCAAATGCAGACGGTAAATGGATTAAGGAACCAAGCACTGAACACGATGATGACGAAATGACAAACGATAAAGACAATAATTTATAGTAATTGAAAAAGATGCTGGCTCCTAAAAATTAGGGTCAGCATCTTTTTTCGTTCTATAATTTATAATGTTGGTGATGAAACTTCACTAACTATTTTAAATAGAAAACAAGTGAAGCTCCCCGTAGAACTAAAGTCGTCGAAAACAATCATCTTGGAGGGAACCCACTTGTCAATTACTAATGATATTAGAATGCTCATTTCAAGACTCAAAATTAAATCACTTTAAAATTCAAGCCAGTTGAATCTGATTTAAGACAACCACACTTCGAAGTAGCTTAGTCTGCCTTTTTAGGTTATAAGCTTTCACTCAAGGTTTCTTGGAGTGAAAGATGACGACTCCTGTGGGAACAGCGCGAGCTGAAGACTCCACAGGAGCGCGGTTTTCGCGACGAGGAGGCTGAAGCCGTGCACGCGGAAAGCGCCATCTGGAATGGAAAGAAACAGGGTAATCGATTCACTATAAAAAAAGATTGTTTAGAAAGCCAGTTTATCTGACATTCTAATCAGCCTTAATATAATTCAATGATCATCAATTCAACATTTAAAATTGTTCACCAACGTTATTTGTCAAAGAACCCTTTTTTATTGATCTTTCTTCAAGGCAGGGCGAGTTTTCATATCATTTTCAAATTTAGAAAGTAAATCTTCGCCAGTTAATCCTTCCTCGATTAGTTCTGATAGCAATGATTCAGCGTATTTTCTTCTAACTCGTTTCAATGTACCCCTAAGCAAAACGGAAAGGTGATTGCCAATTTGTTTAACAGAATAGGTTACCACTTCAAAATGAGCCGGTTCGTTTTCTGGATAAGAGATAATAACTTTAACATCATATACCTTATTAGAAGTTTTTAATTCATTAAAATAGTTTTCGTATTTTTGATCAGTGAATAGTTCTAATATCCAGGAACGGCTAGAATTTTCCTGGTTAATCACGATGCCATCCTCTATTGTTATTGGAACTTCTTCATTTTCCGAAATAATACTGACTGATATCATTTTGAATGTTTTCATGCACAAATCCCCTTTGGAAAAGCATTAATTAGTATCCATTATAACATAGTGACTTAGGTGGAAAAAATAATAGGCTAAACTACAAAAATAGCAAATTGAAAAATTAGAAAAGCTGTTATAGAAGTAATTTATAAGAAAGTAGATTTCAGGAAATTCATTTTGTACTTTAAAAGGACTTTAAAATTGAATTGTGAGCTTTTGCCAACAATTTAAACTGCCAGTATGATAGGGCTAACTTTAGAAAAGGAGGTGACAGATTGAACACTGTTTCGATAATCGGACGTATGACGAAATCTCCACAACTAAAGCATTTGCTAGAAGGGAGGACGCAAACTAGTTTCGTAGTTGCGGTGAATAAAAGCTATAAAAGTGATGAAGCGGACTTTGTGTTATGTACGATTTGGGGGAAGCTCGCTGAAACAACCGTCAAGTATTGTGGTAAAGGGTCTCTTGTAGGGATAACAGGTAGGCTTAATACAAGATCGTATGAGAAGGCAGAGGGAGAGAGGGTATTCGTTACAGAAATAGTTGTGGAGGACATCCGATTTTTAGCAACAAAGAAACGAGATGAAGAACTATCAGTACAACAGTCAAATAAGAATAATGAGAGTGATTTTGAATTTCCAGTAACACCACCAAACCAACTACCAGTTTAATGATTGATAAGGCCGCAATCTTATTCAATGATTATCAAAAGAGTTAACCCTGACCGAAAATTTTCTTGGTCAGGGTTTTAATAAAACTATTAGAGAGACAGTGTAAGCAACTCTTTTATGTCATTATCCGACATTTCAGTGATCCATTGACTAGAATGTATTAACTCTTCCGATAGCGACTGTTTTTCAACTAAGAGTTTATCAATCTTTTCTTCAATCGTTCCGATCGTAATGAACTTATGGACATGAACAAAGTTTGTTTGTCCGATACGATATGCACGATCGGTTGCTTGGTTTTCTACTGCAGGATTCCACCACCGGTCGGCATGGAGCACATGGCTTGCCGCAGTTAAGTTTAGGCCAGTTCCACCAGCCTTTAAAGATAACAGGAATACGGGAAACTCATTTGCTTGGAATGCTTCCACCAAATGATCCCGTTGATTTTTAGGCATGCTACCTGTCAAAAATGGGGCATCTATTTCATATAACTCTGTTAAACAATGCTGTAGTAAATGTCCCATCCCGATATACTGAGTAAAGATTAGACATTGCTCACCACGTGCTGCAATTTCTCCAGCAAGTGTAACAATTTGAGCTAGCTTCTCGGAACGTTCAAGCATATCCCCGGCATCATCAAAGGGCTCTTTTAAATAGAGAGCAGGGTGGTTACAAAGCTGCTTCAGCTTGCTTAGCATTTTCAGAATGAGACCCTTCTTCTCAAAACCAGTCAGTGTGTCAAGCTTACTAACAGTTTCTTGTATAAGTGATTCATACAAAGCTGCCTGCTCTGTAGTAAGTGCACAGTACTCTCGTTGTTCCAATTTTTCTGGTAAGTTAAGCTGAAGCTCAGGATCTTGCTTCGTTCTTCTTAATAGGAAAGGCTGAATTTTAAGTCTTAATTTATGTTTCGTTGCGTCAGAATTATCTCGTTCAATAAGTGCTATATAATTTTCTTGGAATTTACGGAACGAACCTAAATAGCCTTTATGAATAAAGTCAAATATAGACCATAGCTCTGATAATCTATTTTCCACAGGTGTACCAGTTAGCGCAATATGATGCGCACCTGCTAACCTTCGAATAGCACGTGATTGCTTTGTATGCATATTTTTAATGTTCTGTGCTTCATCCAGCGTAATACTAGTCCATACGATTTCAGAAAGCGAATCAACATCTTGCATAGCAGTTCCAAAAGTAGTGAGTACAACATCACATGTCATATCAATTTCTTTTGTCCGAGAAGAACCGTAGTGTGTCTGCACTTTAAGTGAAGGTGCAAACTTTGCTATTTCTTTTTGCCAGTTTCCTAACACGGAAGTAGGACAAATTATCAGCGAAGGTGTTGGCTGCTCAGTATTTTCATGGACATGCAGTAAGTAAGATATCAACTGTACTGTTTTTCCTAAACCCATATCATCTGCAAGGCAAGCTCCAAACTTTTCATTTCTCATGAAGACGAGCCATTCTAATCCTTGTTGCTGGTAAGGGCGTAAAGTCGTCAACAAATTAGGAGAAATCTCCACGGAAGGGAAACCTTTTTTCTCCGAGAGCTGTGTCATAATCGTTTGCAATGATTTCTGCATCTCAAATTCAAATAACGGATCCACATCTGTTTCTTCTTCCTCATCAAGCGCAAGTGCAAGTTCTTCAGGAATTTCGCGGAACAGCAATTCTTTCACAGTCCAATTCTCATCCTCTGATTTTCTTATAAGCTCTCGAACTTCATGCATCCAAGCGGAATCGATACGGAACCATTCATTTCCAGCCTGTATAAAGGAACGATTTTCATTGACCATCTGTTGAAACTCATCGGCTGAAATTTCCTGTCCGTTCAAAGAAAAACTCCAGTTAAATTGTAATATTTCATTAAGCCCCGCAGTAGTTTTATATGAGTTGGCTGTTTTAGCGACTGTTTTAACACGCATTTTTGTATCCTTTACCGCCTTCAGCCAAGCGGGAAGAACAATCTCAAATCCGAGTGCTTGTAGTTTCACTAAGTCATCACGAAGAAACATCCTCACTTCTTCATCAGTTAATGTAGAAGAATAGAATGTTTTTGGATTCGCTTGATCAATTGAAGAAATAAGAGAAAACATTTTCGACTGTGTTTCCTCTATAAAATCACTAAATTCAACCCATTTATCTGGAAGAGCTTTACTAATGGATAATGATTTCTTTCGGTATGCTGGTGTCCAGTATACACTGCTTTTTTTTCCTCGAACTACCGTTTCTAACAACCATGTATCTTCCATAGCTTCTGGTTCTGACAATCTTAGTGCGACTAATAAGCTTGGATGAGTAGCCTGAGATTTGATTGGCCAGCCACCTTGTTGGAAAAACGGTATAAGAGGTTCTATGTCTTCCATAGATAGCCCAGCTTGGAACAGCTTTTGTTTAACAGCATTAACAAGAAGCATTTGCCCATTATCATCTATTGGAGCAGTAACTTTTAGGTCATTTCCTTCTACGTTTATGAAATTCCATAAATCAGGAGTTGCCCAAACTTTTGCTGTATCTTTAAATGTTTCTAACCATTTATTTGAATCTTCATTGACACCGTCAAATAATGTGAATGGATTCATTTTTCTAGAAAAAAGTTCAACTAATTCAACAGGAGAAGCGATAAGTGCATTATCCTCAATTTGAGCATTGAGACCGAAAAAGCTTTCTCGGTGATTTAAATATAAGGATGGTACCCACTTCTCTGCAGGTATATTTATCGAAACTAATCGAAACTGTCCGTTTTCTAACGGATGAATATTTAAAGAAAATTCTTTTGTAATAGATAAAGGCTGAGTCATAATGGTAGGTTTCCTTTCTCTATTTCTTGTTGCAGTGCACGAAGACGGCGATACTTTTCGCGAACATTTTCGACGTAAGCATTCCAATAGTCAGTGTCATTCGATTTCTTAGCAACTTGTTTCATTTTTTTCCAGATTCGAACAGCTTGTTTGTAGCTATAGCGATTTTTTTCTTGAATGAAACGCATTGCATAGTCATGGTAAAGTGGAAGTAAAACATCTGGAGCCTCTTCTTTAATAATAGATAGTCCACATGTTTCCGCATATTCTATTGAGGAATTAGCCGATTGATGGAGAGCCATCCAATCGTAGTAACGCTTTTCCTTAATGAGTAGGTTCGAATAAGACTGTAGGCCATACAGACCAAATGATTGATATACTTTTTCTAACTCCGTAGGCTGTAATTGAACCATCTCAAATAATAGCTCTAATCGACGAATGAGCATAACACGAGATGGGTTTAGTATTACCTCGTTTAAGTAATAAGAAACATGAGGTAGTAGTTTTCGAGCTAGGTTAGTACCTAATTCTTTTTTGCCAGTCTGAAGTGCCTTTTCACATACTTCTACCCACTCAAGTAGCTGGTTTCCTTCCATTTTTTCCGCAGCTAACAATAGCTCATCGGTCATGGACAAGGTTAAGTAAAAGTATGGTAGCACCATATTTAATGGCATATCATCTTCTATAGTCTCCAGTGCCTCTAAATATTTTACTTCCTTCATTCTTGTATTCTTGTCTGTTACGAGCGCATCCCAAAAGGAAAGATATACTTGCTTTCGATAGTGTACAAGGTTTTCCATATCGAAGTAAAAATGATGAACTCGAACCATTATTTCTTCGTAAAATGGATCTGCTGCGAACATACGAGGCTTCGATGATAGTTGGTTTAAATGATCATTCAGCTCCGCAAGGTATTCGTTTAAAAAATGAAGGACTCGATTTTGCATATTCGACTGAGCAAGAGGTTCAATATATGGCCAGGACTTGATGAGTATAGAAAGTTCCACATACACGTCAAAAATAGGTTGCCACTCGCGTTCAAATGGACGAGACTTCCGAATTTGAGATTTCAAATCATGAATAGCAAATTCAAGTAAATAAAAACTAGTAGGTGGGTAATTAGCAATAAATTTACGGAAAAAGTTTTCAACAATAATATCCCAACTTCTTGGACTACGTTCATCTTTTAGCAAAGACAATTGGACCTGGTCTGCCTGCGAACGCCATTCAGAAATCCAAGTAGACAAAGAATCATTTTGTTGATACAAATAAAAAACAGCTGCCACAATATGTCTACACGGCTTATGTATAGGACATGGGCAGTGAAAGTTATCTTTTGAGATATGATAGTTCACTTCAATATTTGTAACATCGCGTATCGTAAAATCAACCCGATGTTCCTGGGGGAAATAATTAGTAATAGAAACAGCACCGTTACGCACAAAAAAAGCGGCACGACGGACAAGCTCCTCATCGTCCAATAAAGCAGGATGTAGCTTCTTCGCAATCGTATCCATAGACTGGTGAATCTGTTTATTATAATGGGTTGCAAGTTTTTGATAAGAAGTAGGGTTCAAACGGATCTCTCCTAAGAAAAAAGGCTTTCCTTCCATTATACGTATAAAGCTTGCTGATTAAAAGCCGAACCTAAAACAATTTGACTAAAAGGATAGTAATAATAGAAAAAGCCTTTACTTATCATGATATAAGTAAAAGCTTCAATCTTTATTCAGTCGATTTAAAATGTATTTTCTTCGGTCTTTGTCATTTTTGGCAAAATTAACAATATCCATGGTAAAATCCCGATATTCTTTTAAGTGAATTATTTCCTTCACATACTCTTCTTGAAAAGTTTCTATGTATCTTGTTTTACTCTCCTTAGCCTCCAAAATAGGATCATTGCTTTTATAGCGTTTATCTTGGAGCATATATAAAAATTGATCATCTGGGATATTATATTTGTCTTTTATCTTCATTAATAACTCAATGGAAATACCAAGATCACCTTTTTCATATTTTGATAATGCTGAGTGATCAATGCCTAGAATTTTAGCAGCTTCCATTTGTGTTATGTCTAGCTTTTCACGATAAGCACGCAACTGCTCTCCAAATGCCATATTCATCCCCCCATATACAATGCTACGATAGCGAAATTAGGATCGCAATGAATGAAAATCGCTAAATTGGAGATATTCGTAAAAAGTACAAGCAAATATAGTATAAGATATATACATCGAATAACATAAATGAGAAATATAGGAATAAATACAATATAAATGGGAGTGATAGCTATCAAAAGAATACAATTTTACATACCGTCTTTATTTGAGTTTCAGGATAATCATTCAAGGGGAAATAAGGAAAAAATAAAAGTCATTGGTGTTAAGAAAAAGTATATTGAGTATTTTAGTGGATATCGTGAAAAAGAAATGACACATATTAATCAAATTGTTGCGGAAGATTTCACTGTTTATGATTTACTACTCGATTGTGAAGCTAACCTATTATCTTTTTACTTAGAACATGAAGAGCAGTCAAACCAAACAAAAGTACTTGAAAAAGTATTTCAAACGTTTATCTTTGAATACAACGAGCAATCCTTTGGCTATTTTACAATAGCAAAAGGAAAGAATAGACCAAGAACTCTAGTGAAATAAAATTATGTTTCAAAAGCGGATGCATATTGCATTCCTTTTTTTATGAGAAACATCTCGATGCCAATGTGGAAGACTCTTCCGTTTAGCAAGCAAATAGTGATAGGGGGAAGTATCTAGGTGGGGAAAACAAGTAAATCATATTTTGCTTGCTAATTATATTTTTAATGCCATTAACTACACGAAAATGAGAAAATGTGATAAACTAAGAGTAATCAGAAAATTCTATTAAAGGAGAGGAGAATATGATACTAGTACAACTAATGAAACCATTTTATACGAAGTTTGAAGGAAACAGCATTAAGATGGTATTTGCCTATCAGTATTTTTCCATAAGGAAGGATGATGAGCTATTTCATTTTATACCAGTGGAGGGCAAAGAAATTATTTTAAATGCACAAACGTTACAGGTGGAGAATTTGTCGGAAGTATTCGTATTTCAAAAGGGGAACAGGTTTATTAGATTGCCACTTTATCAATTACTGCTTGTGTCAGATATTCATACACATTTACAAACAATTTTAGAAGAAGCAAACCAAGTCGATTCACAGGAAGTCTCAATTGAAGGAACCGAGGAAATCATCCAATTACTAGTACAACAAAACGTAGAGCGCATGATTGACTTTGCTTTGACAACTAGAGATGAGTCATTATTCAACACACTGCTAATGTATAAAGAACACTAATGGGGGCTGTTACATTGTATAACATTATCAATTAGAAAACACCTAGCGAATAGGAATATTTCGATAGGTGTTTTTATGTGCATTCCAATTTAAAGAGATGAGAAGAAGTAAAGGAACAACACAAAACCACTTGATCCAAGTACCCCAAACAAAATGTCCCCCCAATTTAATCCAAACTTGTCGATTTTCATTTACAAAAGCTCCTTTCCTGTCAATTTCCCGGGAAATAACTCGATTATTATATTTGTCGTAAAGCTATCTCAAAAGTTACGTTTATTCTTCCCAAATCCGTAAAGAATTAATCGTTATCAGGCAATTTATTTCGTAGAGTTCTAGAAAGCTAAAAGAATTTTCAATAAAGACGATATAATGAATAAAGGGAAGCAACAGTCAGATTTTTCTTAATTTGAACTTTGGCAAATAGCATCGCATCGTGTGGCAATACTCGAGTGACCAACATCGTGTTAGTATGAATAAGTTTGGATTTTACGGGGAGTTGATCGCAAACTCAACCTTTGAAGTGAGAGTCTTGCTATAAAGAGGACGTATTGTTGCCAAAGAACGTGGTTAATTAAATAGAAATGACCGTTTTCATACGAGATAACTGGACCAAAAAGGAGCTGATATAATGCTTGGAAATTGGAATGCTACTGGACTATCTATTTTACGGAACATGAACTCTCAATGGGCACAGGTAAATAAGTCGATGGAACGCATTTCTTCTGGATACCGTATCAACCGAGCAGGTGATGATCCTGCAGGTCTAGCTATCTCAGAAAAAATGCGTGCCCAAATTCGCGGACTGGGACAAGCAGCAAGGAATATCCAGGACGGGATTTCCCTTGTCCAAACTGCAGAGGGTGCTCTAAATGAAACTCATTCTATTTTACAAAGGATGAGAGAACTAAGTGTTCAATCCGCAAATGATACGTTAACCGACAAAGATCGAGATCAATTAGCATTAGAATTCGAAGAACTAAAAAAAGAAGTAACAAGAATTTCAAAAGATACTGAGTTTAATACAAAGCCGTTATTAGATGGATCTCAAACCTCTCTTAAAATTCAGGCTGGTGCAAATACCGGACAATATATCGAATTGTCATTTGGCAATATGGGGTCCACCAGTATTGGTATACAGGATTTGTCCATTTCCACGAGAGATGATGCAGATAAGGCGATGGGAGAACTAGATAAAGCAATTCAAAAAGTATCGAATGAACGCTCTAAAATGGGAGCTTATGCAAATCGAATGGAACACGCCTACAATAATGCAGTTAATATGGAAGAAAATCTGACTGCAGCAGAATCTAGAATTAGAGATGTAGATATTGCAAAAGAAATAATGGCGCTCACTAAAGCTAATATATTAATGCAAGCCAGTCAATATGTTCTAAGCTTGCATATGCAACAAGCACAAGGTGTTCTGCAACTACTCAACTAATCAGGTGAGGCAACCGTTGTTATTGACGGTTGTTTTATTAATTGTATAGAAATTTATGCAGTTTTAGTAAGTTTCAGTTAAGATAGGTTTATAGATACATAAAAGGGGGAAATGGGATGAAGAGGTTTACTGTCTTAGCGGTAATCATTATCGGATTGATCTCAGCGCCGATTTCTTCATTAGCGACACCGCTAGATGAAGTAAAAAATTTAGTTAGAGTGCACTATAAAGGAGAAATACCCTCTAGTATAGAAGAAATAGATTCTATTGATGATATAATGGAGCAGTTAGATCCATACTCTACCTATTTTACTAGAGAAGAATTTGAGGCGTACACGAACTCTATTAATAACACAACGACTGGAATTGGTGTGACAATTGAAGAACATGTGACTGGAATTCAAATTGTCAGCACATTTGATGGAGGAGCAGCACAGCAAGCTGGTATATCACCTGGTGATATTATTCTTTCAATCAATGGTATATCTACTACAGGTATGGCAATTCAACAAGCTTCCTCGATCATTACGGGTAAAGAAGGAACCACAGTCCAGGTACAGGTTTTGAAAAGCAATAATACGAAAGAAATGTATAACTTAATGCGTAAGAAATTTACGATTCCTGTCGTAACCAAAGAACTCTTAGCAGGCAATATTGGGTATATAGGGATGAATTCATTTTCAGATAATGGAGCAGTCCTTGTTCAAAAGGCAAAAGTTGAACTTCAAAAGCTTGGAGCGACTTCGTTTATATTAGACTTGCGCAATAATGGCGGAGGATATGTACATACAGCAGAAGAACTTATTGGACTATTTCCTAACAGTCCTGATGCATTCAAAATCATTAAAACTAGTGAGTCTACTTTAACTAAATCGACGAAGCAATCCTCGTTATTTCCTGCGAATACAAAAGTACTAATAAATGGGTATAGTGCGAGTGCGTCCGAAATGACTGCAGCAGCGCTATTAGACCAAAAATCAGCATCTCTATACGGGCAGAAGACTTATGGAAAAGGTTCGATGCAATCATTTTTTAGTCTTTCTGACGGATCTATATTAAAGCTGACGATTGCGAATTTCACAGGACCAAAAGACACTATTATTCACAAAACTGGAGTAAATCCGCACTTTGTAACAGAAGTTGGACACGAATTAGTAAAAGCACATAGAGATGCATTAATAGAAGTAAATAAAAACTATAAAAAGATGTCCGCATTACATAATGTACCGACAACGAAACAATTTACCATTACTTTTTCCAGCAATGTAGTACAAAATGCAAAGCAAAAAGTGGAATTAGTAAAACTAGGAACAACCGATACCGTTCCTGTCACAATTGAACTAAAATCACCGAAACAGTTCGTTGTCACACCAACAGCACCGCTAGAAAAAGGGGCAGCCTATCTACTACTCATCCATCCGACTTTCCAAACGAATGCAGGAATCATGATGAAAAATGGTGCTTATGTGGAAGTAACTGTTCAACCATAAGAGGGGGAACACTGGAATGTTTTTTGAATTTCGATTTTGGAAATACCTGTTTAATAGAAATGATCTCATTGTATCGTTAAAAGAAGATGCAACGATGCGAGGATTTCAGAGTCGCGTATGGTTCGTAGCAATCTTTGGAATCCTATTATTTGCCCTACGAGACATTTGGGGATTACATACGGAAGAACTAACGGCTCTTTTTGTCAACAGCTACGAAGATACTTTTACGATTGCTAGAATTATATCTTTAATAGGAACTATCTTTTGGTCTTTACTATACATGGGCTTTCATTTCTTTGTAATTGCGTTTATCTTACATAAAATTACACAAGTGGAATTATCAAAAGTAGCTATATTACAATTATTCGTCGTAGCATTTCTATTAATGGAAAAAGCATTTAACTATTTCTTATATGCTGTTGTAGGCTATGCAACGGACTATTCGGTCCTTTCATTTGGTCCACTAGCAGCAACATTTATAGAACAGTCGTATGTCAATTATTTCTTTAACGAATTATCCCTAATTACAGGGTTAATAATCGCTATTCAGTTTCACTTTTTACGAGCTTTTACTGCGATGTCCACTCGTAATCTATTTCTACTATTACTAGGAATTCAAGTGATTTTGGCCATAATCACAGCGGGCTTTGAAGTACTCCCAATTGAATTATGGATTGAAGGAGGGCAAACCAAATGAATAAATGGTTAACTATTGGTATATCCATAGTTGTCTCTACCTTTATCGGCGCGAATGCAATCCTAATCTATTCCGATAAAAGCCAAATCAGTCGAACATTTTACGTTAGTGAATATAACGTTGTGCATGAAAATACGTATGCACAAGAACTAGAAAAAGAAGCTATAGTAGTTCCTACAAATGAGGTAACCGTTACGATAGATGTTGAAGCTATTGATGATTTCGTTGTCATGGAGGGGGACCCTGTGGAGGAAGGTACTGACCTTGCCACACTGCGGACTGATTCTGCTGAAGACCAACGTTTATTATGGGAAACAGAGCAGCAGGCATTTATGCAGGAGCAGTCAGAGCTGCATACCATTATTAGTGATCTGGAATCAGAGCGTTCTCGAGCAGATTCAAGTTCCTCAGGAGATGGTCAAGCAACTGGAGGAACGGCAGATGAGATCGTGGATGTAAATGTTCAAGTCGACGTCAATGTAACCCAAGACGGTAACTTTGCTCATGGTATAGCTGAAGCAAAGCAAAAACTGGCTGAAGTAGAACGTAAACTTCAAATCGTCGATGCACAGCTAGCACAAGATTCATCCCAACTTTCTTTGTTAAGCCCAATAAGTGGTACTGTTTCGACTATCGAAGAACGCAACGGAAAATATTTCATACACTTATATGCAAATGAAAAATCCGTCATTACTTACGTAAAAGAGTCCGAATGGCACGACATTCAAGAAGGTCAATTAGTGAAAAACTACTCAACCCACCGTGAAGGAGTAGTAGAAGGAAGCGTATCGAGCAAAACACAGGTACCCGCAAACGCATCCAAATGGCTCACAGCATACGAACAATTTGAACATAAAATTGACGAACCTGTTTACGAAGTTCGTGTTCAGCTAGCAGAACAACTGGAAACCTTGCCTTTTGCGGCAAATCTTAACTCAGTAATCGTAACGAACCATGCAGAAAATGCAGTACAAATAAAATCGAATTGGCTACTAAACCGTTCCAAAAAAGTAGCAGAAGTATACACACTCACAAGTGACGGAAAAATAGCCCGTACTCCTGTTACTGTCCCATTCGATCTAAAACAACATGCCATCCTATCTGAAGGACTAAGCAATGGTACTGTCGTCCTCAATGCAGACCTAAAAACAGACGGCGCTGAAGTATTCCTACCATTCCCAATAGACCTTCCGACCTGGAACAGTATAAAATCTGTCAGCTGGAAAGACTACGTAAAATACTTAACATATAAATAAATACTGCAATTAATAGCGAACCGGAAAGCATTTACGCTTTCCGGTTTTAAATTAGTTGTATGAGAGAGATTTACGTTAATACAAGAGAACCTAGCCTCTATCTCGGTGTGAGCAAATTTATGGAATAATTATCCTGAACGCAAGTAAACTTGATACGAGCGCAAGTAATCAAAGTACCTCCGCAAGTATTTAATATCGAAAGCAAGTAAACATACGGTGAACGCAAGTAAACAACAATCGAGAGCAAGTAAACAGTGAAATTGGTGTTTGTACGAAAGCGAATTGATTCAAATGGGAACGCCACTGCTATACGAAAGAGTTCCACATCTCGGTGTGAGCAATTTTATGGAATAATTATCCGGAACGCAAGTAAACTTGATACGAGCGCAAGTAATCAAAGTCCCTCCGCAAGTATTTAATATCGAAAGCAAGTAAACATACGTTGATCGCAAGTAAACAACAATCGAGAGCAAGTAAACAATGAGATTGGTGTTTGTAGGAGAGCGAATCGATCCAAATGAGAACGCCACTGCTATACGAGAGAGTTCCATATCTCGGTGGGAGCAATTTTATGGAATAATTATCCAGAACGCAAGTAAACTTGATACGAGCGCAAGTAATCAGAGTACCTCCGCAAGTATTTAATATCGAAAGCAAGTAAACATACGTTGAACGCAAGTAAACAACAATCGAGAGCAAGTAAACAATGAGATTGTTGTTTGTACGAAAGCGAATCAATCCAAATAAGAATGCCACGGCTAAACGAGAGAGTTCCACATCTCGGTGTAAGCAATTTTATGGAATAATTATCCAGAACGCAAGTAAACTTGATACGAGCGCAAGTAATCAATGCCCTTCCGCAAGTATTTAATATCGAAAGCAAGTAAACAATGAGATTGGTGTTTATACGAGAGCGAATCAATCCAAATGAGAATGCCACGGCTATACGAGAGAGTTCCATATCTCGGTGGGAGCAATTTTGTGGAATAATTATCCTGAACGCAAGTAAACTTGATACGAGCGCAAGTAATTAGAGTCCATCCGCAAGTATTTAATATCGAAAGCAAGTAAACATACGTTGAACGCAAGTAAACAACAATCGAGAGCAAGTAAAAAAAGAAATTGGTGTTTACACAAAAGACTAAATCCTCTCCAGCCTCCATCTTTTCACCTGCCCCTATTAACAACTGAATTTAACTTAGTTATACTAGAGTGAATCAATATGAACGGTAGGAGTGGTAGAGATGGATCCTAGATTTAAGATTGCACATCGGGAGGCACTGATTGGTGTTGCGCTCGCGATTGTGCATTTTATATGGTGGTTTGGCTTTGCTTATGGGCTTGGTTCAAAGCCGGTAGAGGAGTATTCGTATATTCTTGGTTTTCCAGATTGGTTTTTTTATAGCTGTATTGTTGGTTTTATCCTTGTGGCAATTACCGTTATTGTACTTGTGAAATTTGTGTTGAAGGATGTTTCGTTAGAAGAAGAGGGGGATGAATGATGAATATACAAGTAATCATCCCAATGGTTTTCTTTCTTGCGATTATTTTTTTCATTGGCTTTTGGTCAAGTAAGAAATTAGAATCGTCGTCAGGTGGCTTTTTACAGGAGTACTTTTTAGGTGGGCGTGAGCTTGGAGGATTTGTGTTGGCCATGACAATGGTTGCAACATATGGTAGTGCCTCGAGTTTCCTAGGGGGACCAGGAACTGCATACACAATGGGCTTTGGCTGGGTATTACTTGCGATGACTCAAGTAGTGACGAGTTATTTTGTCCTGCTTATTTTAGGGAAAAAGTTCGCAATTCTAGCTCGAAAATATAATGCAATTACACTAATCGATTTTCTGAAAGTGCGCTACAGCAATAGTAAAGCGGTTGTATTACTTGCAGCTGCTAGTATCATTATCTTTTTGTTTTCCGCAATGACAGCTCAGTGGGTTGGTGGCGGTCGTTTAATCGAGTCACTAACTGGCATGAAGTATACAACAGCATTATTTATCTTCGCTGTGTCAGTACTTGTTTACGTAGTCATCGGTGGTTTCCGAGCAGTGGCGGTGACGGATGCTGTCCAAGGTGGAGTTATGGTCATTGGGACGCTCGTGCTACTGATCGCAGTTATTATCGCCGGCGGAGGAGTACCGAATATTATGCAAGATCTTTTGAACGAAAATCCAAACTTGGTGACTCCATACGGTAATGAAGGGAATTTATCTGCCGCCTATGTATCGTCATTTTGGATACTTGTAGGAGTAGGGGTTGTGGGACTACCACAAATGGCAGTCCGTGCAATGTCTTATAAAAATACTCGGTCGATGCACCGCGCGCTAGTAATTGGAACGCTTGTCACTGGTTTTATTATGCTGAATATGCATCTTATCGGTATTTTTGCTCGCCCGCTAATGCCGGGGATTGAGGTGGCAGACACAGTGATTCCGCTTGTTGCACTGAAAGTATTACCTGCATGGCTTGCGGGGATAGTACTTGCTGCACCACTTGCTGCAATCATGTCTACGGTAGATTCCCTACTCATTCTAGTGAGTTCTTCTATTGTAAAAGACGTATATATTAACTATATAAACCCAAATGCAACCGAGAAAAGAGTAAAAAACCTAAGTTTTGGAGTAACAACACTTTTAGGTACTATCGTCTTTTTATTAGCATTGAACCCACCAGAACTATTAATCTTCCTAAACTTATTTGCTTTTGGTGGACTTGAGGCAGCCTTTATTTGGCCAATTGTGCTAGGCTTGTATTGGTCATATGGCAATAAATACGGAGCAATCGCATCGATGATTACTGGAATCGTTTCCTATATTGCACTCCATTTTTACAACCAAGCATACGGCAATCTATTTGACATGCATACAGTGGTAATTCCAGTTGTCCTCTCGCTAATTGCCTATGTATCATTTAGTTTATTAATCAATAAAACAAAATATATATACTAACAAGGAGATCCTCAAATGAAACACTGGAAAATATACGTAATGCTCGTAGTTGTCATGTTCGCTTGGGGAGCTAACGTACCATTACTCAAGTTTATGGTGGAAGAAGTCCCACCCGTAACACTGACTGCATTTAGAATACTAACGGCGGGTTTAGTAGTAGTGCCAATTTTATGGAAAATGAAACTACTGCGTAAACCAACGTCCAGTGAATGGAAATACATTTTACTCGGAGCATTCACCAATGTAGTAGCTCATCACTATTTCTTAAATATGGGGTTATCCATCACAAGTGCAACCCATGGCGGATTAATATTAGGAACAGGACCTATGCTGACAGCAATATCAGCAGCGATTATTTTGAAATATTTCCCTTCAAAATTGCAGTGGTTAGGACTAGTGTTTGGTCTAGCTGGCATTGCAGTATCCATCCTAGTTGGAAGTGAAACTATGGGGGCAAATCTAGGTGATTTCTATGTATTCCTAGCGATATTTGTTCAAGTGTTAAGTTTTATGGTGGTAAGTAAAGCTTCTAAAACATTGGACCCAAGATTACTCACAGCTTATATGCTATTAATCGGTGCGGTAATCCTACTTATCATTAGTCTCATTCAAGAGCCCGGTGCAATTAAACTATTTGCAGAAACCACACCGTCCTTTTGGTGGATTTTCTTTGCATCTGCTATCGTATGTACGGCAATTGGCCATCTTATATACAATTATGCCGTAGGACAAGCTGGTGCAACAAAAGCAGCGATATTCATGAATTTAAACCCTATGTTTGCATTAATTCTTTCTGCGTTATTTTTGGGAGAGGTGTTACACCTTAATCATTTCTTCGGACTTGTCTTAATCGTAGCGGGTGTCATGCTAGGTTCAGGAGCCGTAGAAGATTTATGGAAAAAACGAAAACAAAGTTGAAAAAATGATACTTTGACCCTATTAGTGAGCTTAAATGTAATTCAATAGTATCAAGGTGAAATTCCTATCACATGTGGAAAGTATATATTTTATACCCTTCTAGGTGCAAAGTGTCCATATACACAAGGAACCCTATAGCCTATACTTACATAAAGGCTACTTTGCAAAAGGGGCGAGCTATAAAATGGACTTTCAAGAACTATTAAAACAACTAAATAAATGTATAGATAGCTTAGATTTAGTATCAGCTAGAAAGTATATTGAAGAAAATATAGATATATTAACAAAAAATAGACAGCTTTTACGTGGCAACACCAGAGCAATGTTTGATCTCATCAAACAGAAAAAAGATACAGGCGAAAAACCATTAAGCCGTCACGAAATGACCGTAATCTATTCCATAAACACATACGCTACTAAATTTGACCTCACAGGACTCAAACTAGTAGTTAACAACAACCCAGAACTATTTCTGAATGAAGAAATTAATCAATACTTAAATGCAGATGCCAAAACACTACTTCAAGGCATGAAAGTACTCCACAAAAATGAAATATAATACTCCACAAAACGAACGCTAAACTGATCTGCCCCGTAAATGTTAGACACCAACTAACATTTACGGGGTGTTTTTATGATTAGGAAATGGATAAAAATCCCGTTTCACAAGTAAAATCCACTACTCCGCAAGTAAACCAAGCCAAACAGCAAGTATTCACATCACGAGAGCGAGTATCCAGTAATCCAAAGCAAGTATTCACCTAGCAACCGCAAGTAATCCAGCAGAAGAAAAATGCCCTTAACAAGTTCACCGCCAATAATCTGGATAAATATCCAGTTCCGCAAGTAAAAGCCACGACTCCGCAAGTAAGCACATCACGAGAGCAAGTATCCAGTAATCCAAAGCAAGTATTCACCCAGCAACCGCAAGTATTCCAGCAGAAGAAAAATGCCCTTAACAAGTTCACCGCCAATAATCTGGATAAATATCCCGTTCCGCAAGTAAAAGCCACGACTCCGCAAGTAAACCGAGCCTAAGAGCAAGTACCCACATCACGAGAGTAAGTAACCAGTAATCCAAAGCAAGTATTCACCTAGCAACCGCAAGTATTCCAGCAGAAGAAATATTCCTAGCGGGTACACCGCCAATAATCTGGATAAATATCCCCTTACGCAAGTAAAAGCCACGACTCCGCAAGTAAACCAAGCCAAACAGCAAGTATTCACATCACGAGAGCAAGTATCCAGTAATCCAAAGCAAGTATTCACCTAGCAACCGCAAGTAATCCAACAGAAGAAATGCCTTTAACAAGTACACCGCCAGTAATATGGATAAATATCCCGTTCCGCAAGTAAACCGAGCCTAAGAGCAAGTACCCACATCACGAGAGCAAGTACTCACATCACGAGAGCAAGTAACCCCCTCACAAAAGCAAGTAACCACCCACCAACCGCAAGTAAACCACCAACAAATCACAACTAAAAATAAAATTTATCCATCCAACCCCCATAAAAAAGACAAGCCCCTCGAATAATTAAGTGTCCGAACAAAAAGGGCAAATTCAATACGAGGTGATGAGACAATGCAGATGAAATTCAAGAAAACGGGAGCAGCACTACTAGTAGCAACAATGACGGTAACTGGAGCAAGTTATGCGTGGGCAAACGAAAATCTGTTTGATACGGTAGATTTGAATGAAGTACTTAACCAAAAAGAAACTGAAACTGTTGAAGCACCGAAAACATCTACACCAGACACTGTCACACCTGTTGTTACAACTGGCGATTCAGTAGGATTGGATATTGAAATTCCAGAAGGATACACAGCTGGAAACTTAGCAGCACTATCCAAAGCTTATGAAAATGCCGGAAATGAGACTGCTAAAGCGGCAATTAAACGTAATGCAGAACGTGCCATTGCAAAATTTGAAGCAAAACAAGCAGAAACAACAGAACCTATCAAAGAAGAAGAACCAAAACAGGAAGATCCTATAGTGCAACCCCCTGTGACGGAACAGCCGAAAACAGAGGAACCTGTTGTTGAAACTCCTATAGAAGAACCTGTTAAAGAAGAGCCGGTTGAAGAAAAACCTGTAGTAGAACAACCAAAAAAAGAAACTAAACAAGCTGAAAAAGAAGAAAGAAAAGCACTACAACAAGAACAAAAAGAAGAACGTAAAGCATTACAAGCTGAGCATAAAGAAGAAAAGACAGCTTTAAAGGAAGAACACAAAGCTGAAAAACACGAAAACAAAAAGAACTAAGACCAAAAATAAATCCATTTCAAATAAAACACTATTTTTAAATGATGAAATAAATCGTGTAGATACTTTTAATTTCGTCTAATAATCTATGAAAATATTAAAACAAAAATAGGACCGCTTTTCATTCTCCACTCAGCTAAAGTATAATGGTAGGCTAAGGGAAACATGGGAACGGAGGATATGTATGCTCTTGTCAATTGTGCAGGGTCTATTCAAAACAAAACCAAAACAAAATATGCAAGAGCTTATAACGAAGGCTCAGGCAGGTGATAAGGAGGTTTTAAACGACCTCCTTCTTGCCCATACCCTTTTTTTGAAAAAAACAGCTAGTTTCATATGTAAAAGAACTATTGATGAGCAGGATGAGGAATTCAGTATTGCCTTAAATGGATGTCATGAAGCGATAAATGCATATAATCCAACTGAAAATGCGTCTTTCCAAACCTTTGCACACTTAGTAATAAAAAGACGAATCACAGACTTTATCCGAAAAGAAACAGTCCGACATAAAAAAGAACTACTCTTCGATGGCAGTGTAGATAATTCGGAGGATGAACATTTTTTATTAAAGCAACTTGCAGTAACTACATATTCAGAAGAACAATTTACGGAGTCAAGACGAGAAGAACTAATAAAATATAGCAAACTATTAACCAGCTTCAACTTGTCATTTGATGAACTGACAAAATCAGCACCAAAGCATAAGGACGCCAGAAAAACAGCCTTTCAAATTGCTCAAATTATTGCTGACTCAGAAGAGTTATACGAACTATTAATAAAAACTAAAAAACTACCTTTGAAAGAAATAGAAGCACTAGTAGAAGTCTCGAGAAAGACACTTGAACGGCAACGAAAATACATCATTGCTGTAGTACTTCTATTAAACAGTGACTTCGTTTATATAAAAGACTACGTGAAAGGAGAAATCATATGATGCGCAACTATAGAGGCGTTGTTTGCGAAAAGAAGGCGACCTATACCATTTTTCTTACAGAAGATGGCGAATTTCTTCGTGGAGTTCCACTTATTGCAGACGTTCAAATAGGTGAAGAAGCAGAGTTTCATTTAATTGCTTCGGCCACAACTAAAAGACCTATGAAACCAATTTTCATAGCGCCAGCTTTAATCGCAGCAGTCCTCCTCATTTTTTTAGTTGCATCATGGTTTCCCAAGACCACTACTGCCTATGCCTACATACATGTGGAAGGTGATTCGACTATTGAAATTGGGATAGACGAGGAAGGTAATGTCATGTCCCTACACCCAACTACAGGTACAATGAAAGAATGGGAAGGTCAATCAATCGACTTGGTGTTAGCAAAAGCAGTAGAACAAGTAAGTACTGATAAGAAAGAACTTGCCGTCACCACCGTATATGAAAAAGAAGATAAACCGAAGCTCAAAAAACAAATTGAAAAAGCGGTCCAGGAAGTGAAAAAAGAAAAAACTTCTTCACAAAAGAATCCTATTGAACCAAAACCAAAACCAAAAAACATTCAACCTAAAGAGGAAAAAACCAAACCTCCCGGACAAGTTAAAAAAGAAGAAAAATCACCAAACCCAACTAAACCAGCAACAAATAAAGAGCAAAAGATCCCACCAACTGAAAAACCAGTAAACAATAAGGAAACTAAAGACAAACCGAAAGATAATACAACACAACCAGCAAAAGAAACTAAATCAACAAATAATGCTAACAATATTCCAGGTCAAGAAAAGAAAAAGAACGAAGAAAAAGCAAATAACAAATCAAATAACGGAAACAGTTCTAATAAAAACAATGGCAATGGTAACAATAAAAATTCAAATAACTAATTACAACTCCTCTTTGCAAAAGTAAAGGGGAGTTGTTTTCTTTTATTCATCAGATAAATATTCAGTAAATAACTAAAAATACAATTGACTTTATAATTATGCAGTATTATACTAGTCATTATCTTACTGTTGAGGTGATAGGTATGAAAATAGGGATTATAGGAGCAACGGGTTATGGTGGTCTGGAATTGATAAGGCTATTGCATAATCATCCGGAAGCCCAGTATATTGATTTATTCACTTCTTCAGAAGAAGGAATACAATTTTCGAATAAATATACACATTTAATGAATATTTACGACCAAGCGCTTCTACCAATCGAACATAATAGACTAACAGAATACGATGTTATTTTTACGAGTACTCCCTCAGGGGTATCTTCCGAGATATTGCCTTCTTTAATAGGAAGAGGACCAAAGCTTATCGATTTATCTGGTGACTTCCGTTTGAAAAACCCAATAGATTATGAGCAGTGGTACCAAAAACCACCGGCTCCTCTAAAAGCAGTTGAAAAAAGTGTTTATGGTCTAACAGAGTGGAACGAAGCCTCAATTAATCAAGCAAGTCTAATCGCAAATCCAGGATGCTATCCGACAGCAGTACTACTTTCATTATTACCCCTATTAAAAGAAAACTTAATCGACGGGGAGAATCTCATCATAGATGCAAAAAGTGGTGTGTCAGGAGCGGGTAACAAACCGTCTCAAATGACGCACTTTAGCGAAACAAATGAAAACACTGCTATATACAAAATACATCAACACCAACATATACCGGAAATCGAACAGGCAATCAGTATGTTTGCAGGTATTACATCACCCATAACTTTCACGACCCATCTTGTCCCAATGACAAGAGGAATTCTAGCGACAAGTTACGCATCTCTGAAGCCAAACGTTAATGAGAAACAACTGATAAACGCATTAAAAGAGACATATGCCAACCATCCATTTGTCCGGATCATTGAACAATCGAACAAATTCGGTACCAATCAAGTATACGGCTCAAATTTCTGCGATATTCACGTGAAAGTCGACCCGCGTACAAATCGTGCAACAATCGTTTCGGTCATTGACAACCTCGTAAAAGGAGCAGCCGGCCAGGCAATTCAAAATATGAATGTGCAATTTAATCTCAACCAAACGACAGGTCTTCAGCAAGTCCCGCTATTCATTTAGACAGAGGAGGAAAAACCGATGACTACTAACACGATGACGATGAAAAGCATCTCCTACAAAAACATCGCTTCACCAAAGGGCTTCCAAGCAACAGGAATCCATTGCGGTTTAAAGCATAAGAAAAAAGATCTTGCACTACTTGTTAGCGACGTGCCTGCAAGTGTAGCTGGAGTTTTCACAACAAATGCCATCAAAGCTGCACCATTACTCATCACAAAAGATGTTGTATATGAAACAGGTAAAATGCAAGCAATCATCGTCAATGCAGGGAATGCCAATGCCTGTACAGGAAAACAAGGTATGGCGGACGCATACATGATGCAAAAACTCACAGCAGAAAAACTAGGAATCGATCAATCACTTATCGGCGTTGCATCCACTGGAGTAATAGGGGAGCTAATGAAAATGGAACCAGTAACAACAGGTATCAAAGCATTAGAGCCTGTAAATGAACTTGAAGGTGCAATTGACTTTTCTCTAGCAATCATGACTACAGATACCGTAACAAAAAATACAACATATCAAACAATCATTGACGGTAAAGAGGTTATTATCGCAGGAACGGCAAAAGGCTCTGGCATGATCGAACCAAATATGGCAACGATGCTCGGTTTTATTACAACCGATGCGAATATCGAATCCACCCATCTTCAAGACGCACTAAAAGCTATCACCGACGTGACTTTCAATGCAATTACCGTAGATGGCGATACATCGACAAATGATATGGTTATCGTGATGGCAAATGGAATGGCACAAAACAATCCATTAACTCCGGACCATCCAGATTGGGAAAACTTTGTGCAAACCTTACACACTGTGTCACAGGATCTAGCTAAAATGATCGCCAAAGACGGAGAAGGCGCAACGAAATTAATTGAAGTGGAAGTAAAAGGTGCCATTACAGACATAGAAGCCCGTAATATAGCAAAAACCGTAGTAGGTTCTCCGCTTGTAAAAACTGCCATCTTCGGAAATGATGCGAACTGGGGAAGAATCATCGCTGCAGTCGGCTATAGTGGTGCAACAATCGATCCAAACGCTATTACAATCCTACTCGGCACAACAAAAGTAGTAGAAAATGGAGAGCCCGTTCCATTCTCAGAAGATGATTTAATCATTTATTTGAAGCAACCAGAAGTCAAGATCTTCGTCGATATACATCAAGGCAATGGTCAAGGAACTGCATGGGGGTGCGATTTGACATATGACTACGTCCAAATCAACGCAACTTACCGCTCCTAAAAGCATCGTCATCAAGCTTGGTGGTAGCATGCTCGATGGGTTAAATGAAAACTTCTTCGCCAATTTCAAAAAACTTCAAGCAACGGGTCATCAAATCGTAATTGTCCACGGTGGAGGCCCAGCTATCAATAAGGCTCTTGCTAATAATGGAATATCGACCACATCTATTAACGGAATACGTGTGACATCCGCTGAAGCAATTGGAATTGTTCAATCTACCCTGGTTGGTCAAGTAAATCCAGCACTAGTTCACCAGCTGAATAAAAGCGGTATCCAAGCAATAGGGCTTAGCGGCTACGATAACCAATTATTACAGTGCACGATACTAGACAAATCAACGTACGGTTTTGTCGGAGAAGTCCAGCAAGTGAATACCTCATTTATTGAAATGTTGCTGAAAAACGGAATCACTCCAGTCATTTCAAGTATTAGCTGCACGACAGATGGAGAACCACTTAACATTAATGCCGACACTGTAGCAAGCGAAATTGCTTTAGCAATAAAAGCGGAAAGCTTACAACTCGTTACCGACACTCCAGGTATAAAAATAGATGGTGAGATACAAGAAACTGTTACCTCTGAAAAAGTTACAGACTGGATTATTTCTGGTGATATTTACGGAGGAATGATTCCAAAAGTAACAGCAGCACTTGACTGCCTTGCAGCAGGCATACCATCCGTCCAAATCGTAGGCGATCAGCTTTCTGGCACAACAATTTTGCAGCAGGAGGTATACGCATGAACTCTTTATTCCAAAACTATACTCGCCGACCTATTCACCTAGTGAAAGGAAAGGGTACCATCGTTACCGACGACACTGGAAAAGACTATCTCGATTTCACAAGTGGTATAGCCGTGCTCAGTCTTGGTCATACTCATCCTGCGATAGTTCAAGCGATTCAACAACAAAGCGAAAAACTCTGGCATGTATCTAACTTGTTCGAAAGTCCCGAACAAGAAAAACTTGCTGAAACACTTGTAAACGATACACACTTCGCACACGCATTCTTTTGCAACAGCGGAGCAGAGGCGAACGAAGCAGCTATCAAGCTAGCGCGCAAACATACTGGGAAACATACCATCATCACATTTGAAAAATCATTCCACGGACGCACATTCGGCGCCATGTCCGCCACTGGCCAAGGCAAGGTACGCAACGGCTTCGGTCCATTACTTGAAACCTTTCGTACTGTACCCTTCAATGACGTAACAGCCTTAAAAGCAGTAATCGATGATGAAGTTGGCGCGATCATGCTCGAAGTAATACAAGGGGAAGGTGGCGTTAACCAAGTAACACCTGAATTCGCTCATGCCATCACCGACATATGCGCATCTAACGGAATCTTGCTCATAGTAGACGAAGTCCAAACAGGTATCTCTCGTACTGGTACCCGCTATGCATACGAGCAAACAGTCCTAAAACCTGACATCATGACGTTAGCCAAAGGACTTGGTGGCGGCTTCCCAATCGGAGCCATGCTCGGAACAGCAGAACTACACGACACATTGGGTCCCGGCACACACGGCACGACCTTCGGAGGAAATCCTCTAGCTGTAGCCGTCGCACAAACAGTTCTAGACAATGTATTTATGCCAGAATTTATAGCAGAAGTGAATAAAAAATCTGCTTATTTTATCGAGAAATTAAACGAAGCATTACCAACAAACCAGCTAGTCGGCTCTGGTCTATTACTCGGAATCGTCTGCGAAGAAGATGTTGCAGCCTACATAACAGCAGCCGACGAAGCAGGTCTACTACTAGTAGCGGCAGGACCCAACGTAATCCGCCTCCTGCCGCCACTAACCGTAACAACCGAAGAAATCGACCAAGCCGTCGACATCTTAAAAACCATCCTATCTTAATAACCACTTGAATTAAAGCGCTCAGCGAACCGCTATTCACAACCAAGGACCTGCCATTCCGGCAGGTCCTTTAATGTATACAGCAACAACTTTCAAATAACCCCGGTCCGCAAGTTTAAAAAGAATGCATTTCTCCCATGCGAAAGCCGATTGTATCGAAAAAATCCAAATAATCCCAGTGCGCAAGTAAACCTCCACTGAAAGCAAGTAAGCTATGATCATGAGCAAGTACTCAACCCGACTCCGCAAGTAAATCCACCACGAAAGCAAGTAACCCCCATCTCTCCGCAAGTAAAACCCAAAAAGGAAAGATTTTCGGCCATGCAAAAAGCCAATTGCATTGAAAAGAATCCAAATAGTCCCAGTCCGCAAGTAAACCTCTATTGAAAGCAAGTAACCTATGATTATGAACAAGTATTTAACCGAACTCCGCAAGTAAATCCACCGCGAAAGCAAGTAACCCGCATCCCACCGCAAGTAAAACCCAAAAAGGAAGCCTTTCGCCCATGCGAAAAGCCAACTGCATTGAAAAAATTTCAAATAGTCCCAATCCGCAAGTAAACCTCCACTGAAAGCAAGTAACCTAGGATCATGAGCAAGTACTCAACCCGACTCCGCAAGTAAATCCACCATGAGACCAAGTAACCCCCATCTCTCCGCAAGTAAACTTCCACTGAAAGCAAGTAACCTATGATCATGAGCAAGTACTCAACCCAACTCCGCAAGTAAATCAAACCACACCAACCAAAAAAGGCCCTCCGCTCACACGAAGGACCTCCCAAAAACCTAAAAATCATGAGTCATCGTCCAAACAGCAATCGCGTCCGTATCCCCATCGTTCATAAAACGATGCGGAAGCGAGCTATCAAAGTAAATACTATCCCCTTCATCGATAAGGTAAACCTCGCCCTCAATTTCAATCCTCAAACTACCAACTAGCATCAGACCGCATTCTTCGCCACCATGGAACATAAGTGGATCATCAGTGCCTTCGCCTGGCGACACAATCATCTTAAAAAAGCTCATCTGCTTGCCTGAACTTGGCGACAAAAGTTCATATCCGACATTTGGTCGCACGCGTTTTATGAAATGACCCTCACCTTTGCGGGTCAAAGTTACTGCATTATTTTCTTCTGCTTCAAAGAACGAAAACACAGGAACCTTCAAACTATGGCTTAATTTCCATAAAGTCTCCAGAGAGGGGGATACTTGTCCGCGCTCTATTTGAGAAATCATACTCTGGCTCACACTAGCTTTTTTCGCCAATTCATCGGAAGTCAATCCTTGAAATCTACGTAAATACCTAATTCGTTTACCAACCTCACTTTTGGGAAAAACCAATTTAAACACTCCTTTTGAATAAAGATACAATATACAGAATAATAAAACATTATGATATTAAAATCAAAAATACTAATATTATAATAAAAAGCATATAATACAACTATACATAATCTATTTTGCACCTTTATTCTAATAGAATCAATAATAAAAATATTATAACTAATTATTTTTTATGTAGACACGTGAATAATAATAATTTATACTACTAATAATTCACTAGTTTCATAAGGGGAACTGAATAAAAAAACGGGGGTTAAGTTTATGAAGAAATGGTTAGTGGCAGTACTAATGATTACCATGTTAATCATTGCTGGATGTAGCAATGATTCAGGTGGTGGAGTTTCAACAGAAAACTCTACAATTCAAAAAGTATTAAAAGAGAAAAAACTAATTATCGGGATGTCATCAGGATATTTTCCATTTGATATGAAAAATCCAGATGGTGACTTTGTTGGGTATGACGTAGATTTCGCAAATGCGCTTGGAGAAGCACTTGGAGTGAAAGTGGAGTACAAGCAATTTACATTTGACGGATTGATTCCAGCATTACAAACAGGGGAAGTTGACATGATTTTCGCTGGTATGACAATAACAGGTAGCCGTGCTTTGGCGGTTAGCTTTGCAGATCCTTATTTCCAAACTGGTCAAGCAGTGATGGTTCCAGGGGATGATACACAAACAAAAACATGGCAAGAACTAGATGTTAAAGGAACTAAAATCGCTGTTGGTATTGGAACTACTGGTGCTCTACTTGCAAAAGATGTATTCAAAAACGCAGAAATCATGGACTTTGAAGATTTCCCAGCAGCTGCAGCAGCAATGGCTCAAGGCCAAGCAGCAGCTGTAGTATACGATGAGCCTGCAATCGCTGTATGGAAATTACGTAACGGCGATGCTGTAAATCAACTTGAAGGTTTAATTTCTACAGAAAACTTAGGGATTGCAATTAAGAAAAATGATTTCGAAACCATTCAATGGGTTAACTCATTCTTAAGCAGCTATCTTGGAAGTCCATCAGAACTTGCATCACGTGCAAAATGGTTCGAATCTTCTGAATGGTTAGATGAAGTAGTAGAGGAATAGGGACTAGCGCTGAGTAGTGATCAAATATCTACTCAGTGCATATTCTTGCAAAACACTCAGCCAACTTAGAGGAGGAACAACTATGTATCAATATGACTGGAGTGTCATAAGTCGAAATATGGACGTGTTCATCGAAGGTGCGCTGAAAACGCTTGAGATTTCTGCGATTTCCATCCTTCTAGCAATTCCAATAGGCATTCTATTTGGACTCGGACGTATTTCTAAAAACAAGATCGTATTTATCATTTCATCCGCATACATAGAAATAATGCGAGGGGTACCACTACTGGTTCTACTCATCTGGATTTTCTACGTACTTGGACAATTTTTCTCATTAGGCTCCTACTGGGGTTCAATTACTGGTCTTTCCCTGTTTGCTGGAGCATTCATCGCTGAAATAGTTCGATCTGGTATTCAAGGTGTTCCAAAGGGACAAATGGAGGCAGCTCGCTCATTAGGTATGTCCCATACAAAAGCGATGATTCATATTATTTTACCGCAAGCATTTAGACGTGTATTGCCGCCGCTTGCATCACAATTCATCATGCTAATAAAAGATTCATCACTTATATCTGTAATAGCAGCATCCGAATTAACGCTAGCAGCAAAAAACTTAGTGGCAACATCATTCCGATCCATTGAAGTATGGACATTCGTCGCGCTAATCTATTTCATCATGACATTCAGCCTATCGTTAATCATTCGATACTTCGAAAAACGATTACTAAAAGGCGAGGCATAACGTTAAGGAGGGTGTACCCAAATGATCACTATCAAAAATGTTAACAAAAGCTTCGGCGACCACCACGTCCTAACCGACGTTTCGCTTGAAGTACCAAAATCGAATGTTATCGCATTGATTGGCCCAAGTGGAGCAGGGAAATCGACCTTAATCCGAACTATAAACGCATTGGAGCCGGTAGATAATGGGGAAATAACAGTGGACGGCATCTCCATCCATGACAAAAAAACAGATATCAACGTAGCCCGCACAAACATCGGCTTCGTATTCCAAAGCTTTAATCTATTCCCATTCTTAACCGCATTAGAAAACGTTACAATGGCACCTATAAAAGTAAAAGGATTGAGCAAAGAAGAAGCTGAAAAAAGAGGAAAAGAGCTACTAACTTCTCTTGGCTTAGCTGACAAATTCGATGCCTATCCAAACAGACTTTCCGGTGGTCAGCAACAACGTGTAGCAATTGCACGAGCATTAGCAATGGACCCGCAAGTCATGCTATTTGATGAACCAACATCTGCACTCGATCCTGAAATGGTAACCGAAGTGCTTGATGCCATTCGCAAACTAGCAAAAGACGGCATGACGATGGTTGTTGTAACACACGAAATGGGCTTCGCCAAAGAAATTTGCGACGAAATCGTCTTTATGGCAGAAGGCAAAATAGTCGAACGCGCTGCACCATCTAAATTCTTCACCAACCCAGACACACAGCGCGCCCAAGACTTCCTATCAAAAGTCCTTAACCACTAGAGTAATCTAGTGGTTTTTATTTTGAATAAAACACCATCCTCAAAAACTTGATTCCAACTCTTAGAAAAGATAGATATTAGCAAATGCATTTCGATATCCTCTTGGACTTGTTCAAGTAGCTAAACGTTAACCTTCTTGAGAAGATGTTTTAAAGAATCTCCTATTACTTTCGAGGAGGTGTTCTAAATGAGTAATCAAGCACTTTGTAATAAAGAAGAGTCATGTATGTATGCTCAAGTTTGTACAGATGTTTGTCCAGTGAAAATCCCATTGCATAGTTACTACTTAAACATCGCCAAGTAATAGTAGAAACAGAAGGGAAAGCGCCTATTAGTGAACGCCTTATGATGAAAGCGTTTGGTATCGGTGCATCTACGAACTCTGTATATACAGGGGACTCTAAAATGGTCGCAGTTAGTCTCAAAATGCTACTAAAAAACAAACAAACTATATCAAATGGTCCTGGTCTTTTAAAAGAATGGACGAATAGTCGGGACTTCCCGCACCAAAACAAAGTCGTTTCCGGGATTGGATGAAAGATCGGGAGGGAACGAAGGGTGACTAAACTACAAAGAAACAAAGTAGAACTACCTATTTCAAGTGTTTATACCGCACTCAAAACAAATTCTTTGAAACAAGTATTCATAGAATCTGCCAAGCTTATTCGGGCAGATATAATTGAAACAACACAAAGAAATCTTATCGAAAGCTTAACTGAACTAATAAAAGATATACCATCAGAAAAAGTACTTTCTTCTATAGAAAGAGGAAACGCAGAATTAGATGAATGGCTCCAAGCTAATAAAACACCTTGGAACCCAGCACTCGGCTCCCAAAATATCCAAAATGCTGAACAAGCAACAATCGGACTCTCCTACTGTGACCATCCATTAGCTGAATCCGGCACAGTCGTCCTACTAAACGAACATAACAAAGGAAGATCTGTCAGCCTATTACCGGAAATCCAGATCGTACTATTCCCAACAAATTCTATTATTCCAAGATTACAGGAAAGCATGAGATCCTTAAGTGAACGTATTAAACAAGGAGAACCTATTCCAACCTGTATTAATTATATAACCGGTCCAAGTAATTCGGCAGATATCGAAAGTTATTTGAGTAGGAGTTCATGGTCCATTACGAACTATTTACGTTCTAATTGATGAAGATATCTAAATAAATAGATTTTTAACAACGAGATTACCACCATTGGATTCTGTAACATAACTTTAATGGGCAAAAAATGTTTAAACAAATCTACTGTAGTTCCTTCTATTCAACACACGATACTTTTCTACTAATTAAAAAGGAGGTAAAAACATGCTGACATAATAACATACTAAATAGCACAAGGAGTATATCAAATGATGCTAGCATACGCTCCTGAATCGTATCTTTAATGGTAGGGGAGTGATGAACCAAAACCACCTTCTACCGAAATTAAAACAAACCATATTAAGAAATTCAATAATTACACCTATTATCAAGTACATGAAACTTAGAGGAGACAATGCCGGTCTAATAGGTGGACTAATTATTTGCTGCACAAATAAAAAAGGGCTTTGATCATTAGATCAAAGCCCTGATAAAATAAGAAAAGAAGCATCCGATGTTCAGATGCTTCTTTTCTTGAGCGATAAAACGAAGGAAGTAGAAGGCTGCACACTAATGAATGTACAAACAAGTTTACGGCGTTACACATCTATAAGTAACCTTCTATACAGTACATCATAACACAAATATAAAAAAATGCACGCAATAAATTCAATAAATCTAAAAAAATTTAAAAGTTTTTAAATATGAATATACTTCGATTTATGAAATAAAAGAATAGGGAATCTATAAACCTAAAAAATAGTAAAAATTATTCAGAAAAAAAACTAGCGTTATTGGTTATATTACTGTAATATGGAATATGTAATAGTGTCCTTGGTGCTTCCAAAATGTCAATCTCGAAAAAAACTGGAAATCTTTTAGTATTTTTAGTTGATTTTAGCATATGAGTTTTGTATACTCATATATTAGTTAGGGTGACGATATTGGACGCGATCAGCGACCGGCATTACACACTACAAAAAATTGCACCACACAAGCGAAGGGAGATCACAAGTTTATGAAGAAAAAAGCTATCAAAATTGCAGCTTCAACTGCAGTAGCAGCTTCAGCATTCGTTGCAGCAGCACCAGCACAACAAGCTGACGCAGCAACTAATGTAAACCAATTAACAACAAACGCACAAAATGCAGGTACAGTATTAAAATGGGCTATCTCAGTAGAAGGTTCTGCTAACTACGTTACACGTCCATACAATGAATACAACGCTGCTAAAAAAGCAATCGCAGCAGCAGAAGCAGCAGCTAAAAAAGCTACTGCATCTGAACAACTAAGCATTGCAGCTAAACTTGTTGAACCAAAATTACAAGTTAAACGTGCAGCAGCTTACATCGATGCAATCACTTCAAGTGAAAAAATTAAAGAATTAACTGCTGCTTTAGATGCAGCTATTAAAACTGACGATATCGAAAAAGTAGAAACTGCTTATCACAAAGCAACTGCTGAATACCGTAAACAAGCAGCACTACTTGACCGTGTATATGGTCAATCTACTCGTGACGGAATCCGTAACGCAGTAAAACCAGCTATCGAAAAATTAGTAGCTTCAGTTAAAAACGAAGTAACTGTAAACATGCTAGCTAAATCAGCAGCGGCTAACTCTAAAGCTGGTAAATTAGAAGTAGCGGCTCAAAACTTAACAGACGCTCAAGCTATTCTTGACGCTAACGTTCTTAAATGGGAAACTTCTTTACAAAAATCAGTTAATGATGTAGCAGATGCTTTGCCATTAAAAGTTCTTTCAGTTGCACGTGTTGACAAAAACACAGTTACTGTAAAATTCTCTAAAGCTCCAGAAGCAGTTCTAGCAGCAAGTCAATTCACATTTGACAATAGTTTACTAGTGCACTCTGCTTCAGTATCTGCTGATAAAAAGACTGTTACTTTAACAACATCTGACCAAGCAGCAAGCAAAACATATGCACTGTCTTACCAAGGTGTAGCTACAGGTTTATCATTTACTACTCCTGCAACTGCAGCTGATAACAGCTTCTTCATTGATCAAGCAGACAATGCATACTTAGATTTAGGTCAAACAAGAACATACACTGTTACAGTTAAACAAACTGATGGTCAACCATACAATGGTCCAGCAGTAATTGACTTGGAAAACATCGCAGGTACGGCAGCTACAAATGCTGAAATCGCTACTGTTGATGGAAAAAATAACAATGGTGTTGCATGGGGTCCTAAATGGACTGGTGACGTAAAAGACGGTAAAGTTACATTTGTAGTTAAATCTACAGAAGCTAACTTAAATCTTCCAACACCATTATCTACTTATGCTAAACCAGTTGTAACTATTGATGCTAACGACAACCAAACTGCAGATGCTACTGAAAGATTTGTTGAGGGTGGAGGTTCTTACTTCTTCGCAGAAGCACAAAATGGTCAAACAGTACTTGATTTCAACACAAATACATTGATTGCTGTTAAAGACAAAGACTACTTTGTAGCTTGGACTGGTGCTAAGACAGAAGTTGGTATTAACACAGCTCTTAAATATAAGTACGATTCAAATGATATCTTTGGAAACGGAAGCTTTGATGCATTTGAAAATGCATTATCTGCTGGAGATATTGTAAACGTAAACTACAACCGTACTGTTGCAAACAGCTCTTCATTCACAATAACAAGTGACGTAACTGAAACTGCTGTTTCTATTACTAATCCTTCACGTGAAGTTTCT
Source organism: Psychrobacillus psychrodurans (assembly GCA_900114885.1). GTDB lineage: Bacteria > Bacillota > Bacilli > Bacillales_A > Planococcaceae > Psychrobacillus > Psychrobacillus psychrodurans. Next base: position 400,899 of record FOUN01000001.1, read on the forward strand.
TATGAAGGAGCTACTTTCCGCTTTGAAGGTAAAGGGACTGCAGGTTACAAACTTGGGTTATACCGTGATATCGATGGCAACGGTGCTTTAGATGCAACAGAATTAGCTAACCACCAAGTTGGTCAAACAGTTTCTGTTTCTTCTAATGGAACTTGGGTTGTTCAAGCAAATAACCTTGTAAACAATGCAGCTAACGACTATATCGCTATTCAGTTCCCTTCTAGTTCTTCGGCAGTAGCAGCAACTACTAATGGAACATTAGCAAACACTGAGTTATTAAGTACTAATATTTCTGCAACTGCAACTCCAGTAGGTGATAAACAGTCTGTACATCGTCAAATCTTCTCACCTGCATCTATTACATTCAATGATGCTGATACAAGTGGTGGATTATCAAGTGACGATACTTTAGACTTCACATTCGACAGTGCGTCTGCATATGCGCATGAGTTTAAAGGTTTCACAACTGGAACAATTACACTTGAACAAAACTTCAAGTATGTTACTTTGAACGTTGAATTCGTTGATGTTAACACTGTTAAAGTTAAAAATATCGTAGGAACAGTTCCTACTGGATTCAGCACTGATGTAGCTGATATCAAAGCTAAAGCTACTAAGTTGTCTGGAGCTACTGGTTTAATCAACCAAGACAAACTTCAACTTAAAGTTAGCCCAACAGCAGCTCAAAATATTCTTCAATAATAATGTTTTAAAAAGGAGGATGTCCATAAGGACTCCTCCTTTTTAAATTTAGGTGCCAGGTACCTAAACAAGGCAAGAAAACAGTTCTGAAAACATGGTTTTAGAAAACTAGGCTGTGAGGATGAGGAAAGTCTCTTGATCGAGAAATCGATTGAGAGACTTTTTTTTATTGGGTTGATAAGTTTGGTTTCGGCATCCATTTAGTTTTACTATAATGTTTGAGCATATACGGCTGAAATTATATTTGAAAAGTAGCCTTCAAGTTATTCCTTAAAGGTGTAATTATGTTGCATTGTTTTTTCCTAGCTATGATCCATATAATACTTTGTATAGACAGGTGCAGTTTTTTCTATACACGGTGGCAATATGATCGAAGAAGCTTTAACTGAAGAAACGAATAGTTACTCTTAAGATTGTTAAAGTAGCATGGAAAAGTGGGTAGGGACAGTGTTCTAGCGAAGCTACCATAGAGTTTTAGTATCGACTGGATTGGTATGAATATAGGAACTAACATAGAAAAGACCACTAGAGTTTAGAACTTCTTTTGGATAGTAACGATATTCGTAGATTTGAGCAGTGTAGTTGTACTTTTGCATGTAATCGCTATACCGCTTTTTTATCCGATTCATTAATTTCCACTATTGGGATTATTCTTGAACGGAGCAATAAATGAACATGATTGCTCATAATGCAGTATGCATATAGTTCAAATCGCAAAGTTTGTTGTAGAACTTATTCTACCTATTAGTTATAATTATAATAATAAAAGTTTTCTATATTTTGGTAATCAAATACAAAAAGAAAAAGGGGAGTAATTTAATGAGAAACAAAACATTGAAAGTAGGTATTTCTGCTGCAGTAATAACATCAGCATTTGTAGTTGGGACACCAAATTATAAAGTGGAGGCAGCAACGAATATAGAACAATTAATGACGAACGTTCAAAATTCAAGCACTGTTTTAAAATGGGCGATTTCAGTAGAAGGTTCTGCTGATGGAGTAACTCAGCCATGGATCCAATATAATGCAACAAAAATTGCTATTGCTAATGCAGAGAAGTCTATAAAACAATTAAGTTTTTCTGATCAATTAAAGTATGAAGCTCGACTGGCAGATGCTAAAACCCAATTAAAACGCGCGCAAGGATATTTAGATGCAATAACAGCAAGTACAAAAATTAATGAAAAAACAAATGCCCTTTCTGCAGCCGTTTCAGCAAATAATCTTAATTTAGTGGAAAAATCCTATCATGAAATGACTGCTGAGTTTCGAAAGCAAACAATTTTATTGGACCGTGTATATGGACAATCTACACGTGATAAGATTCGAAATGCAGTGAAGGGTCCTGCAGAAAAGTTAATTAATGAATTGAAGAATGATGTAACAGTTCATATGTTAACAAAGGGAGCAAGTGAAGATATTAGAACTTCTAAACAAGCAGAAGCTTCTAGAAAAATACATGAAGCTCAAGCAATATTAAATGCCAATGTTTTATACTGGGAAAGTACTTTGCAAAAAAGCTTAACAGCGGTAACGAATTCTATACCTGTACAAATAGCTTCGATTTCAAGAGTAGATAATACAACGGTGTCTGTCAGATTAAATAGAGCAGTGTCCAATATTCAAACTTCTGAGTTTACCTTTGATAACAGTTTATCTGTTACAAGTGCTTCTCTAAGTCCAGATGGGATGAATGTCACGTTAAAAACATCAGTACAAACTCCTTCTTTTAAATATACTTTAAAGTACAAAGGAAGTAGTGCTAGCTTTACAGTTCCTGGAAGCATAGTGCCTATTCAAGTAGGAAATACCACAACACAGTACAGAGAAACCTCTGAAATTCTTGCATTATCTGCAACCTTTGCTGGTACTTATGGAAATAATAACATTCGAGTTGATATTCCTGCTGGTATCAAAGTATTAACGATAAATGGGATCGATAATTCAATTGCAGGTGCAAAGAGTGTGAATGTTATCCCAGATAGAAATGGCACTGTAACCATAACATTTACATCAAATAATTTAAACGCGGCAGCTATGGATAAAGTATTTACTTTTAATAAAATGGAGAATAATAAAGTAGTAGAAACGCAAACCTCTGGGTATATGAACTTTTACGTCCCTGCAAAAGATGGATCAATTTCAAGTAAAAAGGTTCAATATGTAGATTTAGCTAACAATTACTTTGTAACTGTAGATGGCATAAAATATCAAATTAAAGGATCTAACGATACATTCCGAAATGAAAGTGTTGCTATTTCTTATGAGTCATTTAAAGCAGCATTAAATATAGATGATACAATTAATGGTACGTACAAAACAACCTCATCTTCATCATTTAACATAGTAACCAATCACTACTCTGTACCGCTATTAGTAGATTCAAAATTTGCTTATAAATCTGGATATGGTTACAGAATGATTGGTAAACAAATAGAACTAAAAGGTACTGGTCAACCAAATTATGAGTTGTTCTTATTCAAAAATTCAGGTTCTTTTCTGGGGAAAATAAAAATTAATTCGTCTGGAGCATGGAGTTTTAATACGAATCTTGAACAGAATGCTATAAATGATTTCTATATGGTACAACAAGTAGCGGGTAAATCGGCACCTCTTTATACTAGTGGTAATATCTTAAGAGTAATAGAAGGTCCTTTTGATCTTTTATCTACTAGTGAGGGTACTACTCGTGATGAAGATATATCTGATGAAGAGATAACTTTTACAATTGCACCAGTTAAGCGAACAAATGGCGCATTAGTAGTTCAAGATAAAGCAGTAATCACAAAACAAGCATCTATTATTGTTAGTGATGAGGATGGAACTAAAATTCAGTTTACAAATAATGAGAACGGGACTCTTTTTAGTTCCGTGACAAATGGCTTTAAAATAAAGTTTGGTCCTACCAAAGAAGGCACTATTTCTGGTGTTACTCTAGATAAGGGTGCAGATGAAAAACTAACAGGAACCCTAGACATAATTTCTATTGATGGAGTGTCAAATGGTTACGATCTTCAATTAAAAGTTAATCCAGGACATCAGATTAAAGTATATTAGTTTTATATAATGAACAAAGCCGTATAAGGTATAATCCTTTAACGGCTTTGTTCATTATTAATTTTTGTTAATAAAAATATAATAAATTTATTATTCGGATTTCCTCCTCGTATTAGAAATAAAATTAGTTGAGACAATGTTCTAGTCCATAAAGCCGTTAAAGAAGTGAATTCTTTAACGGCTTTATGTATTATTATAAAGTTTGTGGAACCAATTCTATTCTCCAAGAACTGAAATCTGGATTCTCTTTCATGAATACATCTTTGGAGAAAGATAAGCTAATGGGACGTGCTTGCTTAGAAGCAATTTCGAATTGTCCGATTGGAAATCCGAGTTTACACACCATATCATCGGCAGCATCAAATAGTTGGATAGGCAGATTTTCAATGGTTAATGTATTAGAAAATGCATTACGAATGATGATATAAATATTGACTGCGTCATCTGACTCGTGGAAATGGAATCCAACAATTGAGATTTCGTTCTCTTTAATAGGTTCTAATGTAGATACTAGATTGTGGACATATCCTTGTTGATCTTCATTAAGTCCATTCTTCCAATAATCATCTAAGTGTAATTCGAAGTCTTTTACAACTTTCTCGTAATACTCAAATGCCATTTCAAAATCCATTTCGTTTACTATTTCATCATAAGGTACTAGTATATCTTCCATTTCAAATAGGAAATTCCACGGTCTTGCTGTACATGCTTCTAACTCTCCAAACAACTCCATGTCAAATTGTTTCTTTGCTAGTTCTTTCCCTTCCTTATCTTTCACAACTAAAACCACTTGTTCCAGGCGTAATTTTTTAGGTAAAGAATGTCTAATTATAGCTGTTACGACAATTCCCGAATCCACTGTATATAATTTTACTCCATGAATATGTAGTTGATTTGCTTCTAAATTTTCTAATTGTTGATGGAAGTATTGGAAAATATACTTCTCAGCTGCGGGTATTTCCCAGTCTGTAGAAAAATCGATTTCAGTTTTATATGTTTTAGGAGAATTTGTCATATTTTTTAGTCCCTTTCTGCTATACGTGATTAACTATAAGTATAACACAATGTTGCTAGCTGATAGAAAGACTACAATCTTACTATCGTTTCCAATATTAAGAAATAAGTTTGATTAAACTTATATGATACAATCATATAGATTATTCAGATGTATAAACAATCTTAGCATGGAGGCAAATTAGTATGAGGAAAAAGTCTTTGAAACTTGTAATAGCAATAACTACTATTCTTTCTATTATTGCCGCCCCACAAGTAAGTGCATCAACAAACATAAAACAATTAATAATAGATGCACAAAATGCAGGAACTATATTAAAATGGGCAATTTCTAAAGAGGGATCAGCTGATTTTAGAACTCGCCCATATGAGCAATATAATACGACAAAAGAAACTATTGCAGCTGCTGAAAAAGTTGCTACCAAGTTATCTAAATCTGAACAACTCAATGCTAAAGCTAAATTAGTAGAGCCAAAAATTCATGTGAAACGTTCACAAGCATACATAGATGCTATAACCTCTAGTGAAAAAATTACGAAGTTAACAAGTAATTTGCAAGATGCGATAGATTCAGCAAATCTTAATAGTGTAGAAGCTGCATACCATATAGCAACAGCTGAATATAGAAAACAAGTAAAACTATTAGACAGAGTATATGGGCAATCAACTAGAGATGGTATACGTAATCAAGTCAAACCGGACATGGAGAAACTAATTCAAGATGTCAAAAATGATGTGACGGTAAAAATGTATCTCGACCAAGCGAGTGAATTTATTAAAGACAATAAATGGTTAGAAGCTTCCTTAGAATTAGACAAAGCCAACTCTTACATAGCTAACAAAAGTACGGATTTTACTTTTAAAACATTCCTAACGAAAGCCTATGATGAAACTTTAAAATCTTTACCTTTACAACCTTTGTTCATAACATCTGATGGCAAAAATAACGTAACAGTTAATTTCTCTAAAGCCTACCATATACCATTAGAAGGTTTAGTGGCAGGTCAATTTAAAGTCTCAGGAGAAACTGTTCAATCAGCTCAATTATCCAAGGACAAAAAATCTGTAATATTAAATACATCTGACTTAGACGCTAATACAAGTTACACGGTAAGTTGGAAAGAAAACCAATTGAACTTTATGACAGAGGCTGTTCCTGATACAACAGGTATTGCATTAACTGATAAGGAAACTACATATCTCGAAACAACTAATTCGAAAGTGTATACAGCTAAGCTAACTAATTTAGACGGTAGTGCTTATACAGGGAGAGTTAAAGTTAGCTTGGGAGAAGTAAATGACATGACAGCAACTAACTCTACCTCAGCAGTAATTACTTCTATAAACGCTCAAAGCGTAGAAAGTGGTCAAGAGACGATTGGCTACGCAGGTCAAGATGGAAATCTAGTAATTATAATAGCTGCTGCGTATGGATTTAATGCCGAAACTCCATCAGCCACATATGTCCAACCAGTAATAGAAAAAATAGATGGTATTAAAAGTACCAAAAAAGCAGGAATTACACATTTTTATCAGCTTCAAAATGTTGAAGGTCCTTATATGTTGACTATTGATAGTAAAGTGATCACTACTGAAGATGATTACATTTTTACTGGTGACCATAAATATAAATGGGATGCTAATGATCTATTCTTTATCTATGGAGTACAAGTTTCACAAGAAGTTTTCGGAAATGCTCTATCTAAAGGGGATAGAGTAGAAGTTAGTTATGAAACACGGATAGATAACCATTCTACTTGGAACATTAATGTAGATGTTACTGAGGATGATGATGTGGTATTCCAAAATCCAGTTACTTCACCTTTAACATTTGATGGGTACTCCTACGATATAAGCGGTACAGCACAACCTGGCAATCGAGTAAAAGTTTATAGAAATGACATACTAGTAGGAACTACTATTGTTGATACAAAAGGATACTGGACCATTGGATCTGTGAGCTTGTTACAAGAAGTAGCTAATACATTTGTTGCTTATCAATACACTCCCGGCAAAGATGGTATAAACGGGGAAGGGGCTGTGAACGAAAACAACCCTGCTACAACAATAATTAACGAAGGGGTATTTGCTTCAATCCAAATAGATTTAAATGATAAGGGTTCAAATGGTTTATCTATTTCGGACACATTAGAATTTACATTCCATAATCCTTCTTATGATCATGAATTTAAAAAAGGGATATCCGGTACTATTACATTTAATGATGGTTTTGGAAAAAGTGCTGTAGTGAAGATTAAGTATATAGATGAAGATACTCTTCAAATCGTTGAATTCGTTTCTACAGACGCTGGGTTCAATCACAAAACTTCATTATTCGTGATTACCAAGACTAATGGAATTGTGAACCAAGACCATATGACATTTAGTATTTTGGGAAATGGAGTTACTTCCTTTGTGGAAAATAATTCAATAAACTAATTAAAATTCCCTTCTAACTTAGGCTAGAAGGGAATTTTATGTTCATGTTCCCTGTGTAAGATACAATTCTGAATTGTATCTTACACAGGGACTTTTTGTGAACACATGTTATTTATCCCTGTGTAGCACACAATTAAAACACCTTCGATTGGAGGCACATGCTAATCATGTTCGTTTATCGAAGGTGTTTTGAATGCTTATGGTCCCTGTGTAATAAACAAATTAGAATAGTGTTGAATACAGGAACAAGTCGAATATTTAAAACAAATGGTTAATATTATTAAAATACTCAATCATTTTAGAATTCCCAACAATAGTGACGAAAAGTATCATTAAAACTGTAAAAGTAGCAATATAGAGAACAAATCCGTAGAGGGGGTCAACACCAGAAGGTTTTTTTGCAAGCAAAAAACTAATTATATAGAGTGGCAGTATAAAAAGACTAAAAACTAGGGATATAGTTAAAATTGCATTTCCATAACTAAATGATTTTACAAGCATTAGAAATATGGAAACAGTTACTAAGACAATGGGTGCAGACAATTGTCCCCCATAAAAACTGATAATTACTTTAAATGAATACTGTGGACCAAAAAAACTGCTAATGAGAAAAGAAGAAAATATTACAAGGCCAATGATAAAGAATGTAAGTAAAAAAGATTCCATAAAAAACGATAAAAAGCCTGGTGAATCGCTCCAATTCAAATTATTTGAAAATAAAAACAGAGATAAAGTAATAAGTGCAGTAAATAAAATAATACTTACAAGACTACTTGTAAACTCACTTTCTCCTTGATTGTATGCATGAGAAGGTTTTTTTAGTTGTTGAATAAAATATGAGCTATATATTTTAGTTTTTCTTTTCATATTTTCTACATGGACATTTGGTTTTACAGATTTTGTTCTGGAAGCAACACTGTCGACATTCAAAAGAAGTTCCTCCAATTTAGTTCCACATAAACTGCAAAACTTCCCAGTAACCTGATTGTGACCACAGTTTGTACAATTCAGTGATTTTCCTCCTTTGATACTTATTTCTAGCGAGTTCTTCTCTCTGATTATATGAATCTAATAAATTTATTATTCGTAACAATCATCTATTATCAGTAGAATGTGGGTGCAGATGAGGTTGAACCTTGCTTGGGGAAAGCGTCCGCTTGAAGCAGAAATCAGTGTTGTTCGAGTTTCACTATTTAATCTCATCTTTAAAAATAAATTCTATATTCATAAATTTCTCCTGTATTAAATAGGATAAGCGAACAGCTAAAGAATATAGGAGGGAACTTATGAGAAAGAATAGAGTACAGAAGACCGTAGTAGCTTCAGTTCTTGCAATGTCGTTATTAACTTCTACTAGTGTCGGTTTGGCTAATAATTCTTTGCAAGACTTAGTTGATCAGGCAAGGAAAGATATGAAGGAAGCATCTTATGCTTATGTAGTACCATCTCAAAATGGAAAACTTGCTACAAGTGTAGAATTGTATCCAACATTGAATTTGGCAAAATTAAACTATCAAAAAGCAAGAAGTGCTCTTTTAAAATCAAATGTTAAAAATAAGGGGACTTTACTCAAAGAACTAGATGATTTATATAATGAACGTATTACAAAAGGAATAGTGCCATATATTGATGCCTATAATTATGCGGACAAGTATTTAACACCTATTTTGGAAGATATCAAGAAAGCTGAGGTAGAAAGAGATTGGGTTAAAATTGAAAAGTTGTATCACCAATTATCTGTCCAATTAAAAAGTAGAACTGCCATTTTATATCGTTTTACAGGTAAAGCTGCTAGGGATTTATTGTTAAAGCAATACAAGGATCCTGCTAACTTAAAGCGTGATCAATTAATGGTTGCGGTAACTGTTTATATGAAAGTAAGGGAAGCAGACAGACTAATAGCAGAAGGAAAAATAGAAGATGCAAGAAGAGTACTAGAATCTATTAAACAGTTACTTTATAGATTGCCGACTACGAATAATTTGCCGATGATCAAAGAACTTTTAGTGCAAATAGAAACAGTAAGTAAAAAAGCGGGAGTTATCATAATTACCACGCCAACTATTCCTCCAACAACAGGTGGTGGAAATAACGGAGGTGGAAACGGTGGTGGAGGAAATAATGGAGGAGGAAACTCAGGGGCAAACTTCAACTTATCCATTATGCATACAAATGACACACATGCTCAATTAGATAATGTGGCCAAACGTGTTACAGCTGTAAAGGAATATAGGAAAGCAAATCCAAATGCATTATTAGTGGATGCTGGAGATGTCTTCTCAGGAACATTGTATTTCAATGAATTCAAGGGACAAGCAGATGTTGAATTCATCAATATGATGAAATATGATCTGATGACTTTTGGTAATCATGAGTTCGATTTGGGCTCGAGTGCTGAAGGACATAAAGCACTAGCAGAATTTGTGAAGAAAGCTAATTTTCCATTTGTAGGTGCGAATACTGATTTTTCACAGGACGAGCATTTAAAAGGATTATTTAATGTAAAAATACAAAATAACCCGAAAAATAGTCAAATTTATAGCGGTATTATTAAAGTGGTAAATGGACAGAAAATAGGATTGTTTGGATTAACGACTGCTGAAACAAAGGATATTTCAAGCCCAGGCAAAGTGAGTTTTACAGATTATGTGAAAGCTGCTCAACAAATGGTTAACGAGTTCGAAAAGCAAGGAGTGAACAAAGTAATTGCTGTGACGCATCTTGGCTATGATGATAATCCGCAATATGACAATGACTTACAGTTAGCAGCTAAAGTATCTGGCATTGACGTAATTGTTGGAGGTCATAGTCATACCAAATTAGATAAACCAGTTGTGGTAGATAAGGATTTAGTAGGAAAAGCGAAAGATCCGACTGTTATTGTTCAAGCTTATCAATATAGTGAGTTTTTAGGAACATTAGACGTTGAGTTCGACAAAAGCGGAAAAGTAATAAAACACGCTGGTCAATTAATTAGCGTTAACAACCAAGCTGAGGATGGTAAGGCAAAAGAGCTGTTAGAAAAATATTCATCTAAAATTAGTGCATTAAAAAATGAACTGACTGGAGCAATCGCAGTAAATGCTTTAGATAATCCACGTTCTAGTACTGGTGGTTCAAGTGTTCGAAGCAACGAAACTGCCCTTGGGAATCTCATTGCGGATGGCATGCTGAAAAAAGCAAGAGAATACAACAAAGATGTGATTATGGCTTTCCAAAATGGCGGTGGTATTCGAGCAGCTATAAATCAAGGACCTATTACAGTTGGTGAAGTGATCACCGTCCTGCCTTTTGGGAATACATTAGCAACGATGAAACTTACAGGTGCAGAGATAAAAGCAACATTTGAAGTCAGCTTGAAAGAATTTCCGAAAGAAAACGGAGGATTCCTACATGTGTCCGGTGCTAAAGTCAGCTATGACTCCACTAAGCCAATTGGACAACGTGTTGCTTCCATCCAGTTTAAAAACGCTGATGGAACTTACACGGAAGTAAAAGAGGATGCAACATACACCATTGCAACGAACGCTTTTACTGCTAAAGGTGGAGACGGCTACGATGTATTGAAAAAAGCGTACGAAAACGGTATAGTAACCGATTTAGGTTTATCTGATTGGGAAAATTTCCGTGAGCACTTAGTAAGTATTAGACAAGTTGACCCACAAGTTGAAGGACGGATTGTAGATGTGAAGGATGAAACTCCAGACAATGAATATCCAGGTGGAGATGTGGATCCGAAGAACTTTTCAGGAACAGTAGAAGCCCCAAAAATCTATAACGGCGATGTGAGGGTTTCGGTTACAGATGTCAGCTTCCTTGGAAATGCCATTATTAAAGGAAATTTAACGATAAAAGGTATTCCTTCTACTAATTTAGCACTTACAAATATTACAGTTAAAGGCAACCTTGAACTTTCCGAGGCAAACGGAAAAAGTGTGGACATAGATGGGATCATTGTTGATGGAGAAACTACTCTTTAACATACAAAGGAGAATTTATAGATGCGTAAAAGGAATTTGAAAAAATCCATAAATGTTTTCTTATCTGCCAGTTTAGTAGCTAGTTTAGTATTCCCTGTATTACCATCGAAAGCAGTAGCCGTATCAAATACATCTGATTTGATAATTTCAGAGTATATTGAAGGTAGCAGCTTTAATAAGGCCATTGAAATTTACAATGGAACTGGAGCAACAGTTGATTTAAGTGTTTATTCACTTGAACTTCATACAAATGGAGCAGCTGCGGCAGCTAATAAAGTCTCATTAACAGGTACATTAGCTAATAATGATACGTATGTTTTATATCATAATGATGCAAATGCAGATATTCAAAGTAAGGGAAACCATGCAAACAATTCTGTTATTAATTTCAATGGAAATGACCCTGTCGTTTTAAAGAAGTCAGGTGCAATCATTGATTCCATTGGGCAAGTTGGTTCAGCTGCAGACTATGGTAAAGATGTAACGCTTGTCCGAAACAGTAATATTGTTGCTGGTGACACAATTATTGATGATGCCTTTAATCCAACAGAATGGACGACACTGCCAAAAGACGATTCCTCCAATTTAGGCTCCCACACAATGGTCATTGGGGACCCTGATCCCGGAGAAACCCAAGTAGAAGCTGTAACGGTTTCAATACCATCATCGGCTGTTCCAGCAGACACAGAAATTACATTATCGACTAACACGGAAGGAGCTTTCATTTACTATACGACAGATGGATCTGATCCAACTAGCTCAAGTACGAAATATGAAAATCCGATTGTTATCGACAAAGATATTACGATTAAAGCAATCGCAGTAAAAGAGGGTCTAGTAAGCAGTCCAATTTCTGCATTCATTTACACAGTTATTAGTGAAACCGGGGCTTTGTCCATTGAAGAAGCACGTAATACAGCTATTGGTCAAACGGTTACTATTAAAGGGATAGTAGCTGCAAACTTAAAAAATTCAATTTCAGTTCAAGATGCTACAGGTGGTATTGCAGTTCGTCCTTCAAGTCTACCTGCGACAGTAGGAGATGAAGTAACACTTACTGGGAAAATAGCGGAATTCCGTGGACTTCTTCAATTAGACGGTACGACGATAGTTAGCAAAACAGAAAATGTAGGAGCTCCAACTCCTAAGGTTATAGCAGGCGCAGAGGTGAATGAAAGCAATGAATCCCTTCTTGTTCAAGCAAAACAAATTACAATAACTGCAGTAAATGCATTAAACTATACTGCAACAGATGGAATGACAGAGTTCATCGTTCGTGATGAAAACAGTTCACTAGGCTTAGTTGTAGGGAATACGTACGAATCTATTACTGGTATTGTTCAACAGTTTGATGCTGATTATCAAATTATCCCTCGCTCAGTTCAAGATATTGTAGAGGACAGTTCCATTTTACAGCCCGTTACTGCAACTCCTGGTAGTGGAACATTCAATGGATCTACTCTTGTAACGTTGTCTACAACGACGGCGAACGCGGAAATCCATTACACATTAAACGGTTCAGAGCCGACAAAGGATAGCGCAAAATATTCAACACCAATCGAGATTAAAGAAAACACCACACTTAACGCAGTAGCAATTACTCCAGTAGGTACTTCAGAAGTGAAGACATTCGAGTATACTATTACGGATAGTCTTCAAATTCATGATATCCAAGGAGCGGGACACCACACTTCTTTTGACAATAAAACAGTAGAAGGCATTCAAGGAGTTGTAACTTACTCATTTTTGTTAAATGGGGCAACCTACTATCATATCCAAACACCGGATGAGCTAGCGGATACGAATCCAAATACTTCTGAAGCCATTGTACTTTACAGCGGCACAAACACATGGCCGATTAAAGTAGGAGATTTGGTATCAGTTACTGGGAAAGTAAGTGAATTTGCATATGACGGATATGCTGATCGTCAAACAACAGACTTAAAAACAACGCAAATTAATGTTAGAAATGACCAGGGTGGAAAAGTGGAAGTTATTACAAGTGGCGTAGCTTTACCAGCTCCAATCTTAATCGATGAAACGAAAATGTCTCTAGCAAAAATTGATAGCGACAATCTTGCAGTTTTCAATCCAACCGTAGATGCAATCGATTTCTGGGAAAGTATCGAAGGAATGCGCGTGCAAGTTGGAAATGTGAAAGCGGTAGCGCCTCAAGAGCATGGTGATTTGATAACTGTTTTGGAAAGCGCTCCAACGAACTCCCTACATGGTGGAGTTTTATATGAAAAGGACAATCAAAATCCAAACCGCGTGCAATTCCGCTTAGAACCAAATGGACCTGGGCGGGATTTCGAAGTAGCAACTGGGGATAAGTTCAAAGGGCCGATTACTGGAGTGGTGGGTTATTCGTTCCAAAACTTTAAAATTTATGTCTCTTTAAATGAAATGAAAGCTGCCCATACAAAAGGAAATGCAACACCAGAAAAAACAACAATTGTGAACGCAGAAGATAAGTTAACAATTGCATCTTATAACTTAGAAAACTTCTCGAATAATAAAACATCTACTACAGACGACAAAGCACGTAAATTAGCAAGAGCAATTGCAACTGATATGCAGAGTCCTGATATTGTTGGTGTAACTGAAGTACAAGATAATAACGGAGAAAGCTCTGGAGATTCAAAAGCAGATCAAAGCTATATAAGACTTATTGCTGCAATTAAAACTGCTGGTGGAGCAAACTACAAATATGTAAATATTGACCCAGTGAACAACCAAGACGGCGGAGCACCAAATGCAAATATTCGTGTTGGATTCCTCTATAATCCAGAACGAGTAAAGTTGACAGAAGGTATTTCTGGTGGAAATGCAACTAATGCTGTTGGTTACAAAGATGGCAAGCTAACACTTAACCCAGGTCGTATTGATCCAACAAATAGCGCATTTAATAGTAGCCGTAAACCTTTAGCGTCACAATTTGACTTTAAAGGTGAAAGTGTCATCGTTATCGCGAATCATTGGAACTCTAAAAGTGGTGATACACCATTATTCGGATCCATTCAACCACCAAAATATGACAGTGAAGTACAACGTAAAAACATTGCAAAAATCGTTTCTGACTTTGTTATAGATATTAAAACGAAAAACCCAGATGCAAATGTTGTTTCTTTGGGTGACTTTAACGATTATCAATTTGCTGATGCACTTTTAATTCATGAAGGTGAACACATGACAAACATGATTAATAAAGTGGAAACATCAGATCGATACACATACCTATATCAAGGGAACTCACAAGTATTAGATCATATTTTAGTCACAAAGAACTTAGAAAATAAAACGAAAATCGATATTCTTCATATCAATGCAGACTTTACCGATATGGCAGGACGTGCAAGTGACCATGATCCAGTAATGGTACAAATTGATATATTTGCAGATGATGCTGTTACACCGATTACAGCTGAAAAAACATACAATATCAATAATCTTCAAACAAAGAAACTTACTATTGGTAAACCTAGCGTATCTATCACAATTGACGATTCATCAGAAATCACAGAAGGCATTCTTTTTACGAGTGATTATGCAGAATTCCATGGAGACGGTTTTGCAGAGCAAACTGTAACGATTAAACCACTAAACGCTGGCGCGATGATGGATTTCAAAGGTACGAATGTCCAAAAAGTAATCATTGATGGTACGAACGTAAAAGAAATTAGAGGCGCTGAGAATATTCAAGAATTTGAATTCATTAATGGTGCAGATAGCAAAAATATTAAATTCACAAATTCGAAAGGGGAACCCATTGTGGTTCCTTCTTTACCTGGTGAAAATCAAGCGCCAGTGGTAAAGAATAATATTCCAAGTCAAACAATTAAACCTGGTGAGTCTATTTCAATTTTATTAACAGATCATTTCGCAGATCCAGAAAACCAAGTACTAACTTTTTCTTCTACGTTAGGAACGATAGCAGGGTCTATGTTAACACTAACACTTGCAGAAGGAAGCCATATTGTAGGAGTTACCGCTACAGACGGCGAAAAAAGTGTAACGACAAGATTTAGTGTACTTGTAACTTCCGCTAGCTCACCTATTGATGTCTATTATAAAGATGCTATTGGTAAAGAAGGTCAAGCTTTAAAAACTGCACTATATGAAATAATTGACGACCATACACAGCTTTCTTATGACCAAGTATGGGCAGCATTACGAGAAACGGATGAGGATCCGAATAATACAAACAATGTCATATTGTTTTACTCTGGAGTACCACGTTCTAAAACTGCCAATGGTGGAAACGTAGGACAGTGGAATAGAGAACACACATGGGCAAAATCACATGGAGACTTCGGCACAAGTAAAGGACCAGGAACCGATATCCATCATCTTAGACCTACAGACGTACAAGTGAATAGTTCAAGAGGAAACTTAGATTTTGATAACGGTGGCAGCCCGGTAAATAATTGTGACGAATGTAAACGAGCTTCTAACTCGTTTGAGCCACCAAATCGTGTCAAAGGTGATGTAGCACGAATCCTTTTTTACATGGCAACACGTTATGAACAAGGAGATAAAGTAGACTTAGAACTAAACGAAAAGCTCGGCAATGGAAGTGCGCCCTACCATGGAAAGCTTTCGACCCTACTAAAATGGCATGAGCAAGACCCGGTTGATGAATTTGAACGTAATCGCAACGATGTCATTCAAAAATGGCAAGGAAACCGCAATCCGTTCATTGATCATCCAGAATGGGTAAACCTGATTTGGAAATAATCAAGTACATGATGGTGAAATTTTACAAATATTTTGAGAGTAGCCTATTAGCTTGCTCCCTGTGTAACAAACAATTTCAACCGAGCAGTTAGAAGACATTTCTATTTAATTTCTGAGGATTTAACCTCTTTGGTCCCTGTGTAAGATACAATTCTGAATTGTATCTTACACAGGGACCTTTTTGTAAATGCATGTAAAATAGTATTTACAATTTATTTACAGTTATGCGATTGAAGTTAATAATTATTAGACCTATATTTAAGTGGCGACTTTGTTATTCTATTATTTTTAAAATGGAGAGCTATAGATAGAGATAGTATTGTTCAACTAATTTTAGGAGGGAAATTATGCAAAACCATGCGTTGAAAAAATCGATAATGTCAGCTGTTCTTGCAACAACTTTATTAACTTCGACAAATGTTAGCTACGCAAGTAGTTCGCTACAAGATATAGTAGATCAAGCAAGAAAAGATATGAAAGAGGCTGCATATTCTTATGTAGTACCCTCTCAAAATGGAAAACTTGTCCCTAGTGCGGATTTGTATCCAACCTTGAATAAGGTTAAAAAAGACTATCAAATAGCAAAAGATGCAATCTCAAAATCTAATGCTAAAAACAAAAGTACTCTATTAAATGATTTAAATGATTTATATAACGAAAGAATAACGAAAGGATTAATCCCTTATATAGATGCTTATAATTATGCGGATAAATATTTAAATCCGATAATGGCAGATATTCAAAAAGCAGAACAGACAAAAGACTGGGAACAAGTTGAAAAACTGTATCATAAATTATCTTTCCAACTAAAAACCCGTTCTGAAATTATGTATCGTTTTACCGGAAAAGCTACACGGGATCTATTATTAGACCAATATAAACAAACTGCTGACATGAAGCGTAGTCAGTTAATGGTACCTGTAACTATTTATATGAAAGTGAAACAAGTTGATAAATTACTAGCTGAAGGAAAACAAGCAGAGGCTAAAAAGGTATTAGAATCTATCAAACCTTTACAGTTAAGATTACCATCAACTAGTACTTTACCAATGGTGAAAGAGTTACTAGAAGAAATAAATACAGTATCTAAAAAAGCTGGTATGGACATTACTCCAACCCCAACCCCAACAACGCCAACTAATCCATCCCCAGGTGGAGGGAACACTGGTGGAGGAAATAACGGTGGTAATAATGGCGGAGGTGCAGATAAAAAATTCAAACTTACTTTATTGCATACAAATGATACGCATGCAAAGGTAGAGACTGCACCTAAACGTATTACAGCTATTAAAAAAGAAAGAGCAGAAAACCCCAATGCCGTATTAGTAGATGCAGGAGATGTATTCTCAGGAACTCTATATTTCAATCAATATAAAGGTCTTGCCGATTTAGCATTTATGAATCTCGCAGAATATGATGTAATGACTTTTGGTAATCATGAATTTGATCTTGGTTCTTCAGAAGAAGGCCATAAAGCATTAGCTGACTTTATAAAAGGTGCTCAATTCCCATTTGTTAGTGCAAATGTAGATTTTTCGAAAGATGAAAATTTACGAGGTCTGTTCAGTGACATAGCATCAAGCGCACCTGAAAATGGAAAAATCTATAATGGTATTGTTAAAGAAGTAAATGGCGAAAAGGTAGGGTTCTTTGGACTAACGACACAAGAAACGAAAGGTCTCTCTAGCCCAGGACAAGTGACGTTTACAGATTATATTATAGAAGCTGAAAAAGCAGTAAAAGCATTTGAAGATATGGGAGTGAACAAAATTGTTGCAGTTACCCATATTGGATACGATGACAACCCAGCAATTGATAATGACTTAGCATTAGCTGCTCAAGTAGACGGCATTGACGTTATTATCGGTGGTCACAGTCATACAAAACTAGCAGCTCCAGTAGTTGTGGATAAAAATGAAACTGGTGCAACAAAGGACAAAACGATTATCGTACAGGCATCTTCCCAAGGAGACTTATTAGGTACACTTGATGTGGAATTTGATAATAATGGAAAAGTTGTTACTCAAAATGGAGAACTAATTGAGGTTAGTAAATTCACAGAAGATGCAGAAGCAAAAAAATTACTAGAATCATATAAACCAAAAGTAGATGAGGTTGCTGGTGAAGAAATTGGTGTTAGTGCAGAGGTCATATTAGAAAATCCTCGAACGAATGGAGACAATACTAAACCAAGTGTACGTAAAAACGAAACAATACTAGGTAATCTAATTGCTGATGGCATGTTGGTAAAAGCTAAGTCACTTAATCCAAAAGTAATAATGGCATTCCAAAATGGTGGAGGAATTCGCGCTAGTATGGATGCAGGTCCAATTACAGTAGGTGAAGTAATTACAGTTCTTCCTTTCGGTAATACACTATCTACAATGGAGATTACAGGAGCGGAATTAAAAGAAGCATTTGAAACGAGTGTAGGTGTATACCCACTTGAAAACGGTGGTTTCCTGCATGTAGCAGGAGCAAAAGTAGAATTCGATTCTACTAAACTTAAAGGCGAACGTGTCGTTTCTATCTCTTATGAAAATGCAGATGGTGCTTATAAAAAAATAGTAGACACAGAAACATACACAGTGGCAACGAATTACTTTACAGCTCAAGGCGGAGATAGCTATGATGTCTTCAAAGAAATTTATGAAGCAGGAAAAGTAAAGGATCTAGGTCTTTCAGATTGGGAAAACTTTGCCGACCATTTAAAAACTTTATCAACGATTCCAACAAAAATTGAAGGTCGTATCGTTGATGTTGCAGTACAAGTTGTAAATCCGGAACCAGAAATCGTTGAAGATCCTGGAACAACACCAGCTCCAGTAGCAACAACTGAGCCACCGCTTTATAACTCCAATCCAGAGGAATTTACAGTTTCTCAAATTGCGCGCTATGACAGCGGTCAAGGTGAAACAGGAACTGAAATTTTAGCATACGATGTTGCGACCAACAAAGGATTTGTTACAAATGGAGCAGTTGGTGGATATGATATCCTTAATTTTGCAGATGTAAAGTCTGGGACATTTAAGCAACTTGATTCTACAAAGCGTGTAGTTGTTGAAGATTATGGAATCCCAGGAGTTAAGAATATAACAAGTATTGCGTCTCATCCTACAGAAGATTTAATCGCAATTGCTGCTTATGCTGAAAAAACAGACCCGGGTTATATCATATTTGCTACAAAAGACGGGAAATATGTGAAGCATGTGGAAGTTGGAGCATTGCCGGATATGGTGACATTTACTCCAAATGGTAAAAAAGCAATTGTTGCAAACGAAGGTGAACCAAACAAGGATACAACTATCGATCCAAAAGGTTCTATTTCGGTTATTGATGTAGCAACATTAACTGAAACAACACTTAACTTTACAGAAGCAATGTTGGATGAAAATGTTCGTACTTCTTATAAAGGGGCTTCAATTTTAGAGCAACTAGAACCAGAATACGTAACTGTCTCTGATGATAGTAAAACTGCCTATGTAACTTTACAAGAAAATAATGCAATTGCGACAGTAGATCTTGAAACGAATACAATTCTTCATGTAAGAGGTCTTGGAGTCATTGACCATTCTGTAGAAGGATTTGAAATGGATGCAAATAAAGACGATAAAAAAGCGGACATTATCAAACAACCAATTCTAAGTTTCCATATGCCAGACGCTATTGATACATTTACGGTGGCTGGTAAAACATACATCATTACTCCAAACGAAGGTGACTCTCGTGATTATGCTGATGATGGAGGATATAGCGAAGTTTCAGAGTTAGCTGATCTTGCATTACCAATTGCTTTAACAGAAGCAAATTATAAAGGATTTACACAAGCAGAGTTAGATGCATTTGATCTATCTACTTTAGATGGTTATAAAGTTACAACGGAAAATGGTTTAAACAAAGCTAGTACAGCATATGAAGCAATCTATGGATATGGTGGTCGTAGTTTCTCCATCTTTGATGCAGTAACGATGGAGCAGGTATATGACAGCGGAAGTGAATTTGAAAAAATTATTGCTGAGAAAACACCAAAATATTTCAATATTAATAGCGATGACATTAAAGTAGATAATCGTAGCGATGATAAGGGACCTGAGCCAGAAACAGCTGTAGTAGGTGAAATTGATGGCACAACTTATGGATTTATCGCTTTAGAACGTTACAGCGGTATTATGGTTTATGATTTAACAGATATAAACGCACCTAAGTTTGTAACACTAATTTCAAGCAGGGACTTCACTGCAAAGGTTGCAGGGGACGTTTCTCCAGAAGGATTACAATTTATACCAGCTTCAGAAAGTCCAACTGGCAAAGCACTATTAGCAGCTACACATGAAGTATCAGGAACAATAGCTGTTTATGAATTTGGAGTAGTAAACTGATAAAATAGATGATTGTCCCTGTGTAAGATACAATTCTGAATTGTATGCTACACAGGGGCGTTTTCAATTATTTTAGTGGAATACCGAAAATGCAAAAGCATATTATATGGAAGGGGTAAAAGAATTATAGGAGGAATATAACTGTTTTGTGCTTCATGTGGTTCTAGAATAGACGATGTTGTAAGGTTTTGCTCAGCGTGTGGTAAAGAGATAGCTTTAATAAAAGAAGACATAGAATCCACTCCTAACAAGAGAAGAAATAGAAATAAACCTGAAATTGATAATCAAGTACTTAGATTATTTATAGGTGAAAAAAAGCAACACTATTACATACGAAGATGGTCAAAAGGTTTGAATACGTGGAACTGGGTAGCATTTTTCTTTCCACTTTTTTGGTTTGGTTATAGGAAAATGTATAAGCCAATATTCTCGATTCTAGGAATTTCTATAGTAATGAACCTCTTAGGTAAAGTATTAGGAATAGATGAGGTCATTCTTAATACTGTGATAGGGTTAGCTGTTTCTTTCACAGTCGGAATTACCGGTAATAATTTTTACCGTCTCCATGCATTAAAAAGAACTCGAGAAATGTCGGAAAGTAATATTAGTGATGTGGAGTTATTAAAGAATGAAATTCAGTTGCGAGGTGGTACCAGTTGGAAAGGCGTTTTTGGAACAATTGTGTTGATAGGATTGTATTTACTAATAGTAATGAACATGGGCAGATTTGTTCCAACTAATAACAAAATAACAGAGTCAGAGCCAGATTCTAATATTGAATTTGAGATTAAGAAAGTGCTTGAAGATAATATACAGGCTCTTGAAAATGAGAATATGGATGAGTATATGTCTATGGTGTATACACATGCGGAGCAAACAACTTTTGCTGAAACCAAAAAAATGTTAAGTGACCTATTTGAAAACTTTGACTTGGCATATGAACTTAAGGATTTTGAATTTCTATCGATTTCAGAACAAGAAGTTAAAGTCCGGGTTACTCAAATAACAACTCTTGTAGAAGGAGAAAACTTCCAAGATGACGAATCCATATTCATCCATATCCTGAAACCTCAAAAAGAAGAGTGGAAGTTTTTTAACAGTGAAGTGGAGTCCATAAAGTACTTGGCTGAAGATCAATCGGTAAAAACAAATTCGGAGACTATTTCTAATGAACCTTCCTATATTACTGCATTACAAGCACCCAGCATGTTTGATTTTTTTATTACTAAGAAAATCGACGTAAATAATGATGGAATCTTAGAAACAATTTCCTTTAGAGGTGGGCCAGAAGAAAGTAGCAGTTACTCAAATAACAATGTAGAGATCATAGTAGAGTTTGATGATCTTGATGTGACGACGCTAACCATTTCTGCAGAGAATGCGCCAATTCTATACTTTTACGATATTAACCATGATGGCTGGATGGAGCTTTTCTATGAAACTGGTGCTCGCATAATAGGAACGGAAATGTACCAATTCACACCAGACGGATTAGCGAAGGTTACCACTTTAAATGGTTCTGTAGAAAAGTTTAATCCAAATGAGGTAATCACAAGCGAATATAATTACATATTTGATAAGTCTTTAATAGTTAGTAATTGAGTTGGTCCCTGTGTAAGATACAATTCCGAATTGTATCTTACACAGGGACCTTTTTGATAGGGACATGTCATAGCTACCAGGACTAGCACATATAGTAGAAATGATATTACATCATGAAAATTACTTTATAAGTAACCATTCATAGGAAGGAAGCGATTTTCATAAAAAAGCATTAGTGTTAAGGGGCCAAACTTATAGTTTCGTAAAGTAAATTAGGTTGGGAAAAGGGGGAATTATATTGAAGAAAAAGTTTTTAAATAAATTTTTTAGTGCTTTTATGGTACTAGCTATGATCTTTATGATGCTTAGTCCGGCAATGACTGCTTCTGCAAACTCAGGTGTAAAGCCGTTCAAGCAGAACACACCAAGCGAGAGTACAATGCAGTTAAAATCAGCTGTCGCGGAACAATTAAATTTAATAGATGGTGGGCCAAAGCTACACAAAGATTTACAAGACCAATCTGGTAACCAAGAGGTTGCAGTAATTATACATTTATCTGAGAAACCAGTAGCTCTTGAAAAAGGAATAAGCGAATTAAAAGGAAAAGCTTTCTCGACCACACAAGAAAGCCAAGTGAGAACAAAAGTAAAAACACAACAAACACTAGTCAAAAAAGAATTAACAACAAAAAATATTGCTATTAAACAAGGATATACCTTTGACACAGTGTTGAATGGCTTCGCAGCAACGGTTAAAGCGAGTGACATTCCAAAACTACTTACTGTTCAAGGAGTAACATTAGTGGAACCAGACACAATTGTTTACGCGTCAGAGGAACCACAAAAAACAAAACCAACAAAGTCATCTGTGATTAAAAAAGATCCTAAAGTAGATGCTAAGATGAACACAAGTATTTCATTCTTAGGTATTGAAAAGCTTTGGAGTGAAGGAATCGAAGGACAAGGCATTAAAGTTGC
Organism: Psychrobacillus psychrodurans; assembly: GCA_900114885.1. Lineage (GTDB taxonomy): Bacteria > Bacillota > Bacilli > Bacillales_A > Planococcaceae > Psychrobacillus > Psychrobacillus psychrodurans. Next base: position 423,727 of record FOUN01000001.1, read on the forward strand.
GGTACTAGATACAGGAATTGATGCTGATCATCCAGAGTTCGCGGGTATTTATAAAGGCGGAAAGAACTTTATTCCAAACTCATCGACTTATACAAAAACACGTGCAGATAATGATGCATCTGAAACATTACCTTCAGAACGTCCAGCGGGAACACCTGAATTTAATGCAAATGGAAGTGCGTTCTACACTTCTCATGGTACCCATGTTGCCGGCACAATTGCCGCAATTGGAGCAAACGAATATGGCATTAAAGGGATTGCACCTAAAGTAGACCTTTATGCTTATCGTGTGCTAGGAGCATATGGTAGTGGATCAACTTCAGGTATTGTGAAAGCAATAGATACAGCTGTAATTGAAAAAATGGACGTTATCAACCTTTCACTTGGTGGTGGAGCAAACTCCGAAACGGATGCAGGATCATTTGCTATAAATAATGCAATGATTGCTGGTACTATCGGAGTTGTCGCAACAGGTAATGATGGTCCTAACCGCGGCACAATGGGTACTCCCGCTACAGCACGTTTAGGGATTGGGGTTGGTAACACTACAAATCCGGAAACGATGCACAATGGAGAAGTAAAAGTTACGGTTGGAGATTACAACTTAACAAAACAACTACAATTAATGGGTACAACTTTTGGAAAAGATTTAGCTACACAACTTCAAGGTGAGTTTGACCTAGTCGCAGTACCTGGCCTTGGGGAAGTAAAAGACTTTGAAGGAATTGATGTGGAGGGTAAAGTGGCATTGATTGCTCGTGGAAATATCGCGTTTGTCGATAAAATTGCGAATGCAAAGGCAAATGGAGCAGTTGCTACGATTATTCATAACTCTGCAACCGGATCGAATACACCAAATGCTTCTGGAACATTCCTGGGGGATTCTTTTGCCTTCCTTCCAACTTATGATATGTCTTTGACTGATGGCGAGGCAATCCGCGCTGCATTGGCAGGGGGAACAGGAAAGGTTAGCTTTGGTAAATTCGCTTCTAGAAATACTGTTGGAGATGAGGTAAATGACTCCAGTTCACGTGGACCTTCTACACCAAACTTTGATATTAAACCAGATGTAAGTGCACCTGGAACAAATATTATGTCCACAATACCAATGTACAAAACAGATTTCCCTGATGCTGTTTACGGTGAAGCATATGATCGTAAAACAGGAACTTCAATGGCAACACCACATATCGCAGGTATTGCTGCTCTTGTAAAACAAGCAAATCCTGATTGGAATGCTTTCGATGTGAAAGTAGCCCTTTCTAATACTGCTAAAATTTTGGATACAACGAAGTATGATGTATTTGCTCAAGGTGCAGGGCGTGTGAATGCATATGCAGCAGCACATCCAGAAATACTTGCTTATGGAGTAGATACTGCAGTGTTAGATGGTACTGGAGCAGTAGTAGAAAACTTAAAAGGGACAGTTACTTTCGGTCCACAATCACTTAAAGAAGGTAATATATCTGTAACAAAAGAAATTTTAGTGAAAGATATTGCTGGTAAAGGTGGAAACTATAACGTCTCAGTGGATGTAACAAAATCCTTTGGTGATGCAAAAGTGACGATAGACAAACCGACATTCAATCTTGCTGGAGAGCAAGTGTTAAAAGTTACATTGACTGCGTCTAAAGCAACTGCACCAAACGGTTCTGAAATACTGGGATATATCAACATTAACGGTGGGTCTTCAGAAGTTTCCTTGCCATTTGCGGCTGACTTTGGTGGAGTAACAGCAACTGAAATCAAAAACTACCAGATCACAAAAACAGATTTATCATTTAATGGAGACGGAGTTCAAGATTCTGCAGTTCTTTCGTTTACATTAACTGGTGACGTAACAACAAATTATATTGAACTTTGGGACATCATGAATCCAGAAGGTGGAGAATATGGTGACGGCTACATCGGCTACTTACATTCAGGATCTTCACTTGCAAAAGGATCATATAACTTGAACGTTGCTGGACAGTACAAACCATGGGGGACTGCACCTGCAACAACAATACCAGACGGCCTATACACAATTGACTTCACTGGACTTGCAGCATCAGGAGTCGTCCAAGACTATGTGGGTCCGATTGTAGTAAAAACTACAAAACCAGTAGTTACTGGAGCAGTAACGGAAGGCATAGCGACGGGGAAAATTACAGACAAATATATCGATTACAATGAAGAATTATATTTATACGGTTTAGAATACAACTTAAATGACAAATTAAAAGCTTCGTATATTGCCACTGAAAATGGAGTGGCAAAAGCAGCGGTTTCATTTAATTTGAATGAAGACGGTAGCTTTACATTCCCAGTAACAACTGACACAGATTCAGTGAAAGTAATTATTAATGATGCGGCAGGAAATGTTGGCGAAGCATTAATTTACGAAAAAGAAACGGAAGTACCAGAACCAATTCTATCACTTTCTGTTAATCCAACTAAGCTAGACTTAACAGCTGGAGAAACGTCTCAACTTACTGTAACAGAAACATCTACACCTGTAGAAGGTGATGCAACCAATAAAGATGTAACTTCAGAAGCTACATATTCTGTAGCAGATGAAAGTATTGCAAAAGTTGTAAATGGATTAGTAACTGCGGTAGGAAAAGGTTCTACTACAATTACTATTACTCATGGTAAAAATGAAGTGACAGTAAATGTGACTGTAAAAGATCCAGTAGTTATTGTACCAGGAGTAACTTTAACTGCTAACAAAACACAAATTGATTTGGAACCAAAAGAAGAAGCACAATTGAAAATTACAGAAGTAACAACAACAGCAGATGGAAAAACAAAACGAAAAGACGTGACAAAAGCTGCAACTTACAAAGTCGTTGATAATAAAGTGGCTAGCGTAAAAGACGGTTTAGTAATAGCTAAAAATGCAGGTAGTACAGCAATTACTGTTAAATACGGTAAAAATGAGCTAACAGTAAATGTGACGGTAACAGAACCAGGGGTAACTTTAACGGCTAACAAAACACAAGTTGATTTGCAAAAAGGAAAAGAAGCGCAACTGAAAATAACAGAGGTAACAACAACAGCAGATGGAAAAACGAAAAAGACAGACGTAACAAGTGCTGCCAAGTATTCAGTAGCAGACAATAAAGTAGTTTCAGTGAAAAATGGATTAGTAACAGCTAAAAATGCAGGAAGTACAGTTATTACAGTTAAATATGGAAAAAATGAGCTAACAGTAAATGCAACGGTAACAGAACCAGGAGTGACACTAACTGCGAATAAAACACAAATTGATTTGGAGCTAGGAAAAGAGTCTCAGCTAAAAATCATGGAAGTAACAACAACAGCTGATGGAAAAACAAAGCAAGTAGACGTAACAAAGGCTGCAACGTATAAAGTAGCGAATGGTAAAATTGCTACTGCGAGCAATGGTTTAGTAACAGCAATAAAAGCAGGGGAAACTACAATCACTGCTAAGTATGGTAAACAAGAAGTAACTATAAGTGTGACAGTTACAGAGCCAGTAGTGACTTTGATTGCAAACAAAACACAGATTGATTTGGAACCAGGAAAAGAAGCACAACTAACAATTAAAGAGGTAATCACTTCAGCAGATGGAAAAACAAAACAGTCCGATATAACAAGTCTGGCAACATACAAATCTGGAAATAATAAAGTAGCTACAGTCAATAAAGGTTTAATAACAGCAAAAGGCGTAGGTAGCACAACAATTATTGCTAAATATGGCAAAAATGAAGTTACTATTAATGTCACAGTGTCAGAACCAGAAGTAACACTTACCGCCAACAAACCAGATATTAGTTTGGAATCAGGAAAAGAATCCCAACTAAAAATTACAGAAGTAACAACAACAGCAGATGGAAAAACAACCGAAAGAAATGTAACAACAGCTGTGACCTATACAGTGGCAGATAAAGCAGTGGCTACTGTAACGAATGGATTAGTAAGAGCAAAAAATGCAGGAAGTACAACAATCACTGCGAAATATGGTAAAAATGAAATAACTATAAACGTAACGGTTACAAAACCCGAAGTAACTTTATTTACAGACATTTCTCAAATTGAATTGGAACCAGGAAAAGAAGCACAACTAACTATTAAGGAAATAACAATAACAGCAGATGGCAAAACATCTGAAAGAAACGTGACTTCATCTGCAAAATATAAAGCAGCAGATAATTCGGTGGTCTCTGTAACGAATGGTTTAATCAGAGCAAAAAATGCCGGAGCTACAACGATCAATATTAGCTATGGTGAAAACAATTTAACTGTAAATGTAACAGTTGCAGCACCAGAAGTAACACTAGTGGCAGATAACACACAAATCGAGTTAGAAGCTGGAAAAGAGATACGCGTGGCAATTAAAGAAGTAACAACAACTCCAGATGGTCAAACAACTGAAAGAGATGTAACAGCAGCTGCAAAATATACTCCAGGGGACAAAGCAATAATTTCCGTGAACAGTGGTTTAATCAGAGCGAAAAAAGCAGGAAGCACTACGATTACCGTTAAATACGGTAAACACGAACTAACGGTAAATGTAAATGTTTCAGAAGCAAGCTTCAAATCTATTATTCCAGGCTCTGAAACTGTGGTCCCTAGTCCTGATTCCTTGACGCCAAATCCAGAAACAACAGTACCAAGTCCTGAACTTTCAGTACCGATTTTAGAATCGATGCCACAAGATGCTGGAGCAATTCTGATGCCTGCATAAAAAGGTCCCTAAAAAGGTCCCTGTGTAGCAAACAATTCTGATAGTTAAACAAATGCCCACTCCTCTCGATATTACTGAGGAGTGGGCTTATTTTGTTGTTCCCTGTGTAAGAGACAATTCAGAATTGTCTCTTACACAGGGACCTTTTTTAAGTATCTGAAAAATATGATTGTAAATATAATTGCTTTCATTGTACAGTAAGATAAGGAGTAATTTGGAAATGGAGGTGTCATTTAGTGAAAAGAAAGATTTCCATCCTGCTATCAATTAGTATCTTTCTTATAACATTGATATATGTAGTTAACCCATTTCAATCATTAAATTCTCATACCTCTCCAATACAAAATGGAGTTTTAACTTTGGAGGATTGGGATGAGGTAAATGATCCAGTTATAGAGCTGAATGGGGAGTGGGAATTTTATCCCGAACAATTAATCATTCCCAATCCTAATCACGATGTTTTTGCTATTTACCAAGAAATACGAGAGCAAATAACAGTGCCTGGAGAGTGGAATACCAGTTTGAAAGATGGTAGTCCACATGGAATAGGTACGTATCGGCTTCTTATAGATGTGCCGGAGGAAGGGTCTTACGGGATAAAGGCATACGCCATCCGTAACTCCAGTAAATTTTATATAAATGGCAAAGAAGTTGGAGGAGCAGGAAATCCTACAAAGAATAAAGAAGACTTCATATATGATAATAGAAAATATATAGTTATAGGCGAAAGTGTAAATGAACAGCTGGAAATTGTAGTGCAAGTTGCTAATTTAACTTATTATACCGGTGGGATTATCCATCCTCTTAAGTTTGGCACGGCTGAAACTATCATAGCCAAACATGAATTGGACAGGCTTATCGAAATGATGATCATTTCAGGATATATGCTGTTAGGGTTAATTCACTTTTTCACATTTATACAACGGAAAAAGTATATATACGAATTGTTCTTTGCATTATTTTGTATCGCCCTTGGTTTATATACTTCCATGCTGAACGAGTATTTATTTTTTATAGTATTTCCTGAGTTTGATGCTAAAGAACAGACTAGATTACAGTTGTTGATCATCCATTTAGTCGTGCTATTTTTCATGTTGTTTGTTTACCATTTGTTTAAACAATATGTAAATAAACTAATAGTCATTGTCTTAAGCAGTTTGCTCTTTATGCAAATACTTAAATATAGTATGTATAATTCCATTTTTGTACCAACTAAATATTTTCCAATGCAGATTAGACAAGTTTTAATTGTTTTGCTTTTAGCTATATGCTTTGCTTATATTTTCATCGTTTTGATGAGGGCTTTTTTTAGAAAGAAAGAGGATACCGAGTATTTGTTACTGACGGTGACTACCTTTATGTGTTATGGATTGGTATTAGGTTTAGAATTCCTTTTGGAAATCGAAGTTAAAGGCTTGCTATCAGCTTTATGTTTGCTGATGATATTTAGCTTGTCCTTACTGGTGAGTCATCGCTATCAAGATGCTTTTAAAAGAGTGGAGGCACTCTCCGAAGAGCTCCTTTTGTATGACCGACTAAAAGATGAATTTTTAGTGAAGACATCACACGAACTAAGCACGCCATTACATGGGATTATAAATCTGTCTAAGTCCTTATTGGAAGGAATCAATGGTCCCTTAAAGCGTCAACAACAGGAAAATGTTATTTTAATACATAATGTTGGTAAACGATTGGCAAGTATTGTAGAGGATCTATTATTTGTATCCAACATTAAAAATGGAAATATTCGTACAGTTGCACGTCCAGTGAACATTACTATAGTTGAAGAAGTACTTGCTGAAATGAGTTACTTAATCTCACCGATGCAACAGATAAGTCTTGAAAATAATGCATTAAAGAATCTTCCGCTAATATACATAGATGAACAAAAGCTTAAACAAGTCTTTTTTAATCTGATATATAATGCGATTAAATATACGAACCAAGGAAGCATTACGATTGATGCGAAAGTAAAAGGAACTCATATGCACGTATCGGTAACAGACACTGGCAAGGGGATAGAAAAAGAACACTTGGAATTGATATTCTCTTCCTTCTATCAAATTGAAAGCAGTAGATCAGGAGATGCCAAAGGTCTTGGGTTAGGACTAAGCATCACAAAAAATATTATAGAAAGTTCTGGAGGAAGTATTTCGGTTTCCTCTGAAATTGGGAAGGGCTCCTGCTTTACTTTTACAGTTCCTCTTGCGAGCGAACAACAGATAGTGAAACAAAAAGTGAAGGAACGCTTAATGTGGCCAGAGCAAATGAGTTTCCCTGAAACAACAGAAGTAACACAGCTTCAAGCTGCGACAGTCGTATCTGATAAAGAGACAGGATCAAAAACTTATACCATTCTAGTAGTAGACGACGAACCTGCAAACTTGAAAGTTCTTATAAATATGATTCACTCGTTGAAATATAATGTTATCGCTGCTAGTAGTGGTACAGAAGCATTGGATATCATAAAAACACGTTCAATCGATCTAATCATTGTGGACCTAATGATGCCAAATATGTCGGGATATGAATTATCTCAAGCTATACGGGAGGAGTATGCTCTTGTTGAGTTACCTATTATAATATTAACAGCTGCTGGACAATTGTCTGATCTAGTCGTTTCTTTCCAGATGGGTGCGAATGACTTTTTACAAAAACCAGTAAATTTAGATGAGTTAAAAGCTCGAGTAGAATCATTATTATTGATGAAAAAATCTGCCCAAGATGCCTTAAATCATGAGTTAAGTTTCTATTATGCACAAATAAAACCCCATTTTTTATATAATACTCTTAATACGATCATTGGTTTAAGCTACACCGATGTAGAAAAAACACGAGATGCCCTGCAGCATCTAGCTATCTACTTCCGTGCAAAATTAGATTTCCAGGGTCATCATTCACTAGTAACGTTAGAAGATGAGGTAGAACTAGTACAATCCTATTTAGCAATTGAACAAATGCGTTTTGGTAACAGACTGTCTATTCAATATGATATTGACGACACAATTGAAACCTATATTCCTTCAATGACTATACAACCGCTTGTTGAAAATGCGATACAGCATGGTATTTCTAAACAACAAGATGGAGGGACTTTACAGCTGGTAATTGAGCGAGAGTTGTCCAACATCAAAATAACGATTGAGGATAACGGTGTTGGTATTCCACTTGAAAAACAACAAGAACTATTAGAAGGAAAAAATAACAGGATCGGTTTTAACAATCCATTGAAGAAGCTATCACTTATAAAAGGTGTAACTTTACATCTTGAAAGCGAAGAAGGGAAAGGAACAAAAATAACAATACGATTGCCCGAGGTAAATAACAATGAAAATATTATTAATTGATGATGAAGAAATGTCCTTAGACTTCAATGAAATAATGCTAAAAGAATTGGGTGGCGTCGAGGTAGTTGGAAAGTTTACAAACCCGTATTTTGCTTTGGAACGACTAGAAGTAATGGATGTTGATGTAGTCTTTCTAGACATGGAAATGGGTGCAGTAAATGGTCTCGAACTAGCGGAAATTATTAGAAGTAAATACAGTCATATAGAAATAATGTTTGTGACCGCACATGCTCAGTATGCATTACAAGCATTTGAAGTGAATGCTGTTGATTATTTGCTGAAACCTCTAAATAAGAAACGACTTAAAAGAGCCACTGAGAGACTGAAGGAAAAGTTAGATCTATATAAAGAAAGTAAAAAACAGCTAGCCTTTAAAAAAGCTAACTTTTATATGAAAACCTTCGGGGGCTTTCATCTATTGGACAATCAACATAATATCGTTAAATGGCGCACGAAGAAAGTGAAAGAACTTTTTCTATTTCTATGGCAGCATCATGGAGCCCCTGTTCATAAAGCTATTGTCATGGAACAGCTTTGGCCTGATATACATGCTGAAAAGGCAGCTAAGCTACTTCATACAACGGTGTACCAACTTAGAAAGACATTTAAAGAACAAGGGATAGAAGATGCTGTAAAGTTTAATAACGAACACTACTCATTAGGCTTGTTGGTAGACAGTGACTGTGCAGTGTTAGAAGGATTATTAAAGGATAATAAAATGGAATCTTCCGAGTTGGAACAAATTCTCACCTTATATAAAGGAGATTTCTTGGAGGAAGCAGATTTTAGGTGGGGCACTCCTATTCAACAGCGTTTAAGGCAATCAGTTCTGCAGTATTTAGAACAAATAATCTCTGTTGGTGAAGTGAATCCCCTTCTAATAGAAGAGTGTTTGCTCAAAATGCTTGAGCTCGATTGCTATAATGAAACCTATATGTACAATCTTTTGGCTTTTTATGAAAATATGGAAAATAGTCAAAAGATGAAAGAATTTTATAAAATGATTGAAGCTAGATTAGGAGATGACTTAGGTATTGAAGTACCAATTAAAATAAAGAAATCATATGGGCATTTTGTCGAATAATGAGTATACACTTATTTCCAATTCATAGGGAATAAGTGTTTTTATATTTGTTCAGAAATTGTTCAGTGCTAAACAGGTACTATTAAGTGGGTATTTCTGAGAACAAAATTCAAACATCTTAAGATAGAATCACCAACAATAATGTGGAGAACTTAGCGATACCTACAAAGGAATTGAACGTATTAATTGGGAAAGGAGATGTAAAATTGCGGAGAGTCATCAGTATTTGCTTTTTACTTTTTGGTTTCTTCCTACTGTTTTATCCGCAGATTGAGAAGAAGTTTTTTGACACGAATCAGGAGCAACTTATAGAGGCTTTTGAAAATCTGGGTAATACAAGTTTCGATGAAGAGGCGGTATCGCCAATAGAAGTTAAAGCAAATCCCGATGATGAGGAGCTAGGACTATTAGATGGTACAAGAGGGATCATTCGAATCCCAAAAATTGATTTGGAAATGATGATTTTTGAAGGGGCAACTCCAAATTCTTTAACAAAAGGAATCGGCATGATTGAACCCAACAAACAATTCGGTATTCATAATATTGGGCTGGCAGGGCATCGGTCTACAACGCATGGAAAACAATTCAATCGATTAGACGAGCTCACACTTCACGATAGTGTGGACATACAAACAGAGTCAGGCAACTACGAATTTGAAATTGTACGCACCTTTGTTGTAGATCGAACAGAAATAGAAGTCCTAGATGATGGACAAGAACCCCTCTTGACATTAGTAACCTGCACCCCACTCGGCAAAAAAAATCCAACCGACCGGTTAATCGTTCAAGCAAAGTTAAAAAACAAACGATAACAGGGGGAAGCTATGAAGAAGATAAGTTTTATAGCGCTAGTATTTCTATTAGTCTTGCAAAGTTTTATAGGACCAATTACAACAAGCGCAAATAATGATACTAGTTCAGCACTCGGTCAAAGCTTTACATTTGGCGAAGTCACAGTAGACGAAGCTGGTAAAGCAAGTATTCCGTGGAGCTTTGTTGCAGGAAACGAAGAAACAGAAGTTCAATACACATACCAAAGTGAGCTTAAATTAGATGCAGCAACATCTGGTACTCTAACAGGTAATATAGGCTCCTACACAATTTCGGTTGATGGTCTAATTACCGTAACTATCGCACCAAACCAATTGGAGGATGTTGCAGGATCAATTAGCGTAGAAGGAGTGGAAACTGTTGCTCCAGTAAAAGAAGACTCAATTACAGAGCCTACAGTTGAAGAGCCAGTTTCAGAACCTGTTACAGAAGAGTCAAAAGAAGAAACTGATTCTGAGGAATTAAAGGAAGATGAGAAAGATGCTAAAGTAACATCTTTAAATTCGAATCCACTTATGGCTGCTCAATCTATAAAAATAAATTCTATGAAATTTAGTTTAAAAATTGATGAAGAAGAACTCACTGCTGCATCAGCATTAACGATGGAGTTAGAGCAAAATCAGGTAGCAAAATACAATTTAGCTTTTGATGTTGACTTAACGGACAAGGAATATGTTGCTGGAGATTCTTTCATATTCGAACTTCCACCATCTGTATTAAATTTCGGTAACTTCAGTGGAACTGTAGTTACAGAACCTGGTAATCCAGAATTTAATTATGAAACAGTAGGTCAAAAGGTTACAGTAATTTTAAAGAATGATATAACACCTGAACAAGCTCATTCTAATTACCCCATTGTTATGGAGTTCGAGTCAACATTCTCTCTTTCTGGGGATGAGTTATCTCAAGATATTATCATTCCGAAAGATAATAATCTAGACGAAACAGAAGTAATAGCTTTAACGTTTAAACCATCAACTAGCAATAAAACAACATCGAAGACAAACAAAGGTTTTAAAATAGTAGATGGAGAGCGAATAATTGACTGGGAAATTTGGGTTAACGAAGCTGGAAAGCAGTTATCGGCTGCAACTGTAGAGGATACTCCAGATAACAAGCATGAAATAGTGGCAGGATCCGTTCAGGTAGCAAAATATGATGTTGGTTTAAACGGTGTGATCAATAAAACAGGGGCTGGAATTTCTCATCTTACGAATTCCAATTTTTCTGATATAAATTTGAATGGAAATAATGCCTACAAGATCACTTACAAAACAAAAGTAGTAGCAGAAAGTCTCGCAGGAAATCAATCATTTACTAATACTGCTACATTAACTAATGGCCCATCGACAGAGACTGCAAAAGGATCACAAAGTATTACTTATGGTGAAGTTCTTGCAAAGAATAAAATAACTGGTCAAGTTAATAATAACTATGAGACAAACTGGGAAATAAAGTACAATTATAATCTAGCGAAAATCCCAGCACCAACCGAATCAAACTACAATATTAAAGATACTTTCCCAGGGCCACAAAATATCGATTTATCAACTATTAAAGTGTTTAAAATGGATGCGGTAAATGGATTAGTGACCGCTGGAAATGGAGAAGAAATTAGTAATTTATTATATGATATAGAGTCCGTTCCTGAAGGTTTCGAATTGAAATTCAAAAATGAGATTACGGATGCGTATAGAATTACTTATAAAGCTAAATACGATGTTCTAAATCAGAAAGATTTCTATACAGGAAAAGATGGAAATCTTACGAACACTGTAACAAATGGAACGATTACAAAAACATCAGGACATCGCGTATATCAAGGGATTTTAACTAAAGATTATTCACTAGATTTAAATGCCCAAAAACTAACATGGACAATTACAATTAAAGCGGATAATGAAGCAATTAGTAATCTAACTTTTGAAGATTTGTTTAGTGAAGGCGCCCAAACGCTTACGAAGGGGCTTGATCAAACTGGTTTAACAGTTACTGGTATGACTGACCAGATTATATCCATAACAGATGCATCTAAAGGGTTTGAGTTAACTGGTGGTAATATTGCAAAAGGTCAAACCGCAACGATTAAGTATACAACCGACTATGATATTGAAACAGCAGGAGTTGTTGCTAAAGCATATACAAACACTGCAAATGCTAGCTGGATATATAATGGAAACACGTATAAAGTTTCTGAATCAAAAACTTATACACCCTCAACAACGACTGTTAATAACGGTAGTAAAGCAGGGAAATATGATTATATAAATCAACTATTTACTTGGGGTATTAAAGTTAACTTCAATAAACAGCCAATTGAAGGTGCTATCTTAAAGGATAATATTGGACCTGGTCATGAAATTATAGAAGATTCGTTCATTATATATGATTTCACTCCAGAGGGCGGAAATGATGAAAACGGAACAATAGGGACTACAGAAGCTCTTGTAAAAAATACTGATTACACCGTATTAGTAAGCCCTGATAAGAAAAGTTTCACTTTAACTTTTGCTTCTGATTTAGATAGCAGTAAAAACAAAAAAGCCTATTATGTTCAATACAAAACAAAAGACTCAGACAATATAATTGGTATTAGTAAAGAGCAATTAGATGCAGCAGGTGAGACTAATGAATCTAATTACCTGAACAGTGCAAGCTTTGAAACTAAAGGGATAACGCATAAATTACTATCTAACCCCGTAAAAGTAAATGATTCAAATCATCTCGTTTCTAAAGGCATTAGTAACTCAAATTCAAGTGAGGGATCACTGACGTGGACGATAGATGTAAATAAATCACTTTCTAATATAGGGGAAGTCGTGTTAACAGATACACCTTCTAATAATTTAATGCTTATTTCAGATTCTATCGAAATTGCTGTTATGTCGATAAGCGAAACTAAAGGCGTAAGCGAAGGGACTACTTGGGTTAAACCAACAAGTACAGAGTTAACTGTAAATAGTGATGGTAGCTTTAAATTGAACCTAGGAAATTTATCAAAAAAAGCAGTTCAAGTAAGGTATAAAACATTCGTTCTAGGTCTAAAAGGCGAGGCGTTTAATAATCTAGCGAAAATCTCATATAGTTTTTCCGAAGCTACGAGTGAAAACCAGAAAAATGAAGATGAATTTAAAGATAATTTTGAATTTAGTAGATCAAATGCTTTTGCATCAGCTAATAAAGGAACAGTAAAACTTCAAAAAGTAGGGAAAGATACACTCACTTCTTCTATAGAAGAACTTTCTGGAGTTAAGTTTCAGTTAATTAAAAAAATCGCGAATAAGGAATATATCATTAAGGAAGCAACTTCTGGTATAAATGGTTATTTTGAATTTGCAAACGTTGGTTATGGAGACTATGTTATTAAAGAGGACACAACAACTACTCCTGCTGGATACGTTGGTTCTGCAAATATCCCATTCACAATGAGTGCTGACACGGATATACTATTAACTGGAAATGAAGACATAGTTGTTGAAGTAATTAATGAAAAAGTTAATCAAGCTGTTAAACTAACAAAGGTCGATGTGAATGATGATAAACCATTAGCAGGTGCAGAATTTACATTATACGATCAACACGGAACTATTGTGAAAGATAAAGATAATAATGAGTTATCTAGTCTTACAACGAATCTCAATGGAGAAATAGCTGTGAATAATTTGGTTCCGGGTTCCTACTATTTCGAAGAAACAAAAGCACCAAACAATTATGTTTTTGGAGCAAGCAAAAAAACCGATATCTTTGAAATCAAGGAAAATCAAACAGTTTTCACTGAGGTAACAATGAAAAACGCACGTGGTAAAGGCGAAATTGTTATCACTAAAGTGGATGCCTCTAATGATTCGATTCTTATAGACGGCGTTAAATTTGAGCTTTCTAACGAAGATGGTTCAATTAAAAACACAGCCACAACAAAGGATGGAATTGCAACATTTACTAATTTACCATATGATACGTACAAATTAGTAGAGGTAGAAGCGCATAAGGATTATCTTCTTGATCCTGTTGAAAAAACAATTGTACTTGATTCGGAAACAGGAGTAAATGGAGCGATCCAAAAACTAACAGTTGAAAATAGTAAAACAAATCGCTCCGTTTTATTAACAAAATATAATTCAAATAAATCCTTAAAGCTTAAAGGAGCAATATTCGAATTAAGAAAAGCCACAACTGACGTAGATAAAGACGGAAATCCTTTGTTTGATATTGTTACTGGAATAGATTTGGAGAAGTTAACAACTGACGACAATGGTGAGATTAGTTTAAAAGACTTACCTGTTGGACAATATCAATTAATCGAAACAAAAGCACCAGCTGGATATAAGTTAGACAAAACACCAGTAGCATTTGAAATTATTGAGAAACAGGAAGAAACCATTACCCTTGAAAAAACAAATGCTAGAATTTCAACAGGTGGTGGGGGAACACCAGGAGATCCAGGTAACCCAGGCGAACCAGGTAACCCAGGTAACCCAGAAGATCCAGGAAAACCAGGCGAACCAGGTAACCCAGGCGAACCAGGTAACCCAGGCGAACCAGGTAACCCAGGTGAACCAGGTAAACCAGGAGAACCAGGTAAACCAGGAGAACCAGGTAAACCAGGCGAACCAGGTAAACCAGGTAACCCAGGCGAACCAGGAGATCCAAGCAACCCAAGCAACCCAAGCAACCCAGGCAACCCAGGCAACCCAGGCAACTCAGGTAACTCAGGTAACTCAGGAAATCCTAATAATACTGGTAACTCCAATGTTAATGGAGAACCAAGTACGCCAGAAAAAGCTGGAAATCTAAATGATTCAAATACGATAAATGAAACTAGTGGAGGAAACTACCTTCCTCAAACAGGAGAAGCCTACCCAATAGGTACAATATTTGGTGGTATTGCATCCATCCTAGTTGGTCTTTGGATAGCATTCAATAGAAGAAAAACGTTTAAAGCATAATATTAAATATTAAGAGAACTATTAGTAGTTTACGACAAACACTAATAGTTCTCTTTTTTATTTATGATTAGGTATATATTCCTTATAATTAGTTATACATTAAAGATATTAGGACTTTCTCCTTTGAAATTATATTTTATAAATATTATTTTAGAACTATTTATGGATGATAGTTATAGTAATATTTAATATAATTAATTTAAAACTGGAGGGGTCAAGATGAACCACATATTTAAGTTACTTATTGCTATCGTATTGCTATTAAGTATTACCCCAATGCATATTTTTGCAGCAGCACCCTCTTCCATGACTATCACAAAGTCCGAGGAACAAACGGCATATGACAATATCGTAAAAAGTTTGCTAAATGCTGAAACAAATACGACCTTTAATGCTAGTAAAATTAGTTATAAGGATATTGCAAAAATAGTAAATCAGGCAGTAGCAAATAATCCTTCTATCTCATACTACAATGGGCTAACTGCTTCTTCAAACGGAACGATAAACTTTAAATACAAAGCTGACAGAAAAGTCATTTTAGAGAAAAACAAAAAGGTAAACATGGAAGTTGATAGAATAATAAAAGAAAATATCAGAAAGGGCATGAGTGACCTTGAAAAAGTAAAGAGCATTCACGATTACCTCGTATTATCTGTTGCGTACGATTATGATAACTTCTTAAAAAATAATGTTTCCGATGATTCCTATGAAGCTTATGGAGCCCTTATAAATAAAATCGCTGTTTGTGACGGTTATACAAAGTCAATGGCATTGATACTTAATAAGGTAGGGGTACAAACTATACAAGTAACAGGGATTGCGAATGGCGGAAATCACTCTTGGAATATGGTAAAGATAGATGGTCAATATTATCATGTCGACACCACGTGGGATGATCCGGTCCCAAATAAGCCCGGAAGTGTTCATTATAATTACTTTTTAAAAAATACTAAGCAACTAAAAGTAAATCATCAATGGGATGAAACTACATATCCAGTAGCTACAAGCTCTAAATTCAATTACTTTCACAATATGAATAATATGGTAGAAAAAGATGGAATGTATTATTATTCCGATTCTAAAGACAACCTATTATATAAAATGGATAAAAAAACGTTAAAGAAAACAAAAGTTCTAGTAGATAAAGTTCCATACTTTGCTATTCAGGGCCAATGGATATACTATAGCAACTATTCTAATGGGGGCTATTTATATAAGGTAAAGCTAACTGGAAAAGAAAAAAAGCAAATCAACTCAATCCATTCTGAAGTAATGTTTATTAAAGACAATATTCTTTATTATCAAAATACTAAAACAAAAAAGAATCTCAAATTAGTTCTATAGATTAACTTTGCTAGTATCTAAATGGATACTAGCATTTTTTTGTCCCTGTGTAGGAAACAATTCAGAATCGTTTCCTACACAGGGACAAAAAAACCACTCAAGTATTTACTTGAGTGGACTCAATGTTATTTAACTGGAATTTCCTGTACATAGTCACGATGGATATATAGTTCCTCATAATCCACCGAATCCGACAGAATTTTAATCCACTCAGCTTCTGGTAGATTATCATCTAAAATAGTGATTGGCATTCCAGCTTTTGTATATCTATACGCAGCTGTATATTCCGTTCCAGGTCCAGTTCGAACGTTTAAACCTGATGTGTTCGTAATTCCAAGCTTGTATTTTGTAATTGAATCTTTACCGCCCATCATTTGATCGATGCGATACATATGACCAGCTGCCTTTGCTCCCCAGTATGGATCAGATGCATATTTCATATTGATACCAATTGCTTTATTACCAAAAACAGCACCGTTTGCGTAACCAGCGTTTGGTGGTAGATAGTTTTTATTTATAAAGGCATTAATTAATTCATCAATATTGGATTCGACTGTTGGGAAATACTTAGCAAGTGGATTGTTATCGGATACATATAACCCAAATAAGTTATTATATTGTTGTGCTCTATTACTTAATCCATAGGCACTCTCATGCTGTGCCAATGCTAGGATAAATAATGCATTGATATGTTGTGTTTCTTCTATCTGTTTAAGATAAGAACCAAGCCCAATAAGCTTACTTTTTTGAGAAGCTTGTTGATATAGCACATTATTTGGATAATCACTTTCTAGTTTTAGAAGCATAGCACTTATATACGCATCAATTTCTTCAGCTGTATAGGTTGTTTTACTCCGTGCGGATAGGTATTCGAAATAGGGATAGCTTGTCCCGATTTCTTGTCCCGATGTGTTTGTAAAATGTGTACCATCAACACTATAATATTTTTGACCAGCTGTCATGAAATTAGGAGCAGCTCCGATTTGATAAGAAGAGTAGGTTTTGCTACTAGTCGAATAAATGGAATGAACTAGCTCACTATTTGAAACGGAATAATAGGATCTTCCTGTTAAAGCATTCTGGGGAATTAATTTACTATTTTCTTGACTTATAAACATGTTTTTACCGGCCACATTAACTTCCACGTAAGTATCAGTGGAACTTATATACGGTAGTTCCGTATTTGAAATGACATATGTAACTGGTTTAGAAAGCTGTTTGTCCGAATATATATTCGTTAATACATTAGATGCGTGAGCTCTAGTCACCACCATTCCACTTGGAATCTTAACAAGCGAATCCTTATATTGGATTCCTTGGCTAGATTTCAAGTTAGTTAAAGCATTTTCGTATGAATCATATGAATTAACAAAACTTGTTGTTCCATCGGAAGCGATATTCACAATATCATATGTACCGTGAGTTTCAATGGTAAATTTCTTTTGTTTGTTTGATGACAGGGGTTTACCACTTTCATCTTTAATGCTATTCGTAATATGTAATGTATACGCATTGGAAAAATTATAACCTTCCACGGGTGGTGCAATTGTTACACTCTTCCGATCTGGTGAAATGGTAATTGTACCATTATTTTTAACACCAAACTGATCCAAAACATAAACTGAGTTGAGATTAACGCTAGTAGGATCTACCGCCTTATTAAAAGTAATAGTCCAAGTTTTGTTAGTACTTACGTTTGTAGCTTCATCAGTTGGAGCGGCAGCTACCCATGCAGGTAGTATCAACATCATTAATAGCGTAAGAAAACTAATGATAATATTCTTGTTTGAATGGTTTCTTTGTACCAATTAAACTTCCCCCTTTATTTCAATCTTTCACCCTACCATACTACCAGTTTATGTACTAAAGTTCTATGTCGTTTTGGATTATTTTAGAAATTGATAACATAATTATAAAATATCTATTACAATAGTAGTTGAAATCAATTATCGAAACTTGGAGGAGATATTCATGATTACTAAACTAACAAAAACAGCATTATCAATTTTATTAGTGTTTGGACTTTTTATGGCATTCTCTACAGACACACTAGCTGCAACGAAAGTAATGTGGGGAAAAACAGAGCTTAAGTTAGGACAAATCGGGAAAGTAACAGTTCTAGCAGATACACCTCTCGTGAAAGTGGAAAGCAATGGTACACTGTCGACTGTTCGTATACTGAAAAAAGGCGATGAATACCGGGTGTATAGCTACAAAGGTCAACATAACGGGTTATACGGTGTTGGTGGAGGCAGTTTCGTTCAAAAGAACACAACGAAAGTAAAATACGAAACACCTTCAAAGAAAAAATTAGCGCTCGTAACTCTTAAACCAATCATTACGACACCAGTCGACCCGCCAGCATTGGAAGTTGTAGATATACAATAGAATATGTCCTGAAAATCAATACAATAAATAGAAGTCCTTTCATCCTATTGTCGGTGGAAAGACTTCTATTTATTTTTGTGTGCCCCTGTGTAGGAAACAATTTCTCCGAATTAGAATAATGGTAATTAGAACTATTATTTCTTCTTTCGGCTATGCAGAAATTCCCAAAAGGACTAAGTAGCTTTGGGGATTTCATTGCTCTCTGGACATACCTTTATCTTAGGGGAGCTATTACTGATATAAAAACAGTTTTCACCACAAAGTATTCAAAAACATTAGTAGATTTAAAAGGAAAAGCCTTTACATTTCCTATTACCATTAAAAATAATATGGATCTGACTGTAAACTTCACGTTGAAATTCTAATCACAAGGAAATTAATACTGGCGATAAAAGTCATTGGGATGGAAAAATTCCGATGGCTTTTTCTATTCTTAAAAATCTATAGCTTAGTTTTTTATCATTATAGAAGCTAATACTATTACTTGAGTCAATTTCATAATTACCTGTTTCAATTAAAAACGCGGATATTCACGTCATTTCACATTTTTTTATTCGACTTTTAAAAAGTCAATCTTGTTGATTGGAGTGGAAGGTGGCGACTCCAGCGGGAACAGCACGAGCTGAAAGCCCCGCAGGAACGTAGTGACGAGGAGATTGAAGCCGTGCCCGCGGAAAGCGTCCGCCTGGAACGGAAATCCACGTTGTTCGGATTTCACTATTTAATATGCTTTTATGAAATCGATTCACTTAACAAAAATCTCCTAAAAATATCTATTGTATTGGTTATTTAACAGGAAATATAAAGTTAAATAATACCATTTAGCTAGACACAGTGATTCTCGAAAATTGTAGAAAAGTAATGTGGATGAATTAACTAAAGTAGGTTATTAGAACGAAAATTGAAAAAATTTAAATTATTTTGTCTAGCAATCTAAAAAGTGGGTAATTAGATAATATTCTGATAGTTGTTGAGATAGCTCTATCTTCAATTACTAATCACCTAAAAGGAGGAGCAAAATGAGAGGAACAATCTTGAAGCAAGCAGCAGTAGCGGTATTGTTATCATCTTCAGTTTTATCATTTTCTGCAAGTGCCTATGGGAACACATCATTAGATCAATCTATCAACAAAGTGAAATCAGAACTAAATAGGGGAACAACCCACTATGTGTACCCTTCACTTGATGGAAAACTTGTTTCAAGTGGCGCATTATATCCAGCATTGAATAGTGCCAAGAAAAACTATGAGAGGACAAGAAACCTTATAAACTCGTCCTCGCTTTCTAATGTACAAAAACAAGCAAAGGTTGGTGAAATTGATAGCCTCTATAACGAAAAAATTTCAGGAGGATTGGTTCCTTATATAGATGCATATAACTATGCGTTAAGATATTTGGTTCCAATTATGAGCAGAATTCAAGATGCCCAGAATAGAAATGACTTTGCAACTGTTGAAAAAGAATATCACAAACTTTCCTATCAACTAAAAGGTAGATCCGCAATCTTATATCGTTTTTCCGGTAAAGCGGCTCGAGACTTATTGTTAGAAAAATACAAAAAAACAGCAGATGCAAAACGTGATGAGTTAATGGTACCTGTAACTATTTATATGGAAATAATTAAAATTAATGACTATATATCTAAGGGTAATAATGCAGGTGCTATTTCATCATATGCTGAAATTGCGGCCCTTTTACCTAGTCTTCCGAATGCGTCTTCGAATAAATTTGTTGCAGCATTATTAGTAGAAGTTGCTAAAGTTAAATCTGCAGTTGATGGTCTACAAATTTCACAACAGGAGATTCTAGACTCCAAAGTGGACAACCTAGCAACATTTTTAAATAATACACAAAGTCCATATTTTACAGTATCAACAAACGCATCGAATTCCGTTGTTGTTAACGTAAAGGAGAATACTAGTATTGTTGAGTTTCTGGATAAAGGATTTTACTCCGCATTTACTAGCCAGCTAGGGGTAACTAAAGTAAATGGGAATGCACCTACATCACCACAGGCTTTAACGTATCTAGCTAGTCTATTCCCAGGAGTGACTACTATAAATGAAATGAAAGGCAAATCAGTAGTTGTTCCATTAACTGTAAACAATGGTTCGGAACTAAATGTCGATTTTACTATTCATTTTCAATAATAACTAATGTGTGTCTACTAAATCCCGAATATCAATCACTTTACATAGTAAAAGATATTCGGGATTTAGCTTTTATGGAGGGTATTTTCGAATTGGGAGGGGGAACGGTATGAAGAAGAAGCTTAAAGTTTTTTTAATAGCTGGACTAGTAATTGTGATAGGAATAGGAAGTTATTTACTTTATACGTTTAAATTTAAAGAATATGATACCGCCGATGAGCACGTGGAAGAAATAATAGAAGCAGACTATAAAGTCGAATTACCAGATGGAAATATTTTTGTCATAGACGACTCTTTAGAAGAAAGTAATGGAACTTCTATAGCAAAAGAAACAGCAACTACCAATACAAGTTCCCAAACCCCAACATCCGAAGAGAAATCTAGCACTGTAGTAGAAGCAAAGGTAAATGAAACTGCTAATACAAACAGCTCTAAAACAAAACCATCATCAGCTGAAGTAATAATTGAAAAATATGAACCAACATTAGCTGGACTCGAGGGACAAGCAGACACTAAAATCGATGCACTCATTGGGCGGGCAATGGGAGAATATCAAGAAAAGAAAAACAGTGGAGAAAAAGTAGACTTTGGATACTTTTACAATAAGTATATGTCCGCAGCTAATAATCTCGAAGCAAATACAGATAAGGTTTTTTATTCTGTTATAAGAGTAATTGAAAAAGATTTAACAGCAAATGAATTTGATAAGTCTCGTGTGCAAACATTGAAGGATGAATATGAAGCTAAGAAAAAAGCAAGAAGAGATAGTTTGATAAGTAAGGCTCTTGAAAACCGTTAGAGCAGCAGGTTTATGCTCTTTTTAAAAATTTAATTTCAGCTCTATTTATAACTGAAAAATGGTCATAGCATTCCAATCTAAACTATTTTATAGAGAAGAAATTAACATTAAAGGGGTTAAGAACTTAATGGAAGAGACAATCAGCCTTCAGGATATTTTTAAAACGATTAAAAAAAGATTCTTTTTAATAGTATGTACAACAATAGCAGCAATTGTAATTAGTGGAATCATTAGCTTTATTTTTCTAACACCTATTTATCAATCTTCTACACAAATATTAGTCAATCAAGAAAAAGTAGATATTACAACATTAAACGCACAGGATATCCAAACTAATTTACAGCTCATTAATACATATAACGTCATTATCAAAAGCCCAGCAATATTATCAAAAGTAATTGACGATTTGGGTTTAGATACTACACCTACAGCTTTAAATAGCAAAATTACAGTCAATAACGAACAAAACTCACAAGTCGTAAATATTACCGTTCAGGATCCAGATCCAAAGAATGCAGTAGATATTGCCAATAAAACAGCTTCCGTTTTTCAAACAGAGATAAAAAAGCTAATGAAAGTAGATAATGTGAGCATTCTAACACCAGCATTTTTACCGGATAATCCGACTCCAGTAAAACCTGACCCATGGCTAAATATGGCTATTGCAGCTGTTGTAGGTTTAATGATAGGAATCGGTTTAGCTTTTTTAATAGAGTATTTTGATACTACGATAAAGACAGAGCAGGATGTAGAAGATTTTATAAACTTACCAATACTTGGGCTCATCAGTCCTATTTCCGATAAGGATATAAAAAATACTATGGCGGAAGTGACAATTCGTAGAAAGAGGTAGCTAAATGGTTAGAAAAAAAATAGAAAAAAAGAAAAAATCTTTTCAAACTGCAGCAAGAAAACTAGTTACAGGATTGCTTTCTAAATCTATAGTCTCGGAACAGTTCCGTACACTTCGTACAAACATAAACTTTTCAATGCCAGATAAAGAACTTAAAACACTTCTTTTTACATCATCATCTCCTGGAGAAGGGAAATCTACGGTAGCGGCAAATATGGCAGTAGTATTTTCTCAGGAAGGAAAAAGAGTCCTTTTAGTTGATGCAGACATGAGAAAACCTACTGTTCATCATACCTTTCACATTACTAATACAGAGGGTATTTCCGATCTCCTATCAAGAAAATCTGTATTAGAAGATGTAGTAAAGACTTGTGAAATTGATAATCTATCTATTATTACATGTGGGCCTATTCCACCTAATCCAGCTGAGTTACTTAGCTCTCAAACAATGCAGAAGCTTTTGGAGGAAATGACAGATAAATATGATCTCATTATTTTCGATGCCCCACCTGTTTTATCTGTAACAGATGCACAAATTCTTTCCAACAAATGTGAAGGTACCGTTTTAATATTAAATTCAGGGAATACGGAAAAAAATGCACTTTTAAAAGCGAAAGAAGCTTTAAATTCTTCAAAAGCTAATATATTGGGTGTTGTGTTAAATAATTTTAAGCTTCAAAAGAACCACTATTACTACCAATATTACGGAAATGTAGAGTGAATGGGTATATTTACCTAAACATTCTTTTTTTAGTTAAACTCTAGGAAACAGAGGTATTGAAAATGATTGATATACATGCCCATATTCTCCCGGGAGTAGATGATGGTCCAAATACAATAGAAGAATCTATGGAAATTATCAAACTAGCTATTGAGGAAGGAATTACTGACATTATAGCAACACCGCACGTTTATAACCCACACTATAATGTACCAGCTGAACTTGTATATGAAAAAATTAACTTATTAACATTAGAAATAAATAAATATGAACTACCAATTACTATTCATGCTGGGCAGGAAATAAGAATACAACATTCAACAGTCGAGAAATTGTCAGATGGTGAGATCCTTGCTCTAGCAAAATCCAGATATGTACTGATTGAGCTTCCAAATGATGGTATTCCATTATACACAGAACAAGTGATTCAGAGAATAATTCAATTAGATAAAATTCCAGTAATAGCTCATCCCGAAAGGAACCGTATAATTGCCAATAACCCGCAGCACCTTATGAAATTGATAAATAATGGTGCTATAGCACAAATTACTGCTGGTAGTGTCGCCGGACACTTTGGGAAGAATGTACAAAAAACATCACTACAATTAGTGGATAACAATTTAGTACATGCTTATGGATCGGATGTTCATAGTTTAAAAAATCGTCCATTACTATTTGATGAGGGCTTAAGCTACTTAGAAAAACATAAAAGGTTGGATGCTGTAGACATCTTTTTAGAGAACAATTTTAGAATACTAAACAATAGGGAAGCTATTATTTTAGAATTAGGGGAAATCCCATCATCAAAATGGTGGAAAATATTTCATTAAAAGAAATGCTTTAGAAGAAAGGACTGAAGAAGAAATGTCTCTTAGAAAAAGAATATCATTATTGATTTTTGTGGATTCCTGTATCGTGTTCTTTTCCATTTATATAGGATATTTTGTACTTCATCCTATAGAAAATCCTTTTAATAATACTTTTCTATTGATAAGTGCACTAACTATTTTTATAGCACACCATTTTTTTGCTATGTACTATGGTCTCTATCGAAAAGTATGGGAGTATGCATCTATCAGAGAGTTAGTATCAATTGCTAAAGCAGTTTCACTTACAATCTTGACTGTTGCCTTGATACAATTTCTTGTTGCTGGAGATGTACTAACTAGAGCACTCTCAATTACATGGATGCTACATATGTTACTAATCGGAGGGTCAAGGCTTTCTTGGAGAGTTTTTAGGGATTCGTATTTGTCCGGAGAAAAAAATCTGAATAAAACTGAAAAGCGAACGTTAATAATCGGAGCAGGTTCAGCGGGCTCGATGATAGCACGCCAGTTATTAAATAATGCGGATTCACCATTAAAGCCAGTTGCTTTTTTAGATGATGATTGTACAAAAACAGGGTTAGAAATATTTAATATAAAAGTTATGGGGCCAACAAAAGTTATTGAGGACGCCGTGAAGGACTTAGATATTGAGCATATCATCATTGCCATTCCTTCCCTAGACAAACATACAAGTTCTAATCTAATGCAAAAGTGTCTTGATACTGGTATTCATACACAAACGATGCCGCTTATCGAAGATTTACTCACCGGCAAAGTATCCGTTAATGAGTTTAGGGATGTCAGAATTGAAGATTTACTAGGACGTGAAGAAGTAGCACTAGACGTAGATTCTATATCAATGAAGCTGACAAACAAAAAAATTCTAATTACTGGAGCAGGTGGATCTATCGGATCGGAAATCTGCAGACAAGTAGCTAAGTTTGAGCCAAGGGAAATTATTTTACTAGGACATGGAGAAAACTCTATTTACACGATTGACATGGAGTTAAGACAAAAGGCTTCCTCCATGATTAAAGTTATTCCGATTATTGCGGACATCCAAGACAGACCGAGAATTTTTGATATTGTGTCTACTCATAGACCCGATGTTATCTATCATGCTGCTGCCCATAAACATGTACCTTTAATGGAATATAACCCAATGGAAGCAGTGAAAAATAATATTTTCGGAACAAAAAATATTGCTGAAGCAGCAGACACCTTTGGTATAAAACACTTTGTCATGATCTCGACAGACAAGGCAGTAAATCCCCCTAACATAATGGGGGCAACAAAACGTTTTGCCGAGATGATAGTTCAGAATCTCGCGAAGAAAAGTAATACAAAATTTGCAGCTGTTCGATTTGGGAACGTACTTGGATCTCGAGGCAGTGTAGTTCCACTATTTAAAAAGCAAATTGCAATGGGTGGTCCAATAACAGTAACAGACCCAAATATGACCCGCTACTTCATGACAATTCCGGAGGCTTCGAGATTAGTTCTCCAAGCAGGTACCCTAGCAAATGGAGGCGAAATCTTTGTCCTTGATATGGGTGAGCCTGTGAAAATAGTAGACTTAGCCAAAAATCTCATTAAGTTATCCGGATACACTGAAGATGAGATCGACATCTACTACACTGGTTCTCGTCCGGGAGAAAAATTATATGAAGAACTATTAAGTGAAGATGAGATTCAGGATAAATTTATCTTTCCTAAAATACATGTTGGAAGAGCAAGTCCAATAAGTGAAGTGGAGTTGGAATATGTATTGGACAAGTTGAAAAGTATGAAGGCCGATGATATGAAAGATACATTAATTGGGTTAGCGAATAAAAAAAATATTCATTCTCCGATGAAGTCATACTAATAGTTTAGTTAACACATTAGAAAAAACTAAATTAAGAAAAAGAGAAGATAAAATGAAAAAAAAAATATTTAAAGATGTATATATCAATCTACTAAGTTCTTTTATTTTTTTATTTGCTATACAAATAT
This sequence comes from Psychrobacillus psychrodurans, assembly GCA_900114885.1. Classification (GTDB taxonomy): domain Bacteria; phylum Bacillota; class Bacilli; order Bacillales_A; family Planococcaceae; genus Psychrobacillus; species Psychrobacillus psychrodurans. The sequence continues at coordinate 449,708 of FOUN01000001.1, forward strand.
TATATTATCCAGAAGTTTCTAAACAATTTAGTGAGCATTTTTTTGGAGAATTTATATACATCATTACCATTATTAATTTAGTAGGTTCCCTAATTGGAGGAACAATAAGTAATGTATTCTTAAAAAATTATTCAACTTGGAAAATGAATAATACACACTTTCAAAAATTTAGTAGCTTGCTTTATATTTCTATTGTTATATTTCTAGTTTTTTTACTTGGTTGTTTAATTTTCAATAAGCAACAATTACTCGGAATAACTTTTTCTAATCAAGATGTTTTATATATATTCTTAATCACACTTTTCAATCAAATGAGAGTAATTTTAACAACCTGGCTTAGAGCAAAATTAGATTATAAAGTAATATTTTTACTTAATATAGTCGTATCAGGAATTTATTGTTTAGGTTGGATGTTGCTGAGAATGAATATTCCGTTGAATGTATTTCAAATTTTGTTCTTTGCGGAGTTTTCATTTTTTGTTGTTTTCTTGTTAGTTGATAAAAGTCATATTAGGATATTTCACGTATTTAATAAAATATATGAAAAAAAACTATATTATTCCGTAGTTTTACTACTATTTTCATCCATTTTTTATACTCTATACAAATATGTAGATCGTGTATTAATCGGACATTTTATGAGTCTGGAATTTATACCTATTTTTTATGTTGCTAATATAACAGGTTTAATATTTGCTGTGCCATTTAATGTCCTTTCAAATGTAGTATTCAGTTATATTGCACAAAAAAATACTATTGAGAAAAATCAATTGAAACTTCTATTATATATACCATTTCTTCTATTTATATTTCTCTTTGTTATTAGTTCTTTTTTAGGACCAGTGCTGATCGAGCATTTATATCCTGAGTATTACGTTGAAGCTATGAGTATATTTAAGATTTTGAACCTAGGGAATGCATTATTAGTATTGGATTACTTAATAAGGGGATTTATTATCAAATACTATTCTGAAGGCTATAAAGTTATATCAGATTTTATAGCTCTCTCGTTTTTCATTGGTGTATCTGTAGTGTTTTTTGAAAGTTCATTAGTTTCGTTTGCATACGGTTATACGGTAGGGATTATTGTTAAGTGTTTATATAATTATTCTTTACTTATTGTTTATTTTAGAAAGGTTATAAAGAGTTAATAGTTTACTTTATTAAGGCAGAAATCGAGAGGATAAAACATGCTACTTCTTATACATTGTGTAATACCAATAATAAGTATGATGATTATTAAAATTAGTTACGGTCGGATTTTAAGTTTTTCATTTGTTCATATCTTTCTGTATTCCTTTTTGTTTTTGATCTATATCAGAGCACTGGAGGTATATAAATTTTTTGGGAATATCCATTTTATTATTGCTGTATGGATAATTCCTTTAATAGTAGTTTTAATAGCCTCATATGTAAAAGTTGTAGTTTTAAAGTCTACATACGCATTTAATCTAAAGGTGAATAATCTCCATTTCAATAATTTAGATGAATTCCTATATAGAAGAATTCCATTTTTTTCGTTAATTTTTCTTTTAATAGTAGGAACTTTTATTGTAGATATTGGATTTTCAAATATCGCATTATTCACTCTTTTCACCAATACAAGTAACAGTGTAGAGGTGATGAATCAAAGAATTTCTGGATTAACATCCAATATAAACCCTTTACTAACTTATATTTATTCTTATTCAAGAGCTTTAATGTTTCCTTTATATTTTTCTTTTCTATCTATCTTATTTGCACAGAAGAAAATAAGTAAATGGCATTACTTAATAATAATGCTTGCAGGAATATTCTTCTGCTTATCCACTACCGCAAAATCACCAGTCGTAATTTATATGATAAGTGGTCTTTTAGGATATAACTTTGCGATTGGAGGAAGGTTAAAGGTAAATAAAATAGGCGGAAGAATTATTGCTGTTTTATTAATTCCGGCTGCTATATATCCGCTGTTGTATGGTACATCTGGACTCAACGGCTTGGTAGTCCTTGTTGAGAGTCTATGGAGAAGACTTACATGGGTTCCATCCTATGCAAGTGGAGTGTATTTTGATTATTTCAGTAACCATAACTTGATAGTAGGCTTTTCATCAAACAAGGTACTATCTTTTTTAACAAATCAAGAATATATAAATATACCAAGTTATATATATGAAAACTATTTTGAAACTACTATTCAGGGGGGGCTTGTAAATGCATCTTATTTTGCTTCCTTTTACGCTGATTGGGGCCTTTATGGAGTCATTTTTTCTACAATATTTATAAGTATCCTCTTAGTCACATTTGATTATTTTTTTAAGTTGAATAACACTTTTTTTTATACAGCTGGAAAAGTAATTGTGATTTTAGGAATGATTCACTTAATGCTTTCAAATTTTTACTCTGTATCTCTCGGAAGAGGGTTCTTATCAATCCCATTGTTATTGCTATTTTTAAAAGGAATATCTAAACAGAGTTATTTACCGATTATCGGAAATTTTTATGTAAGGAGTAAATAATGAGAATAAAAAAATTCAGTAAGGACATTCTAGAGTTTTTAATAATAAAGAAAAAATACAATTTAAAGATTGACGAGAGCAAAGCATTATATCCGGTCGATTTAGATTTCACTCTAGATGATGAAGTTAATTATTACCATCCGTTCGATGAACATGGTATTCCCATGAAAGTCTATGTATCAAAAGGAAAACAATATAATCCTACTAGAATAGCCTCATATGGCTTTGCGCATTGGGGAAGATATCAAAATAATAGTAAAGAAATACACAAACAAGAATTCATGAAAGTACTCTTTTGGTTTTATCAAAATAACCATAGAGGTCTATGGTTTTATAAGTTTGAGTGGAACACTTTAGAAAAAAATTGGATATCATGTATGGCTCAAGGAGAAGGGATAAGTATTTTAGTAAGGGGATATCTTCTAACATTAGAGGATAAATATATCGATCTTGCCATTAAAGCAATTGAACCATTCAAGAAATTGGTTAGAGACAAGGGGGTGGCTTCCTATTTAAATGATAATTCAATTTTCTTTGAAGAATATCCTACGGATGATCCAGTGCATGTTTTAAATGGTTTTTTATATTCTTTAATTGGTTTGATAGAGCTTAAGGAAATACTTGAAAATTCTGCAGAAAGAGAAAGCGAAGCAGTCGATTTAAGTACTTTAATTGATAGTGCAATAACATCATTAGAAAAAAATATTGAAAGATGGGATTCGGGATTCTGGTCCTATTATGATTTACATCTTGAAGGAAAAAACATTAGAAACATTTCAACGATAATCTATCATATGCTGCATGTTACTCAATTAAAATATATTGCGACTAAAACTAATAATAACTATTTGTTGGGAGTATCTAGTAGGTGGGAAAAGTACTTGAATAATACTAATTATAGGATGAAGGCATTGATCATAAAAGTTCTATATCGATTAAAAAATCACGCACAAAGGTAGTGAGAAAAAATTAAAATCTGTCATTTAACTTCTGTTCATACTGTAACTGATACGAGAATTTATTTAAAAGAATGCCTGACTTTAGTCAACTCAGGATTTGAAGTAAGTTATGTAGTTCCGGGAGTTGAAAATTCAATTAATAATGGAGTAAATGTGATAGGCGTTAGGAAAGGAAAAGGAAATCGGCTTCATAGAATGACACAAACGGTGTTAGAGGTTTTTAATAAGGCAAAAGAGGTAGATGCGGATATATATCATTTCCATGATCCAGAATTATTACCAGTAGGGTTAGCCTTGAAAAAAAGAGGGAAAATAGTAATTTATGATATCCATGAAGATTTACCTCGTGCAATACTATCGAAACCATGGATCTCTTCTTTCATAAGAAAGCCTATAGCAAATATTATCGAGTTTTTTGAGAATTATTGTGCTCGTAAATTAGATTACTTGATGACTGCTACACCTTATATTACAAAACGATTTAATCAAATAAACAAAAATACGGTTAATATTAATAATTTCCCACTGCTCGAGGAGTTAATTACGGACCCCGGTAGTTTGTTTAACTCACATGGACAAGTTTGTTATATTGGTGGATTGGTTCCTATAAGAGGAATGTATCAACTCATAAAAGCTGCAGATTTAATTGAGGGGAAAATGATATTCGCTGGTCCCGTGCATCCAAAGGAGATGGAATTAACTTTAAGTAATCATAGAAATATAGAATACGTTGGAGTCCTAAAACGTCCTGAAGTTAGAGAGTTGTTACATTTATCAGTAGCTGGAATTGTTACATTTTTACCTGAGCCAAATAACGTTAATGCACAACCAAATAAAATGTTTGAATATATGTCTGCTGGAATCCCGGTGATTTGTTCAGATTTTCCATTGTGGCGTAGCATAATAGAAAAATATAAATGTGGAATATGTGTAAACCCAGAAAGTCCAGAAGCTATTGCTGATGCCATAAATTATCTTTTAAATAATCATGACGTTGCTCAAAAAATGGGTATGAATGGAAGATTAGCTATAGAGAGTGAATTTAACTGGGAAGAAGAGAGTAAGAAAATGATAGAAGTATATAAGAGCTTTGGCAAATAAATTCATCTTTCTTTTGAAATAATAAAAATAATTCCTTCTAATTATATGGGGAATACTGTTAATGATAGGTGTTTTTTTATTAGGATCTTTAAGTTCTTAGATTGTAATAAGAGAATTCTAAAAAATACAATTTAATGTAGTTGAGAGGTTTTTAAAATGAATATTTGGATTTTTAATCATTATGCATCAGGACCTAATTCCAGTGGTGGAACACGGCATTACGATTTAGGGAAACAACTAGTAAAGTTGGGACATTCAGTTACAATTTATGCTTCATCCTTCAATCACCAATTATTAGTAGAAGAACATTTATTAGAAAGTAAGAGTTTCTATAAAGAGAAAATGTGTGATGGTGTCAAATTTATTTGGGTAAAAACAACTCCATACTCTAAAAATAATTATAAAAGAGTCTTGAATATGCTCTCCTATACGAGGCGTGCTTATAAAATTGCAAGAATACAGAGTAATCGACCAGATATAGTAATCGGATCTCTAGTACATCCATTTGCTGCAATAATAGGCTATCTCATAGCAAAAAAATACAATAGTATTTACTATTTTGAAGAAAGGGATTTGTGGCCACAGACATTAATAGATTTAGGAAAGATGTCTCCAAAGAACCCAGTTATTTATATACTCTCTAAAATAGAGCATTTTTTATTCAAAAAAGCTAAACGTATTATAGTTTTATTTGATAAGGCAGTTGATTATGTAGAATCCAAAGGAATTGCAAAAGAAAAAGTTCTATATATTCCTAACGGATTTGATACGGATAGAACTTTAAATTCTGCTGAGCTTTCTGCAGACATAAAGCAAGCACTAGATAAAATAGAAAAACAAACGATTGCCATATACACAGGTGCACATGGAAAGGCTAATAATTTAGATGTCATATTAAATAGTGCAACTAAAATCTGGAAACAAAAAGCTGATGTTCATTTTTTATTGATAGGGGATGGACCAGAGAAAAAACGGTTAGTAAATCGTATAAAATCTGAAAAAATAACTAATGTTACAATGCTTTCTCCAGTAAAAAAAGAAATGATTCCAGAAATATTGAAATATGCAGATGTAGGTTTATTGCCATTAGTGAATTCTCCAGTTTTTAAATGGGGAATAAGTCCAAATAAATTATTCGATTATATGGGTGCTTCTTTGCCAGTAATAATATTATGTGATGTAGAAGGAACTCCAGTGGAATTAGCAAATGGAGGTCAAGTTATTAAAGGGAATTTTGAAGAAGAACTAGTAAACTATTTAAGTGATATTGATAAATCTGAGTTAGTGACATTTGGTAATAATTCTAGAAGCTACGTTGAGAAAAATCATTCCTGGGAGAGGTTGGCAAATAAGCTCGAAGCTCAAATGAGTATTGATTTAAATTAATTCAATTCAATTCAAAATAATATATGTAAAGAGTGATTTATATGAAAAGAACATTTGATTTTATTATCAGTTTCATAGCTTTGATTTTATTGTCTCCATTTATGGGTGTAATTTCTATATTGATATATTTTAAAATTGGATCTCCGGTACTGTTCAAACAGGAAAGACCCGGATTAAATGATCGTTCATTTATCGTTTATAAATTTAGAACTATGACCGATGAGCGGGATGAAACAGGAGAGATGCTACCAGATCATGCTCGCATAACTACTTTTGGTATATTTCTGAGAAAGTTAAGTATAGATGAACTTCCTCAGCTGTGGAATGTGTTTAAAGGAGATATGAGTTTTGTTGGTCCTAGGCCGTTATTAGTAGAATATTTATCTTTATATAACGAGAGGCAGGCAAAACGGCATGAGGCTCGTCCGGGTATTACTGGTTGGGCTCAAGTTAATGGAAGAAATGCAATCTCATGGGGTGAAAAGTTTGAATTAGATATATGGTATGTTGAAAATCAGTCTTTTTTGTTAGATTTGAAAATTTTACTTTTGACAGTGAAGAAAGTTTTTATAAAGGAAGGAATTACTGAGGAAGGACAAGCAACTATTACTAAATTTCAAGGAAATAAAATTGAATGAGAGTAGGTGGGCATCCTGGAGAGAATTATCCTTATTGGCGACAGTGGACATTCAAAGGTAATTGAAGATTCTATCAGATCTCAAAATAGAGTAATTATAGCTAAGTTAGATGACAAATATAATAAGAATACGTATGAACATCAAGTTTTCAAGGGGCCCATACATCTAATAAAAGAAATTCTTGAAGATGATGTAATGGTTGTAATTGCTATCGGCTCAAACTCTGTTCGAAAACAGATAGTGGAAAGATTAGCTCTTCCAAAGGAAAAATACGCAAAGGTCATACATAACAGTGCAATAATAAGTAATTCTTCAAATATAGGTTTCGGAACTGTTGTAATGCCAGGGGCAGTAGTGAATGCAGATGTCTCTATTGGTAATCATACAATAATTAATACTAACAGTGTAATTGAGCATGACTGTGTAATAGAGGATTTTGCTCATGTTTCGCCTGCGACTATCTTAACGGGTAATGTGAAAGTTGGCGAAGGTAGCCATATTGGAGCAGGTGCAACTGTAATTCCGGGAATTGAAATTGGAGCTTGGACAAACATAGGAGCAGGGAGTGCAGTCATTTCGAATATTGAATCTAATACTACCGTTGTTGGTGTACCGGCTAGGTTAATAGAGAAAGAGGGTTTAGCATGAACAATCGAATCTTACTGTCTTCGCCGCATATGAGTGGAAATGAACAAAAATATATAAATGATGCATTTGAAACGAATTGGATTGCACCACTAGGACCAAATGTAGATAAGTTTGAACAGGAACTAGCAAGTTATGTTGGGATTGCTGATGCTGCCGCTGTAAGTTCTGGTACTGCAGCGATTGATTTAGCTTTAAATATACTTGGTGTAGGTGTAGGGGATACTGTGTTTTGCTCTAGTTTAACATTTGTTGCAAGTGCAAACCCGATAATTTATCGGGGGGCAACTCCAGTTTTTATCGACTCAGAATTTGATACATGGAATATGTCACCTCAAGCGTTAGAAAAAGCTTTAATAGTTGCTAAGGCCAAGAAAGATCTTCCACGAGCAGTTATAATCGTCAATTTATACGGACAAAGTGCAAAAATGGATGAATTACTAAAGATATGTAACCAGTATGATGTCCCAATTATAGAGGATGCGGCAGAGTCACTTGGATCTATGTATAAAGGTCAAAAAAGTGGGACGTTTGGTGAATTTGGTATTTATTCGTTCAATGGCAATAAAATTATTACTACTTCGGGTGGGGGAATGCTTGTTTCAAATGATGTAGAAGCTTTGAAACATGCCCGTTTTTTAGCTACTCAAGCCCGTGATGATGCAAAGCATTATCAACATAGTACGATTGGTTATAATTATCGTTTAAGTAATGTGCTTGCAGGAATTGGACTAGGGCAATTGGAAGTTTTAGATGAACGTGTAGCACAAAAGCGTGCAATTTTCGCAAAATATGAGAATAGTTTAAGCTTAATCGATGGTATTTCTTTCAGTCCAGAGTTGACAAATACCTTTTCTAATAGATGGTTGAGTGTAATGCTCTTAAATCCAGAAAAGATTAGGATTACTACCTATGATCTTATTAATGCACTAAACGCTGAAAATATTGAAGCACGTCCAGTGTGGAAACCACTTCATCTCCAACCAATTTTCCAGGAATGCGAATTTTTCACATATGATGAAGAAAAAGTAGTGAGTGAGATATTATTCGCTAATGGACTTTGCTTACCTTCGGATACAAAGATGACCGCTGCTGAACAGATGAGGGTTATTGATGTAATTGTAAATACGATATTGTGAGGTACTTGAGTGACTTTCATAATTACTTGTTTTAATTAAAACACAAATACTTATTGATATTTTTTGTTCGCTTTTTACAAACTTGATCTCGTAGATTGGAGCAGAAGGCGGAGACTCAAGCGGGAACAGCGCTAGCTGAAAGACCCACGGTTAACGAGGACAGCTTCCGCTTGAAGAAGTCTAGAAAATATTTTGGAACTCAACACTCGCTGTAATCTGTGATGTGAAAAGGCAAGAGAACCAGCTTTAAGTGGAAATAATACTTTGTAAAAAAAAGGAACCTTTTAAATGAAAAAATACTATTTGTTTGGCTTTGTCTTGTTTTGGATGATTTTAATCTATTATTTTTCACAACAAACTGTATATGAGTCTATTAGGTTAAGTAGAGTCGTTACTATGGTATTTACAAATATATTAGATACATTTTTTCCCTACTTCGTATTTGAAGTAGAGTACATTCATCATATTGTTAGGAAGCTTGCTCATTTTACCATCTATTTAATATTAGGTGTTCTGGTTTCATATCTATTAAATATAGGTAAGGTAAAAGAGTGGAAGATTATTATCTTAGCTGTTATTTGTTGTCTTCTCTTTGCTATATCAGATGAAACGCTTCAGTTATTTATATATGGTAGGGGAGCACAGTTGACAGATGTCCTAATTGATATTGCGGGAGCAAGTTTGGGAATTATTATAGTATACATTTCAAGGAAAACTTTTAATAAATCTGGATAGGAAACGATTGATGTAGGTTTAATGGAAAGGGAGGTTGTCGAATGATTGAGCTAAAGGATGTTCGAAAACATTATCGTTCAGGAAACCTAAAATCAGAAGTTTTACGTGGAGTTAATCTACAGGTAAAAAAGGGTGAATATGTAGCAATTATGGGAAAGTCCGGATCTGGAAAAAGTACGATGTTAAATCTCCTGGGTACCTTAGATGTGCTAGATGCTGGAGAGTATAAATTAGCTGGAAAGTCAGTACATAAAATGAGACGTGGTAAACGTGTTCGATTAAGGAATGAAGAAATTGGTTTTGTATTTCAGCATTTTCAATTGATTCCTAATTTATCGGTGTTTCAGAATGTGCTTCTACCTTTAACGTATGGAAGAAAGCGTTTAGGAAAGAAAAAAGGGAGAGTGCTTACTTTACTGGATGAGATGGGTTTGTTGGATAAAAGGAACCAAAAACCAGATCGCTTATCAGGTGGAGAAAAGCAACGTGTGGCTATAGCTAGAGCCCTAGTGAATGAGCCAGGATTGATATTAGCGGATGAACCCACCGGTAGTCTGGATGAAGAAACAACTGAAAGTATTTTAAGTGTTTTTGACCGAGTACATGAACAAGGTGCGACTATTGTTGTTATAACTCATGATCTAGAAGTAGCGGAGCGAGCAGACCGAATCTTACGTTTACATAATGGGGTGCTTGTATGAAGTTATTCACTGCATTCAAATTGGCTTGCTTTGGACTATGGTCGAATCGTTACCGGGTACTTTCTGCAATGACGGGAGTAGTTATCGGAATGTTCGCTGTCATTGTACTTACCGCCATTGCGATTGGCGTAAAGGATACTTTGATGAAACAGATGGGAAGTCTTGGAGCAGAGCAGATTTTAGTAATGCCTGGTAGAGTACTTGATACAGCTAATGGACAAAAGGATATACTAAGTGGATTGACGAGTGTGCCAAGCACACTTACATATGAGGATGCTCTAGCACTTAAGGATGTTCCAAATGTTAAAACTGTAACACCTCAATTAGAGACCGTAAATTTTGTAAACTATGGGGATAAAACTATACAGTCAGCAATAGTAGGGACTACTGATCAATATAGTAGAGTTCAGCATGCAAAACTTGCAGAAGGTAGATTCTTTACAAAAGAAGAGCAGTTTGCTGAAGCGAAGGTTGTAGTAGTCGGTAATAATATACATGATTCTCTTCTAGGTAAAAATGGGGTACCTGAGCCCGAAGTTAATGGTTCGGCAGATGTAGAAGAGACGAAGACATGGTGGAAACGTATTTTAGACAAACTTCTAGGTGACAATGTTTCTGCACAGGAGAATTCCTTAGTAGGACAGATGATTACTATAAATAAGGAGTCTTTTGAGGTGATTGGCGTACTTGCACCAAATGCCACTTTAGGGTCAAGTACAGATAATAATGTGGTTATGCCTATTGAAACTGCGCTAGTTACAACGGAAATGAAGAATTTAACGAAAATGATTGTGGAAACTTCAAGTTTGGAAGTCGTAGATGAAGTAGATGGGGCTGTGTTTAATTCGCTAGCAGCTAATCATTCAGAGATTGACTTTAGTGTTGTAAAGCAGGATCAAATGTTAGGTGCACTTGGTAAAGTTACCTCTATATTACAGGTTATGTTAGTTGGAATAACTGTCACCGCATTATTTATAAGTGGAACAGGAATTATGAATGTAATGGTTATGTCAGTTCGTGAGCGGACTCGAGAGATCGGTATTCGTAAAGCCCTCGGTGCCACAACCTTTGAAATAATGATGCAGTTCTTCTTCGAAACACTATTACTTTGTATAATTGGAGGAGCTATAGGAATTGGTCTAGGGTATGCAATTATTGAAGTTTGGAATAGTAATATAGAGATTTTCGCGCTTGTGTTACCGATGTGGGCAGTGAAGCTTGCTTTGTATACTTCTGTTGCAATTGGAAGTTTAGTCGGAATCTATCCAGCTTTAAAAGCCGCAAGTATGAAACCAAGTAAGGCTTTGAGGTTTGAATAATACCATTGTATTTTGGAATATACTTCACCCTCAATCTATCTGTCCAAGATTGCAAATTATTTCACATGAAGAAGAAGAAGAAATAGTGACTGAGGTATGTTGTTACTAGTAGATTGAGTTGCAACCAGACTTCAGAGACATCGATGACTGCAGCAAATCAAACATAATGGATTTGAAGGATGGATTATACTCAAAGATCGATTTTTTTTATGTAGTTACATCCTTCGCAGGCTACACCTATTTGTTTATTTGTTTCAGGATCTTTGAAGTAAATTTCATCATATCCACAAATTTCACACTCCATGATATGAAAAATTTTACGAGTTCCAAGAATCTTATCTAGTTCTTTATCAAAATTTGACTGCACGAATACACGCCTCCTAAGTTCAAAACAGGTTAAGTTCTTACTTAAAAGTCGTTGTATCATGGAAAAGAGGCATTTCCTCAAATGTAGATATGGACAAGCATCTAAGATGTTGAACTTAAATTTACCAAAAATGTATATTGGATTTCTACTAAATAATATCATATAACTTGTAAATTTATAAGTAACATTTTCTAAAATTATAATAATGTGAAGTTCTATTGAACTAAAAATTTTACACTAATAAGGTTCAAAAGGTTTACATAGTTTAAATCAAATAAAACGGCAGCAGACAAATTAATCTGCTGCTGTTTTATTTGATAAAAAGAATGTTTATTAAGGATTACATGATGCTAACACAGTAGAGAAGTAGTCTAAATCAGGTCGATGAGGCTCTAAGTTCCAAAGGTCTTTCTTCTTTGCAAAATCAAAGTGACAATCAAATTGATCCTGCATACCTTTGGGGTTGTACCATTTGGTATCGCTTGTGTAAATAGACTTTATTTTATCCCAAGCATCTAATTTTATTACTCTATTTAAATCGGAATTTTTTGAACTAGTAATATCCGGTTTTTGTGACAGACTTAATGAAGTAATTCCACTTCTATGTATCCATTCACTATTAGTGAAGTAAGTAGAAAAAGAGGTTGCATTCATCTTCACCTGAATTTGTAGCGATTTCGAAACTGTTTTTGTTTTCAAGTTAAGCTGTAAAATACTGTTGCTTTTAACAGTTGACGATAGTTGTACCTTTCCATCGTTATTGACTACTTCTGCGTTAAAAGTTCCTATCGAATGATTCTCCTTATTATACAAATTACCTGAGTTGAAGATTCTTCCGAATTCATTTTTGTATAAAACGGCAATTTCCCCTTTATTAAGTTCCAAAGGTACCTCAATTGTAGTACTTTCTACCGATGGAACAAGTGTAATGTTCAAAATCTCGGTATTTCCCTCTATGAACTTACTATATGAGGTTACTTTCGAATTTTCTTTTTTAGCATTAGAAGTAATGGTATGTAAGCCAATTCTAACTTTTTTGTTCTCTTCTGTTGTTAAATAAGTAGGTTTTTCAAGTGCCTTAGCTGATGTTGTTTGTCCAGAACCACAAAGTATTGAAAGTACAATCAGTCCAGTGATAATTATCTTGCAAATTCTCTTCATTATTGTTGATTTCCCCTAACACAAATTTTACTTGTTCTCTATATATCCAATGGCAAGGTTCTAAGTCTTTCTTTTAAGGTAACCTAGATTTTCATGAAATAGAAAAATTTTAAGTTACAAAATACCTAATCTATACTGAGCACTCCTAACTATGATGTAGAACTTTAGTATCGTTTTGTTTGGTCGGAATAATAATAACATTTTCCTATTACCTTGTCATCATAAATTTATCATTCGTCCCTGTGGCAGAAACAATTATGCACTATTCTGATAATTTACTGCAATTTAGTTTTATGTTAAGTACAAGGTTATATTGAAATTCAAAAAGGAAATTAAAAAGTGGCTGAAATCATATTTCAGCCACTTTTTGCGTGTTAAGCTATTCTATTTCAATTTATATCATAGTGCTTATATCTAAAAAATAACTAAACTCCTGGACGATAGCCATATTGTTGGGAGATGTTCAATGCTGTTTCTTTAACCTTATCAATCAGTTCATCATTTACGCGCTCCATCGTCATTCTACTGGTTGGTCCCGATATGCTGAAGCTTGCAATGATACGACCTTGGAAATCCCTAATGGGTGCAGCAATACAGCGAATTCCTTCTTCATTTTCTATATTGTCTAAAGCATATCCATGTTTTTTAACAAGTTTTATCTCTTCATCTAGTTGTTGTTTAGACTGGATAGTTTTAGCAGTTTTAGAAGTATAAATAGTATTTTGAGCAATTTTATTGTATTTATCCTCGGACATTCCAGACAGTAGTATTTTTCCTACCCCAGTACAATACATAGGAGATCTGTGACCGATGCGGGAAAACATGCGTATGGTCTGATTACTTTCAATTTTATCTACATAAAGTACTTCTCCATTATCTTCAATACATAGATGGACTGTTTCATTTACATTACTAGAGAGCTGCTCTAGGTGAATCTTAGAAATGTTAATGATATCTAAATTATTTATCATATTTCGTGATAGATAAACAACTTGATAACCTAATTTATACTTATCGGTTTCCTCTACCTTAGCTACATAATTCATATTTAGGAGCGTAGAAAGTAAACGATGAATAGTACTTTTTGATAGCCCTACTTTTTCTGAGAGACGAGCAATCTGTATTCCATCTGGATACTCAGATATTGTGTTCAATAACATTAATGCTCTTTCTAGCGATTGTACATTTGTCATGAATTGCACCCCTAAATTATATCTACTTGAAGCAGCGTTCTCTTTTCAATCTTAAGATATTAAAAATGATTTGTAAATGACAGGACCGTAAATGATAAAAAATTTAGATATTTGTAAAATATGTATTGTAAGTATTCTGAAAGTATATTATGATTAATTATGGAATAGCGTTCCACTAGGTGGAACAATATTATTTGGAGGAGTGTTTGAAGTGAAAATAATGTACTCGCATCATCCAGAAGATGTAAAAGGTTATACAACTGATAAGCTAAGAGATCAATTTTTAATGGAATCTGTATTTTTGGAAGACTCTATTGAACTAACTTACAGTCATGTAGATCGTATTATTTACGGTGGGGCTATGCCTAAAGAGAAAGCGCTTACACTTAGTGCTGAAAAAGAGCTTGCAGCATCTTATTTCTTAGAAAGACGTGAAATGGGTGTTATTAATATTGGTGGAGACGGCGTTATTATGTTAGACGGAGAGAAAATGGAACTTAATAGTAAAGAAGGTATTTATATTGGTCGAGGGACGAAAGAAGTAATCTTTCAGTCAAATGACCCGAACAATCCAGCTAAGTTCTACATAAACTCATGTCCTGCCCATAAAAAGTATCCGACAGTAAAAGTTAGCCAGGACCAAGCTATTGCACGACCATTAGGTGATATTAAATCGATGAATAAACGGACAATCTATCAATTCATCCATCCAGACGTACTGGAAACTTGTCAACTAAGTATGGGGATGACCGTTTTGGAAGAGGGAAGTGGTTGGAACACTATGCCATGTCACACTCATGAAAGACGAATGGAAGTCTATTTGTATTTTAATATGCAAGAGGATACGAGAGTCTTTCATCTTATGGGGCAACCTACTGAAACGCGTCACATTGTAATGGCAAATGAACAGGCAGTTCTATCACCAAGCTGGTCTATTCATTCAGGAATCGGTACTAGCAACTATACATTCATTTGGGGAATGTGTGGGGAAAATCAGGATTTTGACGATATGGATTTCGTTGATATGAAAGAAATTAGATAACCATTTTTAGTTTATAAAAATTGAGGTGGAATTGTGGCTAATAACGCTGTGATTATTACAGATTGTGATCATTACGACATTGAAATTGAGACAGAGATTCTAAGTAAGAGCGCCATTAAGTTCCAAAAGAAACAATGTAAGACGGAACAGGATTTGATTGAACAATGCCATGATGCCACTGTTTGGATCAACCAATACGCGCCTATTACGGAGAATGTTCTGGCAAATAGTCCGAATTTAAAACTGGTCATCCGATATGGTGTAGGTGTAAACAATGTAGACGTCCAAGCTGCTACTAAGTATGGTGTGCAAGTTTGTAATGTACCAGACTATGGCACACAAGAAGTTGCAGATCACGCGCTGGCTTGTCTACTTACGCTAACCCGTAAAGTATCCCAAATGAGTTCACTGGTTAAACAAGGAGTTTGGGATTACCAAAAGAGTATTCCTGTTTATCGGCATTCAGAGCAGAAGGTGGGAATAATAGGGATCGGACGAATAGGCACTGCTTTCGCCAATCGCGTGCATGCGCTAAATAGTCAAGTTTTAGCTTATGATCCCAAGATGACGGAAGAAAGAATAAACCGTGCACCTGAATTCGTTCAATTTGTAGATTTAGAAACTCTATTAAAAGAATCTGATATTGTGTCTATCCATTGCCCACTTGACTCAGCGTATCACTTAATAGGAGAAGAAGAATTACAAAAGATGAAACGTTCTTCTTATTTAATAAATGTATCTCGTGGTGGGATTATCAATGAAAATGCTCTAGACAAGGCATTAACAGAAGGATGGATAGCAGGTGCTGCACTGGATGTTTCGGAGATTGAACCGATTCCTTTGGACTCACCTCTGCTAAGACTTGAGAATTTATATTGTACACCGCATATGGGATGGTATTCCGAGGAATCAGCTAAAGAGTTAAAAAGAAAAGTTGCTGAAGAAGCGGTTAGGTTTTTACAAGGGGAACAAGTGCATTATCCAATAAATAATTTAACTTGAAAATGAGGGGTGTAGAGAATGAAAAAAAGATTAAAAGCTATAGTAGGTTTTGGAATCGCTTTCACAATGGCGGCATTTTTAACTGGTTGTAGTGAAGACGAAACTGTGGCAGTAAATGGTGAATCATCTCAAAAAACACAAGTGCTGAAGGTCGCTTTCAATCAACCAGATACTCATCCACAATATAAAGCAATGGAGCAGTTCGGTGAAGAGTTAAAAGAAAAAACAAACGGTGCCTATGAAATTGAAATGTATCCTAATGAATTGTTGGGTGCCCAACGCGAAACAATTGAACTTGTTCAATCAGGAACAATTTCGATGTCCATTGTAGCAGGTAGTTTAATGGAAAACTTTAACGATGAATTCGTTGTATTCAATCTACCATATGTTTTCGATTCAAAAGATCATCAATTATCCGTATTTAACAATTCAGATATCATAGGGAATCTATATAGTTCTGTTGAAGACCAAGGGATGTCTGTAGTTGGTGCATTCCACGGAGGTATCCGTAATGTATACAATAATGTTAAGCCGATTGAAACACCAGAAGATTTAAAAGGACTTAAAGTACGAATCATTGACAGTGATACAAATATTAAAATGATGGAAAAAATGGGTGGCGTCGGTACACCGATGGGTCAAGGGGAAGTTTATACTGCTCTACAATCAGGAGTACTTGAGGGTGGAGAAAACAATGAGTTAATCTATGCGAACTTAAAGCATAGTGAGATTGCTAAATACTACTCTTATACACAGCATTTGATGATTCCCGACTATTTAATAATAAATAATGATCTATTAAAAGGAATGTCAGAAGAGCATAGAAAGATATTTGAAGAAGGATTTGCGAAAGCGGTTGATAATGCTGTTAATCTTTGGGATACGGAAGTAGAGAAAGCGATTACGGACGCTGAAACAGATGGTGCAGAGTTCAATAAGCCAGATATCAAGGTATTCCAAGATGCAGTGCAACCGTTACTAGAAGAGAAATTATCATCTGAAGGTGCAAAAGCTCTTTACGACAAAGTAAGAGAAGCTGCTAAATAGGTCGGAGTGATTTTATGAATACAGTAAAAAAGGTTTTAGACAAAATATTAGCGGTTGTTTGTATAGCGCTATTTAGTTTTCTAGTGTTACTTGTCACATGGCAAGTCGTGACCCGATTTGTATTTAATAGCCCAAGTGTATTCTCAGAGGAATTGGCGAAATATTGTTTTGTATGGCTAACTTTGTTTGGTTCTGCATTTGTCTTTGGAGAAAATGGTCATATGGCAATCGATTTTGTCCGTGAAAAGTTTCCAGACAAGATGAGAATGGGAGTGGAAGTATTTATCGAGTTAGTAGTAATTGTATTTGCTGTATTAGTTCTTATTATGGGCGGATATAGTGCGACTAGCCTTGCTTGGAATCAAATGAATGCTACGCTACATGTTCCCGTTGGCTATTTATATGCAGCCATTCCTTTAAGCGGAATATTTATTGTTTACTATTGTATAAATAGTATTTACTTGATTGTAACAAAGAAAAAATCTTTAGAAGAAATTGATCTGTCAACAACACCAAAAGCTAAGAGCGACTTGCAAGGAGGAATGTAAAATGGATGTAGCTTTGCAAGCCGCGCTTATTCTATTAATCTGTGTAGCATTTTTATTGATCATCGGTGCTCCAATTGCTGTAAGTTTGGGGATTGCTTCTGTCTTAGCGATGATTTCTATTATGGATTTCAACAACTCTCTTTTGACATCAGCGCAACGAATGTTTGCTGGTACCAATTCATTTACGTTACTAGCAATACCATTCTTTGTACTGGCTGGTGTAATCATGAACAACGGCGGTATAGCGTTAAGACTAATAAATTGTGCGAAAGTATTAAGTGGTAGATTACCTGGCTCTCTAGCGCATACGAATATTGTAGCCAATATGATGTTTGGATCAATCAGTGGTTCAGCAGTTGCAGCTGCAGCTGCTGTAGGTAGTACGATGGGCCCTTTGCAAGCAAAAGAAGGATATGACAGAAACTTCAATGCAGCAGTAAACATCGCATCTGCACCAACTGGTATGCTTATCCCACCTAGTAATACGTTAATTGTTTATTCCTTGGTAAGTGGAGGTACATCAATTGCTGCATTATTTATGGCTGGATATATTCCAGGAATCATGTGGGGTCTAGGTTGCATGATTGTTGCTTACTTTATGGCTAAAAAACGTGGCTATAAAAGTGATGAAAGAGTGTCATTACGTGTAGCATTGCGTGTATTTCTGGATGCAATTCCAAGTTTGTTCTTAATCATTATCGTAATCGGTGGAATTATTTATGGTGTCTTCACTGCAACAGAAGGTTCTGCAATTGCAGTTGTGTATTCGTTATTACTTTCCTTTGTCTATAAGACAATTAAGGTAAAGGATTTACCGAGGATTCTGTTAGATTCTACTCGAACAACATCGATTGTAATCTTTTTAATCGGCGTATCTTCCATCATGTCATGGGTTATGGCTTTTACTAATATACCAGGCATAATAGCTGATACATTACTAGCTTTGACAGACAACATTTATATTATTCTATTGATTATGAACTTAGTCTTGTTAATTGTTGGGACGTTTATGGATCCAACTCCAGCTGTATTAATTTTCACACCTATCTTTTTACCGATTGCTGTGAGCTTTGGTGTGGATCCAGTTCATTTTGGAATTATGCTTATATTTAACTTGTCCATTGGAACTATCACACCACCAGTAGGGCCAGTGTTATTTGTTGGAGCCAAGGTCGCTAATTTGAAGATAGAAAGTATCATTAAACCATTGATACCGTTCTTTGTAGTAACAGTTGCTATATTGATAATTGTTACATACATTCCTTCTATTTCACTATTTATCCCTGAGCTTTTTGGATTAGTGAAGTAAGGCCGATAATGATAAATCATTAGTCAAGGTAAATCGGTCATTTCGATAATTCGTTATCGGTATGGCCGATTTATGTTTACTAACGAAGTGGGGGAAGTAATTTGAAAGCTATTGTCTATACGGGACCTAACGATGTCTCTTTTAGGGAAGTATCAAAACCAGATCTAAAGGAAAATTATTCACTGATAAAAACTTCCCACGTGGGGATTTGTGGAACCGATCTAAATATATTTGCGGGAACCCATCCACGTGCAAAATCACCATTAATCATGGGGCATGAATTCTCAGGAACCATCGCTAGTGAGCACCCGACAATTGGAGTTGGAGAAAAAGTGACGGTCAATCCATTGTTGTCATGTGGAAAATGTCATCCTTGTAATACAGGAAATCCTCACGTTTGTGAAGACTTAAAATTGATAGGAATAGATATAGATGGTGGAATGGCTGAGTATGTAGCTGTGCCTAATCATTGTATTGTGCCATTACCGAAAGATGTTTCTTTAAAAACTGGAGCATTGGTTGAACCAATTTCAGTTGCTGTACATGCGATTCGACAAGGTGGGTATAAAGCGGGAGACCGTGCAGTGGTTTTTGGAGCAGGTACGATTGGACTTTGTGTTGCGTTGACGTTACGTCATTACGGAGCTTCACAAGTTACAGTTATTGAAACAAACGATGACCGTCTGAAGATGGCAAAAGAGTTAGGTTTTCATACACTTAATCCAATCAAGGATGATATTCAAAGAGAAGTGAGAGCACTTACGTCTAATTTAGGTGCAGATATAGTATTCGATTGTGCAGGACATCCAAGCGTACTGGATTTAGTGACCGATATAGTAAAAGTAAAAGGAAAGATTGTTATTGTTGCGGCTTATAAAAAACCAGCAGAATTTCAATTGCTTCAAGGGATGTTCAAAGAGCTGACTGTTCGGTTTGTTCGCGTCTATACACCTACAGATGTTGACCTTGCGATGCAGATTTTAGTGAATAATTTAGACTTCGAACAATTGATAACACATGTGTTTCCACCAGAGAAAGCAAAAGAAGGCTTCGATTTACTGGTGACACCTTCTGAAGCGATTAAAGTACTTTATCAATTTGATCATGTAGGAGATGAGAACAACGAATCCATTATTTGATTTATCAGGAAAAGTAGCAGTGGTAACTGGAGGAAATAAAGGAATAGGAAAAGCAATTTCTTTAGGTCTTGCACAGGCTGGTGCAAATATCGTTGTCATTGCCAGGGATATCCAAGAAGAATATCTCGAGAGTATTAGGGCAGTTGGAGTGAAAGCAATTGGAATATCATTTGACCTTCAACAAATAGAAAAGTTTGATGAATTGGTGGAAGAAATCATTGGGAAGATGGGTAAAATTGATATTCTAATCAATAATGCAGGAGTTCAGCGTAGATCCCCAGCAGTTGACTTTGACAAGGCGGATTGGGATTACGTTATGAATGTCAATGCTAATGCAGTATACTTCCTAGCACAAAAAGTTGGACAGCATATGATTGAAAAAGGATCAGGTAAAATTATAAACCTAGCCTCATTATTATCTTTCCAAGGTGGTTTAACGGTTCCAGCGTATGCGGCAAGTAAAGGTGCGGTTATGCAATTTACTAAATCATTGGCAAATGAGTGGGCAGGATTAGGCGTCAATGTTAACTGCATTGCACCAGGATATATGGACACGGAAATGAATACAGCACTCGTTGCTGATGAAGTACGTAATAAACAAATACTAGATCGCATACCGGCAGGACGATGGGGCAAAGCAGAGGATATCGCTGGGACAGCAATTTTTTTATCATCAAATGCCTCAGATTATTTACACGGATTCACAATTGCCGTTGATGGCGGTTGGCTAGGGAGATAATAATAAAGGAGTTGGAATGGTAATGACTAATCATCAAAATATTTTTTCATTAACGGGAAAGACAGCTCTTGTGACTGGTGCTCGCACTGGTATTGGGCAAGGTATTTCAGTAGGTCTAGCTAGAGCAGGTGCCCATGTACTTTTACTCGGACATCAGGACAACTTGTCGGAAACAAAAGCAAAAATCGATGAGGTTGGAGGTACATATGAAACGATCCTAATGGACCTAAGTAAAGTTGAGACAATTCGAGAACAGCTACAGCCTGTACTAGCTGACCACCATGTAGATATCTTAGTCAACAATGCAGGAGTTATTTATCGTGAACCAGCAGCTGAGTACGATGAGCAAGAGTGGATGAGAGTCATGAATGTAAACATTAATTCTATCTTTATCCTATCTCAAGAAATAGGCAGAAGAATGATAGAAAAGGGTGAAGGGAAAATCATTAATATTGCGTCTCTGTTATCATTCCAAGGCGGTGTTAATGTTCCTGCCTATACAGCGAGTAAACATGCAGTTGCAGGACTTACCAAATCACTCGCAAACGAATGGGCTTCCAAAGGAATTCAAGTTAATGCAATTGCTCCGGGATATATTGAAACTAACAACACAGAAGCACTTCGCAATGATAAAGAAAGAAGTAAATCTATATTGGAACGAATTCCAGCGGGTAGATGGGGAGCACCAGAAGATATCGCTGGAGCCGCTGTATTCTTAAGTTCATCTGCTTCCAATTATGTCAACGGTCATGTTTTAGTCGTTGATGGCGGTTGGATGGGTAGATGATGATTGTTTTTGGGAGAGGAAGATTGTAAATGGATATTATTTCTATCGGAGATGGTCTAATCACTTTCGATCCGGTTTCAAAAGGCCCATTACGTTTCGTCAATCAATTTGAAAGAAAAATTGGTGGAGCGGAGTTAAATGTGCTTATCGGTTGTGCTCGTCTTGGTTTGAAAACAGGTTGGATTAGTCGTCTAGGGAAAGACGAATTTGGAAGACATATCGTCAATACTGTACGAGGTGAAGGGATAGATGTAGGAGAAGTGATTTTAGAGGAAGGTTACCCGACTTCACTTAACTTTAAAGAAGTACAAGAATCTGGGACTGGGAAGACCTTTTACTATCGTCATAAATCACCTACGGAAACGATTACACCTGATCTTCTTCCTGTAGGTTACATAAAAAGCTCGAAAATATTGCACGTAACAGGTGTTTATCCAGCCATCAATCAAAATAATCGGGATGTCATTCTAAAAGCTATACAAATAGCAAAAGTAAATGGCGTTAAAGTGTCGTTCGATCCAAATATTCGTCTTCGTTTATGGACAGAGGAAGAAGCACGAGAAACCATCATATCCTTTTTACCTTATGTCGACTATTTACTGGCAGGAAAGGAAGAGCTAGAACTGATTTTTCAGACTACTAAGACGGAAGAGATTATACAAGAACTTAGCCACTACTCATTTGAAAAAATCGTGATGAAGGATGGGGAGAACGGGGCTTCTGTATTATTGGATGGAAAATGGTTTCACTCGAAAGCTCCGAAGGTTGTAAAAGTAGTGGATACAGTTGGTGCTGGAGATGGCTTTGATGCAGGTTTTTTATATGGAGTGCTTCAAAACTGGCCGATTGAAAAAACTTTAGAATTTGCTAATACAATAGGATCTATGGTCGTTCAAGTTTCAGGAGATAATGAAGGGCTTCCCTATCTAGAAGAAGTTCAGGCAAAGTTAGGACTATTAAATGTGATTGAGAGATAGTATAAAAACATCTTTGAAAGGAACGTGATTTGATGAAAATCGAACAATTAACGCAGGTTCCGATCATCCCCGTCTTAAGGAAGATTCCTTATGAAAAAAGTGATTACATTATAAATGCCTTACTCGAAGGTGGCATACGTTCTATTGAAATTACAATGGATACAGAACGAGCAGCCGATATTATAAATGCAGCACGTACCAAATACAGTTCCGATATTTCTATAGGTGCGGGAACTGTACTAACAGTGGGAAAAGCGAAAGAAGCAATAGCAGCTGGAGCTGAGTTTATCGTTGCTCCGAATTTTGATGAAGCTGTAGCCAAGTATGCACAAGAACAGAAAATATTCTTTGTACCTGGTGTATTCACACCAAGTGAGATGGTCTCTGCGATTCAAGCAGGGGCTGAGATGGTAAAACTATTCCCGGCTTCTGTGTTAGGACCTCAGTTTATCAAAGATGTGAAAGGTCCCCTTAGTCACATACCAGTCATGTGTACTGGAGGTATTGACTTATCGACTGTAAAAAGCTATTTTGAAGTCGGAGCAGATGCAGTTGGAGCTGGAAGTTCTCTCGTGAAGAAAAAGTTCATTGAGGAAAACGATTGGGTTGGACTTCAAAATGAAACCAAAGAGTGGGTACAATGTGTCCCTGTGTAGGAAACAATTCTACACTATTCTGATAATTGACTTCAATTCAGTATTAAATAAGATTAGCATAGACATTATAAAAAAGTTAATGTTCAAAAAGCTCAAAGATTTAAAAATAACTCCACTCAAGTAAATAATCTTGGGTGGAGTTATTATTTGTCCCTGTGTAAGAAACAATTCTACACTATTCTGATAATAGACTACAATTCTGTGTGTTATGTGTCTGGCTCATTTCGAACTAAATTGATGTGATAGAGAACAGGGAAGTTAGCACTATGGCATTAATATATATTTAATAGTACTTATTGATGAAAGTGAAGCAAAATCCCTGCGCAACGAATTGAATAATGCTAATTGTGTCTTACACAGGGACAGTTTACAGGGACAGTTTACTCCTATGCCCCATCGAAAATCTCCCCAGCAATTCCCATTGCGTGAACAGCTTTTGGAAAACCAACATATCCGGCACAGTGAATGATAATCTCAATAATTTCTTCTTTTGACAGACCTACATTTAATGCTGCTTGCAAGTGAACTCTGAGCTGATCGAATGCACCCTGGGTGATAAGCGTTGTGAGTGTAATGATTTCTCTTTGTGAGTAGGAAAGCGTATTTCTAGAGTAGAGATCTCCAAAGCCAAAGGACACAATCATCTCCCAAAGGTCAGGTGATATATTTTTGATTCCTTCCATACCATTTCGGACATCTTGTGAAAATAATTCTTCCATTGCATCTAAACCGGCTTCGTAACGCTTGTTATTTTCCATATTATTGCCTCCCCATAGTTGGT
The DNA here is from genome assembly GCA_900114885.1 of Psychrobacillus psychrodurans. GTDB lineage: Bacteria > Bacillota > Bacilli > Bacillales_A > Planococcaceae > Psychrobacillus > Psychrobacillus psychrodurans. The sequence continues at coordinate 473,577 of FOUN01000001.1, forward strand.
GGAATTTCATGTTCATCTACTAATACTTCAATCACTATCGGTTTGTTCGTTACTTCTATCTTATGTAACGCCTCTTTTATACTATCGGTTAATTCAGTAGAGTTATAACATGTAAATGCTTCTAATCCCATAGACTCAGCAAATTTAGTAACATTGAGCGGAGTTTCATACACACCGCCAATAGATGAGCCAATCATTTTTTGCATTCCTTTTTCCACCATATCCAATCGTCCATTATTCAAAACAATAAATAGGACTGGGGAGTTATAATTATATGCCGTAGAAAGCTCCGTACCATGCATAAACATGCAACCATCCCCAACTAAACACACAATTGTTTCTTCTGGGGCTGCTAGCTTAGCACCTATGGAATAGCCAATACCATTACCCATTGCACCAAAAATATCATCAAAAAAGAAAGTTCCGGGTTTATAAATGTCAAAGTACTTAATCCCGTAAAAAGAGTGGCTGCCATCATCTCCGAAAATAATCGCATCCTCTGGAAGTGCATACCGCATTGCCCTTAATACTTGGACTGCAGAGATTCGCTCGCCTGGATTATTATCCTGAAGTGGGATCACCTCGATTGGCGCTAAAAATGCTGAACTATCTGTTTTAGGTATATCCTTTAAGATAACTTTCAGATTCCCTTTTATATCACCAAGAACTGGAGTAGTTGGAACTGGAATCGATTTCCCGATAAACGTTGGATCATAGTCGAAGTGTATGATGTGTTCGGGATACATCCCTTCAGATAATCCGGCAATGGACATATCACTTAATCTTGAACCAATTACAAGGAGTAGGTCAACATTCTCCTGAAAGTATGCGGTCGCTTCGTCTGTACCACCCAATCCGAATGCTCCTAATGAAAGTATATGACTGGAAGGAAATACTCCTTTTCCTCCTGGAGTTGTAATGACAGGGATGTTCCAATGTTCCGCAAGATGCTGTACTTCATCATAGGCTTTACTTGAATGAACACCTTTTCCTAAAAATAGAAGAGGACGTTTTGCCAGGTTTAATCTATCGATTACTTCGTTTGTTATAGGTGATATCATTTCATAAGACAATGGTAAATCTAGTTGGAATGGTTCAATCTGTTCCAACAAAATATCAAATGGAATAGACAGATGCACAGGTCCTTTTACACCGGACATAGCTTTTTCTAGCGAATGCTGAAGAAATGGTTGTAGCATATCGCCTCGTTCTACTCTTGCACTAAACTTTGTAACAGATCTGAACATATCTACAAGATCAGCTCCGAATAGACTGGAGTCCTGACCCATTGCTTTACCAGTATCTTCCATCGAGGGATGTCCTGTGATAATTAATAGTGGTAGATTAGAGGCCTTTGCTTGACCGGCTGCAGTGATCAGGTTAGTACCACCAGGTCCAGAAGTACCAACTGCGACCCCGATTTTCTGATTCATTAGGGCATAACCGGTAGCTTCAAAACCTGCTGCTGCTTCATGTTTACTTAATACAAATTCTAAATCATGGTGTAATATCTCGAATAATATAGGTGATACTGCCTTTCCCGGAATGCCAAAAATATGATGAATTCCCCAGTGTTTAAAATTCGCTACTAATACGGCAGAAGTCGTCTGCATGCTGTCATCTCTCCTATGATCAATGTTGTTCTAGATAAATTTTCTCAATTTCATATGCAGGAAGTGGTTTACTAAAGTAATAACCCTGTGAAATATCACAATGATGACTTTTTAGGAAATCAAGCTGTTCCTGTGTTTCCACTCCTTCTGCAATTACCTCCTTACGAAGATTGTGAGCTAACGTAATGATTGCATTTACAATGATGGCATCCTTTTCATTGTTCATAATTTCACTTACGAAGGATTTGTCAATTTTAATATAGTCAATCGGAAAATTTTTAAGATAATTGAGCGAGCTATATCCCGTTCCAAAATCATCAATACTGATACCAATGCCAAGTGCTTTTAGCTGTTCTAATACTTGAATGGAGTATTCGTATTCCATTGCCATATACTCGGTAATTTCAACGACAACATAAGCTGGATCAATAGCTGTACGTTCCAACATTTCTTCCATAAATGCTAAAAGATCTCTTGTAAGAAATTGTTGTGTGGAAAGATTAACGGACATTTTTACTGGGGTCATACCATTATCTTGCCATTTTTTGTTTTGAGAACAGGCCTCATTGATGACCCACTCACCAATTTGGGTGATTAATCCATTTTCTTCTGCCAGTTTTATAAACTTTCCAGGAGGTATTAGACCTAGTGTAGGGTGCTGCCAGCGTATCAATGCCTCAAAACCAACTAATTTACCAGTATCGTTATTAATTTGGGGCTGATAATGCAGTACAAATTCATCATTATCCAATGCTCTTCTTAAATCGACCTCTAGCATATATTCGTCCATCATTACATCCAATAATTCTGATGAATGAACGACGTAGCGATTTTTACCCTCTGATTTTGCTTGATACATCGCATTATCAGCGTAGACCATGAGTTGTTCCATTGAAATTGGAGAGTCGGGATAAATAGCCACCCCAATACTGGCTGTTGTATGTAACTCTTTTCCACTAACATAAAAAGGTTGCTGAAACAGCTGAATTATCTCTTCTGCTTTTTTCATGACATAATCAATATCAACAAAATCCTTCAGTAGAAAGACGAATTCATCCCCACCCATTCGAGCAAGTATATCGTTCTCACCAAGAGAACTACATAAACGTTTGCTTACCTCGATTAAGAATTTATCTCCATAAGAATGACTAAAGTTATCATTAATGATTTTAAAGCGATCCAAATCTATGAATAAAACAGCCAAGGTACGTTGCTGACCATCGTGTATTTGTTGGATAATGGCTTCTAATTCTTTTTTTATATGTCTCCTGTTCGATAGATTCGTTAAATCATCATGATAAGCCAAATAATTATATTTTTCCTGTAGCAAGTAGCGATCAGTGATGTCTCTGAACTGACCAAAGGCACCAATCATTTTATCTTCTTCATAAATTGGCTGTGCGTCAAAGAGACAAACAATGAGGTTACCCGTGTCACCTTTAAACTTTATTTCCTCATTTTTAACTATTTCCCCTTGTTCCAGTACCTTTTTAAAATATTCTCCCGTTAAATGAGATTCACGAATATTTCTACCCACAACATCTTCTCTGCTGTTATTCGAAATTTGTTCGGCGAAACTATTAAACTCGGTCGTGATTCCTTTCTCATCCGTAATAACAATGCCATTTCTTGTTCTACTTAACATAATCTGATTCATAATGTTAAGCTTCTTATTTTGTTTTCTTAATAATAGTTCCCTTTCAATTGAATCAATCACCTGAGCTAACATTGTTAAGAAAAGTGTATTTTGAAATTGAATAGGCATCATGATAGATACGCTACCGAGCAAGTTATTGTTATCCGTATAGTGAAATGCTGTTCCGTAACAAGCAATCTCATGAAGAAATGTGTGATAATGTTGTTCACCAATCAAGCTAATTGGGTGTCTTTGCTGCAATGATAAACTTACAACATTTGTACCTGTATCTTCTTGAACAAACAGGCTGCCAGGTTTGATTCCGAATTGTTCAATGGTAGACTTGATGGTTTCATCCCCTTCGATTTCCAGAAGGTAACCAGTCGCATCCGAGACTACAACTAGAATGGGTGTGCCTTTTAAGGAATCTAGTAGCTTATTTGAGAAAAAACGCACAACTGATAGTATTTCACTATAATACTTTCTCTTTGCTGCAAACTGTTCTTCATCTAAAAACCTCTTTGGTCTCGATATCTCATTCGGATCCATTCCGGCATCTATGCATGCTCTCTTAGACTCTGTAATGTAGTATGGTTCCGTTGTATCCATGTTCTCCTCCTAAAAAGTTTATATTATATATATCCTAATTTATTTGGGTCAAATTATTAATAAATTGATAAATGAAAAAATATATGCTTATGCTTTTCTTATAAAAAAGCGAAAAAAAAGAATCCGTTTCTGCTAAGGTTAAGTCTTTACAAATTAACCAGTAGAAAGAATTCCAACATACTAATTTTACAGCAAATTGTTGTTAATTTCAAACTAATAGACTGTTATCTATTTGTCGAAAAGCCATAACCTTATTTGCAAGCATAATAAAGAGAACTATTGGGAGTTTATTATAAACACTAATAGTTCTCTTTATTACTCGTATAGTAGGTAAATATATACCGTGTTCTTAAAATAATTCGAAATTAGACTGAAACCAGACATCCTTAAAACTTTGGTCAGTTTTAACTGTATTTCCCCACAATACGTAACGTTCCAGAGACTAAAGCATAACGTTTACTCCGCTACAATCTTTTAAGTAGTCATTAGATTTTGCATAAGAAGTTAATTATTCTTAGGCTACCTAGGAATAAACGAATCGTGCATGACTCAAAAAGGAACTTAGCGTTGATGGAATTTGAATATGTATTGGAGCAATTTGAGCCGATGATTTCTGCTTGCATTCGGAAGCTAAGCATATATAAAAACCATGAGTTATATAGACAGGCAGGTAGAATTGCTTTATGGAAGGCATGGGTGAGGTTCGATGTGGAAAAGGGAGATTTTGCACCTTATGCGTACCGCTCGATTTACGGTGGAATGCTCGATGAATTAAAACGAGAAAAACGTCAGGAAGAGCAAGTCGACACTGTGGAGGATGAAAAATTGGCATTTTTACTTGAACAATCTCTTGAAACAAGCTTATTTCGGGAGGATTTGGAAATAGCAATTGAATCATTGTATGCAAAAGAGCGAGAGCTTTTGATGTGGATTTTCGTGGAAGGGATCTCGCTGCAGCAGGCCGCAACGAGAGCTGGCATAACAATACCAGGTATTAAAAAGAGACGAGAAAGAATGCTTGCAAAATTGAGAGTACGTATTGAAAAATAGGATTTAAAGTTTTTACCGGGAGAGTGATCTTCGACACTTCTCGGTATTTTTTTCAGTTACTTTATACCAAACGGACAGAAAATGTTTTTCTAATATAGGACCAAATTCTAAATAATATTTTACTAAAAGGGGTAATTAGGAATTATTTTTAAAATATTGCATATATTTAGGAAATTTAGACTAGTATGTTATATTGTAATTTGATAGGATGTACTTACAGGGAGGGGACAAAAAAGGGGGATATACGGTGAAAGATATTAAAAATAGTTCTGGATTGATTGATAACCAAACATTAATAATTGAGCCTGTTTTTAAAGATAAGGTGAAGACGCGAATCGTGACGACCCATGGAACTTATTATTCAGAAGAGAGTACATTGAACTTACTTGAAGGTGCATGTAATCGATTTGCATCTACATTGGAGGGACGTTTGAAAGCAACGAAAAAGTTAATGAATTATTCGGTAAAGACACCGTTGCTCATAGAGCCAAATGATTTCGGTGCTTTTCCAACGATGTCCTATAGGAATCCGGAGTGTGTTTGGATATTTAATCACCCTTTTTATGTGGTTGAGTTAAGCAAAGGGATGTCAGTCATCCATTTTCTTAATGGAATCTCTGTCACTGTAAATGCTTCCAAGCATGTATTGTTAAAACAACATCAAAGACTACACACCTCGTTAAATATATATGGTATGTACCATCGAAAAAAATAGGTACATAGGGAACATATTGTATAAGGTTTCTTTTGTTTATGTAACTTGAAACTAGTTAATTGGCATTGAAGTGTACAAAAATATTGTCTCCTAACTAAATATTTAATAGTGTGGCGTCTGAAGATACTTTTCAGATGCTTTTTTTGAGTGATAGGAAATTATATAAAAATTTCCTGAGAAATCTGAGTAAAATGCATTAACCTGTTTCTTAAAGTTGTAGTAGGGAGAAGGACAGACAAATGCCATAAGATTACCGAGAAAAGACCAGTTGCACTAAAAACGATCGGGATCTTATAGGATAAGCCTTTCCAGAGCCAGAGCACTTCGAAAACGTTAGATACAAGTTTTGAATTATAAGGATCGGGCGTCTATTTACCCAGTTTTTCTTTGACAGCTCTCTTATATGAACTATCTAAAGATTTTTACAAATCTCGTTCCATTTAATAACGGAAGGGATTTTAAGTGTGTCGCTTAAACTTAACCTTATTTACGAAATTATTACAATATTCTTGTTGTAATAGGCTGTTTTTTCCATTATCTTTAAGGAAGGGGCTTATGAAAATTAAGCTGGGAGAATATAATCTATCAAACGGGAGTGACAGGATGAAGAAGAATACGTTCAAGAAATCTGTAGTAGCTGCAGCATTAGCAACATCTTTATTGGCAAGTACGAATGCAAGTTTTGCGAGTAGTTCAATGCAGGATGTTGTGGATCAAGCGAGAAAAGATATGAAGAATGCAGCTTATGCATATGTAGTTCCTGCTCAAAGTGGCAAGCTTGCTACAAGCAAAGAGTTGTATCCGGCACTTAATAAAGCAAAAGATAATTATGTGAAAGCAAAGGCTGCTATTACGAAGTCTAATGCGAAAAATAAAGCCGTTTTACTCAAAGATTTAAACGCTCTTTATAATGAACGTGTTACAAAAGGAATCATTCCTTATATCGATGCTTATAACTATGCAGACAAATACTTAACTCCTATTATGAATGACATTAAAAAAGCTGAATCTGCAAAAGATTGGGCGAAGGTTGAGACTTTATATCATAAACTATCTGTTCAGTTGAAGAGTCGTACAACAATTCTCTATCGTTTTAGTGGTAAAGCTGCGAGAGATTTATTGTTAGACCAATATAAAGAACCAGCAAATACGAAACGAGATCAGTTGATGGTTCCTGTCACTGTTTATATGAAGGTTGTTCAAGCTGAAAAGTTATTAGCAGCTGGCAATAAAACCGAAGCTAAAAAGGTAATCGATACGATAGCACCTTTACTAGATAAACTTCCAACCGCTAGTTCATATCCAATGGTAGAAGATTTATTGAAAAAATTAGAAGCTGTTATTAAAGCATCAGGAGCAGAAGTGGAATCAGGCTCTAAAGATGCAGTGTCATTACGTATTTTAGGTACATCTGATATTCATACGAATATTGTGAACTATGATTACTACAAAGATACAGAGTCTAATAGTTTAGGTCTTGCAAAAACTGCAACACTTATTAAAACAGCGCGCACTGAAAATAGCAACTCTTTATTATTCGATAACGGCGATGCTATTCAAGGAACTCCACTAGGTTCATACAAGCAAGCTATAGATAAATTAGTAGATGGGGAAGAGCATCCATCTGTAACTGCAATGGAATTGTTGGGTTATGACGGAGCAACTTTTGGTAACCATGAATTTAACTACGGTCTTGATTATTTAGATGAAGTAATGGATGATGCAAACTTCCCTTATGTGAATGCGAATGTTCAAGACGCAACAACTGGTAAATTATTATATAAACCGTATGTGTTAATTGACCAAGAGGTGGTTGATGCAGAAGGTGACAAATCAACGATCAAAGTTGGAGTAACTGGAATTGTTCCTCCGCAAATCCTGAAATGGGATAAATCTCATCTAGAAGGAAAAGTAAAAGTGCAAGATTCTGTGCAAGCTGTGGAAGCTGTTATACCTCAAATGAAAAAAGCTGGAGCAGATGTAGTTGTCGTTCTTTCTCACTCAGGTCTTGGAGATACAAAGCATGAGGTTGGCGAAGAAGATGTAACATATTTACTAACGAAGGTTGAAGGTGTTGATGCAATTATTACAGGACATGCTCACCAAGTATTCCCTGGTAAAGTTGATGCTTCTTTAACGAATGTAAATATCGATAAAGGTACGATCAACGGTGTTCCAGTTGTAATGCCAGGTAAATTTGGTAGTCATTTAGGTGTAATTGACTTAACGTTAGAGAAAAAGGGCAACGAATGGGCTGTAACAAATTCTAAAGCAGAAGTACGTACAATTGCAAAAGATGCAACGGATGTAGACAAAACTATAGTGAACGCTGTAAAAGAAGCACATGAAGGAACGATTAAATACGTACGCCAAGCAGTTGGAACAACAACAGCTGACATTCATAGCTACTTTTCACAAGTACAAGATGATCCATCTATCCAAATCGTAACAAATGCTCAAACTGAGTACGTAAAAGCAAAACTAAAAGGTACAGAAAATGAAAAACTTCCAGTACTTTCTGCTGGAGCACCATTTAAAGCTGGAACAAGAAGTGACCCTGAATATTATACGTATGTTCCAAAAGGCGAGTTAGCAATTAAAAACGTAGCTGATTTATATTTATACGACAACACAGTAGCAATTGTTAAAGTTACTGGAGCTGACGTAAAAGAATGGTTAGAAATGTCTGCAGGTCAATTCAACCAAATCGATGCAACAAAAACTGGCGATCAACAACTTATTAATACAGACTTCCGCTCATACAATTATGACGTAATTGATGGTGTAACATATGAAATTGATGTGACGAAACCAGCCAAATACGATGCAGACGGAAATCTAGTAAATGATAAATCATCTCGTATTACAAATTTACAATTCGATGGTAAGCCAATCGACTTAAAACAAGAGTTTATCGTAGCAACAAACAACTATCGTGCAAATGGAACATTCCCAGGAGTACGTAATGCAACAGCAATTGAAATCTATCCAGATGAAAACCGTCAAACAATTATTGATTATATTCTTGCTGAGAAAACGATCGATCCATCTGCTGACGGCAACTGGAAATTTGCAGCACTTCCTGCAAACACAACAATCGTATTTGAATCTTCCAAACAAGCAGAAAAAGTAATCCCTGCAGACGGCAACATTAAATATGTTGGCGAAGGTACGGATGGGTTTGGGAAGTATTCTATAAAGTGACCCTGTGTAACAAACGATTCTGATATTTAACTACAATTCGCACACTCTCTAGGCTTCTGCTGGAGGGTGTGTTTTTTTATGTCCCTGTGTATCATACAATTCTAATACTGCCAATCACCTATAACCCCCTTCTGCCCAAGAGCGGAAGGGGGGATTTTAATGTGAACTAATCAAAAGGGTCCCTGTGTAACAAACAATTCTGATATTTCCCGATTATTAACACCCCCTCCCGTATAATTAGTAGGGAGCAAGAGAGGACTGGTCTAAAAAAGGGAGTATGAAATATAAAGAATTAAATAAAACATTGATTTTTCAGAAAACTATACATATAATTGTTTTAAATACATGTTATATACAGGTGTTTCATATAATGCAAATAGTTTTACTATTAATTACATCATATCAATAAAAATAATATAAATATGAAAATTATATAAATTTATATACATGTAATTTACTTGTATATTAATATATTTCGAAGGGTGATAGAAATATGAAAATGGCTAAAATTGGTGTTGTTTTTGATGATATGGATGCGGAGTTAGAGTGGTCTAAGAAGAAAAACCTTTTCGAGTATTTTATATTTGAAATTCTTGATCATTTTAGAATCCCATATGAAAAACTAGATGTAACGGATAAGTATAATTCATTTGACGTGTTGATTGTGAGTCACATCCGAGATAGTGAAGAAGCGGGCAGCAAAATATTAGAATATATACACGCTGGTGGGACTGTCGTTTCTTATGGGGGATTGGACTCTATACGAAAGAAACTAGGTTTTTCAAACAAGCTTGCGTCTCAAAAGGGTTATGCAGATTTATCTGCCTTTTTAAACCAACATACCCCTTTACGTTTCCTAGATGCCGAGCCTTGGACGCATGAAACTGATTTAGACGTAACAGAATTTGGTGCTGTAGCTGATGAGGCAAAAACATGGCAGGGAGTATCTGCATTACAGCAAATAAAGTATGGTTCTGGAACACTTGAACGCTGGTCAGTACCGATTCCTCAAACGATCGTTGGTTTGCAACAGGGAACGAAGCCTGTTATAGAGGATGGAATACCAGCCCCGGATGGTACGGCGAATTTAGATGAGGAAATTTTAAAGGCAGAGGATGGCTTTGAACTGGATTGGGTTCAAGATCGTGCATTTACAGAAACTGGAATGCCTTATTTCCCTCACCCATATGCTGACTTATGGAAAGAAGTAATAATGGAACATTTATTAAAAATAGTGCTAGGAAAAGGTTTAACACTTCCCTTCTTAGACTATTGGCCAGCAAACGTACAACATGTTGCGATGATTTCCCATGATAGTGATTTAAATGTGGATGAATCAGCTCAAATGACACTAGATACGCTGAAAGCAGAAAATGTTCAATCTACCTGGTGCATGATTGCACCCGGCTACAGTTCCTCGATATATGACCAAATAAAAAAGGATGGTCATGAAGTTGCCCTTCATTACAATGCCCTAGAGCAGGATGAAGGGGTTTGGTCAGCGGAAGCTTTTCAAACACAATTAGACTGGCTAGAAAAAACGACAAATACAAACCATACTGTATCTAATAAAAATCACTATACACGCTTTGAGGGCTGGGGAGAGTTATACACTTGGTGTGAAAACAATGGAATCCAAGTGGATCAGTCGAGAGGTCCAAGTAAAAAAGGGAATATTGGTTTTTTATTTGGCACATGTCATCCTTATTTTCCAATTGCTTGGGCAGATGAAAAGAATAGACTATATGACGTTTTAGAAATTGGGTTTTTAACACAAGATCTAAATCACAATACATTATCAGATGTTAGTGTCATTCAGCCATTTTTAGATGGAGTGAAGCGGGTTAATGGTGTAGCACATTTTCTGTTCCATCAATACCATATTTACCATCAGCCAAAAGTGCGAGAGGCCATTGTTCAATTAATAACAACTGCTAGAACTCAAGGATTTACCTTCTGGACTAGTAAGCAAATTAATGATTGGGAGCGTTCACGTCGTGGGCTTACAATTAATGGAATTAGTTATTCAGGAGACATTAAAGTAACTAGCCGGGATGGCGAAAATGATTTTATGCTTCTCATACCAATAGCTGAGGATTATGCATCAGCAGATGATGAAGTAATAGTGCAACGATTTGGTGTTAATTGTAAACAAGTTCAAATGAAAAGAACCTAATATGGGGGACTTATAATGGAAGGAAATATATTAGCATTAAATGGTGGAGAAAAGGTGAAGACGACACCATTTGGTACAGGGCAACGCTTTGGGTTAGAAGAGGCAAAGGAATTACTGGAGGCACTAGAGCAAAATACATTATTTTACCATTTTGGTCATAAAGTAAAGCAGTTTTTACAGGATTTCAATAATCTTTATCAAGTAAAATACAGTGTTGCTACTTCTTCTGGAACTGCTGCACTTCATGTCGCACTTGGAGCAGCTGGAGTTACTGCTGGAGATGAGGTTATTACAAGTCCTATTACAGACCAAGGTACAGTGGTAGGTATTCTCTACCAAAATGCCATCCCAGTCTTCGCTGATTTGGATCCTCATAGCTATACAATGACTGCTACATCAATCAAAGAAAAAATAACAGCAAAGACGAAGGCAATAATTGTTGTTCATCTTGCAGGTAACCCTTGCGATATGGACCCAATTATGGAACTTGCCAAAAAATATAACATCAAGATCGTGGAGGATTGTGCTCAAAGTTATTTAACGACTTACAAAGGTCGATTAACAGGTACCATAGGGGATTATGGCTGCTTTAGTACTAATGATTTTAAGCATATTTCTACTGGTGACGGTGGACTGGTGACTGTAAACTCAGGAAATGAATCTGATTATTTTACAACGCATGCATTTGCAGATAAAAATTATCGAAGACAAGAAGATGCTGTTATGAAGGATATAGAATATTTAGCTCCGAATTATCGAATGACAGAGCTGCAGGGTGCGGTTGGAATTGCACAATTGAAAAAGCTTAACTGGATTTGTACAAGACGCAATGAGTTAGGGGAAAGATTAAAGCAAGGAATCGATACTATTAAAGGAATCAATCCGATGAAAATTACCAACGAAGGCTGGTGCAGCTATTGGTTTTATATGCTCACTCTGAATCTGGAACAGTTAACGTGCTCAAGAGAGGAATTTTCAGAAGCTTTAGCAGAAGAAGGAATTCCAAACCAACCGGGTTATATTCCAAAGGTGTTATATGCGCAGCCAATATTTCAAAAGAAACAGGCATATTTGAATAACCATTATCCATTTAATCTAGGAACCTATGACTACTCCGTAGGAAGCTGTCCAAACGCAGAGAATATTTTAGAAACGGCCATTCGATTAAATATAAGTGAGTTCTATACAGATCAAGACGTAGAAGATATGATTGTCGCGATTAATAAAGTTGCTTCATTTTATAGCAAATCAATTTCATAATTACTTGATTATTAAGGCAATATCAGAATTACTTGTTTCAATTAAAAATACGAATGTTTACTTAATATCGCAATATATTATTCGTTTTTATAAAAAGCGATTCCGTTGATTGGAGTGGCAGGCGGCGACTCCAGCGGGAACAGCGCGAGCTGAAAGCCCCGCAGGAAAGAAATTGGTCGAGCTTTGTTTGACCAATGTCTTTGCGACGAGTAACCGCAGGAGCATATGTTTTCGTAGTGACGAGGAGATTAAGCCGTGCCCACGGAAAGCATCCGCCTAGAGCGGAAATCAGCGTTGTTCGGATTTAACTATATAATATTCTTTATGAAATTGATTCAATTACAAAAGCAAATATTGATTTTATATAATAATTTTTGTTCGTTTTTTTATAAAGTCGATTTCGTTGATTGGAGTGGAAAGTGTCCACCTGTTTCTGCATCGCTGAGCTAGCTATGAAGCGTTGGAGCAGAAATCAACGTTGTTGAGATTTCACTATTAAATATGTTTTTTGAAATTGATTTAGATAGTAAATAATTCTGGAAGGAGGGTTACAGTGCATAAAAACCTATTTACAGACTATGGAATTCCAGTTTCCGCAGAGGAAGAAAGAACAGCTGCTTTATGTAGAAATGAGAAGGGTGACTGCAGGTTTGTTATTGCTGCCAAAGGATTTGTTGTTATTGTTAATCTTGAAAATGGTCATATAAAACAAGTGTTTTTTCCTGATAATAACGATGAATATCCTTATTCCTCGTTTAGTAGCGATGGATTATTCTACACTGGTGCTGCAAATATGTTCATGGTATTGGACCCTTTTTTAGAGCAATTCATTTATTACAAGATGATTGAAAACGGGGAAGAAATTGTAGGATTTAGCTTTGCGGAAGATAGAGCGCGTAATATCTATTTCACCTCGTATCCACATTGTCATTTACTCTGTTATTCGCCTCTCTCAAAAGAAATCATCGATTATGGCAGGGTGGACTATAGCGAAAAGTATCCAGGGAGTGTGGCAGTGGATCAATCAGGTTGGGCATATATAGGAATTGGAACGGAAAGTAAAAATATAGTAGCCTTTCATCTAGAAAGAGGTTTGAAAAAAGACCTTATAATAAAATCTCAAAGACAAAAAGGCACTGGCTATATCCACTTAGGAGAAGACGGGTTTGTATATGGACATATAGGAGAAACTAGTTCTCCACAATGGATGAAGTTTTCAAATGGAGACTTCGAATCTATAAATGTTGAAAAGGTATCTCCCTCTTTTTATACTGGTACAGGATTTCAAAGGATTCATAGGTATCAGGATGGAAATTATCATATAGAGAGATACAGCTTATCTGAGGGGCTTATTGAACTAGTTAACAGAGAAACTGCACAAACAAAAACTATACATTTTAGTTATACTTCGGACGGAGCGAAATTGTCTACTATTTATCTCGGACCAGATGATTATATTTATGGTACATCTATGCACCCACTACAATTTTTTAGCTTTGATAGCTCCACGAAAAAAATGACTAATTTTGGTGGAGAGGTTATTGAAAAAGGAGGAGGCGGAAATATTGCTGCCTATGCCTCCTATGGGAATTTACTTATAGGCGCAGCATACGCAGGAGGGAAATTATTAGTTTTTGATACGACTAAGAAATTTAGGAGGAGCGTAAATCCGAAATTGGTTGCACAGGAAGAGAGTATTCATAGACCTCGCTGTGCAATTGCTTTAAAGGATCATGAGCATATTGTATGGGGAGGGTTTCCTGGGTATGGAATGATTGGCGGATCATTAGGTATTTATCGTATTGAAACGGAAGAAAACCATCTATTCACTCATGAAAAATTAGTTGAAAATCAAAGTACGATTAGCCTTGGAGAATTGAGCTCCGGAGATATCCTTGGCGGAACGAGTATCGAGACACCTGGTGGAGCAGAATCACGAGAAAAAGAAGCTCGTTTATATATATTAAATTGGGAGACCAAAAAAGTTAAAAATAGTTTTGTTCCGATAGAGGGTGCACGTGAAATTACTCAACTATTTATTGACAAGTATGACTGTGCCCACTGTCTTACCGATCAAAGTACTTACTTCGTTTGCGATCCATATACGGAACAGATACTATTCCAAATAGATTTATCCAACTGGGGCCAAACTGTTCGAAATTGTTTTAGTTATGATTTACAAACTAACACGCTCTACTGTCTTCTTAGTCATACTTTACTCAGTGTAGAGATACAAGGGAAACTTTACGTAGAACCTAAGGTAGTTCATACACTACCAATTGACGCTACCAGTGGTATTGTTCAGAAGGATAGCCGAATTTACTATGGTAGTGGAAGTCATTTATTCAGTATTCAAATTGGGGAGGGATGAAGACCATGTATATATTAAAAGAAATCGAAAAAAATGGACCTCCACCATTGTTGCATAATGTAAGCGATATGAAAGAATGGCATGAGAAAAGATCTACGATTATGCAGAACTGGCTAGATTGTATAGGTGGTCTTCCTCCACTAGTTAAAACGAGTATGAAGATAAACTACTGGGAAATTCATACCGGTTATTACCTGATCAACATCTGTTATTCCACGGTTTACAAGGACTGGGTACCAGCGAACCTTTTAGTTCCTAAAGTTAGTGGAGAAGAAAACATTGCATCCAAAAGTGATGTACTTCGACTATTGAACTCAGCTAATCGGGAGCAATTTCGGGCAGTTCTTGCTCTCCATCCAACTAGTGATAGTGGAAAGGAAGACATAAGTACAGCAACAGGTAGGAAAAATAGACAATACGGATTGGAGCTTGTTAATAGAGGATATGTTGTTTTAGCTCCAGATACGATAACTGCAGGAGATCGAGTATTAAAGAATGAACAGCCATTTCAAACAGCAGCATTTTATAAAAGTCACCCAAATTGGTCAGCAGTTGCTAAGATGATTGTTGATCACAGGCAGGGGATTAGCTTGTTGGAGGACCTAAGTATAGTAGACACCTCCAAAATTGGAGCAATTGGACATTCGTTAGGCGGGTATAATAGCTTCTTTCTAGCAGGAGTCGACAGTAGGGTTAAAGCGGTAGTTTGTAGTTGTGGATTTTCACTTTTTGCTCAAGATCCTGAGAAACATCGCTGGGGCAGAAGAGATTGGTTCAGTCATATACCTAAGATTAGTGATTATATCAATGAAGGTATCGTCCCGTTTGAGTTCACTGAAATTGCTGCTCTAGTTGCTCCAACGCCTTTATTCATGTGGATGGGGCAAAATGACAGCATATTTCCTCATTGGGAACCGGCAGCAAAAGGCTTTTCTGAACTTAACTCCTTATATGAATGGCTGGAACAAGAGGGGAAATTTCAATCTTTAATAGGGAACTCTGGACATGACTTTCCATCTGAAATTCGCCAAAACGCCTATACTTTTCTAGATAAATGGTTGAGCTAAAGTAGTCCTTCAAGTTTACATTGCAAAATATGCTATTCTAATTAAAAGTAGAGCAATCATTTAGTAGGGAGTTGTGACAATTGCTAAAACGCAAAAGTGTATTTGAAAATCGCTATAACAAGTTTATTCATGAATTAAAAGAAGAAATTATCTCAGGGAAGATAAAACCTGGTGAATTCATTCTTCCAGAAAACACATTAAGTAAAGTGTATGAATTAAGCAGGGTTTCCATTAGGAAGGCATTGGCAGAGCTCGTAGAGGAAGGTCTAATTGAGAAGATACCTGGAAAAGGTAATCGAGTAACTATTCCAAATGATACACAAAAACAAACTATTACACTTGGTTGGTTTTCAAATTCTTATGAGATTGAAATTATACGAAAAATTATCAAACGTTTCGAGCAACTCAACCCGTTCACAAAGGTAAATCTACAAATACTACCTAATAGTCAGTATATATATAATCTGACACAATCCTTAAAGCATGATAATGGACCAGATGTATTTATCGTATCTGATTATCATTTTCGAGAGTTAATGGAGTCGAATTCTTTAGATATGCTAGAACCATTCTTACCAGAACATGTTGACATAGAAAAGGATAGCTATAAGCAAGTGTTTGATATGTTCACATATAATCAGACGGTACCTGTTACGCCATTTGTATTTTCACCAGTGATGATCTGCTATAATCGACGAATGTTTGAAGAAGCAGGAATTTCAAAGAACTTCAAAATGGAAAACTGGGATGACTTGTTAGAGTTATCAGCACGTACAACAAAGGGATTACAAAGTGACAGTATTATTAAAGAATATGGCTTTTGTTTTTCATCTTCTACGAATCGGTGGCCGGTGTTTCTGTTGCAAAACAAAGGATTGTTTATGGCAGAGGACCGCTCTAAATCAGTAATGAACAGAAAAGAGAATATAGAAGCATTGAATTACTGTGGTGATTTAATGTATAAGCATCAAGTATCGCCTATCTTCTCTCACGGGAGTAATGAGTTAGCAGAAAATCTTTTTATGCGAGAAGGGGCAGCAATGATTTTGACTACCTATTATTTTATGAATGAATTTAGAGATCATAAGATTAAATGGGACGTCTTACCGCCTCCTCAAAATGAAACGCCGGGAACACTACTCTTGGGTGGTGCTTTAGGTATTAGTGCAAATAGCAAAATTAAAGAGGCAGCACAAGCACTTGTTAGCTTTATGGTAAGTACTGAAGCACAAACATTGCTCAAGCAAAATGGATGTACTATTCCGATGCTTCGCATAGTTGCAGAGGATAATAATCTTCTGCAGCCAGGAGTTCATCCGGAACAATATAATGCTTTTAAAGAAGTAATGGGAACATCCAAGACGATTAGGGATCTTGATCTGACAATAGAGGAGTTTGAACTAATCGAACGAGAGATGCAATTTTTCTGGGCCAATATGGAAAAAGCAGAGGATACATGTAAACGAATAGAAGAGCTTCTTAATTTAAAACAAGCAACATATAACGTTTAAAACGTTATTCAAGGGGTGTACTTGTGATGAAATTTGCTCAACATCTTAAGGGATTAAAGCCACATCCTCGAATTTTATTTAATGACGAGGAACTAAAAGAAATGAAAACAAGAGTGGCAGATAAGAAACTGGAAAGCAGCATTGATTTTAACAATTTGTGGTATGAAATACTGGAATTAGCAGAATCATACATAGCCGAAAAAGAGTTTACGGTCGTCTATCCAAGTTGCTCTGTTCAACTAACTATTCCTTTGCCATTAATACAATTAGAGCCTGTTGGAGATCCACCAGGATATATAGATTATCCTTTTTGGACGATGTATTCTCGAGCTATTGAAGAAAGAATCCGTGTTTTATCCTTTGCTTATGGAATAACAAAGGATAAAAGGTTTGCTGAAAAAGTAAAGGAGTACCTCCTTGCACTATCTTCGTTTACAAGATGGTTTGAATTTCCGCTACGAGGTGCGGAAGGTAATTTAAGTAATGCGCATTTTACAATAGGTGCAGCTATTGGATATGATGCAATTTTACATACTTTATCCAGCACCGAGAAAGATATGATTAAACATGCTATTTTGACAAAAGGTTTACAGCCTTTCCGTATAGATTTTAATAATCATGATAGTCATAATATTATTGCATCGAAGCAAGTAGCGATGCTTATCGGATCCCTAGCCATCTTAGATAGTGATTGTAAGGACGAAGTGGAACCATTCATCTTCAACTCCTGTATTTATATAAGCAATTACTTAAATAGTAGGCTAATGGATCCGGACATTGAAGGGCTATTGTATTTAAATGTTGCTGCAAGGCATATTTTAATGGCAGTAGATACGTACCATCGTTCAACAGGAAATAATGAATTTCTCCAGCATTCATATTTTAGTTTTCTTCCTGATCTATTCATCTACTCACTTGGGACTGGTGGAAAGGTGAGCTTTGTAAACTTTTCAGATTCATTTTATAGCTTGGATATTTCTTATCTTATGTCGATACTTGCATCTAAAAACCAAAATCGTATTGCAAGCTGGTATATGAATAAATTCTCTGGAAGTCATTTGGAAACGTTGCTTCATACGAATAATCTACCTGCGCCTTTAGATCCAGAAAAATACTATGGAAATAGGTGCGCCAATATTTTTTCTACGATAGGTTGGGCTTCATTAAGAAGTGGGTGGAAGGATAATGATCATCTATTAGCTTTCAATTCAAGCCAGTCCGCAAAGAATCATAATCATTTTGATCAAAACAATTTTATATTACATGTTGCAGGAGAATGGCTAATATCCAATCCAGGTTATCAGGATTATGTAGAAGGGCCAAGGAGAGATTTTACGATTGGGACAATAGGGCATAACAGTATGCTTGTTAACAATAAAGGACAATCTCAATTAGGAAAAAGTAAATTTGTAGACTGGTATTCATCTGAATACTATTCTTTTGTTAGCGGAGAAGCAGCTGGTGCTTATGGCAAGAGTATTTCACAATGGGAGCGAAAGATAGTACATATCGATAATAGCTATTATCTTGTTATAGATAAAGTTGTTAAAGAGGATAAGGCTACCGTACTTAGCTTTCTTTTCCATACAACAGCACAAATATATGCAGGAGATAAAAATTTACTGCCAGGAGAGAAGATAGAAGAAACGCATATCACATTCGTTGGAAACAACGTTTCTGCTTCCATTTACAATTGCTATCCAAAAGATATAAAGATAAGTGTAGAACAACATAAGGGAGCAGAGGAGTATGGCTCATATCTACAGATAGTGCCACAGGAAAAAGAACAGCTGCAATATTTAATAACAATGCTTGTTCCTGAAGCTTCAATAAACGAATTTGCTTATACAGTAAATAGAGTAGAGTCACAATTTCATATAGAGATAGCTCGTCAAGGCATTACGGATCATATTCTTGTTAATGAAAATAGAGATTCTGTGTGGCAAACATCCTCTAATGGAGAAATTGGTCTTCAAGGAGAACAGAGCTGGATTTCATTTCAGAACGATGACCGCAAGCTAAGTAAGTTTTCTGTAGTAAATGGGAGCTGTTTGAAAGTACAAAGTGATTATATCTTTCAATCGTCTGAGGAAATGAATATCTCTGCTCAATTTAACGACATAGGAGCCAAAATACAACTTGAACTTCAAAAGAATACTCAGATTTCACTGAAAACTGCTCAACCGACAATTCTATTAGTTAATAGTGAAAAGCATTTGATAAACTATCAAATTGCCCAGGAAATGCTTGAATTATATTTGGAGCAAGGATTATATGAAATCGAACTATTCATTTAAAGTAGTGAAAATTTGTATTTAAATAACTGAATTTTCAATAAAAAATGCATTTAAAGAGGTGGTTTACATGGAACTTACCGGATGGAGAGGTTCATTATATCATTATATGGATTGGGCATTAAAGCTTGCATATTTAAATATTCTTTGGTTGATAGGAATAGTAATTGGTGCTGGAATTGCAGGTTTTTTTCCATCAACCGTAGCAATGTTCTCTGTACTCAGAAAGTGGGCACAAGATGAAGGTGATGAACTTAAGGTATTCGCTCATTTTAAAAACGAATATAAAAGGGAATTCTTAAAGTCTAATAAATACGGCTATTCATGGGCGCTACTTGGATTAATATTGTACGTGGATTTACAGTTTTTTCGTGGTATTCCTACTATCTGGGCATTAATAGTTTCTTTATTCTTTTTTATACTTGGTGCTATTTATATAGTTGCTTTACTTTATGCATTTCCAGTTTATGTTCAATATAAACTGACCTTAAAGCAGTATTTTAGAAACTGCTTACTCATTGTTCTTTCTAATCCCTTGTTTTCTGTCCTAATGGTTTTAGGATTCTATTTTCCATATTATTTAATGATTAAAATTCCGGGATTACTACCGTTTTTCGGAGGCAGCCTTATAAGCCTAGTGTTAATGATGATTTCTAACAAAATGTTTACGAACTTAGAGAAAAATAAAAAGGCACATGAGTCAATTTCATAACTATTTATTTATTTAAATAGATTAATAATTAAGAAGTATCCCAATTTTTTATTCTGTTGTTAAGAAAGCTGAACTTGTTGATTGGTGCGCAAGGTGGTGTACACTCGGAAAGTGTCCGCCTTAGCGTATATCAAAATGGTTCAAAGTCACTATTTAATATACTTTTATGAAAGTAAGGCAGAAGATAACAGAATATAATTTCAGAAAAATATTGAATTATTGTAAAATTTAAATTATTATTAAATACATGTAATATACATGTATTGAAAGAGTTTAATAGGCAATAAAGTATTTGGAGAAAGGGGAGATTTGTTATTGAAACTAAAAACAAAAAAATTGATACGTTGGATTCAACATTAGCCGTATCAAATAATATCCCGACTAAAAGAAAAAAGAAGTCATTAAAAAATAAATTATGGCGAGATCGCTATTTGTTACTACTAATCTTACCAGGAATTTTATATTTTCTTATATATCGCTATATACCAATGGCAGGAATTCTTCTAGCATTTAAGGATTATAGCCCGTTTCGAGGGTTTGCAGATAGTCCATGGGTCGGATTAAAATACTTTAAGTTAATTTTTGAAGATGCTGAAGTTATTCAAGTTATTTGGAATACACTACAAATCTCAATGTTACAAATCTTTTTTGCCTTCCCTATCTCTATTGTACTTGCCTTAATGCTTAATGAAATTAGAAACCAAGTATATAAGAAATTTCTTCAATCTATTGTTTATTTACCTCATTTCTTATCCTGGGTAGTCGTGGTTGGGATAACTGTTATTTTTCTTAGAAGTGAAGGCTTAATCAACAATGTTCTAGTGAATTTTTTAGAAATCAATCCAATCCCATTTTTAACTGATCCAGCTTTGTTTAAGCCAATAGTTATTATCCAAGTTATCTGGAAGGAATCGGGCTGGGGCACAATTCTTTTTTTAGCGGCATTGTCTGGAATTAGTCCGCATTTATATGAGGCGGCTGTAATAGACGGAGCTAGTCGTTTGAGACAGATGTGGCATATAACTTTACCAGCACTAAAGAGTACGATTGTTATCTTATTAATCCTTCGTTTAGGTAATGTAATGGATAGTGGTTTCGAGCAAATCTTTTTAATGTTGAATCCTTTCAATATGGAAACAGGAAATGTCTTAGACACCTATGTGTACTTTAAAGGGATTCAGCAGGCTAATTTTAGTTTCGCTACAGCTGTAGGACTTTTTAAAGGAATTATTGGTTTAATACTTGTCGTTCTTGCCAATAGACTTGCGAAAAAATTTGGAGAAGATGGCTTATATTAATGAATCATATTTCATCTTTATCTGTCTATCTAGCGCAAAGCAACTCGATTCGCTTTAGGATTACGGTAAAGGCAAAGAACGCCTTTACTCGAAATCCTTCCTGCGTTAGTCGGAGGCCCACACGATGTGGGTCATACAGTCGTTGCGACACGATGTCACGAACTTAGACTGTGACATAGGCACTTGTGCTTTTCTTATTATGTAAGGAGGTAAGGTTATGTTTAAAGCTACTGGTGGCGAAAGGGTAATGGAAATCTTTAATAACATATTCTTGTTATTAATAGCTGTTACGATGCTATTTCCCTTTTTATACATTTTTTCCGTTTCATTTTCAAGTGTGAGCGATGTACTCAATAGTGATTTCCTTTTATGGCCAAAGGAATGGGTGACAGATGCCTATACGTATATTTTAGGGTCCGATCAATTTATTCGTTCTCTATGGGTGACAGTTTATATCACTGTGGTAGGGACATTTGTTAATCTAGTTTTTACATCCACGATGGCTTACTCTTTAACAAGAAATATTATTGGGCAACGGTTAATCTTGTTTTTAGTGTTATTTACTGTTCTATTTTCAGCTGGAATGATTCCGACTTATATTATTGTAAAAGAAACTGGTTTATTGAATTCGTTGTGGGCACTAATCATACCTGTGGCAATCAGTCCATTTAATTTAATCATCATGACTCAATTTTTTAAAGGGATCCCTGAGGAACTAACAGAGGCTGCTATTATTGATGGAGCCAATGATATCCAAATTTTTTCTAAAGTGATCTTACCTTTATCAAAGCCAGCGTTGGCAGCATTTGGTCTGTTTTATGCAGTGGGCCATTGGAATAGCTATTTCTCAGGAGTTCTCTACTTGAATGACCCCTCAAAGTGGCCGATACAAGTTATTTTGCGACAAATTGTCATTGTAAATGAACCAAATGCAGCGTTAGGTGGTCATGCAGCAATGGTAGAAGCATTACCGCCTCCAGAAACGGTTCAGATGGCTGCTATTTTATTGGCAACCTTACCAATACTTATTGTTTATCCGTTCTTACAAAAACATTTTGCAAAAGGAGTGATGCTTGGATCTGTAAAAGGATAGTATTTAGAAAATTGTCGGTACTGCTGTTAAAGAAGCCTTACAAAAGATAAATGGAGGGGTTAATGTGAAAAATAAGCACCTAATGATTAGCTTTCTACTTCTTTTCCTTAGTTTTATGTTAGTAGCTTGTACGGATGAAAATACAGATGAGAAAGATACAACCGACAAAGATAATGAAACTGCAGGAGAAAAAGCTCCAAATGCACAGGTTGATCCATTTGATCATAGTGAGAAATATACAATCACGGGGATGACATTCCGTTTCGGTGATCCACCTCCATTAAAAAGTCCTGGTCTAGATATGATAAATGAGCGATTTAACGTAGATTATAAACCAGAGATTATACCTCAAGGTGATTATGTTGAAAAATCTTCTGCCATTGTAGCATCAGGTTCTATGCCAGATTTAGTTGGATTCCAAGCTGGCGATACGCGTTTTTATCAATGGGCAGAAGATGGAGCATTTCTACCCCTAGATGACTATTTATCACATTACGAAACATTAGGGAATATTCCAGACTATATTTACAATTCTTTTAAAGTAGACGGAAAGGTATATGGAATTCCGCGTTATTCCAATCCATATCCTGTAACACCAATTATTCGTAAGGATTGGCTCGATAAATTAGGATTGGAAGTACCAACAAACTACGAAGAGTTAGAGAAAGTTGCTATTGCATTTACAAAAGAAGATCCAGATGGGAATGGAAAGGCAGATACGTATGGAGTAGCTATTGGAGAAAATATTAACCCAAGCTTTAACATGGGAACATATTGGGACTTCAATGCTTGGTATCACCAAAATGATGATGGAGATTTTATTCCAGGTATCATTTCTGATGGAAGAAAAGACTTAGTTCAATTTTTTGCTAATTTGTATAAAGAAGGCGCTATGACAAAAGACTTTGCCGTTCTTGATTGGGCGAGTACTAATAATGAGTTTTACTCCGGTAAAGCTGGAATTTTCGTAGGCGGTGTCTCCGGGATGTCACAGGAGTATTTCGATGGATTATTATCTATTAATCCAGAAGCGAAGCTAGTAGCAATTCCTCCATTTGAAGCACCAGACAAATCGAAAGGATTCACAATGGGTTCAGGTAACTCAGGTATTCTTGCTTTAAATGCTAATCTTGCAGAAGACGAAGGGAAATTATATCGAGCATTAGAGTTAGTAGACTTTGGGAAAACTTATTTCCCGGCTGAGGAAAAAAATCCTCAAAATGCGGACTTTGACTTCTATTTAGGTAAAGAAGGAACTGGTTATAATATGGAAAATGGATTACCTGTCCAAATTCCAACGTTCTCTTCTGAAGGACTTGCGCCATCAACCTATTTCTTGGATAACAGAGAACAGGTTCCAGAGGATGCAAATATTACGTATGCGGATAGCTATACACTACCAGAGTTGAAAGAAATGACTGCATCATTACAAGAAATGTTTGAAACGAGCGAGTTATATGTCGATCCTTCTCATGGTGTTCTATCACAAACAAACCAAGAAAAAGGTACAGATTTATTTCAATTCTTAATCAACGAACAATCGAAAATGATCGCTGGTCAAAGACCAATATCTGACTGGGACGCACTAGTTGAAGAGTACCTTGCAAAAGGTGGCGAAGCGATTATTAAAGAAACAAACGAAGGAATCAAATCTAAAGGATATACAGAAAGAGAATGGAAGTAATATAAAAATGACCTGTTCGCTAATGCGAGCAGGTCATTTTTCTAAAAAATTTTGCAAAACTGCTGACGCTTTTTGTTCGGGCGTATAGGGTTTTGCCCCGGTCGCATAGGACTAAATGATGGGGGGATAGAGCGCTATGTCGGGCGAATAAGTACAGCTCGGGCGTATAGGGTTTCGTCCCGTTCGCATAGGACTAAACCACGAGCGAAAGAGCGCTATGTCGGACATTCACACACCCGCTCGGTCAGAAAGAGATCATTCTCATGTTATAAGCTCTTGTCGATGGGGATGATGTAACCTTATTATCCCTAGGGTCTTTAGAAAATATATGTGGATGCATTTTTCTTTTTTGAGAATTCCTCCACCCAAATTAAAGACTTATTAAAGTCATGTCATAAATTTAGTCGGTAAGCTAATATAATTATAGAGTATTCTGAATAATTTGTTAGAGGGGGAATTAGTGTGGTTGTGGAGGGAAAAACAGAATTAGCAAAGGATAGTAAAATCTCAAAAAGGAAGAATATATTTAATTATCTTGGACCGGCTTTAATCACTTCGGCCTTAGTATTAGGTCCAGGAAGTGTTACGCTATCTTCTAAAATTGGGGCAATATATGGCACACAATTAGTTTGGACCATTATTTTAGCTATTATTTTAATGATGGTATTTACAGAAATGAGTACTCGGATTGGTTTAGCAGCTGATCATAGTTTCATTCAAACAATTAAGAAAAAATGGGGATTGCTCGCTGGAGTATTAATAGGGGTTGGTGCATTTTTGGTTACCGCATCATTCCAAGCAGGTAATGCAATTGGTACAGGGATAGCTATATCTACAGTTACAAATATGGATCCTACCATTTGGATTATCATCTTTACTCTCATATCTATTGGATTATTATTTGCAAAACAGTTTTATCAAATTCTTGAAAAAATGATGCTGGTCTTAGTAGTTATTATGTTACTGGCATTTTTGATCACTGTTATAGTAGTCCAACCATCATTAGTGGATATTTTCAAAGGATTCATACCGGTGTTACCTGAAGGAAGTATGGGGTTAATCATAGCACTATTTGCAACAAGCTTTTCCATTGTTGGAGCTGTATATCAATCTTATTTGGTAAAAGAAAAAGGTTGGAAAATTACAGATGCTGCAAGTGGTCGTAAGGAATCCTTTTTAGGAATTTTTCTTCTAGGTTTTATTTCTTTCCTAATAATGATTACAGCTGCAACTATTTTGAAGCCTCAGGGACTTATCGTTAATGATGCAAGTGAAATGGGCTTAGCGTTAGAACCACTTTTTGGTAACTGGTCTACTATTGTCTTTATGCTCGGATTGTTTGGGGCATCCTTTTCTTCACTGATGGGGAATGCAACGATTGGTGGATCATTACTAGCGGATGGTCTTGGCATTGGCAGCAACTTGTCGAATATGAAGGTGAAACTACTAATTATTTTAGTGATGCTCTTCGGTTCTATCATTGGGATTGTATTTGGTTCTGCTCCATTGAATCTAATTGTTTTTGCACAAGCCATTACGATATTTGTTGTGCCTTTTATAGCAATTGCTATTTTAGTAGTAGCTAATGATAAAAATATTATGGGAGAACTTAAAAATAAATTATTAAGCAATGTCCTAGGGATTATTGGACTAATAGTTTTAATCTATTTAGCTTTCAATAATATAAAAAATATCTTTTTTTCATAAGAAATTGGAGGGATTCATTTGAAAACAGTTGAAGAACTTGAATACTTAATGACCGAACCATCTGATGCACTAGTAGAAGATATGATGAAAATAGATGGTAATATATTGATATTAGGCATTGGAGGTAAGATGGGACCTACTTTAGCGATGATGGCGAAAAGAGCTATTGATAAAGCTGGTTTAGATAAGAAGGTAATCGGCGTATCCCGCTTTTCCAATGGAACATTGAAAGAAGATTTAGAAAAAGCAGGAATCGAAACAATTTCCACAGATCTATTAGATGATGAACAATTGAAACTGCTTCCGAAAGAGAAAAATATCATATATATGGCGGGCAATAAATTTGGTACAACTGGCAATGAACATTTTACCTGGGCGATGAATACATACCTGCCTGGAAGAGTAGCAGAGTACTTTAAAGGATCCAACATTGTCGCTTTCTCAACTGGGAATGTATACCCATTAGTGCCTTTGACTTCAGGTGGCTGTGATGAATTGCATGAAGTTGCTCCGGTTGGCGAGTATGGTCAATCTTCCCTTGGGAGAGAACGAGTGTTTACTTATTTCTCTCATAAGGATAATACGCCATTAACCGTATTCAGATTAAACTATGCGATCGATATGAGATATGGTGTCTTACTCGAAATTGCTCGCTCTGTGAATAACGGGGTACCTTTAGATTTATCGATGGGTCATGTGAATGTCATTTGGCAGGGGGATGCAAATGAATATGCAATAAGATCGTTATTAATAGCAAGCTCACCTCCAACCATTTTAAATGTAACGGGCCCAGAAACGTTACCAGTTCGATGGCTTGCCAATGAGTTTGGAAAATTGCTAGGGAAGACTCCAATATTTGATGGAGTAGAAAAGGAAAATGCTCTATTAAATAATGCGAGTAAGGCACATAAGTTATTTGGATATCCAAGAGTCTCCATAAGAGAAATGATTGAATGGACAGCAGACTGGGTAGCAAATGATGGAGAAACGATTAATAAACCAACTCACTTTCAGGAACGGAAGGGGCAATTCTAAATGGCTTTATCACAAGACCTACAAAAACATTTACAAGATGGTGCCTTTATCCCTGCTCATCCATTAGCATTGACAAGTGATAAACAATTAGATGAATATGCTCAAAGGAGATTGACTAGATACTATATAGAGGCTGGAGTAGGTGGTATTGCAGTTGGTGTTCATACGACTCAATTTGAAATTAGAGATCCTCAGTTTAATCTATATGAAATTGTTTTACGTTTAGCGCTGGAAGAAGTCGAAAAAGCACAGCTACAGCGTCCGTTTCTAAAAATAGCGGGTGTTTGTGGAGGTACGGAGCAGGCATTAGAAGAGACAAAAATAGCTAAAGCACTAGGCTATGATATGGTGCTTTTAAGTAATGGTGGATTACATCAGTATTCAGAAGATAATCTTATTGAACGGACAAAAGTTGTTGCAAATGAATTACCTGTGTTTGGGTTTTATTTACAACCAGCTGTTGGAGGACGAATTTTTAGCTATGAATTCTGGGAGGAGTTTGCTAGTGTCGATAATGTGGTCGGTATTAAAATGGCTCCTTTTGATAGATATTTAACCTTAGATGTAATACGAGCGGTTTGTGCGTCTCCAAGAAAAGATGAAATTGCACTCTACACTGGCAATGACGATAATATTGTTTTAGATTTATTTGCAGCATACCAGTTTGAAGTAGAAGGTAAAATGGAAAGTAAAAGCATAGTAGGTGGTCTTTTAGGACATTGGTCGGTATGGACGCATAAGGCTGTAAAGCTATTTGAGAAAATAAAACAGGCCAGACTCGATAATGACATAGATAAACATTGGTTTTCTATTGCGCAGGATGTAACAGATGCAAACTCTGCATTCTTCGATTCAAAAAATGCATTCAAAGGAAGTATTGCTGGGATTAATGAAGTGCTTAGTAGACAAGGGCTTCTGCAGGGGAATTGGTGTTTAATTGATCATGAAACTTTAAGTCCAGGTCAGGCAAACGAAATCGATCGTGTTTATGCAACCTATCCGCAGTTAAATGATGATGCATTTGTACAGGAGTTTCTTCGTAATGATAAAAACCAATAAAAAGTAGGAAAAGACACATTAGCAATCATGTGTCTTTTCCTACTGGAAAGGAAGAGGATATGAAATCTCATATAAAGGTAGGAGTAATTGGTCCGACTTGGATTTATGACACGCTTGTTCGCTGCTTTAACCTTTTCCCTACCATACAACCGATTTTCCGTTTGTCTGATGAAATAGATAGAGCAAAAGAATTCACAGCGGAGTTAAGAGATAAAGTGGATTGTCTATTTTATTCGGGACGAATTCCATATTTGGTCGCTAAAGAAGAGGTGCCAATGGAAGTTCCAGCATTTTATATACCGTTAAAAGGAGCGGGATTATACCAAGCACTTTATAAAATGAAAAATAAAATGAATTTCACTCATATAAGTTTTGATGGAATTCAAAGTGACTATATTGAAATTGTAAAAAAAAATGTAGAAGAAACGTTTAGTTATGATAACTACAATAACTTAGTTTCTCTTGAAAACGTGGACGAGATTCTAAATTTTCATATGGAAAACTTGGAAAAATGTTCTTCTGCGGTTGTAATTACAAGCTTGAAATTAGTAAGTGAATTATTGACAAATAATAATATTACAAATGAATGGCTGAAGCCTTCAGAAGAAGATATTATTGTGTCTATTGAAAGAATGCTATTAGGAACTAATCAACGAAAGCAAAAAGAAATGCAAATTATTATAGGAAGAATCTTTATAGAAAACTCAACTGCTATAGCAAATGATTTTATGACAGAGCAGCAAATACAAAAAAGATATCATACTACATATCGAATGTTACTCCATTTTGCTGAGCAAATGAGCGGTTATTTGACTGCATTAAGTAGCACAGAATATTTGTTTGTCACAAACCGTGGAATATTTGAAAGAGTTACAGAAGGGTATAAAGTATTGCCGATTGTAGATGAATTGAAGAAGAAAATAGGTGTAACCTTATCTATTGGTATTGGATTTGGATTTTCTGCATTAGAGGCAGGCTCTCATGCGAGAGTAGCGCTTATTCAAGCACAAGAAAATGGCGGAGATAGCTGTTATATAGTTAGTGAAGATAGAAGTGTATTTGGACCAATTGATATAGCGGCACCTATGAAATATCCGCTTGCAGTGACAGATCAACTCTTAATCCAAAAATCAGAGACAGTCGGTATGAATGCAGCGAACATAGAAAAGACGATGGCTCTAATTCGAAGAAAAAAGAAAAATGAATTTACGGCCCATGAGCTTGCTTCTGTTTTGGGTATTACACCAAGGAGTGCTCATAGAATTGTTCAATCATGGTTGGATGCTTCTTTAATAGAGGTGATTGGAACAGAGAAAATGTCGAGAAGAGGTAGACCACGCCAGGTTTTCACACTATTAAATAGTGAGGAGATTAGTATATGAAAATAGGTTTAATAGGGTTGGATACATCACATAGTGAAATTTTCACGAGGTTATTAAATGATTCTCAGGCTTCACATTATGTAGCAGGAGCTAAGATAACTCATGCTATCCCAACGTATTCTAAGGATTTACCTATTAGTCGTGAACGCTTCCCTAATTACTATAAAATAGTCACAAGTAAATATGGAGTAATACCAGTTGAAGACGTTGAAGAGCTAATGACTGTTGTCGATGCAGTAATTATTGGAACAGTTGATGGAAGAAACCACTTAGATTGGTTTAAGAAAGTAGTTAGCTATAGTAAACCGGTTTTTATTGATAAACCAGTTGTTATGAGCAGCGACGAAATGAAAGAATTGATTAATCTCAGTAAAGTTCATCACACTCCAGTCATGAGTTCCTCATCCTTAAGATTTTCAGAATCAGTCATAGCAGTAGCTAATAATACAGAAATCGAGAGTGGCTACTTTTTTGGACCAACACCTCGCCAACAACAAATGCCAGGATACTTTTGGTATGGAATTCACTTACTAGAGATGGTTGTAACAATTTTTGGTACGAAAGTTAAACACATAAAAATAGAAACATATCCGGATTGTGAACAAATTCATATGACATTTGCAAGTGGAAAACATGTAATCATCAGAGGAGAAAACGACTGGCATAATCGTTTTGGAGCAATCCTTCATTCAAAGGAAAGCGTTCATTCCCTACGATTATGGGAAGAAGAGAAGCCTTACTACGCCGGACTAATCGAGCAAGTCGTGCATTTCTTTGAAACTGGAGTATCACCAGTACCGATAGAGGAGACGGAGCAAATTATCGAATTGATAGAAAGGATTGCGTCCCTGTGCAGGGACCAATTCTGAAAGTTAACTACAATTTGGTCCCTGTGTAAGAAGCAATTCAGAATAGTGTTGAAGTTGTGTTTTACACAGCGGCACCTCGAACGCACACTCTCTAGGGTTCAACTGGAGGGTGTGTTTTTTTGTGTCCCTGTGTGCCAAACAATTATAAATATTAAGAAAAAAATGTGTTATTATATTATTCATGTAGTATGCAATATATAGGCGAGGTAGTTTAATCGCAAAGGGGAGTTGAAGATGTTTAATTTAGAGGTTTTAGGGCAGCAAATTGTGGAGGAACTCTCAATGCTTATTGACCAAAGTGTTTTGGTCACAGATCGCACGGGATTCATCATAGCTAGTACAGATCCTCAGAGGTTGAATTCGTTTCATGAAGGGGCTTCAATATCAATTAAAAGTCTTAAACAATTACATATGACGGAAGAAATGAGTAAAGAGTTAAGAGGTGTTCGGCCAGGTATGGTCATGCCGATTGTTATTGAAGATAAGGCTATTGGCGTTATTGGGATAACAGGTACACCTAAAACAGTGGAAAAGTATGCAAAGCTTGTTCGGAAGGTAGTAGAACTTTTTATAACTGATTTTTTGTCTCGTCAACAAAGGGAACGGTCAGTCAGGGAACTGGAGTACTTTGTCTCCGATTATTTTTTAAAGGAGCTGTCTGACACAGAGACGAAGAAAAAAGCGAAATTATTGGGGTTTCCCATCGAAAAATTTTGCCGCATAGCTATCTTGCAGGGAAGTCAGTATATTGATAAAGAAATAGTAGAGCGTATGAAGAATAACCAAACCATTCATCCAGATTTAATGATCGTCCGGTCTGGGTTAGGGCAACTAATCTTTTTTATACCAGAGGTAGAGAAAAATCATCTGATTTCATCCTTTGAGAAGATGGAGATACGGTTAATGAAGATATACGGAGATTTTCAACCAATTGGAGTAGGTCAGCAAGGAGACTTAAAAACTTCATTTTTACAGGCGCAGACCGCTATTAACATTTCTATCCGACAGAAAAATATCGTTTTTGAGGAAGACCTTAAATTGGAACTTTTATACTATGACCTTTCGGATGAAAGCATCCATACTTTTTTGAGCAGAACGATTAAGCCCATTTTAGAGGATTTGGAGCTCTTAGATACTCTGGACTGTTATTTTAATGATAATGGAAGTCTTCAGGAAATTGCAGATAAATTATTTATACATAAGAATACCTTGAAATATCGGTTATCCAAAATTGAAAGTATGCTTTCTATGCAATTGTCTAATCGAGCACATCTAGCTGAGATCTATACTGCTTATAGACTTTATAAACGAATTTAATCTCCATGACAAAGATAGATTAAATTCTTCATACAGATGCAAAAACCATGAATTTCGATTCATGGTTTTTTGTGGTAATTATGTAGTTTACCTTTATGACTCTGACGAAAATTTTTTCGATCCGTAAAACAAGTAACTAGCTCTAATTATCAGAGTAGCGAAGATTTTTCTTTGTCCAAATGGACAAAAATAAACATCAGTATATTCTGAATTATTGGATGATTGGACATTTTAAAATAACTAGTAGTTTTGTAGAATTCTTGTAAGCGCTATCAAAGATATCGCAGAGGAGGGAATAAATGTTGCTGTGGATAGATGAAATTCGAGGAATAGTAGGAGATGCAAATATAAAGACATCTGCTGCACATCTTACAAGCTATAGCTATGATGCAGCTGCTGGTTTCCAGTCATTACCGGATGCTGTTGTATCCCCCGCTTCTACAGAAGAAATTCAAAAAATTATGCTTGTCTGCCAGAAGTATCTTGTTCCAATCGTGCCACGTGGTTCCGGTACAAATTTAGCAGCTGGTACTGTTCCTACTAATGGAGGAATTGTACTTCTTTTTAATCGAATGAACCAAATAATAGATTTTGATGAAGCTAATTTGTGCATCAATGTACAACCAGGCATTATAACACTGGATCTCTGTAATTATGTTGAAGAACGAGGATTATTTTATCCTCCTGATCCGAGCAGTATGAAAATTTCCACCATCGGAGGGAATGTTAGCGAAAATTCAGGCGGTCTTCGAGGACTCAAGTATGGAGTAACGAAGGATTACGTCATGGGACTGAAAGCTGTGTTACCAAATGGGGACATTATTAAAACCGGTGGTAAATTGGCGAAGGATGTAGCAGGTTATGATTTAACTTCATTACTTGTTGGAGCAGAGGGGACTTTAGGAGTTATAACAGAAATAACTCTAAAACTAATACCACTACCACAGACACAGAAAACAGGGATTGCCTACTTCCACTCACTAGAAGCTGCTGCTTCTACGGTTTCGGAAATTATAGCTGCAAAAATTATACCGGCTACGCTTGAGTTTATGGACCGAGGAACAATGGATGCAGTGGAGTTATTCATGGGTCTTGGCTTGCCAACCGACGCAGAAGCGATGTTATTAATGGAACAGGATGGATCAACAGAGACAGTTAGTTCCGATGTTGCCAAAATGATTGAAATTGCAAAGAAGAATGGGGCAACCTCTTCTGCTATTGCAAATTCCACGGAAGAAGCGCTTCGTTTAAAAGCTGGAAGACGAAGTGCACTGTCAGCACTTGCACGGAAACGACCGACTACGATTTTAGAGGATGCTACGGTTCCCCGCTCTGAACTAGCTGAGATGGTTCGTGAGATTCAAAGAATTGCAGAAAGGCACCATGTTGAGATTTACACCTTTGGTCATGCGGGAGATGGCAACCTACATCCCACCTGTTTAACAGATATACGAGATGAAGAAGAAATGCAAAGAGTAGATGCTGCCTTTGCTGAAATATTTGAAGCTGCAATTGCACTAGGAGGAACGATTACTGGAGAACACGGTGTAGGAGAGATGAAATCTCCCTACTTGGAATGGAAGATAGGGTTAGAAGGTATCACGCTCATGAAGTCTATTAAACAAGCGATTGACCCGAATAATGTATGCAATCCTGGGAAGTTGTTTGCTAAATCTACAAAACCAAGGGTGGTGGTGCATTATGGCTAGCGCACTCGCGGAGCGGATGCAGAAAAGCTTTCAGGAGCACGTACAAGAGGATTTGCTAATGGACTGTATGCGTTGCGGTTTCTGTTTACCAGCTTGCCCTACTTATATTACGACTGGGCAAGATGAAACACACTCTCCTCGCGGTCGAATCGCTTTAATGAAGGCTGTGAGAGATGGTGTTGTGAAGTGGGATGGGTCAGTGGAGGAAGCTTTTGATGTCTGTCTTGGTTGTCGTGCTTGTGAGCCAGCTTGTCCAGCAGGAGTGCAATATGGAACGTTAATAGAGGAGACAAGACATGCCATTAAAGATGCAAAACCTACCACTCTTAAAGAAAAGGCAATTAGAAAAGTAACGTTTGATGGGCTGTTTGCAGATCAGAGGCTAATGACAGGTACAGTGAAGCTGATTGCTTTATATCAGGCAACTGGTATTCAAAAAGTCGCTCGTAAAATTGGATTTATGGATCTTTTCTCCACCCAGCTTAAAGAGATGGAGGCAGTCCTACCTAAAATTTCTTTAAAAAAACCTAAAAGGGAAACAACAGCTATTTCAACAAAAGTAGCATTTTTCACAGGCTGTCTCATGGATACAATGTTTCAACAAACTAATCAGAGAACTATCGAACTTTTAAATATGTTAGATGTGGAAGTAGAGATACCTTCTGGGCAACAATGCTGTGGTGCACTTCATGGTCATAGTGGTGAGGTGCCGAAAGCAAAGCGTAACGCGGAGAAAAATATACGAGCATTCGATCATGATGACTATGATTATATTGTTCAAAATGCTGGAGGCTGTGGAGCATTTCTAAGTGAATACGGGAAATTACTCGGTACAGAAGAAGCAGCAAAATTTTCAAAAAAAATTATTGATATTTCATCTCTATTAGTGAAATTAGGAATGGTGGAAATGCTTCCACAAAGTAAAAATGAATCATCGGTAATTGTTACATATCAAGACTCTTGTCATTTACGCAATGTGAATGGAGTTTGGAGAGAACCACGAGCCTTACTACAAGCAGCACCTGGTTATCAGTTTCAGGAAATGCCAAATGCAGCAGGCTGTTGTGGTTCCGCGGGAATTTATAATATATTGCAACCTGAAATGTCGAATAAAATTCTAACCCAAAAGATGAAAGGGGTGATAGAAGTCGCACCTATGAAAATAGTGACTTCCAATCCAGGCTGCTTACTTCAAATGAAGGTTGGTATTGAAAAAGAAGGTTTATCTGATCAAATGGAGGCTGTACATATCGTTGATTTTTTATACGAATCAATGATCAATTATAAAAAAGGGGTGTAAGGAAATGAAAAAATTAAAACGTTCCATCTTTACGACAATCGGGTTATCAGCAGTTCTACTTTTAGGAGCATGTGGCGGAGAGGAATCTTCTGCGGAGGATAAGGAGTATAACTTAAAGATGTCGGTAACAGTTTCCGAGTCATCTACTTGGTATGAAGCAGCAGAAAAGCTAAAAAAGGATCTAGCAGAAGAAAGTGATGGTCGTATTAATTTAGAACTATTTGCAAATGAACAGTTATCTGGAGGAGATTCCGGTAAAGCAGTAGAGGGACTCTCAAAAGGAACTATTGATTTAACTTTCAACTCAACCATCATTTACTCCATTTTGGATGAACGTTTCGGTGTCGCTTCAGCACCATTTCTTTTTAACAATTTAGACGAAGCAGATGCGGTATTTAACGGAGATGGTGGAGATCAACTGAAAAAAGTATTAGCTGAAAAAGGAGTACAGGCATTAGGATATGGGGAAAACGGTTTCCGTCAACTAACTAACAGTGTACGTGAAGTAAAAGGTCCGGAGGATATTAAAGGACTGAAGCTTCGTATACCAGGAATCACGATGTATACAGATTTATACCGTGAACTTGGTACTGACCCAGTAACGATGACGTTCTCCGAGGTATTTACTGCATTACAACAAGGAACGATTGATGGTCAGGAAAATCCTATAGACGTTATTTATTCATCTAAGCTAAATGAAGTACAAGATTACATGACACTGTGGAACTATTCGTATGATCCACTAGTGCTTGGGATGAACAAGAAACTATACGATTCGTTAAGTGATTCGGACAAAGAGCTTTTTGATCGACTAGGGAAAGAAGCGGCAGCATATCAAGTTGAGCAGGCACGTGAAAAAGAAGCAACCCAAATTGAAGAATTAAAAGCTAGTGGTATGCAGTTCTATGAGCCGACTGACGAAGAGCTTGCTGCATTTAAAGAAGAGGTACAACCACTATACGATAAATACAAAGATATATGGGGTGCTGAATTACTGGAAGCTTTCCAAAAGAGATAAGGAGGTTGTCGGATGAAAATCCTTAATAAAGTAGAAGAAATTATTCTAGTCTTAGCATTACTAGCAATGACAATTATTGCTTTTGCTAATATTATTTCTAGAAATTTTGCTCAGATATCTCTGTCTTTTACAGAGGAATTGACTATTAACCTCTTTGTCCTTCTTACTTTTGTAGGTACTGCCATGGGTGTGCGTAATTACTCACACCTTGGCTTTACACTTTTATATGATCTAGGTGGAAAAGTTTTGAAACGCAGTATGATTGCCATTTCAACAATTTGTGGATTAGTTCTATTTGGAGTCCTGTTCTGGTATGGAATTCAGACGATTTTATTCCAAATGGATATGGGGCAGAAAACACCTGCACTTGGATGGCCAACATGGGTGATGACTTTGTCACTTCCAATTGGGGCAATTTTATGTATCGTGCGCACAATACAAGTTGGATGGCAGGAATGGCAGCTAAAGGACCAGGCATCTACATCTAAGGAAGGAGAGCAACTATGATTGCCTTACTGTTATTTGGAGCATTCTTTGTACTGATTTTCCTTCGTGTACCTATTGCGATTTCACTTGGGATCTCATCATTAATCGTATTAGTGTCGTCAAATGGGTTGTACGGTTTAGAAGCGGTCACGGATATTATGTACACAAGTGTAGCGAAATTTACCTTACTGGCCATTCCATTCTTTATATTAGCTGGAGTTATTATGGATCATGTAGGGATTTCCAAACGTTTAATAGAATTTGCACAGGCTATGGTTGGTCATAGAAAAGGTGGCATTGTTCTTGTAACTGTGTTAGTGGCTGTTTTCTTTGCAGCTATATCGGGATCTGGTCCGGCAACTGTAGCAGCAATTGGTGGTATTCTCATACCAGCAATGGTTAAAAGTGGTTATACCAAAGAAACAGCTGGAGCATTGGTTGCGAGCTCAGGGGCAATTGGTATCATTATCCCGCCTAGTATTGCATTCATCGTTTTTGCTGTAGTGGCTGGTGATCAGATTCCTATTACGATTAACCGTCTCTTTTTAGCAGGAGTAATTCCTGGATTACTAATGGGTTTTGCATTCATTGTTGCTGCATTCTACGTGCGTCGTAAGGAAGAGAAAAAAGGTATTTTTCATGCTGATGAGGCTGTAGTTCAAAAAGCTTCTGGTAAAGAAAGATGGCAAGCATTTGTTAGGGCATTGCCGGGCTTATTTATTCCTTTCATCATTTTGGGAGGAATATATGGTGGATTTTTCACTCCTACGGAAGCCGCTGTAGTTGCGGTAGTCTACGGCTTAATCGTTGGCTTATTTGTATTAAGAGAAAATCTTTTCAAGAGCATGTATCGTATTTTTGTAGACGCTTCGCTTCAAACTGCAGTCGTTATGATTATCGTTAGTGCCGCATCGGTATTTGCTTACATAATCACAACAGAACAAATTGCTCGTGATATGAGTGATACGATTTTATCGATTTCGAGTAATCCAGTTGTCATTCTTTTATTGATAAATGTATTGCTTCTAATCGCAGGAGCTTTTATCGATGCAATTTCAGCTTATTATATATTCGTTCCTATATTACTGCCAATCATGCTTTTCATAGATATGGATCCAACCGTGTTTGGTGTATTCATGACAGTCAATCTGGCAATCGGTCTTTTTACACCACCAGTAGGACTCAACCTATATGTAGCGGCAGGTATATCTAAGACGAATATTATTGGTATATCAAGAGGGGTACTACCATTTATAGTGGCGGCTATTATCGTTTTATTGTTAATCACATTTGTTCCAGCCATATCAACGTTTTTACCTGATCTAATGAATGTAAAATAAAGGGGGAAATAAGGGATGAAATTTTCTAAAGAAGTAGCTATTATCACTGGTGCAGCTAGTGGAATCGGTCAGGCTGTTGCTATACAGCTTGCAAATGAAGGAGCGAATGTAGTTCTTGTTGATTTGAATTCATGTGAAAAAACAATTGCTCAGTTAGGGGATTCTGTTTACTTAGAGTGTTTAGGAGATATTCGAGATAAAGATTTTGTCCAAGCAACCGTTGCAAGGACGATTGAAAAATTTGGTGAAATACATATTTTGGTTAATAATGCAGGTACATGTAGTCGACTCGATTTAGAAGATATGACTGTCGACATGTGGGATCGTGATTTAGATACCAATTTAAAAGCAACTTTCTTGTTTAGTCAAGCATGTGTTTATCCACATATGCGCGACGCCAATTATGGACGTATTGTCAATATTAGCTCCATCTCTGGAATAAATGGCGGAGTCGTTTCCGGTGGAGAAAAGAATGGTCGTTCTGGTCCAGCATATTCTGCTTCTAAAGGAGGGGTTATTGCTCTTACGAAATGGATTGCAAAAGAAGTAGGCAAGTACGGTATTACATGTAATTCGGTAGCACCAGGTGCTGTAGCTACAGGGATTACTGCAGGAATTGCTTACGATACATCTGATCAGGTTATTGATCGAATGGGAACACCAGACGATATTGCAGAGGCAGTATTATATTTTTCCTCCAGAGCGGCTAGCTATTCAACTTCTCAGGTATTGAAAGTGGATGGAGGTTACAGTATTGGTTAAGGTTCCCCTTCAATCCGTCTATGACACTACAACTCAGAGAATCGTAGGGCGTCTGACAAAAGATATAGATCTTTTCAAAGGTATTAAAGAGATTTGTCAGGAGCATGGAGTAAAGGCTGCTCACTTTCAATGTATTGGGTCATTGCAATATGCTACTTATGTTCAGGTTGAGCGTGATGGAACGCAAGGTCGGATTAAATATTCCGCCAAAAAGTGTACGCATTCCCCTGTAGAATTATTATCTGCAACAGGTTTTGTCGGATACGATGAACAGGGCAAAACGGATATTCACATGCATGGTGTATTTGTAGACTGTGATTCTGTTATTAGTGGAGGACATTTCTTAGAAGATGAAAATCCAGTAGCTGTAACGATTGAGTATATTATTTTCCCGTTAGAGGACGTAGTAATGCAACGAAAAGAAGATGAGATTTGGGGAATGCCAGTATTTCAATTTTCGAAAGGTGGGCTTTTAAATGGAGACAATAAGTAAGTTGGCTTTAAAGGCTGCAGATGCCAATCCAGATAAGGTTGCAGTGAAGGACAAAGATCGTTCATTCACCTATAAGGGATTTAAAGAAAGAACCCTAGCTTTATCTGCATACTTTCATGCGCAAGGTATCCAAAAAGGAGATCGTGTAGCGGTATTAATGAAAAATCGAGCAGAGCATATTGAATTGGATGTAGCACTTGCACATGCCGGAATTATAAAGGTACCTCTTAACTACCGTCTTCATTTCAAAGAATTGGACTATATGATAAATGATGCAACTGTTTCCCTACTTATCGGAGAAGAGGAGCTATTGTCTACACTTAGTGGAAATCTTCCACAGCTAACTGTAGGGGAAAAGTATGAAAAGGTTATTAAAGAACATTATGGACAAGTATTTTTGGAGCAGGTAGATGAAGATGATATATTTGCCATTATGTATACATCAGGTACGACTGGTAGTCCAAAGGGGGTAATGTTGAGTCATCGAAATATGATCGCTGGTTCCCTATCATTATCACAAGTCTGTAATGTAGATTATTCGGATATCATTGGGCATGTTGCGCCATTGACACATGGTAGTAATTTTCTAAGTCATGTTGCCTGGTTATATGGTTTAACACAAGTCGTCTACGATAAATTTGAATCAGATCAATTTTTGAATCATTTAAAGGAAGATCAAGTAAGCATTATCTTCATGGTACCGACGATGGTGAATCTGATGATTCAGGATCCAGCGTTTGACGCAACAAAACTAGAAACTCTTAAATCCATTAATATGGCCGGTTCTCCTATTGCTTCGACTAAGCTAAAGGAAGCATTGGATAAAGCAGGAACCATTTTTGTGGAAACCTATGGACAGGTGGAGGCTCCAATGTGCATCACAATGATGCCTCGCCATGAGCTCCCGGATAGACTCGAGTCATGCGGGAAAATCGGTCCCTTTGTTGATATGAAAATTGTCAATGATGAAAACGAGGAAGTTGCACACGGAGAAGTCGGTGAAATTATTTGCAAAGGTTCATTAGTCATGAAGGGTTATTGGAACAATAAAAAAGCAACAGACGAGACACTAGTAGATGGGTGGCTGTATACAGGAGATTTGGGTTGGAGAGATGCATTAGGATTTTTACATATAGTCGATCGTAAGAAAGACGTTATTATATCGGGGGGAGTTAATATTTATCCCCGTGAAGTAGAAGAAGTTTTAAATCTGCATCCAGGAGTGAAAGAAACATGCGTAATTGGTGTGGAAGATGAAAAGTGGGGAGAGAATATCGCTGCTTATGTCGTCTTAAATGGTACTGTTGGAGTCGAGGAAACTGAATTGCTAGCCTTGTGTATGGATCATTTAGCAAGTTTCAAAAAGCCAAAAGAAATACACATTGTAGATGCGCTACCTAAGAGTTCATATGGAAAGATATTGAAACGTGAATTGAAGTCACAACATGTAGGAGTGTAAGGATGACAAAAACATATATACACGGTGTGGGGATGACGAAATTCGGAAATCATTCGGACAGAACCTTAAAAAGTTTGTTATTAGATGCAAGTCGTCAGGCACTAGAAGCAGCAGGTAGACCTAAAATTGACGCAGTGTTTGTAGGGAATTTTCTTGCGGGTAGCATGAGTAATCAGGAAATATTAGGTGCAATCGTCGCAAATGACCTAGGCCTTGGTTATATTCCTACTGCAAAAGTAGAGGGTGCCTGTGCATCAGGTGGTATCGCACTACGTCAAGGAATACTAGGGGTAATGAGTGGAGAATACGATACAGTTTTAGTAGCGGGCGTAGAAAAAATGAAGCATGCAAATACTCCAGATGTAACGCAGGCTATTAATGCTGCTATGGATACCGATTCAAATGAAAAGCACGCAGGACTTACATTCCCAGGGTTTTTCGGTGTACTTGCTCATAGATATTTCCATGAAACTGGAGCAACCAAAGAACATTTAGCAATGGTCGCTTTGAAAAATCGAGAAAATGCACTTAATAATCCACTTGCTCAATTCCAGAAAGCAACATCCATCGAAGAAATTATGAATGCTCGTCTAATTACCGAGCCTTTAGGATTATTCGACTGTTCTCCTATGACTGATGGGGCAGCAGCGATAGTCATTTCTAGGAAACCAAGTAGTATCCATGTACGAGCTTCTGCACTCGTATCAGGTCCTACACAAATGCAGGATGCAGCAGAATTGCTATCTATTCCTGCAATTGGGGAATCGGGAAGACGTGCATACGAAAAGGCAGGGTTAGGTCCTGAGGATATCGATGTTATTGAAATTCATGATTGTTTCTCCATGACAGAAATCATTGCCATTGAGGAACTAGGATTTTTCAAAAGACTCGAAGGTTGGAAAGCAGTTGAAACGGGACATACGAAACCTGGAGGCAAGAAACCAGTTAATACAAGTGGTGGGTTGTTATCTAGAGGTCATCCAATTGGAGCGACTGGGCTTTCTCAGATTTATCACCTCGTTCATCAGCTTAATGGCACTGCCCCAAATCAGGTAGAGGGTGCAAGAATTGCACTCGCACAAAATTTAGGTGGAACAGGCTCGTACTCAGCTGTTCATATCTTGGAGAGGTTGTGATAACATGAAAGTTTATACTTGTTGTGGGCATGAGACAGTTGTAAAACGTATATACTGTCCGAGTTGTGGTACCTCAGATATACAAGAGCAAGAGATTTCTGACCATGGAACAATATATAGTTTCACAAAAATCCATGTTCCACCCGTTGAGTTTGCAGAAATTGCTCCATATAATGTGGTATTGGTACAGCTGATGAATACAACTGCTAAGGTTACTGGCCGCTTAATGGGCGATGTATCGATTGGAGATACTGTTGAATTGGATCGAGTCGAAAATGGGGCTTATCTTTATAAAAAAGTATAAATGAAAACCTGTGCTTTTTTAGCACAGGTTTTTTAGGAATAAGAAAAATACAAAGGCACTTGCCCAAGGTAGTTTATGAATTTTTTTTGAATGTAATGATAATAGAATTAGCGATACTCTGTTTGTTAGGAGAAACCGTTAGTTTAAGGTGGTGTACTCTTTGAAATTTATTGCTTCGCTTATTTCACGATTTTTGCCTGTTTGGATTGTGGCACTAGCTTGTATTGCATATTTTTTCCCCGATGCTTTTCGAGGGTTTCGAGGTTGGACAGGATTTGGTCTTGGCGCAATTTTCCTGTTAATGGGTATGCAACTTGCTACAACACAACTTATCGCTGCGATTAAACACCCTAAAAATGCCCTTATTGGAATAATCCTAAAGTGGACTGTAATGGTTGGGGTATCTATTGGAGTAGCTTACTTATTTTTTGGGGACTATCCAGAAGTAGCTATTGGGGTTATTCTTTCTGGAACAGTTCCTAGTGGTACATCAGCTAATTTATTCTCTTTTATAGCAGGAGGAGATGTAGCATTAAGTATTACGATGGCCACTCTAGATACCATAATATCTCCAGTACTAACACCTTCTTTAACTCAACTATTTGCAGGTCAGCTTATTCCCATTGAGTTTTGGTCAATTTTTTTAAATATTATTTATATCGTTTTTATTCCCTTATTTTTAGGTGTTTTTTTACAATGGAAATTCAGCCATAGCGTCAATAGGGTGAAACCTTATACATCTATTCTCTCTCAGCTAGCCTTGTTTTTAATTATTGTTTCGGTTATATCAAGTGCACAGTCTTCCCTTGAGGAAAATTTACATCTACTGCCACTTATTGGCTTTGCAGTTTTACTTCAGGTATCCATTCCGATGTTTGGTGGCTATTACTTAGCGAAAGTGCTTAAGGTAGGGGAAGCAGCGGCACGTTCAATTTTATTTCAAACTGGAATTTGCAATACTGCACTGGCAGCTACTTTGGCTTTAGAGCATGTGAGTTCGCTTGCAGCCGTCCCAGCAGTAGTGAATATGGTCATCAACTTGACGCTTGGAGCTATCATGTCGAATTATTTTGCTCAGAAACACAAAGTCGTTCCTGAGTAAAATCTAAGACAATTCAGGACTTAACGAGGGAAGATTCTGCCCTATTATAAGAGGGAAAAGTAAACACACTTAACAGGAGACATTACGAATTAATAAAGCAAGTTATAATACTGTAGGAGATGGATGAAAAAACTTTCTAAACTTACATAAAAAAGTTTGAAAAAATTAAATAATGGATGTTTAATTACTTTTTAGCGGGGTATATAAATAGTACAAGGCGGAACTACCGTAGGAAGGGACTGGTAAACTATGAGTTTACAAGAGACTTCAATGGATGATTTGCACAGCCTTGGCGGAAAATTTGCTTTACTGACGAAAGGTACTCTCGTCGGGAACCGATATATTTAGGTTTCTATCCAACGTGTTTTACCTGAAAGTGAAAGAAAAGTTTTTTGTGGAAGTGCACATTAAAGTCTAATGGTTTCCTATTAGACGACATAACTGCACTGACGAGATGAATGATAAAATTGTCAGTTACGGTTTAACTAAGCAACATACAAATTTTCCGAGTGTATTCCCTATTTAGGGAAGGAAGAAAGCGTAGTCCTATTAGGATTACGCTTTTTTCTTTCCTGTTTTTTTCTTAATACTTGTAGGAAATTAGATTTAATTCAGTAAAACTGATTTCAATCAATAAAAGCTTCTTAACGTAGTCAAAAATGCCTGATGAGATTTTGGTGAACACATAATGGAATGGAGAAGCTACAAAATTTTCCGTTAAAGAACCGCAAACAATGTGATATTTCATTTGACAATAGTCGCATCAATCTATGAAAACACATCATTAAAACTATTAATTCAGAAAATAATGATTGTTTTTGCTAGAAAGATAAATTATAATTCAAATAGCTACTCATCAGTGAGGAGGAGGTGTGAATATGAAGATGAGTAAAGAGCTGTTTTCTAATGAAGCAGATTTTCATTACTTAATCGCTTTACAATGTCTTTCTGATTCAGAAAAGCCACTTGGATCATGGATTATGAAAGAAAAGATGGAGAACCTTGGTGATTCGATCAGCTTGGCATCTGTAGGTAGATTGTTAAAGGAATTAGACGGTCTGGGATGGACAGAGTTAGTTTCTTCGCAAGGGAGAATTCTTACTGTA
Organism: Psychrobacillus psychrodurans; assembly: GCA_900114885.1. Lineage (GTDB taxonomy): Bacteria > Bacillota > Bacilli > Bacillales_A > Planococcaceae > Psychrobacillus > Psychrobacillus psychrodurans. The sequence continues at coordinate 517,454 of FOUN01000001.1, forward strand.
AAAGGACAACGCCAATTAGAAGGAATGCAAAGTGATGTAGAAAGACTTAAGATTGAAGCCGAAATGAAAAAAGCAACTGATCCTGAGAATGCACAAGACATCATTGATTTACTAAATGTACGAGTGATTATTGAGTCAGAGGTTATTAAATCAGTTATTGAGTATGCATCTGATGAGGAAATTGGACTTTTAGAGGAATCGGTTAAGCAACATAAACATTGTGTAAGTATAGGGGAAAATTCTGAACTACTTCCGATTAATTTTCATCAAGTGTTATGTACACTTTCTTGTAACCGCTTTCTTAACTCTGTGTTAAAACTATTAATACATGAAGAGTTAAGACTCGAGGAGAAGTTTCCAGAGATTGCTACTAAGTTAAGGGATGCACATCATCTTGTCGAACATGAACTGATATTAGAGGCGGTAAAAGCAAGAGATGTGGAGAAAGCAGTTTTACTTACAAAAGATCATATCCAAAAGCTGATTCAAAGCGTTATCAATTAGATATTTTCATAAAGGGGATGAGAAAATGGAGTATGGGATTTTATCGTTATTACCACCAATTCTTGCAATTGTAATAGCTATCGTGACTAGACAGACAATTTTATCCTTATTCATTGGTGTTTGGTTAGGTTCTACAATAATTAGCGGTTGGAATCCATTCGTTGGATTTACAAATTCGATTACCGATGTTGTCATACCTTCGATTGCGGATCCTTGGAATGCGGGAATGTTATTGCTAGTTACGTTAGCAGGAGGGTTTGTAAATATTCTACGTGTTACAGGTGGTGCGCGTGCTTTTGCCGAAGTGGCTACGAAAAAAGTGAATACGCGCAAGAAAGCGCAGAACTTTATATGGGGTAGTTCTTTCCTATTTTCTTATACAGAGCCAGTTTTAATCTTAGGAACGGTTACTCGTCCTATTGCAGATAAGTTAAAAGTATCCCGTGTTAAATTGGCATATATTTTGGATTCAATGGGAAGTCCACTAGCTGCTATGTCCCCAATAAGTAGTTATGGACCTTTTATTACTGGACTTATTGCCACGCAGATTGCTGTGCTTGGTTTAAGTGATAATCCATGGTCATTGTTCATCCAAATGATACCTTATAATTTATATGGTCTATTTGCAATGATTGGTGTGTTATTTGTGGTTAATTTAAATTTAGATATTGGACCGATGTATAAAGCTGAAATACGTGCGGTAGAGACTGGGGAACTATACGGAAAAGACGATAAGCTGATGATAGATGAGTCTGTTGAAGAAGAGATGATGGTATCCAATACAAAAGCGGACATTTTTAGCTTTTTGATCCCAATGGGGTTATTAATGGGGACTATTTTTGCCGTTATTTTTTGGACGGGGAATATTGCTGAAAATGGATTTCGTGGTGCTTTTTTAAATTCTAATATTGTATTGTCCATCATTTGTGGATTTATAGCAGGTGCAGTTGGTGGAATTATCTATGCAAAATTGAGATACAGAACATCATTAATTTATCTTTTTGATGAATTAACCAACGGTATATTAAAGTTGATGATTGTGCCTCTTATTTTGGTCATGGCATGGTCGATTGGTTCCATCGCTTCTACGATGGGATTAGGTACGTATATTACAGAATTAGTTGGAAACTACTTGCCAGCATTTCTAGTTCCAATAGTTATTTTTATCATCGGAGCATTGATAGCGTTTGCAACGGGAAGTTCTTGGGGTGTCTTTGCAATTATGATTCCAATTGCTGTTCCAATGGCTGCTTCGATGGATATCAATTTAGCTCTAGCGATTGGTGCTGTAATTAGTGGTGGCTTATTTGGAGACCATTGTTCACCGATTTCCGATACCACCATCATGTCGTCAACTGGTGCGGCTGCTGATCATATTGAACATGTTCGAACCCAATTGCCATATGCTTTAGTTATTGCGACTGCTTCAGGAATCGGTTTTCTTTCCGCAGGACTTACACAGAATGTATTTGTTGGATTGATAGTAACGGCTATTGTTCTATTAGTAGCGTTGTATTTATTGAATCGTAGGGTAAAAAGAAGAGATTCAAATGTATTAATCAATAAGGAAGTAATCTCTTAATACAGCAGGAAAGGAAATGATAATTTATGTTGAAAGTAGATATGATTATTCATAATGGGCATATTCTAACAATGGAAGGAAAAGGTGTTGGTTTTATCGAAAATGGAGCAATAGCGATTAAAGGAAATATAATAGAAGCAGTCGGGGAATCAACAGAAATTCTATCTAATTATAAGGCAGAACGGATGATTGATGCTACTAACAAGTTAATCATGCCAGGATTGATAGATGCACATATTCATACGGGCATTAGTATTTTCCGCGGAGTGGCACAAGATATGTCAAACTGGATGCAAAAAGGTCTGTGGCCCTTTCAAAAACACTTACGTCCAGAAGAAAGCGTTGTTGGTTCCATGGTTAATATTATCGAGGGAGTGAAAGCAGGTACTACCACTTTCTGCGATTACGACGGTCGAATGGACTTACTTGTACAAAACTATAAAAAAATCGGAGCGCGTGCAAGGCTTGCCGAATTAATAAACGAGATACCAGATGATATTGGAGATTTGCCAGTAGGAGAGTTATATCCATTTGACCCTTCAATTGGTCAAGAAAAGCTGCAACGAAATCTAGATTTATATGAAGAACATCATAATACTGAAAATGGACGTATAACAGTGATCCTTGGTCCACATGGTCCGGATATGATGAGTTTGGAGCTATTGAAAGAAATTCAAGCGCATGCAGAAAGATTAGATACAAAACTGCATATGCATGTTGCACAGGGCGATCGTGAAGTACTTCAAATCGAAAAACGGTATGGTAAACGAACTATTGAATTTCTAGAGGAACATGGCCTATTAAACGAACGTCTTATAGCTGTGCATTTAACGGAGGCAACGGACGAAGAAACAGAAGTGGTTGCAAAAAGTGGAGCAAAGTTAATATACTGTGCTGGTAGTATTGGTATTATCGATGGTATGGTTCCACCCGTTCAGAAGTTTTTAGACGCAGGGGGAACGGCTTGTCTAGGATCTGACCAAGCTCCGGGTAACAATTGTAACAATATGATCAATGAGATGAAAATGGCAGCCATTTTGAACAAAGTAAAATATAAAGATCCAAGAGTATTTAACGCCACACAGGCACTTCGAATGGCAACAATCGAAGCAGCTAAAGTGATGGGAATTGATGACCAAGTTGGTACGTTACAAGCAGGCAAAAAAGCAGATGTTATCTTGCTAGACTTGTCCTCACCTACATTTTTCCCTGTGTTAACAATACCAATTCGCAATATTGTTCCAAACCTTGTGTATTCGGCACGTGGGGATGAGGTTGAAACGGTTATCATTGATGGAAACATCGTGATGGAAAACCGGGTAATCCTAACAGTAGATGAAAAAGAGGAAATACGAAAAGCACAATCAGCAGCAGAGCAGATTTCTATTCGTGCTAAAGACGATATATTAAGTGCTGATAGTGATATTTTACAAATGGTACGTGATGGATTGTTGTAGAAGGAGCATATTTAAGCGTCCCTGTGTAAGAAACAATTCTACACTATTCTGACAATACGCTACAATTTGCTTTTCTTTAGATTTATTCATGATAAGACCAAGCTCGTTCATCAAGAAATTGGTGAACGAGCTTTTTGTGATTTTAAAAATTATTGTCGAGACTATTGAAAAAATATTGAGGTAAGAAACCCAGGCTAAGTAATTACTACTATAACTGTTAACGGTTTCTAGAAACTGGATTTCTTATTAACTCCAATAACAGTTATATAATTTAGTTTAAATGAATTTTTTCAACAAAATAAGTTTCGTTTAATAGTAAAGCCAGAGCCGCTTCTCTGTAATAGAGAAGTGGTATTTTTGGTTACAAAGTAGAATGAGTTCACTGGAATTATTTCACTATTCAAAAAAGAGTTTGACATAACAATATAATTGTCTTACAATAAAATTTATAGAAAATTATAATTCTTAAGTTTATTAGAAGGGTGGAATTTGTATGAAGACGAGAAGGAGACAGGCACCGAAAGGAATCCTAGGATTTCCGGTTGCACCAATGAATGTAGAAGGGAAGCTAGATTTAGAGGCATTAGGGAAAAATATTGAGTTTTTAATAGAGGGTGGTTTAAGTTCTATATTCGTTGCATGTGGAGCAGGTGAATTACATGCAATCAGTAATGAAGAATATAGAAGTATGGTGGAAGTTGCTGTGAATAGGACGGAAGGGAAAGTGCCACTTTATACAGGAGTTGGGGGAAACATCTCGAATGCCTTAGAACAAGCAAAAATTTCCGAAGAGCTAGGTGTGGAAGGCTACTTAATATTACCACCATACTTGATTGATCCCTCACAGGATGGTATATACGATTATTTAAGAACGATTATCCAAAGCACTGAGTTGAATGCAATCGTCTATCAAAGAGATAATTGTATTCTAGATTCCAAGACACTTAAGAAACTATGTGAACTTCCCCAACTTGTAGGGTTTAAAGATGGAGTAGGAAATATGGAGATTAATACTGAATTTACACATTTAATAGGTGATCGTTTAGAGTGGGTTAATGGAATGCCATTAGCAGAAGTAACAATGGCTGCTTATGTGAACTTAGGTTTCACATCGTATTCGTCGGCAATTTCAAACTACATACCACATATTTCAGCTATGTATTACGAAGCACTTTTAACTGGAAATAAAGAAGTTGCACATGAGTTACATGAAGACGTTATTCTGCCTATTCACCGGATTCGTAAACAGAAAAAGGGCTATGCAGTTTCTCTGATTAAGGCGGGTATGCAAATTATTGGTCTACCAGTGACAACGAAAGTTAGGGCGCCAATTGCAACAGTTGAAAAAGAACATTATGAAGAATTGAAGAAGATTATTGACCATGCATTGGAAAAATATCCTGCTCCAACAAGAGTTATATAATAGGAGGTTCTTTAAAATGACAACGATAGCTAAAGAAAATACGTACTTGAATTATATAAATGGCGAATGGATTGCTTCGGAAACAGGAGAAACAGCCGAGAGTAAAAATCCGGCAAATAAGGATGAAGTAGTTGGTCTTTACCAACTATCTTCAGCCAATGACTTTGATCAGGCAGCTACTTCCGCAAGGAAAGCGCAAAAAGCATGGCGTAAGCTTACTGGAAATGTAAGAGGAGATTATTTACTAAAAGCTGCCACTATTTTAGAAGAACGAATAGAAGAAGTAGCAACCGCTATGACAAAAGAAATGGGTAAGACATTTGCAGAGGCAAAAGGAGAAACTGCTCGTGGGGTAGCTATCTTACGTTATTACGCAGGAGAAGGAATGCGACCAATTGGCGATGTAATCCCTCCTACTGATAGCGAAGCACTTATGTTCACAACTAGAGTACCTCTTGGTGTTGTTGGCGTTATTACACCTTGGAACTTTCCAGTAGCCATACCGCTGTGGAAGATGGCACCAGCACTTATTTACGGTAATACGGTTGTTATTAAACCAGCAAGTGAAACTGCGGTTACTTGTGCAAAAGTGATAGCGTGTTTGCATGATGCAGGAATTCCAGCAGGAGTTTTAAACATGGTGACAGGTTCTGGATCTTTAATTGGAACAGAAATGGCTAATCATACTGAAATAGATGCGATTACATTTACAGGATCCAACGCAGTAGGCAAGCAGCTAGCACAAACAGCAATTTCAAGAGGTATTAAATACCAACTTGAAATGGGAGGGAAAAATCCTGTAATTGTTGCGAATGATGCAGACCTAGATTTAGCAGTCGAAGCAACGATTAGTGGTGGATTAAGATCTTCAGGCCAAAAATGTACAGCTACTAGCAGAGTTATTGTCCAATCAGAAGTTTATGCACAATTTAAAGATAAGCTACTACAAAAAGTGGCAGACATTACAATTGGAGATGGCATGGAAGAAGGTACATGGATGGGCCCTTCCTCAAGCGAAAATCAGTTAAACACAGTACTCTCAGCTATTGCAAAAGGAAAATCAGAAGGGGCTACACTTCTCTTTGGAGGAGATAAAGTAGAAAAGGAAGGCTTGAATGGGTATTACGTTGAGCCGACGGTATTTGAAGACGTATCATCTACTATGACACTTGCTCGAGAAGAGATTTTTGGACCTGTTCTTGCACTTATGAAAGTAGATACGATTGAAGAGGCACTAGAATTGGCAAATGACTCAGAATATGGATTAAGCGCCTCTATTTTTACAACAAAAATAAGTAATATGCTTTCATTTATAAATGAAATGGATGCAGGGTTAGTGCGTATTAACGCTGAGAGTGCCGGAGTAGAATTACAAGCGCCATTTGGTGGGATGAAACAGTCTAGTTCTCACTCTCGTGAACAAGGACAAGCGGCAAAAGAGTTTTACACGGCTATTAAAACAGTATTCATTAAATAAAGTGAAATCGTTAAGATGGAGGTGTAAGGGTGAATTACGAAGAGAAATTAGAAAGCAAAGGATATAAATTTCCAACACAAGCAAATAAGCGAATATTTGAAGCAGGAGTCAGAACTGGAAATTTAATTTTTGTTAGTGGTAATGCAGCGAAAGTAGAAGGTGTATTAAAATATAAAGGGATTGTAGGCGACACAGTTACGATGGAGCAAGCACAAGATGCTGGTAAAATTGCCTTTGTAAATTGTTTAGCAACAGTTAAAAATATGATAGGTAATTTGGATTCTATGAAAAGGATTGTTAATATTAAAGGTTATGTGGCAAGTACTCCTGAATTCACTGACCAACCAAAAGTGATGGATGAAGTATCTGCATTGGCAATTGAGATATTTGGTGAAGTAGGAAAACATAGTAGGGTTTCGCTTGGAACATCTTCACTACCAGAAGGAACACCTGTAGAAGTTGAAATTGTTGTTGAAGTGTGATGAATGAACTAGACGCAAAATAACTACAAAAGGAGTCTGACTGATGAAAAATATGACCGATCTACCATTAGGTGTCAAACAATTATTTACGAGTATCACTCACTTGAAAGAAGGGGAAAAAGTACTGGTCATCACGGATGATGATAAAAGAGAGATTGGTGAATTTGTTTATAAATATGCCAAACAATTTTTTGAAACTTCCATGATTGTTATGCCTCCAACTGAAGGACATGGTGCAGAACCGACAGAAGCTGTTATTGCAGCATTAAATAATTGTGATGTTGCATTTGGTGCTACTACTTACTCCTTGTATCATTCTAAAGCACGCTTAAGTACAAGTAAAAATGGACGACTACGATGGATTGGGCTTCAAGATTATGCTCTTCATATGTTCGAAAAAGGTGGACTAACTGCAGACTTCGATGAAGTTACACGAGTTGTTAATCGAGTTGCACCATTTTATAAAGGCAAAACATTCACACTCACTGCTCCCGGTGGTACTAATATGGTTTGTAGCATAGAAGGACGTGAACCTGTGCTTGATCATGGAACGGCAACCGTGCCTGGTTCTGCTTCATTTCCTCCGAATGCAGAAGTTGCACTAGGACCAGTTGAAGGAACTGCAAACGGTGTATTGGTATTTGATGGAAGTATACCACACCCATTATTAAATTTAATCGAAGAACCGATAACATGCACAGTGAAGGACGGCTATATTACAGAGATAACCGGTGGACATGAGGCAGATATATTACGTAAGATGTTGGCTGACTTCAACGATTCAACTGTTTATAATATTGCGGAGCTTGGACTTGGACTCAATAAAGAAAATTTCCTGTGTGGACATATGGCACCAGATGAAGGGTCATTTGGGAATATCCATATTGGTATTGGAAAGAATTTAAATTTTGGTGGGCATGTCGATTCGCCATTGCATTTAGATATGATTATTAAAACAGTTACCTGTAATATTGATGGGCGAGATATTATGAAAGATGGAGAATTGCTAGTTTAATAAATTTTGAGCAAAAACTCTTGGTGTGCTACTTAGGGATAGGCTAGTTAGAATACCAAGAGTTTCCTTTTGCGAAATATATTTTGTATTTAAAGTAAGCGCTTACAACTAAATGTCTAATCTATAAAGAATGGGGTGGCTGAATGAAAAAGAAAAATAAATTTACAGCTATTATACTAGGTCTTTCATTGATGATATTGTTAGCTGGATGTTCTGCGTCAGCTAATGGAGCGGTAAGTAGTAAACGAATTATTAGTGTTGCAACCGTTCAACCTGAGAACCATGCAATTTATCTTGGTTTAAACGCATTTAAAGAATATGTAGAAGAAGAAATGGGAGATAAATTCGAGATTAAACTGTTTACTAATGGTGTAATTGGTGGAAATTCGGAGGCACTCGAATTGTTACAAATGGGATCACTAGATTTAGTTGCTACGAGTGGAAGTAATTTGGAAGCTTTTGCGAATGAGTATAAGATTTTTGGTTTACCCTATTTATTTAACGATGAAGCAAGCTTTCGTAAAGTGATGAACGATGAAGAATTTACAGATATAATTTATAATTCTACAGCTGACAAAGGAATCCAAGGTGTGGCTTGGTTTTCCAATGGGGTAAATAATTTTTATGCTTCAAAGAAAATTGAAACTCCAGAAGACTTAAAGGGATTAAAGATTCGTGTTCAGTCTAGTGAAGCAAATGTGAAGCTCGTCCAAGGATTTGATGCGGCAGCTGTTGTTATGGCTTATGGGGAAGTGTATACAGCTTTACAGAACCGTGTTATTGACGCTGGTACTAATCCTGAGATGGCTCTAGTTGATATGAAGCATGGGGAGGTTGTAAAATACTATTCTCGCACAGAGCATCAGATTTTTACTGACATGCTTGTTGCAAATACAGACTTTTTAGATTCGCTTTCGACAGAGGAAAGAGAAGTTTTCCAAGATGGATTTAAATTAAGTAGTCAAGTTGCAAATGAAGCATGGGACAAACGGATTACTGAAGTGACAGAAGAAGCAACGGAAATGGGTGTAGAATTCATCACTGTGGATAAAGGATTATTCGAAGAAATGCAAAAACCAGTTAAAGAGGAATTATTAATCTCCAACCCAGATTTGCAACCACTTTATGACAAGATTCAACAAATCCAAAACTAAAGAAGGTGTATTTAATGGAAATAGTAAAGAACATAATGGATAAGGTATTATCAGGTGTTTGCGCCGCTTTATTGTCTTTTATGACGCTACTAGCTACTTATCAAGTGATTACACGATATGTATTTAGTAGTCCAAGTACGATATCTGAAGATTTGTTGAGTTATTCCTTTGTTTGGGTATCTTTGCTCGGGACAGCGTTAGTATTTGGTCAAAAAGACCATATGAAATTATCTATATTTTCGGATAAGTTTACAGGGATAAAGCTGTTTGCATTATCTATTTTTACCGAGTTACTCATCATGACTATTGCGGTAATTGTCTTTTTATTTGGAGGTACACAGGTTGTTGGAGTAGGCGCTATACAAATATCACCAACGTTAAATATTTCTATGGAATGGATTTATGTTGTGCTTCCAATAAGTGGCGTATTGATAGTTGTCTATAACGTCATTAATATCATCCAATTAATCCAACGATTCACAGAAAGCAAAAAGGAGGGGATACTATGAGTGTAGCTGTAACAGCAGGTTTGTTGATTTTCTTTACAATTGTTATTCTATTACTTATCGGTATTCCAATAGGAATTACTCTCATTGTTGCCTCGATACTAGCGATTACACAAGTATTAGGTTTTTCTGCTGCTATTCCCTCATCGGCTTTGAAAATGTTTCAAGGTATTAATATTTTTACTTTATTAGCCATTCCTTTCTTCATACTGGCAGGGAATATTATGAATAAAGGTGGTATAGCTGTACGACTGATTAACTTAGCAACCGCTATGACTGGTAGAATACCAGGATCACTTGCTCAGACAAATGTAGTTGCAAATATGCTATTTGGATCTGTATCTGGTTCTGGAACAGCTGCCGTATCAGCAATGGGGTCTATTATGGGACCTATTCAAAAAAAAGAAGGCTATGATGAAAACTTTGCAGCTGCTATAAATATAGCAACCGCTCCTACTGGATTATTGATACCACCGAGTACTGCTTTAATCACATATGCTTTGGTAAGTGGAGGCACTTCAGTGGCAGCTCTTTTTCTTGGGGGTCTAATTCCTGGTGTCTTATGGGGAATAAGTTGTATGATCGTAGCATTCTTTTATGCGAAAAAGAAAGGGTATGTTGGTAAAAAGCAAATATCCTTAAATGAATTCCTAAAGGTTGCATTTGAAGCAATTCCAAGTTTATTACTAATCATTATTGTCGTTTTTGGCATTGTTGGAGGAATCTTCACTGCTACAGAAGGCTCTGCAATTGCAGTTGTCTATAGTTTGCTTTTATCTACTATATTTTATAAAACGATTAACTTAAAAGAATTATATGCTATTTTAGTAGAAAGTTCGAAGTTGTCTGCTATTATTATGTTTTTAATTGGAGCATCTAATATTATGGCTTGGGTAATGTCATTTACTGGAATCCCAGATATGATGGCAACCGTTATACTAGGTATTTCAGATAATCCAATTATCATTTTGTTAGCTATAAATATATTATTGTTGTTTGTCGGTACATTTATGGATCTTACACCGGCAATTTTAATTTTCACACCAATACTACTACCTGTGTGTTTAGCATTAGGAATGACTCCTTTACATTTCGGTATAATGCTTACATTTAATCTTTGTATTGGAACTATTACACCACCTGTAGGGAATATTCTTTTTGCTGGTATTAAAGTTTCAAACGTAAAAGTGGAAAGAGTAATGCCGCACCTGCTCAAATTTTATGTAGCCATTCTTATTGTCCTTTTGCTAGTAACATATATTCCATGGTTTTCAACATTCCTACCATCTTTAGCTGGGGTAAGTTAAAAAAATTGAAGAAATAGATAAAAGAGAGATTGTAGTGGTATAACGACTTCACTCTCTTTTTACATAGTAATGTGAAATTCCTTTGGGATTATAGTGTATAATTGTAATATAGAAAATCTCAAAAATATTTAAAGAAAGGTGGGATTTGATGAAAGAGTATACAATGAACACCATACGTAGGAGTACTTTGTCTCAGCAGGTGCTGGAACAAATTATTTTTATGATAACGAGCGGACAGTTGAAGCCAGGCGATAAACTACCAGCCGAAATGGCATTGATGGAACAACTTGATGTAAGCCGTCCAGTATTACGTGAGGCTCTAGGGTCCTTAGAAACGTTAGAAATTATTACAAGAAGACCCCGGAGTGGTACATTTGTAAATGATAAAGTGGGGAGCAGTCCGTTCAAAGCAATGCTTGCATTGTCTATTAATAATATCCCTGCCGTTATTGAGGCACGTATGACTCTAGAATTGGGACTCGTCACAATTGCAGCTGAAAAAATATCTGATGATCAACTTGAAAAAATAAAAGAAACAATTGACAGAATCCAAGAAAATCCAAATAGTGATTACGGAAAATTAGATAAGGAATTTCATCGGCTTATCGCGCAAAGTGCGAATAATCCTGTAGTTGAAGGGATGATCGATTCCCTTCTTATCACACATGAAAAAACGGATAGCTTGATAACTTACCGTGAGCCGTCCATTACAATCGAGCATCACTTAGCTATATATGAAGCGTTGAAAAAAAGAGATCCTCATGAATCGTTCACTCAGATGTATAAGCATTTAAAATACGTAAGGAAGAAAATATTAGATGACTTTGAAAAAGAAAAATAATATAAATAAAACCCTTATTTAGGATAAAAAAAGATGAATATCAGGTTTTTTTAAGTAACGTATCTTAAAACTAGTAATATTTTAAATCTACAAAAAGAAATAGAATTCTTCGTACTGGAAAAGTATAAGTTTCTTAGGACCAAATATCTTGTTGTAGCCGAAATGTTAAATTGGCTACTTTTTTTATTAAGTGTCCCTGTGTAGCAAACAATTAGGAGATTTTCATTTTCGTCCCTGTGTGAAAAACAATTCAGAATAGTGTTGAAATTGTGTCTTACACAGGGACACTCTCCGGAACTCCGACAAGGAACTCCCACTTATACCAGTTCTTCCACAGCAATGCCTCTAGATTTTAGTAAATCAGCGTAGAATGGATCTTTTCCTAAGCAGTATATACGATCACAAAAAGAGGTAATTTCGCTCATGTCGTGAGAGGTATAGATTATCATTTTTCCTTCGTTTTTTGCTAAGTTCACCAAATAATTTCCAATCTCTTCTTTAGATTTCATATCGATACCTACAGTTGGCTCATCGAGAAGGATTAAAATGGGGTCATGAATAAGACTGATTGCTAGATTTAGTTTTCTTTTCATTCCACCGGATAATGAATCCACTGGTTCATCCCATTTGTTTAGTTGCATATCAAGGCAGAGCTGTTTGCATTCTTCTAATGATCTTCTTTTCCAGGATAGCTTTTCAAAGAACATGAAGTTTTCTGCTACAGTGAATTCCTCCCATAAAGAAATTTCTTGAGGGACATAACCTATAATCTTACGGATGTTTTTAATATCTTTTGAATAAGATTTATCCTCTAATATAATACTCCCATTAGATTGTGGTTGCACAGTAGCTAAAATTTCCAATAGAGTCGATTTACCTGCTCCATTTTCTCCAACTAACCCGACAACTTCACCAGGTTTCACTATAAGGTTTACATCGTTTAATATTTTTTGTTTATGATAGCTTTTTTGTAGGGAATTTACTTGCAACACGCTGACTACCTCCTTTAACTATTGTTATAACAATAATGAATGTTAAAAATGCATAAGCGATGCTACCATGTAATAATGAATAAACCGGACTGAAAGACTCTATCCATGGCCATCTTCTTATAATAGAGTCTATTGGGATAAATGCCCCCCCACATATTGTAAGGATAAGGGAGATTGCAATGGAACTAATATAATAGAAGAAACTATTAGTATAGTTTCTAGCAAGTAAAGCAGCTAGCATATTTATTGTGATCCGGAAACCAAGTAGCGCAATGATTAATCGTACATTTGGAGTTGCTAAATCTAGAAAGTGAAGAATAGATAGAGTGACTATATCCATAAAAAATAATAAAACCGTATAGAACAATAAATTCCAGGATATATAGCTATTTAACGACATTTTAGTAAATGTCCATCGCACCCTTATTTGTATACTATTTGCTTTCACTATCCAATCAAAAATAAATAATGTAGCAATGATTTGGAAAAAAGCCCATATTCCCCATACAGATAGAAGGGAGCTACTTTCAATTTCTGTTTCAGTTGGTGTCCATTGGAAGGAAAAGCTTGTCGTAATTAGCTGTTTCTTTTCCTGTTTTTCTTTACTCGTTTTGAAAATTTCTTCTATATTCCATTCTTCACTGGAGCCATACTTTTCATATAACTTTTTAATTTCCGTAGAGGCTTTAGTACGTGTTGCTTCTTCTTGAACATATGAGCTAATCGTTTCTGCAACAGCAAAGTAAGCAAATGACCTATTGGATGAATATGCCTCAATGAGCTGAGAACGACGATTACTTACAATATCTTTCTCATATCCATCCTTAATGACAAAAACACTATCGAGCTCATGTTTTTCTAATAGATCATTAGCTTTTTGAAGGTCTAGTCTATTAACTTGTAAATAATCTGTATTCATAATACGTTGAACTAAAGCATCAGAAAGGACAGATTCATCTTCTATTACTAGTCCAATTGGTACCTTTGATTCATCGCCAAATTTATTTACCGCACTGAAAGTCATTACAGTCAAAACAAGAGGTAGTATAAGCCAGGCTAATAAAACTTTCCACTCCTTACGCAGCCTCATCGCTTGTATCGATAAAATACCTTTCATCATTTCCACCTATCCTTCCACTGTGTAGAGATCCACAACAGTATCAGTCCCACGAACGATTGAATTCCTAGTAGGGTAAAGTCTGCGTAGTTTCGTCCAACTAACACAATATCTACAATCCATCGGAAGACTTCAAAAGAAAAGAAAAATGGAAGTAGATTTTTCACCAATAAAGGAAAATAAATAGTAGGAATGAATGCTCCGCTTGAAACAATCAACATTAATATCAGGAAAAATTGAAGGAGTAATCCTACTCTTTTAGATGAAATCCATAGATCAACTAACGATAAACTAACTAATAAAAGCCATCCATACAATAAAATAAACAGAAATAGACGGAAATAATCTAATATAAATAACTCGACCGCAAAGTATTTAACAATCGGTATTAAAGTAACAGTAACAAATAACATGCTTACTAAGAGTGCAACAATTATTTGCGAAACATTCGTATGCCAGTATGTTACTCCAAGTAACTTCCAACGTATTCTCAAGGCAACATGTGTCTCTTTTCTTAACAATGAATAGCTTCCGAATAGCCATATACTAAATGCAATAAACCAACCGGCTACTACATAATAATTCGTAGGGGAAGTTGTTGTTATATTGGTAATTACTTCTTCGTCTAGTATTTGCCCGCTTCCTAATGTATATAAAGTAAATTCAATAAATGTTTCAAAGATAAGTCCTTCTAATTCTTCTTCTGGAATATAAGCATTACTTGCATAATCATAGACCGTTAGAATATTAGCCTGAGCAGAGGAAATGCAACGTGTCATACTTTCTGCTAATTCTTTTACAATGAAGCTATCTACTGTTCGAGAAGGATTTCCTACAATCGTTAGGGAGACAGACTTTCCTTTATACAGCTTTTTAGTAAACTCCTTAGGGAATAGTATGTATGTACTTATTTCATTGTTCTCTATTTTATAATCTGCAGTCTCTTTTGACATAGAGATTATTTCAATGGCTTCTTCTTTATCTAAAGAAAGGGTCATGAATTCCAGTAACATTTTCGTTTCTTCTGTTTGGTCTTCATCCACAAAAGCAATGGAAATAGGTTCTTTAGCCGACGGGACAAAAAGCGAAGCAACGATTCCAAGCGTTGAAACTAGCAGAAAAATAGGGAAAAGAAAAAGCAGAAGAAGTGATTTCCACTTCTTCTGAATACTTTTTCCATATTGAGTCGTAAAGAAGGCAATCTTTTTCAAATCGATCAAGATGCATCCACTCATTTCCTTTAATTAGGTATTATTAATATAATTCCTGTTCGAGTTGTTCTGTTATGTTCATTCCCCAGCGTTCCAATTCAGGGTAAATATCTTCCATCATTAATTGTTGTAGTGCTTCGGCATCCATTGTTCCGATATTCACCATTTTCTCTGAATCTGATGGAACATTCACTCTTTTAATAATCTTACTTTCTTCGCTAATATTTATAATAGCGCTTGAACTGCTATCTAACTCAATCGAGAATTCATGCTTTGCTTGCATAGAGTCTTTTTTATAGCTTGAATTTCCACTCCATAAAAACTCCATTGGTTGGTAATCATCCTCTAGTGCAAATTTACGTTCGAATCTTCTATCATCACCTGATACTTTTTCTTCACCGTTATAGACTAGACCAACTTTGTTATCATCTAAGAAGGAGATTTCATCCTTATAAGTGCCATCTTTGGTAGCGGTAAGGTCTCCTGTAAAGTGTAGTGGCTCATCATCCATACTAATTGTATAATTCCAGTTTTGTGCTGAGTCTTCTAGTAATTGTGTGCCAGCAATTTCTAATTTACCTAGGTCTGCTATTTCTATATTAATATCTCTTTTAACGATTAAATCTGCATCTTGCCAAATAGTAGATTTTATACCATCAGGTAGGTCAATTTCATCTACTGAGCTAATTAGATCTTCCATTACTTCATCAAATTCAAATGTTTCGTTTGGCATACCGGTAGCCGTAAACTGTTCAAACGAACTCTCCAAGTAATCCTCAACCATTTTTTTGAATTTTGGATCTTTTTGTGCTCTTTTAAGTACATCTGTTAACATCTTCTTCACTTCAGCTTCTGAAAGCGTCATAGATACTTTTTCTGCTTTAATAGATTTCCCATTTACATCAATTTTTTCTTTTGATGTTGTAAATGACTCCTCTGGTAATGAATCATATAGATACATCATGTATTCTTCTTTTAGATATTCGATATTTTCCTCGGATAAAACGTTATCTTTACCTAAGAAATTTTCTAGACCAAGTTTTTCACTACCTACATAACTTGGATCTATAGCACGCATTAAGTTTCCATAATCTTTATCCTTCAATTGAAGTAATTGATCATAAAAAGGAAGCCCTAAAATAATCTCTTCCGTTGTAATATAGCCTTTAATAGGGTCAACATCCACTCCGAGAATCGTTGCATTGATCTCAGCTTCTACCTCTTTCTTATTTGGATCACTTGCAATTCGCATTGCAATATTAGAGTTATTTACCACTTGTTCTATTTCAGGATTAGTATCATCTTGATATTCACCTGATAAATCATATGTGCTATCGATAACTTTAGTAGTACCGTATTTTGCCCATTCTGTTTCATTTTCATAGCGTGTTTCGACAAGTTCTTGAATATGTTGAATTGTCTTAACCTCCGAATAAAAATATTGCTCCTTAGGTGTTTTGCTCACTAGGAAAAAAGCAGATGCTCCTCCAGCCAACACAAAAAAAGAAATAATTGCAATAATCCATATACTTTTCTTCATTCAAAACCTTCCTTTCAATTCCACATATGGTAGCAAATAACTGCTTTTCATTATTTTACATCATATGTATCTGATAATAATTATAGCAGATAAATATATTTGAGGGACTTTTATCTATAAAAAAATCAAAAAAATTGGGAATTCCTATTTTTTTCGACAAAAAAGTGGTATGTTTCTGTCCCTGTGTAGCAAACAATTCTAGTCTACGCATACTTGGGTAAAAAAGTGCAGAAGATCTTTTACTATCTAAGAGATAAGGTTGCCACTCTCATGTTCAAACTCAAACATGCATATAATACGAAAAGCAACAAAGGAGATAAAAATTGAATCGTAGACTACTAGAAGAAAAAGGAGTATTGCTAGATGTTACAGCGAAGGACTGGCAAGTTGCTATACGTATTTGCGGAGAAATACTTGTGAAAACGGGAAAAGTAGAAGTCACATATGTAGATGCAATGATCAATAATATTCAAGAACTTGGACCATATATCTTAATAGCACCTGGTGTTGCCATGCCCCATGCTCGTCCGGAAGATGGGGTTATCCAAGAAGGAATTAGTATTGTTGTTTTAAAAGAAGAGGTTGCTTTTGCACCAGGTAGAGAGTTTAAGGTATTAATCGGCTTGGCCGCTTTAAATAGCGAATCACATATTTACATTTTACAAAAAATAGCGGAGGTGATTTCCGAAGCGGATACGCTGGAAAGATTAAAAAATGCAACAGAGAATGACGAAATTCTACAGCTATTCAATGACAAAGAGGAGCATTAGCCATGAAAATACTAGCAGTATGCGGAATGGGTTTTGGATCTAGCATGATGTTAAAAATGACAATCGAAAAAATTTTAAAGGAAAAAGGCATTACAGCAGATGTAGAAACTGCAGATTTTACTACTGCTTCTAGTATTTACGCAGATTTTATCTTCACTAATGAAGAATTTGCTAAACAATTGGAGGGCGGAAAAGTAAAGGTTGTTAGTGTGAAAAATATTGCGGATGCAAATGAAATAAGAGGTGCATTGGAGTCGGTATTAAACACATAAGGGGGATCGAGTATGGCTTTTTTTGAATTCTTAATGAATGAAATTTTAAGCATTCCTGCTGTGTTAGTTGGTTTAATAGTATTTGTCGGACTCGTTGCTCAGCGTGCTGCTACTACAAAAGTAATGTCAGGTACGCTTAAAAGTATTATAGGTTTTCTTATTTTAGGCGCAGGTGCTGGAGTGATTGTAGGTTCTTTAGATTCTTTAGGCGGAATTATTGAAAAGGCCTTTAATATTCAAGGTGTGATTCCGAATAATGAAGCGGTTGTCGCTATTGCTCAACAAATGTTTGGGACGGAAACAGCACTTATTATGGGATTTGGATTCGTTGCGAATATTTTATTTGCACGCTTTACGCCTTGGAAATATATATTTTTAACTGGGCATCATACATTTTTTATGGCTGCTTTATTATCTGCGGTTTTAGGAACATCTGGCATGGAAGGAGCTACTTTAGTTATTGTCGGCTCCATATTACTTGGCTTTTTCATGGTTTTAATGCCAGCGCTCGGTCAACCATTTATGAGACAGGTAACTGGGAATGACGATATTGCGATTGGTCACTTTGGAACGTTTGGTTATATTTCTGCTGGTTTAATAGGGAAATGGTTTGGCAATAAAGCGAAGTCCACAGAGGATATTAAAATCTCTGAGAAATGGGCATTTCTGAAGGATTCATTAATATCTACTGCTCTAACAATGGTAGCTATCTTCATTATAATAGCTGTTTTAGCAGGTTCAGATGTAGTATCTAGTTTCTCCGGAGATCAAAATTTTATTATGTTTAATATCATGCAAGGTATCACATTTGCTGCTGGTTTGAGTATTATTTTACTCGGTGTACGTATGATTCTAAATGAAATCGTTCCAGCTTTTAAAGGAATTGCAGATAAACTTGTCCCTGGTGCAAAACCTGCACTAGATATACCAATTGTCTTCCCATTTGCTCCTACTGCTGTAATGATTGGTTTCCTTTTTAGTTTTGCAGGTGGTCTTATAAGTATGGCGCTGTTAGGTGTATTATCATTGCCCCTGATCATCCCAGGTCTTGTTCCTCACTTCTTTACAGGAGCAGGTGCCGGAGTATTTGGTAATGCAACTGGAGGTCGAATTGGTGCTGCTGCGGGTGGTTTTGTAAATGGTGTTTTGATCAGCTTCTTGCCAGCATTTTTATTACCAGTTTTGGGAGAGCTCGGTTTTGCTAACACAACATTTGGTGATTCGGACTTTGGTGTAATAGGAATTATTATTGGATTCATTACAAGTCTATTTAGTTAAAAGTTACTAGGTGACCTTCTGGGGGAAGGCAGAATTCCTAATTTTTTCACGCATTAACTTGCAGGCTGATGTTGCGGCTTCCTGTTACAATATCGCCACTAACTAGTACATCCTATGCGTCGTAATATTTCCAGATCAAGATATGGCACTATGTCACAAGTTTAATTATGAGATAACTGCTCGCCTAGAACCTAGAAGAAAATCTCCATGTCGACTTGCATAATGTAGGAGACTTGCTTCCTGGGAGCCTTTGATCATCAGAATCTTAATAACTCAGGCATTGCCGCACGATACGGCGTTATTTGCCTGAGTTCATTTTTTAAGTCAGCGGTGGATGAATCATCCTAAGCTGATTGAAGTTTTATTTTATGAGGAGTGGTACTTATTGATATCGATTGAACAATTAAAGCTTACAGCTACAGTTCTCAGAAAAAGGATTTTATCCACTGCTTATTATAAAAAACAGGGACATGTTGGTGGTTCGCTATCATGTGCGGATATTTTAGTTAGTCTATTTTTCCATCAATTATCTATCGATCCTTCTTGTCCAAAATGGGAGGATAGGGATCGTTTTGTTCTTTCAAAAGGTCATACGGCTTTGGGACTCTATGCTACGCTTGCCTTGAGAGGATACATTTCCGAAGAAGAATTGAAAACCTTTGATCAGTACGAGTCACGACTACAGGCACATCCGGATATGACCAAACTAGATGCGTTGGATATGTCTACAGGCTCTTTGGGACAAGGTTTATCAGCGGCGGTTGGTATGGCTATTGGTGCTAAGAGGCTGAAAAAGGATTTCCGTGTATATTGTTTGATTGGAGATGGGGAATCTCAGGAGGGGCAAATTTGGGAAGCGGCAAATATCGCGGAAAAATATAAGTTAGATAATCTGATTGTTATTATGGATCAAAACGGTCTGCAGCAATATGGATGGAAAAATGGTAAGGAAAGAATGGACCCAGAGCGTTATGGAAAGAGAAAGTTTGATAGCTTTGGCTTTGAAACATGGGAAGTAGACGGACATAGCATGGAGGATTTAATAGCAGTGCTGACTGAAGTGAAGGGTAGCGTGAATGGTCTTCCTAAAGCGATTATTGCAAACACAACAAAAGGTAAAGGTGTTCGTTTTATGGAAAATAATTATGTCTGGCATTCAAAAGCCCCTAATGATGAGGAATATCAAATGGCTTTAACTGAACTAGAGGGGGAAGATTAAAGCAGATGTCGATAAATGTACGTGACCAATTTGGAAAGCAATTGGCGAAACTTGCAAAAGAAGATTCTAGAGTTCTTGCTTTAGATGGGGATCTTGGAAACTCGACTCGTCTAGATTCTATAGAGAAAGAAACAGTAGATTCCTTTTTACAAATGGGAATTGCAGAACAAAATATGGTAGGTGTGGCAGCTGGTCTAGCTTCAGTAGGATTTCAGCCGTGGGTGTGTAGCTTTGCCACTTTCTTAACGAAAAGAGCATTAGACCAAATTGTAGTCAGTGTTGCCCAGACTAATTTTGATGTAAAGCTAGTTGGCAGTTATAGCGGATTGTTGACGAGCAACACTGGTAAAACACATCACTCTCTAGATGATATAGCCATTATGACAACAATTCCAAATATGACTGTCATTGCCCCGAGCGACCCCAGTGAAACGGTATCCGCTATGAAAGCTATGCATAAAACGGCTGGACCTATGTATTTAAGGCTAACTAGAGATGAAACGATTCCTTCATTTCTACCTAATTCTGATTTTGAAATTGGAAAAGGTAAAACACTAGCGGAAGGAACAGACATCTTATTAGTCACTACCGGGAGCACGACCTTCCGTGTTAACGAGGTTATCAAACAAATGGAAGGTGTTTCAATTGCCCATCTACACTTTCCAACGCTAAAACCCTTCGATAAAGAACTGTTAATAGACGCTGCTAGAAAAGTTCCACTAGTAGTAACAGTGGAAGAACATTATATACGTGGTGGACTAGGTAGCATTGTTTCGGAAATTTTATCTGAAGAATTACCTAAGAAAGTTGTTAGAATTGGAGTTCCAGACAGGTTTTTGGGGTGCGGGACGGATGAAGAGCTGCTGGAGTCAAATGGACTTTCAGTGTATGAAATTAGAAAGTCTTTGACTGCCCTGTGTAGCAAACAATTCTGATAATTAACTACAATTAATACTCTCTCCTGTCTGTGAGCAGGAGGGGGTATTTTTGATGTCCCTGTGCAGCGTAATATTCAGAAAACTATAGACAATTATATTACCTTTCATTACACTTGTATGAAGACACCCAATCTCACTCCCTCGAAGATTACCTTCCCTAAAACAATAACCTATCAAGTCATTACTTTATAAATCTAAGAAAAGCGAGGTATAAAATTGACAAGAAAAAGAAATTTGAACCCGGATTCGTATTATCATGTCATCATGCGCGGAAACAATCGACTACCTATTTTTGGTTCACACCGAGATATGTTAGAACTC
This sequence comes from Psychrobacillus psychrodurans, assembly GCA_900114885.1. Lineage (GTDB taxonomy): Bacteria > Bacillota > Bacilli > Bacillales_A > Planococcaceae > Psychrobacillus > Psychrobacillus psychrodurans. Next base: position 538,860 of record FOUN01000001.1, read on the forward strand.
ATGAGAATCTTCGAATATGCCCACGATCAATATCCCTTTCATCTGCTAGCCTACTGTTTCATGACCAACCATTATCATTTGTTGATGAAGACAGAAAGTGAATCTTTAAGTAAAATCATGGCACACATCAACCGAAGATATACTTCATCCTATTCCAAAAGATATAATCATGTCGGACGAATTTATCAAAGTAGATATTTTGCAAAAGAAGTGAAATCGTATTCAGGGTTATTAGCTGTTAGTATATATATACACCGCAACCCTATAAATACCAAACAACCATTAGTCAATCGCCTTGAGTGGTACCCATATAGCTCTTACCCCTTTTACTTTGAAGAAAGTAAAGAAGCTCCAAAGTTTCTTAAACGTGATGTTTTAAAGGAGTATCTTCCACACCCCCTAGAGAAAACAAATGCTGAGTATTGTGAGTTTTGTAAAAAGACCCCTGTGTATCAAACAATTCTACACAATTCAGGTGGCACGTTAAGTACTTAACTGTCGAGAAATGTCAGAATAGTTTCTTACACAGGGACATACTAGGGACATACTAAGAAAAAAGTTCTTTTAGTCAAACGAAACAATTATAATATTAGTAGAATAGATTTCAAAGAAAGTTGGCGGAAAAAATGGCATCGATTGATCAAGAACTTTATGATTACATTCTTGAAAACTCAGGTAATATTACGAGTAAATGGTTTATCGCAAAAAGTGATTTTGATGGCTCTTTTTATTCTAATAATCCAAATCCAGAAATAGATCAAGTATTGTTGGAACAGCATGCTTTGACTATTAGGACTGTGGCCTATGCTTTTTTGGAGGAAGAGAATGGCTTTCAGGAGCAGCTTCTATTATGGGCAGAGACAGTAGCGAAAAGTAGAATTGAACATAATACTCCTATTCATGACGTCATACAGGCTCTAAATAAAACCCGTGAAACGATATGGTTATATGTGGAGCACTTTGCAAATGATCACTTAGATGAAGTAAACAATACCCACATACTAAAATGGAGTCGCTTATTTAATACAGCATTTGATCAGCTTATCCATAGCTTTTCTTCAAGGTATTATGAACTATCTAACAATAGATTAAATGCTCAACAAGATTTGATAAATGAATTAAGTATTCCAATTATCCCAATCTTGGATGGTGTTGGAGTATTGCCTGTTATCGGTGAGATTGATACAACTAGGGCGAGATCTTTATTGGAGGATGTGCCCTATAAATGCGTAGAAGTTGGTATAAATAAGCTTTTCATAGATATTTCTTCTGTCACGTTTATGGACACAATGGTAGCAAATGAAATGTTTCACTTAATAGATGTACTTCAATTGCTTGGCATCAAAACTTCTCTATCTGGTATTCGACCTGAAGTGGCACAGGCTTCCATCCAGTTAGGAGTGGATTTTGGCAATATTTCTACTTTTAGTTCTTTAAAGCAAGCACTGTTGAGGACTGGAGTTTATGTCCAAAGTTAAGATAGTATATAAAAATGTAGCGTGAAAACAGGGTTGACGGGACTGGAAAGAATGATTAATACGGCTGATTTCCGTTACAGGCGGAGGCTTTCCGAGGGGTGAGCGATGAACCTTCACCGTTGCTCCGCGTTCGTTGTGAAGGTTCATTTGACTCACTGATCCCTTCGGAGTCGCCGCCTTCCACTGCAATCAATATAACGTGTACTCAAAGTTAATATAGTAATAAAACCGTCTGTTGATTAAGGGATTTGTAATGAAGGATGAAAAGTTGATATTCTTTTACACTAGAGGAAATAAAGAAAAATAGATAGTGTTCACTATAGCGATCGAAATTGTATCTTCGGGCGCTTCTATTTGATTAGAAAAGCATCTTTTCTCCAGTTATCCAGAAACGTACTTTCCTGTTTATAAGAGTTATAGAAGGACGATAACGTTAGATTGATAATAAGATAACGAAACGACTGTCTAAACTCTTCGTAAACGATTCTTAGCAAAAAATTGTGAGTTTTACAATACTAATTCAACTATAGTTTTAAAAGTAGGTTTATAGTTGTAATGATTTTTCATACACCCTATATATTAGAAGTATAAACTACTAAAATGCGTATTTTGATCAGGTTCAAAAGTTGCGCATTTTTTTAGTTTACTAATACTATTTATCAATTTTTCTTAATTTTTAGAAATTTCGATATTCGTATTAGTTTACTTGTGATAAGTTGGTAGTGTCACACTTTATTGGTAAGTGTGAAATTAAAGACAAAGGGGAAATGAGATTTGAAGAAGTTTAAGTTTATGAAGTTCTTTAGTAGTATTCTAGCTTTGATGATGGTGCTGTCTTTATTGGTTCCATTCTCGCAAGCAAGTGCTGAAGAAACGAAACCGTTCAAGCAGAATACTCAAAGCGAAAGTACGATTCAACTGAAGGCGGCTATTGCTGAGCAATTGAGCTTGTCTAAAGATGGTCCAACCCTTCACGAAAGTTTACAAAATGTATCGGGCAATCAAGATGTTGCAGTAATAGTACATTTATCCGAAAAACCAGTGGCACTAGAACAAGGAATAAGCCAGGTTAAAGGCAATAAATTCTCTAATGCTCGAGCAAATCAGGTTCGTGGCAATGTAAAAGCGCAACAAACAAAAGTAAAAAAAGAGCTAACTGCTAAAAAGGTTCAGATTAAGCAAGGATACACGTTTGATACTGTATTAAACGGATTTGCAGCAACTGTAAAAGCAAATGATATTCCTAAACTACTTACGGTTGAAGGGATTACATTAATCGAACCAGATACTACTGTTCATGCTTCAGAAATTAATACCACGAAATCATCAGAACTTAAAAAAGATGAAACATTAGAAGCTCAAATGAATACAAGTATATCATTCCTAGGTATTGAACAACTTTGGGACGAAGGAATTGAAGGTCAAGGAATTAAAGTAGCGGTTCTGGATACCGGTATCGATGCGGATCACCCTGAATTTGCTGGAATATATAAAGGCGGGAAGAATTTCATACCGAACTCATCCACTTATACGAGAACTCGAGCAGATGATGATGCATCAGAAACCTCTCCTGTAGAACGTCCAGCGGGAACACCAGAATTTAATGCAAACGGTAGTGCTTTCTATACATCTCATGGCACGCATGTGGCGGGGACAATCGCAGCAATCGGGGCGAATGAATACGGTATTAAAGGAATTGCACCTAAAGTGGACCTATACGCTTACCGTGTACTTGGCGCATATGGAAGTGGTTCTACTTCTGGTATCGTCAAAGCAATTGAAACAGCTGTATTAGAAGAAATGGATGTTATCAATCTATCACTTGGTGGTGGAGCTAACTCTGAAACGGATGCAGGTTCATTTGCTATTAACAATGCAATGATTGCTGGAACAATTGGGGTAGTTGCAACTGGTAACTCGGGTCCTAATCGTGGAACAATGGGTACCCCTGCTACAGCTCGTTTAGGGATTGCTGTTGGTAATACTACAAATCCCGAAACAATGTATAACGGGGAAGTTAACGTTACAGTTGGTGGATACAACTTAACAAAACAACTAGGGTTGATGGGTACAACTTTTGGACAAAATTTAGCTACACAACTTCAAGGTGAGTTTGACTTAGTTGCCGTACCTGGAAATGGAGAAGTAGCAGATTTTGAAGGAATTGATGTAGAAGGAAAAGTAGCTTTGATCTCCCGTGGTAGTATCGCATTTGTCGATAAAATTGCAAATGCAAAGGCTAATGGGGCAGTGGCTACTATTATTCATAACTTTGCTGGTGGTTCAAATGCACCGAATGCATCAGGCACTTTCCTTGGTGATTCATTTGCTTTCCTTCCGACTTTTGATATGTCTCAAACTGACGGAGAAGCAATTCGTGCAGCATTGGCAGAGGGAACAGGAAAGGTTAGTTTTGGTAATTTTGCTTCCACGAAAACACTTGGAGACGATGTGAATGATTCTAGTTCACGAGGACCATCTACTCCAAACTTTGATATTAAACCAGATGTAAGTGCACCTGGTACAAATATAATGTCTACCATTCCTATGTACAAAGCAGATTTCCCTGAAGTTGTTTACGATGAAGCGTTTGATCGTAAAACAGGAACTTCGATGGCTACACCGCATATTGCAGGTATTGTAGCACTTGTGAAACAAGCTAATCCATCTTGGAATGCATTTGATGTGAAAGTAGCACTTTCAAATACGGCAAAAATACTGAACACTGCAAAATATGATGTATTCTCACAAGGTGCTGGTCGTGTAAACGCATATGCAGCAGCACATCCAGAAATTCTTGCTTATGCATTAGATACTGCTGTATTAGATGCTAATGGTGCTATTGTGGATAATTTGAAAGGAACAGTTACTTTCGGTCCACAATCACTGGAAGAAAATCTTGAAGTAACAAAACAAATTAAAGTAAAAGATATTAAAGGTAATGGTGGCGAATATAATGTTACAGTTGATGTCACAAAATCATTCGGTGATGCACAGGTAACGGTTGATCAGCCTACATTCAATTTAGCTGGTGAGCAAGTTTTAAATGTAACTTTAACAGCTTCAGCAACAACTACAACACCTGGGGATGAAATACTTGGCTACATTCACGTTCAAGGTGAAGGTTCTAAAATTTCATTGCCATTTGCTGCAGATTTTGGTGGAGCTGAAGCGACGGAACTGAGAGATTACAAGATTACAGAAACAGATTTGTCATTTAATGGCGATGGTGTGAAAGATTCTGCTGTTCTATCATTCACATTAACTGGGGACGTAACTACTAACTATATCGAGCTTTGGGATATTATGAATCCAGAGGGTGGAGAATATGGAGACGGTTATATTGGTTATTTGCACGCAGGTTCGGCACTTGGTGCTGGGTCCTATAACCTGAATATTGCAGGGCAGTATAAACCTTGGAGCAGTGAACCAGCTACAACTATTCCAGATGGTTTATACACAATTGACTTCACTGGTGTAGCTGCATCAGGAACCGTCCAAGATTATGTTGGACCAATTGTCGTGAAAACTACTAAACCAGAAATTACTGGAGCAGTTGCAGAAGGTGTTGCGACTGGTCAAGTTACAGACAAGTATATCGAATACAATGAAGAATTATATTTATATGGCCTAGACTATAATTTAAATGAAAAGTTAAATGCTTCATATATTGCTACAGTCAACGGTGAAGCATCGGCAGCAGTTGAGTTTGATTTGAACCAAGACGGTAGCTTCTCATTCCCAGTTACAGCTGAAACAGAAGCTGTAAAAGTAGTTATTAAAGACGCAGCAGGAAATGTTGGCGAATCATTAATTTACGAAAAAGAAGCTCAAGAAGTAACACTTTCTGTTGATCCAACTGAGCTAGTGTTAACATCTGGCAAAACAGCACAACTTACGGTAACAGAAACTTCAAAACCTGTAGAAGGTGATGCTACTCAGGAAGATGTAACTTCAGAAGCTACTTATGTTGTCACAGACGACAGCATCGCAACAGTAACAAATGGATTAGTTACTGCAGTGGGAGAAGGCACGACTACAATTACTGTGTCATATGGTGAAAATGATGTAACTGTAAATGTAACGGTAAAATCGCAGGATCCAGAAGTAACACTTTCTGTTAACCCAACAGAACTAGCTATTATAAAAGGTGAAACTTCTCAACTAGCGGTTACGGAAACGTCAACACTTGCTAATGGTGATGCATCAGAGAAAGATGTAACTTCAGAAGCTAAATACGTTGTAGCAGACGACAGCATCGCAACAGTAACAAATGGATTAGTCACTGCGAAAGCAGAAGGATCGACGACGATCACTATTTCATATGGTGGAAATGAAGTAACTGTAAATGTTACAGTTAAAGCACCTGATGTTGTCAATCCAGTAGTAACACTAACTATTGATCAAAATCAGGTCGAAACAAGACCTGGTAAAGAAGTTAAAGTTACCATTAAAGAAGTAACTACTGTTGATAACAAATCGACAGAAAAGGACGTTACAAAACTTGCATCTTACAATGTAGATAAAAATAATGTAGCATCTGTAAAATCTGGCGTCGTGAAAGGTAAAGGACCTGGCGAAACAACTGTTACTGTAACATATGGTGAGCATACGCTGACTTTTGACGTAACTGTTGTAAAACCTGGGAAAGGGAATAAATAGTGTCCCTGTGTAGGGAACAATTCTGAAAATAGACTACAATTAACCATTCGATTCGATAAAAATATCGAATCGAATGGTTTTATATTTGTTTACATAGAGAAATAGAAGCAGCGGATAAACCAAAATGGGCTACTTCTAATAATAGTTTTCAATTATTTTTCCACCTGTCTTGGGTGAAATAAATAATTGCATATAGTTAATTGGATTATTAGGCATTGGAGTATGGTTTCGTGAAAGAGGAATTCTTTTCATAAAGTTAATCCACTTCAATGAAGACTAGAGTGTTAAAGCACACTGTGAGATGAAAGAAGAGACAATTATAAACTCGTTTATTCCAAAGGCATGAGAAACTTGTGTTGGCAATTATGAAATTAAAGATTTTCCCTTTGTAGATTTTTTAACGACTAGGAACTATGCTCTGCTTTTTCAATAATTCGGCAAATTGATTTGCAGGCAACGGTTTAGAATATAGATATCCTTGTACAGTGTTGCAATTATAGTCTTGTAATACCTGCAATTGCTCCATAGTTTCAACTCCTTCTGCGATTACATCCATTTTTAAATGGTTCGATAATTGAATGATCATATGTACAATAAAGTTTGCATCCTCTTGTTTTGAAAGACTTAAATCCTGTATAAACGAACGATCAATTTTTAATATATCGATTTTCCCATTAAAATGATGCAGATGGGATAAAGAAGAATAACCAGTTCCGAAATCGTCGAGTGCTATTTTGATTCCTATATTTTTTAACTCATCTAATAGAGAGAAAACCGTTTCTTCGTTTTTTAAAATAGAAGTTTCTGTAATTTCAATTTCTAAATATTGAGATTCAAGCTGAGTTTCTTTCAGGGTTTCCTGAATACTGATGACTAAATCTTTCTCCATAAATCGGGATGCCGATAAGTTGATAGAAACCGGAATAGCAGGTAACATAGCATCCTGCCACGCTTTGTTTTGTGCACAAGCGCTTTTTTTTACCCATTTGCCAATTGTATTAATAAAACCCGTTTTTTCTGCTAATGGAATAAAATCCTTAGGAAGGATTAACCCTAATTTCGGGTGATTCCATCTGATCAGTGCCTCTGCTCCAATTATTAAACCCTTCTCTGTGTCTACTTTAGGTTGATAATACAATTCAAATTGGTTTTTATCTATTGCATTTATAAGGTCCATATCCAGTGCAGTCTGAGAGGATGCAAATGCTTGATTGCAATCAGTTCCTTCAATGCCATTAAGATCTGAAATGATATTTTTTTGATGATTATTTTTAGTATCTGCGCTATTCTTATGTAATGAAGAGTATATATCAAGATTTGCTGTAGGCTGCATTGGTTAGTCTCCTTATATAATGGTTTGATAAGAGAAGTCCAATAAAACTATATATGGAAAATAATTTTATTGGACTTTTATGGGATTAATTAATGAAAGGTAAATCGAAGGTAGTAATAGGTTGCTTAATTGATTTAGCAACTTCACTGCTTCCGTTTGGATATAGAGCTACTGCTAATACAATTAATAAGATAATTGATAATTTTTTCATGTTTTTACCGTCCTTTTCTATAATATGGGGTGATATTTTGGAAATGAAATATTTAGGGTTAGAAATAAGTAAACTTAGAGCTGAAATGGGGATGTCCCAAAAAGAGCTCGCAAAAGATATTTGTACACAATCGACGATTAGTCGCATTGAAGCTGGGGAAGTATATCCAGCAATAGATACTTTATTGAAGATAGCTTTAAAACTCCAAGTCCCAGTAGAGTATTTTATTGAAATGCTGTTTCATAAAAATGTTCTGGAAAGTGAGGGATTAATAAGTGAGATTGAGTACCACTTAAAAGAACATAACTATAAAAGAGTAATTTCAATAATTAATAGTAATGAGATAGATAACGACAACATCTGGTTAAACTTATACCTCGACTATATTTTAAGTACCGCAAAATACTATTTGAAAATGATTTCACCAGAAAAGTGTATAGAAAATTTAAAAGCTATTTTAAATTACTCAAATCCAACTACAATTCAATTTAGATTTTTGCAAATTAAAGTTAATAATACTATCGCCAATGTTTATGGTGAAAATGGTGAAAGTCAAAAATGTCTATATCATTTTAATAAAATATTAAAAGAGCATATTCACAAAAATTATAGTGATTATAAAATAAATAGAACTCTAATAACTGTTTTATTTAATAAATGTAAAATCTTATATGACATTAAAGACTATGATGCTGCACTTGAAGCTGCAAACCAAGGAATTCAAAAATCTAAGGAAAGTTCTTTTATGTTCTTAAATGGCCAGTTCTTGTATTACAAAGGCCAATGCTTAGAAAAGAAAGCTGCTCCTATAGCTGAAATCAAAGAAGTGTATCAACAAGCTCTGTTTTTCTTCGAATTTCAAGAATTACCTTTTTATATTCAAGCGATTAATCAAAATAAAAAACAATTTTTACAGTAGACTGGGAGTCTTGTTTCAATTTTCATAGAGTTTCTATTGATAGAATAAATCCAATTCTATAATTAAGAAATATACTCAATCATTACTTATTGTTTATTTTAATAAAGAGTACTTATTGCTTAATTATTTGATGTATTAAATACTTTTTGCATTTCTAATATACTAGATTTATTGAAAGAAATATGTAGGATATGCATAAATGGATATTTTCTTAAGTGGTCGAAAACTATTTTCGACCGCTATTTTTTATATTATGGTTTTTTGGATTGCAGTAGAAGTGTCATAATGTGATATACAATGGAAATACTAATACTTATCGAAGGAGGAATGATTGATGAAGGTACGAATTGAGTGGGTTTACAAAACGCCGAGAGGAGCGGAGATGGATTTCTTTTCAGAGGAAGTACCTGCTGCTCAAGCGCTATTGTTTGTGGAAGATATCGAGCGTACTGGGAGATTAAAGACGTTGACCTTTGTTGACCGTTTCGATAGCTCATGGACAGTAAAGGAATTGAAGGGGTATTTGAAGGGTATTGAAACGGAGCCGCATAATGTGGTAGTGTATTTCGATGGCGGATATGATCGCGAAACGAAAAGTTCTGGGCTTGGCTGTGTTATTTATTATGAGCAGAATGGAAAGGCATATCGATTAAGACGAAATGCTGCCGCGACAGGTTTGGAGTCTAATAATGAAGCAGAATATGCAGCAATGCATTTAGGTTTACAGGAATTGAATTTACTAGGCGTTCATCATTTGCCTGTTCGATTTATAGGTGATTCACAGGTAGTGATCAATCATTTGAACGGCGAATGGCCTGTAATCGAGAGGGATTTAACTGGGTGGGCCGACCGAATTGAAGCCAAATTAAAAGATCTCGGTATTCAGGCTGAGTATGAGCTTGTGCCGAGAAAGATTAATGGAGAAGCAGATCGCTTAGCGACACAGGCTTTGAATGGTATTGAGATTAAGGCTGTAATTGAGTTGGTAGAGGATTAGGTTTACTTTTTTATTTATTTAATTTTCTACCTACATATTGAAAACACCATTGCCTGTGGGGGCAATGGTGTTTTTACTTTGCTCTATATTCATAATTTCTATAAATGTGCTGCATTTTCTTGTTTTGCTGGTGAATCGTTGTTGTCTTCCGGTAAAGATTCTACTTTTTTAGCTAATTTTTTCTGTTGAGATTTCGGGAAAGCTTGTTTTGCTTCTGCCTTTGAGTTAGCATCTTGTACATTTTCATTATAATATTGAACGCTTGTCATGGCACCCTCTTCAACCATACGATTGTCATCTGGATCATTCGGATCTGAGAAGCCCGTCTTTGTCATTTGACTTGGTTTTGTGTTTTTAGCAGATACCATAGAGTCAATCTTCGTTTTAGAATTTTTTACTGCAGTTTTTAATTGTGCTTTATTGTTTTTACTTGTGAAATATACTGCTGCAAGTGCTGTAGCTGCTCCTATTAACATAGATCTTTTATTTCCGTTTGCCATAATCATCACTCCCTTTCTCTATATATACCCATTTCTTTTCAAGCTCAATCCTTTTTTATCTGTCCTTTTTTTGATTGTTTTAACAGTACATATGCCCGATAACTTTCTTACTAAAAATAGGATAAAATAATAGTCGACTTACAAGAAGAAGGAGAAAAAAGCATGACAGGAAACACACACATCATTGGCGGTCTTGCAGCAAGTCTTGCTTTTGCTCAAGTTTCAAACTACGAGCCCGTCCTATTAGTCGGCGCTGGCGTGGTAGGAGCAATTATACCTGATATTTGCCATGGAGGCAGTAAAATTGGTCGTAAATTTAAGGTACTATCAAACTTGATCAATACCATCTTCGGACACCGTTCTTTCACGCATAGTTTACTGTTTTTAGTATTAATGGCCATCCTTTTGAATACTTTTATTGATAATGATTCAATTATACTAGGAATTCTAATTGGTATGGCGAGTCATTACATATTAGATATGGCGACGAAAAACGGTATTAAGTTACTATACCCACTAAAGATTACCGTTCGATTTCCCGTCACAACCAGAACTGGTGGCACAGTTGAGTACCTCGTATTTGCAGTATTATCACTACTAACCGTCTATTTCGGCTATGGCGTATTCGGAAATTATTTTTAACAAAAAAGCTACTCTTAAGAGTGGCTTTTTTGTTAGGGTAATTCTTTTTTATAATAATAAGCCGTATCAGTAAGTATAATTATACGAATTATTCCATGGAACTTATAATTGTATTAGATTTCTTAAGTTAATAGAATTTATAGAAAACTTGCAATATATAATTGACGATTTAGTAATAGAAGTGGGATAGTTAAGAAAGATGTACAAATAAGGGGGCTATAAATATGGGGAAAGCATTGGTGTTAGGCGGAACAAGATTTTTTGGTGTACAACTAGTCGAATCTTTATTGAAGCAAGGGTTTGATGTAACAATTGCTTCACGAGGGAATGTGGAGGATTCTTTTGGAGATAAAGTGAGTCGTATAAAGTTCGACCGCCTAGATGTTAGCAATATGCAGAAGAATTTTGTAGATACCGAATGGGATATCGTGTTTGATCAAATATGTTACTCCTCCCAGGAAGCGATAGATGCAATAGACGTTTTTAAAGGGAAAACCAAAAAGTATGTATTCACATCTTCTAAATCTGTCTATGAATCAGTTAGCACAGGTAAAGGATTTACTGAAGAGGATTTCAATCCATTTGAATACAGTTTAAATGTAGGCTCAAAAGAAGACTTTTCCTACGGTGAAGGAAAAAGACAAGCTGAAACAGCATTTTTTGGACGTTCACCTTTTCCTGTCGTAGCAGTTAGATTTCCAATTGTAATTGGACTTAATGATTATACAGAGAGATTAAATTACTATATTCGAAAAGTAAGAGATCTTGAGGATGTGCATTTCGTCAACCTAGAGGCTGCTATGGATTTTATATCAGAGGAGGAGGCTGGTGATTTCTTAGCATGGGTTGGCCAATCTGATTTTGAAGGTCCTATTAATGCGACTTCCAATGGTTACGTGAGAATGGGAGAACTGCTTGAATATATTGAAGAAAAAGTTGAAAAGCATGCGAATGTTGTTACAACGACCGATGAAGAGAGCGGATCACCTTACAATATTTCAGAAACTTGGTTGATTAGCAATGAAAAAGCAAAGTCTCTAGGTTATGAATTTAAAGATTTGAAGGAGTACTTGCCTGGGCTAATAGGTGAGGCATTAGCTAAAATGGATGAAATTAGGCACAACAATTAGTTTGGTGCAATAAATTAAAAATATGTTTTTATAAATAGCATATATTCTAAATAACAGAAAGTTTTACCAGGGGGAGTGATCTGAGTGAGAGCTATTATTGGTGTTTCGTCAAACATTAAAGAAGATTTGCTATCAGTTCCGTTGAGTAATGTTCGTGCAATCACGCAGTTCGGAGGTGTTCCAGTTGTGCTGCCGAATTTAGAGATGGATGGTATAGAGGAAATAGCAAGTACAATCGATGGGCTGTTATTAACTGGTGGTGGAGATATTGATCCCACGTTGTTTGGTGAAGAGCCACTGCCTGGATTGGGTAATATTGTGCCGGAGCGAGACCGGTTTGAAGTAGCACTTATTCAAAAGATGTTGAAATTGAATAAGCCAATTTTAGGGATATGTCGTGGTGCACAGATTATGAGTATTGCGATGGGTGGGGATATGTATCAGGATATTTATTCACAAAGAGATGGTTCATTATTACAGCATGATCAGCAGGCTCCAAATTGGCATGGTTCTCATTTTGTTGAAGTGACAGAAGGATCTTTGTTAAGTAAAATTGTTGGAGTGGATAAATTTAAGGTGAATAGCTATCATCATCAAGCACTTCGAAATATGCCAGATGGTTTTATCGTCAGTGGTGTTGCAAGTGATGGTGTAATTGAATCTTTTGAAAGCACATATCACACATTTGTTATGGGGGTTCAGTGGCATCCAGAGAGCTTAATAAGTAAAAATGATACCAGTTCGCTTGCGATATTTGAGGCATTTATAAATGAGTGTAAGAAATAAAGTTAGACAGAGAACAAGTTTTTAAAGGTTTTCTGTCGAGTTCCAGGGTTTGTCAGAGGCAAAGAGAATGTAAACGGAAACGAAGCTTCGGGTGATTGCTCATCGATCACTCCTGTGTAAAGCGTCAGCCTAAAACATATTAGGAACATTGGATCCCTGATAGCTTATGCTTTAAAACGACTGTTTAATTGCAGTCGTTTTTATTATTCTCTTTTTTACTTAAAAAATGTAATTCATGAATTGTTTTTTCTGGGGAAAGCTATTTGAATCATGAATAAGGAGGTATTGGCTTTGAGTAGCTGGCTGAGGCGAGGTTTTTATGCATGTGTGCTTTCATTTCTGATTTCAACGAGTGTTTCAGCAGCGGAGAAGGAACCAACGCGGGAGCAGATTTTGGAAATGCGCATGGATTACTATATAAAGTATTCGAGTGAAATGCTACCGTGGTATTACTTGGCGGCAATTGACCAATATGAACGAAATCTACAAGAGGTTCGAAGTGATCTTCCGAAACGAGATGGTGTTGTGGCGTTTCAATTTTCCACTGACTTTTGGGTTGGTTTATTGAATCCAATTAGAGATGACCGCGATCTTATATCAATAACTTTCTTTGATGGAAAAGGTCTTGATGGGAATAATGATGGTTTCGCTGATCTTAAACAGGATGAAGATGTGATGTATACTCTAACTAATTACTTGAATGAACGTGTGGTAACTGAGGAAGATTTTGAAAAGTCCTTGAAGGAATATTATATTCGAGATGAAGCAGTTAAACAGATCATAACAAATGCTAAAATTTATAAGCATTATAATACGGTAGACCTTGATGGACGTGCATTTCCACTGGCTCTTCAGCATAATTACAGTTACCGTAGTACTTGGGGCGACAGACGCGGTTGGGGCGGTCGTCGTATGCATGAAGGGACCGATTTATTCGCTTCCTATGGTGTACCAGTGAAGTCAACAACTTATGGAATTGTAGAAACGAAGGGCTGGAATGATTACGGCGGCTGGCGTGTTGGGATTCGTGATGTAAATAATACCTATCATTATTACGCCCACTTGTCGGGTTATACGAAGGAGTTAAAAGAAGGCGATATTTTGGAACCAGGTACGGTCATTGGCTATGTTGGTAGCTCAGGATACGGTCGTGAAGGAACCTCGGGTAAATTCCCGCCACATCTGCATTACGGAATGTATAAATTTAACGGTCGCACGGAGTGGGCTTACGACCCTTTCCCATTATTGAAGCGTTGGGAACAGCAGGAAAGGAATGCTAAAAAGAATCCAGCAGCGAGTTAGTTGCTGGATTTACATGTCGAGAAAGTGAAACTTCGATCAATGGATTACTTCATCCCTCAAATAAAACATTCAGGCTTCAACGAGTCTCACTTATTCTTTGTTGCTTGGGTTAACTAATGAAGGTGGCAATCTTAAGACGTTTAGGACGTGGCGATATAATCGACCATGTCGTTAAAGCCCAATAAAAGCAAGAGTAATCCAAAATAAATGAAGCATGAGTACACCTACATAGAGGGAAATTGCTATATTTAATAAAATCAGTATGAATGGTTTCGATTCTAACTTGGATACAATTCCGATTAATAAAACCGGTAGAGCTATTTTTATAAAATAAAAACCTGCAACATTAACATTATATATAGTATTCATAATCGGATTGGATTCTGTAATAAGATGATTTTGAATTCCAAAATCGGTAAAAAGAGCATCGAAAGTCGCAAGTAGTAACAAGATAATACCCATATTAATCAGTTTATTTCGAGGTGAAGTAGAAGAAATTGATTGCAAAGTGATATAATCCTCTTTCCTGTTTTTCTATTAGTATGTGATGGAAGTGGAGGAATATATTCTTGTACTTATAAAAATAGATTACAATGAAACTAGTTAAGAGAGGATGTGCCAAGATTGAAAGATATTCCATTTATATGTTCTTGGAGTGGTGGGAAGGATTCTGCAATGGCTTATTATCGTGCAATGAAAATGGGGATGAAACCAAAAAGGTTACTGACAATGTTTGAAGAGAATGGAGGGATTTCTAAATCTCATGCACTTCCCCTTGAAGTGGTGAGAGCTCAAGCAGAAAGTTTAGGAGTGCCATTGTTCATAAAAGAAGCAAGTTGGAATTCCTATGAGAGTCAATTTATAGATGCAATGGATCAGTGCAGTGTTCAAGGAATTACACATGGTGTATTTGGAGATATTGATCTTGAGGGTCACTTAGAATGGGTACAAAAGACGTGTGAGAAATCGGGTATTGTTGCTGTGCATCCATTGTGGAAGGAGCCACGTCGAAGAATTATTGAGGAGTTGTTAGACGTAGGTTTTGAGGCTTGGATTGTAGTTGTTAACACTTCTATGATGCCAGCAGAGTTTGTTGGGAGAAAATTTTCGAAAGAATTAATAGTAGAACTAGAAGAATTAGAGATTGATGCTTGTGGGGAAAATGGAGAATTTCATACGGTCGTTGTGGACGGTCCAATTTTTTCTAAAAGGGTTCCAGTTAAAATTGGAGAAGCTGTCGTAAGAGGTGATTATATTTTCTCTCCAGTATCTATCGAAGGAAAAAGTTAAACCTTTTTGATTATTAGTACTGAAAAAGGGTATCGTAAAGAAGGAAATACATATAATTTTGAAATGGTGGAGAATACAAATGACGAAAATGAATAGAGGAATTATTACTGCGCTTTCGGCAATTGGCTTAGCACAAGGCTTGAAGGTTTTAACGCATAAAAAGCTAACGGGTAACTGGGATTTAAAGCAGGCTTTTACAACAGGAGGAATGCCGAGCTCTCATTCAGCGGGTGTAGCGGCTTTGGCATCTTATGTCGCAACAAATAAAGGTGCTCGTCATACGGAAACTGCTCTAGCGGTTGTTTTCGGTGTAATTGTGATGTATGATGCACAGGGAATTCGTAGACATACAGGTGAAATTGCTCAATTAGTAAATGACTTGGAAGATAATATTGTGGCGCTATCCGGTAATTTTCCTAGCTTTGAATATGTTCAACGCGAAGGAGAGTTAAAAGAACTTCTGGGTCATCAACCGGTAGAAGTAATGGCTGGTGCGCTATTAGGAACGGCTTTTGGAGTTATGTGTGCTAAATTAGAAGATTAATCAATTGTTATATTCAAAAGCCAGGTTAGATAGGAATTCTAACCTGGCTTTGTTCTTCTAAAAGGTAAGATAATCCATTAGGTGATTGGACAAAGCATTTCTAGGTTCTTGTTCAGAGAGAATCGGGCGTCTTTTTACTCGGTTTTTTCTTAAAAAATAAAAAAGTGAATCAATTTCATAAAATTATATTAAATAGTGAAACCCGAACAACGCTGATTTCCGCTCTAGGCGGACGCTTTCCGCGGGCACGGCTTCAATCTCCTCGTCACTACGTTCCTGTGGGGCTTTCAGCTCGCGCTGTTCCCGCTGGAGTCGCCGCCTGCCGCTCCAATCAATACTCAATTATCAGTTTTTGTACATGGTTGATTGGACGAAGGTCTGCGAATGTAGTGTGAAATTTTTTTCGACGAACATGAGCCGCAGCAAAGGAAGCAGCTAAAGCCATGCCTACGGAAAGCGTCCGTCCTTCGCTAAAATCAACGACATGCCTAGGTTTCTTTTGAGAGGGGGCTAGCGTCTTTAAAATCGGTTTTTCTTATTGGTTTTCGTCGTTATAGGTTTTAGTCTCTCCATCTGTATACCCGATTTCTAAATCAAACTTCGTGTACTCATCTACTTCAAATGCCGATACTACTCTTTGGATTATTTCTTCATTACTCATTACTTTCATTGGTTGTAGTTCTAAGAAAATTGGTTGGAGCACAGCATAGGCAGCATCCCCTTGTAAACTGGTAGCGGCATGCATATTACTATATATTGCTTCCTTTGATTCGACATTGTATTGAGCCACTATACCATCTGTATTATCAGGTGTATCGATGTGAAGGTCAAAGTTAGTGAAGCTATATTCATTTTTGGGATTCTCATCTACTAGATTATCCTCTTCTGGATTAACTGTTGTACCATAAGGAACATGCTCTTCTGTTTCGTCATTATTGTTGCCACCACATGCTCCTAAAGTTAGTGCAGAGGTTAATATTATAGTGCTAAGTATTTTAGACGTTTTCAAGATGATGACCCCTTTCATAGCATAATAAAAATAAAACCAAGTTAGAAAGTCCAACTTGGTTAAGTGTATTTATTTTTTATTTTTATTATCTGTATAGGTTTTAACTTCTTTTTCACCATCATAAGCAATCTCTAAATTTAAGTTTGTATATTCTTCCATACCAAAAGCAAGTGTGACTCTTTGAATAACATCTTCATCGGCCATATCTTTGTTTAGTTGTAGTTCACCAAGAACAGATTTAAGAAGTTCATTAGCTTCTTCTCCCTCTATGTTCGCAGAATCTTTTTCATTAGTGTAAAGAGAGTCTTTTGGTTCTGCAGTATATTGTGCAACTACCGCATCTTTTGCTTCGGCAGTATCAATGTGTAGATTAAACGACTCGAATGCTACTTCTTTTGGTTCTTCTTCAGGAGTTTCTACAGTTGTGTCCTCTTTTGCTGTTTCTTCTTCTTGTTTTTGTACTTCGGTTTCATTGAGTTCGTTTTCTTCTACTTCATCATTGTTGTCTCCACAAGCTCCTAAAAGTAATGCCGAAGTTAGAAATGTTGAAGTTAGTACTTTAAATTTTGTGGTTTTCATCTAGTTGGCTCCTTTCGAGGTGTTCAAACCTACTGTATTATATAACCCAAAATAGATGCCTTAAACATTTTAGTATATTTATTAATTGAAGTTATAAATGATTATGATTAGTATTATGGGGTAAAGAAACATATCGTTCTAATAAGGAGGAGTATGATTGAATGGAGAATTATACGGAACTTACATCTGTTGACCAATGGAAGCAAGTTTTGGAACGGTCAAGTGAAAAACCAGTACTAGTGTTCAAGCATAGTACAACCTGTCCCGTAAGTGCTCATGCGTATGGAGAGTTCAGTTCGTTTGAAAAACAGATGGACCGCTATTTGGTGAAGGTGATAGAGCACCGTTCTGTATCCAATGAAATAGCTATGGATCTGGGAATTCAACATCAATCTCCTCAAGCATTTGTGATAGCAAATGGAGAAGCAGTGTGGAATGCATCGCACTGGAAAATTACTAAAAAGACATTAGATACGGTAACAGCAACTTTATAAAGATTGGGGATTAGAGCAAAGGAATGGAACCTATACAAAAAGTAAGCAATTATTTAGTGGATAATGCAGAGACGATTATACGGGATATTACCGATACAGCACTGGAAAATTTGAGTATTAAATTAACGCAGGAAGAGCTTGAACATGCCATACAAAAAAACGTACAGTTTTTGGTATTGCTGTCTGAATCCCTGCAAGATTCTAAAGAGTCAGCTGAAGAAGTACTGAAAGAGTGGAGTAAGCAGAACGGGGAAGCAGAAGCGAGGTTGTTTCATCAATTTTCTGCAGTTATAAAACCTTATGCAGTTAATCGGTTGTTATTTTTGCAAAAAATATCTCAAATTTCAATGGAACATGGGTTATCTACAGAAGATGTTGTTAAAGTAAATAATAGATTCTGTTATTTAATGGATGTAAGTATGTCAGAAACTATTCAAGCTTATGAAATGTATCGTGATAAATTAATGAAGGATCATCAGCGGGAAATTAATGAGCTATCTGCACCCATTGTACCTATTCAAGACGGGGTAGCAGTTTTACCGTTAATAGGTGCTATTGATTATACTCGTGTTCAACATTTGTTAAATTATGTAGTTCCTAACATTCCTAGTTTAAAGGTTGACCATCTGATTATCGACTTTAGTGGTATTTTAGCAATAGATACGGAAATAGCTCAGCATATATTCACGATTCACAATGTGCTTGGACTATTAGGGATTCATGTGTTATTTTCTGGAATTCGTCCTAATTTATCGATGACGGTAGTTAAAGCGGGAATTGATTTTACTTCTTTTGATACATATGGAAGTGTAAAACATGCGATAGATAGTTTAAAATAATAGATTTTAGTTAATCCAATCCTTTCACTTGTGGGATTGGATTTTTTAGTATACCTGTTTAATTTTTCTGCTTGGGGGGTAACTGAATTATGTGAACAACATAAATAAGGTTGAATAGAAGGAGGAAAAAGTATGCTAGACCGCTATTATTGGAATGATACATTATCATATTTACCTGAGTTAATCGTTGCAATACTTGTACTTGTTATTGGATTTATCGTCGCAAAAGTATTGGAAAATGCTACTCACAAGTTATTGAGAAAGTTTCGGGTAAATGAACGTTTAGGAAACACGAAGTCCAAATGGACCGTAGAGAAGATTATTAGTAAAGTTGTATTTGTTATTGTGTTGATTTTAGCACTAGTATTATTCTTTAATATTTTAAATTTGAATACGATGGCAACACCATTTGTTTCGATGTATTCAGGATTGACTGGAGCTTTCTTGAACATATTGAAGGCAGCTTTGATATTATTATTTGCATGGGTTTTGGCTACTGTTGTGAAAAAAGGTATTCAAATGGCTGGATCGAAACTCAACTTAAATAAATATTCGGCGAAGGCAGGAATTGACGCAAAACCTGAAAACCAAGCTAAGTGGACGGAAACTACAGCAAAAATTGCATATTATTTAATATTCTTGTTATTTATTCCCGCTGTATTGAATGCATTAGGAATTAACGGTTTAAGTGGGCCTTTTGAAGGGATGCTTGCAAGCTTTTTCAACTTTATACCGAAGTTAATATCAGCTGGAATTGTATTTGCAATTGGTTTGTTTGTTGCGAAACTAGTTCGAAACATAATAGAAAAGTTATTACAATCTGCTGGAGCAGATAGACTGGCGGATAAATGGAAACTATCTTCTTTCGTTGAAGGTACTAGTTTATCGAAAATTGTTGGTATCATTGCATTTGTTTTAATAATGATTCCAGTATCGATTACAGCACTAGAGATTTTAGATTTAGAAGGTATTTCTGGCCCGGCAATTGCAATGTTGAATGATGTTATGACCATGCTTCCGAAGATTTTCGTAGCAATTGTTCTTGTACTAGTTGGTATTGTTGCTGCCAAATGGGTCAAGGATGTAGTTGTATCCCTACTAGAAAAATTAGGTGTGAATTCAATTTTTGGAAAAATGGGATTCAAATCAGTTAGTGGAGGAGCACCATCGTTTGCGATATTACTAGGGACGATTGTACAAGTTATTATTATCTTGCTATTTGTAGTGGAAGCACTTCAACTATTAGAATTAGACTTTATGGTAACGTTGGCGACTGGTATCTTTGCTTATTTGCCTTCTGTAATTGCAGCAATTATTATTTTAGCTGTAGGATTCTGGTTAGCTAGTTTAGTAGAAAAAATAGTTGGCAACGTGATGACGCATTCATCAGGAACACCGCACTTCCTTCGTTATGTAGCAAAATATGCTATTTTAGCATTTGCATTTTTCATGGCATTAGATCAATTAGGTATTGCTGCTTCAATTATTAACGCAGCATTCATCCTTATTCTTGGAGGAGTGGCATTGGCATTCGGACTTGCATTTGGACTTGGTGGTCGAGAGCATGCTACAAAGTATTTAACGAAAATGGAAAAAAGCTTAGATGATGCAGAAGTATCTAAAGAGAAATATCAACAAGAAAAGGAATCGATGAAAGAATCATTTAAAGAAAACTTTCAAGACCCTTCAAAAACAGAGCAAAGTTTAAAAGAGGCAAGTCCTCATATGGATGAAATGAGTCCTATTAGAGAAGCGAATGTAAATGAAGTAAATCCTGCACATGAGGAAGATTCACCTAGCACAGGCTATAATATTCCATCGACGGATGATCTTCACCCGTTCGAGGACTTACCACCGATTGACGAAAGAAAAGATGAACAATAATAAATTGCTTCAGCGAGAAATAATCTCGCTGGAGTTTTTTTTTTCTGAGAAAAGAACGTTTTTGCCCGATCAAATATCTATCCCCACTCTTATAGATTACCACAGAAATTAGTTATGATTTCTCTACTATTTATGTATAATGGTATTGAAGTTTTAATATTCAGTAATTTATGAATATTGAAAGAGAGTGACTATAAAAGGGGGAATAGAATGTTAGTAGCAGAGAGGTTGGCATATTTAGCAAAAGAACAACCAACGAAAATAATTACTTCTTTTAAAGGTAGGGAGACAAGCTACGAAGATATGTTCGAGCAGGCTAAACGTCTTGCAGGTTATTTTCAATCGAAAGGGTATAAACAAGAGGATATCATAGCAGTTTATATGATAAACTCAGATTATTTTTTGACGTGTTATTATGCATGTCAGCTAGGTGGTTTTACGATATTACCGATAAATACAAAGTTAACTGCAGCAGAAGTTAACTATATATTTAGCCACTCAGAAGCAAAGGCATTAATATATGATACTCGTTTACAAACAATATTAGACGATATTCCAGAAACAATGAATTGTTTTGATGATCTTCTATGTTTAGGAGAAGAAGATACGCTACTCACCGTATTAAATGATGAAAGTTTATTATTTGATGAAATTAAAATAGATGAAAATACTACTACTGTTATCTTCTATACATCTGGTACGACAGGTAAGCCAAAAGGGGTTATGCTATCGGCAGCTAATGTTCGAGCAACTGCTAAGCTATATGTTGAGGCACTTGAACTAAATTCAACGGATCGCATGCAAATTGTAGCTCCTCTTTTTCATTGTGCAGCAAGTCATGTGTTTAGCATTCCAGTTATTTACGCTGGTGGAACTGTTGTTATTGAAGAGGGATTTTCTCCGGAACAAACGATGGACACATTAGAACAAGAGAAAATCACCGTTTTCTTTGGTGTACCAGCAATGTATAGTATTTTGTTGAATAGCTCCAAAATGGAAACTCTAAGGTTATCTAATTTAAGACTATTTACGTATGGTGCGTCTCCCATGCCGTTTGAGTTAATCCGTAAAATAAAAGTAATGTTCCCAGAAGTGAAAGTCCAGAATATATATGGACAAACAGAAAACTCCCCAGCGGCAACGACATTAAAGGATCATTATGCACTTGTTAAAGTAGGTTCCGTTGGAGAACCAGTTCCAGGAACAGAGATTCAAGTAGTCAATGAACAGGGCAAAGCTCTCCCTTCTGGCCAAGTAGGAGAAATTGTTGTGAAGGGCCCTCAGTTAATGAAAGGGTATTTGAAAAACGAGGAAGCAACACGTCAGGCAATTAGAAATGGATGGTTATATACCGGTGATTTAGGCCGTATGGACGAGGATGGACTATTGTATATTGTGGATCGAAAGAAAGATATGATTATACGCGGTGGAGAAAATGTCTTCCCAGTTGAAGTAGAAGAAGTTCTTTATGAGATACCTGAAGTATTAGAAGCGGCAGTAATTGGGGTTCCACATAGTATTTACGGAGAAGTCCCAAAAGCTTTTGTCGTCTTGAAAGAAGGAAAACAATTAACTCAAGACGAGGTTTTAAGTACATGCTCGAAAAAATTGGCAAAATATAAACTACCAGTTGAAGTTGAATTTATAGAGGTTTTACCTCGAAATGCAAGTGGGAAAGTACTAAAGACTGTATTACGAAACTAACTAAGAGGCTGGGACACAACCCCAAAACAGCATTTTTCTCTGTGAGAAAAATGCTGTTTTTTTGCTGTGCACAAAATTGATTTCCATTCCAGGGACGCTTTCCACGGGCGTCACGCTATTCCCGTAGGAGCTTATTTATATGCAATTTATTTTCTATGAAACAACATATATAAGTTTTTCTTAATTTATTAATAAATCAAAATTATTTTAATAGGGAATTAAATAGGGAATTGATATAATTAATGGTTTAAGAATTCATATTTATAATTTTTATTCAATAGTTGTTGAACCATAGGAGGTATTTATGTTAATTATGAGACAAGTGACAGAAAAGGATAAATTGGAAAATAAGATAATCAGAGTTATATTTAATGTAATCTATATCGTGTTAATCTTGGGGGCTATAAAGTTTTTCTTCGATAAAAACTCTTTGAACAACAACTTCGGGTGGTTATTACTGCTAGCTTTTTGGATGTTTAGAGGAGTTCACCAGATGATGTTGGAATTATGGGACAGTAATAAAATAAGTGCGATAATAAATTTGTCACTTGCAATATTAGCGTTAGTTTGTCTGATTTATAGTGGTTCCCAGCAACTTTTTTTCTTTTTAAATTACTATAAGACTTTTATTATTGATTTTTTAATTAAATTCTTGCTGTTCTGATTATCAAGTGGATTTTAACAGCGCGAGCTGAAAGCCCACAGTAAAGACATTGGTCGAACTTTGTTTGACCAATGTCTTTGCGACGAGTAACCGCAGGAGCATATGTTTTCGTAGCGACGAGGAGATTGAGGCCATGCCCGCGGAAAGCGTCCGCCTAGAGCAGAAATCAGCGTTGTTCAGATTTAACTATATAAAATTCTTTATGAAATTGATTAAATTATATAAGAAATAGGTGAAAATATGGAAGATATTCGAGTACTGTTAGCAGACGATGACAAAGAGATTCGAGATTTGCTGAAAAAATATCTAGAAAGAGAATTGTACAGAGTAGATGTAGCAGCAAACGGAGAAGAAGCCCTTGCTTTATTTGATATAAATACATACAACTTAATCATCTTAGATTTAATGATGCCAAAAATTGATGGTATAGAGGTATGCAGAAAACTAAGAATTCAAACGAATGTGCCGATACTTATGCTCACTGCAAAGGATCACGAAGTTGATAAAATTTTAGGTTTAAGCATAGGAGCAGATGATTATATTACAAAGCCTTTTAGTATTAATGAAGTGATCGCAAGAGTTAAGGCTCTTATGAGGAGATACCTAATATTAGGTATCAGTGGCAATTCCCATGACAAAAATCTCATTAGTTTTAAAGGTTTAAACATTGATTTTAAAAAATACACAGTTACTGTAGCTGGAGAAGAAATATCTTTAACTGCAAAGGAGTTTGACCTACTAAAGTTTCTTGCTTCTCATCCAGAGCAAGTATTTACCAAAACACAACTATTTCGAAATGTTTGGGACAAAAATTATATAGAAGATGACAATACAGTGATGGTTCACATTAGGAAACTTAGAAAGAAAATAGAAGTGGATCCCTCTAACCCACAATTTATTCAAACTGTATGGGGTATTGGATATAAGTTTATAGGTGAAAAAAATGAAATATGACAAATATTTACTGCTAACTATCCTACAATTTATAGTGATTATTGGACTCTTATTCATTGATCTCAATGGTCAATTAATAGGACTGTTCAAAGGGACATTATTCATTTTACTATTTTCTGTAACGTTCATTCATTTAATATTAAGGCTTCGCTCTAGAGCTAGACTAAAACATATGATAGTGGAGTTAAGACGTGCAATTAAAGGGAACTTTAAGACAAGATTATTAGTACAGGACAATTCCTTATTTGATGAAGTAGTTTTTTCTGTTAATGAACTAATTGAACAACTAGAAAAAGTTCAAATCCAGTCTATTAAATCCCAAACTGCTAGAAGAAGCCTTCTCTCTAGTATTTCTCATGATATTCGAACTCCCCTTACCTCAATTATTGGATATATTGATGCCCTCCAAGATGATATAGCAACTTCAGAAAAAGAAAAACAGGAGTACCTTGTGATTATTTCTAAGAAAGCAGATAGTTTAAAACAATTGATCGATGAAATATTTGATATGGCAAAGCTTGATGCAGATGAAATCTCATTGAAAGTAGAATCCCTGGATTTAGCTGAAATAGCTAGAGAATTGTTAATTGAGTTTTTACCTAAAGTGAAGAATGATCATACAGAGCTACATATTAGTATCCCTGAAAAAAAATGCTTTGTCATAGCAGATCGTCTAAGCCTTATGCGAATCATTCGTAATATAATTCAAAACGCATTGGAACATGGAAAAGATGGGAAAACACTAGGGATAGAGCTTATAGAAAAAGCTAATGAATATCAACTTCTTATCTGGGATCAAGGACCAGGCATACCAAAAGAGAACCTTGAATTTGTATTCGAAAGAATGTATAGAGGGGATCTATCTAGGACTCTTATTAGTGCGGGAAGTGGGCTAGGACTTTCTATCGCTAAAGCACTTGTAGAAAAAAACCAAGGAGAAATATGGGTTGAAAGTATTCCTTGGCAAAAAACTACGTTTGGCTTTTCGATCCCTAGACAAAACAACTCGAACACATTTAAGAAATAGTTAAGAAATAGATAAGAAGCGTTTAAATATTCCTACTTATAATGTAACTATGATTACAGAAAGAAGGTGTTACAAAATGAGTGCGATTATTAAAACCACTAATCTAACGAAGGTATATGGAAACCAGACATCAGTAGATCATTTGAGTATGAGTGTGAAGCAAGGGGAGATATATGGCTTTTTAGGACGAAATGGTGCAGGGAAAACGACAACAATTAGAATGTTATTAGGATTAATCAAACCAACCATTGGGGAAATCGAAATATTCGGAGAAAATTTGTTTAAAAATCAAAAGGAGATTTTAAGAAGGATCGGTTCTATGGTTGAAGTGCCTGGGTTTTACGAAAACCTTACAGCGAAAGAAAACTTACTAATTAATTCCAAAATCATGGGGATTTACAAGAAAAATGCAATTGAAGAAGCATTAGAAATTGTTGGACTTCAGGATGAAACGAAAAAGTTAGTGGGGAAATATTCTTTAGGAATGAAGCAAAGATTGGGGATTGCAAGAGCTCTTGTCCATTATCCAGAAGTCTTAATATTAGATGAACCTACCAACGGATTGGATCCTATTGGTATTAAGGAAATGAGACGCCTAATTAAATTGCTGGCCGAAGAAAGAAATATAACCATATTAATTTCAAGTCATATTTTATCAGAAATAGAACAATTGGCAGATACGATGGGGATTATTCATGGAGGGAAGCTCTTAGAAGAGGTCACATTTGATGACCTTAGAAAAAGAAACCGCAGATATATAGAGTTTCAAGTATCTAACGACAATAAAGCAGTGATGCTCTTAGAGAAGCACTTTAATATTTTTGACTATGAAGCTCATGATGATGGTAATATCCGCGTTTATTCTTACTTAGGACAGCGGGGAAAAATGAACAAATTATTTGTACAAAACGATATTGAAGTATTCAAGATTACGATGAGCGAAGACAAATTAGAAGACTATTTTACAAATTTAGTTGGGGGTGGCACGATTGGTTAATCTTTTATATACAGAACTTTTAAAGCTAAAACGCTCTAAGATGTTCTTAATTAGTATTCTAGGATCAGTGGTAGCCCCCTTTATGGTGGTAGTCGCATCCTATGTCCATATGAAGACTGAAAATCCAGCTCAACTAATTACATTTGATGAAATTTTTTATGAAACTAATTTGTATACTGTATTAATAATAGGAGTTCCTTTATATGGAGTGATTACTGCTTATCTATTTGGTCGTGAATATTTGGAAGATACGTTGAAAAATCTTTTAACCATTCCAGTGTCACGAATAAGCTATATAATGAGTAAATTAGTCATCTTATTTATGTGGATCATGCTATTGACGTTAGTTTCTTGGGGATTAACACTGTTTTTAGGGATATTAGGGCAGTTCGAAGGTCTAAGTACCTTATTGATAGTTGAATACTTAGGTAGATTTATTGCAGGTGGAGTACTTGTTTTTATTCTATCTACCCCTATTGTACTTGTAGCAGTTGTGATGAAGAATTATGTGCCAACAATTATACTAACAATCGTAATAACCTTGATTAACGTAATGAGTGCAAATTCGGAACATAGGGCGCTATTTCCATGGGCAGCAGCAGGAGATATCGCAAATGGTACTCTTCAACCGACATACCCAGCGGAAATATCTTATACCATTATTTTTATTACATCTATCATTGGTTTTATCGTAGCCAACGTCTACTTTAAAAAGGTGGATATCCATTGAAAAAATAAATTCCTTAATCATAATGCGTTGATCTAAAAATGATAATTTATTGGGAGGCCAAAATGGGAGAAGTAGATATTTTATTAATAATCAAAATGATTATTATTGGACTAGTTCAAGGCTTTACAGAACCAATTCCCGTGTCGTCTAGTGGGCATGTAATGATTGCTAGTGAAATTTTGGGGCTAGGTGAACAAGGATTTACTTTTGCTATATTAACAAATACAGCTTCACTATTTGCCATACTTTTCATTTACAAAAAAGATATCGTAAGACTTGCGGTAAATTCAATTCTTTATTTGAAAACAAAAAAATCTAGTTATAAGGACGACTATCGTTTTGTTTTCTTTATAATCATTGGTACAATTCCAGCGGGTGTTCTTGGGGTTTTATTAAGTGATTATATTGCTGAAAGTGTTAGCATGACAACGATTGCGGTTATGCTCTTCGTAACTGGGATTGCCTTGTGGTTGATTCGTAACATTAAAGGTAATAAAGGCGAGGGTGATATTAAAATTAAGGATGCTTTCCTTGTAGGATTAGGGCAGGCTGTTGCAATAACACCAGGGATTAGTCGTTCAGGAGCAACCATTATTTCCTCGATTGCTGTTGGAATGAAACAAGATACTGCACTTCGATTTTCATTTATGTTGTATATTCCTATTAGCCTCGGGGGGGTTATATTAGGATTTTCAGATTTTCTAAATGAACCGAATAAAGCAGAATTAGCAATTCCGTATTTAGCGGCGTTTATAGCAACACTTTTAATGACCTATTTTGCGATGAAGTGGTTTATGGGAATTATGAAAAATGGGAAGCTTGTTTATTTTACCTATTATTGTTTCTTCATAGGAGTATTGCTACTAATTTTCTTTTAGTGGATATAAATTGTTTTTCTCGGTTGCTTTATTAGAAACCGTGTAAGTATCAACCATTAACTAAATATACCTAAATAAAAATAGCTTTCGGAGGAAATCCGAAAGCTAAGGTGTATTGTATCATGCAGCTACTGCGATTTTCTTTTTCAGTAGTCCGAGGATTATAGCAGTAATAAAGGAACCTACGAGAATAGCGATGGCATACATTAGAATATTTGCCGCTCCTCCATCAACGAGACCGATAACGAAGATTCCACCATGAGGAGCCCGCAAACCGATGTCAAACAGCATAACTAATGCACCGGTGACCGCAGCTCCGGCAACAGAAGCCGGGATTACGCGTGCAGGGTCAGCTGCTGCAAACGGAATGACACCTTCTGTGATAAAACTAGCACCGAGCACATAAGCGGTCTTGCCGGCTTCACGTTCAGGTTTTGTGAATTTATTTTTAAATAGCGTTGTAGAAATTGCTACGCCGAGTGGCGGCACCATACCCGCTGCCATGACAGTAGCAATGAAATTAAAGTTCTGTGCATCAAGCATAGCAATACCAAATGTATAGGCGGCTTTATTGACAGGACCGCCCATATCAATTGCCATCATGCCTCCAAGAAGTAAGCCGACTAGCACTAGGTTAGTTCCACCGAGGCTTTCAAGGAAGCTTGAAATACCCGTATAAACTTTGGTCAATTCTGGATTGACTAGCATCATAATTATGCCGGTAATAGCAATTGAAAATACTGGAAAGAATAATACCGGGTTTAAACCTTCAAGTGAATTGGGAAGCCTAGAAAATACTTTTTTGACTAGGAGCGTCACATAACCAGCAAGGAACCCTGCAATAAGTCCGCCAAGGAATCCAGAACCACCGCTTGCTCCTTCTACTCCTGTCACGGTAATTGCAATCAGTCCACCGACCATCCCAGGTGCAAATCCCGGACGTTCGGCAATACTCATCGCGATAAATCCGGCTAGAACAGGCACCATAAGGAAGAAGGCATTGCCGCCACCAATGGTATTTAGCATAGCAGCAAATTCATTATATTCGGGACTCTCCGGATTGGAGGCATTAATACCCCAGAAAAACGAAATGGCAATTAAAATACCACCACCAACTACAAACGGTAACATATTAGATACACCGTTCATTAAATGTTTATAAAATCCACCCTTGCCTTCATTAGAGGATGCTTCATCTTTAGATTTGTCATGTTTATAGACCGGTGCATCTTTATTCACCGCACGATTAAGTAAATTGTCTGTTTCGTATATCGCTTTGCCTACAGCAGTCTGGATGACCGGTTTGCCATCAAAGCGAGCCATATCGACTTTTGTATCCGCAGCTACGATAATTGCTTCAGCTTCTTTAATTTCCTCATCGGTCAGACGGTTTTTCACGCCGCTCGAACCGTTCGTTTCCACTTTTAGCGTAATACCGAGTTCTTTTGCACGTTCATTGAGTTTCTCTGCCGCCATATAGGTATGGGCAATTCCTGTTGGACAGGCTGTAACAGCTAGAATCATTTTAGCGGATGATTCGGTCCGTGTTTCAGCTTTTTCTGCAAATGCCTGTTCTGTACCTTCGTCTTCTGTCTCTTTATCTGTAATTGCCTCTAATACTTCCTGCTTCGAACTGGCTGCAAGGATACGGGAACGGAATTTTTCATCCATTAAAAATGTTGCGAGTCTTGATAAGGCTTCAAGGTGATCATCATTTGCACCTTCAGTGGCTGCAATCATGAAAAATAAATGTGCCGGTTGGCCATCCAATGATTCATAGTCGAGGCCAAGTTCAGATCTTCCGAATGCAATAGCTGGAGTTTTCACTGCTAATGACTTGGCGTGCGGAATAGCAATACCCTCTCCAATACCTGTAGTGCTCTGATTTTCACGTGCTAGGATATCTTGTAGGAATGCTTGTCGGTCCACTAGTTTTCCCGCTTGTTCTAATTGCCCGGTCAGTTCTTCCAGAACTTGTTGTTTTGAAGTGGCATCTAAATTCAGTATAATTGTTTCCTCTGTCAATAATTGTATAATTTTCATTCTGTCACATCCTTTGTCAGATTGGGGTGATCTCTACTTGTTCAAGTAATGCTTCTACGCCTTGTTGATCGCATAAATCGGAACGGAAGGCCGTGGCACTACCACTTGCGACACCGTACCGAAAAGCTTTTTCAGGATTTTCGTCTTTTGAATAGGAAGCGATAAACCCGGAAACGAGAGAATCGCCTGATCCTACGGTATTAATGACGGTACCGATAGGTGCTTTTGCACTTAAAGACAGATTTTTGGTAACGAGCAAAGCCCCATCAGCGTCCATCGACACTATGACATGTCTAATATCGTTTTCTAAAAGCCTCTTGGCATAGAAGTGTGCAGCCTTTATATCTGTGATTTTCGTATCGAATAATTCGCCCAGTTCATCGAGGTTTGGCTTGATTAAAAAACATGGAACATTTGTCAGTTTTTTTAGTGCGGGACCCGATGTGTCCAGTACAAAACGCACTCCATTCTCACTGCAAATCTTAGCTAGATCGAGAAAATAGCTATCGGGGATAGAGCCAGGAAGGCTGCCCGCAAGAATGAACCAATCGCCTTTTTTCATGGCTTTTACTTTATTTGTAAGGATCATCAATTGTTGTTCTGTCAATTGTGGACCTGGTCCGTTTAATTCCGTTTCTTTTTCTGACTTGATTTTTATATTTATCCGGGTTATTTGTGAAGTTTCAATAAAATCAGTAGCTACACCTTCTTTTTGTAGAAAGCTTTCTATATAGCTGCCTGTAAAGCCACCAGTAAATCCTAGAGCTTGGCTTTCAACACCCAGTCTGTTTAATACGCGTGAAACATTAATGCCTTTACCGCCGGGATAATAATACACTTCTTCAGAACGGTTTAGTTTACCGTTTTCGAAAGCAGGCAGGTAAACGGTATAATCGATTGATGGTGTGATCGTACAAGTATAAATCATTCGTGCACCAACTTTACTGAAGTTTTTTTTCTGAAATCATCGAGTATTTCTGAAGGCATACTGTCGATAATCAACATGGCATTTTCCAAATCCATGATTTTAGCGAAGCTGATTTGATTGATTTTAGAATGGTCAGCGAGCACAAAGGTATTTCGGGACAAAGAACTTGCCACTTGTTTGACTGCGGCTTCTTCAGGATCTGGTGTCGTATAACCGTTTTCTACATGCAGACCATTTACCCCGAGAAAACATACGTCAAAACGATAATTTTTCATAGCCAGTACCGTTTGAGAACCGACAAATGCACTAGTTTTCGACTTAAATAATCCACCGGTCAAATAAGTGGTTATGCCATATTCATTCAAGGTATCAACGAGTGTCAGACCATTCGTTACGACTACCAGGTTTTTGTTCTGCAGAAATGGAATCATTTGAAAAGTCGTGGTACCAGCATCCAAAAAGACGCTGTCTCCTTCTTTAATCAGTTCCGCTGCTGCTTGGGCGACTTGGATTTTTTCGGATAGATTCTGAGTAGATTTATCGGTTACGCTTTGTTCTATTAAATTGTGTCTCGTCAGAATTGCACCACCAAAAACGCGTTCTAGCTTCTGCTGGCTTTCAAGTTCAGTCAAATCTCTTCGAATTGTCGATTCGGAAGCACCAGTTTCATCCACTAAATCTTGGATTTTTACTGCT
This sequence comes from Psychrobacillus psychrodurans, assembly GCA_900114885.1. Classification (GTDB taxonomy): domain Bacteria; phylum Bacillota; class Bacilli; order Bacillales_A; family Planococcaceae; genus Psychrobacillus; species Psychrobacillus psychrodurans. The sequence goes on from FOUN01000001.1 coordinate 570,080, forward strand.
TGTTTTTTTTCTAACTTCTTTAAAATATAGGAATGTCTTTCATTTGTTAGCAAGTCATCACCCGCTTCCTAGAATATAGTTATATTTCTGTTAAAACCATAATACTCTAAGTAATAGTTATAATCAATCAAAAACGTTCAAACTCATTCAAAAGCAATCATTTGTATAACAAATTTATCAGGTAATCACGAACTCCACTTTCATAATACGAGGATTATATAGGAAGAGATAAATAATAATCCAAAAATAATCAGATATTGAAGTAACAAAATTGGTGTGGAGATGAGTGAAGAACGGCGATTAAGGGGATGCAGCCGCGGAGAGCACCCGGACTGAGCCCAGGAAAATGTCTCGTTCATACAATGCACTAACCTGTTTCTAAAAGTTGTAGTGGTAGGGAGACGGACAGACAATTATCTTAAGGTTACCGAGAAAAGAGCAGCTGGTCGTGACGTTAGTCACGACCAGCTGCTCTAAAAACATTCGGTAATCATATAACGATAAGTCTGTCCAGAGCACTACGAAAACGTTAGATACAGGTTTTGAACTATAAGGACCGGGTTTCTATTTGCCTGGTTTTCTTAATACTCAAAATAGGTTAGCCGTCCATAATTTTGAAGTGCACTACGAATAATATACCTATTTGATGTAATGTTTCTTTAAACATTCAATTGGAAAGCAATGACATAGAAATGCATAGTTTTGAGTATCTTTGTACCGAGATATTTTCACGATATATTCTGTGAAAAATGGGAAAAAAGTAATTCATTTTATTTCTAATATTAATAATTTGATTATTTAAAACTAATATTAAAAAATGAAAACAAAAAAACATTATGCAAATCTAATTGTTAAAATTTAGTGACTAAAGTCTATGAGTTGATAGTTCTATTGAAATTTACTAATTTTTATAGGATTTTTGACTATAAGAATATGTAATGGTATTTATTATATTAAAGGAAAAGTTTTCTAGTACTTCCACCATATTAAGTAGTTAAAAACTTTTCTAAACAGTTTCTTAGCCTATTATAGAGACTCAATTTCATAATAAGTTGGTTCAATTAATAACACGAATTTACGTCATATAGTGTTATACGAATCTTACTATTTATAAATTTATAAAAATAATTTAATAGAAATAGGTTTATAAAGTAAGAGGTTGGGGTATTGGGTGTTAGTTGACTTAAATTACCCATTTTTACCAATGTAGGAAGTACCTGTGGGTCCTTATAAAAGCACTACACAGTTATTTTATAAATGCCACAAAATTTCAAGATAAGGGAGATGTATGGAATGTCAGGAATTATTCGCGTAACACCGGCTGAGTTAGATGCTATGGCTTCTCGCTACAACCATGAATCAGGGGAGGTTGCTTCTCAAATTGGTCGTCTAGATGGCATGATTGGTGAATTGCAATCAATGTGGGAAGGTTCTTCAAGTGCAGCCTTCGCTGAGCAATATGAGAGACTTAAACCTCATTTCAATGAAATGCGTGAATTATTAAGTGAAGTAGGAATTCAATTAAGCCGTGCTGGTCAAGCGTTGCAAGATGCAGATCAACAAGTTGCTAGTCAAATTCGCGGATAATCAACCGTTAGAATGTCAAATAGTAGAGCGTCGTTCCTCCAGGAAGGCGCTTTTTCCTTAATTGGGGTGAGAGAGTGTATATAGAGATTACAGTAGATCTTTCTAAATACGATGGAAAAGTCTTAGATTTAAGACTTTCTGATTATTATACTATGAAAAAAATGATTGATATTGCCTGGCAGGCCAATTCTATATCTAAAACTCCACGCGAAGGCCATTGGGTGCGTGTAGTAAATAAAGATAAAATATTCCCTGGACATTTGACGTTAGCCCACTGTGGTATAACGACAGGTGATCGAATTGAAATTATTTGAAGGAGCTACAAAGATGGCCAATCATTCACATACATACTTAAAAAACCGTATAGGTGCAGAAATAAATGAAGAACCCCTAAAAACTACTTTTGTTTTTCAAAAAGAAAGAGTGGGATTTAAGCGAACAGAAGAAGTTGTTTTTCTAAAAGAAGTTAATCCAAAAATTAAAAAAGATATAGTGATTACCGATAACGAGCTTATTATTCAAGCTGATATCCCAGAGACCTTTAGGCGATTTGATGACATCCAAAAAGAGGATGAAAAGTCTCGTTGGATGTTTGCATACCAATTAGTAGAAAAAGTTAACTCACATCCATATCCTCGTTTAAATTTAATCGTGTCCCCAGAAAATATTGTGTATAGCAGAGGAATGGAGCCTGTTTTTCTTTATTACGGTGTATTAGGCAGTTTACCGCCTTTTGAAGCAAATGATGAACGCGTCTGGTTAGAAACAAAAGCCGTAGTTGCAGCCGCAATAGACGGCTCTTTCACATTTGAAGAGTATTTGAAGTATTCGGAGATTCTCGAACTAAAAGAAACAGGTGCTACCATTATGGCCATGAAAGAAAGTGATTCTTTACTCGACTTCATAAGTCAGCAAATGGAGCACTTAGAAGTAAAAGAACTAGAAAATGTGAAGATTCCTCGAAAAAAATGGAAAGTTACCAAATGGTTGTCGGTTGGGCTAGGTGTACTTATTATTCCTGCAATTGTATTTACAATCATATTTTTTGTACACGAAAAGCCAAAAAACGAAGCATATATCGATAGTCAAGCATCCTTCCTCGGTCAAAATTACAGCCAAGTAGTTACAACTTTAAGTCCTTATAGCGTTAAGTCTATGCCATATATCGTTCTTTACGAACTTGCTTATTCATCTGTTACGAATGAACGCTTGGATGAAGAACAAAAAGAAAATGTGCTTTCAAATATTACATTACAAACTGACGCAGATTATCTAAGATATTGGATTTATCTCGGTCGTGGAGAAGCAGAGAATGCTGTTGATATCGCAAGAGCAATGGAGGATGGCGAGCTAATTACCTATGGTTTGTTGAAAAGAAGAGAAGAAGTGAAGGCAGATAAAGATTTAACCGGTGAAGAAATGCAAGAATTACTTAATGAAATTGATCAAGAAGTAGAGGAATATGAAAAGTTAATGGAAGAAATGGAAGAACAAGAGCAGCAAGAACTAGAGAAAATAGAACAGGAAAAACAAGAATTAGAACAAAAACAAAAAGAACAACAAGAATTTGAACAACAAAAAAAGGAAAAACAAGAACTTGAACAAAAACAAAAAGAGCAACAAGAACTCGAACAAAAACAAGCAGAAGAACAACAAACAGAACAACCAAAGTAGAAATAAGAAAATACGGATAGATGAATTATAAAAATGGTTCGAAAGAAGGTGTACCTATTGCAACAATTATGGTTGTTTTACGCCGAAAATTATCAGCGAATAACTGTACCAGAAAATGATTTTACATCTTTCACAATTGGTCCAGCAATTGAACATGATATTACGATTCAGACATTTCCCTTTGTCAATGGTCCTATTACATTAACAAGGGATGATACTGGACTAGCAGTTTATAGTGGAGATAAACCTTTTGGAAGGCTTACTGATGATGAGGGCCTTACGATTGAACAAAAACAAAAAATTCTCCATTTGTATATTACCTCCACTCCGCTAACTTCGGAAACATACTATATAGACTTTGATAATGAGGTTTCGTTTGATACCCAATTAGAAATTGCGACATTTCAAAGACTTAAAACAAGTTTTCCAAAAGTTGAGTCCGGCCATTTTTCGTTAAACAAAATAAAAGATGGATGGATTATAAAGAAAGACTTTGGCTGTCCTTTATATGTAAATGGCAAGATAGTAGAATCTAATACAATTCTAGCTGATGGAGATGTGCTTCAGTGGGCTTTTATGGAAATGAAATTACTCCAAAAAGACCTGCTAGAGGTGACTGCTGCTGTTCCTTTTGCAACGAAACTTTCTATTATAGATGTTCCTGAATCTGAAATTCTGCATAAGTATCCTGATTATCGTCGTACGCCTAGAATGATTTATGATCTTCCAGATGACAAAATTTCATTAACATTTCCGACTCAAGAAACAGATGATTCTGGAAGAGGATTATGGCTCATTATCGCACCACCCCTGGTGATGCTTGTAGTGATGGCACTAGTAGCAATTTTTATCCCTAGGGGAATTTTCGTTATTATTTCTATTACTATGTTTTTAACAGTACTAGTTACCTCTACTGTTCAATATTTCCGTGACAAAAAGAAGCATAAGCGGAATGCGGAAAAACGCCTTCGAGTCTATAAAGCGTATTTAGAGAACATGAGAGAAGAACTTTATGAGCTTTCCGAGAAACAAAAGAAAGTGTTGGACTATCATTTCCCGAGTTTTGAAGAGATGAAACAAATGACCAGTGATTTATCTAGTAGAATCTGGGAGAGAACTTTAGATAGTCATGACTTTTTAGAGTTTAGATTAGGAACTGGAAACGTGAAATCTAGCTATGAAATTAAACTTTCTTCAGGTGATTTAGCGAATAGAGAAATAGATGATTTGCTCAAACAAGCTCAGCGAATGGAAAAGGTCTATAAAGAAATTCCTGCTGCACCAATTACAACTAAATTATCCGAAGGTATCTTAGGGTTAACTGGAAAAGAATCAGTGATTAAGCGAGAACTTCAGCAAATAATTGGTCAAATGGCATTTTCTCAAAGCTATCATGATACAAGATTTATTTATATTTTCAATCATGCTGAGTATGCCGAAATTGAATGGATGAAATGGTTACCACATTTTAAACTGCCGAATATGCATGCAAGAGGATTGATACATAACGAGGAAACTAGGGATCAATTATTGTCTTCGTTATATGAAATAATTCGTGAGCGAGATACAGATGATCAGAAGGGCAAAACAATATTTGCGCCACATTTAGTTTTCTTCGTTTCCAATTATTCATTGCTTGCTGAGCATGTCATCTTGGAATACTTAGAAAGCAAAAATACAAAAGACCTTGGTATATCCGTTATTTTCGCGGAATCGGCACAGGAAAGAATGACCGAAAACGTTCACACTCTTATTCGATACGTCAACGAACACGAGGGAGATATTCTCATTGAGGCTGGCAAGGCTGTAGATATCCCATTCAACTTAGATGAATTTGATCCTGCTACGAACGAGAGATTTACACGAATGCTTCGAACATTGAATCATCAGATAGGAATAAAAAATTCTATTCCAAACTCGGTTAGTTTTCTAGAGATGTTCGGTGTTAAAGAAATTGAGCACGTCCCAATAGTACAAAATTGGACAATGAACGAGTCAGCAAAATCACTTGCTGTGCCAATAGGTTTTAAAGGGAAAAATGAGCTTGTGGCATTGAACTTACATGAAAAGGCACATGGTCCACACGGCTTGTTAGCGGGTACAACGGGTTCGGGGAAAAGTGAATTTCTACAGACGTATATATTATCACTTGCAGTTCACTATCACCCACATGAAGTAGCCTTTCTATTAATCGACTACAAAGGTGGAGGAATGGCACAGCCGTTCAAGCATATCCCGCATTTGTTGGGAACGATTACGAATATTGAAGGCAGTAAAAACTTTAGTATGCGTGCACTTGCCTCTATAAATAGTGAACTAAAACGAAGACAGCGTTTGTTTGATCAGTACGTCGTTACTCATATTGATGATTATACGACACTTTATAAAGAAGGAATGGCGATGGAACCACTTCCTCATTTATTCCTCATTTCCGATGAATTTGCCGAGCTGAAACGTGAGGAACCTGAATTTATACGAGAACTTGTAAGTACAGCTCGCATCGGTCGGAGTTTAGGAGTACATCTTATTTTAGCTACCCAAAAGCCTGGGGGAGTTATAGACGAACAGATTTGGAGTAACGCGAGATTCCGAGTTGCATTGAAGGTACAAGATGCATCGGATAGTAAGGAAATTTTGAAGAATGGGGATGCCGCTTCTATTACTGTAACTGGCCGTGGTTATTTACAAGTTGGAAACAATGAAGTGTATGAACTATTCCAGTCAGCGTGGAGCGGGGCCCCTTATAAGGAAGAGGTGTTAGAGGGAGAAGAGGATGTAGCAATTGTTACTGATCTTGGATTGTATCCACTTTCTGGGATAGCTACAAGTGTGAAGAAGAATTCAAGTGGAATGACGGAGATGGAGGCAGTGACAGGGAAAATTGCGGAAATTACTGCTGAAATGAATATTCAAAAAGTAGCAAGTCCTTGGTTAGAGCCGTTAGCCTTACGACTTGAAAAGCAACTAGATATTCCTACTAGTCAATCTGGATTCCCAATTGGAATGATCGATGAACCAGATAAGCAAAGCCAGTCACCGGTAGCATATAACTGGACAAAGGATGGAAATCTTGGAGTATTCGGTTCCTCGGGCTATGGGAAGTCATATACATTACTTTCAACAATATTGGGGCTAGCAGAAAACCTGTCTCCGGAAGAAGTAAACTTTTACTTACTCGATTATGGAAATGGATCATTATTACCACTTAGACAGCTCCCTCATACAGCAGATTATTTTACAATCGATGAAGAGCTGAAAAGAGATAAGCTAGTCAAGCTTATAAAAGAAGAGATTGCTAAGCGAAAAATTGCCTTCCAAAAATCAGAAGTAAGTAACATCCAAATGTACAATAAGTTATCAACGCATGCGTTACCTCTTCTGTATATAGTAGTTGATAATTATGATATTGTCCGTGAAGAAATGGAAGAGCTGGAAGCACAACTGATTCAATTTGGTCGGGATGGTCAATCGCTCGGAATTTATTTGTTCGTGGCAGCGACAAGAGTTCAATCGGTTCGACAGTCCTTAATGAATAACTTAAAAACGAAGATCGTTCATTATTTAATGGATACGACAGAGTCATTTACAGTAGTTGGCAGAGTACCATTCGATTTAGAGCCATTCCCGGGTAGAGCAATTCTGAAAAAAGAGGATACCCATTTTGCGCAAATTTATTTACCAGCGAGTGGATCAGATGACTATGAAGTATTAGAGTCCATCAAAGCAAAAGTTAAAAGTTTACGAATTAAGCACCAGGAAGATAGTCATCCGAAACCTATCCCGATGCTCCCACTGGAGCTTACATCTACAAACTTCTCCTTCTACTTTGATGGTAAGAAAAAGGATGGAATCGTTCCAATTGGATTGGATGAAAATACTGTTCTACCAATCTCCATTGACTTTAAGAAAAATCGTCATTGTTTACTTGTTGGACAGGTTCAAAGAGGGAAGACTAATACGATAACTTGGATGCTTCACACACTGTTAGAACAAAAAACAGGATTCATTACTATATTTGATTCGTTTGATAGAGGATTATCAAAATTTGCTGATTATGATGCAATTGACTATCTGGAAACGAAAGAGAATCTGGCAGAATGGATTACACGAACAGAGCAATATTATTCGGAAATCGAACAGGCTTACCTCGAAAATATTCAACAAGGAGATCCTTTAGAGATTACGCTTTCTTACTTCATCATCGATGGATATACGAGATTCTTACAAGTAGCTGATATTACCCTTCAGGACAGATTAGCGAAACTGATGAAGCGTTACGCTCACTTAGGCTTCAATGTCATTATGTCTGGTAATAATGCAGAAATCACTAAAGGTTATGATGCCTTCACGAATGAGTTGAAGCTTGTAAGACAGGCGCTCGTGTACATGAAAAAGTCGGAGCAAACTTTGTTTACAGTAGCGTATGAGCGCAAAGAAGCGGAACTTCCGCTTGGATTTGCACATTATATTTTGAATGGGAACGATACAAAAGTAAAGATTCCTTTAAGTGAGTTGGAGAGGACGATTGTACAATGAAATCAAGTAAAAATACCAGACTATTAAAATACGGTGCTGGAATTCTAGTAATATTAGCTGTTCCCATTATTTTTTTCCAACTAATGGGTGTTAATATTCTCGATTTGAATAACTCAAATAAACGTACCATAGCTATTGTAAATGAAGATATGGGTTTAACGAAGGATGCAGAAACAGTTCAAATGGGTGTAGAAGTAGTATCCATTTTAGCGGAGGACTCGGATTATGAATGGGAAGTAATGGGGCGGGGGGCAGCAGAAAATGGTTTAAAATCAAACCAGTACGATGCAATTGTTTATATTCCCTCCAATTTCTCGGGAAATATTATGTCGTATGATAAACAAAATCCCCAAAAAGCGGAGTTTGCATACCAAGTGCAGCGTCAGAAAACAGGGTTACGTAAGGAACATGTTTTGCATGAAATAGAAGTAGCAACAGACCGTGTAAATGATAAAATTTCAACTTTGTACTGGAGCTATATAGCACAAGAAATGAATCATATTAAAAAAGAGTTTACAAGTATTTTAGGAAAAGAAACAGAATTTCTTAGTGCTATGTCAGCATACTATAAGCCAGAATCAGAAACACTGGCTGAACAAATGCTAAGACAAAAGGATCAAATGGAATCATTGCAAACAACTCTCGGATCTGCAAATAATGCACATACTAGTCGTATTGAAAATGCCGATTCGTTTGGATTACAAATGAACAATTTCATAACCTATGTACAGCAATATAAGGATTTTCAGAATACCCAAAGACAAATACTACAGCAAGTGCAAGATGATAGTTTAGCTAAAATCCACGCAGCAGCAGCAACACAAGCAGAGCAATTCAATCAGTCTGTACAACTGCTAGAGGATAGTAATAACCAATTAAATGAAGAAATTCAAAAAGTGAATGGCATTATTGATACCAATAAAGAAAAATTTAATGCATTATCGGAGCTTCGAAAAAATGAAGTAGATCGTCAAGTTACGGACTTGCTAGTAGTGCAAGGTAGTGCGATCGATCGTTATAATAACACCATTTTATCTAATCTAGAAAAAGGTATTGAAGCAGGGAAAAGTGGTAATGCAGTTCTTGCAGCAGCTTCCGTAGGTACAGAGCCAAATCAGTTTGTTTCTATTAAAGAACAGCTAGAACAAAAAGCAGTGGAGAAAGCTTCTACCAATTTACTTGGCCTTGAACAAGAACGTGCGAAGGTAGATAGTATTTTATCTGGACTGACATCTTTAAAATCAAAAGTAGCAGAAACGGATCCAACTTCCACTTTTATAAGTGAAATTGATAAGCTTCAAGCAGAATTGGGTTCAATTCCAGCACTACTGGCTGAAAGAGAAGCAACATGGGCTAGTGCAGAACAAACAGGAACTACAGATTATTCACATGCCTCTACGGAATATGCTAATTTATTAGAAAACTATGGCTCTATATACAGAGAGTATGAATCAGTTCAACAAATTATCAATTCATACCCAACGGATACGGTTCGTATAGGTATTGAAATAAAACAAAAAGAAGAGGCACTTTTAGCTAATTCAAGTTTGGCGGACGATCAACGCGCTAGACTGCAGGAGCTATTCGCAAAAGGTGCAGCAAAAACAGATACAAGTTCTTTGTTATCCTACTACGCTACTTTAGAACAATTTGAATTCACCCTCAATGAGGGAGGAGATAGTGCGAATAAGGATGCTATGTTGAAGGATGAAATTTTAACAACATTGCTGAAAAATGTTGTGGATATTAACGAATTGGAGCTAGAGGGTTGGACTTCTGTAGGGGAAAGTATTCCTCAAACCGAACTAGGAATGTCCGACTTAAGTACAACGTTTGCTGCGATTATGTCGGGATATAAAGAAACTGCAGAACAGCAACATGCATCATTGATTAATGAATTAAATTCTATTGACAAGCAAGCAAATGTTTTACTTGCGCAAATTCAAAATCCAGCAAATATGATTCCTTCAGGTGAGCCAGTGGCGACTACTTCTGAAGGGGAAGTAATGGCTGGTCAACAAAATGTGACGAACCAATTAGTAACGTTAAGTGGAATGATTCAGTCCTTATCACAAAAACAAAGCAGTTTAGTAGATTATGCAAACGACTTAACTGTTAAAGCAGACAATATAAAAGATACCTCGAATGAATTTAGTGGGAAATGGGATACGAATGTGGCTGTCATGTCTGAATTTGATAATGATATTCAAGAATTTCTTGCCAATACATATGTAGATGGTCAGGAAAACGGATATGCATTTAATCATTTTGTGAACCCGCTAGATGTAAAAGGAGAAGCAGTCGTTTCTGATGAAATGGAGAAAGTCCCACCTGTTATTTTGTTTATCATTCTATTAATCAGTAGTTTGTTAATCGGATATTTCTCTTATCAGATGAAAGAAGGTTCAATTGGGCTTCAACTTACTATGACAGCTTTATTGTCCATAATTGTTGGTCTAATTATTAGTTTCTACAGTATCTATATGTATATTTTAAATGACCATCGTGCACTAGAATGGACAATCTTTACTATTTTATTACTGCTAGCAGGTGCAGCAATAATTCGTGTAGCATTAGAATTCGGACAATCAGTTGGTTGGCTTGCTAGTGTGGCATTGATGTGCTTATACATTATTCCACTATTAATACTAGCTGTACCTGATATTAATATTCCAGATGTTTTGTCTACCGTTTATATGTCTATCAAATATGAACCTGAAACCAGCTTTATATGGGGAACAGTAATAACAGCGGTAATCGCAATAGCTATGCTAACGACCACATATTTTATGAATAAAAATAATAGATTAAAAGCATCTGTGGCAGATGAAGCGTATGAAAGTTAAATTACCTCTTTTGTTTTCAATATTATATTTAATGCTCGTTGGAAATGCTTTTATCGTCCTTGCGGAAGAACCCAAAAAAGCAGAAGAACTGGATCCTATGATTTATGAAAAACTAGAATTTAAGAAAAACACCGATTATCTGCATGATAACAAGAAAACTGAAATGAAAAATACAATTCCTAAAAAGCAAGTGGATATATATTTTGATGGAAGAAATAAACTCCCTAACAGAGGAGATACTTCTTACTTGTTTTTAACGGCTGAACGTGGGGAGAAAAGTACCGTAACGGCAAAGTCCTCAGAGTTAAAGCTGTTTTCTGCTAAGGATACTAAACAAGCAGAGTTATCGGTTTCCCCAATGGGAGAGAAGAAATCCTATAGCGGAAAGATAAGGACCTTTATATTTTTAGGATTAGTAGGGATTGGTATTATTGCATTATTTGTTATTCTTTTACCCAAATTAGTTAATACCTCTGAATCTACTAAATCAGCCAAATGAAAAAAGGGAGGAAATGTATATGCTTGGATATTATATTGCTTTATTAGCTAAAAAGAAGGAAGATCTGCAAAGATTAACTGCATGTCAGTCTTCTTTGCAAGGGAAGCAATCCGAATTTAATACGAATGAACCTAAATGTTTAGAGCCAGAGCTTACTGCCACTACTTGGCAGGGAACTCATGCAGATAAGTTTGACGATATTCGAGAATCGGGTATTCATACCAGCTATGTAGATATATCAGGAAGTCAATTTTCTAATGTGTTTAGTGCTATATCTGCGAAAATAAGTGAATTGATTGCTGAAATTGCATCTATTGAACAAATAATAGCAAATCTTAGAGCGGAGCAAGCACGTCAAAACCAAGCTAAAGTAAACTAACTTGCAAGGAGGAAAAGCATTATGTCTACGGAAGTTAAAATCGTATATGCAGATGTGGAAAATCAAATTGGAGAAATGACTAGTGCAGTCGATTTGCTGAATCCAAAAGCAGAGCCGCCTATTACGGGTAATACTCTAGATGTCGTTACAAAGTTCAACGAATTATCCATAAAATTGGACCAATTACTTGTAAAATATCAAACATTATCAACCCAAAATATACAAACTACCTCCGCTTCAATTGACTTTATGGAAGAGTCTGATCAAAAAATATCAGCGGCTATGCAGTGTACCATCAATGGAACAAGTGTGGCAGCCCAATGAAAATATTAGACGTATATCCGTTTCATGATGGTATAGGGCGTAATATTAATATGCTCTCTCGACTTGAAGGAGAAATGAATGCAATCCAAACCGCTGTGCAAGGCTTAGTAGCTATGGAGGAAACGCTTAAAGGGGAGGGGGGAGATGCAATAAGATCGTTCTATAATGATTGCCATTTACCTTTTCTACATTTCTTTTTGACGTTTAATTCTCTATTTAATACAACCCTTACTACGATGAATTCCGCACTCGATGCATTAGAGCCAGATGCCAATGGCTTTATTCGCCAGGCGTATTTGGAAGGAGAAGTAGAAGAGGGTTTAACAGAAATTTCTCAAGTAACAACTAGTTTGACAGATGAATCCAATAGCATTATGGATTCTGTTTCTGATATCGTTGCTCTGCCCCATTTAGATGACAGTGGTGTACAGGAGGGCGTAACTAGTGCAAGAACATCTAGGGATAATACGGTTACAGATCTAAATGAATTCGATTTGACTCAAACGAATGCGCTACTTTTAATAGAGGCAGCCATGTTAAATATGGAAGCATGGCTAACAGATATTGAATATTTAATGGAAGAAGGATTAACGGATGTTAACTTCCCGGCAGATAGTTGGAATTCTGTACAGGATGCAACACCGATTGGTCAATTCTATTTGCAGCACCAAATAGATATGCTAGCTTCAGATCCACGAGTAGAACAGAATAATGTGGAAGTATCAACACCTGCCTATACAGAAAAGAATTTATGGGAAGGCATTATGACCACTGTCGGACTAGATATTAATGATTGGGAAAAGAAGCCTATAAATGCTGCAGCCAATTTTGTAGGGTTTGCTACAGCGGGACATGCAACATATAAAGATGTCAGACTGGCTTCCAAAGGTTTCGGAATTACTAGAACTACTCGGACTACAAAACAGAATGTTACCAAAACAGTCATAAAGATTACAAGACCAGAATTGATCGGAGTTAAAAAGAAAACGTATTCTGGTGCAAGCGCTACAAACTATGAGAAGATTTTTAAAAGGGTAGATCCAGCTACCAATGTAAAATCTACGTTTCGTTTTTCTACCAATAAGCTTGGGTATATTGGTGTATTTGCTACAGCGGGTGGAGATATTATACATGGAATACAAAATGATGAATCGGCAAGCCAAATAGCTGGTAATGTTACAGGGGATGTTGCGGTTGCAGGTGCTTCAATGGCGGCATCAGCATGGGCTGGAGCACAAGCAGGTGCAATGGTAGGTGTAGCTGGAGGACCAGTAGGTGTTGTTGCAGGTGCAGTTGCAGGGTTAGTTGTTGGTGTAGTAGTAACTACTGTTTTAAGTGAAGTGAAAATTATGGACGTTAATGGTGATGGTCAATCCGATTCTATTGGTGATGCTATTAAAATAGGAACTAAAGGTCTTATTGATGGTATTGCAGGGTGGTTTGATTGATTGGAGGAGAAGATTATAAAACAGCAAAGCATAGATGAAATTACATTATCTTATTTAAAGTTTCAAACACCTGAGGTAAATAAAAAAAATATTATTGTATTTTTCCTTTTGTTTTTATATTTCATAGGAATAATTCCAATCATAGGGGAACCATTTTCTGCTCCATTTTTTATGGCAGCAGTTATTCCTATTGTACTAATATCCATTTGGGCAATTGTTTATTTAATTGATCCGTATAAAAATGAAAAATCTTATTATTTGTTTTTCGGTATTTACGGTATTGTAAATACGTATGTTTTTTTCTTAGTTGTCGTAAAACTACTTTATGTGAATATTGGGGTAGAGGGAACTATACCTTTTGTTTTATGGCTTTTATTATTTATAGCTTTGTTAGTAGGAGTAAACATATTAAATATTAAAGCTCTTTACTCCGGAACGTACGATAAACTACAGAAAAAAAAGAGTATTAATACATCTTGGACAATGATAGGGGCTTTAGGTTATATAATAGGACAGTTTATATTATCTTTCATTTATAGTGACAACGGGATAAGTACCCTGTTGATAGTATCAATTTCTTTACTTGCTATTCTTACTTCCTATTTTTCTGTTTATATCCATCGCTATTATTTTATCGATAAAAATATGGAATTGGTGAAACAGGTGTATCCAGACTTTGGTTTGCCAAAGTCTGAGAGAAATACGAAAAGGAAAAAAAAGAAAAAGAAAAAATAATTGTTATGTTTTATCTAGACTTAGTTAGGAGAGAATTTTTATCGAAAAAGATAAAATGGACAATTTTTTTCCATAATACTTGAAATTTGACTCTCCGAATCTGTCCTGAGACGGGAGATTAATATGAACAATACTAAATTAGACCACATTAAATTATCATATTTAAATCTAGATTCACCCTAGGAAAACAGAAGTGGTATAATCGGATTTTTCCTAATACTGTTATATGTGTTTGGAATAATACCACTAATAGGAGTGCCGTTCTCTTTGCTTTTTTCTTAGCTGCAATTATACCAATCACAATTATTCAGTTATGGGCAATTGTTTATTTATTTGATCCACATAAATACGAAAAATCGTATTATTTATTCTTTGGTATATACGGAGCAGTGAATACCTATGTGTATTTTTTAGTAATTTTAAAATTAATATATGTAAATATGGAATGGAGAGGAAGTACTCCTCTTATTACTAATTTAGTTTTGTTTATTCTCTTATTGGGGGGAATCAATTGGTTAAACTGGAAAGCACTATACAGTGGAACATATTATAAGTTACAACAAAAAAGAACTATACCTGTGCTCTGGACAGCTATTGGTGGTAGTTCTTACATTATCGGTCAAATTATTTTATCCTTTATCTACTCAGAGTCAGCTGTAAATATTTTGTTAATAGTTGGGATATCAATTTTATCTCTTTGTACTGCTTTCTTTACGATTAACATTCATAGATATTTCTTTATTAATAAAAATATAGATATTGTGAAACAACGATTCCCTGAATTTGGATTGCCAAAAAGCGACAGATACACGGAGCAGAAAAAGAATAAGAAAAAAAGAAAGAAGGGAAAAGAATGATTCCAACATTTACAGTACAGGATATTTTTGTAATGATGCAAACGTTAAATACGAAAACTTTAATAGGCTTTTCTAATCCCTTCGAACACCTAACAAAATACGAAATAGAAAGAGTATGGGAGAAGACCTATAAAAAACTTCATAAGCTTAATCTTATAGATTTAGTCGAAAAGGAAATTGAATTAGAAGAAAATTTCGGTAATGCCTTATGGATCATGTCGCGTACTAATATGGTTGTAGAGATTATGAAAGATGGAAATCAGAAAAGTTATTTTTACTTTAGTAAAGACCATGTAGTGGAATGTAAAGAAAACGAAGAAAGTGAATATACGTTATACGTACATGGTGCGCCTGATCATGTTTGGAATAATGTCATTTACCCTCGAATGCTAGTAGGTGTAGAAAAGCACTCTGTCACTGTAAGTGAAACTATTTTTGTTCCTCCTGCTGCATACAATGCTTGGGTGAAAGCCGGATCAGTGACAGATGTGCAGAGCTTGGAAGCTATCAATTTAGGGGAAGACTGGAAACGTATCAGTAGTCAATTGGATGCGGCGCTAAAAAGTATGATACATAATAATCGACTAATGGTATTTTTCAAAGAGGATGCCAATTGGGTTATCGAAGGTATGCATGTTTTAACATCTCCTAATAATAATTGGACATTCAAGATGATTCAACAGGACAATAAGGAATTATTAGAAGGAAAACAAAGTACAAATTTGGACATAGTTTCAGAGATTTTAGAAGTTTTAGTAAGGATGCAAGCTAAGAAAGCAACGATTAAATAAATGAAAGTAGAACATCAAGCACATTTCAAATTATCGAAATGTGCTTGATGTCTATTAGATTGTATTTCTTATGTATTTTCAATGAAGTATTTTGACATTTAAACTTTCCAATTGCGCTAGGTTGATCGTATAATTGTTTTCGGTATCTACAAATAGCCCACCATTCACTTTGTTCCTTTCAGCTGTACGGATATCTGTATTCGTTTCGAATATCAGATTATGACCACCTTTAAACTTCAGGTAAAATTTATACTTTTTCAATTCACCAGCATTATGCAATATTCTCCCTCCTTTAACGGAGTATATCATTCGCCCTGATAAAGGTTAATAGATAGAAAATAGTTTTATTGGGTATATAGTTTATGAGTCTTAATGAGGAAGACCTTCTTATAGAAATAAATTAGGTGATACTACTTAAGTAGTATATAATGAAGGGATGCTGAAAATACTGATTTAGAGAATATAAAGGAGTTTGAATCATATGAGTAAAAAAACTATTAAAACTGAGTTACCAGAGAATTATGAGGAACTGAAGAAAGCTGCCAATCGTACTGCAAGCTGGAAGGCACGCTATGACGCAGTAGTTGAATTAGGTATGTACAATCATAATCAGGTGAAAGACATTTTAAGAACACGCCTTGCAAATGATCCAGTTTACAAAGTACAAGAAGCTGCTTTCCAAAGTCTTTTAGATTTTGGGGAAGAAGCACAATTACCGAAACGTAAAAAGTTCGAATTAGTAAAAGGAGCAAACAAAGTATTTGTTCGTGTTAAGAAGAGTTTACCTAAGGATCATACTTTTGAAGAATATTTAACAAAGTTAAAAAGAATGCGTATCGATGTATATGATACGTATGAAGGTGACAAAGGCGACGAATTCAAAACTTGGTTAGAAAAAGAATGGTCTAACTTAAAATAACATACATTTTAAATACTAAAAAAGGGCAATTGTCATCATAAACTGTACCCTATAAGATAGACACTTTAAAAAAGGTCATCTTATAGGGTCTTTTTGTTTATAATGAAAAAAACAGTATTCGGAGCGATAAATT
>FOUN01000020.1 GCA_900114885.1 Psychrobacillus psychrodurans
TGTTTCTCGACAATTCAAGTATAAAAGATTTGGAAGATGTTGTGCATTTTTTATGCTCTTAATTGTTTTAAGACCCCAACATTTATTGTAGAGCCTAAAAAAAAGAGTAAGACGAAACGCCCCGTAGGACGCTCATCTTACTCTCCCAATGTTAAATTATTTACATTCTTCGTTTTATTTAGGTCACTTTGAGCATTTTGTCCAAAGTCATCTAGATTCAACTTCAGTTGCTGTTGAATTTCTTCAATAGATTCCTCTTCAGGTATGAAGTAATAGATCCCTCTAATTGTTGCATCATCTCCAGAGATTTGTAGCTGTTCAATTGGAGAAGATTTTAAGTTCTGATACATTTTTATCAGTCCTAAATATTCAGAGGTAGGTATATTTGTTTTCACATTATTTCCGACATCAGCAATCATATCATCGATTTTGGTAATATTACTTAGGCTTGTGCCTTTATTGATGATTTCTTGAATCACGTCTTTTTGACGTAAGTTACGCCCCATATCGCCTTGAGGATCCGTTTTACGCATACGTACATAAGCAAGCGCTTCGTTTCCATTTAAATCCATTGTTCCTTCAGTGAACGTCTTCCATTTTAAACTGTCTGTTAACTGAGCTTTAAATGTAAATGGTACATCTACTTCAATACCGCCAACCGTATCAACAATATCCTCGAATCCCTGGAAGTCAGTAGAAACGTAATAGTCTATTTTTAAATCTAATAATTCTTCTACAGCATTGATCGTGTAGTTAATACCACCGTTTGCGTAAGAGTGATTTATTTTGTCTTCATATCCTAGATCAGGTATATATACTTTTGAATCTCGGGGTATACTAACCATTGAGATTTTTTCTGTTTTAGGATTGATGGTCGCTACAATAATAACGTCGGATCTACCGTAAGTAGCGCCTTCTTGGTTTTCAATACCAGCAAGTAAAAATGTGAAAGCTGAATCTTCCGCTATCGCACTTTCAAACTTACTTTTTGTTTCCTCTACTTTATCTCGTTCAAGTGGTTCATACATATTTGCTGTAGCATTTTTTGTCTGTAAAGATAGGTTAGTAGCAAAAACTATCACACCAGACAATAAAAGCATCGAAATAACTAGAACTGTATATAAAATTTTTCTTCTCGTCTTCTTTTTTCGTTTTGTGTGACGTGAAGTAGCCATAATTCTTCCCTACTTTACTGTTAAAATATAATCTAACCAATTATACAAAAATTTTTGTCAAATGTATATCGAAAATACACTTACTTCTTCGTAAGGTTAGACAACAGGTCTTTGACAATGGATACCCAACTGTATTCATTCAATGCCAATTTCCGACCACATTCTTTCATTTCTGAACGAACTGTCTCATCCATTTCTACAAATGAAAACATTGTATCTACTATAGAATCGACATTTTCTGGCTTAGCAACAAGTCCAATATTATTTTTTGTCACGATTTCTGCACTTTCCCCTTTACCGCAATATAATACAGGAACCCCTGATGAAGCCGCAGGGAAAATTTTAGATGGACGTGCTCCTTCAAATAACTGTATATCACGCAATGGGACGATACTTACATCCGTGACAGAAAATAATTTAGGCATTTCTGTCAAAGGTAAATGTCCTAAAAAAGCTATGTTAGTAAGGCCTAATTCTTCCGCTAATTGATGTAGCTTTTCTTCTTCGGGACCTGCCCCAGCAATTAAGAAAAAGGCATTTGGTACCATTTCTTGCATATTCTTTGCTGCATAGAAAATATACTCTAGACCTTGCGCATATCCTAGATTACCACCATAAGAAAAGACAAACTTGTTTTGTAGATTAAACTTTTCTACATATTCAGCATCTTTTTCTCGTGGTTGGAAGAAATTCGTATTTACTCCATTGGGAAGTACAAACACTTTATCTTCTGGCTGGGAGTGGTTAATGATATATGAACGAATACCGTCTGTTGCAGTAGCTATTTTCCATGAATGTTTATATAAAAATGACTCTAGAATTTCTGCAAGCTTTATGAAAAACTTATTTTTTACAAGTCCTAATTTCACTGCGGACTCTGGCCAAACATCGGCAACGTTAAAGACAAACTTTGCTCCTTTTAGTTTCGCACTTATCAAGCCCGTTAGTCCTAGAAATATTGGTGGTGAGTTAACTATAATAACATCTACTTTTCCAGATTTCAATAATCCATAAAATGAACTGAATGTAAATGAAAAATACGAGACTAAACGTTTATAAAAAGTCCCTTTTTTGGAAGGATATATCCAAGTACGATGGACAGGAATTCCATCCCACTTTTCAAACTCATATTTTTTCCCTTTATACTCCTCTGGAATAATTCCGTGAGGATGATGAGGAAAAGCCGTAACCACTTGAATATCATGGCCTTGAGCTAAAAGTTCCTTACTTACCTCATATACCCGAATTTGCGGGGCACCCGTTTCAGGTGGGAAATGTTGACACAAATATACAATACGCATTTAAATCACCGCTTTAATCTTTCAATTTATTCTTTAAATAGGCTATTAATGGCTCTTTTAAATCGTCACGTTTTAATGCAAAGTCAAATGTCGCTTGTAAAAAACCTAATTTATCACCTACATCATAACGTTTACCTTCAAACATATAAGAGTAGATAGATTCTTTAGCCAACAAGGAATCAATGGCATCCGTTAATTGGATTTCTCCTTTTGCATCTGGTTGGACTTTTTCCAGTTCTTCAAATATACCAGGTGTCAAAATATAACGACCAACAATTGCTTGGTTGGATGGAGCATCCTGAATAGCAGGCTTTTCCACTAATCTTTTTACTGTATATAAATTATTATCTACTTCGCTATAGTCAACTATACCGTATTTATTTACATCTTCGGTCGGTACTTCATTAACACCTAAAATACTACTTTGAGTTGACTCATACATATTAATCATTTGTTTTAATGCAGGTACTTCTGCGTCTATAATATCATCGGGTAACAAAACAGCAAAAGGTTCGTTGCCAATAAATTTTTTCGTACAAAGAATTGCATGACCTAAACCAAGAGGCTCCTTCTGACGCATATAATGTATGTCCACCAGATTAGAAATGTTCTCCACTGTTTCTAACAACTCAGTTTTTCCAGTTTTCTTTAATAGTAGTTCTAATTCGATGGATTTATCGAAATGATCTTCCATCGATTTTTTATTGCGCCCAGTTACAATAATAATATCTTCTATTCCAGAAGCAATTGCCTCTTCAATAATGTATTGTAAGTTTGGTTTATCTACAATTGGCAGCATTTCTTTAGGTAATGCTTTCGTTGCAGGTAGAAAACGAGTCCCAAACCCTGCCGCAGGAATAACAGCCTTCTTAATCATATCCAATCACCTTTCTCTTTCTAACGATTATAGATACTTTTTATATAACTCTAACATGTAATGTGCGTTATCAATCCAACTATAGTGCTCTGCTACATGTGATACTCCAGCTTGTCCCATAGATTCTCTTAAGTCACTACTTTTAGCAAGTTTTTTGAATGCACTCGCTAATTGTTCCGGACTTTCTTTATCTGTTACAATGCCAGTTACACCGTCTACCACTACTTCTGGAAGACCGCCTACATTAGATACGACTACCGGAACACCACAGGCCATTCCTTCTACTGCTGCCACTCCAAAGCTTTCACTATTTTCTGTAGATGGAACCGCGAAAATAGACATCTTACGGATAACATTAGGGACCTCAGTATTCGGTACTTTTCCAGTAAAGGTTGTAACTGCATCAATACCTAAATCCTTAGTTAGTTGCTCATATTCTGCTCTTTGTGGGCCATCACCTGTAATAAGGAGTTCAGAGTTTGGAAATTCTTTATAAAATAATGCAAAGCCCTTCACTAAATCAGCTATCCCGTATTTATCTTCTAACGCTTTTACAGTTCCAATAATAATTTTGTCACTTGTTTGTTCTTTAGCTGCTTCCGGATAAAAAATATTAATATCTACACCAAAAGGAGTTACTTCTACAAAACGATTCGTATATAAATTTGTTTCTTTAGCCATCACATGACTTGTAGAGAAAATAGCAGTAGCTTTACTTAACGTGAACTCTATCAATTTTTTATTAAGTTTACTCTTTTTAGGAAAATCAAAAATATCTTTTCCCCATACCGAAACAAAATACTTTTTATAATTGACCATCGCCCCTAACAACCCGTAGCTAGAAACAAAATGCGAATGAAGCACATCTGGTTGCCATTCTTTCAACATTTTTTTCAATGCCGGAGCTGCCGCTAAATAAGAAGCTTTGCCAGGTAATGACTTTGGCAATACAATAGTCGGAACCAGCTTTGCGTTGTCCTCTGAGTAATGATCTTTAAACGTGTACACTTTCACATCGATTCCTTGAGATTGGTAGAATAACGCCCATTTTTGTGTATGAATCGATCTGCTTGGTGCTAATAACGCAATTTTCATTGGTTACCTCCTATTAGTGCATGCGCCGCTTGTTCGGCACGTTCATTCCATGCATGCTTTTGTAAGAAAGTTTGCTGTATATTTTGTTTGTATTCAGCAAACTTTGGTTGTATCGCTTGCATTCCTTCTACAAGACTCCCGGCATCATCGCCTGTTAGAACCCCGTAAGGTCCTGATCCAATGAAGTCCTCTTGTGCAGAACAATTGGTAGCAATGATTGGTAGGCCTGCTGTTAAATATTCAACTAGCTTAATTGGCACTGCAAAGTCATTGTATACAGAACGTTTTCGAGGAATAAATGCAAAATCTACTTCTTCGTATAGTTTTTGTAGTTCTGTCCCGCTGACATGTTTCACTTCAATATACGATTTGTTTAGCTTTTCCTTTTCTAAACTAGTTAAGTCGTTATATTCATCTTCGCGACAAACAATCACTAAATTTCCTAAAACATCGTCTTTGTTTAACAAAGCATAAGCATCTACCAGTGTAGGCAGTCCATAATCATCATTATTAATACCACCTACATAGATACCTTTGAACGGCTTTTTAATGTTGTCTGAATTAGTTTTAATATCTGCAAAACGTCCACCTGGTGGAAGAGCCATTTTGGAAGCATTTATATTCACGTATTTTCCCATAGCATCACTCGGTAAGAAAACAGTATGAACGTATTTCCCGTAAAATTTTTCTTCCATTTTATAAATAGATTGCATGATGAATTTTTTTATACCTCTTAAAGAATATAATTCATCAAACTTCCAGTATACATCTCTGTAAAATACTCCAGTCGGAACTTCATGTTTCTTAAGCATCTGAAATACTTGTTTATCTATTTTCCAATCTTTCGGAATATGTCCAGCATCCGTAAGCCATAACGGAATCGTTTGATTTTCTGAATAACAAAACAATGTGTGCTCTAGTTTTTTATCCTGTAAGAATTTATTCCAAAGTAGACGACGTTCATTTGTACTACCAGAAATAACGACTAATTCAACACCATGCTTTTGCGCATAAGCTTCAAATGCTTTTATCATTTCTACAGGACGAATAGCAGATCCACTTTTGGGATTCGTTGCTATCGTAAATGGATAATATATAAGAATATTTTTCATGCTTTCACCTTTTTCCTCTTCACCTTACTCATAAGGAATGTCCAAATAACGTGAAAATACTGCTCTAATATAAATAATCCGGCAAGAACGACTGTCATCATTATCCAAATTGGATTGAAGAAAAAGTCTGCTGCTCCACCAACAAGTGTTCTTGGGATATTAATGGTAAAGTAAACTGTTAAAGCAATAACGACTGGAGTTTTTGGTAGTCTTAAGAAAGCGATATATAACAACTGGACAACAGCAGCCACATAAATAATACAAACTATAACTCCAACATATCCAAATGATCCAAAAGCTTCCCCAATGAAAATCGTATTTAATACGCCGCCTGTCCCTTTATCTACATTTTCAGGGAACACATTTTCCATGACCATTCTTGCTGTACGCACCTGTTCAATATCGAATATACCAGCGATAAACGAAGGTAATCCTTTCATCTCCAGTAAAGCGATAGAATGCGAGTACGTATCTAAATGTAAAAAGAAAGGAGATATTTGCGCTAGAATAATTCTTCCAATTGGACCAGAATTATAGGACAAAAAGCTCTCCACTTCTGTTACTCCTTGGATAGCTACATACATGATTACTAATAATACTGTCCCTGAAATAACAAAGGCACTGATTTTCTTCCAATTTAACTTTAGTGTTTGTGTGAATACACCTGCTAACAACAACATGATGACATAAAAGAAAACGGGTGATTTTGCCAAATCGTATGTAGTTATTACTAAAGATGACATAAACAACAAAAAGAATACGATCTTCCAATATAATGCTCTAGATTGTGTTGTATATATAAAAGCAATTATTGAAAGAACCGGAGTTAAGGCGATTGCAAATATATTTCGTATATATACATCAATTCCACTAATTCCTCGTGACGCATCAATACGCATCTTCGCCAGTTCCGATGTATTTCCTTTTAACAATTCAAATAAAGGTACAGTAGAGGTCTTCAGCATTGTATAAGCTACTGCTAGCACAGATATAGCAGTAAGTGCACCAAAGGCTAATCTAAACAAGCGTCTATTCTTATCTACACTTGTACGAACGGGTTCGTGTAGGTAGCGGTCAAACTCTATTTCCGAATTAAAACCTAATATTCTTCCTACAACCAATTGCGTTAGTGGGAATAAAATCATTAATAACGTCAACAAAATAAATCCAATGATTCGATACTCCTCATGGTCCATTCGTTTAATCATATAATAATCATCAATCCCTAATGCTATCAATAATCCGCCAATATAACTGGAGATAAGGAAAGAATAATAATATATTATGGTAATCATATTTGGCTTTACAAGAGAAAGGCTTCCAGAGACCTTTTTAAAAAGGTATGTGGAAGCCACCACAGTAAAGAGCCATATGCTAAAAATTAACAATGCTCACACCTACTTTATATTCATCAATAACGCCCAGATTTGATCTGTGGGTTTTGCTAGATTATATCAAAAAAATTAAGCTAAATATTCCTTCAGTAACGCTAACACTTTTTCGGATGTTTTTCCATCTCCAAATACAGGTGTATAAGAAGGTGTTACTTTTTTGTTTACAGCAGCTACTATTTTGTCCGTGTCTGTACCAGTTAGAATATTTGCATCTTCTATTAATGTTTCTACCCATTCAGTTTGATCACGAACTGTTACACATGGGACTTCTGCGAAATATGCTTCTTTTTGAACGCCACCAGAATCTGTAACGATTTTTTTCGCATTAGTTTCTAACGAAAGCATATCCAGGTAACCAACTGGTTCGATAACATGTAAGTTTGGAATTTGGTCTAATTTAAATCCATAATCCTCTAACTTATGCTTCGTACGTGGATGAATTGGCCATACCTTTTTATCTGGGATTTGACTAAATGCATCTAATATAGATTTCATACGATCTACATCATCCGTGTTTTCTGCACGATGGATCGTGATTAATAAATAATCTTTTGCAGTTAGGTTTTCACGCTCTAAAATAGTCGTTGATGATGCTGCTAATTCTTTATTATACAATACTGCATCATACATTACGTCTCCTACATTATAAACGCCTTCGGATATATGTTCGTTTGTTAAATTTTGTATTGCTGTATCAGTTGGACATAGAAGTAATGTAGAAATATGATCTGTTAGTATGCGGTTTACTTCTTCTGGCATTTTCTTGTTAAAACTACGTAGCCCCGCTTCTATATGTACAATAGGTACATGAAGCTTTGCAGCTGCAAGTGCACCGGCAAGTGTTGAGTTAGTATCTCCATATACAAGTACAAAATCCGGAGTTTCAGTTAAAATTATTTCTTCAATTTTAGCTAACATTTCTCCAGTTTGTTTCCCGTGGTTTCCAGAACCAATACCTAAATGATAATCTGGTTTTGGAATATTTAATTCTTCAAAAAAGATGTCGGACATATTTGCATCATAATGCTGTCCAGTATGAACTATTAGTTCTGTTACTTCTTCACGGATGACACGTGATACTGCAGCAGCTTTTATAAATTGGGGTCTTGCTCCTAAAATTGTAAGAACTTTCATTTTGTAATCTCCTTCATCATTTCAATCATGTCTTTTACGATAAATGAATTAATATTATATGGATGTTCATACTTCTTACCATTTCGTGTGAATTTTAACGATTTTACATATTGCTTATAAGTTGGATAGATACCGAACCATTCCATTGGCTCATCAAAGTATTTTCGATAAAGGTTTTTCTTCCTATATAGCTTGCGCAAAATAGGATAGAGCATGCCATACTTATTTTTCAACGAATTTTCTGGACCTGGTTTTTGAGGCATGGAATAATAATCTGGATGCATTTTATGCAATGTATAATCGTATAAATATTTTTTATATTTTAAGTCTGCTGGAAGCTTACTGAAGAAATGGATTAACCGATCATCCCATAATGGAAGGGACCAGCTTTGGCCAAAATACTCATAAACCCGAACAGAGTTAATGATAAACTTGGATTGTCTTTCTCTCCAGTTCCATTCATCTATTAGTGAAGACACTCGCTCATTCGTGTAATTGGAATACACTTCTATGTCTTCGATTAAACCTCTTCCTATATTCGTGTTTGCATAAGTTTTTTCTCCATTAAGTTCCCATAACCGGAAATGCTTATTCATGATGAAGGTTTGAATTTCACTCACTTCAAATTCTTTATCAATAATCGATTCATAGGGTAAGTGGCCACCCGCTAGGTAATCTAGGGAATGACCTGGTAGGAACACAGCATCCTTTAAATTTTCTTCTTGTACTAAAAGCTTGGTACTCGGGAAATCTTGTAAATGTGCAACAGAGACACCATTGCTAGAATACACAACATAGTCTTTCCAGTCCTCCGACTTGTACATGTCTTCCCACATTTTCTTGTCATAAGCAAAGTACTTCCACTTAAGCCCTAACTGATCAGCTATTTGCTTACTAACAGTAGATTCCCCATTACCTGGTCTTCCATATGTAAATGCAGTAATATTATCTTTTAATCCTCGTTCCACCAGATTTAAAGCGATTAACCTAGAATCATAGCCACCACTAAGTGGGATAACTATTTGACGTCCTTGCAAACGTGTTGCTAAATCATCAAATAATTCATGGAAAACCCGCTCCAATTCTGCAGCAAATGTATCTATAGAAGCTGATTCTTTTTCCAAAACATATGTGTAATAATATGTTTGTTTTGCATCTTTAGCTAGTTCTACATAGGAAACAGCTGGCACTTGAAGCCAGTCAGCAAAAAGTGTTTTATCTCTAAATACAAACCCCGTTACAAGAAACTCATCTTCTGCCTCTGGCACCATTTTCATGCCTTTATAAGGTGTGATATAGTCTTGAACAATCCAATTGGATGCAGAGTCTTGGGAATAGAATAATGGGATAGATCGTTTCATATCCGTCACTAAAGTAGTATTATGTTCATTTGTGAAAACTAAAGCGTACTCCCCATTCCAAGTGGAATATTCCATCGAGGAAAGCTGAGCTGCACTAAATATGCTACCAAAGTTTTCATGGGTGACATATTGATTTTCATAGTAGAAATAACCTCTAAAAAACCCTTCGTACCCTTCGCCTGTAATAGGATAAAAATCTTTATGCCTAAGGTTAATCTTACAATTTCTCACCATGCCATATCCCCCATTACTTTCTAAAATATTTATCCATTCTAACTACTAATACTAGTACTAAAAATACAAACCATACTCCAGCTATCAACCAGTCATTTAACTCTGTTAATTGAATATACACGATACTCAATGTGGCAGCTATTAACCAAAAGATTGTCCATGCCATCTTAAATCCAGAGAAAGGCACATAGTAAAGCTTCTGACTTTTGCGGAACACGATGAACAGAGCCAAACAGTATGACAATACATAAGAAATCACAGTACCCCAAATTAAGAAAATTGGGACGAATATAAAATTCAATATAACTGAAACAACTGCCGCTATTCCAAATGCTATGGAAATATGTTTTGTCTGTTTAGAGTAAAATATCCCCGTAGAAACAATCATATAATAAAAACTTAAAAATGTTGCGATGGAAATTGGTGCTACGTATTGAAATGCTGTTCTAAAATCCTCGGGCATCACCAAAATTATCCATGGCATAAAAGTGGCTAATGCTAAAACTCCTAAACTACCTATCAATAAAAATGCTGCATATAACGTAGAAAATAGTTTTGGACTACTTTCCTTATCTTTTAATGACATGGAAAAAGGTCTCCAAGCAAGTTGTATCCCACTAGTCAGTAAAGTGATAAATGTA
The DNA here is from genome assembly GCA_900114885.1 of Psychrobacillus psychrodurans. GTDB lineage: Bacteria > Bacillota > Bacilli > Bacillales_A > Planococcaceae > Psychrobacillus > Psychrobacillus psychrodurans. The sequence goes on from FOUN01000020.1 coordinate 10,325, forward strand.
GCGAATTTAATAGCAGTACCATAGAGTCCAACATCACCAATAGTTCCAAACCCTCTGATGAAGTAGTTATTTGCATTAGCAATAATCCAAAACGCTAAAGAAGCAGGTACTAATGGAGTTGCATAAACAAGTATTTTCTTTAGAATACTCCAATCAAACAAAGGTTTTAAATATATTCTTACTGGCTTTATTAATACTAAGACTATAATAGCTACACTTAATAATCGAGCCAATAGAATCCCTTCAAGTGACGTCCAAACGAAAATCAAGAAAAGCAATGACACAACAGCGATTAAAAGCATTTTTGCAACAGTTGTTGCGACAACTCTTTTCGTATGAAAATCATATCTCAATATAGTTAATACGAGTGTGACTATAGTATCCAAACAAAGTGTTCCAAGTGCAATATAAAATAATTGAGATTGACCAGGAACTTCTAATAGTAATACAGAAAGCCACTCTCCACCGATTAAAAATACAACGAATAATAATATAACAATGGATATCCTAAAGGTCATAACGGATCGAACATACTTTTCACGTGTCTCTTTGTCTTTATACTCAAAGTAGTAATAGGCCAGAGCCGAATCTGTACCAAAAATCACTAAGAAAGTAAGCATCGACACATTTGTATCGACGAGTTGAAGCAAACCTACTAGCGATGTGTCCACTAAATAATGAGCGTATAAAGGAAAGAGAATGAAAGCTATTAGTTTCGTCCCTACATTCATAAATGCGTAAAGGAGCGAATCCGCTCCTAAACGTTTTAACTGAGAGAACACTTAGAGAAGCTCCTCTTCAGGTACATTTTTTAAGAATTTTGCCGGGAATCCTTTGATTACCGTTTTTTCTTCTGTATCTTTTGTAACAATTGCTCCTGCTGCTACAAAAGTTTCTTCTGCAATTGTGATTCCTGGAAGAATTATAGATGCTCCACCTACACGTGCACCTTTTTTCACAATTGCTCCTTTGATTTTATCAAAACGAGCTTCAGTTCTACCCATAAAGTTATCATTCGTCGTAGTTACACATGGTGCGATAAAGACATGATCTTCTAAAGTAGAATGTGCTGTTATATATGAATTCGATTGAATTTTAGTACGTTCTCCGATGGTTACGAAGTTTTCTACAGTGACATTGCGTCCGATAATAACGAATGCACCAATCTTAACATCTTCACGGACAGTTGCTAAATCAGCGATTAATGTACTCTCCCCGATAATAGCTCCTCTATAAATAATCGTATTTGCTCCAACTGTACATTCTTTTCCTAATTCAAGGGGTGGGATTACTTTCGTGATTTGCATCGTGCTTGTTTTAGCTGGTTTTGGTTGCTTTCCAACAACAGCACCATCATCAATTGTTGTACCATCCCCGATAATCGTATTCGCATGAATCGTCACACGATTACCGATACGAACGTTATTGCCTATTTTGGCACCTTCTTCAATTACAGAAAAATGACCAACTGTTGTTTGTTCACCTAGTTCGGCAGTTTCATGTATAAAGTTCATATTCATGTCCCCCTTATAGTTTAATGTAACGGTTTGGAGTTTCGATTCCTTTGAATGCATTACGCGTATCAAAAATAACTTTCGATCTCTTCGCAATGTTTTCATAATCAAATCCAGTATGGTCAGTAGCTAGTACAACGATATCTGCATTATCAAGCATCTCATCAGTTAACTCTGAAGTATGAAGAACTTCACCATTTACACGATAAGATTCGACATGTGGATCTACCGTTTTGAAATCAGCACCATGATGTAATAATAACTCAACTAATTTTAGTGATGGAGATTCACGCATATCATCGATATCTTTTTTGTAAGCTACACCTAAAAGAAGAACTTTAGCATTGCGTAATGCTTTACCTTCATCATTTAAGATTTGCATAGCACGTGTAATAACGTAATCTGGCATAGAGTTATTAATTTCTCCTGCAAGTTCGATTAATCTAGTGTGGTAGTTATACTCACGAGCTTTCCAAGTTAAATAGAATGGATCGATTGGAATACAGTGTCCACCTAGACCAGGACCTGGATAGAATGCCATAAAACCATATGGTTTCGTTTTTGCTGCATCAATTACTTCCCAAACGTCAATTCCCATTTTCTCACAAAGAATAGCCATTTCGTTCGCAAGAGCGATATTAATATGACGGAATGTATTTTCAAAGATTTTTTCCATTTCAGCGATAGCTGGGCTAGAAACTTTGTGTACATCACCTTCTAATACGCTGCTATATAGTGCAGCTGCAACATTGGTACATTTTTCTGTAATACCACCAACTACTTTTGGTGTATTTTTTGTATTAAAGTCTTTATTACCTGGATCTATACGTTCTGGCGAATAAGCGATAAAGATGTCTTCTCCTACAGTAAACCCTTGGTCTTCTAAAGCAGTACGAATGATTTCTTCTGTTGTACCTGGGTAAGTTGTTGACTCTAAAACAACTAATGTTCCTTTTTTCGCATATTTAGCAATTTCATTTACCGAACTCTCCACATATGAAGTATCTGGTTGTTGGTAAATATCAAGTGGTGTTGGTACACAAATAGCAACAGCATCCACTGCACTAATAGAACCATAATCAGATGAGGCTGTTAAATGACCAGAGTCTACCATCTCTTTCAAGTCGTTATCTACAACGTCACCAATATAGTTAATACCTTGATTTACTTGTTCTACTTTAGATTCTTGTACATCGAACCCGATAACTGTATATCCAGCTTTTGCTTTTTCTACTGAAAGGGGTAGTCCCACATAACCTAAACCTACAACACCAATAACTGCTGTATGATTTTCGATTTTCGCTAATAATTCTTCATAGTAATTTGACATATATGTCTCTCCTTTAAATTAACTGAATATAATACGTTTTCCTGTCTCTGATGATTCGATAATTGCCTCAATTAGACGGACAGGATTATAACCATCGATTCCGCCAACTTCTGGTTCACGATCTTCATTGATAGCTGCAACCATATCTTCAATAATACAGTCATGTCCTTTTTTGCCCCAAGGATCATTTTGTATTTTCGTTTTCAATGCTTTTACTTCATCTTCTGAATAACCTTCTACATCCCATGTATCAATGAACACTGCATTTTTCCCGCTAACTTTCACACTTGCAGATTCACCGAAAATGGATAGGGATTCTTCCAGGTTTTGTGGATACACTGTAGTTGCAGCTTCCACCACTCCTAAAGCCCCGCTTTCAAACTCAATTAAAGCAGTAGCTACATCCTCTGTTTCGATGTCGCGAAAACGTGTTGCTACCATACCTTGAACTGATTTAACTGGTCCCATAAACCATAATAACAAGTCTAGATTATGTATGGCTTGATTCATTAGCACTCCACCATCGAATTGTTTCGTACCTCTCCATGGTGCTTGGTCGTAATACTCTTGTCCTCTATTCCAACGAACAGTTGCATTAGCATGGCTTAGCTTTCCAAATTTACCTGCATCCATTAACTCACGAACTTCCATAATTGCTGGACGGTATCTATTCGGATGTACGATGGAAAGTTTAACTCCTGCGTCTTTTGCAATCTCCATCATTTCTTTTGCATCAGCCGAATTAAGTGCCATTGGCTTTTCAGTCACTATATGTTTGTTATACTTTGCTACTACCTTCGTTAAAGTTGCATGTAAACCAGAAGGAACACAAATATTCACTACATCAATTTGTGGATTCTCAGTCAACATTTTTTCTAAATCTGTATATTTTAATACATTTTCATCATCTAATACTAATCTATCGGGATTTGTATCACAGATAGCAAAAAGGTTAGCTCCTTCTGCATTTTGGATAGCAGCTATATGTTTATCTGCGATGAAACCCATACCTACAATTGCAAATTGAATCATACTCTTTTACTCCCTCTAGCTTCTAAAATATATTTCCATAAAGATAAAATAAGGATAGCAGCTAATATCCCAAGAATGAATCCTGCGATTGCTCCTTCTAAACCGTACGATTTTGTTTTTACTACATAGGTAGTTGTTGCAAGTGCAGGCTTCTCAAAAGTTATAATATCGTTTCTTACACGTTGCTCTGTAGCCAATGCATTTGTTAAGTCCATCTCTGCAGTGCTTAATAATGTTGAAAAGTTGTTTATTACCGTTACGTTGTCAGTATCAGTTATAACTTCTTTATAAGACTCAATAGCCGTTTTCAAGGTTGCAATTCGCTCTGCTTGAGCCTTTGCATAAGCCTCTGTTCCTTGAATTACCTTATCATATTGAACCATTAGTCCTTCTAGTAATTGATCATTAAATTGAGTCAATTCTTCTGTGACTTGTTCTTCATTTTTCCCATAAGTTTCTAACTTGATATAACTTCTTGTCGGTACAAATACTTCTGTTTTTCCAGTAAAGTGTTGCCCGTATTTTGTTTGGATATGTTCAGGATTTGTTAAAGCTTCTAATTTTACTGATCCAGTAAATACAGTGCTTTTCCCAACATAATCTCCGCCATTAGGAATTAGCATCGAACCAAGATATCCCAACAAAGCTACTATTACAGGAATAATGATAAACCATACTTTTTTCTTCCAAAAAAATTCTAATGAATCGTACAAACGATATGTTCTATTTTCAGCCATTTCACTTCTCCTTTAAATCTCTTTAACAGGCAGTTAGAGGGAAACGTAAATAACGTCTCCCTCTACTTTTATCCATTCATTATTTACTAGCAAAAAACTCAGCGATTTTCTCTACCACATATTGTTGTTGTTCTTCTTTTAACTCTGGGAACATTGGTAAAGAAAGTGCTTCATTTGCAGCTTTTTCAGCTTTAGGGAAATCACCTTTTTTATAACCTAGGTTTTCAAAAACTGGTTGAATATGCAATGGTAGTGGGTAATAAATCATTGTAGAAACTCCATTTTCATTTAAGAAGGCTTGTAATTCATCACGACGTTCAGTCAGAATCGTATATTGATGGAATACATGATGGAATCCTTCAACGATAACAGGCGTTTTTACATGATCTGCTACTTTTTCGTTTAGTAAATTTGTGTAGAAGTCTGCATGTTTTCTACGTTGCTCACCCCAAGTATCTAAATGTGGAAATTTCACATTTAATACAGCTGCTTGCAATTCATCTAAGCGACTGTTGTAACCAAGTACATGGTGGTAATATTTTGGTTTACTTCCGTGCACACGAATTACACGACTTTTTTCTGCAATATCATCATTATTTGTAACGACCATACCTCCGTCACCATATGCACCAAGGTTTTTCGTAGGGAAGAAGCTATAAGTTGCTGCATCTCCTAGTTCACCAACTGTAAATTCACCTTGTTTAGCACCAATTGCCTGTGCAGCATCTTCTACAACAAATAGATTATGCTTGTCCGCAATTTTACGAATACTAACCATATCTGCCATTTGTCCATACAAATGAACCGGAATAATAGCTTTTGTTTTATCTGTAATATGTTTTTCAATCTCATTAGGATCTAAGTTAAAAGAAATTGGGTCAATATCTGCATATACCGGTGTTGCACCAGTTCTAGCAATCGCTCCACCAGTCGCAAAGAATGTAAATGGAGTTGTAATAACTTCATCTCCAGGTCCAACCCCCGCAGCTTGTAACGCTATATGAATTGCATCACTACCATTCCCACAACCAATACCATGAGCAACATGACTATACTCAGCAATGTCAGCCTCAAGCTTTTTAACATTACTACCAAGAATGAATTGTGAGCTACTCATAACACCATCTAAGGCTTCTAATACTTCACTTTTTAATGATGCATATTGTTCCGATAAATCTAACATAGGTACTTTCATTTTATCAACACCAACCTATCCATGAATTAAAATCTAATATAAGTTTTAAAGCAATATGTGAAAAGCACAATTATTAATCGCGCTTATACCCAACAACCTTTTGGAATACAGAAATAATAGGTCTGTATTCTTCACTAACGAGTCCAATCTTTTCAGCAATAATTTCAAACGCAATTAATATAAACAATAAAATAAATATCGCCCATCTTAATGTTAATGTTTCAAATGTAATTGCGGCTATACTAAATATTAAACCAAAACCATATATCACCAAAACAGTATCCCGGTGCGTTAACCCTAGGGCTAATAAACGGTGATGTAAATGTGACTTATCTGCAACGGATATAGGTTTCCTATTTACTACTCTTCTTATAATCGCGAATGATGTATCGAAAATTGGTACACCTAAAATCATAATTGGTACAACAAAGCTAAATAAAGTTACACTTTTGTATAAACCAAGTAATGAAAGTATCGATATTGCATATCCTAAAAACATTGATCCTGTATCACCCATGAAAATTTTTGCTGGGTAGAAATTATGGAACAAGAATCCAAGCGTACTCCCCAATAATATTAGGGAAAGTGTAAGAATTAACATCTTATCTGCTGAGAAAGCTAGAAAAGCTATACTTGCAAATACTATTGAAGAGATACCTGCTGACAGACCATCCAATCCATCAATTAAATTGATGGCATTCGTAATAGCTAATATCCAAAACAATGTAACTACATATGAGAAGATACCAAGCTCAAATACACCAATGAACGGAATATTTAATACATCGATCGTTAATCCACTACCCATTACTGCACAAGCCGCCAAAATCTGACCTAATAGTTTAATTTTAGCCGATATCTCATATTTATCATCTATTATTCCCAAAACGATTATGATCAATGCACCGACCATAATACCTGTAATTTTCGCTTCATACAATCCTGCCACAAAATAACCAGCAATTACTGCTATAAAAATAGCAAGACCTCCCAAGCGAGGCATTACATTTTGATGTACTTTTCTTTCAGAGGGTTTATCAACCGCTCCTATTTTATGTGCTAGTTTAATAACAAGCGGAGTTACCGCTATTGCTGTCGCCATAGATATGATAAAAGCAAGAAGTAATTTTATATCCAAATATATCATCCTTGTTTTATTATTTTCAAAAATTAAAGTACAACATTCATTTAGACGTATACGCTATATGAAAGTTTCTTCAATTACTGATTATACTATAAAAATACGCTTATAACCAAATTTAGTATAAAGAAAGAAAAGACTGATTTTTCGTTTATAAATACATAGGAAATCAGTCTTAGTTTATGAAATTAATAATCCCCACCCTAATGACCTCTTTAAAAACAAATCCCTTCTATTATAACAAGTTATATTTTCTAGTCAGTTTTCAAGATAATGAATTTGATCCGAAGAGAATTCCTATACGGATGTACGCGGCTGTACGCTACGTATGAGCCTTTAGGGATGTGTCGCTAGTGCTCCTGCGGCTTGGAAGGCGCACATCCTTGGAACTGGTGTTAAAAAGTAATTCATTCTCTAAGAAACATAAATTAGAGGTTTTATGTATATATGGATTGCGGTTTTGATACTTTTTACTTCATTATGAAATCGACTCTATATAAGCTAAATAACTAAAACTTAAAATCGTGACATCGTCCTTAGAAAGCCTCCACCTGAAACGGAAATCGGTAGTATTATTGTATAGACCTGATTGTTCAAAATACTTGGATATCCGAGTTGAAGTATATAATGTAATACTTTCTTAGAACAAAAAATCCTGCAAAACTCACAGGATTTACATCATAGATTATCTACTGAAAAACAAAGGAGCGCGACAGTAGTCACACTCCTTTAACGAAAAGAATAGTTATATAGAACTCACATTAAGAGAATTCAGGCCAATTAACTTGATACTGATCTCCATCAATTTTTTCTATCGTTCTATACTTGAATGGTATTAGCTCATCTAACTTAAACTCTTCTAAAGCTCTTTCTAAGGGTAGTAATTGAAAACTATCCTCTTCTTCAAGAATCAAATATGCTCCTACAACTTTACCGTTTTCTTCCGTATTAATACGAATAAAAGCTGGGAAGAAAAGATCATTATTGGATTGAATGACAGAAGAAGCTAGTATTACATTATTACCATCCTCGACAATGTTATCTTGTTCTATTTTATCAAATACCTTTAACGCCCACGCTTGTCGCTTATAATACCCTATAATCTTTTGAGCATTAGCTTCTACAGATGCGTTAAAATTCTTCGTTTCTTTTTCTTCCGAATCCATGTACTTCCCTCCACAATTAGCAAAAATCCATACAAATTACGTTATCATACATCAATATAGTTCGCAACTTCTAATACTTTTTCCTTACTTTTAATCTTTATAAATAGATTGAATGTCATCTATTATAATTTCACCATTCGTTTTGTTAGCATTTTCTGTTTCCATATAACGAACAGGTAATGCCATCTTCAATGGATATGTCAGTCCAGCTGGTACTTCTGTAGAAACAAATTGCCAATCTGTCCAGTTCACATTTTTACTAAAGTCTAATTGAACTGTTTTCCCAGAGGCATCAGTTATTTGTGAGCGTAACCAATGGCCTTTGCCATCTCCTTTTACCCACATACCTATTTTCTTAGATGGTGTGCTGATTGTTAAACTTGTTTTTGCATCAACATATGCGCCTGATGTTCCAGTAGTACCTGTAAAATCATAAGCTAGTTTAAGAGCTTTTGATCCATCGCGATCATTCGTTACTGATTGCACAGAAACAGTTTTAACTCGATCACCTGAAGCTTCATAGTTGGAGATACCTTTATTAAAAGATTCTAAAATAGTTGGTGCCACATCTCCTACAACTACCGGAATAGTTGCTGACTTAGAACCGTATGTTACAGTAATCGTTCCAATACCATCTTTGTTTGGAGCTGTAAATTTACCATTGCTTATTGTTCCAATTGTAGTCGTCCACTTGAAAGCAGTAGGGGCAGTAATTACTGCTTGTCCATTATTCATTCCACTCGCTGTAAGTTGTGCTGTTTTTGCTTTAGCTACCTGTAAAGAGTTTACACTTGTTTTTATACTATCCAACGTATTTGTAACTTTAATATTGATATTTGTCGTTTTCCCGTCATAAGTTACAACTCCTGCGTATGTTCCTGGTCCAGCAGTAACTGTTTGTTTACCGTTCGAACTTTTTATAATTGAAGAAGTTACTGTACCATTACCAGATACTGCTACAGGGTTCATATACTGATCGATACCTTTTACAGGTACTGAAAGATTAGTATAAGTTGCTCCTTGGAAAAGGTTTAAAACATCGGACGCAGGTGCTATTGTTGCAAGTGCACTTGTCTTATATTTACTTATAAACAGTAGTGTATTAGATACAGAGCGTTCGCCACCATCTGAAGGCTTATTGGCTACTGATACTTTATTGGCACCTATCTCTCTAGCTACTAGAGTAGAAGATCCACCACCATCAAATGTCATTGCATATTGTGCACCTAAATCTTTCATGAGTTTAGCAGTATTTTGAAGAGTTAAACCTTTACTTGCAGTACTTCGACCATCTACTACAATCGTGAAAATACTACCGTCTTTTTTAATACCAACAGCAGTACGTGGTGCGACACCTGCAACTTTAATCGTTTGTAGTGAACCATTTTTCACTAAATGATAACGACCACTTACGGATTCACGAACATCATTCCATTCAGCTGGAGTGAATGCAGTTGTAATTTCTATTTTGTCACCGACTTGTACTTTTTCTAAAAACTGACTAGCAAAATGGTGTCCAGATAGAATTATTTCACCGCTATTTAGTTTTGCATTTCCAACGTTTGTAACATTCTCTGTTACTGTACCTACTAATTTTTCAGATCCATTTAATTTACCAGATTCTACTTTTACTCTAACTTCAGTCCCTAACTCATTAGTTCCAGTAGTTGCTGAAAAGTCTTTTGTGTAGATTACTAGGTGATTTGCGGCTCTTGATCTATTAACTGAATTGATAGCATATGATTGTCCACCATTAACTGTTACATTCATCGCAACCTTTGGAGCACCGATAATTGCTTTACCATTTGACTTAATCCCTAAAACAGCTAAATCACTTAACGCAGTTTGAGGCGTTGACACGATAGAACCGTCCATCATCATTAAATCAATTGGTTGACCATACTTATCGAAATAATCTCCATTTACTCCTCCTACAACATGATAGGAATCATTTTGTACCACACTATTTGCTTGTGATGAAGTAGTTTCAAATCCTTTAATTTGATCTTTTGCTAGTTCTGTTTTCAGCTCAATATTAGACGTAACTCCATCATATTCCAGCATGAATAGTTTCTGTGAACCATTTGAGGAATCGATATCAAAGAATTTTTTACGTACGCCAGGTGCTATCTGAGTAATAGATTGGCTAGAAACCTTACCTATTGTCAAAGAAGGTGTCTTTTCCACAGGAAATAGATTAGAAGCTGTATTTCCTGGTGCCGGTGATGAACCTTGTGCATTTGCTAGTTCTTTTAATTTTGCTTTTGATGGTGTTTTGTATTCTACATAACCAGCCATTTTAGTAATGTACATGCCACCACCAAGACCGTATTGTCCACCGTATAAATTATCATAACGATAAACACGATATTGTTCGCCAGGTTTTAATATTCTTTGAAATACCAAACCATCTGAAGTGCGTTTCCAAAGGTTAATTGGTTTTACAACTTTAATTTTACCTGCTTGTCCTGGAACCATTAAAATTCCATCCCAATAAACTTTAGTTGTTTGTGCTTCTACACGTTCTGTTTGGAATAATCCGCCCATGGCTACAGCAAAAATAATAAAAAGGTATAGCAATTTTTGTTTCATTAAGTTACATTCTCCTTCGCTTCGTTGAGTTTCTCTTACTGCTCAGTTTGTTTTATCGCACGATTTTGCTCAATTGTATATCTCCATAAATTACTTCCATCGTAGAAATATAAATTACCATTTAAGTCTTTTTCTAGGCCGTAAACACCTTTATCTTTCAACCACTCTACTTCTAATGTATCTTTTGTAACTTTAAATAGTTTTCCTTCTACACTTCCATAGATATAGCCGTCTACATTTTCAATAATTTGAGCATTTCGGAATCTACCAGATATTAATGGTAATAACTCAACCGTTTTAATATCAGTCCATTCATCTGTATATACAAATAACTTTCCATCCGCCATACCCCATACTTTATTATCTTTATCTACTATTAGACTAGTAATCATACTTGCACTAAATGGTAAATGGATATACTTTTTGTCCTCCGGGGTACTTCTATTAAAATAGAATAATCTTGCTCCCCTTGGATTTACTTGTTGATTTGCATGGATAGAAGTACCTCCAAATATTTGCGTTCCTCTACTAACTAAAGAAACGATACTTTGGTTATAAATATAATTCTCGTAGATTTCCATTTTTTCTGTTTCAGTATCGTAGAATGATAAAGCACCGCCACCAACACTAGTATCTGGTAAAGTACCAAAAACGATTTCTTTACCTTTATTATAAGGTGCAACAGCAGTTGTACGTTCTTGTCCATATTGGTTCATACGAATAACTTCTTTTGGATTCCCAGTAGCCCATTCTTGTTCACGATCATAAACTAGGAGTCTTGCAAGTGGATATGCCCCAATATATAGTTTGTTATTGATATCAAACATCGATTCAATTTGACTAATGTTACGGTACAATTCTTTGTTACCTGTTTGTACATCATAAACTCCGAGTCCACCAGACATATATCCATTAGCGAAAATTTTAGTACCATCTGAGCTAGAAGCAAGTGTGTACAATTCCACAGGTTGTTCTGGTAATTCAAATTGGTGATAAGTCATTTCACCTGTTTGAGGATTATATTCAAAAATCTGACCTAAATTATCAACCATACCAGAAAGAACAAATTCTTTTGATTCTTCAATTGGCTCTTCTACTATTAAATCTTCGTCATTTGGAACTTCTTCCTTAACCTCTTCATCGATTGGTTCTACAATAACTGGAAGAGTCTCAACAATTTGAACATCTTTTACTAATTCATTTTTCACTTGTGGAACAATAACATCTTCTAACGATGGGTCAATTGGAGTTGCTTCCCCCTTAGAATCATCTCCACCTTCAGTGATTCCTTCTTTACCATTCTCTTCTTCAACCATTGGAGATTCTTTTAAAATAAAGTCTAAATTAATAGCTTCCGTACCTTTCGGCAAATAAACACCTAATTCTGTATGCTCTTTTGTTTCAAAATCATATTTTATTAGCTGTTGCGCTTTTGTATAATATAGCGCTTCTTCATTCGGCGAAATAGTTGAAACTGTTTTAGACTTCAATTCAAACTCATCGACAATTTTTAATGTTTTACGGTCAAATACTACCGATAGATTCGACGGATGTAATCTTGCAACGATATAGTCTTCCGTTAGAACTAAATCCTGCGCATATTTTTCAGACATATATTTTGATGGTAAGAATGAAGTGAAATTTTTCGTATTAGGTTTTTTCACTAATAAGTCCATTGGAGAACCAATCGAAACATAAATTTCATCTTTCTCTTCATCAGCTACAATTGCTTTTACAAATTCTCTTCTTTTACGAATTTGACCAAACTCTTCTATTTCTTCCGTTTCTGTATCAAAGGCAACTAGACTTCCTCCGTACGCAGAACCAGCATATACTTTCTTCCCAGAAACGATTAAATCTTGGATTGACGTATCGCTTTTGTTTGAAAAAATAGCACCGTGTTTTTCAAATTCTTCTGTGTTTGGATCGTAGCTATATAGAGTGCTAGATACAGAACCACCAACCCATAACTTCCCATTTTCATCTACATCAAGACCCCATGCACTTTTTGAGTCTTCAAGAGTAAACGTATGTAAGATTTTTTTTGTTTCATAATTGACAACAACTAAAGCTGCGGGAGAACCATGCATGATGTAATAAATGAAATACTCTCCCTTTTCATTTGCTGCAATTTTAGAAGATACAGCTGATGACTTGTAAATCATGGAACCCAAATTCTCATAGCCTTCTAATACCACATCTTCCTGTGGTTGTTCAACTTCAATAGTATCTTCCAACCATTCCTCAGAATCACCATCTACTTCAATGACCTCTTCAACATTCTCTATTTGGTCTTCCGTGGCTTGTGATTCCTCTGCATAAACTGTTGAACTAATTGGTGCAACTAACATAAAGCAAATCATAGATGTGTAAATCTTTCTCATTTTATAACCCCTTTCCCTACTATTCTAACATTAACATCTATTGGTAACATTTAAAACTTATTGTTGTAATATAATTGAAATATTAGTACATTATCTTACAACTGCTCGCTTATACAATTCATGATATAATGGAGTTTGGAATTTAAAAGTAGGGAGAATGAATATTATGTTACATTCTATTAAAAAGATGATATCTGGTGAAACAATTGAATTAAAGCAGCTGAATAAAATTGTTTCTAAAATAAATGCCTTAGAAGAATCGTTTTCACTTAAAACTGATAAGGAGCTCCAAGCATATACACAAATTTTCCGCGACCAATTAAATAACGGAATTTCTCCAGAAGAATTAATCATTGAAGCTTTTGCTGTCGTTCGAGAGGCGTCCAAACGAGTTCTTGGCTTACGTCATTATGATTCTCAGTTAATGGGTGGAGCCGTACTTACTCAGTCACAAATTGCTCAAATGCAGACTGGGGAAGGTAAAACGTTAGTAGTAACGTTGCCTGCATATGTGTTTGGCGCACACGGAAAAGGAACACATATTATTACAGCAAACGAATATTTGGCAACACGAGACTTCCAACAAATGAAACCCCTGTTTGAATTTTTAGGTTTGACAGTCGGATTGAATATTTCCGGATTGGAAGCTGATGAAAAACAAGAAGCATATAATTGTGATATTACATATGGCACGGGAACCGAATTCGGGTTTGATTACTTGCGAGACCATATGGTTAAAGGTTCTGATCAGTTAGTTCAGCGTCCACTATTCTATGCACTAATCGATGAAGTGGATAGCATATTAATAGATGAAGCAAGAACTCCTTTGATCATTGCTGGGAAATCAAATGCTAGTCTAAATTTATTCCCAATTATGCATATGGTAATTGAGTCCTTTGAGGATAAAGTGGAATATGATTATTATCCAGAAACCAAGCAAATCGTTTTATTAGACGAGGGTGCTGACCGTTTAGAAGAAGCGTTCGGAATTGACAATGTATATGACAGTGAACATCGTGAATTTATGCATATCGCTATGCAAAGTCTTCGTGCTAAAGTAGTAATGCGAAAAGACGTAGATTATATCGTAAAAGACGATAAAATTATGATTGTAGACCCTTACACAGGTCGTGTAATGGAAGGTAGGACATTCAGTGATGGACTACATCAAGCGATCGAGGCGAAAGAAAAAGTTTCATTAAAAGAAGAAAATAACACGCAAGCATCGGTAATGATTCAGCATTACTTCCGTTTATACAAACATGTTTCCGGAATGACAGGAAGCGCTGTTCCTTCTAAAGATGAATTTTGGGAAACATACTATTTACGCGTTACAGAAATCCCTACAAACAAACCAAATCAGCGTAAGGATTTGGAGACACTTGTCTATTTAACAAGTAATGATAAAATTAAAAAAATCATAGAAGAAACAAAGAAATACCATGATATTGGTCGTCCAGTATTAATCGGAACTACTTCTATTCAACAATCTGAAAAGCTTTCTATTGCTCTAAAAGAGTTGGATTTAAAACATTCTATATTGAATGCCAAAACAGAAGAAGATGAAGCAGAAATCATTTCTAATGCAGGGCAGTTGCATAAAATTATGCTTGCCACTAACATGGCTGGTCGTGGGACTGACATTATTCTTGGTGAAGGAGTACCCGAATTAGGGGGACTTCATATTATAGGCACTGAGCTACATAGCAGTGCCCGTATTGATATGCAGTTACGTGGCCGTGGAGGTCGCCAAGGAGATCCTGGTAGCACACAATTTATCATTTCTTTGGAAGATGAACTTTTCTACTATTATGACGAAGACGAATTTGAGAAATATAAAAATAAAGTAAAAACCGATCAAACTGGTCTGATACTTGCTCCAAACCCTTCGAAATTTGTTTATAATGTACAGAAAGTTATTGAAGGCACTCATTTCTCTAGTCGCTCTCACTTATTGAAACTAGATGATATTAATAATGATCAGCAATCAGTTATGTATAATTATCGAGAGAAAGCGTTATATGTTGAAAATATGCAGTCACTAATAATCGATGCTATGCATGAACGCAAGGAAAATCTTATCCAAGAACTTAATGAAATTAATTTGGATAATAGCGAACATGCAGCCATGTGGAATGAAATTATTGATGAGATTAAGATTCTATCAACATTAACTGCAGATACGGAAAACATTATGGATTCTACCGACAAGGAAAGTAAAATCGAATTAGATTCATCATTGAAAAAGGTATATAGCCAAGCTATGGATATTGCAAGTACCGTTTCCCTTGAAGAAGACATATGGTCGAATATACAGTCCATATACTTAGAAACAATAGACAGATCTTGGATCACACACTTAGATAATCTGCATCATTTAAGAGAAGGTATTAATATTCGTGGATATGGTCAAGAAGACCCGTATAGATTATATGCATTTGATGCACTTCACTCTTTCAATGAAATGTTACAGGCTTTCTTCCGAGATATAATTCGGTATTTCTTACAGCTTAATGCTACAAAAATAGAAGATTAAATATAGGTTATTCAATTTATATAGAGGTCCATGGTATATGTCATTGACCTCCTTCAATATTAAAGGCTAACACGACAGAGTAAATTTCATCTCCGTCATGTTAGCCTTATTTAAATTCTCCTTTTTGTTAAACAATTCAATTGCTTACTTAAATCTAGCAACTAGCTCATGCATTTTCTCAGCTTCTTCGTGAAGTTCTAATGCCGACTTCATAATTGATTGGATAGCAATGTTTTGTTCATCGATAGAAGCGTTTACTTCCTCTGTAGATGCAGCTGATTCTCCTGCTACTATAGAAATATTTGTAATTGATTGTACAACTACTTCATTGCTAATGACCATTTCTTCCATATCTTCATTCAAGCTATTTAGATTATTTTTTACTTGTTGAATAGACTGAGATAAATCTACAAATGATTGCTTTGTGTCATCAACTGACTTCATTTGCTCATTGGAAATCATAAGCGTTTCGTCCATTTGCTTCTGAGCAGATTTTGTATCTACTTCAATTTCGTTTAATAATTGTTTTACATTAGTAGTGGCAGTTTGCGTTCCTTCTGAAAGTTTACGAACTTCTTCGGCAACTACCGCAAAGCCTTTCCCATGTTCTCCTGCTCTTGCCGCTTCGATACTTGCATTAAGCGCCAATAAATTAGTTTGAGCTGATATATCTGTAATCGTATGAACTATTTGAGAAATTTCTCCCATTCTAGTTGTGAGCTGCATAAAATCTTCTTGTAGGATGATAATAACCCTTTGGAAATTATCTGTATTATTTGCCAAGTATTGAACACTTGATAGTCCATCATCCTGGAGCTTATTCATATGTGCAACATCATCTAGTATGACTGTATATTGCTTATTTGTTTTTTCAATTATGGAAGATAAGCTACTTACTTTATCGATTGCCACCTCAGCTTCCTCTGCTTGAATAACCGCTCCTTTAGAAATTTCAGTAATCGCCAAGTTTACTTCATCAGCAGATGCAGTTGTTTCCTCTGTTATTGCACTTAACATTTCAGATGAGTTTTTCATTTGATCGGAGGATAGTCGTGTTTGACTAACCATTTCCTCTAAACTATTTTTCATTTCATTTACATTCTGCGCTAGTTTTCCTAGTTCATCCTTTGTCTCTATTGGTATCAAACTCCCACTTAGCTTACCTTTTGCTATTTCTGAGGTGAGAATCATAATCCTCTTAATATATGAGGTCATTTTACCCGCAAAAAACCAAAATAGTACAATTCCTATAAGCAATGCACATACAATTGCAATCACAGATGTATTAAATACTGCCATAGCTCCCTTATTGAAGTCCATTTCATAAGTACCCGCAGCAATAACCCAGCCCCAGTTTTGATCTTCCATACTATACGTAATTTTTGGTTCTATTTTTTCTGGGTTATTAGGAAGTGGCCAATCATAAGAAACATAGCCTCCTCCATCTTTAGCGACTTCAATTACTTCTCTTATAAAATATCTACCATCATCTGTTTGATTGTCATATAAACTTTCCCCTTCTAAGCTTGGATGCACTAGTAATACTCCATTTTCATCCACTACGTAAAAGTAGAAGTTATCCCCATACTTTGCCGGATTTTCTATGTTTCGTGTTCCATCTTCATTTAAGTTACCTAGAATTTTAGAGGCTGCTCTTTGTTGTGCCTCTTCTAATGTTATGTAACCATCTTCATATTCTTTATTGAGTTCTTCTATCAAATCAAGAATTGCATATGTACCATTCTGCATCCCAAGTTTACCGATTTTTTCTAACTCATTTTTAGACACATTGTAATTGATAATTCCTACAGCTAATAACGGTAGAAAAATTACGACTATAGCTAATAGAACTAACTTGTTTCTAACAGATCTCATTAGTGACACCCCTTTAGCCCCATTATAATAAGAATGTCACGAAAAATATATAGAAAATTTAATATATTCAGATATTTTATTATTAATTTCGACAAAAATAGAGAGAATTGTTGTTATTGAACGGTTCTATTGTCATATCCCATAATAAAATAGGATTTTTTTATTCGTTTAGTAAAATCAAATTCTATACATACTAGAACAAGTTTAGATTAATAATCTGGATCGTGTATTCATATATTTACGAAAAGCCTTTGTAGTTAAAAGAAATGAGGACCATGAATGTCGAAGAAAATAATTTGGATTACTATTATTAGTTCATTACTTATAGGTGGAACAGTCTACGCTACTAGTATTTATAAAAATGTATCTACGACACTCGAGACTATCCACGAACCCGAAATCCGAAAAGTTTCTAACCTTCGAGAAACGGAGGTGGAGCTCGTAGAAAAAGAACCTATCTCGGTATTATTACTCGGTGTAGATGAACGAGAGGCCGATGTCGGTCGGTCAGACACAATTATTGTACTCACAGTTAATCCCTCCCTCGCTTCTATAAAAGTATTGAGTATTCCTAGAGATACATATACGGAAATCATTGGATTAGACAAAATGGATAAATTAAATCACGCGTATGCATTTGGTGGGATAGATATGGCTCTACATTCTGTCGAAAGTTTACTAGATATTCCGATTGATTATGTAGTACAAGTTAATATGGAAAGTTTTTTAGAAATTGTTGATAGCGTTGGCGGTGTGACAGTCGAGAACACATCCGCTTTTGAAGAAAACGGTTATTTATTTGAAAAAGGTCCGATTCATTTAGATGGGGATAAAGCACTTAACTATGTACGTATGCGAATGAATGATCCGCTAGGTGACTTTGGCAGACAAGCTCGTCAAAAGCAAGTTCTTCTGGCCGTTTTAAAGGAAGGAGCTTCTTTTAGCAGTCTGCTCCACTATAAGAATTTGTTGGCCACATTAGCGGAAAACATCCGTACCAATATGACCTTCGATCAAATGATGGATATACAAAAAGGCTATAAGGAGGCACTGACAAATGTTGAGTCTATTTCGCTGGATAGTGGAAGTGGCAAGCGAATGAATAATATTTGGTATTACGTGCCTGAAGAAGAAGAATTGAATGAAGTGACGATGATTTTGAAGAAACATTTAGAGATTGAATAGCAGGAAGTTGATTTGGTTGATTACTTGCGTTTGATAGATCGATACTTGCGGTCATGCTTTGGTTACTTGCGAACGTGATATATATACTTGTCCACACGATTAAAATACTTGCGGTCAGTTGGCGTTTACTTGCGAAACGGGATAATTATCCATATTCAGTGACTTCAAAAGAGGCGGGGACAGAACCCCAAAACAGCATTTTTCTCTGTGATCTGTACCCAAAATTCCAAGGACGCTTTCCACGGGCGTGGCCTGAACCTGTAGTCTCAGGCGTCACGCTATTCCCGTAGGAGTCGCCCCTCCATTTCAATCAATTTCATTAAATTTCCATTATTTAGTAAAGGTTTCTCCTTATCCAATAAAATTTCTACTTCTGTCCCAGTCTCCCTTTTTTATTCCCGTAAACCATATACAAGTCGGTATAACCTTTCTTAATTTACGTGGTCCCACTCCCCTGAGTATACGTACGTTAACATAAACTTAAAGTGCATTAAAAAGACACTAAACAACGTCTAGTGTCTTAGAAATTATTATTTATTTAATGAAAAGAGGAATTTTTCTAGTCTATTTAATCCTTCCTCTAGCACAGTCATGCTGTAGGCATATGATATACGTATATAGCCTTCTCCATATGTTGTAAATGCACTTCCGGGAACGACCGCGACTCCGCCCTCCTGTAATAGCTTAGTAGCAAAATCAAATGAATTCAATCCATACTTTTTTATCTCAGGGAAAATATAAAAGGCTCCATTTGGCTTTTCAACAGTTACCCCCATATCCGTTAAACGGCTATAGACAAAGTCACGTCTTTTTACATATTCAAAGTTCATTTCAGTCGGTGTATCCTTTGCATTTGTTAATGCCTCAATTGCCGCATGTTGAGCAGGTAGTGAAGCACAAATGGTGTTAAACGCATGTACCTTTACTACATGCTCCATCACACTTGCTGGACCCATCAAGAAGCCAATTCGCCAACCAGTCATCGAATGTGACTTGGATACCCCATGGATATAAAATAATTTATCGCGTATTTCCATATAGCTTGCAAAAGAATGATGCTTTCCAGAGAAAGTGTTTTCGCTATATATTTCATCAGTAAGCACAAATATATTTTTCTCTTTTATAACATCAACTAATCCATCCATCGTCTCTTTTGTTAGAACAACCCCAGTTGGATTAGAAGGGTTATTGAAAAACATTGCCTTTGTTTTATCCGTAATTAAGTTCGCAAGTCTTTCAGCAGAAGGCTGAAAATTAGTGTCGGTCGTATCTAAATACACTACCTTGGCTCCGCAAAGTTCAATAACAGGCACATACCCAGAATAAGTAGGAGCCGGTAGGATAACCTCGTCCCCTTCTTCTAATATTGTTCGAAATACTGCATCTATCGCTTCGCTAGCACCGTTTGTAATAACTATTTCATTTTGGATATCATACGAGAATCCATATTTATCAGAGAAAAAAGAGTTCACAGCATTTCTTAACTCCAGAAGTCCTGCATTATGCGAATATCCAGTTAGATTTTGTTCAATCGCTCGAATACCTGCTTCTTTTACAGATAGTGGTGTTGGGAAATCTGGTTGACCAATCGTCAAATTAATCGCATCTGGATAATGAACTAATTGATTGGAGAATTGTCGGGTTCCAGGGATTTTCAAGGATTGCGCTCGAGGGTTTATTCGTATACTCATCGTATTATCTCTTCCTTCTATTATTTTTCTAGTATGTTTATATGTAAGTATACTGTAAACAGTATCGGTTTATCATTATATTTTGAATTATTTAGAAAACGAAAATGAGATATTTAGAAAGAATGGAGCCTTTTAAAGACATACTCTGTTAATATTGTTCACGGTTAGTTTTGGACATTACAGGATGCTTGTAGCAGCAGTTTTCACTTTTTTCAAAAAATGGCCATGCAACATATACTAACGTTGCATGGCCTTTTAAATTATTATTGTGGCATTTGATCAGTTTCGTGACTAAATTGCCATTCGATACCGAATTTGTCTCTTAGGGATCCATAACATTTACTCCAAAATGTTTCTTGGAGCTCCATGCTTACTCTACCGCCCTCTTTTAGTGCGTTAAATGCAGATTTAACCATATCTTCTTCTTTACTAACAAAAGCCAAACTGATATTATTTCCTTCCATAAAAGGTGATCCTGGAAATGTATCAGAGAACATTATATTGCTACCATTAATATTTAAGCGAGTGTGTAAAACTAAATCTTTTGCTTCTTCAGGCAGTACATAATCAGGGTTTTGTGGTGATTCACCAAATGTCATAATTTCTGGTTTTTCTGTCTTAAATACTTCTGCATAAAACTCTGCAGCCTCTCGACAATTCCCGTTAAAAGTAAGATATACATCTATAGCCATTTAGAACACTCCTCTTTTCAAATAATGTTATTATTCAAATAATAAAATAACAACCTTATTGTAACATTGGACCGTCTATAATAACATAAATTTTTAGTAAACTTTATCTCCATTGAAAATAGAGTTTTTCACAATTACATAATCTACATTGCGAATCGATTCTAATTTGTTTCCACCAGAATAAGAAATAGAGGATTGTAAGTCTTGTTCCATTTCTCTTAAGGTATCTTCCAGTGGTCCTTTATACTCTACAAACATTTTCTTGCCTTCAACATTTTTCTTTTCGCCTTTTTGGAATTCAGATGCAGAACCAAAATATTCTTTATACTGTTTGCCATCCTTTTCCACTGTAACACCAGGAGATTCTTCATGTCCTGCAAATAGAGATCCAATCATAACCATGGAAGCGCCGAAGCGTACGGATTTTGCAATATCACCGTGTGTACGAATTCCACCGTCAGCTATTATTGGCTTGCTAGCTGCTTTTGCACACCAGCGTAGTGCAGCAAGTTGCCAACCACCAGTTCCAAATCCAGTTTTAATCTTTGTAATACACACTTTCCCTGGACCGATACCAACTTTTGTTGCATCTGCTCCAGCATTTTCTAGCTCTCTAACTGCTTCTGGAGTACCTACATTACCAGCGATGACAAAGCTCTCCGGCAAGTGTTTTTTTAGGTGTTTAATCATATCAATTACTGCATTGGAATGACCATGTGCAATATCTATAGTAATGAATTCAGGTATAAGTTTCTCTTCTACCAACTGTTCAACAAAAGCGTACTCTTCCTCTTTGACTCCTACACTAATAGAGGCAATTAATCCACGTGACTGCATACTCTTGATAAACGCAATACGTTTTTGTGGTTCAAAGCGATGCATAATATAAAAATACCCTTTTTCAGCTAAATAATTTGCAATATTTTCATCTATAATTGTCTGCATATTAGCAGGTACTACTGGCAATTTAAATGTATGCCCTCCAAGTGTGACTGTAGTATCACATTCAGATCTACTATTTACCACACACTTTGCCGGAATTAATTGAATATCTTCATAATCGAATACGTTATCCATCATTTACACTCCCAAATACGAATATTTATTATCAATTGAACCGAAATGTTCGTCCATTTGGTAATTTACATCATATTTAGTAGTATGTCAATCTTTATGGTGTTCATGTGTCATATTTTAATGAATCTTTTCCTGATTTTTTAAATCTATATGCATTTCGAGTACTTTGATACGATCACTTAATTCTAAAACTGCCTGTATAATTTGATGCTGATCAGCCTTTGACATATATGTATAACGTTCCATCTGATCAACCGTTGCCTCTACCTTTTGTATACTTCGATTCATTACTTGAACTAGATATTCGACAGTCATATTTTATCTTCTCCTTTCATTCTTTTATTGTAACTATCCGTTAAGATATTTCAATTATCAGAATTAACAAACAAATACAACTATGGAATTTCTATAACTTTTTCAATCAAAGAATTCGTTTTTTAGCGATTTTTGATATACAAAATAATTTTTTGATGTTTCATGTCATATTTTATTTTTGAATAATATAATAATAGAAAGGATATGAGGAGGAGATTTTCTATTAACCCAAATCCAGTTGAACAAGAAGAAATGGATTATAGAAATGACTTAGATATACAAGCGTCCCTTCATATGATTTGGGAGGGAGCACCTGTTTCACCATTAGATACGGAGAAAGAGGCGTTAGATCCACAATAATTTCCCCTACAATTGTAGGGTTTTTTTGATTTGTTTTAGTGGCTAGAACATGATAAGTTGAATGATATTAGCTTTAACTAGAGGAGTAAAAAAATGATTATAAAAAAAATGAACTTGCGCCATTTAAAAATGACAATGAAGAATCCATTCGTCACTAGCTTTGGAAGTATGCAAGAAAAAGAGTTTTTCTTATTAGAAGTATTCGACGAAAATGGCAATTCTGGTTGGGGCGAATCTGCAGCTTTCCAAGCTCCATGGTATACAGAAGAAACAGTTCAGACCACCTTACATATGATTAGAGATTTTCTTATACCACTGTTATTGAATAAAGAAATCAATCACCCCGATGAAGTTAGTGAAATTTTTTCCCCAATCCGAAAAAATAATATGGCGAAAGCTACTGTTGAAGGGGCTATTTGGGATTTATATGCCAAACGTAACAAACAGTCTCTAGCGCAAGCCCTTGGCGGAGTTGCTAAAAAAATTGAAGTTGGTATTAGCATTGGCATCCAAACAAGTACGGAGAAGCTATTAGAAGTAGTACATCATTATATTGAAGAGGGCTACAAACGCATGAAAGTGAAAATTAAACCAGGGTATGATATCGAAGTGATTCAAAAGCTTAGAGATGCATTTCCTGTTGTCCCTCTAATGGCTGATGCGAATTCGGCTTATACTCTAGAAGATATAGAGCTATTAAAAAAATTAGACGAATATCATTTACTAATGATTGAACAGCCTTTGGCAAGTGATGATATTGTTGATCATGCTAAGTTACAAAAACAGTTGAATACCCCTATTTGCTTGGATGAAAGTATACTCTCTGTAGAAGATGTACGCAAGGCGATTGAGCTTGGTAGTACGAAAGTAATTAATATTAAAATTGCTCGTGTCGGAGGTCTAACTGAAGCTAAGAAAATTCATGATTATTGTATGGAAAAAGGTATTCCTGTTTGGTGTGGTGGAATGCTAGAGGCAGGTATCGGCCGTGCTCATAATATCGCTCTTACCACCCTGCCAAATTTCGCGCTACCAGGTGATACTGCAGGTTCTTCTCACTATTGGGAAGAGGATATCATTTCCCCGGAAATAGTAGTAGTGGATGGTTATATTGAAGTTCCAAAAGGATATGGCATCGGCTTCGAACCAAATATGGAGATAATTGAACGTTATATGTTAAATGAGATTGTATTCGAATAGTATTCTAATCCTTGTATGGCCAAGTAAGAAGAACCGGGCAAAAGACTCCCGGCCCTTTAAGAACATGAACATATATGCCGCTGATTGTAGCGAAGGGTGGACGCTTTCCATGGGCATGGGCACGGCCTCTGCCGCTTCCTTTGCTCCTACGCAAGCTCGTCGCAAAAAAGATTTTCGCTACGCTCCTTCCAGGATCTTCAGCTCGCTCTGCACCCACTGGAGTCGCTGCCTGAGCTCCAATCTTTGTAATTTAATTTATATTTTCCATACTAAAAAATCCTTTCGCTACTCTAATAGCGAAAGGATTTACTTCTATTACTTTTTCACGTCCACAATACGACCTTCTGTTTTATTGTTAACTGTTTTTAACGTTTTCAACTGTTCTTGAAGGTTTTCCCAGTCTGAAAGTCCAAGGTCTGTAACACGACCCTCTTTATAGATTTTTTCAAATACATCATAGCTATCCCCGCCTTTAGCTGTAAACGCATTTGTGGCTACTACATATTTTTCACCATCTTTAATATCCACAAACGATCCATCCGCTGCTTTGTATTTGATTGATACTACACGTTCTCCAGCAGGTTTCGAAGAATCGAACTCTACTTTTGCACCAGCAACGTGTAAGAAACCACCATTCTCTTTTGGATAGGATTTAAAACTAATTTCAAATGCAGATTTTAGTTCTGCTCCAGTGATTTCCATTGTAGCTAATGTATTACCGAACGGAAGAACTGTAATTACCTCTCCAACTGTAATCGGACCTTGTCCAATTTCTGCTCGAATTCCACCACCGTTTTGTAATGCCATAATAACTTTATTATCGTATTGTTTTGCTTTTGAAAGCATACCATCAGTAATTATATTTCCAAGAGCAGTCTCATTTTTACGAACACTCGGCTTAGTATCATCACCATCTGTACGAGGTAATTGTAATTCTTCTTCTGCAACTACACCAATTTCTGTTTTATTGATTGCATCTATTTTATCCGAATAGGTTTTTAATAAAGTAGCTGCTGTAGGATCTTCTACTTGACCTTTAATCTCAATTAGTTCACCAGCATGACCGACTACTTTACCGTCTTCATCAAAGTCAACGTCTAGTGTCCCTAAGAATTCACTATATTGTGAAGCTTGTACGATAATAGTAGGATCTTTTTCCTTACCAGTACTATCTTTTTCTACTAGTACCGGTTTCTCTAACTTAGTATGGCTATGTCCACCAACTATTACATCAATGCCATTAACAGCAGCAGCTAGTAACAAATCATTGTCCACTGTAGGGTTGTCATCATATCCAATATGAGTAACTGCAACAACTTTATTGACGCCTTGTTTCTCAAACTCATCGACCATTGTTTGAGCTGCTTTTATATAATCAGTAAAGGTTACATCTTTCGGACTAGATATATTAGCAGTTTCTGCAGTAGTTAGACCGAATAATCCAACCTTCTGGCCGTCTATTTCTTTAATAATACCACTATAAATTTGTCCATCTTTTGGTTCTGTTGATACATTTACATTAAATAGCCCTTTTAAATTAGTATCTTTTGAAAAATCAACATTCGAGCTGACGAATGGGAAGTTAGATTTCTCAATAAATTCTTTTAATGCTTTATGTCCTTCTTCGCTACTACCTAAATCAAACTCATGATTACCAAATGTCATTACATCATAATCCATTAGCTTCATTAATTCTAAATCTGCTTGTCCTTTGAATTCATTGAAATATAAAGTACCTGAGAAGACATCTCCAGCGTCGATAAGTAGAGCAGAAGGTTTTTCAGCTCTCACTTCTTTAATAGCCGTTAAACGTTTAGGTGCTTGTGTTGTACGTGCATGTGTATCGTTTACATGCATTAACGATAATGTAAAGTCTGCT
Organism: Psychrobacillus psychrodurans; assembly: GCA_900114885.1. Taxonomy (GTDB): domain Bacteria; phylum Bacillota; class Bacilli; order Bacillales_A; family Planococcaceae; genus Psychrobacillus; species Psychrobacillus psychrodurans. Next base: position 36,226 of record FOUN01000020.1, read on the forward strand.
TTTACTTGCTCACTAATATTTTCAACATATACAAGTAATTCTTTTATAATTGGTGAAGAATCACTTGGTAATTTTTCTATTAATAGATTGATAGATTCAAGTACTTTTAAAGCTTCCTGTTCTTTATTTGCAGCTATGTAAGCTTCGGCTTCCTTCGCTTTCATAAATATAGTAACTGGTACTATTAATTCATCACGTTTTTGATTTGCTGGTTCTTTATATTGTTCTAGTAATAGATCTCGAGGAGCTTTCCCAGTAAAACGATACAAAATAGCAGTACGAGTTTTTAACTGGACAGAAAGTTTATGATACGCTTTCTCTATTTTATCCCAATCTTTACTTATTTCTGCTTGTTCAATTTCTTTCATAATTGGAGCTAAGTACTTGTCAGCATAATTATAAGCATCGATATAAGGAATAATGCCTTTAGTTACACGTTCGTGATATAGCTCATCTAAATTTTTTAGTAATAAATCTTTGTTTTTTACATTGGATTTAACAATTTCATTTCTAGCTTTTTGGTAGTTTGCTTTAGCAGTGTTCAAAGCGGGGTAAAGGTTCTTACTAGTCGCAAGTTTTCCAGCTTGCGCTGGGACTACATAGGAATAAGCTGAGTTTTTAATATCTTTCCTTGCATTGTCAACTACCTCTTGTAATGAGCTATTTGCAAATGAAACGCTTGAAACAGAAAATAATGATGTTGCAATTACTACAGCTACAGCTGATTTTTTCATCTTACTATTTCGCATGTCCTGCCTCCTAAAAATGATTTTGAATAAGTAATTAATGATGGTAAAAATTACTCACTATCTCAAAGTTAACTTACTATTTTACAAATGGCAAGTTAATTTTCTGATAATTTGATAGGAGATTTCATATAGATTTATATGTATTAAATAAAAGTATCTTTCCCCTCCCTCTGTTTGATAGAAATTTGTCGAACTATGGCTAAAGGAATACTATTTCCACTGTAAAATGTGTTATAATGAATCATCAAAACAGAGATAGGAGCATTACAATGTTAAAAGATTTTTTTATGGCTTTGTCTGAGAATCAAATACTAAATGGTGCGGCAAAAAAATATGGTTTAAAAATGGGTGCTCAGCATGTTGTGGCTGGAACAAACATAGAAGAAACAATAGAAAGTATTAAAAAGCTGAACGCAATGGGTATTTCTTGTACAGTCGATAATTTGGGGGAATTTGTCTTCGAAAAAGAAGAAGCATTAGCTGCTAAAGCACAAATTATCGCAGTAATCGAAGCAATCGAGGAACATCAAGTAGATGCACATATTTCTTTAAAACCATCACAGCTTGGTTTAGATATTGATTATGACTTCGCTTTAAATAATTTAAAAGAAATTGTACAAACTGCACATAAATATAATACATTCATCAATATTGACATGGAGTCTACCAAACATTTACAACCATCTTTTGATATTTTAGATGAGCTTTCAAAAGACTACGATAACGTTGGAACTGTTATTCAAGCATACTTCTATCGTGCAGTTGAGGACATTCAAAAGTATAAAAACTTCCGTCTACGTATCGTAAAAGGAGCTTACAAGGAGCCTGTGGAATACGCATACCAAACAAAGGAAGAAATTGACAAAAACTATATAGAACTTATAGAATGGCATTTATTAAATGGTAAATTCACTTCCATCGCTACTCATGATCATAATGTAATTAACCATATTAAACAGTTTATCAAAGACAATAATATTCCTTATGATAAATTCGAATTCCAAATGTTATACGGTTTCCGCACTGAGATGCAACAACAACTTGCAAAAGAAGGCTATAACTTCTGTACGTATGTACCATTTGGACAAGACTGGTACGGCTACTTCATGCGTCGACTAGCAGAGCGTCCTGCAAATATGAACCTTGTTGTAAAACAAGTTTTCAATAAGAACACGAATACAATGATAGGTCTAGCTGCTGGTGCATTTGCACTTGGGCGTTTAACGAAACGTAATAAACGTAAATAATGAAGAAGTTGTCTCCCAGTAGTAAACTACTGGGAGACAACTTTTTTTGACTAATAAAAAAACCGGGCATAAAGACGCCCGGCCTCTCAGAACATAAAACTAGATATGCCGTGTTCCTTTTACAGATTCAGAAAATTAGGAATAGTGTCAGTAAAATAAACTAGGATTACACTATAAAACTAACTCATGATGAATTCAACACTAGTAATAAGGAAAATTTTATCACCTAATCGTTATACTTAGACCCAATCCCCTAGTGGAACAATGGTATGTGCCGACTCTAGCGGGATAAGTGAGAAAGTTTAGAGAACCCTCGGCACCATCTGTGGAAAGTGTCCGACATGTAACAGTAATCAGTAGTATCATTCATTCTTTCTTTCAAACCAAATAAACACAGTGTACACGATATATTTTTATATACTTTCTTATAAAAAAACACCTCACTCTACGGGGAATTGTAGAGTGAGGTGCATTTTCCCTTGTTATCGCTCAAGGATTATATTATTACGCCGTAAATATTATTACCTTCGTTCGCTTCGTTTTATCGCTTTGATCGCCGTAAGATCGTTCCCCTATTATGCTTAGTTGCCTGAACTTGTTTCCTTCAAACTAGTTCAACAACTTGAAATGCTATTCATTTGTTAATTTCATAATAAAGGAACAAAATGAGAAAACCGCTAGAGTTTTATTAGAATTTGATGAGAAAACTATTCCCAAGTCACAGAAAGTATTTTTCCAGAGATAGCATGTACCTGTATTGTTGCTTTCGTTTTCTTTTCTTTCGTACTTTCTTTTGTTTCCTCTGTTTTCGTAGCCGTCATTACAATTAAATAATATCCACCCTCATCTGTCTTTACAAAGGAATTACTATCTACTGTTCCTTTTTGTTGTTGCTGCGCAATCTTTAACGCTTCATCTGCAGTGATTAAAACTGTAACGGGTTTTTCAGTTACTTCTGTCTTTTTTTCGTCTGTTTTCCCTACAGCAATATCACTAGTCACAGTTTTCTGTTGTTCTTCCGTCTTCGAGCTTTCGGTTTTTACAGTCGTTTCACTTTTAGAAGTTTCAGATTTAGCCGTGTCTGTTTTTGGTGACGTATTTGTTTTTGATGGCTCATTTTTTGCCGTGTCTGCTTTGTTTGCATCTACTTTACTTGTATCTGATTTCCTAACATCTGCCTTTGCTGTATCTGTGTTAGAAATCTCTGTTTTAGTTGTATTCTCTGTTTTTGTTTCTTTTTTAGCATCTTCCTTGGAAGTCTCAACCGGTTTAGTCGTTTCAGATGCCAACACTTCTTTAATAGCATCTTTGATCACTTTTTTAATAGGTTTATCTTCTGTTTTTACTACTTTATCAGCAGTTGTTTGTTTTAACTTTTTATTATCCGAAACATTAGGATTTTCCACAACTTTTACTTTCGCAGATGAGTCCTTAGATTTTTCAATAATAACTAATTTAGAAGTGCCATTAGATGAAATTATATTACTTTCAACTATTTCCCCTCTAGAAGAGGCTTTAGTATTTTTCGGACTTACTTCAGGACCCATATCTAATACTTCATTAGCTTCTTGAGTTTTAACCGGTATTTCTTCAATTATGAACTCATCCGTGTGTTTCAAGGAACTCACATCACCAGTAGTGGCATTCATTTCGACCAAATACACTTGTCCACTTTTTGCAATTATCGCCTCATAAACATCTTTATCATCACTTTTCTTCACTTCAGCTACTTCTGCATCATACATTCGCTCGAGTTGGGTGCGTACGTTCTTTTCGGTCATAAGTAAAGAATCTGAGCCAATGTTGACTACGAATACTATTACTACGATACCGACTGTAGCGATACAAACGATAAAAGTTCTTTTCATTTTATTAAATTCCATTCACGCACTCCCCCTCATACTCATCATAAGATACGAACATTAAAAATCCATGAGAATTTGATTAGAAGGAAGAAAAATATGGATGGTTGTACCAAATCCTACCGTGCTTTGAATAGTTAATTTCGCACAAAGGCGATCTGCTATATCTTTGGCGATAGCCATCCCAAGTCCAGTCCCACCTGTTTTTCGATTTCGTGCTTCATCGACCCGGTAAAAACGATCAAAAATTCGATCCAAGTCTTCTTTGGGAATACCATCCCCATAATCCATGATTGAGATAGTTGTTCCTTCCTCGCTTTCTGAAATTGTTGTCTTAATATCTTTTTCGCTATATTTACGAGCATTATCCAAAATGATAAATAGTAACTGTCTTAATTGCTCTATATCAGTATTTACATAGGATGGTCCGTTAACCTTTAATATAAAGTTACGATCATATCCAGTTCGCATTGACTTTAAGGTTTCTTCCACTAAAACATTCACATCAATCAATTCAAAATTATGTTGTTGTTTTCCGTTACTTTTTGCCAGCACTAACATTTGCGACACCATTTCTTTCATTCTGCTCGTTTCTTTGATAATTGCCTGAACGGATTCTTCCGCAATTTCAGTATTACTGAAACCATGTCGAGACAATAGTTTAGCGTAACTTTCTATTACTGTTAATGGTGTTTTTAATTCGTGTGAGGCATCAGATACAAATTGCTCCTGCTTTTTAAAGTTTTGCTCCAGTTGCTCCATCATCTCATTAAAAGCAATCCCCATTTGAGCTATTTCGTCTTTTCCATTTGGACGAACCGCTATTTTTTCATATTTTCCTGAAATTCTACTATGAAACATTGTATTTATTAGTTTATTGATTGGCCTCGTAATTATTTTTCCTAATGTAACACTGGATGCCATCATCAGTAACATCCCAGCTACTGTTACACCAAGTAAAATAAGACGAAGGAAATCTAAATTATTCCCCACATCTATTAATTGTTTCATCGTCTGAACTTCTACAACTTCTCCATTTTGCCAAATAACTGGTTTACTTATCGTCAAAACAGGAGTACCTTCAAGACTTCCAATTGAGTACCGCTCATCCTGTTCAAAATAAGGTTGATAAGTAGTTAGCTCTTCAACTGATTGAACAACTAATTGTAGTTCTCCTTTGCCATCTAAGATCCGTATTCCTCCACTAGTTGGTATATAGGTGCGCAAAATTGTGGCAGGGTCATCCTTTTCTTGCATTTTGCTTAATGCAGTAATCATAGAATCTACATCCGTGCTAAGTTGATTATATTCTGAATCATAGGCCATATCTTCAAATAAAAAATATACACCTATATTCATTAAACCTATGATTAAAAGCGTCAATAAGGTAGAAAATAGATGTATTTTAGTATTAAGCTTCATTCTTTTGCTCCTTCAGCACATATCCAACACCACGGACGGTTTGTATAAAAGAAAGTAATTCGTTTTCTTCTAACTTTTTCCGAACATAACGTATATAAACATCTACAACATTCGTATCCCCATAATAATCAAATCCCCAAACAGCATCTAGTAGCTGCTCTCGCGTCAACACTTGGTTAGGATGCTTCATCATATATAATAGTAAATCATACTCACGAGGCGTTAGATTGATAGATACTCCCGAGTTAGTAATTTCACGTGTTTGTTCATTCAGAATAAGCGTCTGAAAAATATGCACATTTTCATCATGAACAGGAACTGGAGTGGATGATTTAGTAAAACGAATTGCCGAACGCACGCGTGCTAACAATTCCTCAATTTCAAATGGTTTAGTTACATAATCATTCGCTCCAAGGTCCAATCCAGCTACTTTATCTTCTGTATTGTTTTTTGCGGTTAACAAGATTACTGGCGTTTCATCCTCTGTAGCACGAATTCTTCTTAATACATCCAAACCATTTAAACCAGGAAGCATTAAATCCAGTAAAACTAAGTCCCATTGCTGCTCTCGATATTTGATCAATCCGTCTGTTCCCGTATATGCAATATCCACTGTGTATCCTTCAAACTCAAGTTCTAATTGAAGAACACGTGCAATATTTTTTTCATCTTCTACAATTAACACCCTGTCCTTCATTGGAAACACTCCTTTTTTCCCTATTTTATCACACAACATAATGCAGTGCAGTTTCATAATATGCCAAGAGCGGAACCTTTACAGGTACGAGTAAAATTCGGAAAAGGTTGTGAAACTTTGTAGAGGCTTCTCGGAACATTTGCTACTGTAAAGGAAATTTCCCGATAGCTTTAGTATAGAGAATTGATAATTTTATTTTGAGTACAATTATTGATGGAAAATTGAATTTTACTTAATTATTTTAAGTAAGATTGGAATTGTTGTTTATAATAATAAATTTTGACAATTGTAGTTTACCCTATTTTATATTATGGTGTTGTCAAATAGAGGAGGCGTAGTTTAAATGGGTAATATTCGAAAAGTATGGCAGCCAGAAATTTTTTATCATATTACTATGCGAGGAAATCGGATGCAAAATATCTTTATTAATAAAGAGGATTTCATGTTCTTTACACATACGCTATCTCAGGCTCATAAAATATATTCCTTTACAATAATTGCTTACTCTCTTATGAATAACCACTACCACCTACTTATACGTTCTCCAAAAGCTCCACTTTCAGATGTGCTAATTTTCATTAATCAACAGTACTCAAAATATTTCAAGCTTAAATATAAATACTGGGATCAGTTATATGAATCTAGATATTATACAAACATGATTTCTGAGCCCAAAGAGTTATTAAAAATAAGTAAGTATATACATCAAAATCATCTTTACATAAAAAGTACCATTTTAAAGAGTATGGCAAACAACCAGTATAGCTCCTATCAGTTTTATATAAATGAAAAAAAGCAAAAGCCATCTTATCTCGATACAAATTTACTACCAACTTTGATTAAAAAGTATCCTGAATTAAGGACGGAAAATTATAATATATACTGCGAGGATATTCAAATTGAGGAAGAAAAATCCTACCATCGCCAATATAGTTCGACATAGGTAGGATTTCTCCAAAAGGCTTGTTAAGCTATTGTCTCTTCAGATGGAACTAGTCCAATAACTTGCGCATTCATTTTACTTGCTTCGACGAAAGCATTAAAGATTGGACGCACTGTATCAACTTGTCCTTCCATCATTTCAGGATGCCATTGAACTGCTACAACAAATCTATTAGGCTCTTCCCATTCTATTCCTTCTATGATTCCATCAGGAGCAGTCATCGTCACCTTAAAATCTTTGCCTAGCTCCTTTACAGCTTGGTGATGGAAACTATTAATTCTCAGCTCGTCATTTTGAAAAATACTATGTAATATTGAACCATTTTCAATTCGAACCGGATGAGATGCGTGATGTCTAATTGATTTTGGTACCGAGTGGTTGATCCCCTCCGGTTTTTGAGATGATAAATCCTGATACAGTTTGCCACCTGTTGCTACGGTAAGTAACTGCATTCCACGGCATATGCCAAGTACAGGAATATTCATATCCGATAAAACTTTTCGAGCTAACCTAATTTCATGGAAATCCCTTTTTGGTTCAATAGCTCCTAATCCAAATTTCGGATAATCTCCGTAAAAATATGGATCTATATCAGAACCTCCAGAAAATAATATCCCATCCAATTTTTGAAGAAGAGGAGTCAATGTTTCTAACTCTGTAGTGATAGGCAAAATAACTGGTACCCCTCCTGCTCTTTCAATAGCAACAATATAATCATCCGCAAGCAATTGCCATTCCTGATTTTTTGCACCGATTCCTGCAGCCAATCCGACTGTGTCATCTGATAAATAATTAGCGCATATACCAATTAGTGGTTTCATCGTAAAGTATCCTCTCAAAAACATAATTAACGCCTCCCTGTGAAGAGAAGCGACTAATAAAACATTATTTTTCTAACTCAACAACCCAGCCAAATGGATCTTCGATAATGCCCCGTTGAATTCCAGTTAACGTATCATATAATTTTTGGGAAAGTTCTCCTGTTTCTCCGTTATTCACGTAGAATAACTCACCTTTCCAGCGTAATTCTCCAATTGGAGAAATAACAGCAGCAGTACCAGTTCCAAATGCTTCGTCCAGTTTACCGTTCAAATAAGCTTCACGTATTTCTTCCATTGAAACTTTACGTTCTGTAATTGGAACACCCCAGTACTTCAACAATTCAATGATAGACTTTCTGGTAATCCCGTCCAAAATACTTCCGTTTAAGGCTGGAGTAACTACTTCTCCATCAATTTTGAAAAAGACATTCATACTTCCTACTTCTTCAATGTATTTTCTCTCTAATCCGTCTAACCAAAGAACCTGAGCATATCCTTCACGATCAGCAACTTCCTGAGCTTTTAAACTGGAAGCATAATTACCGGCGGTTTTTGCTGTTCCTGTTCCACCAGCAACTGCTCGAACATATTCACTTTCCACTAAAATTTTTACTGGGTGAATGCCCTCTTTGTAATAAGATCCGACTGGCGACATAATGATGATGAAGCTATATGTTTTAGAAGCCGATACACCAAGATGTGCTTCAGTTGCGATCATAAAAGGTCTAATATAAAGTGATGTTCCGGGTTCTGTAGGAATCCATTCTTTGTCTATTTCGATTAACTGTTTTAAAGCATCAATAGCTAATTCTTCTTCTATTTGTGGCATGCTTAAGCGGTCTGCCGAAATATTCATACGTTTCATGTTTTGCTCAGGGCGGAACAATCGAACAATTCCATCTTCCGAAAGATAAGCCTTCATTCCCTCAAAAACCGTTTGTCCATAATGTAATATAGAAGCAGATGGATCTAATGTAAGTGGCTGATAAGGGACGATACGATGATCATGCCAACCTGTTCCTTCTGTGTAATCAGCGATAAACATATGATCCGTAAATTTCGTTCCAAACACTAGCTGATTTGCTGGTGTTTTCTCGTTTTTCGCTCCATTTTTTGTAAAATTAATTTTTAGATTTTTCATGGCATGTTTCCCCTATCAATAAAATTAGTAAATTGCAACAATTTTAAGTGTGCAATATATTATATGCAATTATACTACTTTTACGAAAATTAGAAATACCTTTTTAAAATTATTTTCTAAAAATTTGAAAACTTTTTAAACTTGCTCTCCCAATATAGTCACTGCCTGTTTTTAGTGATATAAATAATTTTAAGACTACCCCGGGTAAATAGGAACACAAATCAAACTATATTATTTATTCATTTCTATTACAAATAATTACTATTAACCGATAAAATAGGTAGGTGAAATCAAATCTTAAGGAGGGTTAAAGAATGTTCAAATATACTACATACATAATTTTGTTTGCAATTTTATTCATAAGTTGCTTTACAAACATATCTACTGTCCAAGCTTCTTCTACAATAAATGGACTTTTTGTCAATTTTACTTATGAAGAAGTAATTTTAGAGGATAAAACAACAGAAAAACAATTAGCAAGTATTACTTTAGTTAACAGTGAGGGTAAAACTACAACATTAAATATTGATGAATACGTCCCACTATTTGTTAACTCTACTCCAACAACCGTTGGAGCTTTTAAAGAAGGGATGAGAATAGAAGCGACAGTGAACTTTAGAAAAGTTCATGAGTTAAATGGATTTACTAGTATTGATCAAGGAGAATCTGATTCAATTGGCCGCAATTTAACTGGCACAATAAATAATATAGATAATAATGGTCAGTATATTACTATCAATTTAAAAAACCGACAACAGGCTAAGTATTACATTGATGTTGAAACGCAAATATCCAAAGATAATAAGCTTGTAGATTTAAGCGAATTATATGAAGGAGATCGTGTTAAGCTCTACCTAAGTGATGATGATTCTGATAGGCTTTCTTCTATTGAAATAATTGTAGATGGTATTAAAATCGAACAATTATATAAGGGAACAATTCAAAAGCTAGATAATAAACAAAAGAAATTAACTATAAAAGATGAAAAGGTATATGAAAATTGGCAATGGAAACTTAAATCTGCTTCCAAAGGAAATATTACGTCCAAAACTTTTACTGTTAAGACACCAATTTATCTTGGCAATAAAAAAGTTGACCCTATTGAACTTCATAAATATGTGAATAATGAGGTTTATTACGTAACCATCAATCAATCTGGTGAAGAAATAATTCAAAAAATAATTATTAAGAAATCGAATGAACGTACATATCATGCTAATTTAACTACTATTGATACCTCAAATAAAAAAATTAATCTAGCGAACAAACAAAATATTACCTATCATAATGGAACAATTATTATTCGCAACGGTCGCTTAGTGGACGCTAGTGCATTGAAAACTGGAGATGCCAATATAATTACAAATGGGACTAATTCAAATCAATACGCCAACGTAATTCATATTTCTAATAGCAGCTTTAAAAGCTCTAGTTTATCCAACAAATCAGTGTATTTTGGTCAAATAAATTCAGTTGGCTCTTATCAGCTATTCGTCAATAATACAAACCAATTAACAAATAATTACTGGTATTCTACAAGTTTAAATAACTTAAACTTTAGTAATGATACTGTTGTTGTCGAGAATGGTAATGTTTTAACAACTGACTTTAATTACAGCTCTGGAAAGTATGCATATTTTTATGTAAAAGACAATCATATCGTAGCTGCTAGAATTGTTGGTTCATCATATGGCCCTGCTTCTTCATATACAACTGGACGCTTGATTGGTTCATCGTATAATTGGCTTAATATAAATAATGTAAAGTATTGGAATGCTAGTAGTTGGCAAAATTATGCTTATAATAGTTCTTTTAATATATCAAATACTACTTTTATTAAAGAAGGTCAAGTTATCTCCTTCCATGAATTACAAGAAAATGATCGGTTATTTATTATTCATGACTCTAACTCACATGCTCAAATTATTTTAGTAGATTAAATTTAAACAATTAAATGAATCAATTTCATAAAGAATATTCTATAGTTAAATCCGAACAGCGCTGTTTCCGCTGGAGTCGCCGCCTGTCACTCCAATCAATGGGATTGTAAAAAAAAACGAATAATATATTGCGATTTTAAGTAAACATTCGTATTTTTAAATGCAACAAGTAATTATGAAATTGACTCAAATGTAAAAACAATTTTAGAAAGTAGGAACTAAACTCAATGATTAAATATTTAAAAAAACTGTCCATCCAATTATTAGCCATCCTCTTAGTTTTAACTGCTTTGATCCCAGTAGCAAATGCAAACGTAATAGAATATAACGGAGGGGTAATGGACGAATATGAGTACGAAGAAGTATTCTTCCTATCTGATATACCTATTAAATTTATAGGAAAAGCATCTGTTACTGAAAAAGAAAACAAAAATCAATTGACATCAACTTATAAATTCACCTTGGCTAGTCCAGATGGTCATAAATTGACACGTAGTGTTGTATACGTTTCAGATTTAACAAAACATGAGGTAAAAGGGCAGACAACGACAAATACAACAGTAAAAAGTTATAATGAGAAAGTGACTTTAACTGATAAAACAACTTATACATTAGCAGACTATCAATTTTCTCAAGGTTCAGTGGTTGATAACCGACCTGCTACAGACTATTACTCTGGAAATATTATCGCGAGAAAGATTTATAAAAAAAGTTACAAAGTTGACAAAAAGACTATAGAAGAAGAAATAACGGTCCGTATCACTGGCGAAAATGTTGGTTACCAAAACTTTTGGGGATCAACAGATACTCAATTAATAGATTATGAAATAGTGACTCCTTTAGGTACTGGATTTGTGACCAATAAAGTATCCGATAGTAAATCAAGAGTTCTAGAATACGAAGCTCATTCACCTTCGCTTTCTAGCTTTGTCGGAGGTAATTCTGTGATCAGTACTTCCGATATGATTTCAGAATATGAGTACGATATTCCTTATTCTCACTACGCTCGTAGCGGAACAATTAATTTAATCAAGAAAAAATCTCCAACTATTGAACGTTTAATCGTTCCTAAATTTCGTGACATTGCAAAGCATTGGTCTAAACCTAATATAGAAAAACTATATTCTCTAGGTATTCTTGATGAATCAAGCAATTTCTTTTCACCTGATGCTGCTATGAAAAAAGATCTCTTTACAATAGGTGTCGCTAAAGCCGTTGATTTACGTGTAATGGAAGAAAAAACTTCTAAGAACAAAACATTGAAAAAACCTTTATTTGAAGACTTAGATGTAAAAAATCCAAACTATATTTATATTGAAAGTGCTTTAAATAAAGGAATAGTTAGTCCGAAGAACAAAGAGAAGTTTGGTGCAAAGGATTCAATTACTCGCGCAGAAGCTGTAACGATAATTGTCCGTTCTCTTGGATTAGAAGGACGCGCACCTACTCCTGGATATAAAACTAAATTCATTGATGACAATAAAATTCCAAAAGCAGCTAAAGATAGTATTTATATAGCTAGTGAACTTGGATTAATAGACCCAGACAAGAAAAATCGTATTAATGCAAATGAAGTATTAACAAGAGGTAAAGCTTCTCAACTTCTTGTTCGTTATTTAAACTTCTTAGAATCTGATTTAAAACAAAATTATCGTGATGATATATTATACTTCGATTAAAAAAAGCGAGGGTTTCCATGGAAAGAATAAACCTATTTGTTACCTGTTTTATTCTACTTTAGACTGACTTTTACAACATTTCATCTTTCCTTTTCTCGGTCGTCTTATGGTATATGACTATTCGCCGATGTTTATAATCTTTCTCTAAAAAAACCCCTTCTTTACTAGAATCATTAGTAATGCACTGACCTAAACAAATGAGACAAATAAAAACACCTTTCGTTGAAAAACGGGTATACAATACCTAAATTCAATACGGAGGTGTTTTTTCTATGGGAACAAGAGTCAGTTATCCAGTAGAAGTGAAAATGAAGGCCATTGAAATGCGGTTAGCTAAGGTGCCGGTAAAAGAAGTAATGGAAGAATTGAATATTCGGAACAAAACGCAATTGAAGACATGGATG
>FOUN01000012.1 GCA_900114885.1 Psychrobacillus psychrodurans
ACGATAAGCACCTTGCGCTTCCTTAGTGGTTGGTCGATGTGTACCCCCACAGTGGACTTTCACCACCTAGATAGTTGCCATGCCTGGCACACTAAAAAAAGGAAGTGATCAGTTCACTTCCCTTCTACTAATAATTATTCGGTTTCTTCTTCATCTATTTTGGCATTTGTAAATGCCGGTTTTATAAGAGGAGTTGAAGTTGAGTCTCCTGCAGTTGTTGCATTATTTTTATTCTTAATCTCAAAATACTTATCGACAAGTCTTCTTGCTATTGGTGTAGAAAAGTTAGTTTTATATGTGGATTCCAGAGAAGCATCTGGAATAACAAGGGCGTATGCTATTTCTGGATTGTCATATGGTATAAAACCGACATGAGTTAAATTTACAGTATGAATATTTGTCCATAATTTTGCATCCCATTCGCTAGATTGAGCAGTACCTGTTTTTCCAGCACCAGTAAATGGAGCACCTCCAAATGCTTTAGCAGCCGTTCCATTGTCACCAAAATACACAAGTTTCATACCTTTACGTACTTGTTCTATTTCAGCACGTGTGTTATCTACTGTGTTTAATATGATTGGAGCCATTTCTTTTACTACTTTACCTAGTTGTACACCATCCTCAGATGGCTCTCTTATTTCCTTGACTACATGAGGTTGAATTCTACTTCCTCCGTTAGCTAATGTAGCAACAAATTGGGCTAGTTGCAATGTAGTGTACGTATCAAACTGTCCAATACTAAGATCTAGTAATTTACCATCTTCGAAATTTCCTGTCTCTCCACTTACTTCTCCAGGCAAATCAATACCAGTTAATGCTCCAAGTCCAAGCTGAGCATAACCACTTCTCATTTTAAGAAAGGCATCTTTCCCAAAGTTAATGGGCTGATTAGGCTTATAAGTCCTACCAGCAACTCCGTAAGCTGTTTTGAACATATATACATTGGAAGAACGCTCTATAGCTTGTAAATCACTCATTCGAATACTTCCGTACCGATTAAATACAGAGCTCTTTGATTCCGAACCTTTTATACGAATTGGTTCATCGACTAATGTACTTCCTATTGAATATACACCCTCGCGATAACCTGTAAGGATAGTTCCTGGCTTAACAGTAGAACCAACTTCATACGCATTAGTAAATGCACCAAATGCATAGTCATTGATTTCTTTTACCCCTGTTTCTTCATTTTTCCCAACTCGTTTACCTACTAGCGAAAGTACTTCACCTGAGTACGGATCCATCATAATAAAATAAGCATGTTCTAAATATTTCCCACCAGGGCTATTGCTATATTTAAGCAGTTCTTCTGCAAGAATTTCTTCTTGTGCTAATTGAATTTCACTATCCATTGTTAACACTAAATCTTTACCAGGCTCTCCTTCATAAACTGTCTGAATATCGAAAACTCTTCCTTTTCCATCCGTTATATTTTTGACGACACTCTTTTGACCCTGTAGTACTTCCTCATACTGTTGTTCAATATAACTTGTACCTACACGATCATTACGAGAATAGTCTCGAGAAAGAAAATAATCTAATCGATCTTTTGGAATACCTACTTTTGGTAATGTTGTTGAGCCTAATATCGCTAGTGAAGAAGTTTTTATTCTTCTCCAATCAGTTGTAGTGTTTACACCTTCTAATTCACCTAGTCTTTCAGAGACTCGTGCAAATTCTTCAACTGTAACTTCTTCTTTCACATCATCTCCTTTAATAATTTGAGGAGATAATGCATACCCAGAGGCCATTACTCGATAAATCGCTATGACTTCTAGTTCTTCTGGAGTAAAGGAGTTCAATTGTTCCTCTGTTATTCTGTCTCTAGTCAAGCGGTCAATTGCTCTACTTCTATCCTTTTTTTCTAAGTCTTCATCTGCTTCTATAGCTTTACGCTCTTTATCTGTTACTAATTCAAGTGCTTCTTCGGGATATTTTTTTAACCAGAAATCCTGCAAATCACTCTTGGTGATGTCGTCTGGTTCCTTTTCTATTAAAAGACTTAACTCTTCTGCAATTTCATACATCTCTTTGGATTTCGTTGTTTGCATTTTTGTATATGTTATAGCTCGTTGAGGAAGATTATCGACCATTATTCGACCTTCGCTATCGAAAATTCGCCCTCTCGGTACACTAGTATTTACAGGAACTTCTTCTTTACGGGCTAAATAACTTGTATATTCTTCTCCCTTTACTATTTGTAAATAGCCTAAACGAAGAATTAGCATTGTAAAAAGTACAAAAATCGAGAAAAACAATATGTTCATACGAAAAGTAATATTTGCTCGTTGTTTAGCCTTCATACTTTGTGCACGTTTATTTGGAATTTTTCGCATGAGATCACCTTCTTTATTAAATAATTTACTTATATACAGTGTAACACAAAAAGCACACACTTTTAGACGAAAAAGTGTGTGCTAAGTTTCAATTATTATACAAAATATACTGCTAAACCAAAATAATTATTTTGCAGCTGCGAAACGTTTTGATACTTCATCCCAGTTTACTACATTCCAGAATGAACCGATGTAGTCTGGACGACGGTTTTGATAGTTTAGGTAGTAAGCATGTTCCCAAACATCTAAACCTAATAATGGAGTTTTACCTTCCATAATTGGTGAATCTTGATTTGCCGTAGAAGAAACTTCTATTTCTCCATTAGCTACTGATAACCAAGCCCAACCTGAACCAAAGCGAGTTGTAGCTGCTTTAGCAAACTCTTCTTTGAATGCATCGAAGCTACCGAATTTAGCATCGATTGCAGTAGCTAGTTCACCTGTTGGATTTCCGCCACCGTTTGGTGATAAGATTTGCCAAAATAGTGAGTGGTTAGCATGTCCGCCACCATTGTTGCGTACTGCCGTACGGATTGCTTCAGGAACAGCATCTAAATTAGCGATTAACTCTTCCACTGATTTGCCTTGTAAATCAGTATAATCTGCAAGCGCATTATTTACGTTTGTCACGTAAGTATTGTGGTGTTTAGTGTGATGAATATTCATCGTTTCTTTGTCGATATGTGGTTCTAGTGCATCATAAGCGTAAGGTAATTCTGGTAATTCGTATGCCATTATTGTTTCCTCCTAAAGAATATTTTAGAAAATTCTTTCCATGTATTAGCGTATCAAACTATGAACAATCGTTCAATTAAAATCGACTAAAATATTTATTATCATACTTTTGACTGAATTTATCCCGCATTAACGGCAATAATGACTCCACATTAACACTTTGTCCAAGAATTGAGCATATGGTTTAGATAAACGCCCCTTAAACACCCGAATGGTTCAAATAACAATCAGTGTAGATAGAGATTGGCCCCACTGATTGAAGTTTCACTTTATACGAAGAAAACAAACACAATGAGCATAATAACTAAAACAATAACTTTTACTACAGATGATGTTAAAAAACCAATTAAAGATCCTACACCTGACTTAATTGCTTGTTTTAAACCATGACGTGTAACGAATAATTCCGCAATTACAGCCCCAATAAAAGGTCCTATTAGAATACCCGCTACTGGAATAACAAAGGGACCAAAAAGCAACCCAATTGTACTTCCCCACATCCCTGCTTTGGTACCGCCGAACTTTTTCACACCAAATGCATTTGCCGCCATATCTGCACTAAACAATAGAATAACAAATAGAATTTGAATTACCCAAAATAGTAATGTTAACTCTGTAAAGGAGAAAAATAATCCATAAAGCACATACCCTAAGAGCATAAACACTACTGATGGGATGATTGGATAAAACGTTCCAACAAAAGCAACGATGAAACATAAGACGATTAATATCCAACCGATAGTTTCTATCATATTCTTTTACCTAAAACTGCTTCCGCTATATTTGATGCGTGATCACCAATACGTTCTAAGTTACTTAAAATATCTACAAACATTATTCCAGCTTGTCCCGAGCATCGCCCTTCATTCACGCGAAGTATATGATTTTTTCTAAACTGACGTTCCATTTTATCAATCACATTTTCTTGTTCAGACACATTTTGCGCTAATTCGACATTGTTCGTATCTAATGCTTCTAATGCTTTCGAAACTGTTGTTATTGTAAGCTCAAACATCTCCGAAACATCTTTTAAAGCATCTTCTGTAAGAATTAAACGATTCACTTCTCTATACTCGATTAATTCAATTATATTTTCAAAATGATCCCCAATTCTTTCTACATCCCGTACTGTATCCATTAAAATATTATGTCTAGCAGAGTCTTGAACTGACAATGATTGAGAAGAGATTTTTACTAGGTAATCTGTAATCTTATGGTCTAAATTATTTAAAGCATCCTCTATCTGATAACCTAAATCTGCTTCTTTTTTGTTATTCGTTTTTAAATAGGAATAAGTCGTTTCTAGTCCTTGAACACTTAATGCACCCATGCGCAATATTTCCTCTTTAGCTTGTCCGATTGCAATAGATGGTGATTGCTCAATAAAATGAACATCTAAATGTTTCGGTTTATACTCGATCGACACATCTTCTCCAGGAATGAGTTTAGTTACCAGATATGCCCATGCTCCAATAAGTGGGAATTGAATAATTGTGTTCGCAACATTAAATGAACCGTGAGCAAATGCAATTTGCATTTTACTCTCCAAATCAAGTACACCAGAAATCCATTCGATATACATCGTAAAAGGTGTTAATAGTATCAAAAATACAATGGAACCAATTACGTTAAACAATACATGAGTAGCAGCTGCACGTTTTGCAGCAACTGAAGCTCCTAAAGAAGCAAGTACTGCAGTAATAGTAGTACCGATATTATCTCCAAATAGAACTGGAAGAGAACCGTGGAGTGAAAGAAGGTTTTCCGCATAAAGTCCTTGCAGAATTGCTACTGTTGCACTTGAACTTTGAACGATTAATGTGAAAAGTGTTCCTGCAATTACTCCAAGAATAGGACTATCACTCATACTAAGTGTAAAATCAGTAAAAGCGGTCATTTCTCTAAGCGGCTTCATTCCACCACTCATTAGCTCTAGCCCCAGGAATAACCCTCCAAAACCAAATATTACTTCTCCTAAATTTTGAACTTTGTTTTTCTTAAAGAAGAACAAAAGAAATGCCCCAATTGCCATAATCGGCAATGCATATGCACCAACATCAAAACCAATGATAAAAGCAGTAATTGTTGTTCCAATATTGGCACCCATAATTACGCCAATTGCTTGTCTAAGCTTCATAAATCCTGCACTAACTAATCCAACTGTTATAACTGTTGTACCTGAACTAGATTGAATAAGAACTGTAACGATAATACCGACTAAAACACCCATAAAAGGATTGGTCGTGTACTTATCTAAAATGTCACGAAGTCTATCCCCCGCAGCTTTTTGAAGTCCATCACCCATAAATTTGATGGCGAATAAGAAAATACCCAGTCCACCAAAAAATTGAAAGAGCATTTCCTGCCAATTTAATTCCACTCTATACTCAACTCCCGTTTTCGACAATTTTCACATACACATCTATTATTCATCAATTATGAAGTCATTGTAAATAGATTCGGACATTCTTTACAATTTCTTAACAAAGCAAAATCTCCTTCTGTTTTCCCAGTTCCTTTGATGATAGAATATAGATGAGAGGGTGACACCATTTGAGTTTATTTCAATTATTTAAATCTAGTTTACATAGTCCCAAAAAAATGGCTGCATTTCGGCTTATTCCGATTGGTAAAGTGATGCAATATATATTTACTTACATATTTATTATGTCCATTATTTCTTTTATTTATTTTGTCAACGGGATTTCTAGTCAACATGAATCTATGGAGGGTTTACTGGAGTACTTTTCTCAGATTCAATGGCTTTTATACCCATTCTCCTTTTTGTTCTTATTTGTATTGAATACTTTATTTATATTTGTTCGGATTAGTATTTTTGCATACATAGGAAGTTTCATCCTTCTTTGTAGAAAAAGAAAAGGTGAATATCGTCATATTTGGAGAACTGCTCTATTTGCAAGCACGATTCCAATGTTGCTATCTATCATTGTTGCTATATTGCAGTTTTCGAATAATTATATTCAAGCTGTAATCTACATCTTGAGTTTCGTAATTATTGTTTTAGCAACTAAATACTATCCAATCAAAAGATAATACATAGCACCCCTTTATCCTGCATAGAGTAGGTTAAGGGGGTTTTTATATGAAAATATTCGTAGCAACAATTCTATTACTTATCTCTTTTTATATCGTAAAAGTAGATTTAATCGAAGGAACCATACCACTTGCCTACTCTTCCCAGCAAATTGAATGTGAAAAAAAACTAGATTACATTACAGTAGAAGTTATGGCGGGAGATACACTACATTCACTATTCTCTCTATATCCTTCTGCTGAGTCTATCACTTATACAGAAAGACTCACTGACTTTTATAATCTAAATCCACATTTTATTAATCAGTCCTTCAAAGTAGGAGAAAATGTATTATTACCAGTTTATACACTGTCTGAAGAATGTAAATAATGTAAAGAAGAGCTTTCTTTCTTGTCATTTCATTCATAAGACTGATAAAATGTAGGATAGTGATGGCATATGCCTCAAGAAGGAGAGAATTTCATGAGCGGAATAATTCATCGTTCTAAAACTCGTCCAGTACGAGTTGGAGACTTAACAATAGGTGGTAGCAATGAACTATTTATACAAAGTATGACAACAACAAAAACACATGACGTAGAGGCAACAGTTGCTGAAATCCTACGATTAGAAGAAGCAGGTTGTCAAATCGTACGTGTCGCGTGCCCTGATGAACGGGCAGCTTATTCTATAGGAGAAATAAAAAAACGAATTAATATCCCATTAGTAGTAGATATACACTTTGACTATAAGTTAGCGCTTATTGCAATAGAGCAAGGTGCCGATAAAATACGTATTAATCCGGGTAATATCGGTCGTAAAGAAAAAGTGGAAGCTGTTGTAAATGCAGCTAAAGCAAAAGGTATTCCAATCCGAATTGGGGTTAATGCTGGTTCTCTAGAAAGAAAAATTCTAGAAAAATATGGTTACCCCACTGCAGATGGAATGGTTGAAAGTGCGTTGCATCATATTAAAATACTAGAAGATTTAGACTTTCATGACATCATCGTCTCTATGAAAGCATCGGATGTTACACTAGCTGTTGAGGCTTACCGTAAAGCGTCAGAAGCATTTGATTACCCTCTTCACTTAGGGATTACAGAGTCTGGTACATTGTTCTCAGGTTCTATCAAAAGTGCTGCTGGATTAGGAACACTACTAAGTATGGGAATCGGTAACACAATGCGTGTGTCTTTAAGCGCTGACCCGGTTGAAGAGATTAAAGTTGCTCGAGAACTATTAAAAGTTTTCGGTCTATCTTCTAATGCAGCTACATTAATCTCTTGTCCTACATGTGGACGCATTGAAATTGACTTAATAACAATTGCAAATGAAGTAGAAGAGTATATTTCACATATTAAAGCTCCTATTAAAGTGGCAGTACTTGGCTGTGCTGTAAATGGTCCTGGTGAAGCTCGAGAGGCTGATATTGGAATCGCAGGTGCACGTGGCGAAGGTTTGTTATTCATGAAGGGTAAAACGGTTCGCAAAGTTCCTGAGGAAACAATGGTCGAAGAACTTAAAGTAGAAATAGATAAAATTGCAGCAGAATATTTTGCTCAAAAAGAACTAGAAAAACAGCAGGATCAAGAAAAACAACAAGCGTAAGGACTGGTGCAATTGACGAATATACGATTTGGTATCGATATAGACGGGACGGTAACCTCCCCTACTTCTCTGCTTCCTCATATTAACGAAGCATTTAAATGTAATTTACAGTTAGAAGATATTAAAGAATACGATTTAACGAAGGCGTTTCCGGTAAGTGAAAAGGATTTCTACGAATGGTTTAAGAAAGCGGAGCCTATCATTTATGCAACATCCCCCATTCAACCTGATGCACATGCAGTATTATCTGCTTGGAAAGAAAAATACGAACTGTATTTCATTTCTGCTCGTGGAGATAACGTGATGGATGTTACGTTAGATTGGTTCAAGCAGCAAGAACTGTTATACGATCACATTGAGTTAATAGGCACACATAACAAAATCGAAACTGCTCGTAGACATGGTGTTCACGCTTTTTTTGAAGATAAACATGACAATGCGGTTGAAATTAGTGAGGAACTTGATATTCCAGTGTTATTATTTAATACTCCTTATAATCAATTGCCAGTCCCTTCACGCGTTATCCGAGTAAATAATTGGATTGAAGCAAATAACTGGATTGAAAAGGAATTTTCAATGTCCATTAAATAAATTAAAGGCGGCAGGGACAAAACCCTTCTCCAAATTAAAAGCAGTTCAAATTTTACTATGGAGTAAAATTTGAACTGCTTTATTTTTATATACACTTCGTAGCCGTTGTTTTCCGTTACGGCAGACGCTTTCCTGGGGGCACGGGTCGAGCCTGTAGTCTCTCCCACGCGCTTGTCCCCTAGGAGTCGTCGCCTTCACTCCAAACAACTAATATCTCTTCTATATCAAGTAACCCCTGCACAATAAAAGTAAAGAACCAAATACAATTTGATGACTTAGATAGGCACTTTCCCGAACTATTTTTTTGCCTAATTCGTCCTTTCTAACATCTTTTCGTGCATGCCAAGTAAAAAACTGTGCCCATCCAACAACTATGGCGATAATTAATAAAATCTCTGTAACCCCAAATTCAACATTCGGCATTACAACGTAACTAATTAAAGTAGCACCAAAATATAAAGTAACAATCAGCATTAGAATAAGACTTACAACCTCTTTTTTACTCATTATTTATCCCCTCCGTTAAAAGTAAATAATTCATCGACAGTTAAACTTAAATTTTTTGCCAACTGAAAGGCTAAAACTAGACTCGGATCATACTTGTTATTTTCTATTGCATTAATCGTCTGTCTCGAAACTCCACACAGCTTTGCTAACTCATCTTGGGAAACTTTTTTATCCTTACGTGCTCTTTTTATTATATTTTCCACCGAAAACACCTCACATCATGTCAAATATGTTTGACATTTATATTATAAAAAATACCATTAAAAATGTCAAACATGTTTTACACATTTTTATATACAAAAAAATAGTGCAAACCATATGTTGGTTCACACTACTTTTACTAATGACATGAAGGACAATTGCCGTAGATTTCAAACTTGTGATTTTCAATCTCATAGCCAGGTATTGCATTTTGAAGCACTTCCATAGGGCAAAACGGAATTTCTTTAATATTGCCACAGGACATGCAGATAAAATGGTGATGATGATGATCAGCCTCACACTGCATTCTAAAATGTTTTTCTCCAGTTAACTCAGTCTCTTCCAAAATCCCCAGATCCACAAATGTACTTAAATTTCTATAAATCGTATCATAGCTCATCCCAGGATGTTCTTTTTTCATCACATTAAGAATGTCTTTAGCAGTTATATATTTTTCAGTCTCTGAAAAAATACTAAGAATTTGTTCACGTTTATCTGTTTTTTTGAAACCTTTATTTTTTAGAATGTCCCATGCTTTTTCTATGTTCATCCTGAAACAGCTCCCTTGCTTCCAATCTTTTTCGAAAAAATAGTTAGAAGTAAAATAATAATCGATGTAACAACAATTGTTCCACCTGGTGCTAAATCTAAATAGAATGCACTAACAAGACCGATAACAACAGACAACTCGCCGAATATTACAGATAGCAAAATCGCTTGTTTAAAGCTTTTGGATATACGCATAGCTGCAGCTACCGGCAATGTCATAAGCGACGATACAAGTAGGATACCAACAATTCGCATGGATCCTGCAATAACTAATGCGGTCACAATCATAAACAAAACATGAATCCATTTTGCGGGAAGACCCGATGCTTTGGCATATTCCTCGTCAAAAGAAAGAACAAATAGTTCTTTAAAAAATAAACTTAAAAATATTATCACAATCAAAGCAATACCAATAATTATCCAAAGATCCTGACGACTTACTGCAGATACAGAACCAAATAAATAACTAAATAGATCAGAACTAAATCCCTCTGCTAATGAGATAAAAATCGCACCAAATCCTAGACCAGCTGACATGATAATTGGGATAGCAAGCTCTTCATAGTGTTTATACAATCTTCTTAATCTCTCAATAAACAATGAACCAGTTACAGATGCTACAATCCCCAAATATAATGGGTTTAATAAAGCAAGTGCCCCAATAGATTGACTTAAATATAGGCTACCAGCGATACCTGCTAACGTAACATGGCTCAATGCATCTGCTATTAACGAAAGCCTTCGCACGACGATAAATACACCTAATAGTGGAGCAATGAAACCGATGATTAAGCCCGAGGCAAAGGCATTTTGTAAAAACTCATACTGAAAAATAGACTCAATCATGATTTCACCTCACTTTGGTGATCGACTTTACGTACTGCATGTCCATACCACGCTTCCAATTGTTCGTCACTCATCTGATCCATATCATTTTTAAAGCCATGAAAATGAATGCGCTGATTCAAACAAGCCACGTGGCTAATACTCTTTGATACTGCATCAACGTCATGTGTAACTAAAACAATCGTAATATTATGTTCCCGATTTAAATGGCTTAACATATTATAAAAAGATTTTACATTTTTGCTATCTACTCCTACTGTTGGCTCGTCTAGTATCAATATATTGGGATTACTAATTAATGCTCTGGCGATAAATACACGCTGTTGTTGCCCTCCAGAAAGGTCACCTATATTCTTCATAGAGAATTCGTCCATACCTACTGATTTTAATGCTTGCTTTACTAGTTTATCTACATTTGCTGGGTATCGGTGAAATAATCCAGTTTTCTTAACTAAACCGCTTCTTACAACCTCAGTTACAGTAGCAGGAAAACCAGTATTAAACGAATTTGACTTTTGTGAAACATAACCAATGCGTTCTTTATCTTTAAACTGAGTTACTGGTTTCCCAAAAAGAAGTACTTCCCCTTTTGTCGGTTTTAAAAGCCCTAGGATTATTTTTAATAATGTAGATTTGCCAGAACCATTTGGTCCAATAATAGCTAAAAAGTCACCTTCTGCTATGGTTAAATTTATATCTGTTAAAGCCTTGGTTTGTTCGTATTGATACGAAATATTATGTAGGTTGATCAATGGGGTTCCCATTATTATTCCTCGATTCTAATTAAGAATGATTACGATTTACAAAGTTAAAGTATAATCCAAAACGCGCCATGTGTAAATAAAATTGCTTGAAAGGATGTTTTTCTGGATATCCATAAATTTATTCAGCAGCTACAAACATGTACATTAAAGGAGTTTAAAACAATTGTAAAAGGTTTTGATATTCAAATATCAGATAAAGAATTGAAAAGTGTGCATCCACTATTAAAAGAAATTTCACTTTCCTGGGTTGTTTTCGGGGTTCCACTCGCTATTCAACAAAAATTGATACAAATACTTGGGGAACAACGTGCTATGGATCTTTATAAAGAAATAAAAGAAAAGGCACCATCTTCCTTTAGTTAAAAGAAGATAATACCCTTCAGTTTCTGCTAATAACAAAGTATATAATTCTTATTATTTGATAATCTGTTCAAGTTCAGCGCCTAGCCCCACGAGTCCTTCGGTATTTCTGCAAAGTAAAAGAATACCTTTACACGTTAAATACTTTAGGCACTTGTCCGGGCTTACGGCTTACATAGACGCTTTCACTTACAGCTTTCTTAGCGTAACGCATCGATAGCTTCTGGATTAAACTGTTTGTTTCGAAGCATTTCAATCTCATACTTATATGGGGCTTCCTTCGATTTAGCGTCTACACCAACAAATGGTGTTTCTAAAATTTTTGGAAGCTCCATCAATTGAGGATGGTGAACGATGTATTGTAATGTTTCAAATCCAATTTCACCAAAACCAATATTTTCATGTCTATCTTTTGCTGCTCCACATACATTTTTACTATCATTAATGTGAATTACTTTTAAACGATCAATACCAATTATTTTATCAAACTCATTTAGGACTCCATCAAAATCGTCTACAATATTATAACCAGCATCATGAATATGACATGTGTCCATGCAAATGGATAATCGATGATTGTTCACAACTCCGTTTATGATCTGTGCAAGCTCATCAAAAGAGCGACCACATTCTGACCCTTTTCCTGCCATAGTCTCTAAAGCTATTTGAACTGGGAAGTCGGTTGCTAGTACTTCATTTAAACCTTCAATAATTCTAGCAATACCAGCATCTGCTCCAGCTCCCACATGGGCTCCTGGATGCAAGACAATTTGAGTCGCACCAATATTTGCAGTTCGTTCTATTTCTTTTTGTAGAAACTCTACACCAAGGGCGA
Source organism: Psychrobacillus psychrodurans (assembly GCA_900114885.1). Classification (GTDB taxonomy): domain Bacteria; phylum Bacillota; class Bacilli; order Bacillales_A; family Planococcaceae; genus Psychrobacillus; species Psychrobacillus psychrodurans. The sequence continues at coordinate 12,367 of FOUN01000012.1, forward strand.
AAGTCTCCGGTTTTGTCGTATTTCCTAAATTGATAATATAAGGAGCATGTACAACTATATTGGACATCCCATTTTCTTTCATATGTGCAATACCAGCTTCAATATTCAATTCTTCAATTGGTTTTCTTCTAGTATTTTGTGGAGCACCAGTGTAAATCATAAAGGTATTTGCACCATATGATGCAGCTTCCTTACTTGAACCCAGCAGCATTTCTTTTCCACTCATAGAAACATGTGAACCTAATAACATGACAGCAGCTCCTTATTTCTTACGGTTTTTAATACGTCTCTCTCTTTTCTTTACTTTATCCATTTCCCATTTCATATTACGCTTGTAGCCAGGTTTAACTTTTTTAGGCTTACGTACTAGGGACTTAGCTTTTGCATCTATCTCATTTTCATTTTTTGTACGGTTTTTTCGTGCGTGGCGCTCCTTAAGCTCTGACCATTCTCCATCAATCACATCTTTATGCTCCAGAGGAATACCCATTTTTTCAAGACGTACTAGCGCATCTTCGTCCGATGGTTCATATAATGAAATTGCAATGCCTGTCATTCCAGCACGTGCTGTTCTTCCTACACGATGAACGAAAAACTCTAAATCGTCTGGAAGTTCATAGTTAATAACATGGCTGACACCAGGAATATCAATTCCGCGTGCAGCTAAGTCTGTTGCTACAATATACTGAAATTCTAGGTCATGTATTTGTTTCATCACTCGTTTACGGTCACGTGGCGAAATATCCCCATGAACTATACCAACTTTTACACCATTTCCTTGTAAATAGTTAGCTACTTCATCTGCATGTTGTTTCGTATTTGCAAATATAATTGCTAGGTATGGATTAATACCTTCCATTACATCAAGTAAACGTTTCTTCCTAGATTTGCTTCGAACTGGAGTTACAATAAATTCAATACCCTCTGCTACTCGACGTTTCTCGCCTATTTTAATATGAACAGGTGAATCCATATATTTTTTTAAGAAAGGTTGTAATTTCTCTGGAATTGTAGCAGAAAATACAAACATTTCTAGTTTCTCAGGCATGCGAGATGCAAACTGATCGATCTCATTGATAAAACCTAGATCGAAAGCTAAGTCAGCTTCATCAACAACTAAAACATTAGAGGTATGAACAAGTAATGCTTGCTCTACTGTAAGATCACGTAGTCTACCTGGTGTTCCAACAACAATTTGTGGTTGTGTTTTAAGTTTTTCGATTGAACGGGCTTTGTCCGTTCCACCAATAAATAATTTTGTTTGGATTTCTGTTCCTTCTACTAGCTTGTTCAACTCATTATAAATTTGTGTTGCAAGCTCTCTTGTTGGTGATGTAATAACTGCTTGTACTTCTATTTTACTAGCATCTATTTTTTCAACAATTGGGATCAAAAAACTATGTGTTTTTCCTGTTCCAGTATGTGCTTGGCCAATCGCACTTTTCCCCTTTAAAACAAGTGGAATCATTTCTCTTTGAATTGGCGTTGGTTCTTGGAAGCCTAATTTTTCTATTGCGTCTAGTAAAAAAGGCTGAAAACTATAATCTGTATATTTGGACATCCTACGTCACTCCCTCACATTTCTTTATTGTACCACGATTGTACATAAAACGTATAATTTGCATAGAATAGAATAGTCTTTGTTGTTCGAAAGGAGATGAAAAAATGCGCTACCAATCTTTTTATCCATTTGCTCAAAATCGGGGAAATGATTTTTTTGGCATGTCCAATCCTAGCCCTAACCCCCAAAATGTTCCGAATAATAATCCCTTTGGCTTTTTTGGAGGAGAACAGGCTTCTCCACCACCTCCCCCTGCAGGACCGGCTACTAATTTTTTTAATCAGTTTCAATCAGCTCCCACAGGAGGCATTCAACAAGGTCAACCAATGACCAAAACAATGAGTTATTTACAAACAGCAGACAAATTCTTAAATACAGCTCAGCAGCTTACGCCTATGGTTAGACAATTTGCTCCTATGATACAAAATGTTCCAGCTTTGTTAAAACTATACCGTGGTTTTCAATCCGTCCCAGCTGCTACAACTGCCGCTGCTGCAGGTAATGTAACTGCTTCTGCTGCCTCGTCTGCCGCAAGAGCAGCTAGTACTGCAACATCTGTAACTAACGGAGCCTCGATACCTAGAATATTTCAGCCTCCAATTTAAAGTTTTGTAATCATCCATGTGCTCCGTTATAATATGAGTATGCTCGTATTGAAGGGAGTTACGTAAAATGATTGTACAAAAAATTTCGCCTAGAGGATACTGTTACGGTGTAGTAGATGCAATGGTTATTGCTCGTAATGCTGCACTAGACACCTCTCTTCCAAGGCCTATATATATTTTAGGAATGATAGTCCATAATAAACATGTAACTGATGCATTTGAAATGGACGGAATAATTACTTTAGACGGAGAAAATCGTTTAGATATATTATCGAAAGTTGAAACAGGTACAGTAATTTTCACTGCTCACGGCGTTTCTCCAGAGGTAAAAGAGTTAGCTCGTAAAAAAGGGCTTGTTTCAATAGATGCAACATGTCCAGATGTTACAGTTACTCATGACCTTATTAGAGAAAAAACAGCTGAAGGCTACGATATTATTTATATCGGCAAAAAAGGACATCCTGAGCCAGAAGGTGCAATTGGGGTAGCTCCTGACAAAGTTCATCTAGTTCAAACATTAGAGGATGTTGAAAATTTAACAATCTCTGTTGAAAAACTTCTTGTTACCAATCAAACAACAATGTCTCAGTGGGATGTTGTGGATTTAATGAAAAAATTAGAAGAGAAATTCCCTCACATTGAAGTTCATAAAGAAATTTGCTTGGCTACTCAAGTTCGTCAAGAAGCAGTAGCTGAACAGGCTGGAGAAGCAGAACTTTTAATAGTAGTAGGCGATCCGATGAGTAATAATTCTAATAGACTGACACAAGTTTCAGAGGAAATCGCTGGGACGCCTTCTTATAGAATTGGAGACATCTCTGATTTAAAATTGGAATGGTTGAATAATATTTCACATGTAGCTGTAACTGCAGGTGCCTCCACACCTACTCCTATCGTAAAAGAAGTTATTCACTTTTTAGAAAAGTACGATCCAAACGATCCTACAACTCACGATATAACGAAAAAAACAGTACCAGAAAAAATTCTTCCTAAAATCAAAATACCAAAACCGGTAAACCGGATTGAACCTTATACAGTTAAATAAAAAAGCTGCTCAAATGGGCAGCTTTTTTATATACTTCCTATTAAATTAATTGAAAGGGATCAGTTGAAATTTTTGAGGAGATGAATTCAACTAAGAGATTGTTCTGAATGCAAACCTCTGTCATATACTCCGCAACTCCGTGCTTCATGATTTGTTCTACATGATGCCCTGGATCAATAACCGATAATCCAATAGCCTCTGCATCTTGCGCAACATGGAAATACAAATCACCTGTTATAAATACATCTGCTCCAGCTCTTTTTGCTGTTTGTATATATTTGTTACCGTCTCCACCAAGTACAGCAACTTTCTGAACTTCTTGCGTTAAATCCCCTACAACCCTAACAAAAGGTACATTTAATTGCTTTTTAACTACTTCAGCATATTCAGCTAATATTAGTTTTTTAGGCAGTTTCCCAATTCTTCCTAGACCCTTTTTGTTTACTTCAGATTCCAGTATTATTAAATCATATGCAGGCTCTTCATATGGATGATTTGTCAACAATGCTTTTAATACCTTATTTTTTATAGAAACAGGAAACACTACTTCGATTTTATCCTCTTCTACTACTTCTAATTCATTCGCTTGTCCAATATAGGGGTTTGCTAAGTCTGAAGGTTTAAACCTTCCTTCCCCCGCTGATGTATAGCTGCATGATTGATATTCTCCAATTTGACCTGCACCAGCAATATCTAATGCAGCTCTTACCACATTTGTAGACTCTTTTGGTGTAAAAACTGCTAACTTCATCAGTTGTTCTGAGTTAGTTTGCTCAAGGATTTCTATATTTTCTAACTGCAAAGCATTAGCTAGTAAATCATTAACTCCACCTGTGGCGATGTCTAAATTCGTATGTGCAGCATATACGGCTATATCATTTTTTATCAATTTCTCGATTAAAATTCCTTGAGGTAAATCTGTACGCATATTTTTCATTCCTCTATAAATAGGAGGATGATGAGCAATAATAAGCTCGCAGCCATTTTTAATCGCTTCTTCTACTGTATCGAGATTCACGTCTAAGGTAACCAAAACTTTTGTAATAGTTTTATTGAGAGTACCAATTTGTAAGCCTACTGTATCTCCATCGACTGCCAAAGATTTTGGTGCCCATTGTTCGAAAAGGGAAATAAGATGTTGTCCATTTGTTTCCTTCATCGTTTATAAAGTCTCCTTCACTAAGGCAATTTTGTATTCTAGTTCTTCTTTCTTTTGATGTACCTCAGTTCCTGGTATTTTGTTTAACTCATTTACTATTCGTAGCCATTCATTTAATTCATTGTTCCACTTCTTTTGATAGATAGGAGATTTTTCTTTACTTAGAATTGGACCAACTAGCAACTCCTTTTCTGATAACTTCATGATTCCTTTTTTTAACACAAGAATCTCATAAATTTTATCGTGTTCTTCCAGAATTACTTCCTGTTCTATTTTCCATTGTTCTTGAATAGCCCATTCTCGTATTGCTTTGGCATGTATATTTGGTTGTAATATTAGAGTATCCACCTTAGAAAGCTTGTCTTTCCCTGATTCTAGAATTGAGGCTATAAGTGGACCACCCATTCCAGCTATAGTAACTGTCTGAACATTGTCTACATCCGAGAATACCTCTAACCCGTTACCGAAACGGACATCAATATTATTTTGTAAGCCTTCACTTATTACTTGTTTTTTCGCAGATTCGAATGGACCTTTTACAACCTCTCCAGCAATAGCTTTCGTTATAACACCTTCATGTACTAAAAAACATGGCAAGTATGCGTGATCACTACCGATATCCGCTAAAATAGTATTTTCTTTGACAAAGGAAGCAACTGTTTTCAGTCTTTCCGATAATTTTTTTGCATTCATTTTTTCAACACCTCTTCATTAACTATTATAGCAAAAAAGAAAAAAGACCTCGATTCTTTTACGAAATCGAAGGCCTTCTTATTGAGTTACTATTCTAACGATGTTATCCATGCCGCCATAGCGTCTAGATTTTCTTCAGGTACTAAACCAGCTGGCATTGCACCTTTACCATTTGCTAATACATCTTTAATTTCGTCTTCAGATAGTTCAGTATCAACTAATGAAGGAAAAGCACCTTGTCCTTCATAACTATTACCGTGACAACCGATACATTTACCTTGAGCAAGAGCTTCTGGATCGAATTCTCCAGCTGACGCATCTTCTCCGCCTTCTGTTCCTTCTCCATGTTCTTCAGTTGCAGCCATTTCTTCTTTGTTACCTACGCCATCCATAGACAAGAAGAAAATTAAACCAATACCAAAAGCCATAATTAAGATAAATGGAATTATTGGATTTCTTTGCATAGTTAACCCTCCCTTTTAATACAATCTTTTCTAATATAGAATTAGTCAACATTTACATTGTACTGCATTCTAGTTAAAACGAAAAGTCTTATGGGATAAGTTTTCTTACATTGTGACAATTTGGACATAATTTTTCGTGTTTTTTCTACATTTAGCAACCAATATGTCGAGCTATTACCATTCTCTGTACTTCGGAAGTTCCTTCTCCAATTTCCAGTAATTTAGCATCTCGCATATATCTTTCTACTTCATACTCTTTCATATACCCATAACCACCATGTATTTGAATAGCTTGATCTGCTACTTCCATTGCAATTTCAGATGCATATAATTTACACATAGACGCTTCTTTTCCAAATGCCCGTCCCTGATCTTTCAACCATGCTGCTTTGTGTACCATTGTGCGTGCAAGCTCAATTTTCATCGCCATATCTGCCAATTTAAATTGTGTTACCTGGAACTCAGAAAGTGTCTTTCCAAACTGCTTGCGCTCTTTAGAATAACGGAGAGCTCTGTCAAAAGCTGCTTGTGCAATCCCTACTGCCATTGCTCCTATACCAATTCGACCACCGTCAAGCGTTACAAGGAATTGTTTGAATCCATTTCCTTTCTCACCTAACAAGTTTTCCTGAGGCACACGTACATTTTCTAATACTAGCTCAGTTGTGTTAGATGCATTCAAACCCATTTTCTCGTAGTTATCGATAATAGAGAAACCTTCTGAATCTGTAGGAACAATAATCGCCGAAATTTCTTTTTTTCCATCCTTCACATCAGTAATTGCTGTTAATGCTAAGTGTTTTGCATAGCTAGCATTCGTTATAAAAGCTTTGTTTCCATTAATAACAAAATCATTGCCATCAACTTTTGCAGTTGTCTGCGTACCACCTGCATCTGACCCTGCGTTAGGCTCGGTTAAACCAAAGGCACCGAATGATTCTCCTGTACATACTGGAACCAAGTATTTTTGTTTTTGTTCTTCTGTACCAAATAGGTTAAGTGGAGCACCGCCAAGAGATATATGTGCAGAATAGGTAATTCCTGTGGAAGCACATGCTCTACTCAATTCTTCTGTAACTATTGCAAAACTAACTGTATCTGCTCCTGATCCACCATACTCTTCTGAAAACGGTAAGCCCATCATCCCCATGTCGGCTAACTGTTTAAAGATTTCTTTTGGGAACGCTTTCGTTTTATCGCGCTCAATTGCTCCTGGTGCAACAACTTCATCCGAAAACTCACGAATTGTTTTACGGATCATGTTATGTTCCTGAGTTAAATCAAAATTCATTTCTTCCATCCCCTTTGTAAATAAAAACGCTTACAATTACTATTATACTAAAAATATTAGAAATTCAAAGATTTATTATTAGAAAAGCACAAGCAACCTTTAAGACAAAAGCTAAGTAAGCCACCTGGCATTGCCTTCCTCCACGGAAAGTGTCCACTTGAAACGGAAATTGGTAGTGCTATTAGATATTTTATTCTTCAAAATACGTAGCTCATTGAGTTCAAGGCACAAAACTATAACTTTCTTCCCTATTAAAAAATACCAACAATCAGTCACATTTAGTGAATAGTTGTTGGTATTTTATCGTTATATGTAATAGTAATTAATTGAATATAAAATAACCGATAATTAATAAAATCCCTAAAATCCCAGAAATACTAAAATATACTAACTTCATCAGTAATCCAGAGAAAAGCCATAACAAACAATTACCAAATATTAAACCAATTAATAATAATGGGTTATCTCCAAAGTAAATATCCCATACTTTAAAAGATAATGCTAATAATAATAAAGCAGAAAATACAAACAGGAGCGGTGCCATCACTGATTTATTTTTTACTAGTTTAATAGCTATGTATAAAAAAGAAAGAATAGCAATTGCAACAAGAATAATGGGTATAAAGATTGCGGTTGTTGCAACAAACAAGGAAGCTAATAATATTGCGGTTAATAAACCGACTATAGTATACAATATTACTTTAGTTTTTTGTTTTTTAGCTAATACTGCCTTAGAGGCATTCTCCGTTTGTTCGTCCCCATTATTTTCACCTTGGGCGTATAAAGCGAGAAGAAAATCACAATAATGCTCGGGTAATAACTTGTTTTTTTTCCAAAATGAAATTTCATTCATTATAATTTGCTTACGTTGCAGCGACATATCTAGTCCTCTTTTCATCTGGTAAAACCAGTATTGTAAGATTCATAGAACTTAGAAAAAGACACCCATAGTGGATGTCTTCCATTCTATTCTAAAAAGTCTTTAAGACGTTTACTTCTAGAAGGGTGACGCAGTTTTCGTAATGCTTTTGCCTCTATCTGACGAATACGCTCACGCGTAACTCCAAATACTTTTCCAACCTCTTCAAGTGTTCTCGTACGACCATCATCCAGACCGAAACGCAGGCGTAATACATTTTCTTCTCTGTCTGTTAGTGTATCCAAGACATCTTCCAATTGTTCTTTAAGAAGCTCATAAGCAGCGTGGTCAGAGGGAGACTGCGCATCTGCATCTTCAATAAAATCACCTAAATGAGAATCATCCTCTTCACCAATAGGTGTTTCTAAAGAAACCGGTTCTTGGGCAATTTTCAATATTTCACGTACTTTTTCTGCAGGCAAGTCCATTTCTTCCCCAATTTCTTCAGGAGAAGGTTCACGACCTAAATCTTGCAATAATTGACGTTGAACACGAATTAACTTATTTATAGTTTCTACCATATGCACAGGAATACGAATTGTTCTAGCTTGGTCAGCAATTGCACGTGTTATTGCTTGACGTATCCACCATGTAGCGTAAGTACTAAATTTGAACCCTTTACGATGATCAAATTTCTCTACAGCTTTGATAAGCCCCATATTACCTTCTTGAATAAGGTCTAAAAATAGCATACCACGCCCAACATAACGTTTTGCAATACTTACAACTAATCGCAGGTTTGCTTCAGCTAAACGTTTTCTAGCTTCTTCATCGCCTTGCTCAATACGTTCTGCTAGAGCAACCTCTTCAGAAGCTTTTAGTAAGTCTACTCTCCCTATTTCCTTTAAGTACATACGAACAGGGTCATTGATCTTGACGCCAGGTGGAACACTTAAATCATTTAAGTCAAAGGTTTCTTCTTTACCTTTCATTAAGCGATCCAAATCTTCTTCATCACCATCTTTACGACTAAGCTCAATATTTCTACCTTCAAGATTATCAATGAACTCTTCGATTTGATCAGATTCAAGTTCAAAATGAGCTAATTTTTCTGCAATATCATGATATGTTAACTCACCATTTTTTTTACCTAATTCGATTAATTGTTTTTTTGCCTCTTCTAATGATAATTCAATATCTGTTTCTTTTGTACGTTCGGACTTGTCCGCCATAAGAATTCCTCCTTTTACTACCGGATAGTTACTCTAAAGTTTCCAAAGACTTTTTCAACTGAATAGCTTCTTGGGCCAGTTCCAATGCCTTGGAAATATCACTCATTTTTTCTGCTTCTTTTGCTTCATGTAACTTACGTGAAATACGTAGTTCAATCCGGTATTTTCGTATATGGCGCAAACAGTCCATGACTTCCTCTGTTTCATGCTCTGGATCACGTTCTGAGAGCGCTGCTTCCATTACTATTTTTCTTAACTGTGCATCATTTAATACTTCTAAAAAACGTTGAAAATCACCATCTGGATACTCTTCGTAAAATCCAGTTAATCGAACAAACACCACTTCATAAGCATCTCTGATAAAACATTGATCATCCAAATTCCTTCTTGCAATATCAATTACACTAGGATTGTGAAGCATATGGGAAAGTAATATTCGCTCTGCTCTTTCGTCTGCAGATATTGCTTTCTTTATCTTCGTCATTTCCGGTTTAATTGTTAAAGGAAGGGATGATTCCTGCTTAGATTGTTTTGCTTGCTTTCCTTGAATTTTACGTAAATGTTGGTAAATAGCTTCTTCTGATACATTAGTTTCTTGTGAAAGCTGACGAATATACAAATCACGTTCAACTGATGAACTTCTATCACTCAGTATTTCCAATATTTCTTGGATATACTGTAAAGTATCATTTTCATTGTTAAAATTTTTATCTCTCTTTGAAACAATCATCATAAATGATAAATATGAATGTGGCTTTTCAATAATCTTTGTTCGAAATGCTTCTTCCCCATAATTTTTAATGTAATCATCGGGATCCATTGCATCTGGAATAATTGCAATCTCCGTTTGTATTTGATGGGCTTGTAAAGCAGTAGAAGCCTTTTTAGCTGCTTCCATACCTGCACGATCACCATCAAAACAAAGCGTGACATTTGAAGTGAGTCTATTTAGTTTGGTTATATGAGTTGACGTCAATGCTGTACCCATAGTTGCAATTCCATTGCCAATACCTGCCTTAGATGCAGCAATAACATCGAGAAAACCTTCAAAAACAATTACATTACGTTGTTTCCGAATATCTAATCTTGCTTTGTCTAAATTATAAAGTACATGGCTCTTTTGGAATATAGGCGATTCTGGACTATTTAGGTACTTGACCTCATTTTCGTTCTTTTCCAGTATTCTACCAGAAAAGGCAATAACATACCCGGTTTCATCAAATACCGGAAACATAATTCTTCCTCGAAACCGATCGAAATACTTTAATTCATTTTCTTTTCGGATAATGAGACCAGTTTTCTCAATTTCTTGTAAATCCATACCTTTACGTTCAAGTAACGTAGTTAAAGCATCCCATTTAGGAAGGGACCACCCTATCTTATACTTTTCGATAATCTCCTTAGAAAACCCTCTTTCCTCGAGGTAATGTAATGCATTTTCTCCTTCCTCGGTATGAAGCAGTAAATGATGGAAATAGTCACTAGCAAACTCATGAGCTTTTCTCATCATGGAAACCTCTTTTGAAACAGGTGCTTTCGACTCTGTATCCCCAGAAGAACTCTCTTCAATAGTCAATCCAATTCGACTACCAAGTTTACTAACAGCATCTTGAAAAGAAAGATTTTCAATATCCATTAAAAATGTAATTACATTTCCACCAGCTCCACAACCAAAGCAATGAAAAATTTGCTTTTCATGTGTTACTGAAAAAGATGGTGTCTGTTCACCATGAAAAGGGCATAAACCAAAATAGTTTCGACCTCTTTTGGTTAGTTGAACATATTCGCTTATGACGTCGACAATATCATTGTTATTTCTAACTTGTTCGATTACCTCTTCTTCTATACGACCCGACACTTTTTCACCATCTTTACTTGCTACTTTAATAATTCGTTAAATGAAAGAAAAATCCTGCAAGAATCGACAAAAAAATCATATAAATAATTTTATAATAATTATTTTCCACAAATAACTATTATAAAACATTTTAAACTAATAATCTATTATTATCTATTCGATAGACAATAGAAAAAACCTTTTCACTATCGTGAATCGGTTTAAAATCTTCCAAATTATTTTTGTTGTATGTGATTAATTACTACATTAGCAGTCTCTTCCACCGCTCTGTTCGTCACATCAATTACAATACAACCAATTTTTTTAGCGATTTTCTCAAAGTGATCAATTTCTTCATTGATTCTTTCTATTTTAGCATAACTTGCATCATCATTTAAACCAATTGCTTTCAATCTTTCTTTTCTAATAGAATTTAGTTTTTCTGGAGTAATGACTAATCCTACACATTTTGCTGGATCAACTTGGAAAAGTTGCTCCGGTGGGTCTACTTCTGGTACAAGTGGAACGTTTGCTACTTTGAATCTTTTGTTCGCCAAATACTGTGATAATGGAGTTTTAGAAGTTCTAGATACCCCTATAAGTACTATATCCGCTTGAAGTAACCCTCTTGGATCTCTTCCATCGTCATATTTTACTGCAAATTCTATTGCTTCAATTTTTTTAAAATAGTCTTCATCTAACTTTCTTACTAAACCAGGTTCTTCAAAAGGTTTTTCATCTAATTCTTTTTCAAATAGATTAATAACCGGTCCTATTAAATCGACAGACTCTAAATTATATAAATTACAGTATTCTATTAATGCTTGACGCATTTTTGTTTGTACAAGTGTATACAAGATTATAGCACCTTGCTCTTTAGCAAGTTCTGTAATTTCTTTAATATGGTCTAAAGAATCAATATGAGTAAATCTCTTAAATTTAGTATGCTGTAGACCAGGTCTAAATTGACTTATTGCCGCTTTTGCTACTAGTTCGCCCGTTTCTCCTATAGAATCCGAGACTATAAACAGGTTTAGCATTTTCATCGTTTCACTCCTTATAGATCATGGTCATCGGCTAATGATAAAAAGGCTCGAGTAATATTAGTCTTTGTAATTCTACCAATCACTTCTAACCCATTTTTCCCTTCTTTTACAACAGGTAGGGAATCAATTTGTCGACTCATTAATTTTTTGGCCACTTCAATAAGTGTATCCTCTTTCAAACAATACGTTATGTTAGGCATCCTTGTCATAATCATATGTACTGGAATTTTGTTTAAATCTTGGTTGCCAATACTTGTTCGCAAAAAGTCTTTTCTTGAAAGAACTCCTGAAAGCAACGAATTTTTATCAAGGACAAATAATGACCCAACATCCTCTAAAAACATATGACATATAGCATCATATACCGTCATACTTTCATCAACAACTACTGGAATTGATTGAAAATCTTTCACTGTCATTTGTGCTATATTATCTGATATTGCTTGGCTTGTTTTTTTGCCAGAATAAAAGTACCCCACACGTGGACGAGCATCTAAAAAGCCTGCCATCGTTAATATAGCTAGATCTGGACGTAGCGTGGATCTAGTTAATTTCAGTCTCTCCGCAATTTGTTCGCCAGTGATAGGACCGTTTCCTTTTACTATGTCCAAAATTTCATTTTGCCGTTTGTTGAGTTCGATTGGACTCACCGCCTCAAAGTGTTATACTTAATACTAAATAATTATATACTACTTTCTAGGTTATTGCGAAGTAAAGTTGCTCATGATACAATAGCAACAAATGATAAAGCGTTGAAGAGCATTATAAGTACTACATCCTAAGCGAGTGGGGTCAGTGAAAGCCCACATTGTAGGAAAACGGCAGCTTGGAGCTTATGCTTTTAAAGAGGATTGTTTTTTAACAATCAATCGGGGTGGAACCGCGGGTTAATAACTCGTCCCCGGGCACTTATTGCCCGGAGACGAGTTATTTTGTGTTCCGGGATAAAGTGACAAAATTTAATGGAGGTTATCAAATGACAATTACAATGGAAAACGTAGTTAGTTTAGCAAAACAAAGAGGTTTTGTATTTCCTGGATCTGAAATTTATGGTGGTTTAGCTAATACATGGGATTACGGCCCCCTTGGTGTGGAACTAAAAAATAACGTCAAAAAAGCTTGGTGGAAAAAATTTGTTCAAGAATCACCTTATAACGTAGGTTTAGATGCAGCTATTTTGATGAATCCTAAAACTTGGGTTGCATCTGGTCATATAGGTAACTTTAATGATCCAATGATTGACTGTAAGAAATGTAAATCTCGTCATCGAGTAGATAAAATCATTGAAGATGCACTAGACAAAAAAGGTATTGAAATGGTAATAGACGGCCTTTCATTTGAGAAGATGGAAGAAATCATGAAAGAGCACAATGTTGTTTGTCCGTCATGTGGTGCTTTTGATTACACAGAGATTCGCCAATTCAACTTAATGTTCAAAACGTTCCAAGGTGTAACTGAAGCTTCTACAAATGAAATCTTCTTACGCCCTGAGACTGCACAAGGTATTTTCGTAAATTATAAAAACGTTCAACGCTCTATGCGCAAAAAAATGCCTTTCGGTATTGCACAGGTAGGTAAAAGTTTCCGTAACGAAATTACACCAGGAAATTTCACATTCCGTACAAGAGAGTTCGAACAAATGGAACTAGAATTCTTCTGCAAGCCCGGCGAAGATATGGAATGGTTTGAATTCTGGCGTAATTATTGTAAAGAATGGTTATTAAACTTAGGTGTGTCTGAGGATACAATTCGTTTACGTGACCATTCAGAAGATGAACTTTCTCATTACTCTAACGCAACAACAGATATCGAATATAAATTCCCATTCGGTTGGGGTGAGCTGTGGGGTATTGCAGATAGAACTGATTTTGATTTAAAACAGCATATGGAGCATTCTGGAGAAGATTTCAATTATATTGACCCAGTAACAAACGAACGTTATGTACCGTATTGTATCGAACCTTCTCTAGGAGCTGACCGTGTAACATTAGCATTCCTCTGTGAAGCATTTGATGAGGAAGAATTAGAAGGTGGCGATGTACGTACTGTATTACGCTTCCACCCTGCATTAGCACCAGTTAAAGCAGCAATTTTACCACTTTCTAAAAAATTGTCTGAAGGAGCAACTTCTTTGTTTTCAGATTTAAGCAAGCACTTCATGGTGGAGTATGATGAATCCCAATCTATTGGTAAACGTTACCGTCGACAAGATGAAATCGGTACTCCTTTCTGCATCACATATGATTTCGATTCAGAAACAGATGGCCAAGTTACTGTACGTCACCGTGATTCGATGGAACAAACTAGAATGCCAATTGCAGATGTAATAGAATACATCGAAAATCATTTGCAATTTTGATATTAAGTCACTATTGAGTGATTGTTAAAAATAAACGCAAGAATGTTGTTCGCCACCTTGAACAATATTCTTGCGTTTTGCTTTGCCAATTTAAAAACGAGTAATGAATACATGTAGATGCTTCTACACGGATATGTGCTGCTGCACACTACGCATGAGCCCTCAAGGATGGTCGCTGACGCTCCTTCATCCTTTTTGAAGTCTCATTCTTCGCGCTCATGCGGCTTGGAAAGCTCACATCCTAGCTATCAGTGGTAATTCAGAAATCAGATTCTAAAATGACACGATAATGCATTTGAAATATATAAAACCTTTAAAATTAATGGTCAAGTTTTCCATTCCGCAAGTAAATCATCTCTAAGCGCAACTAACTAACTAATAATCGCAAGTAACCTGTTTGGCAGCGCAAGTAAAATCCACATGAACGCAAGTATCCACCGATTCAAAGCAAGTAACTGTCAATTAAGAGATGCCTTCTACACGTCTGTTTGCTGCTGCTTAAGCTATGATTTATTCATCTATTTTGTGTTGCATAACTTTTGATTTATTTCATAGTACTTAAAACACTTACTTTGCTCTATCTTAAAGTTAAGATTAACTCGCCTATTGATTGAAGTGTAACGCGGCGACTCCAGCGGGAACAGCGAGAAAGTCGAGACCCCACAGAGAGCGTAGCGAACGAGGAGGCTCGGCCTCGCCCGCGGAAAGCGTCCGCGTGAAACGGAAATCACAGTATTACTATCACTTAAAATACCTTCTGAATTCATCGTTCCTTTAATAATTATCTCGATAAATCCTAAAGTTTAAATTTACTCGTCTATTGATGGAAGTGTAACTCGGCGACTCCAGCGGGAACAGCGAGAAAGTCGAGACCCCACAGAGAGCGTAGCGAACGAGGAGGCTCGGCCTCGCCCGCGGAAAGCGTCCGCGTGAAACGGAAATCACAGTATTACTATCACTTAAAAATACCTTCTGCAATCATCATCCCTTTAATAATTATCTCGATAAATCTTAAAGTTTAAATTTACTCGCCTATTGATTGAAGTGTAACGCGGCGACTCCAGCTGGAACAGCGAGAAAGTCGAGACCCCACAGAGAGCGTAGCGAACGAGGAGGCTCGGCCTCGCCCGCGGAAAGCGTCCGCGTGAAACGGAAATCTTAGTGTCAATTCTCCTCTGATACACCATATTGCTTTTTTAGTACAACAAAAAAATCCAAGTCCAAAGAATTAGTCTTCTTCGGGACTTGGATCTTCTTTACGTGGTGTGAAAAACTCTGGGGTTTTCTCCATTTGATCTAAAAAGTGTTGCGACTTTAATCGTATTCCGACTTGTTCACTATAAATCGTTCGGACAATTTTTTTAATAAATCCTTTTGTCTCTTTTTTGAGTGTCAGCTTACCTACTTGATTAATAGGAACTGTATAAAAGGTCCGAATAAGCTTCACTTGAGAAGGAGAGAGTCTGATAATATAAGGGTCAATCGAAAAACATCGATGGCAAAGAAATCCTATTTGTGAAAAAGAAAAAGCAAATTCTCCATCTGTTGCTCCGCAATTGGTACATTGATGAAGTGTTGGATAAATACCTGCTGTCGGAAGAAGCTTCCATTCCACAAACAAACTAATTGCCTCTGGATCATATTCTTCTGATATAGCATGTAATGCCTGTTGTAATATTTCAAATAACTGTGGCTTAGGTGCTTCATCATCAATTAATTTGTCCACTAATTCCATTATAAAACTTGCGTATGCAGTAGCAAATATATCTTCTCGAACAGATCTCATAGAGTCAATAATTTCACCTTGCTGCAAAGTCCCCATTCCTCTTCCTTGCTGTATCAAAAAATAGCCATACGTAAAAGGCTGAGAAATAGAAGCTAAACGGCTAGTTGGTTTTTTTGCCCCCCGAGCCATAGCTGCTCGCTTCCCCAATTCACGTGAAAAAATGGTAACGATTTTATTAGATTCTCCATAAGAAGAAGCTCGTAAGACAATACCCTCTACTTTTTGTAGCAATTGCCTCACCTTCTTTCTTTAATACTCGTCGTCTCTAAAACCATAATCTTTCAAATGAGCTGATTTATTTCGCCAATCCTTTTGTACCTTTACCCATAGCTCTAAGTATACATTTGTTCCTAAAAGCATTTCGATATCTTTACGTGCTCTTGTCCCTACCTCTTTAAGTAAGGCACCTTTTTTACCGATGACTATACCTTTTTGGGAATCTCTTTCCACTACGATTGTTGCAGAAACACGAATCATATCTTTTTCCGTATCTTCTTCTTTTTTAATTTTATCTATTACAACTGCTATCGAATGTGGAATTTCTTCCCTCGTCAAATGTAAAACCTTTTCACGAATTAGCTCAGAAATAATAAATCTTTCCGGGTGATCCGTTACCTGATCGGCAGGATAGTACTGTGGTCCCTGTGGTAAATACGACTGAATTGTTTCAAGTAATTTATCAACGTTATTACCTTGTAAAGCAGAAATTGGAAGGATTTCTGCGAAGTCATATTTCTTTGTATAGGATTCAATAATATCGACTAATTTTTCGGGATGAACTTGGTCAATTTTATTAATTACTAGAAATACCGGCGTTTCATTTTTTTCAAGCATTTCCATGATGTACTCATCAATCTTCCCTCTTGGTTCCACTGCGTTTACCATGAACATAATTACATCTACTTCACGTAGTGTATTTTTAGCAACTTTAAGCATAAAGTCCCCAAGCTTATGTTTAGGTATATGAATCCCAGGTGTATCGATGAAAATCATTTGACTATTTTCCAAAGTTAGAACACCTTGTACTTTGTTACGAGTAGTTTGAGGTTTATCGCTCATAATAGCAATTTTTTGTCCTATTACTCGATTCAAAAATGTAGACTTTCCTACATTTGGTCGACCTATTATCGATATAAATCCCGATTTATAATTCTTATTGTTTTGCAGCATAGTCCATATCCTCCGTTGTAAAGGCTCCAGGCAATAATTCTGCAACCGTTGTTTCTAATACATTTCCCTTTAAATTTGTTAAGTAAACAGGCATATCCTTATCACAAAACTCCACTAATACTTGTCTACAAGCACCACAAGGAGAAATAGGTCCTTCTGTATCGCCTGAAACAGCAATTGCAGTGAACTCTTTTTTCCCTTCTGACACTGCCTTAAAAATTGCAGTGCGCTCTGCACAATTCGTTAAACCAAACGATGCATTTTCAATATTGCAGCCAAGAATCACTTCGCCGTCTTTTGTTAAAAGTGCTGCCCCTACTGGAAATTTCGAATATGGGACATACGCTTTCTCTCTTGCTGTAATGGATGCTTCTAGTAACATTTCTTTATTCAAATGACT
The DNA here is from genome assembly GCA_900114885.1 of Psychrobacillus psychrodurans. Classification (GTDB taxonomy): domain Bacteria; phylum Bacillota; class Bacilli; order Bacillales_A; family Planococcaceae; genus Psychrobacillus; species Psychrobacillus psychrodurans. Next base: position 29,874 of record FOUN01000012.1, read on the forward strand.
CACCTCTATAATATGATACCCGACCATTTCGGGATAAATATGATTAAACCAACAATTACAGTACAAATAGCATATATTAAACATGCTCCCGCTGCTAAATCTTTAGCCTGTTTAGCTAACGGGTGTAATTCCGGAGTTACCAAATCGACGATACGTTCTATGGACGCATTTACTAATTCTATCATGAACATACCAAAAATCGATAGAACAATGATTATCCATTCTATTTGCGATAAACCTGTCAACATTCCAACTATCGTAACAACTATTGCTGCAAATACATGAAATCGAAAATTTTGTTCACTTTTTAAAACATGGCAAATTCCATTTGCAGCATATATAAAGGAACGAAAAAATTTACGAAAGTTCATGGCCTTCACGTTTCAACCCAAAAGCTTGTAGAATAGATTCTTGTAAACCAAACATCTCTTTTTCTTGTTCTTCCGTTTCATGATCATACCCTAATAAATGTAGAAAACCATGAACTGCTAAGAAGCATAACTCCCGCTCAAAAGAATGCATATAGGATTCCGCTTGTTCCGTTGCACGTTGTACTGAAATGATAATATCTCCTAACATCGGCGGAATATCTGCGTTCATAATTTCTATTTCTCCTTCTCCCATTTCTTCCATTGCAAAGGAGATTACATCGGTTGCCACATCTTTGTTTCGATAAGTTTTATTAATTTCTTGGATAGCATCATTCGTTACAAATGTTACACTAACCTCACTGCCTTCTTTAACAGAAAGCTGTTCACCTGCTGACTGCAATACCTTTCCTACAAGAGCTAAGGTCTCCTCTGATACTGTGTTTGTCTCATCCATTAAATCTAGTTCTAACATATTATTAGCTCCTTGCGTTATTATTTGGGATATTCAATCCGCGAATGGAATGTTCCATTCATAGTTGTACAAAAACTCTCTTCCATTTTCTTTATTTCCTTTAAAGACAGATCGCATTCATTGAATTGCCCATCTAATAATTTATCTTTAATAATAGACTGTATTAATTTTTGAATCTTATCAGCATCTGGTTCTTTCATCGATCGAACAGCTGCTTCTACACTATCGGCTACAGAAATAATTGCGATTTCTTTTGTTTGAGGTTTTGGACCAGGATAACGGTAGTCCTCTTCTTTCACATTACTATTTGTTTCTTTTTCTTTAAAATAAAAGAATTTCAACAAACTTGTACCATGATGTTGCGCCGCTACATCTACAATTTCTGTCGGTAATTTATGTTTCCGCAAAATCTTCGCTCCATCCACCGCATGTGCAATAATAATATCTCGGCTTGCCTCTGGAGACAAATTATCATGCGGATTATAACCGTTTACTTGATTTTCGATAAAAAATCCAGGTCGATTTGTTTTCCCTATATCATGATAATAACAACCAACTCGTGCAAGCAATCCATTAGCTCCTATCGCTTCACAAGCAGCTTCTGCTAAATTGGCCACCATTAAACTGTGATGATAAGTGCCGGGTGTCTCGGTTAATATTTTCTTCAACAAAGGATGGTTAGGATTGGATAATTCAATAAGTCTCATAGTAGATAATATGCCAAAGAAAGATTCAAAGAAAGGTAGTATCCCAATAGTCATAGCACCAGATAATACTCCTGACAGCATAGCTGCTCCTACATAAAATAAAATATCTGTAAATTCATAGGAAGCCTTCGTCATTAATAAATAAAATAAAATAAACACAATATTAATAGAAGAAACAATTAAACTGGAGCGCAATATTTGTGAATTCGTATGCATTCTTTGCATCGCAAAAATACCTGCAACTCCACCAAATAATATGTATAACGAGGCTTCCATTTGAAATACATTTGTATAGCCTTCTTGAAAAATGATACCTGCATATGCAGCAGACACAAAATTAGAAATATAAGCTGCACGTTCATTTACCAATAAATAAACAAGCATTGCAACCATCGCTGTAGGGAATAAAAATGCTATAATTACATCAAAATTATATGCGACAGACTGTATCACCTTCATCATTAATACAGATAAAATGACACTGAAAGCTACAACAATCAAATTCTTCGAGTTGTTTATAGTTTGCTCTTTTCTAATAATTGTTTGTCCAAATAACACCCACATCGTTAGTCCAACAAATAAAACTACTCCCAGATATGGTCTATAGGATGCTTTATTCGTCAACATACCCAGCAACTCAAGTTGTCGATAGACCTCTCTATCAATAATTTCACCCTTTTGAACGAGTATTTGTCCTTGAAGTATGCGAGTCGGCTCTACGCTTGCTTTCGCCTGTTCTATTCGTTCCTCGGTTAAACTCTCATTTACCACCTCTGTTGCGACAATGGAGGTTTTTGCAATACTAGAGAGTACATTTTTATAATCCTGGGAATAAACAAAATTGTTATTTATTTGCTGACCAATTTTCTCTCTTGAAATAGATACATTTTCCATTCGAATTGGTTCACTTAATGTTGACTCCACTAGCTCGGATAATTTCGTCTTTGAATCGTCCAAAATAATATTATTCTGATTTAAAAGTATGATTAACATATCGTCATTAAGTGGTACATAGCTTGCGTTCTCTGCCAATTCTTCCATATCTTTTTTTAGCTTGTCTACTAAAGTAGCAGTTGTATCTTCTGCATTTGCATTTTCTTTTACATGCAAGACACTATCAAAAATAGACTCTGTTATTGCCGCTTGGTTAGCAGCGGTCTCGTCTTGGAATTGGTAAACAGCTGGAACTTCCTGCTCCGTTTTTTTGCGTTCTTCCTCTGTTTTCACGGAGTCTTCCATGGTTTTAACTGCTCTTATCGTATCAGGTGAAAGCTGGAACAACTCAAAATCATACTTACTTTCCTTTACATTGCCGATTAACAAAAAAAACAGGCATATGGCTGTAATAATAATGACGATGAAAGGGAGATACTTATGATTTCTCCATTCTCTCCACTTTTTTAGGATATTTTTCATTTATTCTCATCCCCCCACCAACTAGTTATTCCATTATACCTTATTTTTTTCACAATTCACTAATGTTTCCCTAATAAACAAAAGCGCAAGCGCCTATCTCAGCCCTGACAATCGTTGGAGGAATTGCAATAAAGGCGTTTTTAACCTTTATTCATAAGAGCTATTCGAGGGGCTGGTCGCTGAATTCTTGACAGGGAACCACTTGTAAAAAGTTATCCACTTGCCAAAGATTTTATAATTTCCAAATGCAACAAAGAAGCAACTGTCTAAACATAGACCGTTGCTTCTTTTGGGTTTAGGTTATTATTGTTCTTCATATGCTTGTATAATTTTTGCAACTAGTGGATGACGGACTACATCTCCTTGCTCTAAATATTGAAAATGAATTCCGGCAACATTTTTTAATATTTTTTCCGTAACGATTAAACCTGATTCCGCACCCTTTGGTAAGTCAATTTGAGTTTTGTCACCAGTGATTACCATTTTAGAACCAAATCCTAATCGCGTTAAGAACATTTTCATTTGAGCTTTTGTTGTATTTTGAGCTTCATCTAAAATAACAAAAGCATCATCTAATGTACGACCACGCATATAGGCTAAAGGTGCAATTTCAATCGTCCCACGTTCCATAAGACGATCTGTCTGTTCTGTACCCAACACATCATGTAGCGCATCGTATAACGGTCTTAAATATGGGTCTACCTTTTCTTTTAAGTCACCAGGTAGAAAACCTAAGCTTTCTCCCGCCTCGACTGCTGGACGTGTTAAAATGATTTTTTTCACATGTGCATTTTTAAGTGCCTGTGTTGCCATCACTACCGCTAAGTACGTTTTTCCAGTACCAGCAGGTCCAATACCAAAAGTAAGATCAGTGTGTCTTATTCCTTGGATATACTCTCGTTGCCCTATAGTTTTAGCTCGAATAGCTTTACCTTTTGTATTTCGTGCAATTTCCTCATCGTATAAGCTAGAAAAATATTCAATTGTACCATTCAAGCTCATCTCAATTGCAGAAGAAACATCACGCAGGTTAATATTAATACCTTTTCGAATTACTGCTAATAGTTGTATCATTAGCTGTCTAGCGTCTTCTACATTTTTTTCTTCACCAATAATCTGAATTTGTTCACCTCTTGTAATGAGTTGAACTTTTAGCTCCGCTTCAATAAGTTTTACATTTTTATCCGAAATGCCAAGCAGCATTACCGCTTCGGCTGGATCTTGCAAATTAATATCTAATTGTTTAGTTTCGCTCATGCTTCGTCTCCTTGGGGTATAACATGTGGTATTGCAATATTTTCATTTATTAGTAAAAGTATCTTCCCTTTTACTTTATCATCTTGTATTGATACCTGTAAAACTTTATCCTCTAATAATTGTGTTCCTGTTGGTAATTCTTTAATAATTTTTTGAAATAGGAGCGGCCGTATGAGATGTTCAATGGATTCCTCAGTCAGGGAATAGGTTATTTGATGTTTCTTTTGTACATAGCCTGCCTGAACGTATTTTTGGATAAAAGCAGGTAGCTGTATTTCCTTCCAAAACATCTGTTTATCGCCCACTTTTTTTTGGATTACCAATTCTGTTGAGTTTGGATTAATGACAGCAACCTGTGTTGGAAGTTCAAATGATAACTCTATCCAATAATTGGCATACACTTTTCCTTCTGCACTCGTAATAATCCTTTTGTTCCCTTGGGTTACAAACCCATTTACGAGGACATCTCCTTTTTTCACTGCAATGTTTTTTTCAACTGCTCGCACACCTTTTGTTAGTGTAAAATCTGTTATTACTCCACTTCTCTTTGCTATTAGATTGACAGCCGGTGCATCCTCAAGCTCTTTTTCTGTTTGCGGAGGTGCTAGCATCGGAGACACTGTAAAGGTAGAACCAGATTTTGAAAAATGAACCCAAGAATACTCTTTATGTTCTAGTAATATATTTTGACGTATTTCTTGCTCCTCTGGCAGTTTAGATGCAATCATTCTTGTTTTAATGCCCATTTCTTTTAATTGTTCAGTTAACAAAATATTACTTTCAGGAGAATCTGAATCAATTTGAATAGACCAGATAAATTGAGCTAATAATACTGGGATTATTAAAAAAAAGAAGACCCCTATTACTGATGCTGAGTAAATAGAGATAGTACTCTCTTTTAGTTCATTTTCAAGATTTATCGAGAGTTTTAGTTTTTTTCTTACTTTCCGAAATGCTTTCAAATCTTTTGCTTGAATAGAAAAGTTTACATGATTCTCGTTTGTATGAAGCTGGTACACTTCGATATTTTGTTCCTTTAAACTTTTATAGAGAGTAAATTGGTCTGTAGTAATTGGTGCTTGTATTTTAATAAGTCGCCTCATACCGTTTTTTCCTTCCTAGTTAGATTAAAAAACTGAAGATTGTGCACATGAAGATGCAGCCTATCGCTAGACATGGATTTTATGTGCAAGCTTTCGGCATGAATTTCTAAAAGAAAGTGGTCATACGTACAGACTATACTGTTTTCTTTTAAACGAACTAATGAAAATTCATAATCCAATATAATATCATCAAAGCTATCTACCATAATACTCGCGTGGAGTGGAAATAATTGCTTCACAAAAAACACCCCTTTACATGAATTTATGCATGTAAAGGGGTGTTCATGAGTTATCTTTTGGATTTTGGTGGGGCAAGTATTTCAGAAAAAATTATTCCTTTGATTAAGTCGTCCTGACTACTAGGTATTAAACTGTCAACTACTGGAGTAGGTATAGTTACAGGTACATTTTTCTGGTGTGCACTTAATCTACCTGAGCTCCTAGCTACTCCTTGATCACGTTTAACTTCCCGCTCCATTTTTTCTACTTTTACAGGTACTTCTTTTACTATAGGAGGCTTAGTTTTCATCTCCTGCTGTCTTTCACTCGTAAACTGTTTAGCAAAATCACCTAATTCTTTAAATGGATTTTCTGAAACAGTTTTACGCATTGGTGTGCTATTTACTGGTTTTTCTACAGATTTTTTGTCGGATTCTTTATTATTTTTGAAAAAAAGACTAAAAATCGCTGCGATGATTAAAGGAATGAAAGCTTCCAAGGAGATCGGCTCCTTTCCGCTATTATTTTAGCTCGTCGGTTGAAGGTTTATCTCCGCCGACCTTACTAATAGAATCTCTCATACCAGTATCTGCTTTGATATTATTATAATTCATGTAATCCATAACACCGATATTACCATCACGAAGTGCTTCAGCCATTGCTAATGGAACAGCCGCTTCCGCTTCTACAACTTTCGAACGCATCTCTACAACTTTTGCTTTCATCTCTTGTTCAGATGCTACAGCCATTGCACGACGTTCTTCTGCTTTTGCCTGGGCAATTTTCTTATCTGCCTCTGCTTGCTCTGTTTGTAATTCTGCTCCGATGTTTTTACCGATATCAACATCCGCAATATCAATCGATAGAATTTCAAATGCAGTTCCGGAATCTAATCCTTTTCCTAAAACAGTTTGAGAAATTAAATCTGGATTTTCTAATACTCGTTCATGACTTACACTAGAACCAATTGTTGAAATGATCCCTTCCCCTACTCGGGCTACAATTGTTTCTTCACCAGCACCACCGACTAATCGGTCAATATTAGCACGAACTGTAATACGTGCTTTGGCTTTAACTTCAATCCCATTCATCGCAACACCTGCAATGAATGGTGTTTCAATAACTTTTGGATTTACGGACATCTGAACCGCTTCTAAAACGTCACGACCAGCAAGATCGATTGCTGCTGCTCTTTCAAATGTTAGTTCGATATTAGCACGGTGTGCAGCAATTAATGCGTTAACAACACGGTCTACATTACCACCAGCCAAGTAATGACTTTCCAATTGGTTAATAGCAACTTCAAGTCCTGCTTTATGTGCTTTGATCAACGGATTAACGATACGAGAAGGAATAACTCGACGTAACCTCATCCCTACTAATGTAAATATACTAATTTTTACCCCTGCTGCTAGTGCGGAAATCCATAGCGTAATTGGGAAAAATGTGAAAAATACTGACAGTACTATAAATGCAAGTACGATAACGACGATTAATGTAATTGTTGAACCTGTAATCATTCTGTTGCCTCCCCTTCTACTGCTTCTCGTACAACTATACGAGAGCCTTCTACTTTAATAATTTTAACATGTTTGTCTTTTCCTATAAAACTTCCATCTGAAACTGCATCAATTCTTTCATTATCGATACGTATAGTTCCAGCAGGTCTAAGTGGTGTCATAGTTACAGCAACCTTCCCGACTAGTTCCACTCGATTTTTATTGGAAACATATCCTTTTTCTGTTGTTGTCGCATCCGACAAAATCACTTTATTCAACACTTTTAATTCTTTACCAAAGAACCTCATAATAATCACCATTCCCACTATAGCTACTGATAAAGCAATAATAACAGCGATAATCATTTGCTCAATATCGCCACCAGCTAATATTATACTAGCAATAATAGCTGCCGCCCCTAATATACCACTAATTCCTCCGGGCAGGAAGAACTCTCCAATAATAAGTAAGACTCCAATAACAAAAATAATTATTGTTTCATACCCAGCTAGACCTGCAACTAAATGTCCAAAAAAGAAAAGAACTAACGAGATAAGCCCCATTGTACCTGCAACACCAAACCCAGGTGAATAAAGCTCGACGATTAAACCCAAACTTGCTATAGATAATAAAATTGGTACTACGATTGGATTTGTTATAAAACGAGCAAGGGATTCCATAAAGGTTTCTTCTGTTTCTATCACTTTTGCTCCAGCAAGGTTAGTTGCTTTAAGTAGTTCATCAAATGAACTAACAGTTCCTTCTGAATATCCTACCTCTAAAGCCTCTGCTGAAGTAAGAGTCAATAATTTGCCAATAGGGGCTCTGTATTCAGGTAAGTCAATTGAATCGTCTGCCATTGCTTGAGCAAATAAAGGATTTTTTCTTGCTAACTCAGCAGCATTTTTCATTTTAGCTTTCCACGCACTGTTCGCCTTTTCATCAGCAGTGTTTCCACTACTGTCAATAACTGCAGCTGCACCGATTGTTCCACTCGGGGACATATAAATTTCATCCGTATGAAGCGCTAAATATGCTCCTGCAGATAATGCTTCTGAATTAATGTATGAAATTGTACGAATGGATGTAGAGTCCAATAAGTTAGCAATATCTTCTGCAGAATCTACAAAGCCACCAGGGGTATTGATTTCTAAAATAATTGCTTCTGCTCCAGCCTCTTCTGCATCATGGATAGAACGTTTCAGAAATGCATATAACCCTTTTTCCACTTCTTTGTACACAGGTATTTTATAAACTTCTGTAGAATTTGCAGTAAAAGTAGGGATTATCATTCCAAATGATAGGATTAACAAACAAAGAGAAATGGCATAACGAGAAAATTTCACCACTTAACCTCCTTTCTTCTATATGTATACTCCTATTTACGATGGAGTTATCAAAAAGTTTCATAAAATAAAAATAAACCGAGAAAATAAATTTTCTCGGTTTACATAATTGTAAATTTTAATCATAAAGTACGTGTTTTGAACGTAGGGATGGTTGGGATAATATACCACTTACGTTAACGTGCAGCTTCTGATTTCTTTTTACGTTTCCGCTCAGGTTTTAGAAACCATAGCTTCGAAGCTTTGTAAATTTAAATTTATTAGAATTTACGTTTACGGGCAGCTTCAGATTTCTTTTTACGCTTTACGCTTGGTTTTTCATAAAACTCGCGCTTTCTTACCTCTTGAATTGTACCACTTTTAGATACAGTACGTTTGAAGCGGCGAAGAGCATCTTCAAGCGATTCGTTTTTACGAACGACAGTTTTTGACATCTCTTTTTCCCTCCCTCCGAACACACGTCAAGTACATAACCAAGTGTTATGTACTAAAAAATTATACCGTATTGAAGAGACTTGGTCAATACTTTGATATAAATTTAACTTAATTTAGCTGAATGTTAAAACTTCCGGCTAATTCAACTAAATCCTTCAGAAGATCTGAAAGGTTTTATAACTAAAGATGTTAGCCCTAGGTAGGTCGTATCTTATCCGCCAATAGCCACCAGACCCTCATAACTCTGGTTAAAGCTCAGTTAAAAATCTTCAAGCAATACAGCAAGGAGTTAATTAATAATCAGATTTACTTTCTAATCCTTTTACAATTTCTACTCCAGAACTTGCACCAATTCTTGTCGCTCCCACTTTAACCATCGCCTCAACATCAGCTAGATTTCGAACACCACCAGAAGCTTTCACTCCTAAGTTTGGCCCAACAGTTTCGCGCATTAGTTTTACCGCTTCTATTGTTGCTCCTCCAGTTGAAAAACCGGTTGATGTTTTCACAAAGTCTGCACCTGCAGCTTTAGATAATTCACTAGCTTTAATAATTTCTTCATTTGTTAATAAACAAGTTTCTAAAATAACTTTAACAATTGCCTTGTCTTTTGCTGCAGTTACTACGGCTTCGATATCTTTTTGTACTAAGTTATAATCTTGGTCTTTCAATGCACCAACATTTAATACCATATCAATTTCATCTGCACCATTTTCAATAGCATTAGTAGTTTCAAACGCTTTAACTGCTGATGTACTTGCACCTAAAGGGAATCCGATAACAGTACAAACCTTTACTGGACTTTCTTTTAGTAGCGATGCACTTAAATTTACCCAAGTAGGGTTAACACATACCGATGCAAAATTATACGTTTTAGCTTCCTCACATAATTTTTCGATTTGGTTTTTAGTTGCGTCTTGTTTAAGTAAAGTATGATCTATTAATGCTGCAATATTTTCAGTCATTTGTTATTCCCCTTTCAAGATGTACGTACCTCTTAATAATACTCTTAATAAGATGAAAAGCGCAAGTAGATTACATTTTTTAAGAAAGAAATGATTCAAGATAAAGTAGTTATTAATAATGGTATTCTCTAGACGGATGTGAGCTTGCCGCACGCTACGCATGAGCCTTCTAGGATGTGTCGCTATCGCTCTTCATCCTTTTTGAATCTCAATTACGGATCATTTGCATTTTGGACTAGATGCATATTTGTAATAAGTTTCCTTTCTGCAAGTAAATGATTATGATATCTCGCATTATTTACCTATTTTATTTCATAATGTTTAGAATACTAATTATGCCCAATCTTATAGTTAATAACTACTCACTAAATTGATTGGAGCGCAAGGCGGCGACTCAAGCCGGAAATAGCTTGAGCTGAAGAACCCGCAGGAAAGACATTGCTCGAACTTTCTTTGGCCAATGTCTTCCCGACGAGTAATCACAAGAGCATATGTTTTCGAAGCGACGAGGAGGCTGAAGCAAAGCTTGCGGAAATCTCAGCGGTATGATTTGTTTAATTATCAAGAAACCAGTAATCAAGTGAGAATTATTAACACTTTTTCTTCTTAAAAAAAACCGGTGAAATAATTTCACCGGTTTCAGCTTTATACTAATTCTGCTACTTCATCTAGTATCCTTACGAATTGTCCTTCATTGTATGGATATCCAGCTTTTGTGATTTTCACGCGTACTAACTTCCCGATTAAATCCTCTGAACCTGGGATAACAACCTTTAAGTAATTGTCTGAATAACCTTCTACCATATTAGATGCTGAATCTAGCTTATAAGATTCTTCAGGAATAATTTCAAGTACTTCGCCTTCAAATTTAGAAGCATACTCTACAGCTAATTGATCATTTAAAGTGATTAAACGATGGACACGTTCATTCTTTACGTCCTCATCTACTTGGTTATCCATTCTTGCAGCTGGTGTTCCAGTACGTTTAGAGTATGGAAATACATGTAGCTCGGAGAATTTTTGGTCACGAATAAAGTTAAACGTCTCTACAAATTCTTCCTCTGTTTCACCTGGGAAGCCAACAATAACATCCGAAGTAATAGCAAGATCTGGCAACGCCTCTCTTAAACGATCTAATCGATTCGCAAAAAACTCCATAGTATATTTTCTACGCATTCTTTTCAACACGGTATCTGAACCAGATTGAATAGGAATATGCAAATGTCTTACTACAATTTTAGAATCTCTTAAGACATCGATTACTTCGTCAGATAATTGGCTTGCTTCAATCGAACTAATGCGAAGTCTTTTTAAACCTTTGACGTTGTTTTCAATATCTCTTAATAGTTGAGCTAGATTATAATCCTTTAAATCTTCACCGTATCCACCAGTATGGATACCAGTTAGAACTATTTCCAAATAACCTGCATCAACTAATTGTTGTGCCTGTCTAACTACTTCTTCAGGATCTCTTGAACGCATAAGACCACGAGCCCAAGGGATAATACAAAAAGTACAGAAATTATTACAGCCTTCTTGAATTTTTAAGGATGCACGAGTTCTGTCTGTGAAAGTTGGTACATCTAATTCTTCATAAACTCGATTTTTCATAATATTTCCTACAGCATTGATCGGCTTACGTTCAGTTTTATACTGTTCAATATAATCTAACATTTTGGTACGTTCCTGTGTTCCCACGACAATATCTACTCCTGGTATTGCCATTATTTCTGCAGGAGAGGTTTGTGCATAACAACCAGTTACACAAATAACTGCATCTGGGTTTTGGCGAACGGCACGACGAATCACTTGACGACTTTTTTTGTCTCCAGTATTCGTTACAGTACACGTATTTATAACATAGACATCTGATTGTTTTTCAAATTCAGTACGACTATACCCATTTTCTTTAAATAATTGCCAAATAGCTTCAGTTTCATAGTGATTTACTTTACAACCTAACGTATGGAATGCAACGGATGACAAGTTCTCACACCTCTTTCATTCAAATTCATAAGAAATTGCTGACAGCGCATATAACGGTGCAGTTTCAGTTCGAAGAATCCTAGGTCCTAGCGCAATTGTCTGAAAATCATTTTCTAATAATAGCTTTATCTCTGCTCGATCTAGTCCACCTTCCGGACCAAATACGATAAGTATCGATTGTTTATCATACACTTTTTTTAATTGTTCAGCAAACTTTTGTCGTTCCTGAATTTTTGCATCTTCTTCATCCGCTACAAATTTTACATCGAATGTTTTAGATATTTCTACCAACTCTTTTAAAGAGATTGGATTATGTATTTGTGGAATAGTAGAACGATGAGATTGCTCAGCTGCTTCCTTCGCAATCTTTTGTAATCTCGCTACCTTCTTCTCGTTTTTGGACTTATCCCATTTTACGATAGATCTTTTTGCTTCATATGGAAACAATTCATACATACCCAGTTCCGTTGCCTTTTGAGTAATCAATTCTAGCTTGTCTCCTTTTGGAAGACCGCAAACAAGAGATACTTTCTTTGGCATTTCATTGGTATTGGCTAACATTTCTTTTACTGTTAGATGGACTGATTTTGAAGTGCCTTCTATAATTTCCATCGTATACGTTTGGTTATTTGTAACAACAAAAACTTGATCACCCGGTGACATGCGCATCACCTGAATCATATGATGCGCGTCATCTCCGGTAATTGTCACCGTATTATTCTCACTTATAGGTTCATTTGTAAAATAACGTTGCATGACAATCTCCTTTAGTTAACAGGTTTTCTAGAAATGATTGTAACCCAGTCTTCCATCATCATAACTTCTTCGATTTTAAATCCCGCTTGTTGTAAAGAATCTTTTACATCTTCCTTTTTCGTCGCAATAATTCCGGAAGTAATAAATAATCCACCTTCTTTTACAATCGTAAATGCATCATCGGTAAATGTCATGATGATTTCTGCTAATATATTTGCCACTACAATATCCGCTTGTTCATTCACATTATCTAAAAGATTGCCATGTGTTACTTGAACAATATCGTCTACTTTGTTTAAGGAAATATTTTCAATAGCAGATCTAACAGCCACTTCATCTAAATCTAGAGCATGAATCTTAGAAGCTCCTAGTTTCGCAGCACCAATAGAAAGAACTCCAGAGCCTGTTCCTACATCGATAACACTTGATGCTGTCTGGACAGTTTTCTCTAATGCTTGAAGACACATAACTGTTGTTGGATGAGTTCCTGTTCCAAACGCCATTCCAGGATCAAGTTCGATGATCAATTCGTCAGTGGTCACCCGTTCATAATCTTCCCAAGTCGGCACAATAGTAAATCGATTAGAAATTTTCACAGGATGGTAATACTTTTTCCAAGCAGTAGCCCAATCCTCTTCGTCGACTTCTTGAACCGTTATAACGTTATGACCTAGATCTATATTGAATTTTGTTAAATTGTTGATAGCAAGTTTGATCTCTTCCATTGTTTCTAATAAAAAACTCGTTTCAGCTAAATAAGCTTTTACGCGTACGCCATCTACCGGAAAATCATTTGGGTTTAAGCTGTAAATTTCACCAAATACATCTTCTCGTTCTCTTCCTAATTCTTCCGAGTCTTCGATAACTACACCACTTGCACCAGCTTCATGCAAAATATTACTTACCGCTTCAACCGCTTCATTTGTAGTATGGATGGATAGTTCAGACCATATCACTTGCGCCAACTCCTTTATTCGCCTTTTAATGTCTTTTTGATCTTATCAAATAATGAACTGCCTTGCTCTTCTGGAATATCTCCACTAATTTCAGCAAATTCACGTAATAATTGCTTTTGTTTTTCTGTTAACTTTTTCGGAGTAACCACTTTAACTATTACATGCTGATCTCCAACACCATAGCCATGAACATTTTTTATACCCTTTCCTTTTAAACGGAAATTCGCTTGCGATTGAGTTCCAGCTGGGATCTTAAGTTTTACTTTACCTTGTACTGTTGGAACTTCAATTTCATCACCTAGAGCTGCTTGGGCGTATGTTAAAGGTAATTCGTAATAAATATCGTCGCCGTCGCGTTCAAAACGTGGATCTGCTTTTACACGGAAGACGATATATAAATCACCTGCTGGTCCACCGTTTACTCCAGGTTCACCTTGGCCGCTTACACGTAGCTGTTGACCATCATCAACACCAGCTGGAATTGTAACTTTAATTTTTTTGCGTTTATTAACTGTTCCTTTACCGTGACAAGTAGCACATTTATCTTTAATAATGTTACCTGTTCCTTGACAGTGATTACATGCCCGTTTTGTTTGTACTCGACCAAATGGAGTATCTTGGGTAACATTCACTTGACCAAGTCCGTTACAATGTGAACATTTTTCTGGTTTTGTACCAGGTTTTGCACCTGATCCAGAACATGTTTCACAATTTTCTTCTTTAGAAACTTCAATTTCTTTTTCTTTTCCAAACACTGCTTCTTCAAACTCAATAGTCATAGAATACTGAAGATCATTCCCTTTTCTTGGGGCGTTAGGATCACGTCGCCTAGAACCTCCGCCACCACCAAAGAATGAACTAAAGATATCTTCAAATCCGAATCCATCAGCACTTCCACCGAAGCCGCCAAACCCTTGGTTAGGACCAGCATGACCAAACTGATCATAAGATGAACGTTTTTGCTCATCACTTAGTACTTCATATGCTTCGGAAATTTCTTTAAACTTATCCTCTGCACCAGCTTCTTTGTTAATATCTGGGTGAAATTGTTTCGAAAGCTTACGATATGCTTTTTTTATCTCGTCTTGAGTTGCGCTCTTAGAAATACCAAGAACCTCATAATAATCACGTTTATTCATCTTTCACTCTCCTGCTCTGTTAACTTGCACATAGAAATAATTGTACCATGTTCAAATTCCTAATAGCAAAACTTTGAAAATTTAATCATTCAAATTAATTTATGTTTATTTCTACTTCAATGCACTTTCATTTTTCGAAGTTAGTGCAGCATTCATTTTTCCTATACAGTAAGAAAAGCCAAAGCCGGAACCGGTCTTTGACTTTTTGCTTACCGACACTTAAACAATCTTACTTGTCTTTATCGTCGTTTACTTCTTCAAATTCTGCATCTACTACACCGTCATCAGAAGGACCAGCTTGTTCTGCATTAGCTGCAGCATCCGCTTGCGCTTGTTCATACAATTTCATTGTAAGCTGTTGAACAATTTCATTTAGTTTATCTTTTTTTGTTTTGATATCTTCTAAGTTTCCAGCTTCTAAAGCAGCTTTTAACTCTTCTTTTGCATCTTCAGCAGATTTTTTCTCTTCTTCTGATACTTTATCTTCTAGATCTTTTAATGTTTTTTCAGTCATGAATACTAATTGATCCGCTTCATTTTTCACTTCTGCTTCTTCTTTACGTACTTTATCCGCTTCTGCATTAGCTTCTGCTTCTTTTACCATACGCTCGATTTCTTCGTCAGAAAGTGAAGAGTTAGATTGGATTGTGATATTTTGTTCTTTTTGTGTCCCTAGATCTTTTGCTTTAACATTTACAATACCATTTTTATCGATATCAAATGTTACTTCAATTTGTGGAACACCACGTGGTGCTGGTGGAATATCCGCTAGCTGGAAGCGTCCAAGCGTTTTATTGTCCGCAGACATCGGACGTTCACCTTGAAGTACATGAATGTCTACTGCTGGCTGGTTATCTGCCGCAGTTGAGAATGTTTGTGATTTTGAAGTAGGGATTGTTGTATTACGTTCAATTAGTTTAGTAAATACGCCACCCATTGTTTCAATACCTAAAGAAAGTGGTGTTACGTCAAGAAGTACAACGTCTTTTACATCTCCAGTTAATACTCCACCTTGCACAGCAGCTCCCATAGCTACTACTTCATCTGGGTTTACACCTTTATGTGGTTCTTTGCCAGTTTCTTTTTTAATAGCGTCTTGTACTGCTGGGATACGAGTAGATCCACCAACAAGGATTACTTTATCGATTTGAGAAGCAGATAATCCAGCATCTTTCATCGCTTGACGAGTAGGTACCATTGTACGTTCAACTAATGAAGCAGTTAAATCGTCAAATTTTGCACGAGTCATTGTAACTTCTAAGTGAAGTGGTCCAGCTTCTCCTGCAGTGATGAACGGAAGTGAGATTTGAGTTGATGTTACACCTGACAAATCTTTTTTCGCTTTTTCAGCAGCATCTTTTAGACGTTGAACTGCCATCTTATCTTTAGATAAGTCGATACCATTTTCTTTTTTGAATTCTTGTACTAAATAATCCATTAATACTTGGTCAAAGTCATCTCCACCAAGACGATTATCACCAGCAGTTGCTAGTACTTCAAATACGCCATCTCCTAGTTCAAGGATAGATACGTCAAATGTACCACCACCAAGATCATAAACTAGAATTTTTTCATCGTGGTCCATTTTATCTAAACCATATGCAAGTGCAGCAGCAGTTGGTTCGTTGATAATACGTTCTACTTCAAGACCAGCGATACGACCAGCATCTTTAGTAGCTTGACGTTCTGCATCATTAAAGTAAGCAGGAACTGTAATTACTGCTTTCGTTACTTTTTCACCTAAGTATTCTTCTGCAAAACCTTTTAAGTATTGAAGAATCATTGCTGAAACTTCTTGTGGTGTATATTCTTTTCCTTCAGCTGAAACTTTTTCGTTTGTACCCATTAAACGCTTAACAGATGCAATTGTATTAGCATTTGTAATAGATTGACGTTTTGCAACTTCCCCTACTTGTTTTTCGCCATTTTTAAAGGCAACTACTGATGGAGTAGTACGATTACCTTCTGGATTCGGAATTACTTTTGGTTCTCCACCTTCTAATACAGATACACATGAGTTTGTTGTTCCTAAGTCAATACCAATAATTTTAGACATTTAGTTTTCCTCCTAATAAATAACTGGAATATTTATATCATTTATTCATTTACTTTGACCATTGAAGGTCTTAATACGCGATCTTTTAACTTGTACCCTTTTTGCAACTCTTGAAGCACAATTCCTGATTCTTTTGAGTCATCTTGTTCTTGCATAACTGCTTGGTGGAAGTTCGGGTCAAATGCAACACCTTCTGCTTCAATTTGTTCCAAACCTTCTTTTTTAACAGCCTCTAGTAAAGTGCGGTAAACCATATCCACTCCTTTAACTAATGAAGTTGCTTCCTCTGAAGTTGTTTCAACTGCAAGAGCTCTTTCAAAGTTATCAAGCACTGGTAATATATCCATTAAAACAGATTGTGCTCGGTATTTGTGATCAGACGCTTTATCTAACTGTACTCGACGTTTATAATTCTCGAAGTCTGCTCTTAATCGAATTAGTTTATCTTGTTCTTCTTCTACTTGCTGTTTAGCTAGTGTTAGTTCGTCCACTTCTTCAACTACTTCTTCAACCTGTTCAGGCTCTTCAGAGGTATTTTCTACTTCTTGCTCTTCTAATTTTTCATCTTTGATTTCCGACACGGTATGCAACTCTCCTTATCCATGATGTCCATGTAATATCCTAGATAATTCTCTAGATAAATCACCACTCATAATATCTAGCAATGATACGACTCTCCGATAGTCCATCCGGGTTGGACCAATAATTGCAATCGAACCCATCTGTTCTTTACCGATGCCATATGATGCAGTAATAACACTACAACTTTCCATGGCAAGGTCATTATTTTCTGAGCCAATCCTAATTTGAATGCCTTTTTTATCTAAATGAAAAATACCTGGAATTTGGTTTACATGATCCATCCAATTCATAATACTTCGTGCTTTTTCTACATCATTGAATTCTGGTTGGTTTAATATTTGCAGCTTACCACCATAATACACTTTGTCTTCATGCTCAATAGTCAATGCTTGGTTAAGCGATCCAAAAAGATGATTTAGACGACCGTTGTTTTGATGCAAAACTGTCGTAGTGACTGTCTCAAGCATTGCAGGTAGCTCATGCAAATATACGCCAACCAACCGTTCGTTGATCAAATTGATCATACGTTCGATATCTGATGCATGAAAATTTTCAGGAATAGAAAATATACGATTTTCTACATGACCACTGTCAGTAACAATTATAGCTACTGCAGAATCGCTTGATAGTGGTACAATGGAAAAACGTTTAACACGATGTTTCCTCACATCTAAACCTAACATAATAGAGGTATAATTCGTTAGTTCCGATATTATTTCAGCGGATTTACGAATTATTTGCTCCGTCTCCACCTTTCGTTCTTCAAAAATAGAACGAATTTGTTTTATCTCATTTTGCGAAATTCTTTGTGGAGTTAACATATTATCGACATAATAACGGTAGCCTTTTTGTGAAGGCACGCGACCAGACGAAGTATGCGTTTTTTCTAAAAAGCCCATTTCTTCTAAATCTGCCATTTCGTTTCGAATAGTAGCAGGACTAAATGGTACTTCCTCCTTTTTCGAAAGCTGACGAGATCCAACTGGTTGAGCGGTTTCGATAAAATCATCTACCGTTACTTGCAATATTAATAATTGCCTGTTTGTTAGCATGATTATCACCTCTGTTAGCACTCACTCAAAGAGAGTGCTAATACTCATATAAAACTTATCAAATCTACAGAAAACTGTCAACGATTTAGCTTTAATTATTTCAGGAAATATTGAAACACTTCATTTCCAATAAATCTTCCCCGTGTAGTAAGCCTCACAAAATTATCTTGAATGATTATTAATTCCTTTTGAAGTAATTCATCTAGTTCTTTTCCGTAAATATCATGAAGTGTGATACCATATCTTCCCTCAAACTTTTCTAGTGATACTCCCTCATTCTTTCTTAAACCAAGAAACATTTCTTCTTCCATTTTTTCCACTTTTGTTACTTCTTTTTGCATCATAAGAGGTTTTTCCCCTAAATCGATTGTTTGCATATACTTTTTTAACGGTCCATGATTTGAATATCTTACACCGTTCACATATCCATGAGCACCAGCACCTAAACCTATATATTCATCATTGTTCCAATACAGTAAATTATGCTTCGATTCTTTCCCCTCATATGCGAAGTTACTAATTTCATATTGAGTATAACCATGATTTTTCATTTCTTCTAATAAATAGCTATACATTTCTGCCTCTAAGTCTTCACCAGGAAGAGATAGCTTACCTTTGGATAGTAAATTATAAAAAATCGTTTTTGGTTCTACTAAAAGTGAATAGGCAGATATATGGGGTATTTTTAAGCGGAACGCTTCCTGTAAGGATGCTTTCCATTGTTCCATCGTTTGGTTGGGAAGACCATACATCAAATCAATACTAATTGATGGGAATTCAGTTTGTTTGGCATATTCTATAACTTCATAAACATGATCATTAGAATGAGTTCTTCCTAAAACTTTTAATAGATCTTGATCAAAGGTTTGAACACCCATACTTAAACGATTTACGCCATATTTACGCATTAACTGCATTTTTTCAAGTGTTAATTCATCCGGATTTGCCTCAGACGTAAACTCCGTTACATGTTCCATTGGTATATGTTTATGAATTAATGATAGTAATCGATCTAATTGCTCTACCGTTAAAGAAGTCGGAGTTCCACCACCAATAAATATTGTATCAATTTTAGCTGGTTCTGCATCGTTTTGCCATAACGACATTTCTTTTCCAAGAGACTCAATATATTCATCTACAGGTTGATTTTGAAAGAAAAATTTATTGAAATCGCAGTAATTACATATTTGATGACAAAAAGGAATATGTATATATACGCCTCGTACCATAACTATCCCTACTTTCTTTCCATAAAGGAAAAAGGAGGCTACTAGTGCCCCCTCTTTTACTTTTATTTATTTGGCTCATCCATTTTAAGAACGGCCATAAATGCTTCCTGAGGAACTTCTACAGAACCTACTTGCTTCATGCGTTTTTTTCCTTCTTTTTGTTTATCAAGAAGTTTGCGTTTACGAGATATATCTCCGCCGTAACATTTCGCCAAGACATTTTTACCGATAGACTTAATAGTAGACCTAGCGACGATTTTTTGTCCAATAGCAGCTTGTACTGGAACTTCAAATTGTTGTCTAGGGATTAGAGCTTTTAGCTTTTCAACTATAACCTTCCCACGTTCGTACGCGAAATCACGGTGAACAATAAAGCTAAGAGCATCCACTTTCTCACTGTTAAGTAAAATATCCATTTTCACTAACTTAGATTCCTTATATCCAATTAAGTCGTAATCAAAAGAAGCATAGCCTTTTGTACTCGACTTTAAAGCATCAAAGAAGTCATAAACAACTTCTGATAAAGGAATTTCATAAATAATATTAACACGTGATTTCGATAAGAAATCCATCGTGATAAAGTTCCCGCGTTTACGTTGACAAAGTTCCATAACTGAACCTACATAATCTTCTGGAACCATAATAGATGCTTTTACATATGGTTCTTCGATTGTATCTACTTTTTGGACGTCCGGCATCATTGATGGGTTGTCCACTTTTAGAGTATCTCCGTTTGTAAGCTTTACATCATATATAACACTAGGTGCCGTAGTAATTAAATCAATCTTAAATTCACGTTCTATACGCTCCTGAATTATCTCCATATGTAATAATCCAAGGAAACCACAACGATATCCAAAACCTAATGCTTGGGAAGTTTCCGGTTCGAACTCTAATGCTGAATCATTCAGTTGAAGTTTTTCTAAAGCCTCACGTAAATCAACGTATTTCGTATTGTCAATTGGATATAACCCACAGAAAACCATTGGATTCATTTTTTTATATCCAGCTAAAGGTTCCAAAGCAGGATTGTTAGCTAAAGTAATCGTATCACCGACACTTGAGTCACCTACGTTTTTCATGGAAGCAGTTAAAAATCCAACGTCACCAACAGTCAATTCAGAACGCTGTGTCGTTCTAGGAGTAAATACCCCCGTCTCTACTACTTCGAATTCCTTGCCAGAAGACATCATTTTAATCGTATCGCCTGGTTTAACTGTACCTTCCACAATACGAATATAAACGATTACTCCACGATAAGGATCAAATAATGAGTCAAATATCAATGCCTTTAAAGGTGCATTTGGATCTCCAGATGGTGCAGGTACTTTTTCTACAATTTGTTCTAGGATTTCTTCGATACCAATACCAGCTTTTGCAGATGCTAAAACAGCTTCTGAAGCATCCAAACCAATAACGTCTTCAACCTCTGCTCTTACACGCTCTGGATCTGCAGCTGGAAGATCTATTTTATTGATAACTGGAAGTATTTCAAGATCATTATCTAAAGCCAAATAAACATTTGCAAGTGTCTGTGCTTCAATTCCCTGTGCTGCATCTACAACTAAAATAGCGCCTTCACAGGCAGCTAAGCTACGAGACACCTCATAGGTGAAATCGACATGACCTGGAGTATCAATAAGATGGAAGATGTACTCTTCACCGTCTTTTGCATTATAAGTCAATTGAACAGCATTCAATTTTATAGTAATACCACGTTCACGTTCAAGATCCATTGAATCGAGTAATTGGCTCTGCATTTCTCGAGATGTTACCGTTTGCGTTTTTTCTAAGATACGATCCGCAAGTGTCGATTTCCCATGATCAATATGGGCAATAATCGAAAAATTACGTATTTTCTTCTGTCGTGCTAGTCTCTCATCATTATTCATACTTGTTCACTCCTAATTAAACTACTTGCATTATAACAGATAAAGGATTGTTTAAAAGATATTACTGTATCATTGTATGTACATTCTAGATTGTTTAAATTGAGTTGAACCCATAATTAATTGATGTCGTGCTGAGTGGATATCAACGTTGTTCGGATTTCACTATTTAATATACTTTTATGTATTTTAAAATAAATAATTTTTCGCCAGACTTTAATCTTATCAAAAACCTCTTAATAACACAATCTACGAGTATATATTCCTTATGAAAAGAGATGAAGCATAATTGCTTCATCTCTTATTGTTTACTTATATTGGTAAATCTTCATTTAACATATTAGATATTGCTTTTGCTAAAACTGCAATAGAACGATTTAATTCCTGTTCATTATTATCAATGCCACCCAATTCTACATTGAGTAAAATTTTGGAAAGGTCTTGATTGTATACACCGTCTACTCCCTTTCCTTCTCGTGGTAGAATTCCTCGTGAAATTCCAGGAACTAATTTATTAAGTTGATCAGAGAGATTTTGTGCGAGTTGTTCATTCCATTTATAATTGGGGTGCTCTCGGCCAATAACAAATATAAATTTAGCATAGCGTTCTTCTCCATTTATAAGCGTCGTCACATTTGCTTTTGCGGAATCCCTATGAATATCTAAAATAATATCATATTCTTTCTGCCCAATTGCTTGTTGAACAAAAGGTCTTATTGAATCATATTGTTTCGCATCTCCAGTAATCTCTGGTCCCAAAATATCGGTTTCTAATTGATGAACTGCAAATTGAGCAGTTATTTGCTCTTGGAAGGACGTAATATTGTTTTCTGAATGGTACGTTGCAATTTTCTCACCCTTAGCAGCTAGTATAGGCTTATAGGCTTCTTGAGAATGGGTAAAATAAACAAATGCTTTTTTAGGTTCTAAAATTTCGGGAGCAGCAGTTTTTGTTTCTAACTGCGCGGCGTAGACGACTGCAGTGGTACTCTCCTCTTTTGGTGTTACTTCTTTTGTTGCGGTTTGTTGCTTTTGTTGCGGGAAAAGAGGCGTTTGGACGGTTGCAATAATAATTGGTGCTAAAAATAAAAGTAATAAAATGCTAACTACATTCTTTAAGGACTTAGCCATAATTTCCACTCTCCTCACACAATCGTATGAAGAGAGCGGCAATTTTAGAACACTTTATCTAGTTGTAATCCAACTTTCTATCCCATTAGACAATATATATGCATAGTGTTCAACCCAAGCATCCGTTTCTTTAGGGGTTACAAATAGGGATGGGTTTTTACCGACAAATACTTCTTCAAACAACTTTCTTTTTTCTTCCGTAGACCACGTAACCCATTCTCCAAAAATTGGTTGAAGTACAGATTTGTCGATGTTCGGTTTTTTATTAGAAACCATCGGCGTTACCGCTAATGCAGAGGAAGGTCGCCCTTTTTCCTCCACCTTAGAAGCAATATAATGAATGACTTGCTCCATTGCATCAGCATATAAAACTGGTCCATCCACAACCATCGGAATACCTATAGCTGTTACTGGCACCCCATATACTTCTTCCGATATTTCTTTTCGTTGATTTCCTACACCTGATCCTGGATGTATTCCTGTATTTGTCAGCTGAATAGTTTTACATAGGCGTTCGCTATTTCTAGCTGCTAAAGCATCTAACACAATGATTAGATCTGGTTTATATGCTTTACTAATTGCTTCTACAAAATCACTTGTCTCAAAACCTGTTTGTCCAGTTACCCCTGGAGCATACATCACTACTTTTACCCGTTCAGCACTTTCAGTCAATGAAGAACTTTGTAAATACTCAATTGCCTTTGGACCAATGGCATCAGGAGTTATAGTTGCATTACCTAATCCAATGATTAATATTTTTGAGTCCTTCGATAGATTTAAATCATGATGCATCTCTCTAAGTTTTTCGATAAATATTTTTTCTAAGGGTTTGAAACTATCCTCTTGGTCCGGACTCACCGTCAAATCCGTTAAAGTAATATATTTACCTTTTTTCTTTCCTAATTTCTTTTCTCCTTCTTCATTGACTTCAATTGATGTCACAAGTACTGCACCTTCACGATTTTCTTCGAATGTAATTCCTTCGGAGTTTTTAAGTTTATTTTTCTCCTCGCCTGTACGATGCTTTACCATTTCATCTGATTCATCTAATAAATCAGTTCTTCCCCACATAATATCACCTCTTATTTAGTGTGGTCGATGTGTCAAGTAAATATTCTTTGCATTTATATATTGCAATTTGTTTTTGTGTTTGTTAAAATAATGCTTGTTGTATTAGAAAGAAATGTATCATCTCAGACCTTATTAGGAGGTGAAAGGTATGCCAAACATTAAATCTGCTATTAAACGTGTTAAGACAAATGAGAGATTAAACACTCAAAACGCAAAAGCAAAATCAGCAATGCGTACTGCTGTGAAAAAAGCTGATACTGCTGCTCTTAATAACGACGAAAACGCAAAAGATCTAATTAAAACTGCTATTCAACAACTTGAAAAAGCAGCTTCAAAAGGATTAATTCATAAAAACGCAGCTTCTCGTAAGAAGTCTCAATTAATGAAAAAAGCGTAATAAAAAAAGACTATCCGATTATTTCGGATAGTCTTTATTTTTTTCAAAAAATAGTTTTCCCCTTAAGGGCATGGTGGAAATTCGGTAAAAGCATTTTTGACTTCACATAAAAGAAACTATTTTTAAAAAAACATTGCACAAAAGGTTTCTCGTTGATTATTACTACTTTTAGGTTCTAATACAGAATATCAAATCGCGCTATCCCCCCTAAAGTGTAGGATTTAAAGAAAGAATCATGAACATATCTTGGAATCCTGTTATTAACATAAATGCCCGTAAAAACACCATCACGAATGCAATGACTCGAAATTTCTGCTTAACAGACTATAACTTGGAAAAACCATCTTTAATCACGTATTTATTGGTGGATTAACATACTTAAATCCAAAGATTATAGAGTGAACTTAATAACGATTAAGCCCCTTACTTCAGCAAAAACATCTCTAAAATTCTATCTCGATTTATATTTAGTGTTTTTAACTGTAAATCGACTGTCGCAAGATCATTCAATGTTTGCAGCAGTTTTTGTTCATTGTGAAGCATAGGGTGATCTATTAATAACTTTACTCGGTATGGATGGACCTTAAGCTGATTGGCAATTTGCTGAGCATGATAGCCTTTTTTCTTTAAGTGGCTTACCTGGACCATTAATCTAACTTGTGTTGCTATTAAAGCATTTAGCTTTAATGGATCCTCTTTTCTCTTCAATAAATCGTGATAAATTTCAATCGCTTCACTTTTATGCCCCGAAAGATAAGCATTTCCTAATGTAAAAACATCTTGCTCTAGAGTACGTACAAGCAACTTCTTTATTGTGTCACTATCGATCTCTTGCTCTTCGCCAACGAAAGTTGCTATTTTCGCTAACTCTGTCTGCAGATGAACAAGATCCGTTCCACCAAGTTCAATTAGGCAATCTATAGACTCATCAGACATCGTTTTCCCATGTGTAGAAAGTTCATGTAAAATCCATCCCTTTAAATCATGGACCTGTAAGCTAACTGACTCAATAACATTGGCTGTCTGTTTCATAGCTTTTGTAATTTTCTTACGTTCGTCTAGTTTTTCATAAGGTGCTATAAAAACAGTGATTGCTGATGGTGAAGGAGATTTCAACCACTCTTCTAGACTAACCGTATCATGGACTATTTTTTCTTTTCCCTTTTCAGTCGCTTTTAGAAAGAATGCATTTTTTGCTATAACCAGTTTCTTATCTGAAAAAAAAGGAATAGTATCTGCCTCATACATAACCTCGTCTACTTTACTTTCCTCCATATCGAAGGTGATAACTTCTAATTCCCCTTGATCATTTAATTGTCTTTTAATTCTTTTTAATGTTTCTTCGATAAAATATGCTTCATTTCCATATAATAAATACACAGAAGAAATGTTATTATTAGATATCTGCATCCACTTTTCTGAAATCATGTTAAGTGCTCCTTGCTATGTATAGTTATATTTCATTATATCGTAAATACGTGTATAAATTGTGACATTATATGCCTTACTAGAAAAAGAAAAGTTTGTATATAGATTTTTTATAGGCAATCCTTTATAATTAGGTGGAAATAGGAGGGGTAACAATGAATGAGTTTGAACAAAATGTCCAGTCGAAACGTAACGACGCGATCGACTCTGGTGTAGGTTTTGTAGTCTCCTTTGGTTTTTTTGCAATAATGTTTGTCATTGCAACCGTTATTGAGTTCGTAGCTCGATAAAATGAAAATTCAATTAGTGAGATATTCTTCAATCGTACTGATTGAAAACTAAAAGGGTTTTGCCTCGTGGAGGTAAAACCCTTTTTTCACTGCACTTTCATATTTCGAAGCTAATATAATATAGCAAGCGGAAACATTCTAAGCATCTGGGGCACAGCTTCATTCTCCTTTTGCCACAGGATGTTAGTCAGACGTGGCCACACAATATGGCTTATTAAGCCTTTGTCCTTTAAATACTTATGGAATTGTAACAGTCATATCCCCACTTTTATTAATCTCGACTTCAATAGTACCGTCCGTCCCTGTCTGTAAATAAGGAATTCGCAATTCTTCTAGACGCTCGACCACCTCTGGATGTGGATGACCATAGCGATTTTCAACGCCTGCTTGTATTATCGCTACACTAGGCTGAACCAAATTCAAAAACTGCTCAGTGCTAGAGGTTTTACTGCCATGATGACCTACTTTCAATACATCAATTTGTTGTATTGCTCGTGAATAATACTCCACTAGAT
The DNA here is from genome assembly GCA_900114885.1 of Psychrobacillus psychrodurans. Taxonomy (GTDB): domain Bacteria; phylum Bacillota; class Bacilli; order Bacillales_A; family Planococcaceae; genus Psychrobacillus; species Psychrobacillus psychrodurans. The sequence continues at coordinate 56,141 of FOUN01000012.1, forward strand.
CTAACTCACCTCGTTCCTCTAAATCTCCAATGAATAATCCATGAAAATTATTATTTCTCATTGATAATACAAGAGAATCATCATTCCCCTCATATATTTCATCCATTGGATATAAGTATTGAAAATGATAGTAATCTGAAAAGATAATGTCCCCAGCAATCTTTTCATAAACCGGGATTCGTTGCTTATCAATCTCCACCCTTAAATCATCCATTACTTCTTTCTCCCAAGAACCAGGAGTAATATGAATCTCCTTTACTTTTACTCCTCTTAGAACTTCTTCTGCACCTTCCATATGATCAGCATCTGCATGGGTAATGATAAGTATATCGATTGCATTTATACCCTTTCCTTTTAACAAAGGCAAAACAACCTGTCTACCAATTTCGTAAGGTTCATTTGTTTGTTTCCAAGTTTCTTGATCGAACCTTAGTAATCCACCTGTATCTATCATTATTACTTGTTTTCGGTAAGGCATTTCAATTAGTATACAATCACCTTGTCCAACATTTACAAAGGTAATTCGGGTTGTTGAATCCGTAAGAGGAGCTAATTGAATAACTAATAGAGTGATTAAGAAATAAAGGGTACATCCAAATACCTTCTTTTTTCTTTCTATGGAGATAAGTATTGCAATCACGCTAGTGTAGGCAAGAAGTATCATCCAGTTCTCCGGCCTCATAGGATTCCACATCTGGTATGGTAATGTACCTAACTTTAGAATGAGAATATCAATTAAGCCTCGAATAGGTTCATACACGAGAAACAAAGCTTCAGAGATAGAAGGCACTACAAATGTTAGCAACAGAAACAAAAGATTAAGAGGTAAAACGAGAAACGTAAATAAGGGAACAAATATTAAATTTGCGAGGAAAGAAGAAATAGAAATTTCATAAAAGTGATAGAGAAGAATAGGATAAACGATAACTTGACAAACTGCAGTTAGAATAAACGATTGTAATAAATAGGAATGAGTTGATTTTAATAAAATCGAGGAATAAATAAGTGAAAATGCAGCTAAATAGGAGAGTTGAAAACCAATTTGGAATATAATCCAAGGTGTTAGAAAGACAAATCCCATAAAACTTAATGAAAAAGCGTCTTCTATTGCTATTTTTCTTTGAAAAAGTACTGAGATTAAAACAATCTCTGTTACAGAAACAGATCTCCATACGGAAGGCGCCCCTCCAGCAAGCAAAGCATATAAAGGTAGTGCAATTATTAACAACCAGTTTGCGGTTTCCCTTCTTACACCTAAACGAATCATTATTTCAAAAATTAACCAAACGATGAGCGCAACATGTAGACCAGAAATAGCAAATAGATGCGTTATACCGAGTGTCTGGTAGGCACTTTGCATATCGGAAGGCATTTGCTCCCTACTACCTATTAAAAGTGCTTCTGCCTCTGCTTGGAGCGATAATGGAAAGCGATCCCGTATATGCCGTTTCACCTTAAAACGCTGCCCTGCCATAAAAGTTATAAAATCTGTATTTTTTCCAATGAGCTCATACTGAGTAACTTGAAGTTGTCCGACAGAGCCATTACTTTTTAAATAATTTTCCATATTAAATGCATACATATGTGATTTTGGTCCATTAGAAGTTTCTTCCGAGCGTATATTCATAGTTATTCCTGCAAGGGAATGTTTTTTGAACGCTTCCTTATGTTGTTCACTTTCCAATTTTAATTGAACATACCACTTATCCTTGTTCTCTGATATAGCAAAACCACGTAGAGTGCTTCCATTAATGCGATATGTGTCTGTCCAAGTAATTTGGGTGACATTTTGAGCTAGTGAAGGAATAGGCATTCTCTGCAAAGTATAAAAGTAGCAACTTATTCCTAAACATAAAATAATTACTATAAATGACACTGAAAACTGTTTATATAAAAGCAAAAAAAGAATTACAAACAAGAAGAACAGGATAATGGTAGATTCGTAAGCTGCTATTACACCTACTATAACTGCTATAGCGATATATATTAAATTTCCGCGGATGTTGTTAATCCAAATAGTTCTGCCACCTTCATTTCATATGGTGCTAATTCTTCAACACTTGCTCCTTTTTCTTTCAGCTTTGATATTAGTTCTGTGTACAACGCAACTTTTTCATCACTCAAGAAATCTATCTTTCGTTCATCGAAAGGCACATGAATAACTTCGACTCCCGCCTTATTTAACAATTCAATGGCATAAGAGTTGTTTTTATAGTCTTGAGCATAGTACAGACGACTAATCCCAGCTTGAATGATTGATTTCGTACACGGTAAGCATGGGAAATGAGTTACATATAGGTCAGCACCACTCACTGTAATCCCGTATTTAGCACATTGTAAAAGAGCATTCATCTCTGCATGTATAGTTCTCACACAATGGTTATCCACGACATAACATCCATGATCAATACAATGGTCACCACCTGAGATAGATCCATTATATCCTCCTGCCATAATTCGGCGATCACGCACAATCGTAGCGCCAACTGCAAGACGTGTACATGTGCTTCTAAGTGCAAGTAAATGGCTCTGAGCCAAGAAAAATTGATCCCATGTTATTCTCTCCATATAATTACCTCCAAAATATACGTTTATCTAAGTGTAGTAGTTTGTGTAAGAAACTTCAATAATTCGTTTGTTATTTTACGGATATTAATGGTTCCAGTTTCTCATATGTTTTTTGTCCAATACCAGTTACTTTCTTTAAATCCTGTTTTTCTTTGAAGGCTCCAGATTGCTCGCGATGAGAAATAATTGCCTCGGCTTTAGCTGCTCCAATGCCTGGTAAAGTAGACAAAACTGTAGAATCAGCATTATTTATATTTACTAACGACGATTGTGAACTGCTAGTAGGTAACAGCACTTCTTCTACTTCTTCGCCCTCTTCAGGAACATAGATTACCATCTCATCTTTCACACGCTCTGCATGATTAATATGTTTTGAGTTACTAGACTCTAAATAGCCGCCAGCCATTTCAATCGCATTTAATACACGATCTCCTTCTAAAAGTTCATAAACACCCGGTTTCATTACAGCACCTTTTACTTCCACAAAAACAAGGGGAGTTTCTACATATTCAATTATTTCTTCTTCTGGAAAATTTTCTTTTAATGGGATAGTTGGGATTGAATCAGCTTTGGGGGTAGCCGATTTTAGAAAGGATTGAATACTGATGAACAGTATTATTCCTATTACTACTACTGGGAGTAATAGCTTTTTCTTATATTTCTGGACGAACTGTTGAATCAGAATCATCAGCCTCTTTCATAAGAGGTAAATTATATGGAGTTATAAAAACTATACTAAATTTACGTGTAGATGAAAAGGGTTATTTTAAAAGTCATAACGGTAACTAGGAAAAGAAAGATCTGTCACTAACGAAGAAGGAAGATTTAGCGAGTGGAAATAGAGAAGTTAAATAACTAAAGAAATTGCATTTTCAAGAGTTTCCTCTACAAAAACACATACAAGTATCTTAGAGTAGCAAGACGACTAAAAAAGATGCTTGTTGGTTGTGACTGTCGTCACACTAACAAGCATCCCTAAAAATTCACTCGATATAAATATAGCAAAATGTATGTCCAAACATCTTCTAAACGATAGAAACAGATTTGGACCCTAGATGATTGATACGTCTCTCACCCAGTATACCTTATTTTACAGCATGGATAAACCATCTATCCACTTCTCCTATAGGCTTTCCAAAAATATCATCACGGACATTCACGGAAGAAAAGCCTACTGTTTCTAGAAGAGTCTTGAATGTTTCCACAGAATACGTACGTTGGTAATGGGATTCTTCAAATCGTTCATAATAACCTGATTCATCACGTACAAAAAAAGTTATATCGTGGTAAATTGAATGATTTTCTTCACCTGGTTCTGTATGCCAAATATAAGCAACTTCCTCATCTTCATACGTAAAAGGTCCATTTGGGTATATAACTTCCATCTTATAAAGAGAATGGACATCAAAAAATAACTGTCCACTTGGATTTAAAGCTTCAAACAAGCGTTTGAATGTCTGCTCTACTTCTTCTAACGTCTCTAGATAGTTTATAGAATCTATAGCAATAACCGCTACATCTACCTCATTTACACCTTCAAGTTCTGCCATTGATTGACATATAAAAGAAATATTCGTTCCATTTTCAAAGCTTCGATTTTGAGCTACTGTAAGCATAGAATCGGATAAATCTACACCTGTTACCTCATACCCCGCTTTTGCAAAATGGTTGCTAAGAACTCCTGTACCACAGCCAATATCGACTAGTTTTTTTGATGTAGTCACAGGTGCATACTGTCGTACCCATTCCGCATATTTGTTATATGGTATGTCTGACATTAATGAATCATAAATATAAGCAAATTGTTCATACGTGGACATTAAGCATCTAGCCCAACTTGAATCATTGGTGCGTCTCCCCAAAGTCTCTCTAAATTATAATAAGCACGCTCATCCTTATGGAATACATGTGCTACGACGTCACCCATATCAACTAAAATCCATCTTGCTTCATCAAAACCTTCTAATCTTTTCACATTAAAACCTGCTTTGAAGGCTTGGTCCTCTAGTTCTTTTGCAATTGCTTGAACCTGGCGATCCGAGTTTGCATGGCAGATTAAAAAGTAATCAGCAAGTAATGAAACCCCCTGCATATTTAATACTACAATATCCTCTGCTCTTTTATCGTCCGCTGCTTTATAAGCGATTTCTACTAATGAATTTGAAGATGTCATTCTTTCACTGTTCCTCTCTGTTGTATCATATCATTGTAACAATGAAATGAATCCGGAAATACCGGTTGTTTTTTTTCTATTAAAAATGAAATACTATGCCTTATACAACTTGTCATTGCATCTTCTAAATCGACCTTTGCTTTTTCACGTAAAAGTTCGACTCCTGAAAATTTCCGACTAGGCTCTATCATATCAGAAACATAAATGATCTTTTCAAGTTTCGACATGCCAGCCCGACCCGTTGTATGAAACTCGATAGCTTGCAAAATATCCTGATCCGAGATTTGAAATTCTGTTCTCGCTACATAACTACCAACAGGAGCATGCCATAATTCATGATTAAAATTTAATAATAATGGATTCATTTTTTCTGAAACAATTATGGATCTTAGCCATTCTTGATTGGCATACTTTACACTGTCATGCAAAATTCCCGCAATCTCTGCTTTTTCAAAATCTTCTCCATACATTTTAGCCAGTGTAATAGCTGTTTCAGCTACACCTTTTGTATGTATAAATCGCTTTTCGGGCATCCGATTTTTCATCTGCGCAAGTAAATGTTCATGTTTCATACAGCTTCTCCTTTCGGATAAAGTCCCGAACACCATCACTAATAAGAAACTGAGTAGTTTCTCCATTTGTTATTCGATTTCGAATGGTAGTAGAAGATAAATCGATTTGAGGTATATCTAAAGTTACTATAGGATATGCAGTTTTGAGCAATTTATTTGGTCTAGGAACTCCTACTAAATGCACATTTTGTATAAGTTCTTCGATTCTATACCACTTAGGTAGATCTTCTACCTGATCACCACCGATAATAAAGTAAAAATCAGTTAGCGGTTCACGTTTACTAAGTAGCTCCATCGTATCAAAAGTGTAAGAAGTTCCTCCCTGCTCAATTTCAATATTTTCTATTTTCAACATGGGAATCTCTCTTATAGATATTTCCACCATAGTCAGTCGTTGTGCAGCTGTAACTCTATTTTTTATTTCTTTATGAGGAGGGTTAGCATTTGGCATTAAACGCACTTCGTCTAATTTCAACGCATGTAGTACTTCATTTGCAATTATCAAATGACCAATATGCGGCGGGTTAAAAGTCCCACCTAAAATCCCTACTTTTTTTCTCATGCACGACTCGCTTTTGGAAGCTCGATTCGTTTATTATTTTTAGACGGTTTGTACAGTACTACTGTTAAACCGATTAGTTGCACTAACTCTGATCTCGTACCTTTTGCAAGGGCCTCTGCAACTTCATGCTTATCGTCTTCACAATTTTGTAAAATACTAATTTTGATTAATTCTCGAACTTCAAGTGCTTCTCCGATTTGTTTAATCATCGCATCATTTACTCCACCTTTACCGACTTGGAAAATCGGAGATAGATTGTGTGCTTGACTACGTAAAAATCTTTTTTGTTTACCTGTTAACATAATTTCCTCCTAATTGATCTATCAATTGTTGGATCATCCCATCAGTATCGGGATTAACTCCATTCCAATATGAAAAGGCTAGTGCGCCTTGATGTACAAGCATCCCTAGACCATTAATTGTTCGAACATTGTATTTCTTCGCTTCCTCTATTAAAGGGGTGACTAAAGGATTATATACGATATCTGCAACAATTGCATTCTCTTTTAACTGATGTAACTGAATTGGCAATGATGCATCGCTATTTTTCATACCTAATGGCGTTGTTTGGACGATGACATCAAACTTGATTAATGTATTTTCAGCTACCTCAAGAGTAACTGCCTGTCCTGCCTTTAGTTCCTCCACTAATACTCTTGCCTTTTCTACTGTTCTATTCGCTATTGTCAGATGCGTAAAACCTTGTGTTTTGAGAGCATGAGCTATACCACGTGCAGCTCCTCCTGCACCAATTATCAATATGTTGTATTCAGGTAAAATACGGCCAAGGGAGTTGATAAAACCCAATCCATCGGTATTATACCCAACATATTTGTTGTCCAATGTTTTTACAACTGTATTTACTGCTCCAATTCCTTTTGCAGAATCGTCCACTTCATCAAGATAAGGAATAATCGCTTCTTTAAAAGGAACAGTCACATTCCAGCCACTGCATCCTAGAAGTTTTAACGATTCTACTGCTTGCTCAAGATGATCTAGTTCAACATGTATAGGGATATAAGTTGCATCAACATTCATTTGTTTTAACCATGTCTCGTGCATTTCAGGTGATAAGGAATGGGATATTGGATTTCCTATCACAGCAAACCATTTTTTCAATATATCCCTCCTATATTAACGATGGACGAATTGAAATTTCTACACCCGCTGGAGCATGAGCTGCTACAATTACTCCTCCACGCTGTACAGTAATCCACCCTAATCCAGAAAATACGATATCTGTTTTATCATCTTTAATTTTAAATTCATGACGAACTAAAGGTGGTAATAGATCCGCAAACTCTTCGCTAGGTGGAGATAATAATTTACCTTTATGTTCTTTATATAAATTATCCGCATTCTCTAATTTTGTGCGATGAATTGGAATATCATTTGCTATATGACAAGTAAAAGCTGCACGTTCACCTTTAATAAAGTCAAAACGAGATAAACCACCAAGATATAATGTTTGTTCACTATTTAACTGAAATACTTTCGGTTTAATTTCTTTTTTTGGTGTAATATATTTCAATTCCGTTGGATCTAAATAATGCGCCATTTGATGGTGATTAATAATCCCAGGAGTGTCAAATAATGATTTTTTATCGTCTAATGGAATTTCAATCATATCTAATGTAGTACCAGGGAAATGTGAAGTAGTAATAATCGCATCTTCTCCAGTTGCTTGTTTAATAATACGGTTAATAAATGTGGACTTTCCAACATTTGTACAACCAACGACATAAACGTTTTCGCCTTTTCTATAATGCTCAATTGCTTCCATCGCTTCTGGCATGCCTGTCCCTTTATGTGCACTAACAAATAATACGTCTATTGGAGACAAACCAAGTTTTTTAGCTTCTTGCTTCATCCAATTAATGACTTTATTTTTTTTCACTGATTTTGGTAGTAAGTCTGCTTTATTAGCAATCAACAAAATAGGGTTGTTGCCGACAAAACGATGCAAACCAGGTAACCAACTACCATTAAAATCAAAGATATCAACTATTTTAACGATTAACCCTTTTTGCGTGCCTAAGCTATTTAAAATTCGTAGAAAATCATCATCTGTCAATGAAACTGGTTGTAATTCATTGTAATTCTTCAAGCGGAAACAACGCTGACATATAATATCTTCTTTTTCTAAAGAGGAAATTGGCGCATAACCTGGCTCTCCAACTTTTTCTGTTTGTATTGTTGTACCACAACCGATACATTTTGGTGCTTCTGTCACGCTTCTTCCTCCCATGTAACTTGTCCTTTTTTGTCCAAGTAACTAAAAATTCTTCGTTCCACCATACGATTAAATTTGGTCACAAATCCATCTGATTTTGCAACTGGAATGACTAAAATCGTATGAAGTTTTAATCTGTTACCGCCAAATACATCGGTTAATAGCTGATCACCAATCACTACTACTTCTTCCCGTTTTACTGACATAATGCTTAAAGCTTGGAGAAATGCTTTTCCAAGTGGTTTACGCGCTTTAAATATGAATGGAATTCCAAGAGGGTCTGCAAAGGATTTAACTCGTAGTTCATTGTTATTAGAAACAATGGTTACTTGGATCCCAGCAGCTTTAATACTTGCAAACCACTCGATTAATTTAGGGGTAGCATCTGGTCGATCCCATTCAACTAATGTGTTATCTAAATCTGTAATAATTGCCTTAATCCCTTTATCTTTTAGCAATTCAGGTGTTATATGATAGACACTTCTTACAAATTCACTAGGTATAAAATTTGAATACAAAGACGAACACTCCAATTCGAGGCATTTTCTATTTATGATTATAGCATATTTGCTACATTCTCACCCATTCGGACAAATTTACCAGGGTGAACTTCACTTGAGAACTCCACACTATCCGCTTCGAATAGCATGACGACAGTCGATCCAAAGGAGAAATACCCGACCTCTTCCCCTTTATTCCATACAGTAGAATTATTCGTAAGCTCAATCGAATTTACAAACATCGCTCCTACTTTTATATGTATACATTTTTTTTCATTTGGCATTTCTAGTTCCGTAAGCATTCGGTAGTTACCACTTATTGTTTGTTTTCCAAATTGAAGACCCCATTTATTGACTGGATACGATTTTTCACCAAGAATATATTGTTGGAGTACTTTCCCATCAACTGGGGAATGGATTCGATGATATTCTGCTGGACTTAAATATAAAACAATATATTTTCCATTTTGAAAGGATGAAGCTATTTTTTCTGAACCTAGCATATCCTGTAAAGTGTAGGTTTTCTGTTTTACATAAAAGAGTCCATCCTCTGTAATATCCCCAAAAGTTTCTATTGTAGCATCGACAGGGCTTATAATGCTAGTAGTTCCCTTATCAATCGGACGGCTATCCTCTTTAACTTTTCGAACAAAAAAGTCATGTAAAGTAGGAAAATCATTGCTTTTTTGTATAGTATCTTGAGTTGATATATTAAAATATTTTATATAAGAGGGAATCATATGTTTGCTTATTTTGGACTGTGTAAAGCTTCGGATTAGTGACGATGACCATTTTCCATTGGTTAATTCAATCATGGTTTGATATAATCTTTCTCTCATTTTTTAGCTCCCTAGAAAAAATTAAACTTACTATTTTTACTTAATCGAAGTATAATGAACAAATATGTTATTTGTAAAGGAGTGATTTGCAATGTTTTTACTAAATGCGATGTATCAAACAGTAAAAAAATTGAAATCACATGCGGCGAATATGGTCACCATTGGCAACCTTGCATTTGGTGGTGCAGCCATCATGGCAACGATGAATGAAAATTACACGTTCAGTGTATTATTTATATTTATAGCTGGCCTTTTAGACAGATTTGATGGAATTGTAGCAAGAAAATTTCACCTTGAATCCGAATTAGGCAAACAACTAGATTCCATGAGCGATATTATTTCATTCGGGATAGCTCCTGCATTACTGATGTATTCATTGGTACTACAAGAGTTTAGTGTTACTGGAATGATTATAACTGTCATCTATATAGCATGTGGTGCTTTCAGGCTTGCACGATTTAATATATCTGAACCGAATGGTTTTTTTACAGGTCTACCAATTACTGTTGCTGGTGTGATTTTAACCCTGTCTTATTTTGCGATAGAATATATACCATCTGTTTCGTATATGTTTTTGTTCATAATTCTCGCATTGCTAATGATCAGTACATTTACACTAAGAAAAGTTTAATGACAGAATGCTCAAGCGCTTATGTTAGCCCTGACAACGTTCTTCTGCAACGAGCTTTGCAAAGGAAGTCAGTCTAAATTCGTGACATCGTGTCACAGCGACTGACTGACCCGCATCGTGCGGCCCCGAAATTCTGAAGAGACTCGAAGGGCTAGGCGCTGGAGCTAGACAGCAAATGACTTAAAAAGTATATACCTGTTAAATTTAAAGAAAAGCGGCTGCGAATTTGCGGTCGCTTTTTTCATATTTCGCCAGCTTTCGACATACATTAGACTAACAACTAGATGGAGGTGAACCTCATTACAGGTATAATGACTGCCTTTATAAGCATCTTTGTAGAATTCCCTCTCGTGCTTGGTTATTTGAAAGGCCAGGCATTTCATCAACCCTTCAGTCCGGAAGAAGAAAAAGTCATGATAGATCGTTTTTTAGGAGGCGATTTATCTGCTCGCGACGAACTAATTGAACGAAATATGCGATTGGTTGCTCATGTTGTAAAGAAATTCCACCCAAAACATGAACTATTAGATGATTATATCTCTATCGGTACAATTGGTCTGATGAAGGCTGTCAACAGCTATACCCCGACGAAGAAAACTAAACTAGCCACTTATGCTGCCAGATGTATTGAAAATGAAATATTAATGTATTTACGATCATTAAAGAAGGTACAAAAAGATGTTTCCCTACATGAGCCAATTGGTATGGATAAGGATGGTCACTCTTTAGAGATTACAGACCTGCTTCCAGGTATCGATAAAAGCACAGATGAACAGCTAGTAGAAGAAGAGGATACAAATAACTTATATAGACACTTGTCACAACTTGAAAGCAGAGAACTCGAAATTATCATCCGAAGATATGGATTACTTGGTCATGAACCAATGACTCAAAAAGATATTTCTAAGCAACTAAAAATATCTAGAAGTTACGTTTCTCGGATTGAAAAACGCGCATTAGTAAAACTGTATCAATCCTATATACATGAAAAAAACTCTTTTGATGTATCAAACACCAAAAGAGCTTAGGTAGGATCAATCTTCACTTGTCTCTGCGATCATGATAAATGCTAAAACCGCTGTAACTAAAACTGACATCGCCATTATAAATAACATTGGATCTCCCCCTCTAACATTGAAAGCGCTTGATGACTTTATCATAGCACATAATAGGAGAATTATTAATATGTGTCAAACTACTCAGTATGGCAATTTAATGACAACCTATAGTTTTTCAATTACATTTAAGACTACTTGTGTTGAATGTTTTGCAGCAATTGGCAAAAACTCATCGAAACTGATAGAAGACTCTTTTCCAGCAATATCAGAAAGTGCACGGATTACAACAAAAGGAACCTCAAATTGATGGCAAACTTGTGCAACTGCAGCTGCTTCCATTTCACAAGCTTTCATTTGTGGAAAATGAATACGTACCTGTTCTACTTTTGCAGGATCATGCATAAAGATATCACCCGTAGCGATTAAACCAGTTGCAGCTTGGTGTTCGCCAATTTCATGTACAGCATCCTCTGCTAATTTCATTAATTGCTCGTCTGCTTTAAATGATGCTGGAAGCTGTGGTACTTGACCAATTTCATAGCCAAAAGCGGTTACATCCACATCATGGTATCTTACTTCATGTGAAATTACGATGGCTCCTACTTCTAGATTTGGATCATAGCCACCTGCCGAACCAGTGTTAATGACATAATCAGGTTTGTATTCACTTAGTAATATGGAAGTGGTCATTGCGGCATTCACTTTCCCTATTCCACTTCTCAATAAAACAATTTCATGATTCTTGTATGTCCCACTTGTAAATTCACTGTTTGCGATTGTCTTTGTTTCAGGATTTTCTATTTCGTTTCTCAGAAGCTCTACTTCTTCTTCCATTGCACCAATAACTGCTATTTTCATTGTTTATAGCCCCTCTCTAAAATGCACTTCTTTAAAAATAAGGAAAAAAGCTTCTTAAGTCAAGAAGCTTTTCTTTTTACATATATTCAGAGCTCTATTCTAATGTTTTAAGTATTTCTTTTTTAGTTGGTTTCCAGCCTTCACCATCGACCCATTCTAGGGAGATACGATAAATTTCACTTCCATCCTTAGAAGTGACAGTTCCAATGGATTTTTGCGGGCTTCCACCATTACCGATAAACTTTACATACATATTGGATGTATCTAAATTAGCAGCATACGCTAATGCCTTAACTTTTTCATCCCAGTCAACAGATGAATTGTCGTAACTAGAAACATGATTTCCTGATTGCTCTGTCCCTACAGGCTGCCATCCTGAATCTATTACAACAGAATCGACATTGGTTTCGTCTGATGGCTCCGTAGTTACAGTACCACCTTGATTTTCTTCCGTTTCAGTGCTTTCATTCTCTTCTGTCTCTGTTGTTGTTTCTTCACTTGACGAAGTAGAATCAGTGGAGCCAGTACTATTCCCTACTACTTCTTCAGATTCTTTGTCTTTCTCTTGCTCTTTCGATTCATTCTCAGTATTTTCTCCTTGTTCAGTTTTTGTGTTAGTTGTAGCACTTTCTTTCTCGTTATCACCTGTAACAAGATTTACAGTCACTACGATGATAAGGAGAATTACTATTCCTATAAGTATATTTAAAATGTTGTTCTTTTTTCTCTTATGATTTCGTTGATCCAAACGCGTGTCAAATTTCGTATTCTTTTCTGGCATGTAAATTCCTCCTTCAATATAAGAGAATATACTACAAATAGACGACAATGATAGGGTTTTGTTTCAACAATCTCAAAAATAGTTCGATTGATAGTCATCATCAAATCTCGGTAGACCATTTTTACACAAATGCTTGACCAGTGTTTTAGGTATATGATTCTATTCATTCTTTTCTATTAAGGAACATGAACATGCCGTTATTTCCACTCCGAGCGGACGCTTTCTGTGGAAAGTGTAATCAGTAGTGTTACTTATTCGTTCTTTTACCTTAAACACACTGTATACGGTACAATATTATATATTTCTTTTCAAAAAAAGAGGTAAACGGTTTCGTTTACCTCTTCGCTTTAAGATATAGTTTTTATTTCTACGTCCATCTCTCCACCTGGAGTTAGGATTTTCACTCGATCTCCTGTAGATTTCCCAATCAATCCTTTAGCAATTGGAGAATCATTCGAGATAAGACCTTCTATTGGATCTGCTTCTGCAGAACCTACGATTGTGTATGTTTCTTCATCACCATCTGGAATCTCTACAAATGTTACAGTTTTACCAAGTGTAACAGTGTCGTTATTTCCTTCTCCTTCGATGATTACTGCATTGCGAATCATTGACTCTAAGGTTGAGATTCTACCTTCTACAAACGCTTGGTCTTCTTTAGCTGAATCATACTCAGAGTTTTCTGATAAATCACCAAAACTTCTTGCAATTTTAATACGCTCTACTACCTCTTTACGTTTTACCGTTATTAAATGCGTTAATTCATCTTGTAACTTTTGTTTACCAGCAACGGTCATTGGATATTGTTTCTCTGTTGACACTCCCATACACTCCTTTAAATACACACTTAAAACTCTATCATGGATTATTCATATGCATCTAATCACAATGTTATGAATATCATGAAATTATTGTCAATCTCAATCATCATATTATACAATAACATCCGTTTCAAGAATAGTTTTTATTTTTGTTACCATTAAATCGATAGCTACTTCATTTTGGCCACCTTCTGGAATGATTACATCTGCATATCTTTTAGTTGGCTCAATGAACTGATTGTGCATTGGACGAACTACATTAAGGTATTGATCCACAACTGAGTCTACTGTACGTCCTCTTTCGTTAATATCACGTAATATACGACGAATAATACGTAAATCTGCATCTGTATCCACGAATAATTTGATATTCATCATATTTCGAAGACGCTCATCTTCTAATACTAGAATACCCTCTAAAATAATTACATCTTTAGGCTCTATCTTAATCGTTTCTGAAGAGCGAGTATGTTTTGCATAATCGTATACAGGCTTTTCAATTGCCTTATTGTCTAACAAATTGTGAATATGTTCAAGTAATAAGTCATTATCAAAAGCTAGTGGATGATCATAATTTGTATTAAGTCTTTCCTCAAACTTCAAATGACTTTGATCTTTATAATAAAAATCTTGTTGTATTACTACTACTGAATGATCCTTAAATACTTCACTTATTGCGTTCGTTACACTCGTTTTACCTGATCCTGATCCACCTGTGATCCCAATGATAAGAGGAGTTTTCTTCGTCATTCTTTCATCCCTTTTCTCATCATATTATTTGGATATAATTTTTCCTGACATTTAAATTGGACAACTTGTAATGGATGTCTCGCCGCATCCAACACTTGTCCTTTTTCGTCTAAAATTTCTTTTATAACTACTTCAACGTTTTCTATTTCTGGGCCAAAAAACTCTACTATGTCTCCTGGCTTAAAATAATTTCGTTGTTGTAGTGTAACTATCTGTGTTTCTTCGTTATACTCTAACACAAGTCCCACAAAATCGTACCCTAATTTTTTATCATGGACTCCGTACATTTGTTGTTCAAAGCTCGGTTCATCCTCAAAAAATGCTGTGTCCGCTTCACGATTTGCACATTTTTCCAGTTCTTCTATCCAGCTAAGCTGCATTTGAAAGTTTTCAGGATCTGCACAATATGCATCAATCACTTTACGGTAAACACTTACAACTGTAGCTATATAGTGTATTGACTTCATACGTCCTTCCACTTTTAAAGAGTCGATTCCTAGTTCTATCAAACGCGGTATTGATTCCAATAATTTTAAATCTTTTGGACTCATGGCAAATGGAACATCATTAGCTGTAAATAATGCCTGTTCTAGCCCATCATTTTGCTCATACAAATCATAATCCCAGCGACAAGACTGACAGCATCCTCCTCTATTCGAGTCACGAGCAGTCATATGATTGGATAGTGTACATCTTCCACTGTAAGCTATACACATTGCCCCATGGATAAATGTTTCAATTTCAATATCAACTTTCTCTTTCATCAGTTGAATCTCGTCACCACTAGTTTCTCGAGCAAGTACAACACGATCAAGCCCTTCTTCTTTCCAATATTGAACCGCTTTCCAATTGGATAAGGATTGTTGTGTGCTCAAGTGAAGCTCTAGTTTGGGTGCTACAGTTCGACATGTCTCAATTATTAATGGATCTGCAACAATAATACCAGTTACGCCAGCTGCTTCAACTGCTTGTAGGTACTCTTCTAATCCATCCATATTTTCATTATGGGCGAATATATTAGTAGTCACATACACTTTAGCTCCGTATCGTTTTGCAAATTCTACTCCTTCCCGCATTTCATCTATTGAAAAGTTTCCCGCATTTGATCGAAGGCCAAATTCTCTTCCACCTATAAAAACGGCATCTGCTCCATAATGCACAGCAATTTTTAACTTTTCTAAACTTCCAGCAGGCGCTAATAACTCAGGTTTTTTCGTAATAACTCGTTTACCATCAATTAGCTCACTTATTTTATCTATTTTAGTATTAAGCAAATAAACCTACCCTTTCCTAACTGATTAATACCATTTAAACTTTCAGTTATATGTAATTAATTTCATAAAAAGCATACTAAATAGTGAATTCCAACAAAGTTGATTTCCGTTCCAGGCCGACGCCTTCCACCCCAATTAACGCAATAAACTTTTAAAAAAAGAGTGATCTGCCGTAAACATTCTTTTATTGAAACAGTAATTATGAAATTGACTCATATATTCCTTTAATACACAGTTTCCTTAAAGAAAAAGCCAGTATCTAATGGTCTTAATGCTGGTTGGATTTCTTCAATTTTGTTAAAGAGATCTTTTTTACAAGCTTTATAAGCTTCTTTCGATTCAAAATAAGCATCGATAGCTTTGCGGTAGTAGCTCGTTATAGCAGTAATATAAGATGGATCTTGAAGGATTCCATCTATTTTCAAACTATCAATTTCAGCATCTAATAACTCATCAAGTTCATCTATCATACACATATCATTTGGACTAAAAATATGTGTTCCGTTACCATCTTCATAAATCGGATATTTATTGGAACGCTCTTTGTCATGTAAAAACATATTTTTATTTTTAGAACGATTCTCTACTTCCAATGCTTTGTCTTGAAACAAGAAGTAATTACCTAAAAGTGAACGCTTCGACTGAAAAATACATGTCATTCCGTGGACTTGCACTTCAATTTGAACTTCAGCATTTTCTTTTATTTCCACTACTTCGTCTAGGCTAAGTTCTCTTGCTAAAACAGCTCTAGTTGAACCACGTTTCCCCCAATAATTCGCTGTGAAATAATTGGTTGCTGTTTGTTCCGTATTCCAGTGTAAGGGAATAGTTACTTCAGCTTCACGTCTAGCTATAATGACAGCTGGATCACCGAAAACAATTCCATCAACACCGATTTCTTGAAGCTTTTTCATATAAGGTGCAAGTGCTTCCATTTTATCGTTATGGAAAAGTGCATTCATCGCAATATATAACTTTTTGTTTTGTTTGGAAGTGATGTTTCTTGCTATTGTAATTTCTTCTAACGTAAATTCTCCAGGAAGTCTTAGACCAAAAAATTGTTCGCCAACTAAAAAGGCATCAGCACCAGCCACGATTAAATCTTCTAAGTGACTAATACTTGTAGGCGTTACTAATAGCTCAGTTTTGTTCATATCTTTCACCTCTTAATACTTACTAACATTCCATCTCCAACTGGTAAGAATGCCGTGTCATAATCCGGATGATTCATCAACCACTCCATAAATTGATGTTGGTTTCGGACCATTGTTCTTTTTCTTCTTGGCACTTCACTCATCGGTAACTCGGACAATCCATTTAACAATAAATTATCACAATAAATAACGCCACCATCATTCAAAAATGGGGCATATTTTTCGAAGAAATTTTTGTATTGACCTTTAGCTGCATCAATAAAAATAGCATCAAATTGGAGTTCTCCAAGGTCTTTTGCTGAAATTTCTAAAGCGTCTCCAACAATTACTCGAATTCGATGTTGCAAATTCGCACGTTCTATATATGTTTTAGCAAGCTCAGCCTTTGTTTCATCCCGCTCGATGGTCACAATGGATGTTTGCTCTAGTTTAGTTGCCATGCGCATGGAAGAGTAACCAATAGCAGTTCCTAGTTCTAAAACAGACTTGGGCTTTTGTAAGGAAAGAAGTTGCAATAACGATTCCATCCCCATTAGTTGCATAATAGGTACATGATTATCTTTTGCATATTGTTCCATTTCCAAAAAAATAGCGGATCTAGGCTTAATCAGATCCTTCAAAAAATCATCGCTTATATTCATGTAAACTAACCCCTTTAGGTCATTAAAATAGTACTCCCTATTATGTAAAAAAACAACTCTTATAATAACATAGCAGGAGAAGGAATGCGACATTACTCCCTCTCCTGCAGCCTAATTATTTTAAAAATTCGTCTATTTTTTGAAGATGTTCATCATATGTTACAGAAAAGTGATTAGTACCCTCTTTATCTGCTAAGAAATAAAAATAATCTGTATCACTTGGATCAAGTGCTGCCTCAATAGATGATTTACCTGCATTTGCGATAGGTCCAGGTGGTAACCCTTTATTTTGATACGTATTGTACGGATTATCAAACTCTAAATCTTCAAACAAAACACGATCTTTATGCGTACCTTTTGCATAAAGGACAGTTGGATCTGTTTGTAAAGGCATACCTTCTTCTATACGATTGTAAAAGACACTTGCTATGGTTGCTCGATCTGTTTGTGCTGTTGCTTCTTCCTCTAACAAAGATGCAAAAGTTAGTAACCAATGAACTGATTTCTCTTCTGCTTGTAACAGATCTACGTACGACGTTACAACTTTATCAGTATTAGCAAGCATTGTATCAACGATTGACTCTATAGAAGGATTTTCCTCAAAAAATGGATAGGTGGCAGGGAAAAGATATCCTTCTAATGCATAGCGCACATTTTCTCCTTTAATCTCTGCTCCTAAAACATTTGGATATTTAATCATCATTCTATCAACAAATTCCTCGCTCGTTACGAGCTTAAAGAAATCATCTGCAGAATGCTTTGTGTTTTTTTCAACTACTTGTCCAATTTGCTCGATCGTTAATCCTTCAGGAATAGTCAACGAGAAAACTGGTTCTCTGTATACTTTACCAGATTTTAAGCTTTCAATAATTTCATCTAAAGTCATTGCCTTTGTCAAACTATACTCTCCAGCCTGAAATTGAGATTCATTGTTGAACTTTGCATAATACTTGAAGATTTTAGCGTTTTTAATAATTCCGCTTTTTTCCAACTCACTGGATATAGAATCTAATCCTGATCCAATTGGGATGTCCACAGTTATGATCTCTTCAGAGTTAGGATCTAATGGGAGTAGAGCTGATTCTACATAGTTATAGACAATTAAACCACCTATTCCCCCAACGACAATTATAAGAAAGGTAATAATTAAAACAATTTTTCTAACAAGTTTCACTTCTTTTTTCTTATTTTTCATTTTATTAAACATAATATCTTTTTTTGTTTCATTTCCCACGGGTTCTCCCCCTTTATCTCCATCTCATTATACAAGAAAACATATAAAAGAACAAAAGCCCAAGTACTCTCTAAACAGAAACCAATTTCTATTGTTTTCGATGAGTCTTAGACAGACTTTTTGCGATATTATTACCAATGATGCTGGTTACTCTCCTGCAATTCTTAGAAGCAGGAAAGTACACTTTTGGATAACTATATCGGTAAGTCGCTTCTTTGGTCATCAATATACCTTGATAATTGGAACTATGTAAAAAAGAACTAAGCAAAGAAAAAGGTGAATGAGGCTTCCCTCATCCACCTTGAATAGATAATCTTATTCTTCGTCTTCGTCTTCGTCTTCTTGCTCATCTAAAAATGTACTTAACATTTCTTCGATCATATCCCATTCAGCATCAGATTCAACAGGAAGTAATTCTCCGTCTTCTCCATCTTCATTAGGAGTGAAAGATGATGCATGAATTTCGATTTCTTCATTTTCATCTTCTTCTGCTCCTATTGGATAATAAAGTACATAGGATTTTCCATATTCATCTGATTCAAATGTGAAAAGCACGTTACAAAGTTGTTCATTTCCATTCTCATCTACAATTGTAATATTTTCTTGACCGTGGTCCATTTGCAGTCACCTCATCTATTTTTTCTATCAAGATAGCCTTGTAAAATCATTACAGCAGCCATCTTGTCGATCACTAACTTACGTTTCTTACGACTTACATCAGCATCTATTAACATACGTTCTGCAGCCATCGTTGTCAATCGTTCATCCCATAATGTGACAGGGAAATGATATTTCTCGGTTAATAGCTTAGCATATTGTTCAGAAGCCTCAGCACGTGGACCAATAGAATTATTCATGTTTTTCGGAAATCCAACAACAAATTCTGTTACATTATGCTCTTTCACGAGTTCATCAATTCGTTCTAGACCAAACTCAAAACTTTCTTCATGTATCTTTATTGTTTCAATACCTTGAGCAGTCCAACCTAGTGCATCACTAATTGCCACTCCAACGGTACGAGAACCAACATCTAAACCCATAATTCGCATCGTTAAGCCTCATTATTTTTTTTAATATAAAACTTCACTAGTTCTTCTAATATTTCATCTCGTTCAAGCTTTCGAATCATATTTCGTGCATCTTGATGGCGAGGAATATAAGCTGGATCACCTGACAATAAATAGCCTACAATTTGATTGATAGAATTATACCCTTTTTCTTCTAGTGCAGAGTGAACTTGGATCATAACATGTTTTACTTCTTGTTCCATCGATTCTTCAGGGAAATTAAATTTCATCGTTTTATCAAAAGAGCTCATGATCAGCACCTCGCTTTCCATTTTTAATGAATAAACTAATGTATCTATTGTATTAGTATACCCTATTTTGGAAATAATTTAAACAGATTTAATATATTCCAACACAGAACTTAATGCATTTTCCAATTTACTTGCATCTTTAGCACCAGCCATGGCAAAGTCCGGTCGTCCTCCACCTTTACCTCCGCATTGCTCTGCTACTAGTTTGACGATATTTCCAGCATGATAGTTCCCACCAACAATATCCTTTGTTACTCCTGCAGAAATCATTACTTTATCCCCATCAACTGCACCTAAAACAATGACTGCTTTTTCAAGCTTTTGTTTTAAATCGTCCATCATTTGACGTAATTGGTTATTATCTTTCGCATCTACTTTTACAGATAACACAGTTACATCATTTACTTTTTGTGCTGATGATAGGACAGAAGAAGCTTGGCTATTTGCTATTTTTGCAGAAAGTGACTCATTGTCTTTTAGAACATTTTTTAGCTCTTGTAATGTTTGAGAGACCTTATTCACTAAATCTTTTGGCTGTGCCTTCAATAAATTTGCTGCTTCGCTTAATATATGTTCTTCTTCTTTAACTATTTCATAAGCGCCTTTACCAGTTACAGCTTCAATACGTCTAGTACCTGCCCCGATTCCACTTTCTGAAAGGATTTTAAAGAATCCAATTTCTGAAGTGTTTTGAACGTGAATTCCACCGCATAGCTCTAATGAGAAATCTCCCATTTTTACTACCCTTACAATATCACCATATTTTTCGCCGAATAATGCCATTGCTCCCATTTGTTTAGCTTCGTCAATATTATGAAAACCAGTAACTACCGGGATATTATCCCACACTTTTTCATTAACTATACGCTCTATTTGCTCAAGTTCTTCTGTTGTTACTTGTCCAAAATGAGAAAAGTCAAAACGTAAACGATCAGGACCAACATAAGAACCAGCTTGGTTTACATGTGTCCCTAATACATCTTTCAAGGCTTGATGTAAAATATGTGTAGCTGAGTGATTTTTAATCGTATGTCCGCGAAGTGAATTGTCGACAGTTGCCTTTACTTCAGCATCTGTAATAATCTCACCTGACTCAATAACTACTGTGTGCAGATTTTGTCCATTTGGAGCTTTTTGGACATCTTTTACATATCCTTTAAATGTATCATTTTCAATTACACCATGATCGGCAATTTGCCCACCACTTTCAGCGTAGAAAGGTGTTTTAGTTAATACTACTTTCACTTCCTCTCCTTCATGAGCTGATTTAACTAATACTTGATCACGAACTATTGACGTAACTTGAGTAGATATACTCATCGTGTCATATCCGATAAATTCACTTTCATCATGTAGATTTCCAAATACTTCGGATTGCACCTGCATAGAATCTATATTTTGTCTTGCGGCACGAGCGCGCGAACGTTGTGCTTCCATTTCCGACTTAAAGCCATCATGGTCAACAGTCATGTTTGCTTCTTCTGCATATTCTTCCGTTAATTCAATTGGGAAACCATACGTATCATATAATGTGAATGTTGTAGTTCCGGGGATGTAAGATTCACCTTTAGCTTGTTGTTCTTCAATAACCTTTTCTAATATAGCTAAACCATCATGTAATGTTTCATGGAATCGTTCTTCTTCAGTTTTAATAACACGCATGATGAAATCCTGTTTTTCTGTTACTTCTGGATAGAAATCTTGCATAATTTTCCCTACAACTGGTACAAGTTCATGTAAAAATGGCTTTTCAATTCCTAATTGTTTTGCAAAACGAACTGCTCTACGAAGTAATCTTCTAAGGACATATCCTCTTCCTTCGTTTGACGGTAGTGCACCATCTCCAATTGCAAATGCAACTGTACGAACGTGGTCAGCAATTACTTTAAATGCAGTATCATCGACTTCATTTGCACGATACGACTTTCCAGAAATCTGTTCTGTTTGGCGAATAATTGGTATGAATAAATCAGTATCAAAATTTGTTGGAACATCTTGTACCACACTAGCCATACGCTCCAGACCCATGCCAGTATCAATATTTTGTTTTGGTAACGGTGTGTACGTATTATCTGGATTATGATTAAATTCTGAGAACACTAAATTCCAAATTTCTAAATATCGTTCATTCTCTCCACCTGGATATAACTCAGGGTCGTTCATATCATTTCCGTAGCTTTCTCCACGATCATAAAAAATCTCCGAGTTCGGACCACTTGGACCTTCTCCAATATCCCAGAAATTACCTTCTAAACGAATAAGTCTCTCTTCTGGAATTCCGATTTCATCCTTCCAAATATTATATGCTTCTTCGTCCTCTGGATGAATTGTAATAGATAATTTTTCTGGTTCAAAAGCAATCCATTTAGAATCTGTTAAAAACTCCCAAGCATAATGGATCGCTTCTTTTTTAAAGTAGTCGCCAATAGAAAAGTTCCCTAGCATTTCAAAGAAAGTATGATGTCTAGCTGTTTTTCCAACATTTTCAATATCGTTTGTGCGAATAGATTTTTGTGCATTCGTAATACGAGGATTTTCAGGAACAACACGCCCGTCAAAATATTTTTTTAATGTTGCTACACCACTGTTTATCCAAAGTAATGATGGGTCGTTGATTGGTACAAGTGGAGCTGAAGGTTCCTGTGAATGTCCTTTTTCCATAAAAAAGTCTAAATACATTTGTCTAATTTGAGCACCTGTTAATTGTTTCATGTTTAGTTCCTCCTAATGATTTGTATTTGTGATTGGTAGACGTTGATAATTTTAATATTCGGATCGGCTTTCGGTAATAAAGATTTTGTTCCGTTAAAGGGAGCCTAGATAGAAATTTCTATACGAATATGAGCAGCCGGACGCTACGCTAGCTTCTAAACATAGAAGTGCGTTGTAACGGAAATCAACAGCATTACTTTACTTCACTAAAGCCAAAACAAATAAAAAAAGCCCTCATCCCTAAAAAAGGGACGAAAGCTGTTGTTTCGCGGTACCACCCTAGTTACACAGTAGAATTCTACTATGTCTCTCAAGAAGCCTTAACGCGGCCAGACGACAGGTTTTAACTGCATTCAAGAGTAGCTTTCCTATATGTTAGATCAGTGAATTCTTTCAGCCAAGGAATCCATCTCTAGTCAGCTAACAATTAGTACTTTCTCCGTCAACATTTTACTATATGCAATTGATTATAAAAAACAAATCGCTTTGTGTCAATTGTCTGTATCCATAAATTGATACGGATTGACACCGTTCATACCTACTAGAGGATCTATCATATGATAATTTTCAGCAGTTAGATAGGTGACGTCCTTTTGAGTCACTTCCGATTCTTTAACTATTTCTTTTTCCTCTTGTTGCCCTGATTCTTCTACATTGGATAAACGTTCTTTTAAAGTAGTCAATCTTTGAAGATCATCAGTTCTTTCTACTCCAAACTTAAATACTTCTGGATCACCACATAATATAAGAAAGTTTTTAGCTCGTGTTATTCCTGTATAAAGTAAATTTCTTCTTAACATCTTCATATAACTTCTTGTTATAGGCATAATAACCGTTTGAAATTCACTACCTTGTGATTTATGAACTGAACAGCAATAAGCTAAAGTAAGCTGATTCAAATCATTTTTTTCGTATGTTACTTCATTTCCATCAAAAGAAACTATTAGCATTTCTTTTTTCTCGACTGTTTCAGCAGCTCTGAAAATACTAATGACTTCCCCCATATCTCCATTAAACACGTGGCTCTCTGGTTGATTGACTAGTTGAAGAACTTTATCCCCAATACGATAAATAGTTTCACCAAATACCATTTCTTTTCGCTTTCCATCTGTATTCGGATTAACCATTTCTTGAATCATTTTGTTAAGCGCATCAATACCGGCCGGGCCTCTATACATAGGTGCTAAAACTTGCATATCACGAATGGATAGTCCTTTGGATAAAGCACTTTTTAATACTTGTTCTACTACTTTCGGAATTTGTTCGGTAGAAGCCTTAATGAATGAACGATCCTTTGTCTTGTCTAATAGAGATGCCGGAACCATCCCTTGCTTCATCTCATGGGCAAGTTCAATAATCGAGGATCCCTCTGCTTGGCGATAAATATCCTTTAGTTCAACAGTTGGAATTCGTTTAGAGGCGAGTAAGTCCTTTAATACTTGCCCTGGTCCTACTGGCGGAAGTTGATCTTGATCTCCAACAAAGATCACTTGCGCATCTTTCGGAATAGCTTTTAATAGTTGGTGTCCTAACCATGTATCTAACATAGATGTTTCATCAATTATAATTAGTTTGCCTTCGATTTCTTTACCTTCGACGTCTGCATCTTCTTGACCAGTAAATCCTAACAATCTATGAATAGTCATAGCAGGTAATTCTGTCGATTCACTTAGGCGTTTAGCAGCTCTACCAGTAGGTGCGGCTAATACTACAGGGAATGGTTTCTTGTCCTTTATCCATTCCTTCGGATCTAACGAAAGTCCATGTAGTTCTGCATATAGTTCGACAATCCCTCGTACTACGGTTGTTTTACCCGTACCAGGACCGCCAGTAAGTAATGTCACGCTTGCATTTAACGCTGTCTCAATTGCATTAATTTGTGTCGGGGCATATTGCACTCCTAAGCGTTCTTCAATACTTCCAAGATGCTTTTTCATCTCAGCTAATGGAAATTGATGATGTGTATCATTTTCAGCTAGAAGAGTTTCTATTTTAGAGCCAATTCCAACTTCGGAATAATATAGAGAAGGAATATAAAAACGATTCACTTCCCCGACTACCCGACTTTCTTCTGCAAGTTCAATGCAGCATTTACTAATTGCCTCATACGGAATTTCCTCACGCTGAGCAGTTTCTAATAGCTTTTTAACTGATTCTAATAATTGCTCTGCATATAAAAATACATGACCTTCTCCTAACGAAGCAGTTTGAAGGAGGTGATATATCGCTGCCTTGATACGATCGGGGTGGTTTCCTTGAATACCTAATTTATAGCCAAGCTCATCAGCTCGAACAAAACCTACCCCCTCTACTTCTTCAATAAGACGGAATGGGTTTTTAGTTAGTACGTTGAGTGTTTCTTCTCTATAAGCTTGATAGATTTTCATAGCGATTTGAGGTCCAAATCCCCACTCATTAAGTTGAATCATCACTTTTTCTAAGCCTAAATTTTGTTCTAAAACCGCTCGTAATGTTTGTTTTTTTTCTTCAGCAAGACGTGGAACTACATCTAACGCTTCGGGATCATCCAAAATTTTGTTAATAGCATTTGGTCCAAGTTTTTTTACAATTTGTTCTGCAGTTTTGCGACCAATACCTGTGAACATATCGCTCGAAAGATAATGAATAATTCCTTGCTCCGTCGCTGGCACTTCTTTTTGGAACGTTTCCACTTGAAATTGAACACCATATTTCGGATGGTTTTTAATATACCCAATAAATTTATACGCCTCTTCTAGTACTAAAGGAGGAAAGTAACCAGATACAATTATTTCTTTGTCTATGTATGTAGTGTTTGTGGATTTGATTTTTAATTTTATGATAGAAAATAAGTTTTGAGGATTATGAAAAATGGAAACGATAGGACGACCTGTAATAAATTGTTTTTCATTATTTATATCGTTGGTCATACTACCGCCTCCAAAGTTTCATTAATTACGTAGAGAAATCATGTCGTACACATAGCGTGCCTGATCATAATTAGGTTGAAGCGTAAAGGCTTCTTTTAAATGAGATAATGCAGCCTCTGTATTAGATGTAGAAACAGCATATAAAACACCTAGATTGTAGTGTGCATCTGCATTTTCTGCATCTGCATCTACTATTTCTTTGAATACTGGTTCTGCTTGTTCGAACATTTCTAAGCTTGCGAGGGCAATTCCATAGGACAATTTTACCTGGTTATCCTCAGGAGCCAGTTCATAAGCTCTTTGAAAATATGGAAGTGAAAGCTTTGTTAAATTTTCTTTTTCAAGACTCTTCCCAAGCATATAAAATGCGTCTGGACCTTCAATACCACTAGCGATTGCTTTTTCATATAACTTTGCAGCTTCCTCAAATCTCTCAGCATTATAGTATAAATTTGCAAGACTATAATAAGCTGTTGCTGCACCCTCGTCTAATGTAATTGCTTTTTGGAAAAACTTCTCTGCCCGCTCATCTTCATTCATTGACGACAAAAGATTTCCAAAATTAATATAACCGATTGCCTCATCCGGATTTTCTTCAATTGCTTTCGTAAAAAGCTCTACTGCTTTTTCGTAATCTTCTTCTTGTATAGCTTGAATTCCTAATTCATTGTAGTTCATGTTATTACCTCCAGTTATCCAACATAATCCAGTTTAAGCCCATCTTTGAAAACTTCATCAATTGTAGCTCCACCTAAACATTCATCACCTTGGTAGAATACAACTGCTTGTCCTGGTGTAATAGCACGCACTGGCTCGTCAAATATTACTCTAACTCGATTTGTATCTATTAACTCCACAAGTACACCAACGTCCTCTTGGCGATAACGAAACTTTGCTGTTGCTTGGAAAGTTTGTGGTTTTTCTATTGTTGTTGTAAAAGATAAATCGGTTGCAGTTAAGCTAGTCGAAAACAATGCATCATTGTTTATATTTTGCCCAACTAGAAGTACATTTCTGTCCAAGTCCTTCCCGATAACGAACCAAGGATCACCTGAACCTCCAATTCCAAGACCATGTCGTTGACCAATTGTATAGTACATCAGTCCATCATGCTGTCCCATAACTATTCCATCCATTGTTTCCATAGCACCTTGTTGCGCAGGAAGGTACTGACTCAAAAATTCTTTAAAGTTTCTTTCACCAATGAAACAAATACCTGTAGAATCTTTTTTCGTCGCAGTAGCAAGTCCTTGCTCTAATGCAATTTCACGAACTTTTTTCTTTTCTAAATGCCCAATTGGAAACATTACTTTTTCTAATTGTTCTTGATTTAATTGATTCAAGAAATAAGTTTGATCTTTATTATTGTCTCTTCCACGCAGCATACGAGTTTGTCCATCACGAACTTCTACCTGTGCATAGTGACCAGTTGCCAAGTAATCTGCTCCTAATGCTAAAGCATGCTCTAAAAATGCTTTAAATTTAATTTCCTTATTACACATAACATCTGGATTAGGAGTTCGTCCAGCTTTATACTCATCTAAAAAATATGTGAAAACCTTATCCCAATATTGTTTTTCGAAGTTTACAGCATAATATGGAATTCCTATTTGATTGCAAACTTTTATAACGTCCTCATAATCTTCTGTGGCAGTACACAAACCAAATTCGTCAGTGTCATCCCAGTTTTTCATGAAAATGCCGATCACATCATAACCTTGTTCTTTTAGTAAATAAGCTGCAACAGAGGAGTCTACCCCTCCGGACATGCCAACAACTACTCTTGTATCTTCTATTTTTTTCATCCTTATCACTCTTTTCACTTAAATCTTTAACTTCACCGTAATGATTTCAAACTCTGGCCAATGAAGTTAAACCTTTAGCGAGTTTGAACTATAATACTATTTTGCTTATTTTATAAGCCGCTTCAATCACTTGCTCTTTTGTATTGTTTAATCCAAAGCTAAATCGAACCGAATTTCGTAACTCTGGTGTGTTTTCTCCATACATTGCTACGAGTACATGAGACGGATCAATTGAACCTGCAGTGCACGCAGATCCACTAGATGCATCAATTCCTGCTAAATCTAATTGCACTAAAAAAGTTTCCACATCTGTATTAGGGATACTTATATTTATAACATGTGGAAGAACAGATTCATGCGAACCATTAACTTTAAAAGGAACACGAAGTCTCTCTAATTCGGTTAAGAAAACTTGCTTTAACTGATTATAAGTTAGAATGCCCTCAGTAATAACTGTTTGTTTCAATTGAACCGCCTTTGCAAAAGCAACAATAGCAGGCACGTTTTCAGTACCTGCACGTTTTTTTCGCTCCTGCTGTCCTCCGTAAAAAATCGGCTTAAGGTTAACACCTTTACGTTGATATAAAAAACCAATCCCTTTAGGGCCATTTATCTTATGGCTTGAAACACTTAGTAAATCGATATAAGCTGTTGTGACGTCTATTGATAAGCTACCAAATGCTTGAACAGCATCCGTGTGGAAATAGGCTGGGTGATCTTTCAAAAATTCTCCAATTTCAACGATGGGTTGAATAACCCCAACCTCATTGTTAGCATACATAATAGAAACTAAAATAGTATCTTCTCTTAGTGAATTTTTCAAGTCATTGATACTGATCAATCCATTTTTATCTACCGGAAGATAAGTTACTTCAAAACCATCTTTTTCAAGTTGCTCACAAGCATGTAGTACAGCATGATGTTCAATCTGAGTTGTAATTACATGCTTACCTTCATTCTTCCTAGCATAAGCAGTTCCAAAAATAGCATAATTATCTGCTTCCGTACCTCCGCTAGTAATAGTAATTTCCGTTTCATGTGCCCCAATACTTTTAGCTAAAATTGTTCTTGCATCATCCACTTTCTTTCTTGCTTTTCTTCCTGTCTGATGGATGCTAGATGGGTTTCCGAACTCTTCTTTCATTTCAGTTGTATAGACTTGGATTACTTCTTCGGACATAGGTGTTGTGGCTGCATGATCCAAATATATTCTAGTCATTTTAAACTCCTTATATATAAAACATATACCCAGTGTTCTCTGGATCTTCTTCTGTATATTTTGCAAGGTCTTCTATCGTAGTGGTGTCTAATACATTTTTGACAGCATCTCTAATACGCATCCAAAGTTCACGCTGCGACGGTGCTTCGTCTTCAATCCCTTCAACGATTTGAATAGGACCCTCTAAAACTCGAATAACATCACCTGCAGTAATTTCGTCTGGTGTTTTTGATAGCATATAACCACCGTAAGCACCTCTTACACTCTTTACAAGCCCTGCATTTCTTAGAGGAGAAACAATCTGCTCTAGATAAGCTTCAGACAAATTATATTCCGCAGCAATTTGACGGAGGGCAATCGGTCCTTCCCCATATTGCTTCCCTAAAGCCACTATTATCGTTAAACCGTATCTTCCTTTTGTTGAAAATTTCAAAATAATTCACCTCATAAGATTAAAAAAATTCTTTCCCTAGTATAGCATAATTACATACTATATCGACTTCAAAATGACTTTTCAGGCAATCTTCTATATAATTAAAGAACAGATGTACGAAATAAGGAGTGATCATTTTGCAAAATGAACCTTTAGCATATCGGATGAGACCTCAAACTATAGATGAACTAGCTGGACAACAGCATGTTATCGGAGAAAACACCGCATTGTATAAAATGATAAAAAACGGACATGTACCATCAATGCTATTATATGGCGATCCAGGAGTTGGCAAAACCTCTCTTGCATTTGCCATAGCGGGTACCACAAAGCTACCCTTTGTTGCATTGAATGCCACTAAAGCTGGGAAGAAAGATGTGGAAGATGTAGTAGCCGATGCACGTATCAGCGGGAAAGTCATTCTATTTCTAGATGAGATTCATCGTTTCAACAAGTTACAGCAGGATACATTGCTACCTCATGTAGAAAATGGATCGATTATATTAATCGGAGCAACAACTGAAAATCCCTATCATGATGTAAACCCAGCAATAAGATCACGTTGTGGTGAAATCAAACAACTTAAAAGACTAACGACTGATGACATAGATTTACTTTTAATAAGAGCGTTAGAAGATGAAATAAAAGGTCTTGGTCAGATGAAAATTCAAATTAGCGAGGATCAAAGAAAATTAATAGCAGATGCAGCTAATGGTGATGCACGAAAAGCTCTAACCCTATTAGAGTCTACTATTTTTGCAAGTTTTGAAGAAAACGGGATCACTATTGTAGAGGATTCAATCTTAAAAAGTCTCGTTGATAGGGTCGGGGTTTTTGGGGATAAAAAAGGATCTCACTTTTACAACTTACTTTCAGCATTACAGAAATCAGTCCGTGGCAGTGATACAGATGCGGCACTATATTATTTGGCGCACCTTTTGGAAAACGGCGACTTGGTAGCTGTTTCTAGAAGGTTACTG
The DNA here is from genome assembly GCA_900114885.1 of Psychrobacillus psychrodurans. Taxonomy (GTDB): domain Bacteria; phylum Bacillota; class Bacilli; order Bacillales_A; family Planococcaceae; genus Psychrobacillus; species Psychrobacillus psychrodurans. The sequence goes on from FOUN01000012.1 coordinate 86,166, forward strand.
GTAATGAGTTATGAGGATATAGGGCTAGCTAACCCATCTGTTGGTCCACAAGTACTAGCAGCTATTCAATCCGCAGAACGATTAGGATTACCGGAAGCACGAATACCTTTAGCCAACGCTGTAGTCCTTATGTGTTTATCGGAGAAGTCCAATTCTGCATACTCCGCTTTAGATGCTGCAATTGCAAGTATACACCAGGGGAAAACTGGTGATATTCCAAGTCATTTAAAGGACACGCATTATGCAGGAGCAGCTGATTTAGGTCATGGTGGTTATATATATCCACATGACTATAAAATCGGCACATTTGGTGGCTGGGTCAATCAAACCTACTTGCCAGATAATCTTGTGGGTTCTACTTTCTATAAACCGATTGAAGCTGGCGAAGAAAAAAGATTGGCAGCTATCTACACGCGATTAGAGAATTTTAAAAAAGAAAAGTAATAAGAAAAACCGGATAAAAAAAAGCCCGGTCCTCTAAAAAAAATGTAGATATGCCGTTGATTTCCGTTCCGAGCGGACGCTTTCGTGGGCACGGCTTCAGCCGCTTCCCTTGCTCCTGCGCAAGCTCTTCGGAAAAAAGATTTTCTCTACGCTCAGTCCAGGGTCTTCAGCTCGCGCTGTTCCCACCGGAGTCGCCGCTCTGCGCTCCAATCATTAGATCCACTTTATATATCGGATAATTTAATTTAAAACCGCCTAAGTATACGTGTTTTATTCTAAAATAGGTAACGCTGATAAGGAATCAGATCATAGAAAATCTACTTTCTTCTTCCTTCCATACAGAATAATATCTCTAAATAACAAGACGATACTATCCCTACACTAAATGGGACTACTCTTATCATCTAGGCGAGAGGCTATGCTAAATTTTATCATGCAGTGCTACTCACTTAATTGATTGTAGTGAAATGTGGCGACTCCAACGGGATTAGCGATAAAGTCGAGACCCCGCAGGAAAGAATCGTAGCGCCTGACTGAGGAGGCTCGACCTCGCCCGCGGAAAGCGTTCCACATGTAACGGAAATAAGTACTATTATTCATTCTTAAAAGTACCATGAACCAAGTGTTCACGGTACATTTTAATATACTTTCTGTCTATTAAAAAAACCAGCACCCTTGAAAAGGGACTGGATTTTTTATGGTTTAAACACCCATCTTACGTCTTGTGTTACTCACTTTTTTAGTCTGTTGGCTTTTCATTTTCTGATTTCCAGTAGAACCGTTAAGGGAAGTTTTACCACCTGCAGATTGATTCTTTTTCTCTTCAAGCTTTTGCTTAACAGCTTCTTGAAGTGTCATTTTCTTTTTAGGTGCTTCATGGTTATTTGTTTCAGTCATTGTAATCCCCTCCTCGCTTATAAATTTAGTATAAATCATCAGGAAAAAACTTCAAGTAATTACTGTACTCGATTAATATGAATATCCTTCGAGATGTCGTTTATAACCCAGCTAGCACATATTAAACCGACTGTTGAGGGAACAAATGCGTTTGAAGAAGGTGGCATTTTAGCTTTTCTAATAGCTGCTTCTGGTTTACCAACCGTTCCAACTACGTCCTCTCTAACTACAATTGGGCTCTCGTCTGAAAATACAACTGGAATTCCTTTGGTAATGCGGTCTTCCTTGCGTAGCTTTGTACGTATAACTTTTGCAATCGGATCCGTATGTGTTTTAGATATATCAACAATCTTAAAACGAGTTGGATCTGTTTTATTTGCAGCACCCATACTTGAAATAATTTTTATATTACGTTTTAAGCATTCTTTCATTAAATGAATTTTATAAATGATTGTATCAGATGCATCGATAACATAATCTATATTCATCGCAAAAAATTGCTCATATGTTTCTTCCGTATAAAACATATGCATATCTATTACTTCACATTCAGGATTAATGTCGGCAATTCGTTCTTTCATCACTTCTGATTTTGAACGTCCAATCGTTGATATATAAGCTACTAACTGACGGTTTATATTAGTAATGTCTACATTATCTTTATCTACTAAAATAATTCGACCAACACCACTTCTTGCACAAGCTTCAGCTGCGAAAGATCCGACTCCACCTACACCCAATATAGCAACAGTAGTACCTTTCAATAGTTCTATTCCTTCTTCACCTATTGCAAGTTCATTTCTAGAAAATTGATGTAACATAAAAACACTCCATTTAAATCAGATTAGTTGATAAAATCCCAAGAAAAAACCTCTAGCAAATTCGCCAGAGGATATTTAACAAATGATACGAATCCCAATCGTGCCGACAAATAAAGCGTATCGTTTTGAACCCGCAAGAAGCAGGTGGGTGTCCTCTTTATTAATCCTGGCGTCCCGATTAAAGGCATGTCATTTATAATAAAAGTTAGACTCCCAACGATATAATTGTTCGGTCAAAACTGATTGGCAAATTGCGAACACATCAGGATTCGTGTTATTTGTATAATAGCATATGAATCATGAAACTTCAATCATTTTAATGCCAACTTTACTAACTATTCTGAATAATAGGTACATAGAATTATTCCAGTTTAACCATTCCTTTATAATATTTAGCCTCTTAAGTTGTATGGTTAGTCCTTCATGAATATGATGCATCATATAACAAAAATGGGGGACATGAATGAATTCTTTAAGTACATATTTCTTGTTAGGTATTTCCTTAGCAGCGCCAATTGGACCTGTTAAAGCAACACTTCTAAATACCGGTATAAAAAATGGGTTTTTCCATGCGTGGTTTTTCGGGCTCGGGGCTATAGTAACAGACATAATATATATGCTGATGGTTTACTTTGGAGTGGGTCAATTTATCGATTCTCCATATATGCGGATATTTTTATGGTGCTTCGGATTTTTTGTGCTCATGTATACAGGGATTGAAAATTTATTGACTTTAAATAATATTTCTATTGATCCTAAATTCCGAAAAATTGTTCGATTTCGGCACTCAATGTTAGCTGGCTCGTTAATGGCTTTTTTGAATCCTTTAACAATTCTATTTTGGTTAGGTATTTATGGTTCTATTTTGGTAAGTGGTGGTAGTGAAATATCTGGTATTGAAACCATAATCATTAGTCTAGCAATATTAGTTGGTATTGGGCTTGTAGATTTTATAATGGCCTTCTTATCGAGTAGTTCAAGAAATTTACTGTCCACCCCTCTTTTAAAAGCTATTTCTTTTATTTCTTCCTTATGTATGATTGGTTTTGGTATCTATTTTGGCATCCAAGCTTTTAATGCTCTTTTTTAGTAATTTATTGAAACGTATATTGTAAGGTAGCAGGGAGAACATACCTTAAAGACATTAGTTGAGGTGTGCAGATTATGAAAAATAATAATCAGAATGACGATGTAAGTATATGGTGCGTTATTAGTATGGCCTCTATCCCACTGGTCATGACACTTGGTAACTCTATGCTGATTCCAATTTTACCTATTTTAGAAAAAAAGGTAGGAATCAGTTCGTTCCAGTCAAGTATGATTATTACCAGTTATTCAATCGCAGCCATTTTTCTAATACCAGTAGCTGGTTACCTTTCTGATCGTTTCGGAAGAAAAATTGTCATTTTACCAAGTTTGATACTGGCACTCATCGGAGGTATTATTGCTGGTTTTGCTTCTTGGAAAATAGACGACCCCTTTTTTTGGATTATTATAGGAAGAATTCTTCAAGGAATAGGTGCGGCTGGTGCCATGCCAATAGTATTGCCACTTGTCGGCGATTTATATAAGGATGATGATGAGAAAACTAGTTCTTGTCTTGGCATTATTGAAACCTCAAACACCTTCGGCAAAGTTTTAAGTCCGATTCTCGGATCTGTTTTAGCTGCAGTATTATGGTTTTTACCGTTCTTTTCAATTTCGATTTTTAGTTTAATTTCCATCGTGATGATATTCTTCTTTGTTAAAGTACCTAAGGAGAAAGATGAACCCCAAAAATTGAAAGACTTTTTGAGTAATACAAAAAAGACATTTAAAAAAGAAGGAAAATGGCTCTTAACTGTATTTATAAATGGTGCTTTTGTTATGCTCATATTATTCGGTGTTTTGTTTTTCCTATCTGAAATGTTGGAAAAAACACATGATATAAAAGGAATTAAAAAAGGTTTTGTTCTAGCTATTCCACTACTTATGCTCTGTATTGCCTCTTATATAACTGGCCGAAATATAAAAGGAAACGTTTCTGCAATGAAAAAAATGACGATGATTTGTTTAATTGCTATGTCAATTAGTGTTGTATTTATAGGCTTTACAAAAGAAAAACTAATTCTTTTGTTAACTATCACGAGTGTGATGGGAATAGCAATTGGTGCCTTGTTACCAGTACTAGATGCACTTATTACGGAAAATATAAAAAAAGAAGAGCGAGGAACTATCTCTTCTTTTTATAGTTCCGCCAGATTCATCGGTGTTGCGGCTGGTCCACCAATCATGTCGCTAGTCATGAAAAATTATCTTAATATTAGTTATATCGTTGCTGGAGTAATTGGAATTGTCCTCTTTTTCCTTGCGATGAAACTTATTAAAGTCGAGGAAATTGAGGGACAAAATCAGAAGGTGTAAATAAAATGGACTGGAAAGCTAAATGCTAACCAGTCCATTTTGTATTATTCAACTTGATTTTAAACTATAAAGAATGAGTAATATTCCAGAGAATAAACAAACCATTCTTGTTAAGGATATCTTTTCCGATAAACCCGTTAAACCTATGCCAGTTGTGACTATTAAAACAACAGGACCTACTAAAGCTAGTAAAGAGTTAATATAAAAAGCTTTTTCTAAATCATTAAATTTAATCATGAGCATTGCTGCAGATAACTCGATACTACCTGAGAGTAATCTTAGTATGATAATAAATAATAACGCCTTCTCAATAATCAGTATCTTCTACCTTTCTTTAATAAAAGAATATGTACTATTGAGATTATATGTAAACGTCTTAAGTATTATTTGGATAGTTTAAAAAACCTTGCAAAAAGACTCCCAGTCCTCTAAAAACAAGAACGTGGATACGACATTGATTGTAGCGAAGAGCGGACGCTTTCCGTGGGCATAGCTTCAGCCGCTTCTTTTGCTTACGCTCATTCCAGGACTCTGTGCTCCAATCAACTAGGTCCACTTTAAATAATGGGATAATTGAATATAAAACCACCTAGATATACATGTTTTATCTTAAAATAAGTAAAGAAGAAATACTTATCGAGCAGACGGTTTTATCACTAGATTAACTTTGATTACTCTTATTATCTTAGGGATATGCTTTACCCTATCTCGGTGTATAGAACAACACTCTATATTGATTGAAATGGAAGATAGCGACTCCAGCTGAAACGGAAATCAGTAGTATTATTCATTCTTTCAATTCCCGTGAACCAAGTTTTACGGGACATTTTATATACTTTCTTTAAAAGAGGATTCATCACGACAACTGTCATGACAAATCCTCCTAAATTTACTTCGTTTTCGTTTTCAATTTCAAGCTCAAACTCAACTCATCTAACTGAGCTTCTGCTACTGGGCTAGGTGCAGAAGTTAATAAATCACTAGCACTTGCAGTTTTTGGGAATGCAATCGTATCACGAAGATTCGTACTACCAGAAAGAAGCATTACTAATCTATCTAATCCGAATGCAACACCACCATGTGGAGGCGTTCCATATTCAAATGCTTCCATAAGGAAACCAAATTGTGCTTTGGCTTCTTCATCAGTAAAGCCAAGTATCGCGAACATTTTTTCTTGAACTTCTCTTGAATAAATACGTAGAGATCCTCCACCCAATTCATAACCATTCAATACTAAATCATATGCTTGCGCACGTACTTTACTTGGATCAGAATCCATTAACGCAAGGTCTTCATCAAAAGGTCTTGTGAAAGGATGATGAGCAGCGTAATAACGCCCTTCTTTTTCATCGTATTCGAATAATGGCCAGTTAACTACCCATAAGAATTCAAAGCGTGATTCATCTATTAACTCAAGTTCTTTACCAAGTTTTAAGCGTAATGCACCTAAAGTATCAGCCACTACAGAAGATTTGTCAGCAACAAATAATAATAAATCACCATCTGATGCATCTAATGTTTGTATAAGGCTTGTAGCTGCTTCGCCTTCGAAGAACTTAGCTATCGGTCCTTTTAAACCTTCTTCATCTACTTTCAACCATGCAAGTCCTTTAGCGCCATAAACTCCAGCGAATTCCCCCAGTGCATCAATATCCTTACGAGAATAATTAGCTGCTGCTCCTTTAACATTAATTGCTTTTACTTGTCCTCCAGATTCTACAGCCGAAGCAAAAACTTTAAATGAACTGTCTTTTACAATTTCCGAAAGATCAACAAGTTCTAATCCGAAACGAACATCCGGCTTATCTGACCCAAAGCGGTTCATAGCCTCATCGTAATTCATACGGTTGAAAGGAATGTTGACATCTACGCCTTTAACGTCCTTCATAACCTTTTTCATCATACGTTCATTCATTTCCAAAATTTCATCCATCGATAGGAAGCTCATTTCCATATCAATTTGAGTAAATTCTGGTTGACGGTCTGCACGTAAATCTTCATCACGGAAGCATCGAGCTATTTGATAATATTTTTCAAATCCACCAACCATTAAAAGCTGCTTGAACAACTGTGGAGATTGAGGAAGTGCATAGAATTCTCCGTCATGGACACGACTTGGCACTAAATAGTCGCGTGCTCCTTCAGGTGTAGATTTAGTTAATATCGGAGTTTCTACTTCTAAAAATCCTTCATCATCTAAGAAACGTCTTACTGTTTTAGTAATATCTGAACGCATTTTGAATGTATCGTACATTACCGGTCTTCTTAAATCTAGGTAGCGATATTTTAAACGAATATCTTCCCCTACATCCGTTTGGTTTTCAATCGCAAAAGGCGGGTTTTTAGCTTCGTTAATAATACTAGCTTCACTAGCATGTACTTCAATCGCGCCAGAAGATATATTTTTGTTCACTTGGTTCGCTGCACGTGCGACTACTGTACCTTTTACTTCTATGATGTATTCATTTCGTAATTTATCTGCTATTTGAATAGCTGATTCCGAAATTTCAGGGTTGAAAACTACTTGAACTAGCCCTGTGCGATCACGTACATCAACAAATATTAATCCTCCTAAATCTCTACGTTTTTGCACCCAGCCGATTAATTGGATTGATTCACCGATTTGCTGTTCATTTAATTGTCCACTTGTGTGTGTTCTACTCATTTTCCTCTGCCTCCAACTGTGTTGAACTCGTCTTTATTTGATCTATTAATGAACTAAATGGAACTAAGTTTTGAGTACCTGTTGCTAACTCCTTTAACATAGCACTTTCTTTTTCTAATTCGTCATCGCCAATTACTAATACAAATTTTGCTTTTAGGCGATCGGCTGATTTCATTTGAGTTTTCATTTTACGATCTAAATAATCCATCTCTGCTGTAATTTTTTCCTGTCTAAGTTGATAAGTAAGTTCAACTGCTTTTTTCTTAGCTGCTTCACCAAGTCCAATTACATAGACATCTAATGTCGACTTATCAGACCAGACATTGTTTTCTGCTTCAATAGCTAACAATAGTCTTTCAATACTCATTGCAAATCCAATTCCAGGAGCATCTGGTCCACCAAGCTCTTCTACCAGCCCGTTGTATCTCCCTCCACCTGCTAGCGTTGTAATTGCTCCAAAGCCTTCTGCAGCACTCATAATTTCAAAAGCAGTGTGGTTATAATAATCTAATCCACGGACTAGATTAGGATCTACCTCAAATGGAATATTTAATATTGTTAAATATTCTTTTACTTTTTCGAAGTAAGCAGCTGATTCTTCATTTAAAAAATCTGCTAAGGAAGGTGCTGTTTCCATTAACGGATGGTTACGATCTATCTTGCAATCTAAAATACGAAGTGGATTTTTTTGTAATCTATTTTGACAATCCGAGCAAAACTCTTCAATATGCGGGTCAAAGTGACTAACTAAAGCTGTTTTATGAGAAACTCGACTTTCCTTATCTCCAAGCGAATTTATAACAAGCTTAAGCTTTTTCAGTCCTGCATTTTGATAGACTGACATTGCTAATGAGATTACTTCCGCATCGATTGCTGGGTCAGCACTACCTATTGCTTCAATACCAAATTGAACGAATTGACGGTATCGACCTGCCTGTTGACGTTCATATCGGAACATTGGTCCCATATAGTAAAGCTTCACAGGTTGATCAGGGTAACCAAACATTTTATGCTCTACAAACGCTCTTACCGCCGATGCAGTGCCTTCTGGTCGCAACGTGAGGGAACGATTCCCTCTGTCTTGGAATGTATACATTTCTTTTTGAACTATGTCTGTAGTGTCTCCAACGCTTCTAGTAAATAATTCAGTATGCTCAAAAACAGGAGTTCTAATCTCTTTGTATTGATACATACGACATTGTTCTCTTATTAGTCCTTCTACAGCTTGCCATTTACCAGTTTCCGTTGGCAAAATGTCTTGTGTTCCTCTAGGTACTTTAATATCCATGGCAATTGCCCCTTTCCATTGCATATAAAAAAGCCCTCATCCCCTGCTATAAATAGCAAGGGACGAGAGCTTATATAAGCTTCCGCGGTTCCACCCTAGTTGGTCAAAAATATTGACCCTCTCAATTCTGGATAACGACCAGTTCCGTTTCTGCCTACTAGAGAAAAATCCCTTTCGACAAAAATCCTCTCGAATGTTGTTCACTGAGTGCGTATGTAGGAAAGATTTCAGCCACGTCTTTCCTTCTCTTGTCATCCGTTTTAAACAGCTACTTTTTCGGTCATCGGTTTGTTTTAGTTTTTGATTATACTTTATCTTAATGACGCAAGACAAATAAGTCAACCCTTTTGAATAAAAGGTAGAATTTTTTTATCAGACTATTTACAATAGAGATAGGAGTGATTAAAAATGAACGCTAAAATTATACATAAAATAACCATTATTTTTTTGTCTGTATGTTTACTAATACCATACTTGCAGGTAGATGCACAGGGGAATGAAGTTACTGTAAATGTTGATTCATTAAAAGTCCGATCAGGTCCCGGTCTTACATACAACATTATCGGTGCTGTTACAAAAAATGACAAACTAGACGTAATTGGCAAAGAAAAAGATTGGCTACAAGTTAATTTTGGGAATTCTACTGGTTGGGTAGCTAGTTGGTACACAACAACAGAATCTCTTGAGTTAACAAACAAACAGATTGTTTCAAAAGTAAATCAATTAAACGTTCGAACCGAACCTACAACTTCTTCAGCAGTTATTGGCCAATTACAAGAGGGTGATTCTGCAGATGCTTACAAATCTCAAGGAGATTGGATTGAAATAGATTTCCAAGGTCGAAAAGGATGGATCAATGAATCGTATATCACTTTGACTGAGCAAACAGTAAGTAAAAATACAAATACTACTGAAAATATATTTGAAGTATCCGTCGATGCACTAAATGTTCGTTCAAAAGCTGATTTAACTTCTAAAAAAATTGGACTAGTAAATAAGGGTGATCAATTTTCAATTATTGACTCCGATCATAATTGGGTGCAAGTAGAACTAGAAAACGGAGAAAAGGGATGGTTGTACAGCTTCTATGGAACATTTACTACTAGTTCTTCATCAATAACATCTACCCAAACAAATGAAACCATCACCATTCTCTATAATGGAACAAACCTTCGTTCTAATAGCACAACGAGTAGCGATGTAGTTTCAAGAGCTGATGCTGGTACTACATTTCCAATAGCTGAAAAAGTAGAAGATTGGTATAAAATCATATTAGATGATGGACAAGCTGCATATGTTGCTAGTTGGGTAGTTTCTGCTTCGTCCACCACTTCAAATGAAACTGAGCAATCAGGCGATAAAACTAAGGTGGAAAAACAGGATAAGAAGGATGTCGCTCGTAAAAAAGGCACTTTAAAAGGACTAACTATTGTCATCGATGCTGGGCATGGTGGGAATGACCGTGGGACAACTGGTGCTCTTGGAACAGATGAAAAAGATATCACATTAATTACTTCAGAATTACTATCATCCAAATTGCAAGCCGCTGGTGCCAATGTAATTATGACAAGAGAATCAGACGAGTATGTAGACCTTCGCAAACGAGTATCAATTGGGCACCAGGTTGATGCTGATGCGTTCATTAGCCTACATTATGATGCAATTGATAATAGCTCAGTTAGAGGTTTCACGACCTACTACATGCATGGTTACCAAAAAGAATTGGCTAAGTATGTCCATAATGGGCTTGGAAATATGATTTCTTTAAAGGATAGAGGAACTCAACCAGGGGATTATTTAGTACTCCGAGAAAATAAACAGAAAGCTATTTTAATAGAATTAGGTTATTTAAGTAATCCTTCCGAAGAAAGGAATGTGACTACTCAAAACTACCGAGAACAAGCTACACACGGTATTTATAATGGTATTATTAATTACTTTAATGCTCAATTAGATTAAATTAACTAAAAATCCATGTTCCTAATCTTCTAACATAATATGAAAGACTGTACAAAAATCGCCCAGTCTTTATAGTTCAAAACCATTAATGTTTTCGAATTGCTCTGGACAGACTTGGCGCTATATAATCACCAAATGTTTTTTAGAGCAGTTGGTCGTGACTAAAATCACGACCAGCTGCTCTTTTTCTCTGTAGTCTTATTGAATTTGTCTGACCGTCTTCCTTCTACAACTTTTGAAACAAGTTATTACACTTTTGGATTACTAGAGAAAAGCTACATTCTATTCATAGAGTTAGCCCCCGCAGATGCAATATCGTCCGCTATTCACTTCTTTATAGTGCCAATACTCACTATTTCCCTTTATTTCCACTAGTGTAAAAGAAAATCTACTTTCTTCTACTATCATTGGATTGTATTTTATCTTTACTTGCTCTCGCCTATTGTTTACTTGCTTCTATCTCCGGCTTACTTGCGGTCATGAAAAGTTTACTTGCTCTAACTTTATATTTACTTGCGGTCGGATGGCTTTTACTTGTGAAATGGATAGTTTTTCCAAAATATTTTATTCAAAGCCTATGGATAACGTCTATATATAGTAGAAACTTACAGGATTATTCCATATTAAAAAAAGTTGTACAAATTACTCCAAATTTGAGTAATTTATACAACTTTTTCAAGCTTCTAACATAATCGTTACTGGACCATCGTTCGTAAAGGTAACGTCCATCATAGAACCAAATACACCTGTTTCTACTAGCAGACCTTTTGCTTGTAGTTTTTCATTGAAAAGTTCCCATAAAGGCTTTGCAATTTCTGGTCTGGCTGCATCGGTAAAGCTTGGTCTTCTACCTCTTTTCGTATCAGCATACAGAGTAAACTGAGAAACCGATAAAATACTCCCACCAACTTCTTCGATAGAGTGATTCATTTTGCCTTCAGCGTCCTCAAATAAGCGTAACCCTGCAACTTTCTCTACTAGGTAATTTAGTTCATTCTCGGTATCAGTTGTAGTAATACCAACTAATAATAAATAGCCTTTGTCTATCTTTCCAGTGACTTGTCCATCCACGGTCACACTAGCATTTTTGCATCGTTGCAACAAAACCTTCATATAAAATTAACTCCTTTTAACTGAAAACATAGAAAAACTTATTAATTGATAATCCGTTGAACAGAATATATATCAGGCAATTGCTTTATTCGATCTGCTATCCTGTTTAAGTGTGCTGTATTTGAAATTAGAATAGTTAAATGAATGATAGCAATATCATTTTCTGATTTTCCGCTCACTGCAGCGATATTGGTTTTAGATTCATTTACCACTTGTAAAACTTCATTCAATAAGCCTGATCGATCATATGCTGAAACCTCAATGTCAACCTGATACTCTTTTTTCGTTGGAGAATCATGTTTTACCCATTCTACTTCTATAATCCGGGAATTCGTATCATCGTTGTGTACATTCGGACAATCAGCACGATGGACTGAAACTCCTCGACCTTTTGTTATAAATCCAACTATATCATCACCTGGAACCGGGCTACAGCAACGCGATAAACGGATGAGCATATTCTCAATTCCCTTAACGATAACTCCTGATTCTGTTGTTTTGTTAACAGTAGGAGTTTGCATTTCGGTTGTTATTTTCTCTAATGCTTCTTCCTGATCACGGATTTTCCGCATTTTTTCAGCTAGTCGATTCACCACTTGCTGTGCGGTAATGCCATTAAATCCTACAGCTGCGTATAAGTCTTCCTCACCTGCAAAAGCATATTTATCACATACGCGTTTTATATTTTCTGGAGTAAGTACTTCTTTTAGATCAAACTCTTGGGATCTAATTTCTTTCTCTACTTGTTCTTTTCCTTTGATAACATTCTCATCACGCAACTGTTTCTTAAAGAATTGCTTGATCTTATTTTTCGCTTGGGATGATTGAGCTATTTTAATCCAATCTCTACTAGGGCCAAATGATTGTTTGGAAGTCAATACTTCGATAATATCACCGGTTTTTAGTTTTGTGTCAAGTGGAACCATTTTACCGTTTACTTTCGCACCAATTGTTTTGTTACCGACCTCCGAATGCACTCGGTAAGCAAAGTCTATTGGAACTGAGCTAGCAGGAAGTTCTACAACATCCCCTTTAGGTGTGAAAACATATACCATATCGGAAAACAAATCAAACTTTAACGACTCCATGAACTCTTCCGCGTTCGAAGATTCATGCTGATATTCTAAGATTTCTCTAAACCAATTCAACTGAGAGTCAACCGTTTTTTTATCGGCTTCTACTTTTTTACCTTCTTTATAAGCCCAGTGAGCAGCTACACCGAATTCTGCAATATTATGCATTTCTTCAGTACGGATTTGGACTTCTAAAGGCTCACCATTTGGACCTATAACAGTAGTATGCAATGATTGATATAAATTTTGTTTAGGCATAGCTATATAATCTTTGAAACGACCAGGCATTGGTTTCCAAAGCGTATGAATAACTCCTAGAACGGCATAACAATCTTTTATGCTATCCACGATAATTCGCATCGCAAGTAAATCATAAATTTCGTTGAATTGTTTATTCTGTACGACCATTTTACGATAAATACTATAAATATGCTTTGGACGACCTGATATATCGGCGTCAACTTCCATTTCAACTAACTGTTTGCGAATATCTTCCATAACATTATTTAAATAGGATTCACGTTCTGTACGTTTTTTCTTCATAAAATTAACAATTCGATAATATTGTTGAGGATTTAGGTATCGTAATGCAGTATCTTCTAGCTCCCATTTCACTGCAGAAATACCAAGTCGATGAGCAAGTGGTGCGAATATTTCTAAGGTTTCATTGGAGATTCTACGTTGCTTTTCTTCTGGAAGATGTTTCAATGTGCGCATATTATGTAGGCGATCTGCTAGTTTAATGAGTATAATTCGTATGTCCTGCGCCATTGCTATAAACATTTTCCGATGATTTTCTGCTTGTTGTTCTTCTTTTGACATGTACTTAATCTTACCTAGTTTAGTAACTCCCTCTACTAATAAAGCCACTTCTTCGTTAAATTGCTCTACTATATCTTCACGGGTATATTCTGTATCTTCTACGACATCATGTAAAAAACCAGCAGCAACGGTTTCTGGATCCATTTGAAGGTCAGCAAGAATACCAGCTACTTGAATAGGATGTAGAATATATGGTTCACCCGAATTACGGAATTGTTCTCTATGCGCGTGCTCTGCTAGCTCATAGGCTTTTTTCACAAAGTTCACATGTTCTTCATTCATATAAGTAAAGAGTGTTTCAAACACATCTTCTGCCGTCTTCACTTGATCTTTAGCCATGCTAACCCACCTGATTTCGTTTTATATTTCTAAAATAGTATATAAGCTATATTGTATAAAAAAAAAGAGGGACTTGTAAAGTCCACCCTAAATAAGCTTTCTTACCTGAGAACAATTGTCCACAGAATGATCAATACTGCATCAATGTACAAATATCATAGTTATCTAGTTTGTTACGTCCTTCTAGATAAGTAAGTTCTATTAAAAATGCACAACCTACAACAACTCCGCCCATTTCTTCTACTAATCGAATTGTAGCATCAATAGTACCACCTGTCGCTAATAGATCATCGACGATTAATACACGTTGACCTGGTTTAACAGCATCTTTGTGCATCGTTAAAACATCTTTTCCATATTCTAAGCCGTATTCAGCACGAACTACTTCACGAGGTAGTTTACCTTCTTTACGAACTGGAGCAAAACCAATACCTAGCGCATATGCAACTGGACATCCAGTGATAAATCCACGTGCTTCTGGTCCTACAATTAGCTCAGCATCCACTTTTTTTGCATATTCTACAATTTGGTCAGTTGCATATTTATATGCTTCTCCGTTATCCATAATTGTTGTAATATCTTTAAAACTAATACCTGGTTTTGGCCAATCTTCTACTGTTGTTACATACTGCTTTAAATCCATATTTGCTCCTCCTCAGGAACGGTTTGTACTGCTCTACGCTCTTCAAACCATTGTTTCAGCTCTATATACGGGGCATATAATAACTTCTGTTCAAGTTCCATCTGTTTCTCTCTATTCTTATATGATGGTGCCTCGGATAAATCTTTTTTAGCTAGATTTTCATTAAGCACTAACATCCCATTGTCTATTCTAACAAAATTTAGTTCAAAAAACACCTTCGACATAAAATTAAATGTATTTTGGCTCCAACCTGTATGTTTGGATAATTCGTGTACATGCTGTTTCAATGCAAATGATTTTCTTTTTGTTAGTAGAGAGAAATACCATTTAAACTGTTCTCTTGTAGGTAATCCCTCAAAATAAGAAGATTCATTTGTATAAAAGTGTGCGTATATTCGTTTAAAAGAAAGATATTGCATTAGTTTAACCAAAGTTTGCTCATCTTCTGGTAAATCCAATAGTACGGCAAATTGAGCTTGAATCGGCTGTTCTAGTAATTCATTTACCAAATAGAGCTTGCTGTCGATGGTAGAACTAAAATGCTTAATCGTTTGTTCATTAAAAGCAATATATACTGTATCCTCTACAGGAATTAGTGGTTTCCAGCGATTCACTTGGCGGATTCCTCTAATATCAAAAAGCTGCCATTCATCAGTTTTTACATCCTGTATCATCAATTGGGCTTTTTTTCGTCCATTCCATTCATTTATTTGCAAATCTCCAATAAATGACAATTTGGTCGTTGGTGCAATTTCATCTGCTAGTTGTCCTTTTCCAAATCCAATTGCATCTAATAAGACGGCATCTTGTTTTAATTCCATTTTCAAGTGATTTTGTGCAGAGCCAATTTTTCGAATGGATGAAACCTCTACGTTTTCTATGCAGTAAACAGGTTTTGCAAAGTCCATACCAAACGGAGCTAGTTTTTTTAGGGATTCAATAGATTCTGTAGATATTTCATCCATCTCTAATGGAACGTCTATAGATACAATCGGTATTAACTGATCCTCCGTTAAACTTGTTTGGGCTTGATCATTTAGTCTCGCCCGCAACTCATCCACATTTTCTAAAGGTAATGTCATACCAGCAGCCATAGGATGTCCACCAAAATGCGGGACAATATCCTGATTCTTGGCAAGCTCTTTATACATATGGAATCCTTCAATACTACGAGCGGAACCTTTTGCAATATTTTTTTCTTCATCAAATCCTAAAACAATAGCTGGTCTATAGTATTTTTCTACCAGCTTAGATGCAACAATACCAAGCACTCCTGGATTCCAACCGACCTTCCCTACTACTATGACACTTGGTCCTTCCGTTGGAGAAAATTGCTCTAGTTGTTCCATTGCTTCATCTGTAATTTGCTTAACGATTGCTTGTCGTTCTTTATTTTTTTCATTTAGCATATTAGCCAATGCTAGTGCGTGGTTAGGGTTTTCCGTTAAGAACAAATCTACACCAGGCGCAGCTTCTCCTAGTCTTCCTACCGCATTAATGCGTGGGCCAAACATAAATCCAACTGTCTCTTCATCAATAGACCTTAGCTCTATTCCACTTATGTTTGCTAGTGCTTCTATCGCTACAGAATCTGTCTGCTGCATTTGTTTTAAACCTTGTTGAACTAAATAACGATTCTCCCCTGTTAAAGAAACAAGATCAGCTATTGTACCGATTGCAACTAGATAAAAGAACTCCTTTGGAATTTCCTCTAATAATGCATGAGCTACTTTAAAAGCAACACCTACTCCTGCTAGGTGCGGAAAAGGATAGGTAGAATCCCTTAAATTCGGATGAATAATAATATCCGCCATTGGTAGATTTTCACCAGGCTCATGATGATCTGTTACAATAACGTCCATCCCTAACCCTTTCGCAAACTCAATAGGCTTTAAACCAGAAATACCGTTATCAACGGTTATTATTAGTTTAACCCCTTCATCAAAAGCTTCTTGAAACAAGCGCTCACTCGGACCATAGCCATCTATAAATCTATTTGGAATCTTATAGATGACATCAGCACCAAGTGACTCTAGCGTCTTCACCATGATAGTTGTGCTTGTAATGCCATCCGCATCATAATCTCCATAAACCATAATACGTTCTTCTGCATCTATTGCTTGATGCACACGAGCAACCAACGCCTCCATACCTGGAAATAAAAACGGATTATGTAATTGGTCTGCTGTTACATGTAAAAATGCTTTCGCGTCCTCTACGCGCTCAAATCCCCTAGAAGCTAATACTTTTGCACAAACTCTCGGAATTGAAAGCTCCTTTTCTAACATTTCTACTACATTTATATTAGGCCTTGAAACTTGCCATTTTTTTTGAGATTTAATCATTTTCTTCACTTCCTTGTAATCTATTATACCTTATCTGTAGTTGAAACGTTGTGAAAAAGCAGTATATCTATGTACGAATACCCTCTCAAATCGAGTAGAGGGAAAATAATTTAATTATTTTCGCCCCTCTCACACCACCGTACATACGGTTCCGTATACGGCGGTTCAATTTATATTACAGT
>FOUN01000046.1 GCA_900114885.1 Psychrobacillus psychrodurans
GGTTCTACGTCAAATGTTGGGGTGAAGTAAAATTCCCTTCACCTTAACCAACATGAGTTCCAATTTTTTTATACTTATGTGTTAGTAATATTTTTGCACGAAATCGCAAGAAATTTCGATAACCAAATGCGTTCCGTTTAATTACTTTTGTTAGATTATTTATACCTTCTAAAAAACCATTAGAATAGTTGTAAACAAAGCTATTAAGAATTTCTACTTGCCAGTTCTGCAGCGTTTTTATAGCCTTATTGAATTCAGGAATATCTGCTTGTTTTACACGTTTATAAAAGGCATATAATGTGTCTTTGGTCTGGAGGATTTCCTCCGGACCATTTCCTTTTGCTTGCGTAAACCAATGTTGAAAGGCTTCCTTCAATTCGTAGGCCTGCTTTAATTCTTCCGACATAGAGAGATAACGCTTTAAATACCAGCGGTCTTCCTCTGTTAATTTCTTGGAATTTCGGTGGAATACGTACCGCATTCTCTTACATTTTTTTCGGTCATAATCATTCCAAGTGGATTGGATTCTTCTCCGTACACCATCTAATGCCCAATAAATATAACGAGCGAAATGAAAACGGTCCGCTACAATTACAGGCTTTCCAAGAGCGCTTGTAACTGCTGCTTTAAAAGATGGACTCATATCCATAATAACAATCTCTACATTTGCTCCATATTGTTGAAGATAGTGTTTGATTGTTTTTTTATAACGATTCGGCAAAATATCAATTGGCTCTCTGGTTTCTCCGTTCGCTATAATGAGTTGATATTTCCCTTCTCGTGTATCACCTTTATATTCATCAATGGCGATCACTTTTGGGAGTTCTTTTATTTGTTGAATTTCCTTCAACGTTAGGCGATCAAAACGTCGCACAATCGTAGAAGATGAGGTACCATAAATGACCGCTGTTTCCTTAAATGTTTTGCCCTTTACACACCGAACATTTACGGCTTGGTTCCATTCTATTGAAAAGCGTTGGTAACGCTGGATAAACGTATTCTTTTCTGCGAATTTCTTCCCGCATGTACAAACATATCGGCGTTTGCGATAAAAGATATACGTGAGTCTTTCAAACAACTTTAAATGCTTGATTTTTTGTATTCTATAATCATGAACTTTTCTAGTTTTTTTCCTGCATGTAGGACAAGTATGAGTAGAAATAGGCATCTCCACATGGAAACAAATTCTATCTTCTACTTGTTCCATTTTTATTAGTTGAACTTCTTCTAATCCCGGTAAAAATATGTTAAAATTCATTTGCACACATCTCCAATCAATACTTGTTTCTCGACAATTCAAGTATAAAAGATTTGGAAGATGTTGTGCATTTTTTATGCTCTTAATTGTTTTAAGACCCCAACATTTATTGTAGAGCC
>FOUN01000003.1 GCA_900114885.1 Psychrobacillus psychrodurans
AGAATTAAATTTACCATTCTCCAAAATGGAACATAATTTAGAAGAAGTGGAGTTGAGACAAGCAGCCTATTGGCAACCCCGTTCAATCGGTGAAGCAATTTTCAACTGTTGGGATTAAAGAATACACGAAATGCGGCTCTTTTAGCTTGTTCTACTAAAGCAGCAGTTTAGTTGAAGAAGAAAATCCTTTAAAATGATTGTAGGTTTTAAAGGTTAACTGGGTTTTAATAATAGATGGAGGTTGTTGCACTAACGGATGCGTTAGCAAAATCTGGCCATCATTCCGATGGTTTATTTTTATGTCCAAAACATTATGTTGTTCTCAGATATGTATTGTGAAATGTACACTTAAACAAACGCCGCATTTAGTTTAATTAAACTTTAGACGTTTTCCTATAAAAGGAATTCGTCTTTTTATTGAAACATAAAAAGCAGACCGGTTAAAAGTATGGGTCCCTCACCTCAATTGGCCGTCTGCTTTTACCTGCTTCGCTGAGTCCTATTAAACCGACTTGTCTATTTCTCTTTTGTATTTAAAATACATATTTATAGATACTAAGCCGAAGATTAGCATTAGCCATGGAGAGCCGAATCTAGTAATGGCTAAAGGTGTTTCGAATAAGAAGGCACCCAAAAAGTCAAAGCCATTTTTGTCCCATAACCCTGGTGTATAATAAGCATCTTTAATAGTTAGAAAATGTGCTGAGTTTTGAAATAGACAAAATGTAATAAAAAGGGAAAAACATGCGTATACCCCGTATATTTTTCTAAGACGATGTAAATAATGTTTTTCAGAGAATTGATCGGAAAACAGCAAATCGTCTATACTATTCGAATTTAACCAATACTGTAAAGTCGATAACCGTGAGCCGCCTAAATGTACCCAGCCAAACTCCTCATAAAGTGCTTTGTATTGCTGAAATTTTTGTTCAGATGCAAATGATTGGCAATCTAGTCGTAAAATTTGCTCCTTATTTGATGTTTTTTCAAATGAGTACACATTAAAGGCATTTACACTTTTTAATTGCCAACCATTTTGAAGCATCTTGTTTAACCATTGTTCTTCTTTGTGAGCATTCGAAAATACCTTAAACTTTATCATCATTAAATCCTCCTTCGTAAAGTGAAAGAATATGCACGAATCGTCTTTTTTCTATTTCTAAAATTTCTAAGCCTTCATCTGTAATACGATAAACTTTTCTTCGAGGGTCGTCTGAAGGAACGAGAATAATCCAGTTGTATTTCAATAGATTTTCAATTGCACCATACAATGTACCGGCAGCTATCCGTACTTCTCCATTACTCACCGTTTCGACCTCTTGCATAATTGCGTATCCATGCAAAGGCCTTCTCAAAGCAAGTAATATATAATGCATCGTTTCTGTTAATGGCAATAACTTATGTCTTTTCATTACATCCCTCCTTGTAAAACGAATATACAGTTGAACTTTATACTATTATATACAGTCTGACTATACATTTCAACTGTATATAAATTATTAAAGGCTATTTTAAAGGTAGGGGTTGATTTCTCGTAAGTTGGGGCTGATTGTGAAATGATACATTTAAACTAAAGAAGCGGTTTAGTTGAAGAAGGTATTTATAAAATAATATCGAAATAATAAGAATAAGGGTTGAAAGGGTGATTGTATGTTGTCTCAAATTTCTATGGTGGAAAACCTTTTTAAAGAATCATTTAAAGTATTAAATGGCATGCCTCAGTATATTGGAATAGAAGAAGAAGAGAGGGTGTACTATGACCATAATAACTGGAAAGATAAGATAAATATTTTAAATGACTTTGCTATACAAAATAAACTTAGCAGAATTAGTGCTTTAATTAACAGAACTTCGGAACACTATTTGCTTCTTTCGCAAATGCTAATTAATTTGGGATTTGAAAAGTATGCTTCAAAAGTTGAAGTTTTTAGAGACTTAAATGATATTAATAAAAATAAAAAAGGGTACGATTGGCAATCATTAAGTGACTATAATATATCGGAAGATGAATTTAAGAAAATTTGGGAGAAATGTATGTATGCGTCTGAAAACTCCTCAACTTCACTTACAATGGATGAACATCTAAACTCAGTGAAAAATGAAATAGGAGAGAATTGGAGTAAATCTTGTAATGTCATTTACTTAGAAGACAAACCTGTTGGCATATCTATCCCCCATATAGAACGTGGCACTGTAGACGAAGGAAGGTTATTTTATTTTGGGATTTTACCTGAAGAGAGAGGGAAAGGACATAGTATATCTATTCACTATCAGTCCATGAATTTACTAAAAGAATTGGGAGCAACCTATTACATAGGAATTACACATGAGACCAATAAAAAAATGCAAAAAGTATTTTTAAAAAATAGCTGTTCAATTAAAGCTGAAACAGAAGCGTATTATAAATATATAAGTAATTAAGGCAATAGTTCTTTTACGGGTGGATTTCTTCTTGAACTCCCATGAAAATTAAAAAATGCTCAAAATATACAAAATTGCATAGCAAAAGAGAATCAGAAAAAGCTTTTTTAAAAAAAGGCTGAGCCTTCAGAATATTTATATGAAGTTAAAGGGTAATTTAGGAACCAACTCCATTCTCCTAAGAATAAAGGCAGGCTGGTGCAATAACCAGAGTAGAATTAATCTCCCATGAGTGCTACTCGTATAGAGTGCGTCAGTCTGTGATGCACCGTGGTCGTTGGAGTCAGACTAACGGATGGGCTCTATGACACCATAGTTCATCGACCTTCTTCGCCAGCCCTACTAAACTATACCCGTTCTGAACCAATTTTCATCCTCTGTGGTGCAGCGTTTTTTTTGCTGCATGTATTGCTAATCCAGCCAATAGTTTGTCTCATATTGATAGTGTGTTGAAAGTTTCATTTTAAATTATGCCATAGTCAGTGTTTGTGAGTCTTCTACTTCAACTAACGGATGCTTAACTTCGAGAAGGAGTAAAGCCTTTTTTCTTATTGAACTAAAGACATAGTTTAGTTGAATAATAGAATGGAATTTGTTTAATAATAGTAGGGAAATTGTGGAAAATTGGAACCTCAATACGTTTCAAACGTATTAAAGGGTAGGTTAATTGAAGAAAGTTATAAACGGGGTGGAGTATATGAGTGAACGATTTGAATTAAGTTTTAAAAACAAGGAAGTAAGAATGTGGTTTTATTTGGCGGTACCAGCGTTTATTATAGGATGCATCTTTATATTTTATGGTGAACAAAAATATCAGTATATTCCTTTGTCAGTGTTAGTAATAGCATGGACTATCTTTTATATATGGCGTTTTTTTTACCGTAGAAAACAGAAGAAATAAGTAAAAAATTCTTCTTAAGCTAACGGTGTGCTTTACTTCCAGAAGGACCTAAAGGTGTAGTTTAGCTCAATAAGAAGGCACTTTATGTGAAGGACTTTGCGTTACTTAGGTTGTAGAATTTAATTGGGGGGACAGGGGACAAAGGTGAAAAAAAGAAAAGAAGTAATTTTTGGGGTTACAATAATTGTACTCGTGATTGCAGTTTTATCTTTTATAGATCCTGTTGATAACGGGTATGTCAGCTCAAAAGATCTTGATGTTGTAACTGATTTAGAAAAAGAGATTGATCAATTGAAACAAGATATAGAAAGGTTAGAAGATTCTTTGTTTGAATCAAAGAAATTTATCTTTGTTTGAATCAAAGAAATTTATCTTTGATTCAAACCTAGCGAAGGATTACTACCCAGAGACAGAAATACTTTATAAAGGAATTGAAGATACAAAGTACGTTATCCTTTTTAGGGATGTGCAGGGTAATCATCTTAATGTAGCATCGAAAGAAGCGAGGTATGAGAGTTTTTTAAGCGTACCTACATTAGATCCGATTGATGGAATTACCTTGGATTATAACGGAATAGGAGAGGATCCGTTCGATAAAAGTAGAATAATGAATCACTCTTTTGGTGGTGTAATTACAAATAATGAGATTAAAGATGTGCATGTATCATTTAATGGAGAGGTTTATGAAGCAAACATTTTTAAAGTAGATGACAATATTTATGGTTGGTACAGTATTTTTAAGAAAAAATCGGCAATGGATGAAAATATGATAAAAATACATGCTCTCGATGAAGATGGAGTTATTACATGGGAAAGAAACCTCAGATGAATACTTAGAAACAGTGTTTCAAGGTAATAATTTTATTACATCATTCAAATAAATTGAAAATATCCCCAGTCAAACTAACGAGGTGCTTGTGCGGCCGAGCCTAGGTCGTATCATATAGCGGGTGGGATTCCCGCCGAGAAAGAACTAGCCATTCACTCGTAGCGAGTCTTGGAGGGCTAATGGTAACATTAGCCTTTAAGAGTAGACAGTTAGGTGGCGGGCCGAAAGCCAAATGGTTGAAGGGATTGTGCTCCATAATGTTAGTAAATCGAGAGGGCAGATGCTTTAAGCACGGCAGAAAGCTATATTTTATCATCGTTAAAGGCAAGAAGGATAAAACCTCTCTGGAGTCAGAGACCTTGGCACGTCACACATCGATATGATACGGCAACTAGGGAGGCCCTACCGGTCTTTTCTTCTTATAGAAGAGTATGGTGTACAAGCAATAATAAGCGAGGAAACCAATGCCGTTGTAGGGAGTCGGATAGCAGCGTAGTACCAATGAAGTTGGGTAATGCCGATGGAGGAAAGGCTGCTACCAAATGATCACCCTCACTAGGGACACATTTACTACACACAGCGGTAGAAATAATAAATGTAAACTAAACTATTGAGGATAGCAGAATCACCATTTTGTGAATGATGATTTGGAGGAGCCGTGTGCGTAAATAGCGCAAGCACGGTTCTGTGAGGGGGGTGGAACACAATCTACCGTAAGGTAGAGAGGTTCCCTTCTACTCGACTACTTCAAGAAGGGGTAAAGCTTTTTTTCTTGTTGAACAAACGAAGCAGTTTAGTTGAAGAGTAATTTACCCAACTGTAGAAAGGGGGAATGGATAATTAATATTGTGGATATTGATTCTCTTATTCCGTTTATAATTATTTGGGGAATACCAGCTTTTATGGTTGTTAGAGGTTATTTAAAAATGAATACTGATGATAAAAAATCAGCAATGAATGATTTTATGTCACGCCGTTTTATTTTAACAATTGGATTTATTGTAATGGGTGCTTTCTTTGCACATCTAGGGTCTTTATTTGCCATTAGGATAATGGAGTTAATTGGAATTGTGTTTTTTGTATTAGGAGGGTTCTTATCAGCAATAAATATGTGGAATAAGAATAAAATTAAAAGTGTGATTATTCTGGTTTTAACAACTTTTGCTTTGTGGTACTTATTGAACTAAAGGTAGCAGGTTAGTTTAATAAGTGGTGTTGGAGTTTTGGATATCTTAGAGGGCTAGAGGCATTAATCCAATAATGGATTAATGCTCTTTTTGTTTGTATAATCATAAATCACTGATGAGATGATAAAAATTATTTTCAACTCTTAAATAAAATATTAATAAAACGTGACGCTTTAAATTTATATTACGTCCGCAACATAACTATGTTAGGTAGGCTAAGCAGTGAAATGAAAGCAATCCACCATGCAGTGGAGGGTCTAGTTCAGATGGAGGATCAATTAAAGGGAGCGGGAGGTAATGCCATCCGCTCTTTTTACCAGGAATGCCATTTACCGTTTCTTCACTTTTTCCAGTTGTTTTCTGAACAGTTTAAACAAGTGCTTAACCAGATGGAGGCAGCACTTCATTCACTGGAACCTGACTCCTCCGGTTACATACTCGAAACATTCCTTGAAGGAGAGCTAGAACAGGGACTAACGCTTATTAGTGAACTCACTGCTAGCTTGACGGATGAGGCAAATAGTATCATGGATCAAGTGAGTGATATTGTTGCCCTGCCACATTTAGACGATAGCGGAGTGCAAGAGGGAGTCATTAGTTCTAAAAGAAAACGGGATGATACCTTAATGCAACTTTATGAATTTGATGCTCTTCAGACATATGCACTAAATCCAATTGAACAAGGCTTGCAGACGATGGACACGTGGCTGACAGATATGGAAGGGCTGTTCCAAGCTGGGGTGAAGGATATAAACTTTTTGCCGAGTCAGTGGGATGTCCTTACGTTTAGAAGTGATATTAGAACAGAGCTGTTCCCAAAAGTATTCTTAGATCCAAATTACTTATGGGTAAGAGAACAGGAACAGCTGATTGGTACAATGATTACTGCACCGACTTTTCAAACGATGCATGGAAAGAAAGTTAAGACTATTGAAGAAAACGTAGCGGAAAATGTAAAATATCATGCGTATGATAATGGTTTACTCATTAAAGAGTATGTTGTAGGGCAAACAGTTTTCTATGAAGTTGTTTCCAAAGTTGAATATAAGGAAGAAGAGACCGTTAAAGTCGACAAACCGAAAGAAAACAAAATACTAGATTCTTTACAGTTTGGTTTGGATATAGCGGGGCTTATACCTGTTGTTGGTGAAATAGCAGATGGGGCAAATGGACTAATCTATACGGCAAGAGGGGACGCATTAAATGCGACACTTTCTTTTTCTGCGATGATTCCAGTTGTAGGTATGGCTAGTACCGGTGGGTAATGTTAATGATGGAGCTAAGGGTATAGAAAAAGGTAAAAGTATCAAGGACTATAAAAAGACATTCTTTAATGAGTATCCTGACCTTAAAGGTAGTGTTGTGGTACATCATGCAATTGAGCAACAAATATTAAAAAGACATCCTAATATATTTTCACTTGAAGAAATACATGCTCTAGAAAACCTGAGAGGGATACCAAAAGAAATAAACAGTGATATACATTTATCAAAAATAAGAAGGGATTGGAATAGATTTTATAGAAATAATCCAAATCCTACAAAAGAAGAAGTAATAAATTATATGATAGAGTTAGATAAGAAATATGGTGGAAATTTTAATCCGCCAGTGAAAAGGTAAGTTTGTGGTAGGAGGAGTAAACTAATGATATTATATTTTTTAGAACCAGAAGTATCAGGTGGTCATGGTGAATATACCATTTATGGAACAGAAGAAGAAATTGCAACAGAGGGTATATCAGAAAAGGTAAAATATTTACATTATGAATTTGAAGGATGGCTAGGAGATGACCTTTTAGAGTCAACACCAGCCTTCATCGTGTCAAGTAAACTTGGAACAGAATTAGAGAATAGTGATTTTATCGATTACAAACTTGAAGAGTGTTTGATTACAAAGTCAGATGAGTTTATAGAAATGTATCCAGATAAAGAAATACCTAAATTTAGCAGATTTATTCCGCTTGGTAAAATTGAAGTAGAAGAAGAGAACTTCAAAAACTGGTCAGGGCATCATTTCTGTTTATCACCGAAAGGTGAGTTAGTTGTAACTCAAGAAGCATTGGATTTTTTAAATAGGTTTTCAATAGATAATTGTTTTATTACACCTCTAACACAGGAATAAATTATATAAACCTTAGAGATATAGACAATCTCTAAGGTTTTATTTTGGGAGGGGAGTGACGAATAGTTCATTTTTTATACGAGGAATATGAGTGACCCCTGTAAGCCCTATATTATGTTTCTACAATTATAAAGTACGTACACACATTTAAAATGTATGCCCTATTTATTGAAATGAACTATATGGAAGCCGAATTAAAACAGTTAATGAGTTTACTAGACTTTCAACTAGACTCCATGCCAGGCATTGACCTTGTGACAGCTTCTGCATTAATTGCAGAGATAGGCGTTGTAAGACGCTTTCCTAATGCCAATAAATTAGCACGATTTGCGGGTATTGTTCCTGTTTACTTTGGCTCTGGTGGGAAAGGCAAGGAACCAAAAAGCAAACAGGGAAATCGGGAGCTACACGCCTTATTTTACAATTTAGCCGTACAGCAAGTACAAGTGGCAAAAGGGAGTAAACTACCTAGGAACCCTGTGTTTCATTTTTACTATCAATGAAAACTGAAAGAAGGCAAAACAAAGGGACAAGCATTGGTGTGCATAATGAGAAGGCTTGTGAACATTATTTATGGCATGATAAAACATAAAACAGACTATAAATTGCCGATAGTGCAAGAAAAAGAAGTAGTTTAATAGGCTGGTAAAATGGCTGATTTTTTTATTTTTAGCTTTTAAGATTACAACATAGGGTACGGGTAAGATTGATATGTGGAAGAAACAGGTCGCCTTGGTGGTAAACACTATAGTGAAAAAGACTTGAAACTTTTAGGCAATTATCTTGAAAAAAGATGAGTAACACTCAAGGTTGGAGATGAGTTTTTGCCACCAGGAAAAGGAGGAGGCTTTAACTATAATACTGGAGAACTGGTATTGAAAAGTAACCCAACACAATATGAAGTTTGGCATGAATTGTCACACTATATTCAATATAAACAAATTGGGAAAGAGGCTTATTCAAATTTGCCTCGTACTAGCGTACCAGTTCCAATGAATGATTTAACTAAATTCAATGCTTCTGAGCAATTTGTTTATGATATGTTATCAAATAACCCAAAAAGATGGAATTCCTTAAACGAAGCTGAGCAACTACATGCTAACTGGTATATAACACAATATGGAGGTATTCGGTAATGAAGTTATCAAGAGAAAGAGCAGAACAACTGGCGCTTGAATATGTAAATAAAGATAGGAATGAAAGCTTCAAATTAGAACTAATAGGTGTGGAAATATCTAGAATTCCCCCAAAATATTGGGCTGCTACTTTTGAAGTTAGAACTTCAGAAGGGGATATTTTAGAGGGTCCTTTACTTATACTTGTGGATGATGATTTAGAAAAAGCAATGAGTTTAGAAGAGGCTGTCGAATCTCACATAGCTAATAGAGATAAGTAAAGTAACCTTTCGAAACCAAATTGAATGAACCTTGATTGGCTTTATACCTTTCAAGGTTTTTTACTTTAATTTTTTTAAAGACAGCTGATAATTCAGTGAGACAATAAAAAATTATTTGTTTTAGAATCGAAAGCTCTTGATGGTTGTACCATCAAGGAGTATCGTTTTAATACTTGACGGACTGAAAAAGAAAGAGAAATGGAAGAGATGACATTTTATATGGCAGAGATAGTTATGATATGGGCTGGATTACAAACTAACGAGAATGACAAAGCTCGTGGCGATAAAAGGTAGTTTACGTAAGAAGGTAACTAGTTTAGCAACAGGGCAGACAAAAATTGTGTTGTATTTTTACAAGGTCCGGTCGTATAATATTCGCTATTCGTTTAAAAAGCGTTACACAAATTAAAATTTATGTAACGGGAGGGTGAGAAGTTGAACGTTGTTGGGTATAGACGTGTCTAGACACAAGAGCAAGCAAAAGATGGATACAGCTTGAAATATCAAGAAGATGAAATTAAAGGGTATTGTAAAGAACAAGGCTGGAACTTGATCCATATTTTTAGAGATGAAGGAATTAGTGGTGCAAAACTGAATGAAGAAGCATTAGAAAATGAAAAAATATCAAAAAACATTACAAGAGCAAAAGATAACGCAGAGTATGCCCCCAAAAGGGTAACTGCTTAGATAAAGCAGTCATCTAAAATTTCTTTGGCTTATTAAAATTAGAACTGCTTTATTTACAAGAGTTTGAGAGCGCATTTTGAAAATGAATTAGAAGATTATATGGAGTATTACAATCACAAGAGAATGATGGCAAAATTAAAAGACCTGAGCCCGGTAGAATACCGAACTCAGATCTTAGAAGCCGCCTAAAATATTTGTCTAACTTTATTGGTTCAGATCACTATTGGGGTGAGGTAGTTTACCGAGCGGATAGGGTATTGTGAAGGGTATACCTAAAATAACGAAGCAGTTTAGTTAAAGAAGGAATTACGTATTATTAGTAGAACTCATTTAATATAGAAAAGAGGAGAATATAATGATTATTTGGTTAAATGGAGCATTTGGTTCTGGGAAAACTCAGACTTCATACGAATTAGAAAGAAGGATTCCTAATTCCCATGTCTATGATCCAGAAAATATAGGGTATTTTATTAACAGGAATATTCCCAAAGAAATTAGTAAAGGTGATTTCCAAGATTATAGTATCTGGCGAGAGTTAAATTACACTACTTTAAAATACATAGATAGGGAATATGATGGGATTATCATTGTTCCGATGACCTTAGTAAATCCACAGTATTTTGAGGAAATCGTAGGGAAATTAAGAGATGATGGAGTGACAGTCAATCATTTTGTACTTTGGGCTTCTAAAGAAACATTACAAAAGAGGTTGCGAAGTAGGGGGGAGAGAAAAAATTCATGGGGTGAAAAACAAATAGATAGATGTATGCAAGGGCTATCAAATGATATATTTAAACATCGAATAGAAACTGATAAATTGACAGTCGAAAGTGTAGTGGAAACAATTGCATCTATGTTAAATATTCATTTACTCGAAGACAAGAGAAATAAATTCAAGAAAAGATTAGACAGAATTAAAGTGCAAATAAAACAAATGCGATTTATAAATTAAATAGGTTACTCTCTTCAGCTAACGGTGTACTTTACTTCAAGAAGAGAGTAAAGCTTTTTTCCTTATTGAATTAAAGCGGCACGTTAGTTGATAAGAAGATTTTTTGTGGAACACCCAAAATTCTTAGAGTCAATTTCATGGTTCGGGAGATATTGATAATCTTGTTGCCCAGAATAGTCATATTGACCGTTCTGGTGGTCTAGGGTATAAAATGGAAACAGAATGGGCTAATGCAATTGAAAGAAGCACCACCAAGAAAAGTTTCTGTAAAAAATCGAACCTATTTATCTAGAAACTTCTGTGAGTCCAGACTCATTTGAGATAATGTATGATATTGAGGGAATAGGAATATTTAGAAAAATTATAAAACAATTATATGAATAGGCAATTTTAACGCACTTGATTGTCTTAAGAATCAAGTGCTTTTTCGTATGAAAAAGATTGGTTTATGAATATAGATGAGTCATGGGGCATGGGTCACAAACAGTTGTAGCACAAGCCCCTACAATTTCTATTCTTAAAGGCTTATCATCTACTGAGTATCCAATTGAATAATCAGATAAACCAATAGTTGAGTAAGATGTAAAACCATCATAAGGTCTATCAAAAGTTGCTAAAATATCAATATTACTTATATATTATCTACATGTGCATTCAATATTAAAAATACAGATTTACCTATTTCTTATGGTGAAATATTAAAAGGGGTAATAAAAATGTACTATCCAGATAGTGAGATGGAACACGTTATATTTACCTCACCATTTCTTTGGGAAAAACTTAAGACCATAGATTTCCCAGATAAAAAAGTGACATGGTTAATTGCATTACCAATATTAACAAAAGAGTTCTTGTTTGCAGAGAAAGAAGGAACAGAAGCCCTTGAAGATTTGTTCGAAAAAAATGATATAGATATATTTGATGTAAGAAGAAATTCTATTCTTTAAGTAATTTAACCTGATTAGCTAATGCTTTTAAGGGTGTGAGAACTCGATGGGTACTTTGAAGGTACAAAACTTGCATTTGTTGATTATCTAAGACCGCATGCGATTGTCAAAAAAGGCTTCAAGCTCGCTTTTATTTCCGGAGCCAAGATAACTAAATATAAAGGGGGTCTTTCTGTTAAGAAGACTCCTACGGTTGAAAACGAGTCTGAGGGTAGTGTGAATGGTAGTAAAGAGGCGGGAAAAAGATGTTGTTATACTTTCTCCAAAACAAATACAGAAGTTAATTGAAAGAGATGTTGTTTCTTCTGATTTTTGGAAGAATAAAGCAATTAACTGAACTAAAAGGGGAAGTTCCTAGCCAATATATTAAGATTTCGCCTAAGGAGTGAGAATTTTGAAATTATACTTTTTAAACGAGTTTTTAGGAGATATACGCAATATTAATGTTGATGGTATGTGGATAAATGCTGATGTTACCCCTTCAAAAAATATGAACAAATTCAATGATTTTTTTGCAGCGATTGTTGATGAGGAAAATGATTTTGAAGTAACTAATTATAACGAAAAATGGTTAGATGATAGCAATTGGTATATTATTGATGATGAAAATAAGAAGAAGGGTATATACATACTTGCAGTTTATCCTGATATGGAAATTAACTGGAGGTGGAGATGATCTATAGATAGATTGGCTATTTTCATTGACTAAAGTTTTTTAGTTGTACGATAGCTATCGTTATGATTGAACGTTTCAGACTTAGAAGAGGAATGAAACGTTTCGATTGGGGAATATCAGCTGGCTGCCTTTTCGGAACATGTTCATGGTAATTCCTTTTTCTTTGAGTACTTTTGAAAGCATAGGTTGTATAACTTAAGTCACTTTGAAGAATACAACCTTCTGATAGCTCAGGCAATTTATAGAACATGTCCAACAAAAAGTCAGGGTCTTTTTTGAATCCAATAGTTTGGTCCACACTCTTGAGATTGTAGACACAGAGAATACTAGACAGATACATCATTGAACGGCCAAAAACAAGTAAGTATTATTCGTGACGAGCTTCTCAAAGTGCTTAGATGCTGTAACATCAAGTGACATTAAATTTGGTGCGACGTATTCTTCTTGCCCAGTACGTTTCCGTTTTCTTTACCTTTACTCGACGTTTCCATCCATATTTTTGCATGAAATGTTGGACACTTTTATTACAAAATCTAGTGTTTATGGTGGCAATTTTTTGATAACCATATCGAATCATATGTTGTTTGTACAAGTCGCCGATCTGTTGATTTCGTATCTCCTTTTGTACGTGTTGATCCTCATTCTTTTTCCAACGGACAAAACTTCTTTTAATTCTTCGACTAATTGGATAACTCATTTGGCGTCGGTTCTTTTCCAATGCTGCGTACTTTTTTAAAATCTAAATCGATTGTTTCAAATACCGAATCTCTGCCTGCAGTTTAGCAGTCTCGCTGCTATATTACGGTCATTTACCGAAGGTTTTACCAACTGGTTGCTGGAGACTTAATTTCTCCACGTCCCAAGTAAATTGTCAAAGGCTCATTTCACTTTGACGATTTAATTGGGATGGGGAACACTCCCTGATTGGTGGTTGTACAGAAAAAAACTTAATCTTTTTGTGTCCAGAATCTTGACGTAAATCCAGGGTGTACCTTCAAGGATTATCTTTAGAATACTGGAGAACTGAACAAGAACGAATTAATAAGTAAGTATAGGGTGATAAATTTGTCAACAAAAGAAGCAATGAAAATATATTTTCAAATGCGGAAAGAGTTAGCATCTGAAGGTTTAGATTTTTTATTTAAAACACCAGTAAATAATGATGATGGAAATCTAATAATTTATGAAGGTGAAGTTGATGAGGAAGAGTATATCTCATGGAAACCTATAGAAATGAATGTTTCACAAGGTTATAAAAGATTAGAAGATGAATTTGAAGTAAATTTGAATAAATCAATAATTGATTATTTTAACTCATATTGGTTTGCTGACCTAGATGGTTTTTTTAAGGAGCACTATATAAAATTAGAACCGGTCCTACCGAATGATGAAATAAGTTCTTTTAGGGAGTCTTTGAGAGGATATATAAATAAACACGGGGATAGTTTAGTGAAGATACCTATTGGAATTGAGGGAAATGGGTTACTAGTGGTTGTTGATAACGATAGTGGAATAGTTCAATTAGAAGATTTTGAAAGAGGTACTTTTGAGTATATTGCTGAGAATATTCAAGATTTAATTAGATTATTTACATGCCTATCTAATGTCCTTTTTCTCTTTTACTTACTAGTGAAGAAAGGCTATTTAGTTTTTTAAATGAGGGAATTTTTCATATACTATTGTACGAATTTAGTTTTGCATAAAAAACGAATAGAAGAATGGAAGGAGCTAGTTGGATCTGAGTTTAATGACCAAGACTTGTTCTTATGCACAAATACAGGAACCTTACAAGATCCCCGCAATGTAATTCGAGTAATGGAGCGTATTGTAAGATGCTCCAATGTACCAAATATTCGGTTCCATGGTATTAGACACACACATGCATCCATTTTAATTTCTAAGGGTGTTTGATGTTGTGAAAACGGTTGGGACACGCTAATGCTAAAATTACCTTAGAAACATATGCTCACCTCGTTCCAGATGAAGATTATGATTTAGCAGATGTTTTTGAAAAAGCACTGGAAAAAAACTCGTGAGCAATCCGTGAGCATTTCGTGAAATTCGAGGTTTAGTACAGGAAGTGTTCCGAAAGGAAAAACCCGCAAACGTTGTTATACCAACGTTTGCGGGCTAAATGATGGTCCCGACTGGTCTCGAACCAGCGACCCCCACCTTGTCGAGGTGGTGCTCTCCCAACTGAGCTACAAGACCATAATGAAAATATAAACTCTTAATACTTCAATGTTTCTGTATATAAATATACTATAAAGTAGGGAGCTAGTATATATCTAAAAGGAATACACTAATAGATATATTCTTACATAAGATCATTTTATTAAAAGCGGAATTCTAGAAATAATACCTTGAAAAGCTAACACCTTTCAAGGTTATTTTATAGTTATAAATGGAATCGAGTCAATGTAAAACAAGGGAATAATATTCTATCTTATAAAACTATTCTCAAACTATTATTTTATAGTTATCTCTCACAAGCAATGCCGTCTTTATCACGATCGCTTTTTATGTTAGCATCATAAATTTCTTTTGATACAAAAGGAGTGAATTTAGTTTTTCCACCTTTGTTTTTAATATTCGCAGCTTTGGCTACTCCCCCTTTATAGGTTTTGTTTAACTCTGTGCAATTGTTAAATTTTTTGGCTGCTGCATCTGTCTCTGTTGGTGAAATTGTAGAAACTCCAAAAACTAATGTTGCTGAAAGTAAAATTACTGAAATTCGTTTCATTGTAACTCCTCATAAATTTTTTAATAAGTAAATAACTATGTCTAAAGGTACGTGTAAAAACTACTATATCCATTTGATAAAAAAGAGACATAGATAACTATATCTCGTTCTTTCAATCTAAAAGGGTCCTTTAACTTTAAGCAGATTTTCAAAACCCGAAGTAGACGAACCATAATATCCCATGTTAATTATATTTTAACATATATTAGATAAATACTTAGATACCAAAAAGGATTAAAACAAGTACTTTTACTGTCATAAATTCCTCACATCTTTTTCATCTCTGGTACTTGTTTGCAGAGGCATCATTCTACTAAGATGGAGATATAGGGGAGGTGCTACAATCATGTTATTGGAAGCACAAAATTTTATTCGTCTTTTTTATGATGAAACTGGTAAAAAAGAATTAGACATGCATACGCGATTTAGAGAAGTAGAAAATCAGATAAAAATAGAAGGTACTTATGAACATACTACCGAAGAGTTAGAATTTGGAGCCAAGGTAGCGTGGCGCAATAGCAATAAGTGCATAGGACGACTATTTTGGCAAAGCCTTACTGTTTTTGATAAAAGGGATTTACATACCGAGGACGCTGTATTTGAAGCACTAATAGAGCATATGCAGTTTGCGACAAATGAAGGTCGGATCAGACCTACCATTACAATATTTTCACCAAAAGATGTACGGATTTGGAATCATCAGCTAATTAGATATGCTGGCTATGAAACGGAAGATTGGATAATAGGAGATTCTGATTCTATTGATTTTACGAAAAAATGTGAGGAGCTTGGATGGAAAGGGAAGAGAACCAATTTTGATGTTCTACCACTTGTCATTCAGATAAAAGATCACCCTCCGAAATTATTTGATATTCCGGAGCAGTATATTTTAGAAGTGCCCATTCGTCATCCTGAATATGAATGGTTTGAGTATTTACAACTAAAATGGTATGCAGTTCCGATGATTTCAAGTATGAAGTTAGAAATGGGAGGTATTACTTACGCTGCTGCTCCTTTTAATGGATGGTATATGGGAACTGAAATTGGTGCACGGAATCTGGCCGACGATTATCGCTACAATATGTTACCTTCAGTAGCAAGACATATGGGATTAAATACGAAATCTAATGCTTCACTTTGGAAAGACCGTGCGCTGTTGGAACTAAATGTAGCGGTATTGTATTCCTTCAAAAAAGACGGTGTCAGTATTGTAGATCATCATACTGCAGCACAGCAATTTAAAAAATTCGAAGAAATTGAGAAGGATGCAGATCGTGACGTAACAGGCAACTGGACATGGCTTATTCCTCCAATGTCCCCTGCTACCACTCATATCTTCCATAAGCAATACAATAATGAAAAAGTAACGCCAAATTATTCCTATCAACCATCACCGTATTAAAAAAGAAGCATGATCTCATGCTTCTTTTTTTCAATTCTTGTTAGACTTCCTCCGAGACATATCGATTTCTACCAGCATGCATTCCAGCTAAGAAGAGGAGAACGACGGTTACAATGAATAAAATCATTGGTGTATACCAACTTCCTGTTTCATCATGGATAAATCCAAAGAACACCGGTCCAACTGCTGCGAGTAAATATCCAATTGACTGAGCAACACCCGATAAATCAGCTGCTTCCATGGGTGTGCGAGAACGAAGCGAAAAGAACATCATTACAAGACCAAACGATGCCCCCCCACCTAAGCCAAGTGTAATCATCCAAAGTAAAGAAAGTGAAATATCTCCAAACAATAAACCAGTGAAACCTATTAAATAGAAAACCGTAAATAATGCAACAAGTATTCGCTGATCCTTAAGTCGACCTGCGAGAATTGGAATAAGGAAAGTCATTGGAAGCTGCGCAAATTGCATAAAGGAAAGCATCCATCCAGAACTTTCAGCATCCATTCCCTTGGTTTGTAATATTTCAGGAATCCATGCTGCAGTTGTATAAAAAATAAGTGATTGTAGACCCATACATAAGGTAATGGTCCAGGTTAAAGGTGATTTAAAAATAGACTTAGCTTTTACCACTTTAGTTGTAGGGCTTACGACAACTATTTGTTTTTGCTTGATTTGTGGTAACCATATGATACACGCGACTATCGCAAGAACCGACCAAAAACCAAGTGCACCTTGCCAGCCATATGAAGTCCCATCTGCTATTGGATAGCTGATACCTGCCCCAATTCCTGCAGATAAGTTCATGGACACGGTAAACACTCCAGTCATTAGACCAAGTTGTAAAGGAAATTTAAGCTTTATAAAACTTGGGATTAGTACATTACCAAAAGCAATCGCAATTCCTATTAAAGCAGTGCCTAATAGTAAGAAGAATGGTGTTCCGAGCGAGCGAATAATTATTCCGATTGCCAATAATAGAATTGCCAGAAAGAGTGTCATTTCCATCCCAAAGCGTCGTGCAATCTTTGGGGCAAAAGGGGATATGATCGCAAATGCCAGAAGTGGAATCGTTGTGATAAACCCAGCTAATACATTCGATATGGCTAATCCATCTCGTATGTACGAAATAATTGGACCTACGGCAGTAAGTGGTGCTCGTAGTGTCGTTGAAATGAAAATAATTCCAATTATTAATAATGCAATTGTCTTTTTATTTGTTTCTTGATTCGTTAACAAATGAATTCTCTCCTTACGAGATTATGTATTTCGATATTAGAAAATGCTACACCCTTTGTCCTTGAAGTTCAATAGATATATTAGAAAGATATTTCTATATAAGAAAATAATGGAATATTAAGAGAATTGTTATGATAAAATAGATATGTAAATATTTACAATTCGAAATTGATATATTAATAGGGGGATTCAATTGACTGCTAAGAAAGTATTATCATTGGTGGGAGTATCTAAAAGTTTTGGAAATAAACAAGTGTTAAAAGGTGTCAATCTAGATGTATTTGAAGGTCAAATTATTGGCTATATCGGACCAAATGGAGCAGGAAAAAGTACAACTGTAAAGATGATGCTTGGCCTTTTAGATGGCTATACTGGATTTATAGAAATTTTTGGAGAAAATATTCTCAAAAGTGATTATTCCTATAAAAAGAGAATTGGCTATGTGCCAGAGACGGCTGAGCTTTATGAAAATCTTACTGCATTCGAATATCTATCCTTCACAGGTGAACTATACGGATTAAGTAGTGAGGAAGCGGAGAAAAAGGCATTCGGTTTAATGAAGGAATTTGGTTTAGAAACTGTATTTCATCAACGAATTTCCTCTTTTTCAAAAGGGATGAAGCAGAAAGTATTAATCATTTCGAGTTTGTTACACGACCCGGATTTATTGTTTTTGGATGAACCGCTTAGTGGTTTAGATGCGAACAGTGTGATGGTTATAAAAGAGATACTTGCAAAGCTTGCACAGCAAGGGAAGACTATTTTTTATTCTTCCCATATTATGGATGTTGTAGAAAAAATCAGTAACAGAATTGTATTATTAGTAGATGGTCAAGTAGTAGCGGATGGAACTTTTGAAGAGTTAAAATCGCAGAATCAGGAAGGGTCATTAGAAGACATCTTCAATCAGTTGACTGGTTTTACCGAGCACGAGGACATTGCAGGCAGGTTTGTAGATTTAGTACGTGGAGGCAGCGTCCATGAATGATTTTGCATCACTTAGAATACTAGATCGTTTTAGACCTGTCTTTCAAAAGTTGAATATAGACTATGATGTGATGCGTTTGATTCTACAACTGAAGCTGACGATGGATAGCAGAAGGATGCCGGCTATCTTTAGTGGTTCAAATGTAAAAAAAGAAGGGAACCAGTTTCTAAAATCCTTATGGATGTACGCGTTATTTGGAATTCTCTTTTTAGTTCCTTTTCTATTTTTAGGTAATGAGTTTCTATTCTCTCTTACTATTATGTTCAGCTCCTTATTTGTCATTTTAATGACATCAATGGTATCTGATTTTTCTGCTGTTCTGCTTGATATACGGGATAAAAATATACTTCACCCGAAACCCATTAGTGAAAAGACTTTAAATGCAGCGAAGATTACTCATATTATGATATATATGGTTCTTTTAACTGGTGCGTTTGTAATTATTCCTCTTATTGTAAGTATATTTAAATTTGGTATTATATTTGCGCTCTTATTTTTAATAGAAATAATATTGATAAGTAGTTTGGCTGTGGTGTTGACCGCTTTTGTTTACTTGTTCATTCTCCGTTTTTTTAGTGGTGAAATGTTAAAGGATATTATTAACTATGTACAAATTTTCCTAGCAATTGGAATGGCGGTAAGTTATCAATTAGTTGGGCGCGTATTTCAAATAGTTAATATTGATATTTCGTATGCCTTTGCTTGGTGGCATACGTTACTGCCTCCTTTTTGGTTCGCAGCACCTTTTGAATTAATCTTAAATAAAGATTTTTCTTTTCATATAATTGTATTATCATTACTCGCTCTTGTAGCTCCATTTCTTGCGATTGCGGTGTATATTCGTCTAATGCCGACCTTTGAACGAAATCTATCTAAATTACAAAGTGATACAAACAGAAGGAAAAAGAAAAATCGTAAATTACAATTTGTTTTTGCAAAAATTTTATGTAGAACTAAAGAGGAGCGTACTTTTTATAAGTTTGCATCTCTTATGTTAAAAGAAGAAAGGGAATTAAAGCTAAAAATATTTCCCTTACTAGGATTTGCGGTTATTTTTCCTTTTATCTTTTTATTCAATACATTAAGCACTAGTTCTTATGAGGAAATGAAAAGCGGAAATTCATTTATGGTCATATATTTTGCGCTAATTATGATTCCATCCGTTGTGCAAATGCTCGAGTACTCTGGTAATTATAAAGGGCAATGGATCTTCTACGCTGCTCCTATTAAAAACAAATCAATTGTTTATAGTGCAACTCTAAAGGCAAGCATAATGAATTATTTCATACCTATTTTAACTATGCTTAGTGTTATATTTTTATGGATTTTTTCTTTTAAAATAATTCTGGACTTAGTCGTTGTCCTATTAGCCACAATTGCACTAACATTAGTATCTTATGGCATTTTTAAGAAGGGGAAGTTTCCCTTCACTAGTTCGCATGAGCATACACAAACTAATGCCTTTTTTAAAGTTTTCGGTAGTATGTTCATAGTAGGACTTATGGCTGCGCTGCATGCTGTGGTTTTAATCATTCCTTATGGTTTACCGGTATATGCCTTCATACTGTTAATAAGTATTTTCATAGGATGGAAGTTAATGTTCTCGAAGGGATGAATTGTTATTCAAACAATAGAAGATATAGAAACTTTAATAATAGAAGATAAATGGATGATGGATATATTAAAAGTAGCTCAGCAATTGGAGTTGCCAGACTGGTGGATATGCGCAGGGTTTGTACGCTCGAAGATTTGGGATACTTTACATGGATATAAGGAAAAAACTCCATTAGCTGATATCGATGTTATTTATTTTAATCCTCATAATAAGGAAGAGTCAGAGGAGAAAAAATGGGAGGATCAGCTACAGAAGTTGAGACCAAATATTCCATGGTCTGTGAAAAATCAGGCTAGAATGCATAGGATAAATAACCTGCCGCCTTATAAATCTTCGGAAGATGGAATATCCAATTTTCCGGAAACAGTGACAGCAATAGGAGTGAAATTAAATGATCAGAATGAAATAGTAGTTGTTGCTCCACATGGAATAGTGGATATCCTGCAGATGACAGTGAAACCAGTTCCTCGATTTGCAACAAATAAAGAACTTTTAGAAATTTACGAGCAACGTATCCATAGGAAAAACTGGCATTCTATTTGGCCAAATATAAGTATAAGTAACAGCAAGATGTGACAAAAAGTACATTAGTTTTTGTTTTCCTTCTTTTATTCTACATAACATTTGAAACTTGATGAACCGATTGGGCGATGGGCGCATATGATGTTATGACTTGATTACAAGGAGGAAAAAAATGAAACACATGCGCCATATTGTGACGAAAGCTGTTGTTGCTAAAGGTAAAAAGAGAACAGAATCCTGTGAAGTGCTTCGTCCACCAAATACACCGTCGAGTATTTTAGGATGTTGGGTTATTAATCACACATGTTCGTCTAAAAAACACGGAAGATATGTTGAAGTAACTGGAAAATTTGATATAAACGTTTGGTATGCACATCATGATCATTCCAAAACTTCTGTGTTCACAGAAACGATCAATTACAAAGATCGTATTAAGTTACATTATCGCGATAAAGACTCTACTGGGGAAGAAGTACATGTACGTGTGTTACAGCAACCAAATTGTACAGAGGCAATTATTATTTCAGGAGGAACACAGTTCCAGGTAACTGTAGAAAGAGAAATACTTGTTGAGGTTGTAGGAGAAACAACTATATGCATTCAAGTTCATGAAGCGGAATTTGAAGAAGAATGGGCATATGGGGAAGAAAGCTCTTCTAGTTCGTCATCAAGTTCTGCAGGATCCACCGGTTCCTCCAAAGAAGCAGAAGATTCTTCGTCCCTTTAACAAGCCGGCTATTTCTTCCGGCTTTTTTTTATTGCCTAAAAAATTTGGAAATGACTTTTTTTATTGAGTCAATTATTTGATCAAGAAAATGAATATTTACGTGAATTTATTTTTTATGTTTTATTCAATTGTTTCAATTATATAACTGACTGAATATCTCTCATGATAAGGGAAAAACTAATAAAGATTAAAAATGAGAGGAGTGTTCACTATGAAGGACCGGAAACAACCACATGAGAAGTTTACGAAGAAAGATAATGGATTATCTTCTATGCAAGAAGTAATATATCCAAAAGAATTCAAACGTGCTGA
The DNA here is from genome assembly GCA_900114885.1 of Psychrobacillus psychrodurans. Lineage (GTDB taxonomy): Bacteria > Bacillota > Bacilli > Bacillales_A > Planococcaceae > Psychrobacillus > Psychrobacillus psychrodurans. The sequence goes on from FOUN01000003.1 coordinate 21,667, forward strand.
TGAAGAGTCATTTAAAAAAAATCCGATTAAAAAGTAACCTAATTATGAACCCTGAATAGGTAGTTAATTCAGGGTTCGCTTTATTAGTACTAATCGCATATATCCTTTACGCGATTCTTACTTCTGCCTCTTTTCTTATTGTTTTTGGTATAATCATTATATTAGTAATGAAGAGAGAAGGATTTAAATGACTACACAAACTCCAATGATGCAACAATACTTAAAAATTAAAGAAGACCACATAGATGCGTTTTTGTTTTTCCGTTTAGGTGATTTTTATGAATTATTCCACGATGATGCTATTAAAGCTGCTGCGATTTTGGAAATTACGCTGACTAGTAGGAAGGACAATATACCGATGTGTGGAGTACCTCATCATTCTGCTCAAGGATATATCGAAACGCTTATAAGTAAGGGCTATAAAGTCGCTATTTGTGAACAAGTGGAAGATCCTAAACATGCGAAGGGTGTAGTTAAAAGAGAGGTTGTACGTCTTGTTACACCAGGAACTATAATCGAAGGAAAAGCTATGCAAACGAAGTCTAACTATTTTATTGCTTCTGCTGACTTGCTAGCTGCTACCAATGAAGTCGCTTTTGCATACTTAGATGTATCAACAGGAGATGGCTTTACGACTATTCTTACAGGTGATGAAAAGGAAGTAGTACAGGAGCTACTGGCAATCCAGGCAAAAGAATTGATCGTCAGTGAACAAATGTACGTCTTGATCAATGAATTATCTGCTATTCATGATTTTACGGTTTCCATTGAAAAAGATGAGTTATCAAATGAAGATATTCATAAATACATTCCGAACCATCCCGATCAAACACATCAAACGGTTAAACGATTATTACAATATATTCAAAAAACGCAAAAACAATCTCTATTACATATTCAACCATTCACTTTTCAACAAAGAGAATCCTTTTTAGCAATGGACTATCATTCTAAGAGAAATTTAGAGCTAATATCATCTATTCGAAGTGGTGACCAAAAAGGTACATTATTATGGTTATTAGATGAAACAGTGACTGCAATGGGTGGACGCAAATTAAAGCAATGGATTCATCAGCCCCTTGCAAACAGACAATCGATTGAAGCGCGTCAAGAAATAGTAACGAGTTTTTTGAATGACTTTATGCTTCGTGAAGAGATTAAAGAAGCTTTCAAGGAAGTATACGACCTAGAACGTCTTGTAGGCCGTATTGGATTTGGTAGTGCTGGCGGGAGAGATCTTGCCCAGTTAAGGCAGTCCCTTTCTAAGGTCCCTATTATTAAACAGCTACTCGTAGAATCGGAAGATCAAGAGTTGCAAAGACTTGGGAACGCATTAGAGGATTGTGAAGTTATTTGGAGAAAGTTACAAGAAGCGATTAGTGAGAACCCTCCGATTTCCGTAAAAGACGGCGGAGTGATTAACAATGGTTTCCATGAACGACTGGACCAACTACGTGATGCCTCTGTTAACGGTAAAAAGTGGATTGCAGAACTTGAGCAAAGGGAAAGAGAAATTACAGGTTCTAAAAACTTGAAGATAGGATATAACCGGATTTTTGGCTATTATATCGAGCTAACAAAATCGAATATTCATTTAGCAGATGAGTCTAGATATGTCCGTAAACAAACACTTGCGAATGCAGAACGATATATTACCGACGAGCTTAAAGAGAAAGAATCCCTTATTTTATCTGCAGAAGATGAAAGCCTAGTTTTGGAATATGAATTGTTTATGCAAGTTAGAGAAGAAATAAAAACATATATTCCGCTAGTTCAAAAATTAGCGAAACAAATTAGTGAGCTAGATGTTTTTATCTCTTTTGCCCAGGTTGCAGAGAACCATAGATTGACGAAACCTGTTTTCCATGATTCCAATGCAATGATTATTAAAGAGGGAAGACATCCAGTTGTTGAAAAAATGATGAACAATCAGTTATATGTACCAAATGACTGTGTTCTTACGGAAGATATTAATATGCTATTGATCACTGGTCCTAATATGTCTGGTAAAAGTACTTTTATGCGTCAAATAGCCATTACAACTGTAATGGCGCAAATTGGATGCTATGTACCTGCAGAATCTGCGACGCTTCCAATTGTCGATAAAATATTTACTCGTATTGGGGCTGCCGATGATTTGGCAGGTGGGCAAAGTACTTTCATGATTGAGATGATGGAATCACAGCATGCTATTATGAATGCAACTAGTAAGAGCTTGTTGTTATTCGATGAAATTGGCCGTGGTACTTCTACCTATGATGGCATGAGTTTGGCACAAGCTATGATGGAATATATTCATGAAAATATAGGAGCTAATACGCTTTTCTCCACTCATTATCATGAACTGACGGATTTAGAGGACTCGCTACCAAAGCTCCGAAATGTACATGTGTCAGCAACTGAAAAAGATGGCAAAGTGGTCTTTCTTCACAAGCTAAAAGATGGTCCGGCTGATAAGAGCTACGGTATCCATGTAGCAGAGTTAGCACAATTGCCGGAACAAATTATTTCCCGAGCACGTGATATCCTAGCGACCTTCGAGGATCAGGAGGAAAAAGGAGGAAGTGCTGTTCAGGTAAGCGAAACCCAATTATCCTTCTTCGATGAGCAACCAAAGACACGTAAAGAACCAGTAGTTATCCAAGATGATAAATCGACGGATAAAATAATAAAAAAGTTGAAGAAAGTCAATATATCAGGTACGACTCCTTTAGAAGCATTACAACTATTGTACGAGTTACAAAACGAGCTAGAATAGCGCAGGAAGTAGGTGAATGAAATGGGACAAATCATTTTAATGGACGAACTCCTGTCCAACAAAATTGCTGCCGGTGAAGTGGTAGAGCGACCAGCTTCAGTTGTGAAAGAATTGGTAGAAAATGCAATAGATGCAGAAAGTACCTCTATTGAAATTACACTAGAAGAAGCAGGTCTGTCTAAAATTCAAGTGACTGATAATGGTAAGGGGATGGATGAGGAGGATGCTGTAAAATCGTTCTCTAGACATGCGACCTCTAAAATAACTACGGAGCATGACCTTTTTAGAATACGTTCATTAGGTTTTCGTGGAGAGGCACTTGCTAGTATAGCCTCTGTATCTAAAATTAGTTTATGGACATCAAATGGCGAAAATATTGGGACAAAAGTAGAGTTAGAAGGTGGGAGGGTATTATCTAATACCCCTGCTCCTATTCGAAGAGGGACTGATATAATCGTAAGCCAGCTATTTTATAATACACCAGCTCGTTTAAAATATTTGAAAACGATTCAAACAGAGTTAGGGCATTCCATTGACTTGATAAACCGTTTAGCAATCAGTTACCCGAGGATTGCGTTTAAACTTACACATAATCATCAAACTATTGTGCAGACCAGTGGAAGGGGAGACTTGAAACAGGTTTTAGCTTCAATTTATGGGATTTCTAATGTAAAAAAGATGGTTGCCTTCGACAAGGAATCATCAGATTTTCGTATTTCAGGTTTTGCAACATTACCAGAAATAACAAGAGCCTCTAAAAACTATATAACCGTTCTCGTGAACGGTCGCTGGGTTAAACACTATGGTATAAATAACGCAATAGTAGACAGCTACCATACATTGTTACCGATTGGCAGGTATCCGATTGTTGTTTTAAATATTGAAATGGATCCGATACTAACGGATGTGAATGTTCATCCTGCTAAGCATCAAATTCGTCTAAGTAAGGAAAAAGAGCTGATGGAAATGATCCGAGTAACAATACGTTCGATCATGCATCGCCTGCAGAAACCACCTGAAATTATAGAGAAGCCAGTTGTGAAAAAGCAGCCGAGTGTACAATTCGATTTCTTCAAACAAACATATGAGCCAGTTCAAAAGGAACCCATTACTCCAAACTATGAGGGTGTGATATCCGAACAAACACATAATCCACCTGAAGAACAGCCTAGTATTGTATATGAAGAGGTAGAGCCATTGGCGGACCTCGATATTCAACCGAATGAATATGTGGAGGATAAAAAGCCATTTCCCGATTTGCATGTTGTAGGACAAATCCATGGTACATATATTGTTGCCCAAAGTGATGATGGTTTTTATTTAATAGATCAGCATGCTGCGCAAGAGCGTGTAAAATATGAGTTTTATAAGGAAAAGATTGGGGAAGTAAATGCAAATGAACGACAATCACTATTGCTGCCACTGACTTTTCACTATTCTTTAGACGAGGCATACCGTATTAAGGAGTCATTGAGCGAATTAAATAATGTAGGAATTTTTTTAGAGGAGTTTGGTTCTGCTAGCTTTGTCGTAAGAGATTACCCTACTTGGTTCCCTAAAGGTGATGAGACAAAGATAATCGAGGGTCTGATTGAACAGGTATTGAACAATCGTAAAACGGATATAAAAAAGCTTAGAGAAGATGCAGCTATTATGATGAGTTGTAAGCTATCCATCAAAGCAAATCATTATCTAACGATGAATGATATGGAACAGCTGCTCGAAAGCTTAAAAAATGCGCAACATCCATTGACTTGCCCACATGGAAGACCAGTAATCGTACATTTTTCGACGTATGAGGTTGAGAAAATGTTCAAACGAGTTATGTAGGAGGAAACGCGAATGGGAAAATATATATTATCAATTGACCAAGGAACGACAAGCTCTAGAGCAATACTTTTTGATAAGCTTGGCAATATTGTTCACTCTGCTCAACGAGAATTTAAACAATATTTTCCTAAATCGAGTTGGGTTGAGCATGATGCGAAAGAAATTTGGGGATCTGTACTATCGATACTGGCTGCTGTCCTAACTGAAAGTGGAAACCAGCCTGAGGATGTCCATGCGATTGGAATTACAAATCAACGAGAAACAACAGTCGTATGGAACAAAAATACAGGGAAACCTGTTTATAATGCGATTGTTTGGCAATCCAGACAAACTCAATCCATTATCGAGGAACTTAAAAAAGATAATCTGGAAACTTTTTTTCAAGACAAGACCGGCTTGAAATTAGACCCATACTTTTCTGCGACCAAAGTAAAATGGATATTGGATAATGTTGATGGTGCGAGAGAGCAAGCAGAAGCGGGTGAGCTACTTTTCGGAACGATAGATACGTGGCTAATTTGGAAACTTTCAAATGGAAAAGCACATGTGACTGATTATTCCAATGCATCTAGGACGATGCTTTATAATATATATGATCAAAAGTGGGATTCAGAAATCTGTGAAAAGCTATCTATCCCTATGGGAATGCTCCCTAAAGTAGCGTCTTCGTCTGAAGTATACGCACAGACTGATCCGTCTGTTTTCTTTGGTAAAGAAATAGACATTGCAGGAGCAGCTGGGGACCAACAGGCTGCACTATTTGGGCAATGCTGTTTTGAGAAGGGTATGGCTAAAAATACGTATGGAACTGGATGTTTTATGCTTTTAAATACAGGTGAAGAAGCAGTTACTTCGCCTTCTGGTTTATTAACGACAATCGCTTGGGGATTAAATGGTAAAGTGACCTATGCGTTAGAGGGAAGTATATTTGTTGCTGGTTCTGCGATCCAATGGCTACGAGATGGGCTTCGCATGATAAAGAGTGCACCTGAGTCAGAACAATATGCCAAAAAAGTAGATTCTACGGAAGGTGTCTATTTTGTTCCAGCTTTTGTCGGGCTTGGAACTCCTTATTGGGATTCTGAAGCAAGGGGGTCAATCTTTGGGTTAACGAGAGGCACATCTAAGGAGCATTTCATACGTGCAACGATAGAATCTCTTGCTTACCAAACAAAAGACGTGCTTGATACGATGGAAAAAGATTCGGGAGTAGATGTAGAGATATTAAGAGTAGATGGTGGAGCAGTAAGCAATGAATTTCTTATGCAGTTTCAAAGTGATTTATTAAACTTACCTGTAGAACTTGCTAAGCTCAATGAAACAACAGCATTAGGAGCTGCTTTCTTAGCAGGGTTAGCTACTGGTTTCTGGAAAGATGAACAAGAACTATCCGGTTTGCGAGAAAGTCAAAAGCAGTATGAGCCAAAAATGGAAAGTGAGAAAAGAGAACAACTATATAAGGGGTGGACAAAAGCAGTCGAGGCAACACGTATTTTCAAACTTTCAGACGAAGAGGTGGAATAATTGAAGTCTTCTGTAGAGCGTGACCAAATAGTAAATACACTAAATTATTATGAATTCGATGTGTTGGTTATAGGTGGAGGGATTACAGGTGCGGGGATAGCACTAGATGCTGTTACACGAGGTATGTCTGTTGCTTTGGTAGAAATGCAAGATTTTGCTGCTGGAACTTCCAGTAGGTCCACAAAACTTGTGCACGGTGGTTTGCGTTATTTGAAACAATTGGAAGTGAAAATGGTTGCTGATGTAGGAAAAGAAAGAGAAATTGTATATGAAAATGCGGTTCACGTGACTGAACCTATATGGATGCTACTACCGTTTCATAAAAAAGGTACGTTTGGACCACTATCTACATCAGCTGGCTTAAAGATGTATGACTATTTAGCTGGGGTTAAGAAAGAGGAAAGAAGATTAATGCTTTCCGATCAAGAGACACTTGAAAAAGAACCTCTACTAAAAAGTAAAGGGTTGCTAGGTGGAGGATACTACGTTGAATATCGTACAGATGATGCACGTCTAACGATTGAGGTGCTAAAAAAAGCAATGGAAAAAGGTGCGGTGTGCTTAAACTATGCTAAAGCACGTTCATTTATATATGACGATTATAATCAAGTAATTGGTGCGGAAATCGTTGATACAGTTAGCAATAAAAGAATTTCCATTCATGCCAAAAAAATAGTTAATGCTACTGGTCCTTGGGTTGATGGAGTTCGTGCTTTGGATGCTATTGAGAACAATAAAAAACTAAAGCTTACCAAGGGTGTGCATGTTGTTATTGACCAATCTGTTTTCCCTCTTAAACAGGCTGTCTATTTTGATGGACCTGATAAACGAATGGTTTTTGCTATCCCACGTGATGGTAAAACTTATGTAGGAACAACAGATACGTTCTTTGAAGGTGATATTCGGCATCCTGTAGCTACAACGGAAGATGTCGATTACCTAATTCAAGCAATTCATTTTATGTTTCCTTTAGTTCATATTACCGCAAATCAAGTGGAGTCTACATGGGCGGGGGTTCGTCCATTGATATTTGAGGATGGGAAGAATCCATCAGAAATCTCTCGAAAAGATGAAATTTGGCAGTCGGAAGCTGGTTTATTTACAATAGCTGGAGGTAAACTCACAGGGTATAGAAAAATGGCTGAAACTATTGTAGATAAAATATCGAAGCAATTAGGGGATGAAAAATACGGACCATGTGTAACGAGGCATTTAACGCTATCCGGAGGAGACGTTGGAGGCTCTAAACAATGGGAGGCTTTTCTCACTCAAAAGGAACAAGTAGCTCAAGCTTACGGACTTTCTGGTTTGGAAGGAAGGAAACTGGCCAAAATGTACGGGACGAATGTAGATAAAGTATTTCAGTATGCACAAATTCTTTCTACATTCCCTTCAACTTTACCTTTGGCAATACTAGCCCAAATTTATTACGCGGTGCATGAAGAGATGGCATATTCTCCTGAAGACTTTTTGGTAAGAAGAACAGGTATGCTCTATTTTGATATACAGCATTTTAACGAGTATAAAAAAGAAATAGTGAATGTGATGAAAAAAATGCTTCAATACTCAGACGAGGAAACAAAGGCTTTTAATAAACAACTAGATACACTCTTGAATGAAGCTACATTAAAAGAAAGTTGGGATTAAGCTGAAAACTATCTTAGAAGGCAAAATGTCAGATGATCATCTAATTCATATCGTTAAGTTTTCTCCTGATACACCCCCGATTGCACATATCCATCTTCTACATGGAATGGTAGAGCATATTGGTCGTTATGATGATTTCGCTACATTTCTAGTTGATAAAGGGTTTGTCGTTACCGGTCATGATCACCGTGGACATGGTAAAACAGCTGAAAAAAATGGGCAATTTGGATATTTTGCAGATAAGGTAGGTTTTGAACGGGTTGCCGAAGACGTTCGCGAAGTGTTGCTGCATGTGAGGGAGGATTTAGGGGATATTCCGCTTATTTTATTCGGCCATAGCATGGGGTCGTTTATTGCTCGAAGATATATGCAAAAATATAGTGACTCCTTAACGAAAGTTGTCCTTTCTGGCACCACTTATAGTCCTGGAGTTATGGGGGACGTTGGTAAAGTAGTCGGTAAACTTATATCTGCTGTAAAAAGTCCCAAATCTGAAGGGAAATTACTGAATAGTATGGCCTTTGGAGGTTTCAATAAACAAATAAAAAATCCGAAATCACCATTTGATTGGCTTACAACAGATGAACTAGAAGTACAAAAATATATTGAAGATCCGCTATGCGGTTTTATACCAACGAACCAATTCTATATTGACCTTTTCGATGGATTAAAAATAATTCACCAAGACATAGAAAATAATCATATAAAAAAGGATTTACCCGTTTTAGTTATTAGTGGTGCCAAGGATCCTGTTGGAAAAGACGGAAAAGATTTATTCAAAGTCGCTACTGGATTAAAAAGTGTTGGAATGACAAACGTAACCTTACATTTGATAGAGGATGCGCGACACGAAATATTAAACGAGGTAAATAAGCTTCAAACATATGAAATAATTGCAAATTGGATGATAGAAAATGCATAATACTGCAAATGTAATTGCAATAGTCGGACCGACTGCCGTCGGCAAAACTGCTTTAAGTATTCAACTGGCTAAGGCATTTAATGGAGAAATTATAAATGGAGACTCGATGCAGGTGTATCGAGAGCTCCATATAGGAACTGCAAAGGTTACCCAAGAAGAAATGGAAGGTATTCCTCATCACTTACTCGATATTAAGGAACCTGAGGAGAATTTTTCTGTTGCGGAGTATCAAAAGCTCGTACGAGGTAAAATTGAGGAAATTACATTAAAGGGTAAAATTCCGATTATAGTTGGAGGAACTGGTCTTTATATTCAATCTGTTCTGTATGACTTTAGATTTACGGAACAACCGAAGCGAGATGAAACTAGACTTGCGGAATTAGAAAATATGGATCCTTATAAATTATTTGAACATTTACAATCACTTGATCCGGAGGCAGCAAAGGATATACATCCAAATAATATCCAACGTGTGATACGAGCGATTGAACGAGTGGAACTAACTGGGAAGCAAAAGAATGATATTGAACAAAACCAAGGTCATGAAGATATATATCGACATTATATTATTGGCCTGTCTATAGATCGTGAGCAATTATATAATCGCATTAATGATCGAGTAGACATAATGCTAGAAAAAGGACTCTTGGAAGAAGTAAAGACGCTCTACAGTAAAGGCATCCGAAATGTTCAATCAATCCAAGCCATCGGTTACAAAGAAATATATGCATATTTGAATGGAGAGGTTTCATTCGAGGAAGCAATTGAACAGCTGAAGCAAAACTCTAGAAGGTATGCAAAAAGGCAGTTAACGTATTTTAGAAACAAAATGGATATCCATTGGTATAATCCGTTTACTGATTCCGAAAAAATTATAAAAGAAATTAATGAATTTATGCAGGAAAATGAATAATTAAAGCGAATATTAACAATGTAGTATGTTTACACATGCAAATTGTATAATGGGGGTATTGGGATGAAACCTATGAATATTCAAGATTTATATTTAAATCAGCTTAGAAAAAATGATATTTTTGTAACAGTATTTTTATTGAATGGCTTCCAACTAAAGGGGTTAGTAAAGTCTTACGATAATTTTACCGTCCTGTTTGAATCAGATGGAAAGCAACAGTTAATTTACAAACATGCAATTTCTACATTTGCTCCTTCTAAACCAGTTAAGCTAACAGAAGAGTAACATGGATTGTTTGACAGATGGGCATGCTCCTATTATGATTTTATAGAATAAACAGAGAATCGGGAGAGTTTAATATGAATGTTATTTCGACAGAACAACTTTTAGAAAAAATAGATGCTGGCGAAGAAATCAGTGTCATCGATGTACGTGAAAGTGATGAAGTGGCAACTGGGATTATTCCTGGTGCTAAGCATATCACATTAGGACAAATCGAAAACAGCATGGATCAACTCGACAAATCAGTTCCTCATTACATAGTATGTAAAGCGGGTGGCCGTAGCGCAATGGCCTGTGAAATTCTAGAGGAAAATGGATATAATGTAACGAACATTGCTGGAGGTATGATGGACTGGGACGGCGAGTTGCAGTTCTAACTTATAGATAAAAGGCTAATTTCATTTATGAGATTAGTCTTTTCTATTTGTATTTTGAAGAAAAATAGGAGAATATTACATGACATTTACAACCACATTATCAAAAGAAGTATTGGATCGTGCAGAACAGGTTGAAGCCAAAATAGCACCATATCACAAACTTGTAGAAAAAATTGCATTTTTAAATCAACAAAAAGTAATTCAGGCTTTTAAGAATCACGGGGTTAGTGATCACCATTTCCATCCGTCATTTGGATATGGCTATGATGATGAAGGTCGAGATACACTGGAAAAAGTATATGCAACGACGTTTGGTTCAGAGGCAGCACTTGTGCGTCCTCAAATTATTTCAGGGACGCATGCGATTTCTATAAGCTTGTTCGGTGTGCTTAGACCGAATGACGAATTACTATATATAACGGGCAAACCCTATGACACTTTACAATCGATAGTTAGTGGAGGGAAAGAGGATACTGGATCCCTAGCCGACTTTGGCATTACATATAATCACGTAGATTTAATGGAAACTGGGGATGTCAATTGGGATTCTGTAAAAAGCGCTGTGAAAAGTAATACGAAAGTAATAGCAATTCAACGCTCGAAGGGTTACGCAGTACGTCCTTCGTTTACGATAGAACAAATAAAACAAATGGTTATCGAAATCAGAAGTATTAAAGAGGATGCTATTATTTTTGTAGACAATTGTTACGGAGAATTTGTGGAAGAGTTGGAGCCGACGGACGTGGGGGCAGATTTAATAGCTGGTTCTCTGATTAAAAACCCTGGTGGTGGTCTTGCTAAAATAGGGGGCTATATTGCGGGGAAAGAGGAATATGTCACTAAATGTGCTTACCGAATGACTTCACCGGGTATAGGAGCAGAAGCGGGTGCTTCTTTAAATGCATTAATGGATATGTACCAGGGATTCTTTCTTGCTCCGCATGTTGTATCTCAAGCAGTGAAGGGAGCCATCTTCACTTCGGCACTTTTGGAGGAAATCGGAATGACAACTGAACCACACTATGCAGAGCCCCGTACAGATTTAATACAATCGGTATCATTCCAAACTGCCGATCAAATGATTCAGTTTTGTAAAGCAATACAAATGCATTCCCCAGTAAATGCTCAGTTTATGCCTGAACCAGCTTATATGCCAGGTTATGCTGACGATGTCATAATGGCTGCAGGTACATTTGTACAAGGGTCGAGTATGGAGTTAACAGCCGACGGGCCAATCCGTCCTCCCTACACGGCATTTATTCAAGGTGGATTAACATACGAACATGTGAAATATGCTATTTTAGGAGCCGTACAAACATTCAACAAATAGCAAGTGTAGAACCATTTCTGAGTTATATGGAATGGTTTTAATTTTCCGAAAAATAGTTGTTAGTTTTCCTAACATGATGTTGACATGTTAACTAACATGACATATACTATTTATATAACCTACTAGGAGGTGCAGTGATGGAAAAGGAATGGAGACGTTCAATGCCATTACTTTCTATGAATATTGTCATGCAGCTTACTGGTTTGACTGCAAGGCAAATTCGTTACTATGAAGAGCAAGAACTGGTTCACCCTGCACGTACTGAAGGTAAACAGCGCATGTTTTCATTAGATGATATTGATATATTATTAGAGATTAAAGATTTATTGAAAACAGGTGTTAATATTGCGGGAATCAAGCAGATTTTTGAAATGAAAAACAGTCCAATTACTTCAAAAGAAGTTCGACAAGTAATTTCGGACAGAGAACTACGTGCAATAGTGAAAGAAGAAATGCATTTAGCTCAAAGACAACAACGAGCTTCTCTGCGACAAGGGGACCTATCTCGATTTTTTAGATAATCGAGGTTCATATACATTAATTAACTAGGAGAGTGAAACAATGAGCAAGTATACAAAAGAGGATATTAAAAAGTTCGTTCAAGAGCATGAGGTGAATTTTATACGTCTTCAGTTTACAGACATACTAGGTACGATTAAAAACGTAGAAATTCCAGTGAGTCAGCTCGATAAAGCTCTCGATAACAAAATGATGTTCGACGGATCTTCTATCGAAGGTTTTGTACGAATTGAAGAATCAGATATGTACTTAGTACCTGATTTAAATACATGGGTAGTGTTCCCTTGGATTACGGGTAAAGGGAAAGTGGCTCGTCTAATCTGTGACGTAAATAAAGCAGATGGAACTCCTTTTGCAGGAGATCCCCGTAATAATTTAAAACGTATCCTAAAAGAAATGGAAGAGTTAGGATTTACTAGCTTTAACTTAGGACCTGAACCTGAATTTTTCTTATTTAAATTAGATGCTCAAGGGGAGCCAACACTTGAACTGAATGACCATGGTGGCTACTTTGACTTAGCACCAATGGATTTAGGGGAAAACTGCCGTCGCGATATCGTTCTTGAGCTAGAAGAAATGGGCTTTGAAATTGAAGCATCTCACCATGAGGTTGCTCCAGGTCAACATGAAATTGACTTTAAATATGCAGATGCAGTAACAGCATGTGATAATATTCAAACGTTCAAACTTGTAGTAAAAACAATTGCTCGTAAACATGGTTTACATGCGACATTCATGCCGAAACCACTATTTGGCGTAAACGGTTCAGGAATGCACTTTAATGTATCTTTATTTAAAGGGAAAGAAAATGCATTTTATGATGAATCAGCAGAAATCGGCTTAAGTGAAACAGCAATGCAATTTATGGCTGGCGTATTGAAGCATGTACAAAGCTTTACTGCAATTACAAATCCATTAGTTAACTCATATAAACGCCTAGTACCTGGATACGAAGCTCCTTGTTATGTGGCATGGTCAGGACAAAACAGAAGTCCATTAATCCGTATTCCTTCTTCAAGAGGTGTAAGTACACGTGTTGAAGTTCGCTCAGTAGATCCGGCAGCCAATCCATATCTTGCGATGGCAGTAATTCTACAAGCTGGTTTAGATGGTATTAAAAATAAACTAACTCCACCACCAGCAGTGGACCGTAATATTTATGTAATGACAGAAGAAGAACGCATCGAAAATGGCATTCATAACCTACCACCAACTTTACATGCTGCCGTACAAGAATTAGGTAAGAGTGAAACTATTCGCGGAGCATTAGGTGAGCATATTTATGCAAACTTTGTAGAAGCGAAAGAAATTGAATGGGATATGTTCCGTACGACTGTACATCCGTGGGAACGTGAACAATATTTAAAAATGTATTAATAGAAAAGCGTTGGGGCTCTATGCTTCCAACGCTTTTTTATATATTGTAGAGGATTATAATAATCAATCTGCTAGTGATCTATTGACATTTACTTTTTCGCCTGTTTCCATGTCAGATATATATTGAAGAACTTGTCCTCCAGAATCAATATCGTTATTATTAAAAGAGACACTCCACACGAAATCATATTTTTTGTCCTGATATGAATACTCACCATCGATATAGTAAACATTCTTATAAATTTCTTTAGTTTCATCATTTCTCAAATTAGGATGTTTTTTAGCTTCAATTTCAGCATCCTCTACCTTTACACTATCGACTCCATCATATTTTTCAATAATAGTTTCTGCGCGAACTGCTAGATTAATTAATAGCTTTTCATTCGTTATTTTACCTTGTGATACTTTATAGGTATTGGTTTCATCAGAATTTCCTTCATTCCCACAAGCAGTTAACAATAATACAGTTAAAGCGCCGATGAAAAATATTTTTTTCATACTCTATCATCTCCCTTTATTTCATTTTATTGGAAACACAAAAAGTAAACAACCTCATTGAGATTCTTAAGAGGCAGTTTTAGTATTTAAAGTTGAAATATTAGATGAATGACTCGGTAAAAATAATTAAAATCGAGCAGCTTGGCTATTATTCTTGAACAATGCTTGAAAATGATAAAATAAAAAAGCGTTGGGTAGCACGAAGCTATCAACGCTTTTTTATATGTTGACCATATCATTTGTTGTAAGTTGCATATGGTCTTTTGTAGCACATGTCCTTGTTTAATGTGTTGACAAGAATTGTCCAACCTACATTCCGTTGATAAGTTGATTGTACTTAAACAGATTTAAGTGGAGCTTCCAATTGAATATCTGCGTCAAACATTAACAATGCGTCTGTTAAAAGATTAATATCTATGAGAATTTGCTCTTTTATATGAGTAAAGGGACATTTGTAGTAATCATCTATTAGGTGATTTAGTTCTTTGTAAATTAAAATGATAGGCAAAATTACTCCCCCTAATGATCTATATTTCCTATTTTATATTATGTAACAAATTATGTGTAATTGGAAGGAATTTGACCTATAATTTTTGAAATGTTAGTAGCTTTAGTAAGTTTATATAATGCAATTGTATATAGTTAGTTATAAATAGAAAGATTGGAGGGGCTCGGTTTTATACGCGCCCCTCCAAAATATATACATTTCCACAAACAAGGAGGGCTTGTTCCTAGAAATGTGTGCTTTTCTCTGTTAGAAAAGGGGCCTTTTTCTCTATTTCAAGGTGTCACTGATGGCAAATACTGTTACCTTATTTTATTTTTTCATCCATACTACACTGCTAGAAAACTGTGCACTGTAAGTTGTCCCAAATATCTACCGGGATTTGGTGAGTAACCGGCAGCTACTGGAGAAGTTACAGTAGCATTAACTACAATACGACCTGTATTGCCTAGAAGGCCTACTCCAACTAATGTGTCACCGGATGTAATAGCAACGTCCTGAGAGCTACCTGAGTTTGATCCATCAAAAAGTGGAATAGTAGCAATTACAATACCTAGAAGATTTACTACTTCTAAAGATGCAGTAACTGTAGCGGTTTCGTTTGCCGCAAAAGCATAGTAGGCGGAAATAGGTAATGCTAGAGTTAGAAGTGGCAAAGCTCCAATATCAAATATACTTTGAAATGTCACTGTCTGATTGGATTCTGTGTTTGGAGACCAAATGTAAGCATTGCTTCCGTCTATTAACGGTGAAACCATTGCTGGAGGAGTTAATATTGCAGGCGTAGGAAGTGTTCCGGGTGGTGCAGCTGTATCTGCAATGACAGTTGTATTAGCTGGGGTAGTAAACTCTTGAAGTACAAGAACCATATAAATCACCTCCTTTTAATAGATTTGCCAAAATATCGGCATACAGTAATATATGTCCTATAAATTAATAGAACTAGTTAGATTGATTATCTCGTATGAATAAATAATATAAATATGGAGGGATTTGAAGTAGTTTGATATAGGTAGGTGATTTAAAGAGATACAACAAAACAAAGTATGGTTTAAAAAAATATATAAAACAGCTCACTTGGTTAATAACCAAGTGAGCTGTTTGTGTTTATTTCTAACTTTCTTTTTTCTAAGATTCTTATAGCATCTTTTAACAAATTGATATCGATCAAAATTTCTTCCTTCAGATGGTAGTTATTGCATCTATAGTAATCATTAATTAGCTTTTTTAGTTCTACTATAATTAGTTTCATAAGTTTTTTGCCCCTTTATAGTTATATAGGCTGACATAAAATAATATAATTAATTTAACCTATGTTCAATTATAAATACTAATACCCAAATTTACGCATTTTTAACCATTTTATTATTTTATTTGATAAATATAATGGCATTTGACTATTTGTTACTATTTATTTTAGCATTTACTAGTAAGGGGATATTGAATCTCTACTTAAATTAGAAGGGGGGGGGAACATTGTTTATCAGACCATGCGAAGGAAGAATTACATCGCATTTTGGGGAAATTCGAAAGAATAATATAGTTAAAGAGCATAAAGGAGTGGATTTCGGAAGTGATGGAAGTCCGGTTATAAAGGCATCAGCAAGTGGAGTAGTGACGAGAGCAAAAGTTATAGGTGGCTATGGAAACACAATAACAATTGTCCATACTTTAAACGGTAAGAAATATGAAACCTTGTATGCTCATTTAAAATCTTTCACCGTAAAGATTGGACAAAATGTAAAACAAGGCCAACAGATTGGTATAAAGGGCACAACAGGAAATAGTACAGGAATACATTTGCATTTTGAAATTCACATACCATCTTACGAGGCGGGGCAGCCAAATGCGGTGAATCCTTTAAACTATATAAGCGAAACAGATATAACCGAAGTACAAAAACTTTTAAATTCAGTAGGTTATAAACTAATGGTTGATGGGATCGAGGGACCTTTAACAATTGCAGCAATTAAAGATTTTCAAAAGAAAAACGGCTTGGCAGTTGACGGAATAGTTGGGCCAAGAACTTTAGCTGCTTTAAAGAAAAAATAAAAAACACTAAGAGGAAAACAGAATATGTTAACTAAAAAAGAAATTCGGACAAAATAAAACCCCTCAACCATAAAGGTAAAGGGGTTTTTCGATGATTTCAACGAAAATGTCCACTTTTCGTTGAAATATGATATCGGCTCTTCGTTATCTTACTGACATTTAAGTATATTGTCAAGTCCGTTAAATCTATTGAATATTGCGGTAAACACCAACTACTTTTCCGAGAATACTAACTGAATTTACGATGATAGGTTCCATGGAAGAGTTTTCAGGCTGTAAACGGAAGTAAGATTTCTCTTTAAAGAATCGTTTAACGGTTGCTTCATCTTCCTCTGTCATAGCAACTACAATATCTCCATTATTGGCTGATTGCTGTTGTTTTACAACGACGTAGTCACCATTCAATATACCTGCTTCAATCATACTATCACCCATAATCTCCAACATAAATAAATTATCATCGGCAGTACCAAAAGTTTCTGGAAGCGGGAAGAACTCTTCTATATTTTCAATTGCGGTAATGGGAACACCAGCGGTAACTTTACCTACAAGGGGGACATGCACAACGTTTTGTTTTTCAGCAATACTACCTAATCCATCAAGAATCTCAATGGCACGTGGTTTAGTTGGGTCTCTTCTTATCAAACCTTTACTTTCCAGTCGTGCTAAATGTCCATGTACGGTTGAGCTAGAGGCTAAGCCCACAGCTTCTCCTATTTCTCGAACAGATGGCGGATATCCTTTTTTACGAACTTCTTCTTTTATAAAAGCTAGAATGTCTTCCTGTCTCTTAGATGCTTTTTTCATATGCTCACCTCTTTTAGAGTAATTAATCTCTATCCTTTTCTATCTTATTAATAGTATAACAGGCGAAGAACTTTAATGCAAACATAGGTTCTAATTGTTGTTGACAAAAACAAGTGTTCGCATTATTATTGAAATATATATTACGAACACACATTCTATTGGAGGTATTATTTATGACTTGGATTAAAGAAAACTATTTTCTAACAATATTTGTAGCGTGTAGTATTGCTTTTATAATGTTTATAATAATCTCGAATTCTTTTTCAACTGATGAGAGTCTTCATATTAATATAGAGCAAGGCGATTCTTTATGGGAGTTAGCAAATGAGTATGGCGTGAAGGAAGATAAAAAAGTATGGATTAATAAGGTTATAGCTATGAATAATTTACAAGATGGACATATTAAAGCTGGGGAGATGCTTAAAATCCCAGTGGAGGAAAAAAGTTACCATTTCAATCATGAAACGGAGATAGCGGGCGATACTAAATGAAATCAGTTATATATTGTCGAGTGAGTACTGAAAAAGAATCTCAAGAGACATCTTTACAAAGGCAGGAGGAAGAGCTATTAGAATTTGCAGCGCTACACAATTATGAAGTAGAGAAAGTATTTATAGATCAACATAGTGGATATGATATTGAACGTGAAGGCTTATTAGATTTACTGGATTATATAAAAGAAAATGAAATTAAAGCGATATTTGTTCAAGATGAAACCCGGATTGGTAGAGGAAATGGAAGAATGGCAGTTCTGCATCTTCTTCAAAAAACAAATACCTCAATATATACTTTACAGGATAAGGGTGTTATCAATTTAAATGAAATGGATTCTATGTTACTGGAAATACTTGCGCTTGTAGAAGAATATCAAAGGAAATTACACAACGCTAAAATCAGAAGAGGTATGAAGAAAGCGGTCTCCGAGGGATATAGACCAGAGAAAAACTTAAAGACAAAAGGCAATCCTGAAGGTAGAGAAAGAATAGATGTTCCTTTAGCAGAAGTAGTCAGACTTCGGAATGCAGGACTTACTTATGAAGAGATTTCAATGACCTTAAAAGGTTTAGGATTTAATATTAGTAAAGCAACAGTACATAGACGTTATATTGAGTATATAGAAGCACATGGAGTGAAATGACTTGCACTCTGTGTGTTTTTTCCTTACCTTTATATTTAGATAAAGTGAAAGGATGAAATAAATTGTTAAGCAAAGAAAAATTAGCGAGAATTGGCGAGTTATCTAGAAAATCTAAAACATCGGGTCTTTCTATTGAAGAAGCAAAAGAACAAAGCTCTTTACGCAAAGAATATTTGGAAACTTTTCGTTCCACAATGAGAGATACAATCGAAAGTGTAAAAATAATTGACCCCGAAGGAAATGATGTAACACCTGTAAAAGTTCAGGAAGCAAAGAAAGGAAAGTTTCTGAATTAATTAATCATTTCAGAAACCATTGATAATACAGACATTCTTGTCTAAACTAGAAATATAGAAAAAATTTGTTTGAGAGGATGTCATTCATGTCATTACAATCCGATTTATTAGCAATTAATACGATTCGAACTTTATCTATTGATGCAATTGATAAAGCAAATTCTGGTCACCCTGGTTTACCAATGGGGGCAGCGCCAATGGCTTACACATTATGGACAAAACATTTACGTCATAATCCAAGTAACCCAACATGGTTCAACCGTGACCGCTTTGTGTTATCGGCAGGTCATGGCTCTATGCTTTTATATAGCTTACTTCATCTTGGTGGCTATGATTTACCAATGGAGGAGATTAAGAACTTCAGACAATGGGATTCTAAAACACCTGGACATCCAGAGTTCGGTCACACTGCAGGAGTAGAAGCAACAACAGGTCCACTTGGTCAAGGAATTGGAATGGCAGTAGGAATGGCGATGGCGGAAGAGCATTTAGCTGCTACTTACAATAAAGAAAACCATTCTATTATTGATCATTACACTTACGCTTTATGTGGTGATGGTGATTTAATGGAAGGTGTAGCTGCAGAAGCAATTTCTCTTGCTGGACATCTTCAGTTGGATAAATTAATTGTATTATATGATAGTAATGATATTTCTTTAGATGGTGATTTAAATAAATCATTCTCAGAAAATGTAGAAAAACGTTTTGATTCATACGGTTGGAACTACATTCATGTAAAAGACGGAAATAATATTGAAGAAATTTCAAGTGCTATTGAAAAAGCGAAGTCTCAAAATGACAAGCCAACAATTATTGAAGTTAAAACTGTTATTGGGTTTGGCTCTCCTAACCGTTCTGGTAAGTCAGATGCTCACGGCATGCCGTTAGGAAAAGACGAAACACTTTTAGCTAAAGCTGAATATAAATGGTTATTTGAAGAGGACTTTTATGTTCCAGATGAAGTTTATGACACGTTTAAACAAGCATCAGAACGTTTAGGTATTCAAGAAGAGTCCGCTTGGAATGAAAAACTGAAGAAGTATGAGTCTGAATTCCCTGAGTTAGCTTCGACACTAAAAACTGCGATTTCTGGTGAATTACCTGAAAACTTTGCAGACGCTCTTAAAACATATGAAGCTGGTACTTCACATGCGACTCGTTCTGCTTCTGGAGAAGCAATTAATGCAATTGCTCAAAACCTACCATCTTTCTTCGGTGGTAGTGCCGATTTAGCGGGATCGAACAAAACAACTATGAAAAATGTTGGAGATTTTTCAGCTGATGATTATGCTGGGAAAAACATATGGTTTGGTGTACGTGAATTTGCAATGGGAACTGCTTTAAATGGAATGGCTTTACATGGTGGGCTAAATGTATTTGGAGGTACGTTCTTCGTATTTAGTGATTATGTAAGACCAGCAATTCGTTTATCGGCATTAATGGGACTTCCTGTAACGTATGTATTCACGCATGATAGTATCGCTGTCGGGGAAGATGGCCCAACTCATGAGCCAGTGGAACATTTAGCTTCTTTACGAGCAATGCCTGGATTATCTGTGATCCGTCCAGCTGATGCTAATGAAACTGCAGAAGCGTGGAAACTAGCTGTATCATCAAAAAATAATCCTACAGTTTTAGTTCTTTCTAGACAAAATTTACCTACTCTTGAAAATTCTGTTGAACTAGCTAAAGAAGGAGTTTCAAAAGGAGCTTATGTTGTAGCACCTAATGAAAAAGCGGAAGCAATCTTACTTGCAACTGGTTCAGAAGTAAGTCTTGCTGTTGAAGCACAACAAGCACTTTCTAAAGAAGGAATCGAAGTTTCTGTCGTTTCTATGCCATCATGGGATTTGTTTGAGAAGCAAGATTCGGCTTATAAAAATGCGGTACTACCATCTCATTTAACGAAACGTCTTGCAATTGAGATGGGTGCTTCATTAGGATGGCATCGTTATGTTGGATTTGAAGGGGACGTAATTGCTATTGATAAATTTGGTGCAAGTGCCCCTGGTGAAGTTATAATGAAAGAATATGGTTTCTCTGTAGAGAACGTAGTTGCAAAAATGAAAGCATTACTTCAAAAGTAAAAAGTTGTACAAGCAATTCGAATACTTTGATATTAAGTATTCGAATTGTTTTTTTTATACGCGCAATTGCATGTGGTTGCTGTAGAAGATATCCTTTCAAAGTGAAGTTTCACTTTATTTAAAATTATAATAGAATGCAAAAAGAATCTATAGTATAATTTGGGGTGGTGTCTTGTACACGTAGATAAGTTCGTAAAGGAGGAGAATATATGCAAACATGGATTTGGATTGTTATTATAATTGTTGCTTTAATCGCTGGTGTGGCAATAGGATTTTTTGCGGCACGTCAATATATGATGAAATATTTAAAAGAAAATCCACCGATCAATGAACAAATGCTTCGTATGATGATGGCACAAATGGGTCGTAAGCCTTCTGAAAAACAAGTTAAACAAATGATGAATCAAATGAATAAAATGCAAAAATAAAAAAGCACTCAGCTGAGTGCTTTTTTATTTGAAAGAAACTTTACTTCATTTGAAAATAGATTTTATTTGTTTAGTAAGCCATTTTCTTGTAGGAAATCTGCAACAACTTGCTCATATTCCTTGCTGTTTTCATTGAAGGATTTAGCATGCTCACCAATATCAAATAATTTTAAAGTCTTTAGGCCTTGTTTTTTTTCGTATAAATCTTCGGTCATTTTAGGTAAGATAAAATCATCCTGCAAACTGTGGATAAACAAGACAGGTTTTTCAATCTTGTCTATAACATCAATTGGTGAGACGAGATTTAACGTATATCCATCACGAAGTTTCAAAAACAAATTAGCAAATCGAATGGCTAAACTAGTACGAAGTGGAGTCGTCTGTGTCATTATATGATAAACTTGCTGCTCAAAATCAGAAAATGCACAGTCTGAAATATAAAAATCAGCGTCATCTATTATAGAACCAGCATACAATAATGTAGTAGCAGCGCCCATAGATTCCCCATGGATACCTAAAACCGCATCTTTCCCAGCTCTTTCTCTTACTGCCTCAACAATAGATTGTAAATCTACCTTTTCGTAAAAGCCGAAACTAGTTGTCTTGCCACCAGAATCACCATGTCTACGATGATCGTAGACGACACTATTAAAGCCTAGTCTTTCGAACATACGAACGAAACGTAGTGAGTTAATTTTGTTTTCTGTAACTCCATGGCAAATAACGACATAATTATTTGTTTCTAATGGCTCGACAAAAATTGCTTTTAAGGAATATCCATTTTTAGATTCAATCCATTGTTCGGTTTTATTTACTGCGTTAAACCATGCTTCATCTAATCGTTTAGAAGTTATTTCACGGTTTAATATAAAATCATTTTCTTTTTTCTTCATATACATAAGCCTATTAGTTACAAAGAAACCAAAGAACGTAGCCATAGCGGTCAAGACACTAGTAAAAATACTCGTCCAAATAATTACACGTTTCTTCATCTGATCAACCCCTACTTACTTTTAAATAGTTTATACATTCCCGTGTCTATCTGCCTGGACACATACGGTTCAACCACTTCTACTGCCTTAAGCAATGAGTCGAGATTTATATTCGTCCCAATGCCCATTTGATGTAGCATATTCACAACATCCTCGGTTGCTACATTTCCTGTAGCACCAGGTGCAAAAGGGCAGCCGCCTAGACCACCAGCTGATGTATCAAATCGATCAATTCCTGCTTGAAGGCTAGCAAGAATATTGGCTATTCCCATTTTTCTAGTATCGTGAAAATGAGCAGTTATTAGTGTAGCAGGGAATTCCTTCTTTAGTGAGTCGAATAATTCATAGCTTTCCCGAGGATTAGCCATTCCAATAGTGTCAGCTACGCTAAGTTCGTTTACACCCCATGAAACAAATTCCTTACATAATGCAAGCGTGTCCGATGAATCTACTTTTCCTTCATATGGACAATAAAATGCAGTGGATATACAGGCACGAACAAAATGACCTTCTTGTAATAGTTTTCCCACAATAGGCTTGAGTTCATCCATACTTTCTGTCGTAGTTTTATTAATATTTTTTTTATTAAAACTGTTTGAAACCCCAACAAAAACGGCGAAATTCTGTGCACCGGATTGTTTGGCTATTTCAACGCCCTTATGATTAGGTGTTAATACGAGTTGTCTACCCAACTTTTTAACTTGGGTGACTATTTCATTGGCATCTTTCATTTGTGGTACCCATTTTGGTGATACGAAAGAAGTCAATTCCATTTCCTCTATTCCTGCAAGTTGCAGTTTTTCGATAAAGGCTAATTTTACTTCTGTCGGCACCTCGTTTTTTTCATTTTGTAAGCCATCTCTTGGACCTACCTCGATAATTGTCACTTTATTTGGTAAACTAAACATAATCATCCCTCCCTCTTTATTGTAAAGAAAGGATGGTTAAACAAGCAAATTTAAATTTTGCTTTGTAGAAGTTTGTTTAATACAGGGGAAACAAGGAGGAAATCACGTGACAAATGAAGTTGTAATCGTAAGCGCAGTTAGAACTGCAATTGGTTCGTTTCAAGGGGCTTTGAAAGATGTGCCAGCTACTAAACTAGGTGCTATTGTAATTGAAAAAGCATTAGAAAAAGCAGGGGTTTCTAAAGATGCTGTGGACGAAGTAATTATGGGGAATGTCCTTCAAGCAGGTTTAGGACAAAATCCGGCTAGACAGGCGTCTATTCAGGCTGGTTTACCACAATCAGTTTCTGCTCTGACTATTAATAAAGTATGTGGTTCTGGCTTAAAAGCAATTCATCTTGCTACTCAAGCTATAATTGCAGGAGATGCAGATATTATTGTTGCAGGTGGAATGGAAAACATGAGTCAATCTCCTTATTTGTTGAAAAACGCTAGAGATGGCTTCCGTATGGGCGATCAAAAGGTAGTAGATAGCATGATTTCAGATGGGCTATGGTGTGCTTTTAATGATTACCATATGGGGGTAACCGCTGAAAACCTATGTGATCAATATAATATTACTAGAGAAGAACAAGATAAATTTTCTGCACGGTCGCAGAGCAGAGCAGCTAAAGCAATAGAAGAAGGTAAGTTTTCAAATGAAATCGTGTCTGTGGAAATTCCTCAAAGAAAAGGGGATCCAGTAATCTTTTCTCAGGATGAGTATCCAAAGAAAGGTTCTACGGAGGAAAAATTAGCGGGGCTTCGTCCAGCATTTAAAAAAGACGGTTCTGTAACTGCGGGTAGTGCTTCAGGGATTAATGATGGAGCAGCTGCTGTAGTGGTGATGTCAAAAGCAAAAGCGGATGAACTTGGTCTTCAACCACTAGCTACAGTGGTAGCAAATGCATCTGCAGGAGTGGATCCTAGCATTATGGGGATTGGACCTGTGGAAGCAGTAAAAAAAGTATTAAACAAATCTCAATTATCATTAGCGGATATCGATTTAATCGAAGCAAATGAAGCTTTTGCAGCACAATCGATTGCTGTTGATAGAGAGCTATCCTTTAATCATGATATACTAAATGTAAATGGTGGAGCGATTGCATTAGGTCATCCAATTGGGGCTAGTGGTGCACGCATCTTCGTTACCTTACTTCATGAAATGAAGAGGAGAGATGCGAAAACCGGTCTAGCAACACTTTGTATCGGTGGTGGCCAAGGAGTTGCAACCATAGTTAAACGTTAATAAAGAAGGTGAACATATTGGCTAAGAAAAAACAAAGACAACAACAGGTAAAGCCTGCTAAGCAATTGGATGAAGGGAATTCATTGTCTGACCAACTTTCTTCTGACGTTCTAGCAAAACTTAAAGAAACGAAGAAACAATTAGTAACTGCTGAACAGGAGAAAGAGGAAGAAAGACAAGCACAACTCGCTTTCGAAAAGAAAGAAAAAGAAAAAAACAAATCGTTTGAAGAACTACTAGATGAATATGGCTTTGGTGGCTCTAAGTTTTAGGTGAATTAGAAACAGTTTAGTAATCCAATAAATGGATTGCTAAACTGTTTTTTTGATTGATAATTATATTCATTACATAGTTTTTAGCGAAACAACTCTGTCTGATAAGAGTCAGCAAAATAGATTCAAAAGCTAAGCATCTTATTTGAAAGTCAAAAAAGGTCAGTGTATACTAATCTCAAAGGTTAAATATAGTCAAAGTCAAATAGTTAAATATAGGAGGAAATAAATATGAAGTGTCAACATTGTAGTAAAAATGATGCAACGATGAGCCTGAAAGTGCAGTTGAATCATCAAGGAATGCAAATGAACTTATGCCACATATGTTTTCAAGATATTCAAGGACAATTGACTGCAGGAAAAATACCGTCATTTGGTGATAATGCAGAACATTTTTTCCAATCGAATGGGAGCCAACAGGCACGAACACAAACGAAACATTTTGAAGAATCTCATGGCAATAGTTTGTTAGATCAACTTGGTAAAAACCTATCCAACGATGCTAAAGATGGGCGGATTGATCCGGTAATTGGACGTGATCAAGAAGTAAAACGTGTCATCGAAACGTTAAATCGAAGAAATAAAAATAATCCCGTTCTAATTGGGGAACCAGGTGTTGGTAAAACTGCCATTGCCGAAGGACTTGCAGTAAAAATCCATGAAGGCGATGTACCTGTGAAATTAATGAACAAACAAGTGTACTTGTTAGATGTCGCTTCACTCGTAACGAACACCGGTATTCGAGGGCAATTCGAAGAACGAATGAAACAATTAATCGAGGAACTTCAAACACGGAAAGACGTGATTTTATTTGTTGATGAAATTCACTTACTAGTTGGGGCAGGCACGGCTGAAGGGTCAAAAATGGATGCCGGTAATATTTTGAAGCCTGCTTTAGCGCGTGGAGAAATGCAACTTATTGGTGCAACGACGTTGAGTGAATATCGTCAAATTGAAAAAGACGCTGCACTTGAGCGTCGTTTTCAACCAATTATTGTAAAGGAACCATCTACAGAAGATACGATTCACATTCTAAATGGTATCAAGGATCGGTATGAAAAATTCCATGAAGTACACTATCCAGAAGACACGATCCATGCTTTTGTTAATTTATCACAACGGTATATTCAAGATAGATTTTTACCAGACAAAGCAATCGACTTGATGGATGAAGTGGGGGCAAGATTAAATCTGACACATACGTCAGCATATTCGAAGTCAATCGAAACACGTCTTAACGAAGTCATTCAGCAAAAAGATCAAGCCGCAGAAAAAGAAGACTACGAGAGAGCAGCAAATTTACGCTTTGAGGAAATCCAGTTGCGGAAACAATTGGAGCAATTGAAACAAAATGAGGACACATCTCGAGTAAAAGTTACGGTAGCAGATATCGAATTAATAGTTGAGGAAAAAACTGGAATTCCTGTAACAAAACTACAATCTGCAGAACAGGCAAAAATGAAAGGAATCGCAGAAAGTATCCGTGAAAAAGTGATTGGCCAAGAAGATGCGGTCGATAAAATTGCCAAAGCGATCCGTCGTAGTCGTGCAGGGCTCAAATCTAAAAATCGACCTATTGGTTCTTTCTTATTTGTCGGTCCAACAGGTGTCGGTAAGACAGAGATTACAAAAGTGCTGGCAGAGGAATTATTTGGTTCACGTGATACGTTAATTCGTCTTGATATGAGTGAATATATGGAGAAACATTCGGTGTCTAAAATTATTGGTTCTCCTCCAGGTTATGTCGGGCATGAGGAAGCAGGTCAACTGACAGAACATGTTCGCCGTAATCCTTATTCCATCTTATTGTTGGATGAAATTGAAAAGGCACATCCTGACGTACAAAATATGTTCCTGCAAATAATGGAAGATGGTCGATTAACGGATTCGCATGGCCGTACAGTCAGTTTCAAGGATACGGTCATTATAATGACGAGTAATGCTGGAACAGGCGACAAAAAAGTAAGTGTAGGATTCAATCAACCAGCACATGAATCCATCAATATGCTTGAAATGCTAGGGGATTATTTCAAACCAGAATTTCTCAACCGTTTTGATGCTATTGTCGCATTCAATGAACTGACAGAAGAAAATTTACTAAAAATCGTAGACTTGATGCTTGGAGATTTACTAGTAACAATTTCAGATAATAATATTGATATGACAATTTCGTCGGAAGCAAAACTAACCTTGGTCAAGTTAGGTTACGATAAACGGTTCGGTGCTCGACCGCTTCGCAGAGTGATTCAAGACAAAATTGAAGATCCATTAACAGATCTTATTTTAGAGGAAGAAATGATTAAAAAGGTCCATGTAGATGTTATGGATGATGAAATTGTTGTTCGCAAAGTATAAAAATGTTTAACACCACCTGAAAACTATTCAGGGGGTGTTTTTTCGTGTAACTACTAGAGTAGGATGTATTAGGCTTTATATCTTACTATATTACATCGTTTAGCATGGCTTAAAAATTTCATATCATAGGAAGCTATCATGGTCCCTCGAACCGCTATTCCTGTATCAGCACTTCCCTAATTATGAAGGTTCCTTTAAACTCTATGTTCCGTATACAACTCTTGCGTTGTTATTTCCGCTGCTTTTAATAGAATGGTGTCTGGCACTTGCTGTTTATAAGCTTCGATCGATTCAAGTAATTGTTCCGAATTACTAGCTCCAATGATTAGAGAACCTGTCACTTTTCTTTGTAACACGAATTGAAGTGCAATAGAAGCAATCGGGGCTTCTAATATTTGTAATTTTTCGATAGTATCAACTAGGTCTTTCTGCGTGTAACTAAGATATTCTTTTGTTTTAATTGCACGATTAAGACCATCTGCTGTAAGTAAACCTTTTGCAACTGTTCCTCGCGTGAACAGTGAAGCTTGATGGTCTTCTAGCAAGGAGAACCACTCTTCGGGTCTTCTGTCTAGTAGGCTATATTGCATCATAACAGAGACGGCATTACTTTTGCGTAAAAATCGGTCTATGACATTTGGGCGAATAGAGGATATACCATATTCACGAATTAACCCTTCTTTTTGAAGAGATTCCATTGTGTCTATAACCTCGTCTACATTGTCTTCCATCGTGCCCCCATGTAGCTGATATACATCTATATAATCCGTTTGAAGTCGCTTTAAAGAGGCATGAACTGCATCTGTTATCCATTCCTTAGTTGGATCCCATGACCAACCGTCTCCAGAATTATTGAGTCGATTTCCAACCTTCGTAGCTAATATAGCATTTTGTCGATTGCTCTTAAGGGCATTACCAACAATCTTTTCATTTTCGCCTTTATTATAAAGATCTGCTGTATCAAAATAATTAATACCATTTTCTAGTGCTACTTGAATAATGTTATCCGCTTCTTTTTGATCTGATGGAAGTGACATGCATCCTAGTCCGATTTCAGATACGTATATATCACTTTTACCTAATTGTCTTTTCTTCAAGTTTCATCACGTCCTTTTCTACATGGTACAATGTCAAATAGATAGATTCAACTAAAGTGAAACACTAGAAACGAGAGGACGATTCGTTATGAAAAAATTTGAAGAAAAAACAATTCAATCTGAGGTTAAATATAAAGGAAGAATAATATCTCTTCAGATAGATGAAGTAGAACTACCAAATGGCAAAACTAGTAATAGAGAGATTGTTAAACACCCTGGTGCTGTAGCGGTCATAGCCGTTACAAAAGATATGAAAATAATTTTAGTGGAACAATATAGAAAAGCTTTAGAAAGATCAATTATTGAAATTCCCGCTGGAAAAATAGAGATTGATGAAGTTCCCGAAATAACTGCGCTGCGTGAATTGGAAGAAGAGACGGGCTATACGACGGACAAACTTCAATACATTCAATCATTTGCCACATCACCAGGGTTTGCTGATGAGATTATACATCTATATTTTGCAGAGAATATTGAAAAGCTGGAGCAACCAGTAGGCTTGGACGAAGATGAGTTTGTAGAATTACTACATGTGAGTCTTTCCGAGATGGAGGAAATGGTAAAAAAGCAACAAATCTATGATGCTAAAACTGCCTTTGCATATATTTGGTTGAAAGATTATTTTAAAGAAGCATGATTTAAGATAGTACAAGCATATGATGAAAGTAGATAGGGGGGTGTTCCAATTTGAACCAGACTTATACTATTTTCATCTCATTATGTGTACTCGTTGTTAGTTTTATCGGAGGTTTAGTATTATTTGAAAAAAGTACGGCAGAACAGCAGCAATGGATTATTAATCTCTTGGATGCACGCGTTCTATTAATAGAACAGCCTACTTTTTTAGAAACGATTTTTCCTCACCTCATGTTTGCCATTGTGTTTTTTTTGTTTTATCAGCATCCTTTTTTACGAAAGCTAATTTTAGTTATTTGTGCATTTAAGATTACATTCTATGGATATTGTTCGAGTTATATACTACAAACACAGGAATCTACTTTTCCTTATGTGTTTTGGTGGTTTCCATTTCAGCTAGTGTATTGTGTCTTGTTATTAGCTTTAGCAAATCGTATTAATATTTTTTCGCTATCCTTTTATATAATTGTTATAATTATAGAATCCATCTTAATACCATTTATATTATTTAATAATTAGTTTTTATTAATAGTTATTATTATGTGAATCTCTTGTAATGAGAATTCAATTATTGGTATAATGGATTCAGTTAAGGAGGCGTCATATGGAAAGCCGTATTGATCGTATAAAAAAACAATTATCTGGTGCGAGCTATAAACTGACGCCGCAGCGAGAAGCGACGGTCCGAGTTTTGCTTGAAAATGAAGAAGATCATTTAAGTGCAGAAGATGTATTTTTACTAGTTAGAGAAATATCACCCGATATAGGACTTGCAACAGTTTATAGAACGCTTGAGTTATTAAACGAATTGAATGTGGTAGATAAAATTCAATTCGGTGATGGCGTATCTCGCTATGATTTAAGACAAGAAGGTGCAGCGCATTTTCATCATCATCTAGTATGTATTGAATGTGGAGCTGTAGATGAAATTCAAGAAGATTTGTTAGAAGATGTAGAAGCTATTGTAGAAAAGAAGTGGAACTTTAGAATAAAAGACCATCGTCTAACATTTCACGGTATATGCTACCGTTGCCAAGAGGATAAATAAACAAAAGGATAGCTTATTGCTATCCTTTTTTTAAATGATTAAGTCAATTACATAATTTATTTCAATATAATTACACACAAACTAGTGATTCCAGTGGGAGCGGTAAATGCTTTCACATTGCTACGCTAGTTTCGAAGAATGAAAGGTTAGTAGAATGGAAATCAATTTTACTTCAAACACTTCATTACGAAATTTGCCTAGATTGTCTTATCAAAAGGAGTGAATAACATGAATAATGGAATACTACATTTAGAGGATTATATGCACTTCCTGCAGATTGAACGCCAGTTAGCGAGTAATACATTGACCTCCTATAAAAAAGATTTAACCGATTATTTACATCATATATTTGAAGTACAACAACTACAAAGTCTAAATGAGATAGAACGCACGCATATTGTTTTGTATCTGCGAAGTTTAAAAGAAAATGGAAAATCTGCTCGAACCATTTCTAGGCATATTTCTTCTATACGTTCCTTTCATCAATTTTTATTAAGAGAGAAAGTGGCGAACACAGATCCCTCTGTCCATTTAGATTTGCCCCAACTGGAACAAAAACTGCCTACATATCTGTCAGTGGAGGAATTGAATAATCTATTAAATAGTATTGATCAGTCCAAACCACAGGGCCAAAGAGATTTAGCAATGTTTGAACTCTTGTATGCTAGTGGAATGAGGATTAGTGAGTGTTTGAACTTAAATCTGGAAGATATTCATTTATCCATGGGATTTGTTCGTGTATTTGGAAAAGGTGGCAAAGAACGAATTGTACCTTTAGGTGGTTCTGCCATTAGAGCATGTGTAACTTATATAGAGAATGCAAGACCAGAATTATTGAAGTCCGAAAAAACGGAAGCAATTTTTATTAATCAACGTGGAAAACGTCTAACTAGACAGGGAATTTGGAAGTTATTAAATAATCATGCTACTACAGCAGGGATTTCAAAAGAAATTACACCTCATGTACTTCGCCATTCATTCGCAACACATTTAATCGAAAATGGAGCGGATTTACGTGCTGTTCAGGAGATGCTAGGACATGCCGATATTTCTACGACTCAAATTTATACCCATGTTAGCAAAAGTCGTTTAAAGGATGTTTATAAACAATTCCATCCTAGAGCATAAATTGTCAGAGGTCTGACCTGTACATTTTGTTTTTTTTTGGTAAACTAGAAGAAAATAGTAGGAGGTTATAAAATGAATAAATTTAAGCGCATACATGTTATTGTAATGGATTCTGTAGGTATTGGAGAAGCACCAGATGCCGACGTATTTGGTGACGTAGGATCACATACAATTGGGCATATTGCAGAAAAAATGAACGGACTTCATATGCCTCAGATGGAGCAACTTGGACTTGGTAACATTGATGATATTCAAGGGATTGCTAGACAGGCTCAGCCTACCGCTTATTTTGGTAAAATGCAGGAGGCCTCTGTTGGTAAGGATACAATGACTGGTCATTGGGAAATCATGGGTCTTAATATTGATAAACCGTTTAAAGTATATCCAGACGGATTTCCTCAGGAGTTAATCTCCCAATTAGAGGAGAAAACTGGTCGTAAAGTAATTGGAAACAAACCGGCAAGTGGAACAGAAATTTTAGATGAGCTTGGCGAAGAGCATATGAAAACTGGTGCCATAATTGTATACACATCTGCTGACCCTGTGCTACAGATCGCAGCACATGAAGAAATAATTCCATTAGAAGAATTGTATAGTATTTGTGAAATTGCACGTGAATTAACTTTGTCGGAGGAATTTTTAGTAGGTCGTATAATTGCTCGTCCTTTTATCGGAGGACCGGGTAAATTTGTTCGTACATCAAATCGCCATGATTACGCGTTAAAACCTTTTGGTCGTACAGCGATGAACGAACTGAGTGACGCGGGACTAGATGTAATCGCAATTGGTAAAATTAACGATATTTATAATGGTGAAGGCATCACTTCTACGGAAAGAACAACAGATAATATGGATGGGATGGATAAATTCATCGCTACACTGGATAAAGACTTTAAAGGAATCAGTTTCTTAAATCTAGTTGATTTTGATGCATTATTTGGTCATCGCCGCGATCCATTAGGCTATGGTAAAGCTCTAGAAGAATTCGACGTACGTTTAAAAGAAGTATTTCCAAAGTTAACAGAGGAAGATTTGTTGATAATTACGGCAGACCATGGAAATGATCCAACTATGCCAGGAACAGATCATACGCGAGAATATGTTCCGTTAATTGTATACTCACCAAAATTTAAGGAAATAACAGAGTTACCACTACGTAATACATTTGCCGACATTGGAGCAACGATTAGTGAAAACTTTGGTGTATCGACTACAGAATTCGGAGAGAGTTTTCTTTCTCTATTAAAATAATCCATATTTATATGAATTAATTTCATAAGGATAGTAAAATTCCACTCCAGGTGGACGCCTGTAAAAATAAAAGAGATGTGTAAGGAGATTATTTAATATGAATATGCTTAATTTAATCGATAAGAAAAAAAGAAACAATTCATTAACCGAAGAAGAAATACAATATATGATTAATAAGTATACAAATGATGAAATTCCAGACTATCAAATGAGTTCCATGTTGATGGCAATCTTAATAAATGGAATGAATAAAGATGAAACATCATGGTTAACAAAATCTATAGTTGAATCAGGTGATGTTATTGACTTATCTTCTATTGAAGGATTCAAAGTTGATAAGCACTCAACAGGTGGAATAGGAGACAAAATTAGTCTTCTTGTTGCACCGATTTTAGCATCATTAAACATTCCCATTGCAAAAATGAGTGGAAGAGGATTAGGTATCACAGGTGGTACTGTAGACAAATTAGAATCTATAGAAGGTTTTAATGTTGAATTAACTTCTGATCAATTCATAAAGCAAGTAAATGAACATAAAATTGCGATAGTTGGTCAATCTGGTAATTTAACTCCAGCTGATAAAAAATTATATGCCTTAAGAGATGTAACAGGTACTGTGGACTCAATCCCGTTAATTGCTTCTTCAATTATGAGTAAGAAAATTGCTAGTGGTGCAGACGGCATTGTACTAGATGTAAAATGTGGTAAAGGTGCTTTCATGAAGGATTTAAATCATGCTACAGAATTGGCTTCTACTATGATTAGCATTGGTGAAAGTTTAGGTAGAAAGGTATCAGTTGTTATTACTGATATGAACCAACCTTTAGGTCATAACATTGGTAATAAATTAGAAGTTGCAGAAGCACATGATTTCCTTAGAAACTATAAAGATAGTGAGCAAGGCTTATTAGAAGTTACAATAGCTATATCTTCAAAAATGTATCAATTAGCTACTGGAGTAAGTGAAGATGAAGCACAAAACCAAGTAGTAGAAACACTTACAAATGGTGCTGCATTGGAAAAATTCAAAGAGTTTATAACTGCTCAAGGCGGAGATGCTTCTGATATTAATCCGAAAGACACTAAGCATACGATTGAAGTAAAAGCTGTAAAAGATGGTTATATCAATTTAATTGATGCTGAATTGATTGGTATGGCTTCTCTATTAGTAGGTGCAGGTCGTTTAACAAAAGCGGACACCCTTGATTTTGATGCAGGAGTTAAACTGGTATCATTAACAGGTCAAGAAGTTCAAAAAGGTGATACATTAGCTATTCTATATTCAAACAAAGATGATGTAGCGGAATCAATTAAATTGATTGAAGAAGCTTATAAAATTATTGAAGATGAACCAATCAAAAATAATTCTATCTTGAAAATAATGTAAAATAATTCTATACAATATAAAGAAAAAGTTGGTTAGCTAATTGGATTTAGCTTACCAACTTTTTATTTTGTAGAAGTGTAAAAATAAATAATACAAAGATAAGTTAACTAGATCACTTTTTTAAAATTTGAAGGATCCAACGAGATATACAATTATTTCGTTTACTTGCTCTCGTGTGCTATTTACTTGCGGCTGCAGTAGTTTTACTTGCTCAAGAGGGACAATTACTTGCGAAGTGGACTATTTTTCCAAAGAATCAACTAAGTGAAGGTATACAATTATTTCGTTTACTTGCTCTCGCATGCTATTTACTTGCGTCCCGTTTTAAATACTTGCTCTTCGTGGCTGTTTACTTGCGGGTGCAGTAGTTTTACTTGCTCAAGAGGGACAATAACTTGCGAAGTGGATTATTTTTCCAATGTCTCAACAAAGTGGAGATACAATTATTTCATTTACTTGCACTCGCATTATTTACTTGCGTCCCGTTTTAAATACTTGCTCTCTGTGGCTGTTTACTTGCGGGTTCAGTAGTTTTACTTGCTCATGAGGGACAATTACTTGCGAAGTGGATTATTTTTCCTATGTCTCAACAAAGTAGAGATACAATTATTTCATTTACTTGCGTTCCGTTTTGAATACTTGCTCTCCTTGGCTATTTACTTGCGGGTGCAGTAGTTTTAATTGCTCATGAGGGAAGTGGATTATTTTTCCAAAGAATCAACTAAGTGAAGATATACAATTATTTCATTTACTTGCTCTCGCATGCTATTTACTTGCGTCCCGTTTTGAATACTTGCTCTTCGTGGCTGTTTACTTGCGGGTGCAGTAGTTTTACTTGCTCATGAGGGACAATTACTTGCGAAGTGGATTATTTTTCCAAAGAATCAACTAAGTGAAGGTATACAATTATTTCAATTACTTGCTTTTGCATGCTATTTACTTGCGTTCCGTTTTGAATACTTGTTCTCATTGGCTGTTTACTTGCGGGTGTAGTAGTTTTACTTGCTCATGAGGGACAATTACTTGCGAAGTGGATTATATTTCCAATGTCTCAACAAAGTGGAGATATACAATTATTTCATTTACTTGCTTTTGCATGCTATTTACTTGCGTTCCGTTTTGAATACTTGTTCTCCTTGGCTGTTTACTTGCGGGTGTAGTAGTTTTACTTGCTCAAGAGGGACAATTACTTGCGAAGTTGATTATTTTTCCAATGTCTCAACAAAGTGGAGATATACAATTATTTCATTTACTTGCTCTCGCATACTATTTACTTGCGGCTGCAGTAGTTTTACTTGCTCATGAGGGACAATTATTTGCGAAGTGGATTATTTTTCCAAAGAAACAACTAAGTGAAGATACAATTATTTCGTTTACTTGGTCTCCATGCCTACTTACTTGCATTAGGGTGACATTTACTTGCGAAACAGGGGTTTTTTTTCAGTTTAAAACATTCAAAATAGGCATCTCGCTGAGGTTTTTAAAAACTTTTGCGAGATGCCTATTTTTTGATTAAAAAAAAGAATATGTTCCCATACTTTAAATGACCACCCTCTGTCGAAAATCGACTAATAAGAGATGATTTCTTCTACTTTTGTCAAGCGCAAGGAGTTTTCAAGGAACATGTGGAATAGCGCTATCTAAGGAGGCGATTGTATGATTCATGAAGTAGAAAAAGTAGGAGACGAAATTATTATTATTCGATTAAAAGGTGAATTAGATCATCACAGTACAAATGATATCAGAAATGAGATAGTTCCAATGATAAAAAACGGGTCTATTAAAGTAATAGTTTGGAATTTGAAAGATTTGAATTTTATGGATAGCTCGGGGATAGGGTTAATTTTAGGCAGAATGAGAGAGCTTGCTCCGATAGATGGACAAACAATTATTGTAAATCCGTCACCAACAATGCGTAAAATTTTTCAGTTTGCAGGTTTAAGCCCTTATATCTATAGCGAATCCGAAATTGAAATAATGTCTAAGTTAGGGGGAATAGTTTATGGACAATGAGATCACATTATCTTTTATCGCTAAAAGTGAGAATGAGGCATTAGCTAGAATGGTTATGTCTAGTTTTATCGCAACGATTGATCCGACAATTGAAGAGTTATCTGAATTTAAAACAGTCATCTCCGAAGCTGTAACGAATGCTATCGTTCATGGTTATGAAGAAGATGGTATCGGAAAAATTGAATTGCATGCACAAAGAGTAGATAGAGAAATTATCGTTTCTATAGTAGATTATGGCCGTGGAATACGTGATGTAAATCAAGCTCGTGAACCACTATTTACGACAAAGCCTGAGCAGGAACGTTCGGGAATGGGCTTTACAATTATGGAAAGCTTTAGTGACGGAGTTGAGATTTACTCCATTCCTGATAGGGGGACGACTGTAACAATAACAAAGCAATTTGTACCAATCCAGGAATCTTGTAGGATCGTCTAATGATAAATAAAAAACCGTCTACTTTACTAACTCAAGAAAAAATGAGAGAGCTCATAGCACTATCACAGACTGGTGATAAATTAGCAAGGCAGCAAATGATTGAGGGTAATACTAGGCTTGTATGGTCTATTGTCCAAAGGTTTGCATCAAGAGGAGCAGATCTAGAGGATTTGTTTCAAATCGGCTGTATCGGCTTGATGAAATCGGTAGATAAATTTGATTTGTCCTATGAAGTGAAGTTTTCAACGTATGCGGTTCCTATGATTATAGGGGAGATTCAGCGGTTTTTAAGAGATGATGGAATGGTGAAAATCAGTCGCTCGATTCGGGAGTTAAATTTTAAAATTCGTCATGCTACGGATGACTTTTTAAAAACGTTTGAGCGTCAACCAACTATTTTGGAGCTTGCGCATATTTTAGAGGTTTCACGAGAAGAAATAGTTATGGCCACAGATGCTCTTCGTGATCCGGCATCGTTGCAGGAGCAGCTTTATGAAAATGATAGCGGGGATGCACTAACGTTAATGGATCAAATGAAGGACGAGCGTTCCGAGAAACCATTTGAGCATATTCCGTTACGTGAGCTAGTAGAAAAACTGGAAAAACGAGAGCAAATGATTATCTATTTACGCTATTATCTTGATTGTACACAAAGTGACATTGCTGAACGATTAGGAATTTCCCAAGTACAAGTGTCGAGACTAGAGAAGAAAATATTAACTCAATTAAAAACCTGGCTAGTACCAGTAGGTCATACGAATACAAATGCAAAAGATAGGTGATTGAAACGAAACCTTTGTTTACTAGTAAGGATGAAGCAGAATTATATTTAAAAGAAAAGTTCGGTGAAAACGAGTCTTTTGATGTGGGAATTTTACATACCCATTTATATGAATTTCCTGTACTACTCGTATTTATTACTGGACTGATTGATGGCCTAGTAATTACACAATTATTAACGAACACCCAAATGAAAATTACAGATAAAACAATAAGCGAAAATGATATCATTGAGCATTATTTACCGTATTACTCTATTACGCAATATGATTCCAAGGAAAAATGGCTTGCTGCACTTTTGAGTGGACAAGTAACTTTTATATTAACAAATGGTTCAGTATATACAATAGATGTTCGTTCATACCCTGGAAGATCACCTGAAGAACCTGATAATGAGAAGGTTGTAAGAGGCTCAAGGGATGGATTTACAGAAAACATAATCCAAAACACAGCACTCATTAGAAGAAGGATTCGGGATACCAATTTGCGCTTTGAGCTACACCAAATTACGGAGTTAGGTCAAACTGATATTGCAATAACTTATATTAAAGATATTGCTAATGAAGATAATCTTACTCAAATTCGAGATCGATTAAAGCAAATAAAACATGATGGAATTACTATGACGGACAAAGCATTAGAGGAATGGCTATTTAAACAAGGGTTTCACCCTTTGCCTTTTGTACGATTTACAGAAAGGCCAGATATAGCAGCAGCTCATTTACTAGAAGGACATATAATAATAGTAGTAGATACATCTCCATCCGTAGTTATAGTACCTACGACCCTTTTTCACCACCTACAACATGCTGAGGAATACAGGCAAGCACCAGCAATTGGTACAGTGGTTAGGTGGATTCGATTTGTAGGGGTTCTTCTAAGTTTATTTCTTTTACCATTTTGGTATTTATTATCAGTACATCCAGAGTTTTTACCAAAGGCTCTTGAATTCATTGGACCGAAAGAATCCACTGAAATACCGCTGTTATTACAGCTTCTATTTGCAGATATTGGGATAGAATTTTTAAGGCTTGCTGCTATTCATACTCCTACTCCGCTATCAACTGCGATGGGGATTATAGCTGCGTTAGTTATTGGACAAATGGCTGTTGATGTAGGAATTTTTGTGCCAGAGGTTATTTTATATACAGCTATAACAGCGATATTCACTTTTTCTATTCCCTCATATGAGCTTAGTATTACAACAAAAATATTTAGGACGATTATTCTGTTGAGTACTGCGTTATTTGGACCGAGTGGATTTTTTGTAGCTTCTTTAGCTTTGCTTTGGTACGTATGTTCTGTTAAACCTTTAAATGTACCTTATTTATGGCCACTTCAACCTTTTTTTCCAAGGGCATTTATGCGTTTGATCATTAGGTTTCCAATGCCTGATGATGCGAAACGACCATTTATAACACGATCACCAGATCGTAAACGTTCATAATGTGCATTGCCATTTCCTTATCTATTGTGATAAAGTTTTAATAGATATAGGGAAAAGAGGCGAACTAAATGGTGCTAGTTTCACGGCATGCTGTAAACGAAAAAGGTCACTTAATGATTGGTGGAATAGATAGCTTAGAGCTTGCAAAAACATATGGAACACCATTGTTTGTGTACGATCTGTCTCTAATTAGAGAACGAGCACATGCATTCATCCAGACATTCCGAGATCAACATATATCGGCACAAGTTGCTTATGCGAGTAAAGCTTTTTCAAGTGTTGCAATGTATCAATTGATGAAACAAGAAAACTTATCATTAGATGTGGTATCTGCTGGAGAGTTGTATACTGCGATTCAAGCAGGATATCCAGTAGAAAGAATTCATTTTCATGGAAATAATAAAAGTAAAGAAGAATTATTATTAGCTCTTGAGCATAATATTGGTTGTATAGTTGTCGATAATTTTTATGAAATAGAATTATTAAAGATACTTACTGAAAAAACCAAGAAAAAAGTTAATGTTTTGTTAAGGGTAACACCTGGTGTCGAAGCCCATACGCATGATTATATTACAACTGGTCAACAAGATTCTAAATTTGGGTTTGATCTGTTGAATGGACAAGCTGACCAAGCATTTCTGGATGTATATCAGGATGAATATATCCAGTTGCTTGGTTTGCATTGTCATATTGGCTCTCAAATATTTGACACGACTGGTTTTAAGGTGGCTGCTGAGAAGCTAATTACTAAAATGATAGAGTGGTATACGGATTATAACTTCCTATGCGGTGTATTAAATCTAGGCGGTGGCTTCGGTATAAAATATACAGATGAGGATGCTCCGCTTGAACCAGCTATATATGTAAAAGAAATGATACAAATTGTAAAAGAGCTCGTGCATAATTCTTCTTTTAAAATGCCAGAAATTTGGATAGAACCGGGTAGATCATTAGTTGGTGATGCAGGAACTACGTTATATACTGTCGGATCTGAAAAAATTGTACCAAATGTTCGAAATTATTTAGCGGTTGATGGAGGTATGTCCGACAATATCAGACCTGCATTATACGGAGCTGAATATGACGCAGTTATTGCAAACAAAATGGACGAACAGTTAACAAATAATTATACAATTGCTGGTAAATGTTGTGAGTCTGGTGATAAGCTAATCGAAAATATACAATTACCTGTAGCTGAGCCAGGAGATATTCTAGCGATGTTCTGCACAGGCGCTTATGGTTATTCCATGGCTAGTAATTATAATCGTTTAACGAAACCAGCGGTTGTATTTGTAGAAAATGGTAAACATCAATTAGCTGTTAAAAGAGAGACGTTGGAAGACCTCATACATCTTGACCTTCCTTTAACAATGGAGAAGGAGTGAACAAGATGAAAAAGGCAAACGTAATGCTATTTCTAATGATTTTTATTGTTGGAATAGTATGGGGTGTCATATACTGGTTATTTATAGCACCAAATGCGAATTTGTAAAAATGGTAAGTTAAGGTGCGATAATACAGATATTTTAAGAAATTGGACTATGTTAAATTTAGTGTTGAGTATGATACGTTTATAGATTTACGAACTAAATTACATTTGTAAGGGTCTTAAATTAAAGTTGTATATTCGTATGTATAATATCAATAATGAATGAATAAACAAGCCAAGAAATTAAAAGAGGGTTTTAATTATGCTACTTCGCTATAAAAAAACATTTGAAAAAATTTCAATGGGGTTACTTTCCTTTATGCCTCATGAAAAAGATGTAAAAAAACTATTAGAAACAATTCATGAGTATGAGACAAATCCAGAGTGGCATTTGTTTCTTTGGAAGAAAGAGGACGACTTAGTAGGATTAATAGGAGTACGAATGGAAGGAACTGAAGCAGTAATTCAACACCTTTCAGTCAATCCTTCACACCGCGGTGAAGGTCTCGGTGAAAAAATGTTGGAAAAACTTCCAGCCGTTTTACAAACTAATTCCATAAAGCCATCTGAGGATGTAGAACCATTTTATACTAAATGCCAAACAAAAAAAGAAGAGGAATGACTTTGATTTTATAAGTCATCTCTCTTTTTTTTCTCTCTTTCTCGTTCCTCCAGTATTTCTGAACGATCTCGAAGCATATGTTTATGAATAAGAAAATGTATGTCCTCATTCGTTTCTAAATGGACGCGACTTACTTGAGTCTGTAGACTAGGATTAGTTATATCGATAGTAAATCCTTGAAACTTTTGGCTATTAGTCATTAATTCGAGTGCATTTGTCATATTTTTTGTTAATTTTTGGAAATTTAGGTTTTCAAAGAAAGGAGAATTCTTCGTTATTTCCATTCTTTTAATACTTGTTCTCATCGTTTTAATAGCTCCCGTTAGATTTCCGCGACGCCAGTGATACATAGAAGTTGCTAACAAGATTAGAGCAGTTAACGCATGATTTTTATGCCTTGGAGAAACTTCCTTCCAATAGTCTTCCAATAACTCGTGACACTCAAAATAATCGAAGGTTTCATTGAAATGTTTTAGAAATGCGACAAAACTAGTATGAAATGTAGGGTGCAATACAATCACCTTTCCTCTATAATAATGTTAAAAACCGATAATAGGTGGAGTTTTATGACTTACGAAGTAAAAACAGAAGCGTTTGAAGGACCTCTAGATTTATTATTACATTTAATAAATCGTTTGGAAATAGATATATACGATATAAAAATGGCGGAAATCACAGAGCAGTACATGGAGCATGTTCACGCAATGCGTGTTCTAGAACTCAATGAAGCAAGTGAATACTTAGTAATGGCTGCAACTTTACTATCGATTAAAAGTAAAATGTTATTGCCAATTCACCAAGACGATGACATGGACGATGATTTCGATATGGATTTACAAGATCCAAGGGATGAACTTGTACTAAGATTAATAGAATATAAGAAGTATAAAGAAGCAGCAGAAAACTTGCATGAGATGGAGGAGACACGTTCACTCTATTATTCTAGGCCACCAACAGATTTAAGTGAATACCAAACTAGTAAACAATTAGAATTACTTGAATTAGACGCAAATGTGTACGATATGCTCGGTGCTTTTCAAAAAATGTTGCGAAGAAAACAAATAAATGCACCTCTTAATACACGAATAAGTAAACAAGAAATATCGATTAAAGCTCAGATGAAAAATGTTATTGAGGTTTTGAAAAAGGGAGGAGGGAAATTATCATTTTACGATTTATTCCCTACAAGAGATAAGACCTCGATCGTTACTACTTTTTTATCTCTACTTGAACTGATGAAACGTCAGATTATACATGTAGAACAAAAAAGTAATTTTGAAGATTTGTTTGTGCATTTGCGAAAGGAAGATATAGAAAGTGAATTCCAAGATGAAATTGATGAGTAATATAGAAAGTCTATTATTTGTAAGTGGAGAGGATGGTCTAACTAAAAAACAATTAGCTTTCCTAACTAGTTCGGCAGATGAGGAAATAGAAGCGATCCTCCAGGAAATGATACAGGAATATAAAACAAATCACACTAGGGGAATTGAGATAAAACAATTAGCAGGAACCTATCAATTAGTTACGAAGCAAGAAAATATAGATAGTATTCAGAGACTAGTAGAGAATCCAACAAATCAGTCATTGTCGCAGGCATCTCTTGAAGTTCTAGCAATTGTTGCATATAAGCAACCTATTACGAGAGTAGAGATTGAAGAAATTCGTGGGGTCAAGTCAGAGCGACCAATTCATACTCTTTCTGCTAAAGGTCTAATACAAGAAATAGGCCGTGCAGAAGGGACAGGTCGGGCTATTTTATATGGAACGACAACTGAATTTCTTCAATACTTTGGGTTAAAAGATATTAAAGCACTTCCACCACTAC
The DNA here is from genome assembly GCA_900114885.1 of Psychrobacillus psychrodurans. GTDB lineage: Bacteria > Bacillota > Bacilli > Bacillales_A > Planococcaceae > Psychrobacillus > Psychrobacillus psychrodurans. The sequence goes on from FOUN01000003.1 coordinate 63,874, forward strand.
CAGAAGATTTGTCTGTTGATGAAATGGAAGACACAGATTTATTTATGACGAAATTTCAAGAGACCTTTGAAGGGTAGAAATAATTGAATGAGGAGTATGATTCATTTTTAAAAAAATGGTGTTTTTTCTGTTGCTTTTTCTTTTGTGGAATGTAAATGATGTGGAAGCCTCGTCATCTTATGCTGTTATTGACGCAAATACAGGGAGATTATTAGAGGGTAGCAATGCAAATACAGAACTACCAATCGCAAGCCTCACTAAAGTTTGGACTGCTTTAACAGTGTTGGATAATGTGTCGCTCGATGACGAAATAACAATCTCAAATGCTGCTGCAACACAAGAAGGGTCATCTCTATACTTAAAGGCCGGTGAGGTTTGGACTGTCGAATCCTTATTGTATGGGTTGCTGTTACAATCAGGTAATGACGCTGCTTATGCACTTGCTGAGCATACAGGTGGATCTATGGAAGGCTTTACTAAATTGATGAACGAAAAAATACAGTTAGCTGGGTTAGAAAACTCTCATTTTACTAATCCATCGGGACTCCACCAAGATGAGCACTATGCTTCTGCTTTAGATATGGCTAATATGTTCCGACTGGCTTTGCAGAACGAGTCATATACTCAAATTGCATCAGCTAAAACTTATACTCCTAAAGAAAGATCCGTCACTTGGAGAAATAAACATAAATTATTGCACTTTAATAAGTATGCGGTAGCTGGAAAAACCGGGTATACAAAAGTAGCAGGAAGAACACTAGTGACTTATTTTGAGGATAATGGAAAAAAAGTTATTGTAGTAACATTAAACCATTCGAATGATTGGAATACTCATTCTTCTCTTGCAGCAAATGTTTTTCGGACATACGATAATGTCAAGGTTGTGGAAAAAGGAAAATATCGTCTGTTAGATAAACAGATTATTGAAGTGAAAAAAGATTATTTCCTTTTACTTAAAAAAGAGGAAAAAGATGCGACTAAAAATGTATTGATGATTCCACGTAAATCATCAGAAAAAAAACCCTATCTTTGGAATGTTACGATTAATAATGAGATTGCATTAAAATTTAACGTAATGAAAATTAAATAGAATTATGGTGAAGACAGTTATTACAAAAGACTGTCTTCTTTTAATTTGTCCCAAAGTATGACATAATTCACTCATATGATTTGGATAGAATGGACGAGGTGAATGTGTTGGAAAGATTACAAAAAGTGCTCGCACATGCAGGTGTGGCATCTAGAAGAAAAGCGGAAGAAATGATTACACAAGGAAAAGTTAAAGTGAATGGAAAAGTAGTAACAGAACAAGGGTTAAAAGTGTCCGACAATGATGTAGTAGAAGTTGACGGGGTTAAATTAGAAAAAGAGCAAAAAGTATACTATTTACTTTATAAACCACGTGGAGTAATTTCGGCTGTTTCGGATGATAAAGGCAGAAAAACAGTAACGGATTTATTGCCACATGTGAAAGAGCGCTTATATCCTGTAGGAAGACTGGATTATGAAACATCAGGTTTGTTACTTCTTACTAATGATGGAGATTTTTCTTATGCCCTCACACACCCAAAATATAAAGTGGATAAAACATATGTAGCACGAGTAAAAGGTATCCCTTTAAAGGAACAGTTGCGACCACTGGAACGAGGAATTGTTTTAGAAGATGGTAAAACAGCTCCTGCTAGAGTAAAGCTACTATCTTCCGAGAGAAAAGCTGATAAATCGATTATAGAGATCACCATACATGAAGGAAAAAACAGACAAGTACGTAGAATGTTCGATGCAATAGGTTTTCCTGTTCAAAAGCTAAAAAGAGAACAATTTGGTTTCTTAACTCTTCACGGTTTAAATGCCGGGGAATGGAGAGAATTGACTACTCATGAAGTAAAACAAATGAGAGTGTTAGCAGAGACGGGGAAAATAGGAAAATAAAACCTATGTGTTCACAAAGCCTTCATAAGTAAGGCTCTTTTAATTTGTAAATTTTGTTATAATAATTCATGATTATGCTTGGAAATGGAGGTTAGCAAATTGGCACAGTCTAAGAAACGACGTTTTTATATGAGAACAGCTATATTAGCAGTACTCGTCGTAGCTATAGTTTTTACAGTTTACTCCAACTTAAATAAAGAGAAAAATGCTGTATTACAAGTAGGCGATAAAGCTCCAGATTTCGTATTAGTAGATATGGATGGAACTGAAAGGCGTTTGTCTGATTATAAAGGGCAAGGTGTGTTTCTGAACTTCTGGGGTACATGGTGTAAGCCTTGTGCAAAAGAAATGCCGGCCATGGACAACCAATACGGTGAATATGCTAATAAGGGTGTCCAAACACTGGCTATTAATATTGGTGAATCTGACCTTAAGGTAAATAGTTTTTCAAATCGATATGGTTTAACTTTTCCTATAGCAATTGATCGTAATAAAAGTGTAATGGAATCGTATAATATTGATCCGCTGCCAACTACTTTTTTGATCAATCCAGAAGGTAAGATTGAGAAAATTATTAAAGGCGAAATGACCGAAGAAGATATTGCGAATTTTATGGATCAAATTAAACCTTCATGAAGGAGTCTTAAAAATGGACAAGATAGTTTGTGCATGTGGAAACGTTAATCCAGCTGGTACAGAGTTATGTGAGAGCTGTGGTCGTCCATTAACTGAAGAGACAAAAGAGAAAAAAATTGTAGATATGCGCTATGAAGGATCTGCAAGACGGTCTCAAACGTATAATAAGACGATAATTGATAAAGTATGGAATTTCTTTTCCAGTGTAAAAGTAGGTATGTGGATAATCGTAGCGATTCTAATTGCAGCTGCAATTGGAACTATACTTCCACAAGTATTTTATGTGCCTGCAACAAATGAAACTGATATTGCTGCATATTATCAGAGAGTGTATGGTGGGTTTGGAACCCTGTATTATAAGCTTGGGTTATCGGACTTATACAGCTCATGGTGGTTTCAGGTATTAGTTGGTATGCTTGGTATTTCACTAGTAATAGCAAGTTTAGATAGAGTCATACCTCTTTATAAATCTTTGAAAAAACAAAAGACGAAGAGACATTTAAGTTTCTTGAAGAGACAACGTATTTTTGGCATGGGTAAATCGGATGTTACTGAGGAGTCATTACTGAAAACGGAAGAAAAGCTTAAAGAGCTAAAATACAATATAAAACGTGAAGGTAATGCGATTTTAGCAGAACGAGGACGTTTTTCACGTTGGGGTCCGTACGTCAACCATTTAGGACTAATTATTTTCCTTTTTGGTGTAATGCTTCGTGCCCTTCCTGGTTTTTATGTAGATGAAACGATGTGGTTACGTGAAGGTGAAACGCTTTATGTACCTGAAACAGACGGTTATTTCTTAGAAAGTAAAGAATTCATCTATGAGACATACTCGAAAGAAGAATCTAAAGAAGTATACGGTGATGCTATTGATCGAGTAGGTACGATTGCAAAGAACTATCAAACAGACGTTTCCTTATATAAAGGACCAGAAGATTCTGTAGCAGGACATACAGAAGACTTGAAATTTGAAAAGGAAGCTTCTATTCAAGTAAATAAGCCAATTAAATTTGATAATTTCTCAGTGTTCCAAATGGACTTCCGCTTGGATGAATTAGCAACAATGACATTCCAATTACAGGATAAAGAGACACAGCAATCATTTGGAGAGTTTACAATTGATTTAGCAGATCCTCAACCTTTTTATGAATTAGATGAGGGATATAAGGTCGAGGTTATGGATTATTACGCTGATTTTACTGGATTTGAAGAAGGGGTTCCGCAATCTCAATCACCACTTCCAAACAATCCTGCCTTTTTGATAAAAATGTATAGTCCTGAATTCCCTAAAGGTGAAACTAGCTTTGTCATGATTAAAGAAACTGTAGAACCTCTAGGGGTAAACCAACATAAAATTGCTTTCCAAAGCGTGGAAACGAGAGATGTATCTGGTTTAACAGTTCGTAAAGATTTAACACTTCCACTTCTTGCGTTAGGTGGTCTTATATTTATGATAGGTGTAGCTCAAGGCTCTTACTGGAACCATCGTCGAATTTGGATTCAATTATCAGAAGATGGACAGACGGTTGTTGCTGCACATACAAACAAAAATTGGTTAAGTGTTAAGAGAGATTTGGACAAGGTTACAGAAGTAGCTCATCTTCCAAAATATCTAGATCAGCAGGATATAGATTCTTTAGAAGAAAAAGTGGATAAAGAAGAAGGAGTTTAACAAAATGGATATGGCATCTCTAAGTAGTACCTTATTATTTATAGCTTTTGTAGCATATTTAGTTGCTACATTTTTATTTGGAGGAGCAGTGAAATCTTCAAATGCTGAAAGCACCAAGTCCTTTGATAGATGGGGCAAATTAGCGATTACCGTTACTATTATAGGATTTATTGCTAATCTCGGCTATTTTATTACTAGATGGATTGCTGCTGGACATGCGCCTGTAAGTAACCTATTTGAGTTTACTGCTGCATTTGGAATGATGATTGTAGGAGCATTTATTCTTATTTACTTTATATATAAAGCTCCTGCTCTTGGATTGTTTGCATTACCAATAGCTTTACTAATCATTGCATATGCAAGTATGTTCCCAAAAGAAATTACTCCGCTAATACCTGCATTAAAAAGTTACTGGCTAACCATTCATGTAATTACTGCAGCAATGGGTGAGGCAATTTTAGCGATTAGTGCTGTAGCAGGATTTATTTATTTGTTGAAAAATATTGACTTGACAAAGAGATCCAAGGAACGTTTTTGGATTGAGGCAGTTATGTACGTTTTAGTCCTTGTTGTAGGTTTTGTTGTTGCTTCGCTATCGTTTTATTTAGTGAATTATAATGCAGAATACAACTATATAAGTAAAGATGAAACACAACATACAATTGTATACACAATGCCAGCCCTATTTGGTATGAATGAATCAGAAGCAATTACAGATGGAGCATTTGAACCACTTGTGGAAATGCCACCGCTAGTAAATGCAAAAAAATTAACTACAGTTGTTTGGTCTGTTTTATTTGGTACAGTAATTTATGTTTTACTTCGTTTAATATTACGTAAACGTATTTCTACTGTTTTACAACCACTTACGAAAAAGTCTAATTCTCAATTGATGGATGAAATCGGGTATCGTTCAGTATTAATCGGTTTCCCTGTGTTTACACTTGGAGCATTAATATTCGCCATGATATGGGCGCATGAAGCATGGTCACGTTTCTGGGGCTGGGATCCAAAAGAAGTATGGGCACTTATCACGTTCTTATTCTATGCAGTGTTCTTACACCTTCGTTTATCAAAAGGCTGGGAAGGTAAGAAATCGGCTTGGATTGCTCTAATTGGTTTCATCATAATTATGTTCAACTTGATTGCAGTAAATCTAATTTTAGCGGGATTACATTCTTACGCATAACAAAAGTGTATGCGCCGACACCGTTCTTCTGCGACGAGCTTTGCGCATGAGCAAAACGAACTTCTGCGACGAGCTTTGCGCAGGAGCAAAACGAACTTCTGCGACGAGCTTTGCGCAGGAGCAAAACGAACTTCTGCGACGAGCTTTGCGCAGGAGCAAGAGCTGAAAGGATTTCACGTAAAGGAGTCCTTTGCAGAGGGGGAGTCAGTCTAAGGTCGTGACATCGTGTCACAACGACTGACTGACCCGCATCGTGCGACCCTGAAATCCTGAAGCGACTCGAGGAGCTAGGCGATGGATCTAGAATAAAAGATAGAACTAGTGCACAGTTAGAAAGCTCTTTACTCTTTACTTAACGGGAGGAAGAGCTTTTCTTTCATTTTGGATACAGTAATTGTACAATATAAAGTAGATGTTGATAGAAAGGTTTGATAAAACTATGTCTGAAACAATTAAACTTCTAGTAGTTGAGGATGAAGAACGCATTCGTCGTCTTTTAAAAATGTATTTAGAACGAGAAGGATATGAAGTAGAAGAAGCTGAAAATGGGGAAGTCGCATTACAGCTTGCATTAGAATTTGAGTATAATTGCATCCTATTAGATATAATGATGCCTGAAAAAGATGGCATAGAAGTGATGACAGAGCTACGTATGCATAAAGAAACACCTATCATATTATTGACAGCTAAAGGTGAAGAAGCAAACCGTGTGGAAGGTTTTGAACTTGGAGCTGACGATTATATTGTAAAGCCGTTTAGCCCAAGAGAAGTAGTATTACGTGTAAAAGCTCTCTTGAAACGCTCTACTGCTTTTGCACCTTCTCAAGGAACATCTATTTCAAAAGAAATAGTAGTCTTTCCGCATCTAACGATAGATCATGATGCGCATAGAGTTACTGCGGATGGGGTAGAAGTAGGTTTAACTCCTAAAGAATATGAACTACTATATTTCTTAGCGAAAGCACCAGATAAAGTATTTGATCGTGAGCAGTTACTAAAAGAAGTTTGGCATTATGATTTCTTTGGGGATTTGAGAACAGTTGATACTCATGTAAAACGGTTACGTGAAAAGTTAAATAGAGTTTCCGAAAAGTCTGCTAAAATGATTGTGACTGTATGGGGTGTCGGATATAAATTCGAGGTCATAAATGAATAGAATTTGGAATAGTGTTGTCGGGAAGCTATGGGGAACCATACTGCTTCTCGTCTTATTTGTGTTATTTATTGTAACCGTTTTATTACTTGAATTTCTAGGTGATTTTCATACAGAGCAGGCGGAGGAGTCACTCCGTAAAGAGGCAGTTACTATCGGTAAAATTGTTGAGCAGCATGACAATGTAGAAGATTCGTTTAAAATTATACAAGATATTTTAGGTACAGAAACTAATACTTTAATTGTACGCAATGCAGAATCCGTTTTTTTATCAGTCCATGAAGGGCTTAACAAGGATGTAGTACAGAAAAAAATATTGGATAATAAGGAATTATCTAAAATATACACTTCAGATGAGCCAATTGTGAAGAAAATGCTAATGCCCGCTATGAATAGTGAGGATCGGATGGAAGATTATATTATTTTAGCTGCCCCTTTAGAATCCAATAAAAACATTCATGGTGCTGTATTTATTTATCAAAGTTTGGAAGTTGTTAGTAAGACGACAAATAGTACTACGAAAATTGTTTTCTTATCTGGGTTTATTGCGTTACTTTTAACTACTATGTTTACTTTTTTCTTAACCTCTCGTATTACTTTACCACTTAGGTCTATGAGGGAAGCGGCGATTCAATTAGCTAAAGGTAACTTTGAAACAAAAGTTCCGTATCTGCAAAAGGATGAAATTGGAGAACTAGGAATCGCTTTTAACCAAATGGGGAAACAATTGAAACATCATGTAGAAGTGATTAACCAAGAAAAGGAACAACTGGCGAGTATACTAACATCCATGACGGATGCGGTTATTACATTTGATACTAAATTTGAAGTTCAAGTTAGTAACCCACAGGCAGATATCCTTCTCAACAAATGGTATGCAAATGCAGAGACGTTAGATGATTCTAAGCTACCTGCTGAACTTCATCATCTTTTAGAGTACGTCTTTGATGTTCAAGAGGAGTTTGACGAAAAATTAGAGATTAAAGGCTCCTATTTTGCTGCATCTATTAGTCTTTTATACACTAGTGGTAATGTTGTGCGTGGTGCAGTAATAGTACTTCGTGATATGACTGAACAGCATCGTTTAGATAAAATGAGGTCAGACTTTATCGCAAATGTTTCGCACGAGCTTAGAACGCCTATTTCGATGTTGCAAGGCTATTCAGAAGCAATAATAGATAATGTCGTTACAACCGAAGAGGATAAGAATGAAATGATCCGTATTATATACGATGAGTCTAAGCGAATGGGTAGACTAGTAACCGAATTGTTAGATTTAGCCCGCCTAGAGTCAGGTTATCTAAGTATATATAAAGAAAAGGTTTCTGTTGTCCCGACAATTGAACGAATAACACAAAAATTTGATCAAGTTGCCAAAGAAAATAATATTAGACTTTCTTTTAAACATAATATAAATGAAAATTTATCGATGGAAATTGATGAAGATCGTATGGAACAAGTGTTAACCAATTTAATCGATAATGCCCTTAGGCATACAAAAGAGAATGGTTCTGTCACCGTCCAATTAAGTAAGTCAGATACACAATTTGTTATAAAGGTAATTGACACTGGATATGGCATTCCAAAAGAAGATCTTCCGTATGTATTCGAACGTTTTTATAAAGCTGATAAGGCCAGAACTAGAGGGAAAAGTGGCACTGGTTTAGGATTGGCAATTGCGAAAAACATTGTGGAAAGACATGATGGTGTGCTAACTGCAGAAAGTGAAATTGGAGTAGGTACATCCTTTATTATTAACTTGCCAATAAAGTGAAACTACAAACTGTGAAGATTACCTTCACATCCCGAGGAGTGAAAATGGACTCTTTTATATATCGCTGTGTCTTGATTCGGACCGCAATACCTGAGTAAACAGCATCCTGATGGTCCGTGTCTCGCAGGAACCGTGTAACAGAGACAGACCCATCTGTCGTAGCGTTTTAAACTATGTTCTACGTTGCGCTTATATAGGCAGTTATTCTCCCATCTTATCTTCTAATTGGGAGTCGTATTGTCTATTAATGTGGGATAAAAGGCGTGTAACAAATTTGTACTTGAAACGACTAATTGAAAGAACGGGGGGAGCCTATGAATGACTCCGTTTTCCACCGCTTGTATGATACCTATCATCAAGACGTTTTTCAGTTTCTCATATATTTGGTGAAAAATAGACAAACTGCAGAAGACTTGGTTCAAGAAGTATATGTACGAGTGCTTAAAGCTTATAGCAGCTTTGAGGGAAAAAGCTCAGAAAAGACATGGCTATTTTCAATAGCCAAAAATATTGCAATTGACCATTTTAGAAAACAAACCGTCAGAAAAAAGAGGTTATTTGACTCATTTGACTGGGAAAAGATGCAACTTGCATCTTCCGAAATGTTACCGGAAGATTTAGTACAGCTTAATGATGAGATGAGAACATTATTAATTGCATTGGATGATTGTACGGGAGATCAGAAAATGGTTATTATTATGCGATATTTCCAGGAACTTTCGATTGCGGAAACATCGGAAATTCTAAATTGGTCGGAAGGGAAAGTGAAGACAACGCAACATCGTGCAATAAAAGCACTTCGTGAACGATTATCTGATAAGCAAAAGGAGGCAGATGTTCATCATGAGTGAGAAAAAGACAGAAGATCGTGTATTAGATGAGCTATTAAATAACATGCCGAAGTTTACAGATAAACGCTCGAAAGATGAAATGTATAAACTGGTAAAATCCAAAATAGAAATTCAGGAGAGGCCTGAGAAACGTAATCGACTAGAGGTTTCAATGAACAAATGGCTACCTTTTATCATTTCCGTAGCTTCTGTCCTTATATTAACAGTTCTCGTCTCTTCCTTTATAAATAAGAATGAGAGTTCCACAGCTGATAAAGCCCAAGAGTCATCAATGGAAAAAGATCATATGAGAACGATGGACGTACCAGAAGAAGCATCAATGGCTACTGAAGAAGACAAGTCTAGCGATATGTCGACTATGTCTGGAAAAATAGTATCTTCGTATGAATTAGTTCCTTTCGACAGTCTATTTACTTCTGTTTACAAGAACGATTTAAATGGAGGAACAGTATTTCATTTTTCTTTATTAGAAAATGCTCTCTCTATTCCAATAACGATTGTAATTCCTAAAGAACAAATAGATATGGATTTTCCAAATAAGACACCAAATAGCTTGGAGTTATATGAAAGATACGCATTTGGGATTGATGAGATTTCCCTTGGATTCCAAGAATACCATCCTTACAAAGGTTACTTTTTGACAGAAGGTAAAATGTTAAAGCACTACTTACCAGTAGATCATGGTTATGATGCTGCCCCTGGAGCAATGGCGCCTTATCTAGCTTCTATCAATGAAATTTTCACTGATTTTGATTCCTTTGTAAGGGTCAATGAAGATGGTTCGCCGATTGACTGGGATCAAGTCGGTACGCTAGATGAACCAGTGGACCTAAAAGGTACAGAGAAAAAGGTAAATTACTTTGCATATAATGGTTCTAATGGAGAGACATATTTAGCACCAAATTTTAATAAAACATTCGCTACATTATCGGAAGCATTGATGGATATGAGAGATCCTGGAAATGATATATACACTTCTGTTATACCAAATAATGTGACCTACACAGTAAGAGAGGATAAAGGTTTAGTAATACGCTTCGATAAACCTTTAAACCTGGAATATTTAGATGTGAGTGAGGCATCTCGATTATTAGAAGCTTTTTCCCTAACTGCCGCAAGCTTTAATCAATCCATCCAATTAGAAAATGTTGTACAAGAAAGTTGGGATGGAATTAATTTAAGCAGCTCACTTCCTGTTCCAATCGGACCGAATGGTTTTACTTTGCGTACCAACTAAATAACGTCAACTGCCAATGCTTATCAACTAAAGCTTGGCAGTTTTTTTGTATCTGGGTACGCGATAGCCTATAAAGTTATGGAAATAGCCCATAAACAATCAATCCAGGAATAATAACGAGATGAAAGCCCATAAGATTTCAAATATAGCCCTTAATTCAATCAAAAAAGCCCGTAAATTTTTTATTATAGCCTATATTAGGATGTTGGTCTCAATTACAAACAGGTCTGTTGCATATATTGTTTATATTTGATAAAATGTTATTAATTCAAGATATTAATCATGAAGATCAACAAAATATTGATTCATCTTCGGGGCAGGGTGCAATTCCCGACCGGCGGTATTAGAAATTTATTTCTTCAGCCCGCGAACCTTAACAGGTTGATTTGGTTAAATTCCAAAGCCGACAGTATAGTCTGGATGGGAGAAGGTGAAGGTGCAGTCGTTTCTCGTATGCTTATACGGATACGCTTATTTAAGTGTACCTTGTTTCTCCCTTGAACTTTATTGGTTCAAGGGATTCTTTAAGTGTGCAAACGAGCTGAACCTTTCTTCTTGTGGAGTGAATCGCAAAAGGAGAGAGGATTTTATGATAAAAGGCAAAACGCGAATGCTTATTGCAGTCGCAATGCTTAGTAGTATTTCTTTTGTTTTAATGCTACTTGCTTTTCCATTACCGGTTTTACCGGCATATTTGAAGGTCGACTTTAGTGATATACCAGCTTTAATCGCTGCAATCACGATGGGACCAATAGCAGGAATTCTAGTTGCATTTTTAAAGAATGTGTTAGATTGGTTATTTGCAGGAAGTCCAACTGGTGTACCTGTTGGTCATATGGCTAATTTTGTAACTAGTATCCTATTTTTAACACCAGTGTATTTGATTTATCGTAAAGTTACTACGTCAAAAGGAATTATGGTAGGTCTAGGAGCAGGTACAGTATCTATGGCGATTGGTATGAGTGTTTTAAATTATTATGTGTTTTTACCAATGTACACTTATTTCTTGAATTTCCCAATGGAAACCGGTACTGCCTTGTTTAATACTATCATTTTCGGTATTTTACCCTTTAATTTGATTAAAGGCGTAATAGTAACTATTGTGATGATTGTATTATTTAAACGTATAAAACCTTTACTTGATAAGGTTACTAATTCATATATGAAACCTAATACAAATTAAAAAAAGTTGTTTCTCCATTAGGAGGAACAACTTTTTTTTAGAGGAAAGTAAATATAAATGGATAATACCGCTTTGATTTCCGCCACAATCAACTAAGTAAGCAGTGATTATTATAGGATCATCTAAAGACATCATTTATAGCATTGGAACTAATAAGTAGAAAATAACAATTAGTAATTCAGTTACATTCATTTAGGTTGTGAATTAATCAAATTATTTGGGGAAATTATCCTTTTCGCAAGTAAAAGGTAATAAACCGCAAGTAATTATGGACTATGGGCAAGTAAGCTCTTTACGACCGCAAGTAAGCCACAGATGTAAGCAAGTAAACAATAGGGGAGAGCAAGTAACGATAAAATTGGATTCAATTATTTCATAAAAGATGAGGATGTATACGCACAAAGTCCATGTTCCTAGTACTTTATGATATGAAGTGCACCGCATACAAAACAGGGGCTCTGGATTTGTTATCAAGCATCTTTCAACTAGTAAGAAGACAGAAGACATACGGCAAAAAATAGCTGGTTTCAATCGTATAGAGTAGCGTTAGAGCGAACGAAATTGCATCTTCGAGTGCTTAATCTAGGAATAGTTAGTAGTTTTTCTGTAGTTAACCAAAAACGCACTTAGGTATTTTTCTAAGAATTGCAGAATGGCGCGGACAGGTAAACGCCAATATCACTAAAAATTAACTTGGTAACGATATAGCAAAACGTCTGTCCAAGCCTTCGCAAACGATTGGGACAGGTTTTGACCTTAAAGGCACTGGTATCTTTTTTACCCAGTTTTTCTTACAGAATAAAAAAATGGTGATCATGACAAGAGTCACAACCACCATTCAATATACTATTCGAATTTCAGAGCGTCGCCTTCAAATGACTCATCTGCTACTTTAATAGAATCAGTAGGACAACCTTCAAATGCATCCTCCATGTCCTCCATTAGTTCTTCTGGAACTTCTGTTGTACCCATGTTATCATCTAAAATAACGAAGGCAATACCTTCATCATCATAATCATAAATATCTGGGGCAGCTGCTCCACATGCTCCGCATGCAATACATGTATCTTTATCTACAATTGTATATTTTGCCATTATTATATTCTCTCCTTTATAACTACTAAAACGAATATGCTATCTTATTCATTCTAAAGATGTTTTCCATACATTTCAACCAAAATACTTCAGAAAAGAGAGGTATTCCTATGCATTTTCATCAAATATTACTATTTATAATACATAAAATATCTGGGCAACGTTCTGAGAATGCCCCATATTATTTATTAAAAGGCAAAAAATCAGGACAAACCATTCAAGATGTGACATATTTTCAACTTCATGCTTTCTTCTCTATCCTTCCACAATTATCGAAGGAAGATTATGATGAAGCGATAAATGAGCTGTTTAAAAATGAGTTTATTCGGGTAAATGAATCACTCGTATATATAACTGAAAAAGGAATTGAAATACTACCGAGTGATAAAGAACCTCTATTTAATGGTTGGAAATATAGGGGCAAGGAACAACTTTTTTGGAAAAGAATAGACTTAGTTATCCAAACATTGTCGCAGTTCCAAGCGAATGAAAAAAAATTCGTACCAAACCAAAAGGATATTTCTATACAGCATTTTGTTAAAGACTTTTTAATCCAAAATAATTTCCGTGAATTTAACTTGAATACCGATATTAAGCAAGAAATTTTTTATTTACTTGAAAACCCTTCTTTTGATGATCTACACAGAACGTTGTTTGTTTATCGGCTTAGTGGCTATAAGACAACTGGTTTGACATGGGAACAACTGGCTCGCCACTATCATATGACTGACTTGAACATTAAAATAATTTTTTTAGAATGTTTACATAGTATGTTAGACAATATTTCAATAGAGACAAGTCCCCGGTTATTTAATTTAGCTAAAGATATTCGTATCGATACGCCTCTAACTGAATCTGCTTTTAAAACTAATAGTCTATTTGAAAAGGGATATTCTATTGAAGAAATTGCAAAAATAAGAAAATTGAAGATTAATACAATAGAAGATCATGTTATTGAAATAGTCTCAAACAATAAAAACTTCTCTATTTCTGCTTTTATTTCTAAGGAGCAAATAGAAGAAATTCTTCATCTATCAAACGAGCTAGAAACAAAAAAACTCACATTAATAAAACAAAGATTACCGGAAATTAGTTTCTTTCAAGTGCGCTTAGCATTGACGAAGGGAGAAAAGAATTCATGAATAAATTAAAATTAAATGAAATTCTTCAGAAAAAGTTCGGTCATGAAAACTTCCGAGATGGGCAACAGGAAATAATTGAACAAATTATAGCAGGAAAGGATGTTGTTGCTATACTTCCTACTGGTATGGGAAAATCCCTTCTTTATCAACTACCAGCATACCTAATGGAAGGAACTGTGATTATCGTGTCACCTCTTTTATCTCTTATGCAGGATCAAGTAGAGCAACTAAAATTACTAGGAGAAAAAAGAGTTATTGCCATCAATTCATTTTTACCATTCCAAGAAAGAGAAATGGCTTTTCGTCACTTAGCTGATTTTAAATTTATATTTACTTCACCAGAGATGCTCCAAAATGAACAATTTAACCGTGCGCTTAGAGAGCTTTCCATCGCATATGTTGTAGCAGATGAGGCGCATTGTATTTCTCAGTGGGGGTTTGATTTTCGACCTGATTATTTGAGGATATCAGGTTGGATACATTCGCTAAAAGCTGTGAATGTTCTTGCATTAACAGCAACTGCGACAAGCGAAGTTGTCAAAGATATTAAAGGAACTTTACGGATGACAAAACCATTTGAATACATTCATTCACTTGATCGTCCTGCTATTGCATATGAAATAGTAGAGGTTGAAAACCAACAAGAAAAAATGAATTGGATATTAGGTAGAGTTATCTCTACTGAAGGTCCAGGAATAATTTATACACAATCACGTAAAAAGACGGAAGTTTATGCAACAATGCTAAGAGAACAAGGAATTTCTGTTGCCTATTACCACGCAAAAATGGAGCAAAGTGACAGGATATTAATCCAGCAACAGTTTCAGCAGGGACAATTAGATTGGATCTGTGCGACTAATGCTTTTGGAATGGGTATTCACAAAGATAATATCAGGCAAATTATTCATGATCATATTCCGACCTCTGTAGCAGGCTATATGCAGGAGGTTGGAAGAGCTGCAAGAGATGGCAATCAGGCAATCGCCTCACTCTTATATACTTCTTCAGATGTTGAGCAAACATTTTACGTAGCGATGCAAGATTTTCCAGAGGAACAAGACATACATTTTGCTTATCAAGAAGAATATTCTGAAGTTGAACAGGCAGAGACTACAAGCCGCATTCTAGCTTATTGGAAAGAGCAATTAAATGAACAGCAAACTATTCAATTATTTAAGCAAATTAAACAAAAAAAGTGGCAGGATATTCAAAGTTTTTACTTAATGATTCGAAATGATTCCTGTTTGAGGGAGCAGCTACTTCATTATTTTGATCAAGCATTAATAGAACGCCCCCATCATTGTTGCTCCAAATGTAAATTAAATGTCTCGAGCATTTTAAGGAAAAGAACTGATGAAAAGTATAGGCAAGATGAAATGAATTGGATAGATAGATTAAATATACTTCTTCCATCATAATACTTTTGTTAAGTTTACTTTTTCTACAATATTCGTCATAATAGAAGTAGAAATGAAGGCAGAAATGGAGTTTGAATAAAATGAACCAAGATGATTATCAAAAAAAAATCGACGAACATCGACAATCTATAGGACAAGATGACGATACCAATGAAATGAGAAGAAGTAGAAGTTCAAATCAAAAACCAAAGAAAAAATCTAGAAATTTATTAATCCCAGTTGTTTTTTGCATTTTCATATTAATCCCAATTAGTATATTTATTTACGTACAATTTTTCTATGTAGCTGATCCAGATAAAGCAGAAGTAGTAAAAAATGATACGATACATGTAGAAACGCAAGCTATTAATAATGGGACAGAAAAAGATGAAACTACCAAAGCTGAAGAAAAAGAAGAAGAAGTAGAAGTTCCAGTGGTAACTACTCCTAAAGAAACTCAGCAACCAGCTGAACAGACAGAGGAAGTTACTGAAGAGCCAAAGCAAGAAGAAGTAGTAGATAAAACAGAAACTACAGAAGCAGCTAGTTCCAAAACGCATATAGTTAAGGAAAATGAAACACTATATCGTATAGCCGTTAATTATTATAAAGATCCAGCAGCGGTCGAAAAAATAAAATCTGCTAATGGCCTTTCGTCAAATGAAATTTCTGTTGGTCAAAAGTTAGTACTACCTTAAACATATACAAAGAAGGATATTTTTCATAAATGTTGAATATATAATATAGGGTATATCCTAGTTGGAAGAGGTGCTAATATGTTTGTAAAAAGTGTGATGATCCCAAAAGAAAAGTGTATTACAGTTCAAGTAGATACTTCAGTATCGTCGGCTCTTCGTGTTTTAGAGGAAAAAGAAATGGATGCTTTACCGATTTTAGATAACGGACAATATGTAGGTATGTTCAACAAATACCTTTTGTATAAAGCGCATTTCTATAGCAATCTTGAAAAACAAACTTTCATGGAGCAAACGAAAGTAACAGATATTATGACAAATGAGGATATATTTGTTGGTTACGAAGATGTTTTCGAAAATGCAATGATTAAGCTTCATGATTTTCCTGTCCTAGCTGTTGTGGAGGATGGAAAATTTCTTGGTTTAGTAACTCGTTATGATTCAGTAATACAATTTAAAAGTGCATTTGGTATGAATAGTAAGGGAACGCGTATTACTTTTACTTCTGTAGAATCTGAAGGACGAATTCAAAAAATGACGGATGTACTGCATAAATATCACGCTTCGGTCATTTCAATCGTAACATTTGATGAAACAGATAAACTATTCAGACGTATTGTATTAAAGATTGAAAACGATTCAAAAATTGATCGTATTCTAGCAGATTTAGAAAAAGCAGGGTTTCGTGTTTTACATATTGACAAAGAAGAGTAGAATTAGCTTATAGGAAACACGAGTGCAGGGCAGGGGAATTTCCCTGTCCTTTTCCATGTTATATGGGGGTATATATTTGATAGGATGGATAATTGGTATAGGATTGTTTATATTTTTTATTATTTTTTTGTATATGTTATTTTTAGCTTTTCAAACAAATATTCATACCCATTCATTGTATATTGATGAATGGAAGAAGGAAGATCATTTTCATATTTTTTTCATATCCGACATCCATCGCAGAAGAATAAGTGATGAGCTTATTCAAAAACTCAGCGGAAAAGTGGATATCGTTATAATCGGAGGAGATTTGACGGAGAGGGGAGTCCCTTTAAAACGGACGAATGATAATATCAGACAACTTGCCAAGTTAGGAAATACTTGTTACGTTTTCGGTAACAATGATCGGGAAGTTGGGGAACAAAATTTACGAGATATCCTTTATTCGCATGATGTCTGTATATTGGAGAACAATTCTATTAAATATGAAAAAAACAATTTTTCTGTTCGTGTAGTAGGGATTAATGATGGATTTGAGGGACCAGTTAAAATATATGAAGCGTTCAAAGACGTTATTGAATCTGATATTATCGTTTTTACAACTCATGCTCCAGCATACTTTAATAATGCCAAAAAGGTATGTAAGCCGCATCTTCTCTTAGCGGGTCATCTCCATGGTGGCCAAATACGTTTTGGCCCATTTGGGATTTATGAGAACGGTAGCTATCGTGAAAAAGAAAATAGTGCTGAGCTCATAAGTAATGGATTTGGAACAACTGCGGTACCATTGAGACTGGGAGCAAAATCTGAATGTCATTTAGTAACTATAAGTGGAAGAAATTAAGTGAACAAAGAAAGGAAGTTTTTTTGTGTTTCAACAGGTAGATGTATTAATAGTTGGAGGAGGACCTTGCGGGTTAGCAACAGCTATTTCTACACAAAATATCGGACTAAAAACCATCATAATTGAAAAAGGAAATGTAGTGGAGGCTATTTATAATTATCCCATACATCAGACTTTCTTCAGTACAAGTGAGAAATTATCAATAGGTGAAGTTCCATTTATAGTAGAGGAGAGAAAGCCCAAAAGAAATCAGGCTTTAGTCTACTATCGAGAAGTAGCAAAACTTAAAAACCTTGATGTCCGTAAATATGAACAGGTGCTAAAAGTAGAGAAACAAGAAAATAATTTTAAGGTATTTACTTCTAAAGGAACTTATGTGGCAACATATGTAGTAATCGCAACTGGTTATTATGATCATCCGAACTATATGAATATTCCTGGTGAAGATTTAGGAAAGGTACAACATTACTTTAAAGAGGGACATCCGTATTTTGGTTTAGATGTACTGGTTATCGGAGGGAAAAATTCAGCCATTGATGCAGCCTTAGAACTAAACAAAGCTGGAGCTAATGTAACGGTAGCATATAGAGGGAATGAATATTCACCAAGTATAAAACCATGGGTACTTCCAGAGTTTGATGGTCTCGTAAGAAATAACGAGGTACAAATGCATTTTAATACAGAAGTAATAGAAATAGGAGTATCTAATGTAACATTAAAAAATAGTCAAACTGGGGAATTCCAACTGTCAAATGACTATGTATTTGCAATGACGGGCTATCACCCTGATCATACATTTTTAAAACAAATGGGTATTCAAATTGATGAAGCTACAGGAAGACCAACTTATGATGCGGATACAATGGAAACGAATGTAGAAGGGATTTTCATAGCTGGTGTAATTGCAGCTGGTAATAATGCAAATGAAATCTTTATAGAAAATGGACGATTCCATGGAGAGCAAATAGCAAAAGAAATTAAAAGAAAACAAGACAATATGTGAGTCATTTTCATGACTACATGAGTCAAATATTTTAATGCTTGTTTCTGTGATAACATTTATACAAATTTCTTCACTTTATTATCTTGATTGAAAAAAGAGTAGTTGTCGTATAGTCAGTACGACAACTACTCTTAAATGTTTTACATTGCTTTTTAGTATCTCAAAAAATATACTCAATTGCTTTCTGTGGATCAGGATGGTTTAATGCTATCAGCAATGCTAATCTAGCTTTTTGTCCATTTAAGCCTTGTGCAAAAATTACACCAGCATCTTTAAGGCCTTTTCCTCCTCCTCTATAACCATACACATCTTGTGCAATTCCATTAAAACATCTAGAAACCAATATAATTGGAATATTTTTGTTTAATGTCTCTTCAATGACAGGAACAAGGCTTGGAGGTACATTGCCTTGACCTAACCCCTCTAATACTATTCCATCGTATCCTAAATCTATCGATGCTTTTAGCAAGTCTGGCTCCATTCCCGCATATACTTTAAACAATGCAACTTTTTTCTCAATATGTTCAATCGGAAAAACGATACGATGATTGGGTGAATGATGAAAATGTACGATGGATTTAGAAATAAACCCAATAGGTCCATATTGTGGACTCTGAAACGTACTCACATTGCTGGTATGTGTCTTAGTTACATTTTCTGCAGTGTGTATTTCATCGTTTAATACAACTAGTACACCTTTCATTTTTGCATCATCGGAAGAAGCAACTTGGATAGCAGACATTAAATTATATAACCCATCTGCACCAATCTCATTGGAAGAACGCATAGCACCAGTAAGGACAATTGGTATTTCCGTATCAACAGTGAGGTCCAAAAAGTATGCAGTCTCTTCTAATGTATCTGTTCCATGCGTAATGACAACACCATCTATATCGTCAGTTATAATATATTGATCTATTAGCTGTTTCAGCTCTAACATTTCGTCGGGTGTAATATGAGGTGAAGGGAGATTAAATGCCTCTATTTCTACTATATTGGCTAATGATTTAAGTTTTCCTGCCTCGATTAAAAGTGGATTTTGATCTGCTGGAACAACAGCTCCTGTGTCTGCGTGCACCTGCATAGATATTGTGCCACCTGTATGGATTAATAAAATAGTTTTCAATGTAAGTACCTCCCATAATCTGTGTATTTAAGGTATAATAGTAATAATGAAATGGAAGGAGTAAGTTTATGTTCATACTACTTTCCGTTGCAATAGCCCCAGCGTTGGCATTATTAAGTTTTTTTTACTTACGTAAAGAAATATCTGCAGAACCCTCCAGATTATTGTTACATACATTTATATATGGCGCTATATTAACATTTCCAATAATGTTTATTCAACATGTTTTTCAAGAGGAACAGATTTTTTCTTCTTTATTTTTACATCAAGCTATTGTAACGAGTGCACTAGAAGAGTTCTTTAAATGGTTGGTTCTTATAGTAGCTATCTATGGGCATGTAGAGTTTGATGACCCCTACGATGGCATTTTATATGGTGCTAGCGTAGCACTAGGTTTTGCGACTGTTGAAAATATATTATATTTATTGAATTTTGGTATGGATGAAGCAATTTTACGTGCAATTCTTCCAGTTTCCAGTCATGCCCTATTTGGCGTTTTAATGGGGTATTATATCGGTAGAGCAAAATTCACGACCTTAACGAAATCTCGTTATGAAATATTTTACGCATTGATAGGACCACTAGCCTTGCACACTATTTATAATAGTATTCTGGGCATTACAGGCTTGGAGTTATTATTAATGGTACCATTTATGTTGTTTTTGTGGCTATTTAGTTTATCGAAAGTAAAGAAAGCCCATATCTTATCCCGTAGAAAAAGATATAAGAATCATGAATATTATGTAGAAGAAAAAGTCTAGCTATATGCTAGACTTTTTTTGTATATTTTGACACTTCATGCTCCATGCTAAATAAAAAGGAGAGATGTCGTTTGAAAAAAATAAAATACATCCTGATTAGTTTGCTATTTTGTACGTTTAGTTATTCATTAATCAATGAGCAACCAACTACCCAGGCTTTCTCTGCTCAAATATTAGAACGGGGTGCTTACGGAGACGACGTTATCGAACTTCAAGCAAGGTTACAGTATATTGGATTTTATAAGAGTGAGATAGATGGTAAATTTGGTTATAGTACTTACTGGGCACTGAGGAATTTCCAGGAAAAATATGGACTTCCAATCGACGGCCTACTGGGAGAAGACACTAAGAAAAAATTAGTAGGTGTTTCAGATTACAATAAAGAATTTGTCCACGAGCAGATAAACAAAGGGAATAGCTTTACACATTATGGTGGGGTGGATTTAGATAAGCAAGTAAAAAACAAAAAAGCAGAAAGTACAAATATGCAGCTGCCTCCACAATATTCGGAAAAAGATTTGAAACTGATTGCTAATGCTGTATATGGAGAAGCGCGTGGAGAACCTTATGAAGGACAAGTTGCAGTAGCAGCAGTAATTTTAAACCGAATCGAACATCCAGATTTTCCGAATACGGTTTCAGAAGTAATTTTTCAGCCTTTAGCATTTACAGCAGTAGCGGATGGGCAAATTTGGCTTGAACCAAATGAACGTGCAAAGGAAGCTGTGTTAGATGCCCTAAATGGATGGGATCCAACTGAAAATGCTATTTATTATTTCAATCCAGACACTGCAACAAGTGAATGGATATGGAGCAGACCACAAATTAAAACAATAGGACAGCATATTTTCTGTGCATAAGGAGATAAAATGAAAAAAATTATATGGGTAATCGTGTCTTCGGTCGCAGTAGTCTTTCTTATGTATCATTTCTCAGTTCAGTCTCAAAATAACAGGTTAGAAAATGCATTAGCAGTACAATACTCCAATCAATTGACCTCAGCATCGGAAAAATTGACTAAGCTAACTGAATCCGTCGATCAGACAATGCTATTTACGGATAAAGAAGCACTAGAACAGCCCTTAGATGATGTATGGCGGATTTCCTCTGATATAAGAACTTCTATAAGTTCATTGCCTATTAGTAGCGAAACTTCTACAGTATGGATGAATTATTTAAACAGATTAGGTAATGGTGCTGCACAGGTGAAAAATGGAGAAGTGCCAATTGAGGAATGGCAAAAGAATATGGTCAGTACTAGAGAAAACTTGCAAGCCCTTTCAGATCAGTGGGCATTTACGAACAAAGACGGTGGAAATAAAGATTATATTGTAACAGCCTTTGTTCAAAACAAATTAGATAAAAATGGTGAGAAAAATTGGAAGTCACTAGGGAACTCTGTAAAGGCATATACAGAAAGCGACTTCCCTATGACTGCTAGTGAAACGGATCAGCAAAAGAAAAAGGATTTACAGCATATTAAGGACTCCGAAATTACGGAAGATGAGGCTAAGGAACAGTTCGTCAAATTATTTCCAGAATTTAAGGATGCAAAAATTCATATAACAGAAAGTTCCCAGGATGCCCCTTATCCTTTTTATCATATCGAATTCCATGAAGGTATTCGGATAGGATATGCAGATTTGACCAAAAAAGGTGGACACATTCTGTCATTTTTGCTGGAAAGACCTTTTGAAAAGACGACTATAACAGTACAGCAGATGAAAGATAAGTCAGCTGAATATATGAAAACATTAGGGTTTACGGACACAGAGTTGGTAGAATATCGTGAAAACTCAGTGGCTTGGCATTTATCATTTGCAAGAAAAGACGAAAATAATGATGCTTTAATTTATGCAGATGGTATTCAATTGAAAATTGCTAAGGACAATGGAGAATTGCTCGGTTTAAATGCCATGGAATATATTCAGAAAGAAAAAATTGGTAAGCAAGAAATTGTACCGCTAGATAATGTGGGTCTCTTTTCAAGTAACTTTTACATTGAGGAAGAGAGATTAGCATATGTAGAAAACAAACAACTAGAGCAACGTTTGGCCTACCAGGTATTAGCTAAAAATGATTCTATTGGCACGTACAAAATTTATATAGATACCGAAAACCATGAAATTTTACATGCAGATAAGCTTCCATAGAACTTTTTTCTATAGAAATATACTCATTTCAGTGTCATAATAGAAAGTATATTATGACACTAAAGAGGGTTGCTTATGAAAATCAAAGTTGGTACACAATTAACGTTAGAGCCAACCTTTACTGATAAAACAGAAAAGTATCGATGTAAAGTGGTTGATCTAGACGAACAATTTATTTATATCGATTACCCGACGGATACAATATCCAATAGGACAGTTTTTTTAATGGACGGCATGCAGCTAAGAGCAACTTTTGTAGAAGATTCAAAGGCAGTTTATGCATTTCAAACAGAGGTATTAGGAAAAAAATCAAAACAAATACCAATGGTTAGACTTGCGCTTCCAGCAGATTCCGAATTTTTGCGAATTCAGCGTAGAGATTTTGTTCGTGTAAGTACTTCTATCGATATTTCTGTACAATTTGAAGAGGAAAGATACCAATTCGTTACAGATGATATCAGCGCCGGTGGATCCGCTGTTATCTTGAACAAACCAGTCAACTTTAAAGCTGGAGACGAAGTAACATTACTAATTCCTCTATTGTTTAACAATGGAGATCTTAAATATGTCACAACTCTAGCCCAAGTAATTAGGATTTGGGAAAAAGAATCACTTACTATTGCTTCTTTAAACTTTACAGATACGGATGACCTAGATAAACAACAAATAGTAAGATTTTGTTTTGAGCGTCAACTATCGATTCGAAAGAAAACGATGAATTAAATGAAAAGAAGTGAGGCTGTTCAAAAGTATAACTTTTGGGTAGCCTCTTAAAATTTTTGATAGAAATTTCAGTCAAGTTTAAAAAAGGCTTTTTGAGAAATCTAACACAAATTATCAATTGGACACTTGCTTTTTTCTCATTAATACAGTTCTATGATAAAATGTAAAGGAATAGAGTGGAGGCAAATAGATTGAAGAAACAAATACAAATAGCCATTGATGGCCCTGCAGCAGCAGGTAAAAGTACGATTGCAAAAAAGACTGCAGAATTACTAGGGTATACATATGTAGACACAGGTGCAATGTACCGTGCAATCACGTATAAAGCACTACAAGAAAACATAGATTTGCAAGACGAAGATAAATTAACATACTTATTAAAGGATACTTTTATTGAGTTAAAACCTTCTCCAACCGGTCAATTGGTGTTTCTTGATAATAAGGCTGTCACTGAGGAAATTCGTTCGAAAGAAGTTACAGCATCTGTATCAGCGGTTGCTGCACATGCAACATTACGAGAAGAAATGGTTAAAAGACAGATGGAAATGGGTAAAAATGGGAGCATTGTAATGGATGGTAGAGATATTGGTACCCATGTATTAAAGGATGCTGAGCTAAAGATTTTTATGAGTGCTAGTGTAGAAGAAAGAGCAAATAGAAGATATCTAGAAAACCAAAATAGAGGAATTGAAACCAACTTAGAAGAACTTAAACAAGAGATTGCGCTTAGAGATAAGTTAGATAGTGAACGACAAGCATCACCTTTAATACAGGCAGATGATGCAATTTATATAGACACGACGTACTTAACGGTTGAAGAAGTATCTGAAAAAATTATGCAACTTGCAAAAGAAAGGATGTCCTAATTTGAATATATATTCCTTTGCAAAGACGGTTGTTTTTTCGGCATTAAAACCAATATATAGATTTGAAGTTATTGGAACCGAAAATTTCCCAAAAGATGGTGGTATTTTATTATGCTCCAATCATATTAATGCATTAGATCCACCAGTAGTAGGGATACTTGCTCCTAGGCCAGTCCATTTTATGGCGAAAGCAGAATTATTTAATGTCCCACTATTAAAGGGGATTTTACCTGGTGTAAATGCTTTCCCAGTTAAGAGAGGGCTAAGTGACCGCGATGCCCTCAGAACAGCTATAAAGCTTTTAAAAGAAGGGGAAGTAGTAGGATTATTCCCTGAAGGGACAAGAAGTAAAGATGGCAAGTTAGGGAAGGGATTTAGTGGAGCGGGGTTCTTCGCATTACGCGGAGAAGCAAATGTTGTTCCTTGCGCTATAATTGGTCCTTATAAACCTTTTAAAAAGTTAAAAGTTGTATACGGCGAACCAATTGATATTAAACCTTATCGTGAAAGAAAGGCTTCTGCAGATGAAGTTACAGAAGTAATAATGGAGAATATTGCTCAATTATTAAAAGAGCACCAAACAAAATAATTAGAAAATTTTAATTTGAAAAGTGCTTCCTTTTGTAATTCTGTGCCAATTCGCATAATATAGAATAGAGACGCTGTGAAGGAGGAATATCATATGTCAGAAGAAATGAACTTAAACGACACGAATGAGTTTAAAGAGGGTGAACTAGTAAAAGCAACTGTTGCACAAGTAGATGAAAAATCTATAATCGTAACAATTGAAGGAGCACCTTATGATGGAATAGTTCCTATAAGTGAACTATCTAGCTTGCATATTGAAAAAGCATCCGACTCCGTTTCCATCGGTGACGAATTGGAATTAATGATTACTAAAGTGGAAGAAACTAATTTTGTTCTCTCTAAAAGAAGAGTGGATGCGGAAAAAGCTTGGGATAAGTTAGAGCAGCAATTCCAATCTGGAGAAATTATTGAAACAGAGGTTAAAGAAGTAGTAAAAGGCGGACTAGTAGTAGATTTAGGTGTCCGTGGTTTCATCCCTGCTTCATTAATAGAGGATCATTTTGTAGAGTCCTTTGAAGACTATAAAGGGAAAGTAATAACTTTTAAAATAGTGGAAATTGAAAAGGATAAAAATAGACTGATTCTTTCTCATAAAGCAGTTGTAGAAGATGAAAAATCTGTTAGCAAGCAACAAACATTTGAATCCATCAAAAGTGGTGACATTTTAACAGGTACAGTACAACGTCTAGCATCGTTCGGTGCATTTGTGGATATTGGTGGAGTGGATGGACTTGTTCATATTTCACAAATTTCGTACGAGCATTTAGAAAATATTGCAGACGTTTTAAAAGAAGGGCAAGAAGTTAAAGTAAAAGTTTTATCTATCGATCGTGATGCAGAAAGAATTTCTCTATCTATCAAAGATACATTGCCTGGACCATGGGCTGAAGTGGAAGAAAAAGCTTCAAAAGGAGCAGTACTTACGGGGAAAGTAAAACGTCTAGTTTCATATGGTGCGTTTGTAGAAGTATTCCCTGGAGTTGAAGGGCTTGTGCATATTTCTCAAATTGCACATAAGCATATTAGTAATCCACAAGAGGTCTTAAAAGAGGGTGAAGAAGTACAAGTTAAGGTGATTGAAGTTAACCTGGCTGATAAACGTCTTTCTTTAAGCATTAAAGAATTAGTCGAAAATGAAGATAAATACAATATAGAAGATTATCAAATGCCTGAAGAATCACGAGGATTCTCTATAAGTGATGTATTAGGAGACAAGCTGAAAGGCTTCACAAACAATAACTAAAAAATACCATATATTGAACAGGCGACTTCAATAAAGTCGCCTGTTTTTGTGTTTTTGTTGTATAATACAACTTAGACGAAGTTGGAAGGATGAAAAAGTAATGACAAAACCAGTAGTAGCAATCGTTGGTAGGCCAAATGTTGGCAAATCGACTATATTTAATCGAATCGTAGGAGAGCGTGTTTCAATTGTGGAGGACATTCCAGGTATTACACGTGATCGTATATATAGTTCTGCCGATTGGTTGACACATGAATTTAATATTATTGATACAGGTGGTATTGAATTAAGCGACGAACCATTTTTAGAACAAATTAAGCAGCAAGCAGAAATAGCGATGGACGAAGCTGATGTTATCATATTCTTGACTAATGGTCGGGAAGGAATAACTTCAGCAGATGAATATGTTGCTAAAATTTTGTATAAAACTAAAAAACCAATTGTATTAGCTGTTAACAAAATCGATAATCCGGATATGCGTGATATGCTTTATGATTTTTACGCTTTAGGATTAGGTGAACCTTTCCCAATCTCAGGCTCCCATGGACTTGGATTAGGTGATTTGCTAGATGAAGTAGCGAAGAATTTCCCAGATGTAGAAGATATAGAATATGGCGAAGAAGTTATTAAATTTTCTCTAATTGGACGTCCAAATGTAGGGAAGTCTTCTTTGATAAACGCATTTTTAGGACATGATCGTGTAATCGTAAGTGATATCGCTGGTACAACAAGAGATGCGATTGATACGGAATACTCTTTTGATGGCCAAGAATACGTAATGATTGATACAGCAGGTATGCGTAAAAAAGGGAAAGTATATGAAACGACGGAGAAATACAGTGTTTTACGTGCTTTAAAGGCGATTGAACGTTCTGACGTTGTTTTAGTTGTTTTGAATGCAGAAGAAGGTATTCAAGAACAAGATAAAAAAATTGCTGGTTACGCACATGAGGCTGGAAAAGCAGTTATTATTGTCATGAACAAATGGGATGCTATTGAAAAAGATGACAAAACAATGAATGTGATGACGAAAAAAATTAGAGATCACTTCCAATTCTTGGACTATGCACCGATTGTTTTCGTCTCTGCTAAAACGAAACAACGTGTTCATGCACTGTTACCGGTCATTAATCAGGTAAGTGAAAATCATGCAATGCGTGTTCAGTCATCTGTATTGAATGAGGTAATTGAAGATTCTGTAGCGAGAAATCCAGCTCCAACTGATAAAGGGAAGAGACTGCGTATTTACTATGCAACTCAAGTGGCTATTAAACCGCCAACTTTTGTTGTATTTGTTAATGAGCCAGAGATGATGCATTTTTCTTATGAAAGATTTTTAGAAAATCGTATAAGAGAGTCCTTTGACTTTGAGGGTACTCCAATCCGGATTATCACACGCGCAAGAACTTAATCCTATTAGTTTTAAAGGAGCGAAATAGCGATGGAAAAAGTAACTGTACTGGGTGCAGGAAGTTGGGGAACAGCCCTTGCAATGGTTCTTGCAAACAATGACCATGATTGTTTACTTTGGTCACACAGAGATGAACAGGCAACAGAAATAACTATAAACCATACAAACAAAAAGTATTTGCCTGACACTATTTTGCCAGCTAATCTAAAGGCTACTAGTGACTTTCAAAAAGCAATTCAACATGCAAATGTTATTGTGATTGCTGTGCCAACTAAAGCGATTAGAGAAGTTTGCGAAAACATGTTAACTATCTTGGATGAGAAGAAACTATTTGTGCATGTTTCTAAAGGGATTGAACCGGATTCGCTAAAAAGAATATCAGAAATGATTGAGGAAGAGTTACCTGCGGGTGTTACGGAAGCAATAGTCGTATTATCTGGTCCTAGTCATGCAGAAGAGGTTGTCTTAGAGCATCCAACAACTATTACAGTTGCAAGTGAAAATATGCTGGCAGCCGAGAAGGTTCAAGATTTGTTTATGAACAAATCTTTCCGTGTCTACACAAACGATGATGTAATCGGTGTAGAAATTGGTGCGGCTTTAAAAAACGTAATTGCATTAGCAGCTGGAATTGTTGATGGTTTAGGATACGGAGATAATGCAAAAGCGGCTCTAATAACTAGAGGGCTTGCAGAAATATCTCGTCTAGGTATTAGTCTTGGTGCGCAACCATACACTTTCTCTGGATTAACAGGTATGGGTGACTTAATCGTAACATGTACAAGCGTGCATTCAAGAAATTGGCGCGCTGGTAATATGTTAGGTAAGGGGGCTACCCTGGATACTGTGTTAGAAGAGATGGGAATGGTCGTAGAAGGTGTGCGTACTACAAAAGCAGCATATCAGCTCGCTACTAAGCAACGAGTGGACATGCCGATTACAGAAGCCTTGCACTCCGTTTTATTTGAACAGGTCAATCCTAAAGAGGCAGTAGATATTTTGATGCACCGCACGAAAAAACACGAATTAGAAGATTATAAAACGTTCTAAATTTGTCACAAATGGAAAGAGTTGTTGATAATAACAACTCTTTTTTGACTGTATACTTGAAATGTTGTTTATTAAATAGTTCCTTGTAAGTGTTGCCCCGAACTTTTTTGTTAGAATTTGTCTATCTTCAACACCTAATTTCCTGAGTCGCATCGGGCTTTCAGGGAAGCTGGATGGCATAGTAGTCATTGGTTGTTACATGGTGTCACGATCTTAGACAGAATAACTTTTTTGCAAAGGGTCGTCTTCACGTGAAATTCTACCAACGCTTACCCCGAAGTAAAGCTTGTTATATAAGCAAGTTGTCGGGGCTTTCATTGGCATTGTGCGCTTTTAGTTTGTTTTGTATTTTTATTGAAGAAAGGTGTGGAAGTTGTTGTGGTGTTATTAGTATCATCAATGGATAAAATGTGGATATCGTTTGGATCTATGGGTTGTATGTTTTTAGCTATGGCATTTATGTTTTTCGTAAAGAATAAACTGAAAAATAAATTCTTGAAATTTATATTAGGTTTAATCGCATACATATTATTGTTTATAGGTTTCATTACGATGATTTATATAATATCTAACCCAACTAAGGCTTAGTAAGGAGATTCCTATGAAAAACTTTAAACTTTTTGCTGTTGTAATTATGTTAGTGATTTTTTTAGCTGGATGTAGTTATAAAAGTGGTTATGAACCTGAAAATTTATTGCCATATGAAGATCAACTGTTAGCAGTTCAAAATGCTGTTGATAGTTTTCAGGAAGATTCCAGTGGACTATTACCGATAAAAACACGCGATATGGAAACTGACCAATACATTAAATACCCAATTGACTTTAGTAAAATCATTCCATCTAAACTTGGAGAGGCTCCTGCTAATTCTTATGAAGCTGGGGGTATTTATCAATATGTACTAATGAATGTAGAAGAGAATCCTACTGTTAAATTAGTAGACTTACGTATTGCAGATACCCTTCGTGACATTAACCATCGAAAAGGGATAAATGGATTCGGACCTATTGCTGAGACCATTGTAGAAGGTGTTTATAAGTTGGACTATAAAAAAATGGGATATGATAGTGAATTATCCGTTCAAAGTCCATATTCTGATACTCAATTACCGATTGTTGCTACTGGCGATGGGGAGGTCTATGTTGATTACTCAATAGAATTGAATAGATTACTCGAAGAAACAGAAGAGCAAATAAAACCGGGAGATGACATTCGTTTTTTGTTAACGGATAATTTTGCAATTGTTCCTGCATATTCCCTTCCCTACACGATTAATGAACAAAATGAGCCAGTTTTTATGTTGAGTAAGTAAGAAAAAATAGTTATAAAGACTTAAATTTAAAGTGGGAAACTGTTTAAATTGTTTTCAAAATGTCTTGATCATTCTTGATGTTATATTAATACCAAGTGAATTTTTAGTGATTTTGATTGTGATGGATGTTGCAATCAGAATCACTTTTTTGATAATTTTATGACATTTCTCTGTCAGTCCACCTTCAAAAACTATTAGAGAGAATAGTGAATTTGACTTTTATCCTGTGGTTCTCGAAATATAAATGTTATTGTGTTTTTCTTTCCTAATCGGATAAATATTTACTATTTGAGTCAATTTCATAATTACTTGTTTCATTTACCAAATGCGAATGTTTACTTAATATCGCCATATATTATTCGTTTTTTAAGGCGATCCCGTTGATTGGAGTCGTAGGCGGTGACTCCAGTGGAAACAGCACGAGCGGAAAGCCCCGAAGGAAAAACGTTGGTCGAACTTTGTTTGACCAACGTCTTTGCGAGGAGTAACGGCAGGAGTATATGTTTTCGTAGTGACGAGGAGATTGAAGCC
The DNA here is from genome assembly GCA_900114885.1 of Psychrobacillus psychrodurans. GTDB lineage: Bacteria > Bacillota > Bacilli > Bacillales_A > Planococcaceae > Psychrobacillus > Psychrobacillus psychrodurans. The sequence goes on from FOUN01000003.1 coordinate 94,155, forward strand.
GTGCCCGCGGAAAGCGTGCGCCTAGAGCGGAAATCAGTGTTGTTCGGATTTAACTATATAATATTCTTTGTGAAATAGAATCATTTAAACTTATATAAATTGAAAATCTTTACATCTATAAATCACAATAAAATAATTGCATCTATGTTTCAAATACCATTAATAAATGGTTTTGTCACATTTTATTATTAACTAATATTAGTATTTAAGTAACAGTTTCTATTTCTAGCTGTAACATGCATTTGAGCAAGACAATGAGGATTAATAATCATTCGTTTCTAGAAGTTGAAAAGGACGTTCCGTGCGATATGCATGAAACGTTTTTTTTGTGCATATATTAAATTGCTAAGAAAGGAGAGTATCCATGTCGAGTAAACTGTATGAACAGATAGCAGAAAGAACGAATGGAGATGTGTATATTGGTGTAGTCGGCCCTGTCCGAGTAGGTAAGTCTACTTTTGTAAAACGTGTAATGGAGTTAGTAGTAATCCCGAATATTCAGGAAGAGGCCGAGCGACTACGTGCACAAGATGAATTGCCTCAAAGTTCTCCAGGTAATGTGATTATGACAGCGGAGCCGAAATTTGTACCAGCACACGGGACAAATATCCACTTAGGAGAAGATCAGCTACGCTTACAGATCAGACTAGTAGACTGTGTCGGTTATATGATCGATGGCATTAAAACGCACTCTGGTGAAGAAGGGCAAAAGCTTGTGCATACACCATGGCATAGCGAAGCAATACCCTTCGAGGAAGCTGCTAGAATTGGGACAGACAAAGTAATTAGAGATCACTCTACTATTGGTATTGTTGTTACAACGGATGGATCAGTTAATAATATTCCTCGTATGGCAGCTGAAAGTGCAGAACAACAAATAATTACACAATTAAAGGAAATTGGTAAACCATTCGTTATCGTTCTAAACAGCAAAAATCCAGGTCATTTAGAGACGATTCAATTAAGTGAAGAATTACAAAGACAGCATGAAGTACCAGTAATTGCAACTGCCGTTGATCGTATGACTGCTGAGGAAATTCAATACATACTCCAACAAGCACTCTATGAATTTCCGATCACGGATATCGAATTAGTAAAACCAGATTGGACAGATGTGTTAGAACCTGACCATTTTGTCAATAATGCTATCACTTCCTCCTTACAAGAATGGCTGCAAATAGTATCCAAAATGAAAGACGTGAAAGAATTAGCTTCTAGATTCAAGCAAGTTCCCTTTATCCAGTCAGCAGAAGTTGTAGAAGCAAATCCCGGTAGAGGGTCAGCATGTATACAAATTGGCTTAAAACCCGAAGTGTTTCAGGAAGTTTGCGATGAATGGCTAGAGGAACCTATTGAGTCGAAGAAGGATTGGCTACTGTTCGTTAAAGAAGCATCTACCGCAAAGAAGGCATATCATAAATTTTCAGATGCTTTGGAAGCAGCGAAAAAACATGGTTATGGCGTATCATTACCAACAATTCAAGATTTTCAGCCTACCGCTCCCGAAATTATCAAACAAAATAATTTCTATGGTGTAAGCTTAAAAGCAAAAGCTGCCTCTCTCCACATTATACGTGTAGATATGGAAGCTGAATTCGCACCATTAATCGGGTCTGAATTTCATAGTCAGCAATTATTAAAGGATTTAAAACATGGGTATTTACACGACCGAGATGCTTTATGGCAAACACAGGTTTTTGGAACTTCTCTAGTGGAAGTTTTAAAAGAAAGTTTACGTTATAAAACAGAAAGTGTTTCTGACGTAGCGAAGAAGAGAATGCGAGAAACGATTGAACGAATGGTAAATGAAGGTGACCGAGGGATGGTCACATTTATATTGTGAAGTCAATACAGGACTTTTTGCGAGTATGCAAAAAGTCCTGTTATTGTGTGAAAATGTCCTTTTTTTGAGGAAACTTAGCTAAACTCGTGTAAATTGTGTTGCGAAGGTTTTTTGGTTGTGATACTCTTTTTACAGGATTGAAGCTATCTTCCTTTGAGAGGAGGTGAATGGTATGAATAAAACAGAACTAGTTAACTCTGTTGCAGAAGCTACAGAACTTTCTAAAAAAGATGCTTCTAAAGCTGTTGAAGCTGTATTTGAATCAATTCAAACTGCTCTTGCAGATGGTGAAAAAGTACAATTAATCGGTTTTGGAAACTTTGAAGTTCGTGAACGTGCTGCACGTAAAGGACGTAACCCACAAACAGGTAAAGAAATCGACATCGCTGCAAGCAAAGTACCTGCGTTTAAACCAGGTAAAGCACTTAAAGACGCAGTTAAATAACTGATGTTGTAGTACATAGAACGGTTATTGTGGAGCTTGCTTCACGGTAGCCGTTCTTTTCAATTAAGTTCTGTTATCAGATTGTTCGATTGTTAAGCTATAACCCAAAAAAAGAATTTCAGCTATTAACGAGATAAAATATGCAGATATGACATTAGAATAAATTTATTTATTATAATTATGTCATATGCTAAGATGCAATTGATATAATACATAGTTTTAGGGGGTCTACAGATGACAAAAGTCGATCTGAACAAGATAGAAGAAGCTGTTAAAATGATTTTAGAAGCAGTCGGTGAAGATCCAAATAGAGAAGGATTATTAGAGACACCTAAGAGAGTATCTAAAATGTACGCAGAAATGTTCGAAGGCTTACATCAGGATCCAAAGGAATATTTTAAAACTGTCTTTAACGAAGAACATGAAGAGTTAGTTTTAGTAAAGGACATACCGTTCTACTCCATGTGTGAACATCATTTAGTTCCCTTTTACGGTAAAGCACATGTAGCATATATTCCTCGTAATGGGGTTGTCACGGGCTTAAGTAAGCTTGCTAGAGCTGTTGAAACTACAGCAAGACGCCCACAACTACAGGAAAGAATCACCTCAAGCGTAGCGGATGATATAATGCAAATGCTAAATCCACATGGTGTGTATGTAGTAGTGGAAGCAGAACATATGTGTATGACAATGCGAGGTATTAAAAAACCTGGTGCAAAAACAATTACTGCTGTTGCACGTGGAATTTTAGAAACTGACGATGTGAAGCGCTCAGAAATACTTTCATTCATAAAGATGAAGTAACACCTTTGGATGTCGGCTTTAGAATATGGTATGATGGAAAAAGACTGTGAACAAAGGAGACTATAATATGTCTAGTTCAGATTATATTTTGATAAAAGCAGAGGAAGACGGAGTTCATGTAATCGGTCTTACAAGAGGAACAGATACAAAATTTCATCATTCTGAAAAACTGGATAATGGTGAAGTTATGATTGCCCAATTTACCGAACATACGTCGGCCATGAAGATCAGAGGGAAAGCATCAATCCATTCTGCAAATGGTATTATACAATCCGATTCTAAAAAATAAATTAAAATATACAGATAGACAGATTAAGCGCAGTTGGGAAATGGAGTAAAGTGTATGAACGAAGCATTGATCAAACAACATATAAAGCAGTATAAAGATGGCATATTCAAACAAGTACAGCATAGTACTTTGTTAAAATATACCGGGGCTCCTGTCATTGATGAAGAGCGTTTGTTTTTTACACTTTTACCACTATTTAATGGGGAAGAATGGGATGAGTCCCAAAGTAAATCTGCCATTGCAGTTACACTTATCTTTTCTGCCCTAGCTGCTCACGACTTAGTAAAAGAATTGAATGCAACCACTAAGGAACAGCAACTACAAGTATTAGCTGGGGACTATTATAGTGGGAAGTATTACCAGTTACTAGCTAGTGACAAACAATTAGACTTAATCCAACAATTGTCGGATGGTGTCGCAACTATATCTGAACAGAAGACTAGATTTTATGATCGACAATTATATAGCTTTGAGGAAATCATACAATCTATCCAACTGATTGAATCTAAATCTATAGAACAATTATATGAATATTATTCATTTCATGAATATGTATTCGTTATGAAAGAATCATTGCTACTCATTGCTCTAAAAAGAGAACTAGAAGCATATGAAAAAGGCGGCAAACCATTTTACATTAGTAAATCTAGTCAATTACAAGCCAATATTAATTTGCTACAGGTGGAGATAGAAAAAGTTGAGTCTTTACTCAAGGAAGAAATAACTAACTCAGAGCTATTGCAAGATCAACTGAAAGGCCTACTGTTAGATAAATTAATGAGATGCACCTTAGAAAAGCAGTTGAGAGAAGGTTAAATCGTGGGAAAATCAAAAGAACAACATGTACATGAAGTTTTTGAAAAGATATCCGATAATTATGATTCAATGAATTCGGTTATTAGCTTTCAACAACATAAAGCATGGCGAAAAGATACGATGAAGGCTATGCAAGTAAAACGTGGAAGCAAAGCATTAGACGTATGTTGCGGAACAGCAGACTGGACAATCGCATTGGCAGAGGCAACAGGACCAACTGGCGAAGTAAGAGGATTAGATTTTAGTCAGAACATGTTAAATGTTGGATTAGAAAAAGTTAAGCATATTTCGCAAATTGAGTTAATTCAAGGAAATGCTATGGAATTGCCATTCGAAGATAATTCTTTCGATTATGTAACGATTGGGTTTGGTTTACGCAATGTTCCCGACTATACACAAGTATTAAGTGAAATGAACCGTGTTGTTAAACCGGGTGGAATGGTTGTATGTTTAGAAACATCTACACCAGATTCTAAACTATTTAATGGATTGTTCCGATTCTATTTCCGTTATATTATGCCCCTATTCGGAAAACTATTTGCAAAAAGCTATAAAGAATATTCATGGTTACAGGAGTCAGCTAAAGAATTTCCAAATAGAGCTGATTTAACAAAGCTCTTTGAAAAAGTGGGTTTGGTCAATGTAACTAGTAAACCATATAGTGGTGGAGCGGCAGCTAGACATATTGGATATAAAAAAGATATTTAAGTGAGTGAGGTTGTAACCGTGGACAAGATGAAGTTGAAGTTACTCTATTCCGATTTAAAATCGGATCTTGAAATCATCGAAAAAGAATTAGCTGTAGCGGTGAATTCTTCTTCTCACTTATTGAATGAAGCGTCTCTTCATCTACTACTTGCTGGAGGTAAAAGAATTAGACCAGTTTTCGTTTTGCTTGCAGCGAAATTCGGAAATTACTCTATAGACTCAATAAAAAGTGTGGCTGTTTCAGTTGAACTCATTCATATGGCATCTCTCGTCCACGATGATGTAATAGACGATGCAGAAACCAGACGGGGCAGAGAAACTGTAAAGGCGCAATGGAACAATCGGGTTGCGATGTATACAGGTGATTTTCTTTTTGCAAATGCAATTGAATACATAACAGATTTACAAAATACATATGCACATGAAGTGTTATCTCAAACAATGGTGGAACTTTGTATTGGTGAAATTATTCAAATTGAGGATAAGCACTATCTTGAGCAAACAGTTAGAGACTATCTACGTCGAATTAAACGAAAAACGGCAATATTAATATCAGCCAGCTGTGAATTAGGTGCAATTGCTTCCAAAGCAGATGTAAAAACTGTTAATCATTTGAAGCGGTTTGGATATTATGTTGGTATGTCATTTCAAATAATTGATGACATTTTAGATCTCACATCTTCTGACGAGGAATTAGGCAAACCTGCTGGATCTGATCTCGCGCAGGGCAATATTACTCTGCCTGTTTTATTCGTTAAAAACGATCCAGCCATTGAACCTTTATTAAGTGATATTTTAGCTGGAACGATTAGCGACACCAATCGACAAATATTGTTAACGAAAATTCGCGAATCAGACGGTATTGAACGTGCCAAACAAATAAGTAATATATACTTACAAAAAGCGCTAGATGAGGTTAAGCAATTACCGGCAAATTCAGCGAAGAAATCGTTACAAAATATTGCGCTATTCATGAGCAAAAGGAAATTTTAAGAGGAAGATGATTAGTTGCTTCCTTTCGGAACTCCGTAGCGAAAAACTAAGTTGTTAATTTAATTTGAAAATAATGCATTATAATGATAATATTTGTAACGGTGGAGAATAAAGTCCATTATATATATTCGAGGAGTGTTAAATATGGAAAAAACATTTTTAATGGTAAAACCTGATGGCGTACAACGTAACTTAATCGGTGAAATCGTAGGTCGTTTTGAAGCAAAAGGATTCCAATTAGTTGGAGCAAAATTAATGCAAATTCCTACGGAACTTGCTGAACAACATTACGGCGAGCACAAAGAACGCCCATTCTTCGGAGAATTAGTAGAATTCATCACTTCTGGACCAGTCTTCGCTATGGTTTGGGAAGGCGAAAATGTTATCTCAACTGCTCGTTTAATGATGGGTGCTACAAACCCTAAAGAATCTGCACCAGGAACTATCCGTGGTGATTTCGCAGTAACTGTAGGGAAAAATATTATCCACGGTTCTGACGCTCCTGAAAGCGCTGAACGTGAAATTGGATTATTCTTCAAGCAAGAAGAGCTAGTATCATACAAAAAAGATGCTAACAACTGGATTAACTAATAAGAAATAGAAAAAGGTTGTTTATGACTTCATTCATAAACAACCTTTTTTTGTTCTGAAAAAAGAAGCTGTGAGATGAGATTAAGCTTAAATGAGAGAGAGAATAACTGCTAATCGAGAAATACATTGTTATTCGAATGGCATATCGATCTATTTAAGAGAGGTTGGAGTATAAAGGAGGGGCAACTCGTTTTATCTAAGGAGGATTGACCTAAACGAGAAACTCACACACAACAAACTAAATGGTAGGTAAGTGTTCATATTTGTCTGTCTTTTTAGTATGTTCGAAATGCTGCGTATAGGATATACTAATTATAGGTTTTAGAAGGGGGCGAAATCATTTTGCCGGATTATATTAAATTTGTGGATTCCATTAAGAAAAAGACAGGCATTGATCTTGCAGCATATAAAGAGGCGCAGATGCGTCGGAGACTAACTTCGTTGTATGAAAAAAAGGGATATAAAAATTTTGTTGAATTTTATCAAGCTCTCGACTCAAATAGAGATTTAATGAATGAATTTCTAGACAGGATGACAATCAATGTTTCGGAGTTTTATCGGAATGCGAAACGCTGGGAAATATTACAGACTAAAATATTTCCAAAATTATTAGAAACAAATAAGCGGCTAAAAATTTGGAGTGCAGCGTGCTCTACTGGAGAAGAACCTTATACCATTGCAATGGTTCTGTCCAATCATGTTCCTTTAACTCAAGTTGCTATACACGCAACGGATTTAGATGAAAATGCAATCCAACGTGCGAAAGTAGGCATTTACCCTGAACGTTCCCTAGCCGAGGTTCCAACTGATATGAAGAATAAGCATTTTGAGAACCAAACTCCATTTTATAAGATGAGTGATGCAGTTAAAAGAACGGTAACATTCAAAAAACATAATCTATTGAAAGATACATATGATAAAAACTTTGATTTGATTGTTTGTAGAAATGTTATGATTTACTTTACAGAGGAAGCAAAAGATCAAATTTATCAAAACTTTAGCGATTCCCTTCGTTCCGGCGGAATACTATTTGTTGGTAGTACTGAGCAAATATTCAATCCAGGAAAATATGGATTTGAAACGGAAGATACCTTTTTTTATCGGAAAAAATAAGAAGAACTGTCCGAGAATTTCCGGACAGTTTTTCTTCTAAGCAAAGATAATGAATAGAAGGTCTTACGAATTCAGCAATAATGGAAGAAAAGTGGTAACTGATCAATGAAAAGAAAGTATAGATAAGTCAAGACAATGTTCAATGAACAAAGGTTGACTTCAGTTGCGGAATGATTTTTATTTTTCAACGAGCCTTTAAAAGATACTTACACATTTTTTGTATACATTGTTCTAAAATTTTGTTATAGTGAAAAACAAATACTTTAGCGAGTTGAAGGGGGAAAGTGCTGTGAGATATTTAACTGCAGGTGAGTCACATGGACCACAACTAACAGCGATTATTGAAGGGTTACCAGCCCAATTAGAAATAACGAGTGAAATCATAAATAAAGAATTAAAACGTCGTCAAGGTGGACATGGTCGTGGAAGACGTATGCAAATTGAAAAAGATACAGTTGCTATTACTTCAGGTGTACGCCACGGGAAAACATTAGGATCTCCAGTTTGCCTAGTTGTAAATAATGATGACTGGAAGCATTGGACGAATATAATGGGGATTGAGCCTCTAGGAGAAGAAATAGACCCTGAGGATATTAAAAGACAAATTACAAGACCTCGTCCTGGTCATGCCGATTTAGTTGGAGGTATGAAGTATGGTCATCGCGATTTACGAAATGTTCTAGAGCGATCTTCTGCGCGCGAGACTACGGTAAGAGTTGCTGTAGGAGCTGTTGCAAAAGAATTGCTTAGTAAACTAGGTATATCCATCGTGGCACATGTGACGAAAATTGGTGGGATTGAAGCCGATTTAAGTCTAGCTAATGGCAAAACAGTAGAAGCAATTCGTGAGATTGTTGAGGCAGATCCGGTATATTGTTTAGATCCGGAAGCATCAGCCCGAATGGTAGAGGCAATCGATAATGCAAAAAAAGCTGGAGACACGATTGGTGGAGTGGTAGAGGTAATCGTTTCTGGTATGCCAGCTGGAGTTGGAAGCTATGTCCATTATGATCGTAAGTTAGATGGCAAGTTGGCAATGGCGATGATGAGCATCAATGCATTTAAAGGTGTAGAGGTAGGATTAGGATTTGAAATGGCTAACCTTTTTGGAAGTCAAGTTCATGATCAAATTTCTTGGAATGAAGTAGAAGGATATACACGCGATACAAATCGTCTAGGTGGACTTGAAGGCGGGATGTCTACGGGAATGCCAATAGTAGTCCGTGGTGTGATGAAACCAATTCCTACGCTTTATAAGCCGCTTCAAAGTGTGGACATTGATACGAAGGAACCGTTCAAGGCTAGTATTGAAAGATCTGATAGCTGTGCGGTACCAGCAGCTTCAGTAGTTGCTGAAGCAGTTATTGCTTGGGAGATTGCACAAGCGGTATTAGAAACCTTTCATGGAGATAAAATAGATACATTACTTGCAGATATAGAGAGTCATAGAGCATATACAAAGGGGTTTTAATGATGTCTATCCAAGTAAAAACGAAAGACTCTGTTTATGAAGTTTTTTTAGGAGAGAATATTTTACAATCTTTTTGTGAAAGACGAGCAGCAGATTTTAAAAAATATGATCAACTAGTGATAATCACCGATGAACATGTTTGGAGACTTCATGAAGACTATGTTCGTACTAATTTTAATCTGTCTTTTAAACTTTATATTGTTCCAAATGGTGAGGCATGCAAAACGTTTGAATCCTATTTTCAAGTCCAAACCTTTTTGCTGGAAGAAAATTGTTCAAGGAATTCTGCTCTTATCGCATTAGGAGGGGGAGCAGTTGGGGACTTGACTGGATTTGTGGCAGCAACATTTATGCGTGGTATTCCTTTTTATCAAATTCCAACAACTATACTAGCACATGATAGTGCCGTTGGAGGTAAAACTGCGATCAATCACCCAAATGGAAAGAATATGATTGGGGCTTTCTATCAACCTTCGGAAGTCTTATATGATTTTCATTTCTTAAAAACGTTACCAGAAGCAGAAGTTCGCTCTGGCCTTGCAGAGGTTATAAAGCATGCGATTATCAGTGATGCTAGCTGGATGGATGAATTTATTGCTCTTCCCAACTTAAAGGCAATCAATAATAAAGAATTATTACAATGGCTTGAAAAAGGAATTCTAGTAAAAGCTCGTATTGTCGAATTAGATGAAAAGGAACAATCTTATCGTAAATTCTTGAACTTTGGTCATACATATGGTCATGCAATTGAAGCATCTGTAGGTTACGGTAAAATCACGCATGGTGAAGCAGTTATGATTGGAATGATTCCAGCGTTAATGCTAAGTGAACTTCATGGAAATGTGGAAGAAGGATATGCCAAAAAAGTATATGATTTAGCGAAAAGACTTGGCTATAATTTTGAACATGTGCTTCAGTGTTCATTTGAAAGTTTATCTAAATTTATGCAAAAAGATAAGAAAACGACAAATGGAGAACTACATTTTGCGCTGCTTCAAGAAATTGGGAATCCATTTGTGCAAATAATTTCGGTGGAAGAAATTAAAAGGTCCGATGAACAACTGCGGCAATGGGTTAAGGAGGTAACTAATGATTAGAGGCGTAAGAGGAGCAACTACAGTAACAGAGGATTCAAATGAATTAGTACTTCAGGAAACTAGGCGTCTTGTAGAAGAAATGGCAAAATCAAATGGTATTTTACCAGAGGATATCGCTTCAGTCATCATATCTACTACGACGGATATTATTTCTGCTTTTCCTGCAAGAGCTGTTCGAGGCATAGAAGGATGGGCGTATGTCCCAGTAATGTGCACTCATGAAATGAACGTTCCTGGAGCGTTGGAAAAGTGTATACGATTACTAATGCATGTAAATACGACAAAACCGCAGCAAGAGATACAACATATTTATTTAAATAACGCTGTACAGTTAAGACCAGATTTACTCAAATAAACTATAGAACTGAGGGGTTAAAATGAAATTCAAACAACAGATTAATGGGTTACATGCATATCAGCCTGGCAAAACTTCCGACGAAGTAAAGAAAATGTATAACTTAGAAAAAGTGACGAAACTTGCATCTAACGAAAATCCATACGGTGCTTCACCAAGAGTACAAGAATACTTCGCAAATGCGAAATTAGATTTTGCCATTTACCCTGATGGATATGCTTCAAACCTAAGAACAGCTGTAGCGAATCATTTAAACATCTCTGAAAAACAATTATTATTTGGTAATGGTTCTGACGAGAATATTTTAATCGTATCAAGAGCTATTTTACGACCTGGGTTGAATACTATTATGGCAGATTTAACATTCGGTCAATATAAGCATAATGCGATTGTTGAAGGAGCAGAAGTTCGTGAAATCGCCCTTACAAATAACGGGGAGCATGATTTAAACAATATGCTTACAGCGATTGATGAGAACACCGCTATCATTTGGGTATGTAATCCAAACAATCCAACAGGGACACTAACACCTAGCGATAAATTGAAAGATTTTATTGAAAAAGTGCCAAAGGATGTATTGATCGTTTTAGATGAAGCATACACAGAATACATAACAGACAATAACTACAAGGATTCTCTTGGATTATTAGAAAAACACCCAAATATATTAATAATGCGTACATTTTCTAAAGCTTATGGACTTGCAAGCTTTCGAATTGGTTATGCGATTGGTTCAGAAGAAGTAATAGCTCAACTAGAACCAACTCGGGAGCCATTTAATAATACAATTATAAGTCAGCAGGTAGCCCTTATTGGATTAGAAGATCAAGCGTTTATAGAACAATGTAAAGAGAAAAATAACACTGGAAAAGCTCAATTCGTGGCATATTGCGAGGAACGAAATTTAGATTATTTTCCTTCCCAAACAAACTTCATCTTAATGGAAGTCAAAGCTAATAGTGACGTAGTATTCCAAGGATTAATGAAGCGAGGGTTTATCGTTCGAAGTGGGAATGCATTAGGGAAACCAGGATACCTTCGTATAACAATTGGAACAGAACAGCAAAATAGCGAGTTATTAGAAAAGCTAGATGAAGTTCTAAAAGAGGAAGGCGTCTTATAATGCAGCAAACAGTTTTTATTATTGGTCTCGGATTAATAGGTGGATCTCTAGCACTTGGATTAAAACGCAATAAAGATGTGAAAATAATTGGGTATGATGAAAATGGTCATACCCTTAGAACAGCGAAAAGAATTGGTGTCATAGATGAAATAGTCATAAACATGAAAGATGGAACGGAGTGTTCGGATGTAATTGTTTTTGCTACTCCAGTAAGTGAAACAATCCGATTAATGAATGAATTACCAAAATGGCAACTAAAGAACCAAGTAATTATTACGGATACGGGAAGTACCAAAAAAGAAATTATGAAAGCTGCCATTTCATTAAGAGAAAAGGGCATTACGTTTATAGGTGGACATCCCATGGCGGGCTCCCACAAAAGTGGTGTAGAGGCTGCCAGACCGATTCTTTTTGAGAATGCTTATTATTTGCTCACACCTTTTGAAGACGAATCTTATGAACGAATTCAAGTTCTGATAGATTTATTGCAGGTGACGAAAGCGAAGTTGGTAAAAGTCGGAGCAGAGGAACATGATCATATGACTGCTGTAGTTAGTCATTTCCCCCACTTAGTTGCCGCCTCACTTGTGCATCAATTATCTTTTGAAAACGAACTATATCCATTTACAAAACAACTTGCAGCCGGGGGATTTAGAGACATAACGAGAATTGCTTCTGCAAACCCGATTGTATGGAGAGATATAACGCTTCAAAATCGTAAAGAACTACGTAATCAATTACATGCATGGACGAATGAAATGAGTAGATTACAGGACTTACTAACATACGCAGATTCTAGTGATATAGAAGAATATTTTGCTACCGCTAAAAGAGTAAGAGATGATCTTCCTATAAATGCACAAGGGGCAATGTTTAGCTCTTTTGACCTTTATGTTGATGTACCTGATTATCCTGGTGTTATTTCGGAGATTACAGGATATTTAGCTAAAGACAGTATTAGTATTACAAACTTACGAATTGTAGAAACTCGTGAGGACGTTTTCGGAATACTTGTCATAAGCTTTCAATCAATAGATGATCGTGCTAAAGCGGTAGACTGTATTGCCAATAATACAACGTATGAGACGTATATTTCTTAAGGAGGAATGATCTTGATAACTAGCAAGAAATTAGATTATGCGCAGCCCTCATTGGAGGGCACCATTCGTATACCTGGGGACAAATCTGTCTCGCATCGTTCTATCATGTTCGGAGCTATTGCAGAAGGGACTACTACAGTTGAAGGCTTTTTGCAAAGTGATGATTGCTTAAGTACGATTGATTGCTTTCAAAAGCTTGGAGTTGAAATATCTATAGAAGGTGACAAAGTAAAAATCATTAGTAAGGGAATCACACACTGGAAAGAACCTGATGAAATATTATATACGGGGAATTCGGGGACAACTACTCGCTTAATGCTTGGAATTTTAGCTGGTTCATCGGTATCTTCGGTATTAATAGGTGACGAATCAATCCAAAAACGTCCAATGAGAAGAGTTACAGATCCTCTAAAACAAATGAATGCTAAGCTAATCGGGAGAGAAAATGGTCAGTTTACTCCTATTGCTGTAGAAGGTACTCAATTACAAGCTATTCACTATAAGATGTCTGTAGCTAGTGCACAGGTGAAGTCTGCAATATTACTAGCAGCTTTAAATGCAAACGGTGAAACAGTAGTTGAAGAAATAGAAACTTCTAGGGATCATACAGAGAAAATGCTAAAACACTTTGGTGCGAACATTGCCGTTGATAATAAGACGATAAGACTTCTTGGCGGACAAAAGCTTAATGGAACAGCCGTTGTCGTACCTGGTGATATTTCCTCAGCAGCTTTCTTCCTAGTAGCTGGTGCAATTGTTCCTAGTAGTAAGTTAACTTTAACAAATGTAGGATTAAATCCAACCAGAACAGGCATTATGGATGTTCTGCAAGCAATGGGTGCTTCTTTTACAGTTAATGACGCAGTAAATAGTAGTCACGAAGAAATGGGGACAATTGAAATTGAGTCCTCTCCTTTAGTTGGAACAGAAATTGGAGGAGAACTCATTCCTCGACTTATCGATGAAATACCTATAATAGCTTTACTCGCTACACAGGCTAACGGGAAAACTGTTATTAAAAATGCAGAAGAGCTTAAAGTAAAAGAGACGAACCGAATTGATGCAGTAGTAAATGAGTTGAAGAAACTAGGAGCAAATATTACTGCCACAGATGATGGAATGATAATAGAGGGACCGACAACACTACATGGCGGTGATCTTCTCACATATGGAGATCACCGCATTGGTATGATGGCTGCAGTAGCTTCCCTCATAACAACAGAACCTGTCACAATTGACAATGCGGGATGTATTGCTGTTTCATACCCTACATTTTTTGAAGATATTTCGAGTGTGATCAAATGAATCTTAGATTAGGGAAAGGTTCCTTACTGATCATTAGCTGAACGCCTTTATAGTTAAACATCACGGGTGTTTTACACCATTAATAAATGAAAAAAATAAATTCCCTCTTTTTTAGAAGAGGGTTTTTTTCTTGTTCAAAAACAAATGTTCTTGTAGGATAAAGGTATAATGAAAGAATGGTGATAACATGGACAACTTGACACCTTTTATCCAGACGATGGAAGAAGGAAACATGGAAAAACTAGGAACAATGATTGATAATTTTTTATTGAATGGCGATCCAGATGAGCAATACCAGCTTGCAGATTTACTAACGCAGTTTGGTTTTATACAGGAGGCTATTACTGTCTTAGAAAATCTTCAGTTTTTATTTCCTGAAGAAAATCAATTGAAGATTGATCAAGCCCAGCTTTATTTAGAAATGGATAAAGAAGATGAAGCTCTAGAGATGCTAACAACTATCGAAAAAACTAGCGATGCATACCCGCAAGCCCTACTTACATTAGCTGACTATTATCAAATGATTGGGTTATATGAAGTTGCAGAACAAAAGATAAATGAAGCAATCACGCTATTACCAAAAGAACCTTTACTAATGTATGCTAAAGGTGAATTGTTGTTTGAAACTGGTCGATATCTAGAGGCAGCACGAGTAATGGAGGATTTACTGCCTCATCAGGATTCTATACAAGCAGTAGATTTATCGCTTAAGCTAGCAGAAATCTATAGTGCTGGGGCAGCATATGAGGAAGCGATTCCATATTATACAGAAGCACTGAAAAAAGAAGTTGCCCCAGACGTACTTTTCCATGCTGCCTATGCATCCTTCCAGGTACAGCATTTTGAAACTGCTGCAAAACAATTAGAAGATCTCCTTCAAATTGATCCTGACTACTTCTCAGGCTATATGCTTCTCGCTGAGACCTATGCCATGCTGGAAAAAAATGAGGATGCTCTAAAAGCAATTACAGATGGTATCGCTCGTGATGAGTATGAAAAAGAATATTATTTATTTGCAGGTAAAATTTCCTTGAAATTGGGTAAAGTGAAAGAAGCAGAAACTTTTTTAAGAGAAGCAATTGCTCTTGACCCAGAATATATGGATGCTATTTTCATTTTGTCTTCCTTATTTTCAACAGAAGAGAAAGATGAGGAGTTAGTGGAACTCTATGAAACGTTGAAGCAAGAGCATTTTGAATGGTCTGCAATGTATCCATTTTTAGCAGCTGCGTATGAAAGATTAGAATCCTACGAAAAAGCATACGAATTTTATCAGCTTGCATATACTGAACATAAAGAGGATGTTCCTTTTTTAGAGAAATACGTTTATTTCCTTTTAGAAGAAGGGAAAAGAGCAGAGGCAAAAGATATTGTGTTAATTTTACAAAAACTTCAACCTGAAAATAGTGAATGGTTTGAAATGTTTGAATAAATGAAGGAAGGAGAGGTTACGTGACTGCTTCTGTTTCAGTTGGTGAGAAAAAAGAATTTGTTCGGTGGTTTTTAAAAAAGTATCAGATGAAAAGAAGAGAGTGCGTGTGGATCTTGAATTACTTGATAAGCCATGAAACGTTGTTGAATAATGTACACTTTGTGGAGGAGGCGCATTATTGTCCTCGAGCCATGATAATGTCGGTTACGACGTCCTCAGGTATCCCATTTCGCTTTTACAAAGGAAGTATCATGACTGCTGATGCTGAAAAGTCCTTTCATGATTTGCGGTTACATCCAGAAGAAGATATGTACATTCAATTGAACTTTCAAATGATGCCACCTAGTCCTGAGTATTTGGCGGTATTAGAAGAGAATCCATATATGCCGAAATATTTGCAGATTAGTGAAAAAGATAAATTGATAGCCGAGGATATAGTTAGTGAAAGCTTGTATTCATTTCAAGTGGAACAATTAAAAAAGCAGATTGATCAAGCGATAGATGATAACAACAAAGAAAAATTCATGGAGCTTTCTTCATTGTGGAAACAAATACAACAAAAAGAGGTTTAGGAGAGGTTACAAATGCATTGGAACGGAAAAGATAGCACAGTATATCAAGCACAAAAAGAATTTATAGACACAGCAGTGATTCCATTAATACAAATTGATGGCTCAGATGAGGGCTTCCAATTTGCAGCATCTGCAGCTGACTTCACACTGTCCCTAGCAAACGTAATTGAAAATCAATTCAAAGGAAGGATTGTTTTATTTCCTTCCTTCTCCTATACAAAAAGTCAGGACAAGCAATTGGTATTTAAAGATTGGCAGGAAGAACTAAACAAAGCATCCTTCAAGCATATCTTTTACGTTACTTCTGATAGAGAGTGGAGTACAATGGGAGAGGAACAAAATATTATTTGGATTCCATCTGTACCACTGGATTCCATGGACCAAAAAATGAGAAACTCAGTACTTGAAGATCAATTACGACAACTTATTCCTATTTTCGCGAAAAAATGGGCGAATTAGTGACAATTTGTTTCATGATTTGTCTATAAAGTTTATAATTCGAGGAAATCGATTATTGACCTTCCTTTTTTATTGATATATCATGTATATGTCCTAGTATTATTATTCAAGCAAGTATGTCCATTGGACTGACCTTTAAGTAAGAGGGGGGAAAAGGATGAGTAACAATAAAGTATCAAGACGTCAATTTTTAAGTTACACTTTAACAGGTGTTGGCGGATTTATGGCAGCTGGAATGCTTATGCCAATGGTACGATTTGCAGTTGATCCTGTATTGCAGAAAAAAGAAGGCGGAGATTTTGTACTAACGGAGAAGAAAATTGCCGATATTACGGAAGTTCCAGAACGTGTTGACTTCACTTTTGAACAAGTGGATGCATGGTACAAGTCTGATATTACCAATTCTGCTTGGGTATACAAAGAAGGCGATGAAATTATCGCACTATCTCCTGTATGTAAGCATTTGGGTTGTACAGTAAACTGGGAAGCAGACCCAGCTCACAAAAATCAGTTCTTCTGTCCATGTCACGCGGGTCGTTATGAGAAAAACGGTAAAAATGTTCCAAAAACACCACCTCTAGGTCCGTTGGATCAATATGAAGTTCGTGAAAATGACGGGTTCTTAGAAATTGGGAAAGCTATTCCTAACACATTAGTTTAAAGTAAGGGGGTACGACATCAGTGCTTAATAAAATCTATGATTGGGTGGATGAACGTCTAGATATTACACCAATATGGCGTGATATTGCAGACCATGAAGTACCAGAACACGTAAACCCTGCACACCATTTCTCTGCATTTGTATACTGTTTCGGTGGATTAACATTTTTCATCACAGTAATTCAAATTCTTTCAGGTATGTTCTTAACTATGTATTATGTACCGGATATTGAAAATGCATGGGAATCTGTTTACTATCTTCAAAATGAAGTAGCATTCGGTGAAATAGTGCGTGGGATGCATCACTGGGGAGCATCACTTGTAATTGTTATGATGTTCTTACATACATTACGTGTATTCTTTACTGGTTCTTATAAAAAACCTCGTGAACTAAACTGGATGGTCGGAGTATTAATCTTCGCCGTTATGTTAGGTTTAGGATTTACAGGTTACCTACTTCCTTGGGACATGAAAGCATTGTTCGCAACGAAGGTTGGTATTGAAATTGCAGCATCTGTTCCATTTATTGGTGGAATAATTAAAACACTTTTAGCTGGTGATGAAACAATCATCGGTGCACAAACATTAACAAGATTCTTTGCGATTCATGTGTTCTTCTTGCCGGCTGCTTTATTTGGATTACTTGCAGCTCACTTTATCATGATTCGTCGTCAAGGTATTTCTGGACCACTATAATGGGTAAGTGGTACAGATAATTCTTAACAAGGAGGGGACATTATGCATCGCGGAAAAGGCATGAAATTTGTTGGAGACTCACGTGTACCAGATCTTTCTAATCGTAAGAAAAACACTCCAAAGGACTATTCAGAGTATCCAGGTAAAACAGAAGCTTTCTGGCCTGACTTTTTACTGAAAGAATGGTTAGTCGGTGCGGTTTTCTTAGTTGGTTATTTGGTATTAACAGTTGCACATCCATCGCCACTTGAACGCCCAGCTGATCCAGCTGACACAGGTTATATTCCAGTACCAGACTGGTATTTCTTATTTTTATACCAATTATTAAAATATGAATTTGCTTCTGGACCGTATAATATTATTGGAGCAATCGTTATGCCAGGATTGGCTTTCGGAGCGCTATTATTAGTACCATTTTTAGATACAAGTAAAGAAAGAAGCCCATGGAAACGTCCATTACCGACAGGATTCATGCTTCTTGCAATTGCTTCAATTATTTTCTTAACATGGGAATCTGTTGTAAACCATGACTGGGAAGCTGCTAAAGCTTACGGTGAAATTAAAGAAGAAGTTTCTGTTGAATATGATGAAACCTCAGAGGGTTATCAACTTTACCAGGCTTCTTCATGTATTGGGTGTCACGGTAACTCCTTTGAGGGCGGTATTGGTTTACCATTAGCAGGTTTAGACATGACTGCTGAGGAAATCGTAGAAATCGCTCATGAAGGTAGAGGCGGTATGCCTGGTGGAACTTACACAGGTACTGAAGAAGAATTACAAAAACTAGCTGAGTTTATTACAACACTTCAACCAGCAGAATAATATTAACAAATGAAGAGAGTCAGGAAACTGGCTCTCTTTTTTTCATATTAAAAAGGAGCCCAGATAAATGAAAGAATTGCTACTGTACACAAAGATGGTTCTCTTTAACAAAACATTTATGTGGCTATTGTTCATAGTAAACCTATTTGGTACCATCTATGGTTACTATTGGTATGAAGGGCAGCTGTCCCAAACAGAAGCTAAGTTTCTCCTATTCGTGCCCGACAGTCCGACAGCAAGTTTATTTTTTACAATTGCCTTGTTCGCATGGCTGTTTAAGAAAAATTGGAAGTTAATAGAAGCTTTAGCATTAATCACGCTTGTAAAATATGGATTATGGGCAGTAGTGATGAATATTTGGACATATGTGGAAAATGATTATCTCGGTTGGATGGGATGGATGCTTGTTGCATCACATTTTGCAATGGCAATCCAAGCTATATTATACATTCCTTATTATCGCTTTACTTGGATACATATATTTATTGCTGCTGTTTGGACATTACATAATGATGTAATAGATTATGTATTTGATCAAATGCCAGTTTATAGCAGTTTATACAAATATGCTGATCAGATTGGTTACTTTACATTCTGGCTATCCATTGCTTGTATTTCTTTAGCATCTTTCATATATCAAAAAAGGTCAAAGCTTATTAGTTGAATGTCTTTATTATTCCTATTAAAATAAATAGTATAGATTAGAGAGGGGGAAAAGAAACTTGGTTTCTTATCTCATATACTTTGCAATAATTTTATTATTGCCTTTGTATGCACAAATGAAAGTTAAAAGAACGTATAAAAAGTATTCAAAAGTTCGTTCTACTTCAGGAATGACAGGTGCTCAAGTAGCAAGAACAATTCTTGATGCAAATGGTTTGAATGATGTTCAAGTTGTTGAAAGCAGAGGATTTTTAAGTGATCACTACAATCCAATGACAAAAATAGTAGCATTATCTTCTCACAACTTTCATGAAGCATCTGTTGCAGGTTCTGCGATTGCAGCACATGAGGTTGGTCATGCTATTCAGCACAAAGAATCATATTCATTTTTAAGTTTACGACACAAATTAGTACCAGTTGCTAATATTTCTTCTAATGCTTCCTGGATATTCATTATTATAGGTATGCTAGCTAGCTTCTCAAATCTTTTATTAATAGGGATTGTGTTGTTAGCTGCTGGTGTTGTATTCCAAATCGTTACGTTACCAGTGGAATTTAACGCTTCAAACCGAGCTATGAACCAAATGGTGTCTCACGGCATTATTCGCAATGAGGAAGAACCTCATGCGAAAAAAGTATTAAATGCAGCCGCATTAACCTATGTTGCTGCAGCCGCAGTCGCTGTTTTAGAGTTGTTACGTTTAGTATTGATCTATACTGGAATGACTCGGAATGATTAAGAGTATTTAAAAGAATGGAGGGCGATGACAGTAGTCATCCTCTTCATTTTTTTTAGTGTTCCGTAAACATTGGGTTCTCGATGCTTTCCGAGGGCATGTCTCAATCCTTCGTTTAGCTGCGGAAATTAACGGCATATCTAGATTTCTGTTGAAGACGTTCAGGCGTCTTTTTACCCGATTTATTATAACTTTAAATAAAAAATTAAGGAGGAATTTTCCTTTTCCGCAAGTAAATCATTCTATGGAGCAAGTATTTGAAGAATATGTGAAAGTAACTGATAAGGGAAGCAAATAAGTCTCCATTAGAAGCAAGTTAATGGTGTATTAAGCAACCGCTATGTAGGTAAAATCTTATCCTGTAGTAATTTTTAATCTCTTTTAATTGCACTGGAACGAATAGTTAGAAAAAGGATCACCCAAGTAAAATACTTGAACAATCCCTTATAACTATTCTATCGGATTTTTCTCATCATCTAATGTGAAACCTTCACCCATTACATCTTTTACTTCTGTAATAGAAACAAATGCATGTGGATCAACAGAGCTAATAACTGATTTCAACACACTTATCTGGTTTTTAGCTACAACACAATATATTACTTCACGACTACTTTTTGTAAAATGTCCATGACCATTTAAAATAGTTACTCCGCGAGATAACTTATTGGTAATCAGATCTGCAATCTCATTTTGTCTTTCTGAAATGATAAATGCACCTCTAGCAGAATAAGCTCCTTCTTGAACAAAATCAATGACTCTTGCACCTACATATACGGCTACTAGGGTATACATCATAGAACGCTCATTTAAGAAAGTTGCCCAAGATAACAAAATGACAAATGCATCGAAGATAAACATAGTTTTACCCATGCTCCATCCCTTGTATTTAAATACAAGACGGGCAATAATATCTACGCCTCCAGTTGTACCTCCATATTTGAAAATAATTCCTAAACCTAATCCTACAAAAACACCAGCAAATAGTGATACGAGAAACAGGTCATCTTCTAACCCTAACTGAAATTCATAAATATTAAATATTTTTAAAAATATAGATACTGAAATGGTCCCTATTAATGTATAAGCAAACATTTTCCGGCCGAGCAGCTTCCAACCTATGATGAACATTGGTATATTTAATAAAAGGTTCATCAAGGCTACATCCCAGTTGAATGCAAAGTATAAAACGAGAGTAATACCAGAAAATCCACCTTCTCCAAGTTCGTTTTGCATATTAAAATGAACAAAGCCAAAACTATAAATGGCTGCTCCCAAAATAATCATTACAATATTTTTAAATTTAAGCCCAAGTCCCATTGTTCCACCTCACTTATTAGTTCATACTAAAGTTATTATCGATTATTTCGATGCTTTTGACAACTAGCTGATATTTTTATTAGGATATAGGAGGGATAAACAATGGAAGAGAAAAAAACGTTGTCCGAATTACAACTAGAGGTAGATACATATATAAATCAATTTAAAGAAAGTTACTTTCCACCTATGGAGCTATTAGCAAGACTTACTGAAGAATTAGGGGAGCTCTCTAGGGAGGTTCAACATAAGTATGGGACAAAGAAAAAGAAACCTACAGAAGTGGAAAAAGAAATTGCTGATGAAATGGGAGATTTCTTTTTTGTACTAATGTGTTTGGCAAATGCGGAAGGTATAGATCTTCAGCAGTCACTGGAGCAAGTCTTAAACAAATACAATACAAGAGACAAAGATAGATGGACGATCAAGGAGGACTAATAATGGTCATTAAAGTAGCGATAGCTGGCCCTAGGGGTAAAATGGGAAAAGAAGCAGTAGCAACGGTTATAAAGAACGAGAATTTTTTATTAGTATCGGTTTTAGATTCTAAAAAAGATATGGAGTGCTTAGGAGATAATATTCCCATTTTCACATCTTTAAATTTATTGATCGAGCAGACAGAACCTGATGTATTAGTCGATTTGACTGTTCCTTCAGCTGTTTTTGAACATGCTATGACAGCACTTGAATATGGTGTAAGACCAGTTATTGGTACAACTGGCTTTACTGATTTACAATTAGATACATTACGTAACAAAGTAGAAGAAAGACAGGTAGGATGTATTATTGCCCCTAATTTTTCTATTGGTGCTGTCCTTATGATGAAGTTTGCACAAACAGCTGCAAAATATTTACCTAATGTAGAGATTATCGAGATGCATCACGATCAAAAGGTAGATGCCCCTTCAGGAACAGCTATTAAGACGGCTCAAATGATTCAACAAACACGTACTTCAATGGAACAAGGTCATCCCGAGGAGGAAGAGACAATTCAGGGCGCAAGAGGAGCAAATATGGATGGCATGCATATACATAGTGTCCGATTACCTGGTTTAGTTGCACATCAACAGGTACTACTTGGGGGAGAAGGTCAATTGCTAACTCTACGCCATGATTCTTTTGACCGTGCTTCCTTTATGTCTGGAATTGTACTGTCCATCGAAGAAGTTATGAAACGTAATATACTGACTTACGGTTTAGAGGATATTATTTTATAGGAGGTAAAAAATGAGAATTGCATTAGTAGCACATGATCAGAAAAAAGAAGATTTAATACAGTTTGTAACTGCCTTTAAATCGATATTAGAGGAGCATGACTTATATGCTACCGGAACAACAGGTACTAGAATTATGGATGAAGTTGGCTTAAAAATATTTAGATATAAATCAGGACCGCTAGGTGGAGATCAACAAATAGGTTCTGCAATTGCAAATAACGAAATGGATATGGTCATATTTTTCCGGGATCCGCTTACAGCTCAGCCTCATGAGCCAGATGTAACTGCACTCATTCGACTTTGTGATGTATATCAGATTCCACTTGCAACAAATATGGGAACAGCTGAAATACTGTTAAAAGGAATAGAACAAGGTTTTTTAGATTGGCGTTTATTGGAAGAGAGACGTTCACGTTAAGGAAGTGGTTAAGTGCGTAAATTGAAAATAGGTATTACATGCTATCCAACAGTAGGTGGATCAGGTGTAATTGCAACAGAACTAGGGAAGATGCTTGCTGCAAAAGGGCATGAAATACATTTCATCACATCAGGGATCCCTTTCAGATTAAATAAAGTATATCCGACAATAACATTCCATCAAGTGGAAGTGAATAGCTATTCTGTTTTTCAATATGCTCCATATGATATTGCATTAGCCAATAAAATGGCAGAGGTAATTGTTGAACAACAATTAGATGTGTTACATGTCCATTATGCTATTCCTCATGCAGTGTGTGCTATTTTGGCAAAAAATATGGCAAATTCAGATATTGGCATTGTTACAACTTTACATGGAACAGATATAACAGTGCTAGGATATGATTCGTCGCTAAAAGGTGCGATTAAATATGGGATAGAAAAATCGGATGTAGTTACTGCGGTATCTAACTCCCTTGCTCAAGAAACAATGGATTTAATAACCCCGAATAAAGAAATTGATACGATATATAATTTTATAGATGAACGAGAATATACTAAAAAAGATCCTGGTAATCTAAAAGAATTATTAGGTATCAAACCTGCTGAAAAAGTAGTTATTCATGTTTCTAACTTTAGAAAAGTGAAGCATATACCTGATATAGTGGAAAGCTTTAAACTTATTCACCAGGATGTTCCAGCTAAACTTTTGTTGGTAGGAGATGGTCCTGAAAAACATCCTATTATGGAGTCCATTAAAGGCACCTCCGTCGAAAAGGATGTACTGTTTTTAGGAAAACAGGAAAGTTTATCTGAACTATATGCAATTTCAGATCTTATGCTATTACTTTCTGAAAAAGAGTCATTTGGTTTAGTGCTATTAGAAGCAATGGCATGCGGTGTACCATGTATTGGAACAAATGTCGGTGGGATTCCTGAGGTTATTACAAATGGGGAAAATGGATATATCGTTGAATTAGGAGATTGGAAAAAGGTAGCGGAATATGGTGTGGAAATTTTACAAAACCCAACATTACATAAACAAATAGTAGATCGATCATTTGAGATTATACAAGATCGATTCAGTTCCCAAAGTATTGTGGCGCAGTATGAAGAGATGTATGAAAGAGTGGCGAGAAAATAGCGTTATGAAAAATCGGTGGCCAGCAGCTTATAAAATAATTGATGAACTGGAACAAGCAGGTTTCGAAGCATTTGTGGTGGGAGGTGCTGTCCGAGACTTTATACGTAACGCTCCAGTAAACGACGTGGATATTACCACAAACGCCACACCGGATGAAGTCAAAAAGATATTTACTCATACGATTGATGTTGGAATTGAACATGGTACTGTATTAGTTGTATTGGACGAGCCAATTGAAGTAACTACTTATAGATCTGAATCGACATACTCAGATTTTAGAAGACCAGATGGAGTTAAATTTGTTCATACGTTAACAGAGGATCTTCAAAGACGAGACTTTACGATAAATGCGATGGCATTAACAAAAGAAGATGAGTTAGTCGATTATTTTGGAGGAAGACAAGCTATCGAGGCAGGAATAATTCAAGCAGTTGGTAATCCTCAGTTAAGATTTTCAGAAGATGCATTGCGAATGCTTAGAGCAGTTAGGTTCTCGGCACAGTTAAATTTTACACTTGATTCTGAGACGTTTAATGCAATCCGTTCCTTGCATGCACTTATTGGACATGTTTCCATTGAAAGAGTGAAAGTCGAGCTGGAAAAAATATGGCTAAGTGAGTTTCCATACAAAGGCATGAAACTTTTTGTAGACAGTGGATTATCGAGCATTTTTCCGGGAGATTGGGAAAGAAATTTACAGAGTTGGGTCAACTTCTCTAGTTTTAATCTTAAAGCAAATGGGTGGGCATTCTTTGTACTCATTCAGTCGATAGAGGAAAATGATATTAATGAGCTATTAAATCATTATAAATGTTCAAATGATGAGAAAAAGCAGGTGAAAAATGTTATTCAAGCAGTTCATAATTTGTTAAATGGCGCTTGGACGGTTGATGAATTATTTCAATATAGTGATGAAGTTTTAAGGGTAGCGTATCACTATGGAAAATCCATTCTTTCAAACTGTATAGCTCTTCCGCTTGAGGAATTTTTGCTTCAAAAACGTGCTATTCCGATTAACTCCAAAAAAGATATAGTTGTAAACGGAAATGACTTTATGCAATGGGCAAACAAAAAAAGAGGTCCATGGATAAAAGAAGTATTAGACATATTAACAAGCATGATAGTCAATGGTCAAATAAAAAATGACAGACATGATATAAAGGAATGGTTTTCTCGTGAATATCTCCATTAAAGAAAAAATTCTATCTCAACTAATAAATGCAAAGGGTGAACCGGTCTCTGGTCAGAAGCTTGCTGATGAATTACATATCTCACGGACCATGATCTGGAAGCATTTGAAAAGTATTGAAGAGGATGGCTATGTTATTGAAGCCATCAAAAAGAAAGGCTATGTACTACAGTCTATACCAGATTTAGTTACTCCAGAGCAAATCATTCCTAATCTGAATACGAAGCAATTAGGAAGAACAATAGACTATTATACAACTTGCGAATCTACTCAAATTATTGCGGCTGACAAAGCACGTGAAGCTGCCCCACATGGTACAGTTGTCATTGCAGAGGAACAAACTGATGGAAGAGGAAGATTAGATCGAAGCTGGAACTCAACTGCAAATAAAGGTATATGGATGAGTGTTATTATTCGTCCAGCAATTAGTCCCCAGTTCGCTGCTCAATTCACACTTGTTTCTGCCGTAGCAATTACACAAGCAATTCAAGAGGTGACAAATCTTACTCCGGAGATTAAATGGCCAAACGATATTCTTATTAACGGAAAAAAAGTTACAGGTATTTTGACCGAGTTACAGGCTGATATGGATATAGTCCATTCCATAATTATAGGAATTGGAGTTAATGTAAATCAGGAACTGAGTGCATTTGAAGAATCCATTCAAAAAACCGCTACATCATTGAAAATAGAGAATGGTGAAGAGATAGATCGTTCATTATTAGTAGCTAAAATACTTTACTATCTTGAAAAGTATGGGGAGCTATATGTAGAAAATGGCTTTAAACCTATTAAAATTCTTTGGGAAAGTCATAACTGTACGATTGGGAAACGCATACGTGCCACTACGTTACAAGAAATCCTCGAGGGAGTTGCCCTAGGTATTACAAATGATGGCGTTTTAGAAATAAAGTTGGATAGTGGTGAAATACGTGGTGTGTATTCTGCAGATATCCATTTACTAGGGAAAAATTAATTTGGACGGATTCATATTTTTTTGTTATTCTGTATGTGTTGGGCAGTATCTTATTGAACTGCACCTTTAGAAAAATCTTTTTAACTAAATAGTCTGCCTTGATCTACATGACAGGGACGGAGAAAACCTATGAACATAATTTTTCTGCCCTTCTGTCCAAATGGAATAGAAGGGTTTTTATATGGTTTTCTCTTCACAACAAATGGAGGGATAATAGTATGAAAACGACGAGTAATTTTATAAGTATGAAAAATAACAATGAGAAAATTACGATGATGACAGCTTATGATTTTCCGACTGCAAAATTTGCAGAAGAAGCAGGAATGGATATGATTCTTGTGGGAGATTCACTAGGTATGGTAGTACTTGGCTATGATACTACTGTTTTCGTCACGATTAATGACATGGTTCATCATGGGAAAGCTGTTAGACGTGGAGCGAAGGATACTTTCCTAGTTGTAGATATGCCTTTTGGAACGTTTCATACTACATTAGACCAAGCGCTAACGAATGCAATACAATTAATGCAACAAACAGGGGCACAGGCTGTGAAACTAGAAGGTGCGGATGATGTATTACCAGTCATCGAAAAGCTGACGTTTGCAGGTATTCCAGTTATTGCTCATCTTGGTTTGCTGCCTCAATCTGCGGGCGTCCTAGGTGGATATAAAGTACAAGGAAAAACTGCAGCGGCTGCAGAAAAGCTAATAGAGGACGCAAAATTATGTGAGAAAGCAGGAGCATGTGCGGTCGTTTTAGAATGTATTCCACATCAACTGACAGAACAAATTTCTAAATCTTTGACAATCCCGACTATTGGTATTGGAGCAGGTCCAGCAGCTGATGGTCAAGTGTTAGTTTTCCATGATATGGTGAAATACGGTACACATCATATTCCTAAATTTGTGAAGGAATATGCAAATGTTGGTGAACCAATTTTAGAAGGAATAAAGCAATATGTAGAGGAAGTTAAAAGTGGTATTTTTCCTACACTAGAGCATTCCTTTACGATGAAGGAAGAACAACTTTCCGCACTTTATGGAGGCAATCATGCAAATAGTACAAACGATAAATGAGCTTAAAAATATAATCACTTTAAATAAAGAAAAAACAATTGGCTTCGTTCCAACGATGGGTTATTTGCACGAAGGACATCTCGCATTATTAAATAAGGCAAGAATCGATAATGACATTGTTGTGGCAAGTATTTTCGTAAATCCTGCTCAATTTGGACCAAATGAAGACTTAGACCGATACCCAAGAGATATTGAAAGAGATACACAGTTAGCGACTGATGCAGGAGTGGATATATTATTCCTTCCAAGTGCTAGTGAAATGTATCCTTTTGAAAGCGGCATTACCATAAATGTGGGGGTTCTTTCGACAAAGCTATGTGGGGAGAGCAGACCAGGTCATTTTGATGGAGTACTTAAGGTAATTACTAAGCTATTTAATCTTGTTCAAGCTACGAATGCCTATTTTGGACAAAAGGATGCGCAGCAACTAGCTATAATTGAGACATTTGTGAATGCGTACAACTTTCCAGTACAAATAGTACGTATACCAACAGTGAGAGAACCAGACGGACTTGCTAAAAGCTCCCGTAATGTATTTTTAAGTGCTCAAGAACGTGATGAGGCAGTTCAATTATACCAAGCATTACAGTTAGCCAAAATAACATGGGAAAAAACAAATGATTTAACTTTGGCAATTGCAAAAGGGAAAGAACATATTGAAAGTAATACGTCAGGTAAAGTTGATTATTTAGAGGCATTGTCATATCCAGATTTGCAGAATGTTACTGGCGAAACGAAGGAGATTTTATTTGCGACAGCTGTATTTTTTGAGAAAGCTCGTTTAATAGATAATATTTTAGCTTAAATAGCCGATTTCTTAATTACTTGTAATTTTGTTCGTAATTTAAGATTTAATTTGCTTCTAAGAAATTTATATAAGAAAAAGGATGTGTAACAAGTGCTACGTATGATGTTAAATGGTAAAATTCACCGCGCAGTTGTGACGGAAGCGGATTTAAATTATGTTGGAAGTATTACAATCGACCAAAATATACTAGATGCTGTTGGTATGTTACCAAACGAAAAAGTGCATATCGTTAACAACAATAACGGAGCCCGTTTTGAAACATATATTATTTCAGGTAAACGTGGAAGTGGAGTGATTTGTGTAAATGGTGCAGCAGCACGTCTAGTTCAACGTGGAGATATAGTGATTATTTTATCGTATGCATATGTGATGAATGAAGAGGCACAATCCCATAAGCCAACAGTTGCGATTATGAATCAAGATAACTCTATCGATCAAATCATCCATTACGAACCTGAAGCTACAGTAATGTAATTAGTAAAAGAATCCACCTACTCATGAAAAAAATGAAATAGCTTTATGGGTAGGCGCTTTTTATATAATTTTTGGTGTCTCACAACCAAGCAGTACCATTTCAATTACTAGGTGTGTCTAGCATGCGAGTCAAACAAAGAGAGTGGAAAGTATAATTAAATGAGCCAGATCGAGTTAATATCCTCGATCTGGCTTTTCTTCTAGTCTTTCTTGTTCTCATTAGATATTAGTGAGTTTTAAAGTTTATATTTCTTCTTGGAAATAGATTTTATAAAACTTCCGATTGGTTGATTCATCATAGCCAACTTCTATCAGCTCATCAATTTGTTCTATATCCCGTACATTTACTTGAATCTCGATATTGGAATCTAGTTTTATTTTACGTTTATACGTTTTTTCTGCCTTTGCAATAGCACTCTCAGAAATAACTGTTTCATAGGCTTTTACTGAATTGACGATAATATCCTTTTGGACTGAATCGGTTTTTTCAAATACCGTTTCAATATAGCTATCTACTTGGAATTCTTCTTCATTTCTAAAGTAATCGAGTGTTTTATTCAAATAACCCAATTTTTCCGTGTTTGTGTAGTTTTCTTCTTTAATGATATATTTTTTACACTCTGTTAATGCTAGATTTGTTTTATGATAATGTTCATCAGCTACTTTAATCTTTAGAAAACGCTCTTGCCAATATACGACATCTTCTTTTTTCTTCGTTTTCATAAAAACAGCAGGTGCTACATCTGGTCCCATGTCCATGATGACAGCCATATTATTGATTTTTTTTACATTAATACCGTCGATCCCGTTCACTATCATTTTGTTTTGTTCGTTTTTCACATCTAAAAACATCTCTTTTTCATCGATTTTTACGATGGCTATCACCTTTTTCACTTCTGTATGCCATAGGCAGTTATCGAATAATCCTATAAACAATTCACCGTTTTTAATATTAGGGTGCTGAGATACACTTTTTAAATGATTGGCAATATGCTTGGATTGTTCATAAAAGCTGCTATCTTGATCAAAAATTGAATTTACAAATGTATAGACTTCGTTTAATCCTATATTTGATTCGTGAAAAAACTCGTATTGCTGCTCTAAATCAATTTTGTTAAAAGCTAATTGAGTAAAAGCTGCTTCCAGCATAGTCTCTGGTTGAGAGAATACCCCATCTCCCAAAACAAGCGTATCTCCTACATAATGGACTACATACTGTGTTAATTTACTTTCACTTACTTCTAGCATGGACTTCTTCACCTTCTAATCTTTAGTTGTAGATAGTTTACCATATCATACTTCTTATGATATTTTCATAGGTTTTTTATCTAATAGAGGACTGTTAAAAAATAATGTTAATCTAGTAACCAATCAGTAATATTTATAGAGGGATTATTGACTAAAGAAAGTGGAACATCTATTACATTTAAACGTATTAAAGGTTAGGATAGATAGGTTCTATTCAAATAGGAGGTTTTCTAACAATGATTATTATATATAAAAATAGACTTTTTACTGCATTTTTTTGGATACTAGTTAGTACTTTATTTGTAGTAACTTCATTAACAATTGCATTTAGTTATCTCAATACTTCAGAAATAAATATAGCTAGTACACGCTGTTATGAAGTGGATGGAGAAGTCATATTAAAAATCCATAATAATATCACAAGTGCATATTCATTTGAATGTAAAAAATAATAATATTATTTTATTAATCAGAAATATTAAATAAATTAATTGTTTTTGATATTTTCATATGGTATGTTATGAGAAATACTTATTAAAGGCTTTTAATAAGTTATTTATCCGTACTTATTAAAGTATTTTACTAAGTATATTTCGTAGGAGGTGACGTATGTGAATACTACTCCAAAATCTATGAAGAAGGAAATTCTTTCTCATATTCGAACATATCTTTTAGAATCTGATAGCGCAACAAAAGTAGAACTCAGCGAAAGATTAGAAATTAGTTTTCCAACAATAAGTAAGTTCATTGCACAGATGGAGATGAATGGTGAAATTATTTCAGTCGGTTTAGATGAATCTAGTGGTGGGAGAAGGGCAAAAAGATACAAGTACAATCCGGAGTATATGCTCGGCCTTGCTATTTACTTAGAAAAGGCCGAGACCAATTATGTCATTTTTAATTGTTTGGGAGAAATAAAGGAACGCGGAGATGTTTCCAGTGTATTAGAGGAGAATGATTTGCATTTATTAACTATGTGCATTGAAAGAGTAGTGAGTGATTATCCAAAAATTAATTCTATCGCAATAGGGGTTCCTGGTTCAGTTGATAATGGGAGGATTTTTTATATACCTGGATATGAGCAGTTTCAAAATTTGGATGTAAAAGGATTCTATGAGGAGCATTTTTCTATACCCGTGGTTGTAGAAAACGATATGAATGCTGCAGTTCTTGGATATCAACAAAATAGAGGAGTTAAGGACAATCAATCGCTCGTATATTTGTATTCCGGTCAAAATGGTCCCGGTGCGGGATTGTTGATAAATGGAAATGTAGTGCGAGGAAATACATTTTTTGCAGGAGAGGTTTCTTTTGTACCTCAAAATAATAATCAAAATTTCCGGCAAGCGTTGGAAAATGGACCTAAATATGATGATATAGCCTTTTCCATGGATTATCAGATCGAACCGATCAGCAGTTTAGTAGCATCATTAACAGCCATCATTAATCCACATACAATCATTTTTTGCAATGATGAAGTGGATGAAGAAATTATAGAGATCATTGCCATAGCAAGCTCTAAATATATTCCACCAGAACATCTTCCGAACCTTACTATAAGTGATTGGAGGCAGGATTATTTATATGGACTACAAAGTCTTGGAATTAATCTTCTTATAAATGAAACAATTCAGTAAAAATATTTAGAATGTAGACGAGGTGAATTATGGCAACATTTCTTTTGATAATCATTTATTTGGCTTTTATCAGCTTAGGTTTACCAGATTCCTTGTTGGGGTCTGCATGGCCCGTAATGCAGCCAGACTTTGGAGCTCCACTCGAAACTGCAGGAGTTCTTTTTATGACAATAGCAGGTGGTACAATTATCTCGAGTCTGATTAGCGGAAGGGTACTTAAACGTTATGGGACTGGAAAAGTCACATTTGTTAGCGTACTAATGACTGCTGTAGCTTTGCTTGGATTTCATTTTGCTCCATCAATCGTTTGGTTAATTGTATGTGCTGTTCCACTTGGACTAGGAGCAGGGGCTGTTGATACAGGTTTAAACGATTATGTAGCTACTAATTATAAGGCACGTCATATGAGTTGGTTACATTGTTTTTGGGGAGTCGGTGCAACTCTGGGACCAATTACTATGGCACAGTTTATTTCAGAAGACAATTCCTGGAGAAATGGGTATTTGGTTATTTCTGGTGTTCAGTTTGCATTGGTTATTATCCTTCTCTTCACTTTGCCTATATGGAAAAAGGTTAGCAGAAAGAGCGATATTACAATACAGGATGAGCGTGAAGACTTAAAAGTTGAACTTGAAGAAGGCGATAATAATATAAAACCCCTAAAAACTAAAGGAGTTAAATTGGCACTTTCTTCCTTCTTTTTTTATTGTGGGGTTGAAGCAACAGTTGGTCTTTGGGGAAGCAGTTTCTTAGTAAATGTCAAAGGGTTGAGCGTAGTAACTGCTGCTGGGTGGATTTCTTTTTATTATGCAGGGATAACTATTGGTAGATTAATAACTGGGTTTATTACTTATAAAATCACTAACCGTACGCTTATACGGTGGGGACAAATAATAGCTTTGATTGGTACTATTATTTTAGTTTTACCATTGCCGTCTGTTTTCTCACTTATTGGGTTTATAACTATTGGATTAGGTTTAGCTCCAATATTTCCATGTATGTTGCATGAGACACCAACACGTTTTGGGAAAAAAAACTCACAGACAATTATGGGCTATCAAATGGCGCTTGCGTATACCGGTACAACTTTCATGCCACCACTTCTTGGTTTCATGGCCTCTCAGTCAACAATAGGAATTTTCCCAATTGCTATTGTAATATTTGTTGTAGCAATGCTTCTGAGTTCAGAAAAGTTAAATATAATAATGACTAAGAAGGATGTTTATAAAAGGAATGATACAAGCTCAACAACTCTTTAAGTAGCGGATTTATATAATGATACGTGAACATGTAACAGGTGCTATTCTTCAAGAAGTAGAATGGCATTTTTTATTGAAGTAAAGTAAGTAGGCATGTTAGGAAGGAAAATTGAAGAGAATGGAGAAATAAATAGGGGAGATGGGTGAATTAGTAGTGAGTGAAATGGTACATCAAATGGGTCTATATGGAGATTACTTTACACCAATTAGAGAAGGTAAGAAGATTGTTGAGGTACGCTTAAACGATAAGAAGAGAAGGGAAATTAAAATAGGTGATACAATCGAATTTATAAGGTTGCCCGAACAAAGTGAAGTATTAAAAGTCCGAGTTACAAATTTAAGGATATTTGATACTTTTGAAGAAATGTATAGAAATATTTCGTTTGAAGACTTTGATTGTGAAGGTTGGTCTATGAAGGAAATGTTAGAAGGAACATATGACATATATACACCAGAACAAGAAGAAGAATGGGGTACATTGGCTATCACTATAAAATACTAAACTAAACAGTGTTTGTGCTGCCCGCTTTGTTTACATTATTTAGGGGCTTAAACTAACTCATATTTTATCAATTAAAAAAAGTAGATTTTCTTGATTGAAAGATTATAACATCGCGGGCAATTTATAAGGAAATAGAAAAATGCTTAGAGATAGCGGAGTAATTATATCTATATTGGCGAGTATTGCAAAATATATCGCCTTTAAAGCATCAGTTGATTTAAGTAGATTGTTATAAGAAGCAAAATATTATTATTTGATGCTTGCTAATTAAAAATAGCATATAGAAAGTAGGGTGAAAAAATGGTCCAAAGGCTAAAAAAGGGAGATAAAATAGGAATATTTACTCCATCTTCTCCTGCAACTGTTACAGCCTATCAGCGTTTTCAACGTGCTAAGGCTTTTATAGAGGAAAAAGGTTTTGTTATTGTAGAAGGGAATCTGACAGGAGTATCAGATACGTATCGTTCTGGTTCTCCAAAAGCACGAGCAGAAGAGCTAAATAAATTATTAAGGGATTCCGATATTAAAATGATTATGTCTACTATTGGGGGGACAAATTCAAATAGTTTGTTACCATATATTGATTATGAAGCATTTAAGGATAATCCAAAGTTAATCGTCGGGTACTCTGATGCGACTGCTGTATTGCTTGCTCTTTATGCAAAAACAAGTATAACAACATATTATGGTCCTGCTCTTATTCCTTCTTTTGGTGAATTTGATCCTCTTGTAAAAGATACATATCGTTATTTTGAACAATATTTCATGGAAGAAAATATACTTCCTTACGAAGTGCCAATGCCTTCATATTGGTCCGATGAGCCGGTAAATTGGCTTGAAAAAACGACTGAAAAAACTCTTTATCGTAATGTGTGGATAACTGGGCAAAGTGGAATAGCAGAAGGTAGATTAATAGGAGGAAATGTAAATGCGATGTATGGATTTATTGGCTCTCCTTATTTTCCAACAATTGAGTATGGTGACATATTATTAATTGAGGACTGTATGAAAAATGCTGCTGTTGTTGAGAAAAACTTTGCTATGCTTAAGTTACATGGTGTTTTTGATAAAGTCGCGGGCATTATTTTAGGTAAACATGAACAATATGATGATCTAGGAACAGGAAAACAGCCATTAGATTTGTTGAAAGAACAATTAGATACAATAGATATTCCAATTTTAGCAGAATTCGATACTTGCCACACTCATCCAATGCATCCATTAGCTATCGGTAAAAAGGTGAAATTAGATGCAGATGCTAAAAAGGTAATATGCATAGAAAAATGGATATAAATTGGAATAAACGTTATTGCAATTCCTGCTTGTTTCTTTTTGTATGTAGTTAGAAGTTTGTGAAACTAACAGAGAACATTATAATTCGGAAGATGCCTCTCATTATATCTCAAATTTATACAGCGCAGTGCGATTTTGAAAACATGGAGACGCTTTTTCACTATAGGATTGTAGTAGAAAGCGTCTTTCTAAGTATCAATTTTGTTAATATTGAAGCTACTTTGTTAGTTCAATTAAGGATATTCTCCATATAATACCCACATCCACAACCATCAAATTATCCCTTATTCGACAAAAAATCCGATAGATTTAAGTGACGACTTTCAAAATCTTAATACAAATAACCATCGCAACATTTGAAAACCCGAACACCAGAGTCATAACGATTTAACAATCTTTTCTTTTCTACCAAGTTCTTACTTTAAAACAAAGCCAAAAAAGACGCTCGAGATGTATATTCGAAAGTAAAAGTTTCGTCACTGGAAAGTGAATGTGGTACAATTTTTTTAGAACAAAAGGACTGTGAGTTGGGGAATGATGAAAAATCATAAATATGCAGTTGTCGATATTGAAACAACAGGGCACTCATCGACGAATGGTGACCGTATTATTCAGCTTGCAATTGTATTTATTGAAAATAACAAGTTAATAAACACATATACGTCTTTTATTAATCCGGAAAAGCCAATTCCTCTATTTATCCAGGATTTGACGAACATAGCTAATAGCGATGTTCAAAATGCACCATTATTTGAGGACATTGGAGCGGAAGTATTAGAAATGCTGCAGGATCATATCTTTGTTGCGCACAATATTAACTTCGACCTACCCTTCCTTCAAAAAGAATTGAAACGAGTTGGACTTCCGAAGTTAGTATGTAAAACAATGGATACGGTAGAATTCACAAAATTAATGTTTCCAAACCTTTATAGTTATAAGCTTCAGGATATCGCAGTTGAGTTAGAAATAGATTTGGAATCTGCTCATAGAGCGGATGATGATGCTCTTGCAACTGCTCATTTATTGATAAAGTGTATTGATCAATTAATGAAGTTACCACTTAAAACTATTGAGCTGTTACATAAGAGGTCCTTTCAATTAAAATCTAATTTATCTATATTATTTTTTGATGTACTTGTGAGTAAAAGAAAACAGTTAACATCAGAAAACTATCTAATTTACCGAGGAATACCGATAAAGCAAATATCGTGGGAGATAGAGGAAGTATCCGAATTACTTTTATATCCTAAAACAAAGGATGAGAAGGTAGAGTTATTTAGTAAGGGTTTTCCTAGCTTTGAAGAACGTGCGGGACAATTTGAATTGATGGATCAAATTCAAACAGCTCTTATTAATGAATCAGAAATAGTGTGTGAAGCCGAAACGGGAATAGGTAAAACATTAGGATACTTATTACCTGCTGTTCTCTATTCTATCAAAACGAAAAGACCTGTTGTCATTAGTACATATACAACTCATCTGATAGATCAGTTGGTTAGTGAGGAAATACCAAAGATAAATACGATTTTAAACATGAATGTAAAGGTTGCAACACTAAAAGGCATGCATCATTATATTGATTTATATAGCTTTTGGCAGCAGGTCCAACTCGATGATGAGTCATACGATGAAACGTTTACGATTATGCAAATATTAGTGTGGTTGACTTTAACAGAAGATGGGGATCTTACAGAACTAAATGTTTCTGGAGGTGGCCAACTCTTTATAGATAAAATTAGACGAGGAAGTTTATCGAATTTAAAAGAAGTAGGGGAATATGACTTTTATGAAAGAGCTCTTCGCAAAAGTAAGGATTGCCATATTTTGGTGACCAATCACGCGATGATTATGGCCGATCAAGAAAGGGAACAACCAATACTTACTTCTGGTTGTGCAATGATTATAGATGAGGCACATCAAATGATTCATGCTAGTATGTCCCGTGGTGAACGTATTTTTTCATATACTAATTGGAAATACGTGTTAGGACAATTTGGAACCCTTGATACCGAACAGTTACTTCAAAAATTGGAAATTCTGAATGTTCCTTTGTCTGTTCAAGTTCGTTTAGAAAAGCAATATGTAGAAACCATAGAAAAATTTGATCATGCTGTATCGTATGTTATTGATGCCTTTCTTCAAAAAAGCAAAAGAAACGGTAAGAGCACTAAAAAAATGATTGCATTAGAAGACCTTGAGCTAGATCAATCTATCTTCCGTGCTGTTGCTAATTCTATTCAGGTTTTTATCTTCTCAACTAAATCTATGATCGAATCGTACAGTAAACATATTGAAGAAGAAACAATACAGTCATTCATCAATGAATGGCAGTATTGGATAAGAGAATTGACTATTAAAGTTAGTGAATGGGATGAGATTTTCTTACAGAATAGAGTAACAGAGGCGAGATGGCTAGAGATTGATACAAGAAGTATTCCTGGTAGCCTCACTGTTATTAAGCGACCACTTAACTATAAAGATGATATTAAAAATGCAATTAAGACTCACCGTGAAGTAGGAGCTGTTATTTGGACATCTGGTACGTTAACAGTGCCTTCTAATAGGCATTTTATCACTTCTCAGCTTGGATTAAATTCAGAAATACCTATCTTTCAGTATAAAGCCTCTAGCGACTATTATAATGGGGCGGAGCTACTGATAGTAGAAAATATGCCCGATATTAAACAGGTATCGCAAAGTGATTATATTGAAGCTGTTGCAGAAGCAGTAGTACAAACAGTCCTTGTTTCGGAAGGTCGATGCTTTGTTTTATTTACCTCCCAAGATATGCTTAGAAAAACAGTGGAATTAATACAAGATACTCATTTATTGGATGACTATATGCTATTTGCACAAGGAATGACTTCTGGTAGCAGGATGAGGTTGTTAAAATCATTCCAACGTTTCTCCAAATCAGTTCTATTTGGGACGAATAGTTTTTGGGAGGGAGTCGATGTACCTGGTGACGCATTATCAGTGATCATTATGGTTCGTTTACCGTTCTCGTCTCCAGATGACCCTCTATTCAAAAAAAGGGCAGATTTAATAACAAAAGATGGTCATAACCCATTTTCTGCTTATTCATTACCGGAAGCAGTGTTACGGTTTAGACAAGGATTCGGGCGTTTAATCCGATCATCTGCTGATAAAGGAGTTTTCATTGTTTTAGACAGAAGAATTGAGACGAAATCATATGGGAAAGACTTTTTACAGGCAATTCCTAATATTCCTGTTAAGAAAGTATCGCTAGAAAATATGGTCTTGGAGCTAGAAAATTGGTATACTAATGAAGGATGATTTTAGAAAGCAGGTAGGAATATGGAAAACAAAATTGAAACGCTATCGACTGTTGTAGTCGACTACCAATCAGACTTATATAAAATAGTTGATGCATTAAATCGAACTTTAAAAGAGAAAGATTTAATGTTTGGGCTAGCATTAGATAAGCAGGATGAAAATAAAGCTGTTTTCACCATTTATAGGACATAAAGATGACACTTAAAAAATGGTTATTATTTATTGTAGTTTTTGCATTAAGTTTAACTATAATATTAAGCTTATTAATTTACTTTCAAGCAAAAAGTCCATTCTCGGATTCAGCGGAAAAAGCAGAATCGTATGCGTTGGATAACAATTTGTTAGCTCAGGTGGATAAGACCTATGTATATAACAATACTTCCACTTTTCATACGGTAATTGGAACGACAGCTAAAGGAGAAGAAAAAGCGTATTTTTTGCCAGACAAGCAGTCGGATGAAAAGATAATGGAAGTGAGCTTAGACGAAGGTATATCGGAGCAGAAAGCTGTGGACCTAGCTATGAAGGATGTTAAAGACGGTAAGCTATTACATGCTAAACTTGGTGTAGAAGAAATAGGACCGGTGTGGGAAATAACCTATGTTAATGCAGAAGACAACCTCAATTATGTCTACTTGTTATTCGATAATGGGGAATGGTGGAAGCGAATATCAAACTTATAGTCAAAACTTTTGGAGGGTAATATGAAAAAAATCATGATTAAAGATATGTCCAACCACGCTGGTGAAACAGTAAAAATGGGTGCTTGGCTTGCGAATAAACGTTCAAGTGGTAAAATTGCATTTTTACAATTACGTGATGGTTCTGGATTTGTACAAGGTGTAGTAGTAAAAGAAGAAGTTGGAGAAGAAATTTTTCAAACTGCAAAAGGGCTAACTCAAGAAACTTCCATGTATGTAATTGGTGAAGTGATCAAAGATGAACGTTCTTCTTTCGGTTATGAGCTTCAGGTAAAAGAAATAGAAGTAATTCATGCAGCGGTAGATTTCCCTATTACCCCTAAGGAACATGGTACAGAGTTTTTAATGGATAATCGTCATTTATGGCTACGCTCTAGAAAGCAGCATGCTATTATGAAAATTCGTAATGAAATTATACGTTCTACATATGAATTCTTTAATGAGAATGGCTTTGTAAAAATGGACCCACCTATTTTAACTGGTTCATCACCAGAAGGAACTTCTGAATTGTTCCATACTAAATATTTTGACGAGGATGCATTTCTTTCTCAATCAGGTCAATTATATATGGAAGCAGCAGCTATGGCACTAGGGAAGGTATTTTCTTTCGGACCTACATTCCGTGCAGAAAAATCTAAAACACGTCGTCACTTAATTGAATTCTGGATGATTGAACCGGAGATGGCTTTTGTTGAATTTGAAGAAAGCTTAGAAGTACAAGAACAGTATGTTTCATTTATTGCTCAATCAGTATTGAAAAACTGTACATTAGAATTAGAGCGCCTAGGTCGAGATACTTCGAAATTAGAAAATATTCAAGCACCATTTCCACGTATTTCATATGATGATGCTATTAAGTTCTTACATGAAAAAGGCTTCGATGATATAGAATGGGGAGATGATTTTGGTTCACCTCATGAAACTGCCATCGCAGAAAGTTATGATAAACCGGTGTTTATTACACACTATCCAGTAGGCATTAAGCCATTTTACATGCAACCACATCCTGAACGTGATGATGTAGTTTTATGTGCAGATTTAATCGCTCCTGAAGGTTATGGTGAGGTTATTGGTGGCTCTGAGCGTATTCATGATTATGACCTTATGAAGCAACGTATTGCAGAGCATAATCTAGATGAATCAGCGTATGCTTGGTATTTAGAGCTACGTAAACAAGGTTCTGTACCTCATTCTGGTTTCGGACTAGGACTAGAGCGTACAGTAGCATGGTTTAGTGGAGTTGAGCATGTTCGTGAGTCTATTCCGTTTCCACGTTTATTAAATCGTTTGTATCCATAATAAGAAAATAGAAATTATATAGAGAGAAAGGAGTACGAAAATGCAAAAGCGAGATCGACTCCGTATCTGGACTGAGCAGGGGAATGTTACTATTTCCCAGCTTTTTTTTAGTCATTATAAAGCGATTAATATAAGAGATGAAGAAGCAATTCTATTATTACATTTAATCGCTTATGGAGAAGCAGGAATTCATTTTCCTACCCCACAAAATTTAGTAGAACGTACTTATTTTAGTGAAGATAAAGTAGTAACTATTTTACAACGCCTAATGCAAAAGGGGTTAATTCAAATAGAGCAGCATTTAGATCAAAATGGTATCCATTATGAATATTATGCATTCCATCAATTATGGGAGCTGCTAGTAGATTATATGGAGCAACAACAAAATGATGTGAAGGATCTTCGTAGTAAGGAAGAGGAAGGGGATATATATAAATTATTCGAGCAAGAATTTGGTCGATTATTATCCCCGATGGAATATGAGACTATAGGTATGTGGTTTGATCAAGACAAGCATTCTGCGTCACTCATCCGCTTAGCCTTAAAGGAAGCAGTACTTTCACAAAAATTGAGTCTTCGCTATATAGATCGAATATTATTTGATTGGAAAAAGAAAAATATTAAAACTGTGGAAGCTGCTGAAAATCAGTCTGCACAATTTAGACAGCATGTTCCAGTGCAAAAAACATCGGAACAACCACCTTCCAGTTTGAAAGTTCCTTTTTACAACTGGTTAGAAGAAAGAGAGTAGGTGTAAATTTTGCTTACAAAAGTACAGTGGTTATATTGTTTGGATGAAATGGAGCGAATGTTCCCAGATGCTCATTGTGAGTTGGTTCACGAGAATCCATTCGAATTATTAGTCGCTACTTTGCTATCAGCACAATGTACAGATGTGTTAGTGAATAAAGTAACAAAAAACTTATTTCAAAAATACAAAAAACCAGAGGATTATTTAGCTGTATCCATCGAAGAATTACAGACTGATATACGTTCGATTGGTTTGTATCGAAATAAAGCTAAAAACATTCAAGCGCTTAGTAAACAGCTAATCGAATTATATGATGGCGAAGTACCACCTAATCGTGATTTACTTACAACATTCCCAGGAGTAGGTCGTAAAACAGCAAATGTAGTAGTTTCTGTCGCATTTGATATTCC
Source organism: Psychrobacillus psychrodurans (assembly GCA_900114885.1). Taxonomy (GTDB): domain Bacteria; phylum Bacillota; class Bacilli; order Bacillales_A; family Planococcaceae; genus Psychrobacillus; species Psychrobacillus psychrodurans. Next base: position 135,264 of record FOUN01000003.1, read on the forward strand.
AGCGATTGCAGTAGACACACATGTAGAGAGAGTCTCTAAACGTTTGGGACTTTGTAGATGGAAGGATTCCGTTCTTCAAGTTGAAGAAACACTGATGAAAAAGACGCCGATGGAATTATGGTCCAAAACCCATCACCAATTAATCTTTTTTGGACGTTATCATTGTAAAGCGCAAAATCCAAATTGCCCAGAATGCCCTCTACTTTCGGTTTGTAGAGAAGGGAAGAAGAGGATGAATAAAATTGTCACTCAGTAGTCTACGTTATTTTGATGAATGGGAATTTATTCGCGAAGAGCTATTAGTATCAATTAAAACAAATGATAAAAAAAACATTGAGCTAATGCGAAAGGGCATCGATCTTCTTATGGCAATTCTTAATGAGGTAGCAGAAGCTGCTCCACTAAACTATATAGAACGAATAATATTTGTCGAATCGAATATGGTAAAATATGTTGCATTTGTTCAACTTGAGGAGCTCTTTAAGGAAACTAAGAAAAAAAATGCACGCATACGAGCACAAATGAATCATTAGATTCATCTGTATCAATGTTCTTCTCTCATGTCCAATATTTAACAAAAAAGTAGCAGGTCTTGACTGATGTCATGACCTGCTACTTTTATAATATCTAATTAAGGAGTAGTTCCAGATTCACCATTTCCCCCGGTTTCTCCAGTCCCACCAGGTGGAGTTTCCGTTGAACCGCCATCTGGATTTTCAGTTTCATCACCTGAATCGGATCCATTTTCATTTCCACCACTGTTCCCATTCCCATTTTCGTTTCCATTTCCGTTCCCATTTCCGCTGTTATTACCGTTATTATTTCCATTGTTGTTTCCATTACCGTTTCCATTTCCATTATTCGAGCCATCTGGATTTTCTACGTCTTCTCCATCTGGATCTAAATCATCTAAATCTTCTTCAACGATAGCGTCTAGTGTTAACGTTACAGAGACACTTTCGCTGCGAATATCATCAGAAACTGCTGTTACACTGAATACATACGTACTTCCTGGAATAAGGCTTTGGACGATTAGTCCATTTTGCTTAGTTGTTCCAATTACTTCAGGTGGTCCATTATCTATCGTAACAGCCACTTCAAATTGAACTTCAGATTCAAGATCTTCCTGTTCAAAATCCCACGCTAAAGTTGCAGTTGATGTTAGTTCATCATACTCCACTGAAAGATTGGATGGACTGTTTAATTCGAGTTGTTTATATTCCTCAGAAACTGCTGTAGGTTCCGTACCTCTCACAAATAGTTCCGTTAATTTTAGTTCATCTGGTGTATATTCGCTTGCTAGTTTAAGTGGACTTGAGCCTTTTTCAATCGTAGCCTCTACAACAGAATTGGGCTTACTAAATTTTTCATTTGCTGAGTCTGCAGAAATGTTAGCCATGACTTCTTTAAAAATATTTTGAGGTAGGTTTCGCTCCTCATTAGTAGTCATCGGTGTTTTCATCTCTGGATATCCAGACCAAATAGCAATTGAATAGTCTGTGGAATAACCAGCAAACCAAACATCAGGGAAGGCACTACTTGGTAGGTCCCATTTCTTCATATCATCTCTACTATAGTTAGATGTTCCAGTTTTACCTGCAATATCTAAACCGCTGATAGCAGCTCGCTTACCAGTTCCTTTTGTCATTACATCACGTAACACATCGGTAACCATGTAAGCAGTAGAATCTTTCATAACTTCTTTTGATTTTGGTTTATAATTTTTTTCTGTTTTTCCATCTCGATAAACAATTTTGTTGATTGCATAAGGTTCTGTATGGATTCCACTATTTCCAAATGCAGCGTAAGCTCCGGCCATTTGAATAGGGGACATTGCTTTCGATGTACCACCGATTGCACTACTTTCTGTTACATTACCTAGGTCAATTCCAAATCGGTTAACAAACTCTTTTGCATTATCTGTTCCTACTTCTTGCAGTGTTTTTACTGCAGGAACGTTTCGGGAATTATATAACGCTTCTCTAAATGTCATCTTACCTTTATATTTTCCATCGAAGTTGCGTACTACTTGTTCTGAACCAGTATAAGTTATCTTTTCATCAACAAGTGTATGTCCTGTCGACCAGTCTAAAAATTCTACTGCTGGGGCATAGTCGATTAATGGTTTAATCGTTGAGCCAGGTGAACGTGTAGTCATGTCCTGAGCATAGTTAAAACCTCTATCAGCTCCATAATTTCTACCACCACCAACAGCTGCGATAGCTCCTGTTTTCGTATCAATTACTGCTACAGCCGACTGAATATCATCGGTAGGGAACATATCGGAATTTAATGTTTTTTCTACTTGCTGTTGTGCATTTGGTTGCAATGTAGTGTGTATAGTAATTCCCTCAGAAATTGCGTTTCCATCACCATTGGCTTCTAGTTCATTTAATACGATATCTATGAAAGCATCATACTTGGAATCTTGGTTGGCAACTCGCTGATCTTCAGGTAGGAGAGTATCCTCTATTGGAACTGCTTGAGCTGTTTTCATTTCTTCCTCTGTAATCTTGCCATGTAGGTTCATCAAGTGTAAAACGACATTTCTTCTTTTCTCTGTAAGCTCTGGATCTTTAAACGGATTAAACGCATTTGGACGTTGCGACATACCTGCTAGTACAGCGTATTGATCTAATGTAAGATCTTTTAAATCTTTACCATAAAAATACTGAGCTGCTGTCCCATATCCGTATATTCTTCCAGACATTAGAACTTTGTTAAAGTACATTTCAAATATTTCTTCTTTCTCATATTCTCTTTCTAGTTGAATCGAAAGGTAAGCTTCTTGTGCTTTTCTTTTTAATGTTTTTTCATTTGTAAGGAATGAATTTTTTACGACCTGTTGTGTAATTGTACTCGCTCCTTGATCACCGAAACCATTTGTGACGTTAGCAAGTACCGCTTTTCCTAAACGTAATACATCTACTCCAAAATGATCATAAAAACGAGCATCTTCAGTAGCGATGATTGCATCTTCCATTTGTTTTGGAATTTCATCGTAAGGAATATATTCCCTACTTTCTGCGCCGACTGTTGCGAACAGGTCTCCATTTGCATCTAATAGTTTTGGACTAATTGGATCTTTTAAAGCTGTTTCATCCAGTTCAGGCGCGCTGCTTGCATAGAAGACAAACAGGGATCCTCCAGCTATTAGTCCTACCACTCCTATAATTACGATTGTTAACAATATTCTTTTCATCCATAATTTAGCTGGTGTCTTAGGTTGTTTCTTTTTTTCTTGTTGTTTTCTACGTTGTTCACGAGTCATTTTTTGCTCACTCATAAACGTCTCCTCACTTTCACTTTATACGTTCAAGTCATTAACTATTTTTATATAATCAATTCTTGGTGCATATTTTGGAGTAATCTCTATTGCGCTTGTTTCCATTTCGGACAAAGCAATAGATTTTCTTCCCCCTGATAGCATTCTATCCCAAAATAACGATAATTGTTCAAAAGGTAAATAAAAATAACGCTCTAATGCAGAAAAACGGACGAGTAGGAAGGTAATTCCCGATTGTTTAGAAACTTTTCTCATATGTTCAATCTGATGAAGATGAACATTTTTTAAAGGAAATGCTGTTCTATTTTCCGTTTCTTTTGCTTCAAAGTCAATATATTTACCTTTATATACTCCATTAAAGTCAGTTGTAGAAGGTGTCCGATAATATGCTTCTTTGATAACTGCACTACTCCTAGATGGGTAATCTACTTTGACGACTTGTATGGGTATTGGCTTTTTATGAATTACAGCAATATCCTGTGCAATATAAAATTCATTTGCATCATTTATTTCGTCTTCTAACGTCTTACCCCTATTACTGAAAGAGTAATCTTTTTTCTTTTCTTTTGTTGTTTTGGTAACCGGGATATACGCTTTTCCATTTGGATAATGAATAGCCAAAATAATCACCTCTTTATGCTATTAGTTTATCACAAGTACATTAGACGAACAGCTAATATATAAGGTTTCATTTCTCTTGATGTCGAGTAAACACTTGTTTTGTCTTTAAAGAAGATGCTTTGTCAAACAGGAAGGAGAGAAAGTAAAACTAGCGAATATACCTCTAAAAAGGGGGAGTATATGATGAATAAAATTGAAAGACTTATAGATCAGTTAGAACTTCTGGAGTTTTTATTAGAAAATAGATTAAATGACGAACAGGACAAGTTTGAAGAGGATTTTAGTAAAAACTCGTTTCGACTTCTTGGAAAGCTCGAAAAAATCGAAAATAAGTTATAAAGAATGTACGTTCGCTTAGAACTAGTAATATAGGTGAGAATTTGCTAAACTATAACTAGAATGCGAGGGATCACTTTGTCATTATTAAATCTTAGTAACCAGTTAATGAAAGAATGCGACGATTGTATTTCGCGTTTTCACTTATATAGAGAACTAGATAAAGAACCAGATTTTTTTACAGATGTGAAGCCACATGCATATAAAATAGATGAATTATGTTTTGAATGGGAACAACTGGTTCGGAAATGGATACAAGTAAAACGTCCAAAATATGTCCACCCGAGCCAAATTGACTCATTACTTGACTCCATGAAACAGTTTATCGTCCAATCTTACTACAAGGGCACAAGCAAAAAGAGGTTTCTTTCAGCTGTCCATTCATCCAAATATACGCTAGAAACAATTGCCCAAGCTATTAAGGAGGTAGGGGATGAGCATGCTTGAAAAAAAGAGTATCCAACAATTATTAGATGATTGGAAAGTGGATGGAAATCGCTTTCCACAAATTGAACATATTCATACAACCGAAGAAAAAGAAGCGATTTTTGCCCCTTTTCCAGAGACTATGCATCCGTCTATTCAAAAGGCGCTAAAAAGTCGTGGTGTAAATCAGTTATATATACATCAGCGACTCGCCTTCGATGCTGCTTCAACTGGTAAATCATATACTACTATCACTCCAACAGCCTCTGGTAAGTCACTTTGTTATCATCTCCCAGTGCTACAATCGATTATGGAAGATCCAACTTCACGGGCAATATATTTATTTCCAACTAAGGCATTAGCACAAGATCAGAAAAGTGATCTAAATAATTTGATTGAAGCAACTGGGGAAGAAATACTCAGTTATACATATGACGGAGATACAGCTCCAGGTATAAGACAAAAAATTAGAAAATCAGGTCATATTGTATTAACAAATCCCGATATGCTACATTCGGGAATTTTACCACATCATACAAAATGGGTAACGCTATTTGAAAATTTAAAGTATATTGTAATAGATGAAATTCATACATATAAGGGAGTATTTGGGAGTCATGTTGCGCATGTTATTAGACGTCTGAAAAGAATATGTGCATATTATGGTAGCTATCCACAGTTTATCTGTACTTCTGCGACGATAAAAAATCCAAAAGAATTAGCAGAGAATTTAACAAATACACCTCATGAATTAATCAATCAGAACGGTGCACCAGCAGGAAGAAAACACTTTGTATTTTACAATCCCCCAATAGTTCATCCTGTATTTAATGTACGAAGAAGTGCTGTTTTAGAAGTGAGAGATTTAGCGGGGGATTTATACGTAAATGGTATTCAAACTATTGTTTTTGCGAAGAGTCGGGTTCGCGTAGAAATGCTTGTGACGTATTTACAGTCTTTAGTAAGTAAAAAGATTAATGATCAAACTATACGAGGATACCGCGGTGGTTATTTACCTTCAGAAAGAAGGACTATTGAAAAGGGTTTACGAGAAGGTGTAATTAGAACAGTTGTAAGTACAAATGCGCTAGAGTTAGGTGTTGACATTGGTCAGCTACAGGCATGTATTATGACGGGTTATCCTGGGAACATCGCAAGTGCATGGCAACAGGCTGGTAGAGCAGGCAGAAGACAGGATGAAGCACTTATTATTTATGTGGCTGGGTCGACTGCTCTTGACCAATATGTTGTTAAACATCCTGAATATTTTCTTGGACAGTCTCCTGAGGAAGTTAGGATTCATCCAGATAATATGATTATTTTAATGGACCATTTGAAATGTGCTTCATTTGAACTGCCATTTTCACCTGTCGATTCGTATGCGGAATTTTCTATACAGGAATTACTCGCATTTTTAGAAAGCGAAGGGGTCCTTTTAAAAACGTCGGAAAAATGGCATTGGATGTCTGACAGTTTTCCTGCAAGCAATATTAGTCTACGTTCTGCTTCTCAAGAGAACGTCATTATTATTGATCAGTCAATTCCAACTAAAACGAGGGTTATTGGTGAAATGGATCAATATAGTGCGATGACCTTACTTCATGAAGAAGCTATTTACTTGCATCAAGGCACTCAATTTCAAGTAGAAATTTTAGATTGGGAAGAAAAGAAAGCATTTGTAAGAGAGGTCGATGTCGATTACTTTACAGATGCCAATATTGCGATAGAGCTAAAAGTGCTTAGTGAAGACAAAATAAAAGAAGCGGAAATTGGTATGCTCAGGTTTGGTGACATCATTGTTTTAGCACAACCAACTATATTTAAAAAAATTAAATTCGATACGCATGATAACATCGGCTCTGGTCAAATTCATTTACCTCCATTAGAATTACACACCTCTTCTACATGGTTTAGTTTTGATAAGCCTGAAGACTGGAAAGACACATTACTGTCAGATGCAATGACTGGAGTTTCGTATGCATTACATGCGTTTATCCCTCTATTTATTCATTGTGACGCAAAGGATATTCATGTTGTGCCTCAGGTAAAATCTATTCACGGAGAAAAACCTACTTTTTATATGTATGATAGTTATCCGGGTGGTATTGGTTTGTCCGAAAGAATGTACGACCTTTGGAATGAGTTGATACCAAAAGTAACGGAGCAGGTAGAGAATTGTTCTTGTATTAATGGATGTCCGGCATGTATCGGTGCTCAGGACGCTGAACTAAATTTAAAAAAAGAAGTTATTAAGTTACTTCATTTATTACAGGTGGGCCGTCATGTCGTATGAAAAAAAGCTAATGGAAATGAAAGGTTTAATCAAAAAGAAACCCGTAGAAAAAATAGAAAAAAAGGAAGTGTCGGATATGACGCTTCCCTTTTATGTTGAACAATGGCAAAATGCGGGTCTGAAGTTTATAAAGGATGAAAATGGGTTTTACTTTGTAAAGGAAACTTTTTATCATTCGGAGCATATACATGGAAATATTGGGCTTAATAAGCTACAACAGGCAATAAAATTTATGCAGGAAGTATATCCTACTCACCCTTTAACAATTGAAAAAGAAAGTCCTTTTAGTTTTTATGATACCGAAACGACTGGGTTAAAAGGCGCTGGAGTGCTAATTTTCTTAAATGGAATTTTGAAAGTAGTAGACAATGGGTTTCTGCTGACACAATATGTGCTGGCAGATCCAGGGCAAGAGGTAAGCTTTTTAAAAGCGACTGGTTTTTGGAAAAACGAACAAACTATGATTACTTATAACGGAAAGAGTTTTGACCTACCTCAATTAGTTACAAGATGGACGATGAATAGAAATAATCTGCCGCGGCTAATGCAACATCACCAAATTGACTTAATGCATTCCTCTAAAAGAATTTGGAAGGGAGAGTTAGATCGTTTTAAGTTAAAACAAATTGAGGAAATGAAGCTTGGTTTTAGAAGAGAAAATGATGTACCTGGTCATCTTGCACCAATAATATATTTTGATGCAGTGAAAAGTGGGAATCCTATCAATTTGATGAAGGTGTTAAAACATAATGAATGGGATATTCTATCGCTAGTTACTTTGTATATTCTCTCAGTGGAGTTACTTCAAGAGAAGGAAGTAGTTGAAACAGCAACAACCTATACGAATATAGGAAAATGGTTTCGTGATTTAAAAACGATGGATAGAAGTTTGAATTGGTTCACTTTTGTAGTAAATAATTTTTCAGACGAAGAGTCAAGTATTGCTTATTATTTTGTTGGACTCCATCTAAAAAGAGCTGGTTTATACGAGGATAGTCATTTAGCTTTCACCCAAGCTTTAAAAGAGATTTCTGGGAAATATCGCATTGAGGTGTTTATCGAGTTGGCCAAGCTATTCGAACATCAACTAAAAAATTTCCCGAAAGCTCTAGAAATGACGCAACAATGTATAGATTATGAAGCAAAACTGAATACAGACATGCATTCTCGCTTAAAAAAAGAACTAATTAAAAGGGAAATAAGAATAATCCGGAAATTAAATATTTCCCGGGAAAGCGCAGAACACAACAAAAAGCGCATATAATTGGCTGAAAAAACTCCATTATTCGACAATGATATGCTATAATACGAGTAGCTAATTGTAGATGGAAGGAAGATACCATATGGAATTTAAACTAAAGGCTTCTGATATATTAGAAAAAGAATTTAAAACGGGCTTAAGAGGTTATAACCAAGAAGAAGTTGATGTTTTTTTAGACGATATCATTCAAGATTACGAGGCTTTTGAAAAAAGACTAGCTCAACTTCAGTTGGAAAATAAAAAATTGACAGAGCAACTAGAAGAATTACCAAAGAGAACACAGGCTGCTGCACCTCCACAAACGGGAGCAACTAATTTTGATATTTTAAAGCGTCTTTCACATCTTGAAAAACATGTCTTCGGCAGTAAACTGTACGAATAATTAATTAAGTTTTTTCAATTGAATGGAAAACCCTTAATGAGAGAACTTAAAGCCTCTTTCATATACCACAATTTTTTTGTGTTATTTATCATGTAAGTTGGTGTAAAATCAGGATACACGTTTTTCTAGCGTCTGAACAAAGTGAAGCAATACAACAAAGCGAATTTAATGTAATCTTGTATTGAAACTAACAAGTATTTCGTATATAATAGTTATACCACTTATATATTCGGGCAATCGCTGCAATGCTTGACATTGTAGAGGAAAGTCCATGCTCACACAATTCTGAGATGAATGTAGTGTTCGTGCTTAGTGAAAAAATAAACTAAGGCAGCTATTTATAGCTGACGGCGGGATGAAGGCCTAAGTCTTAGGATATGGCTGACAATCTCTGAAAGTGCCACAGTGACGGAGCTGTATAGGAAACTTTACAGGTGGAACGAGGTAAACCCCACGAGTGAGAAACCCAAATTATGGTAGGGGCATTTTCTTGAAGGAATTGAACGGATAGAAGAACAGATTTAATCTGTAGATAGATGATTGCCATCCACAAACGTACGAGGTAATGCACCGTTTGAGTACCGTGGAAACAAAACATGGCTTATTGAGTGTATGAGTGGCTATATTTAATAACTAAGAAGCTCTCCATTTTCGGAGAGCTTTTCTATTATATATATGATTTTAAGAAATTTCGTAATAAGGGAGGTACTAAATTGTGGAAAAACAACAACCACCCGGACGATTACAGGCATATTCAAACAAATTAGTTGAACAAATTTTTCATTCTACTGTTGAAGGAATTATGATAACAAATGAAAAAATGCAGATTATACTGGTCAATAATGCCTTTGAAACGCTTACTGGATATAAATCATACGAAGTACTTGGGAAATTTCCAAGTATTTTACAATCAGGCAAACAGGATTCTAACTTTTATAAGGTAATGTGGTCAGAAATTCTTTCAAAAGGATATTGGAGGGGGGAGATCTGGAATAGACGTAAAAATGGTGAAATATATCCAGAAATCCTCGCGATACATAGTGTATATGATGATACAGGTAAACTAACAAATTATTATGGGATTTTTTCTGATATCTCCCTAGCAAAAGAAACAGAAAAAGAACTAGAGGAACTAACGCAAACTGATCTTTTAACAAATATTTCAAATCGAAACGCGTTCAATGAATTATTATTTGATAAAGTAAATAATTCGAATGATAGCCATTCTATTTTATTTATTAACTTAGATCGTTTTAAACAGATAAACGACACCTTGGGTAATGAAGTTGGTGACCATATTTTAATAGAGGTTGCAGAACGGATTAACTCGATTGTAGGTCCATCCGATATTTTTGCGCGATATGGTGCAGATGAATTTCTATACTCCAGATCGAATATAGAAAATCAAAAAGAAGCTGTACATCTTGCTAAGGAAATAACTAAGCTTTTCAATAAACCATTCTATGTGGGTGAAACTGAAGTTTATGTTACAGCAAGTATAGGAATCAGTATTTTTCCACAGGATGGTAAACAAATAGAGAAATTAATATATAAAGCTGACAAGGCAATGTATTTTGCCAAACAAAATGGGAGAAATCAATATGCTTTTTATTTTGATGACTTGAAAAAGGATTCCAAAAGATTGATTGTTCTAGAAGCAGAGCTTAGAAAAGCTATACAAAATAAAGATTTTTATATCCATTATCAACCCAAAATAGGGTTAGCGACACAGGAGATTATTGGAGTAGAAGCTCTAGTTAGATGGAACAATGAAAAATTAGGGCTTGTTTCACCGGTTGAATTTATACCTCTTGCTGAGGACACAGGTCTTATTATCCCTTTAAGCGAGGTTATTTTAGAAATAGTTTGTATGGATATACTGGAGTCAAGATCACTAGGGAATATAAGTGTATTACCGGTATCCGTTAATATTGCTTCTCTTCATTTTCAACAGGATGACTTCATCGAGCGCATAAATTCGATCATAATGAAGTATAATTGTAGTCCGCAGCTTTTAGAGTTAGAGTTAACGGAACGCACAGTTATGAAGGATTCAGAAGATATTGTAGTTAAACTAATAAAACTAAAAGCTATGGGGTTCAAAATATCAATAGATGATTTTGGAACAGGATACTCATCCCTTAGTTATTTAAATAGATTTCCCCTTAATTTTTTGAAAATAGATAGAAGCTTTATCCGGCAAATTACTAGCTTAAAAGACAAACAAGCTATAGTGGAAGCAATCATTCTTATGGCTCATCGCCTACGTATTAAAGTTATTGCAGAAGGTGTAGAAACGAAAGATCAGGCTAAACTTTTAAAAGAAATGGGCTGCGATATCATTCAAGGTTATTATTATAGTAAACCACTAGCACCAAATGATCTTTTGGATTTTATCGAGATATGGGAAATTTATAGACAGGAAAGGAATATATAATGACAACATTTAAATTAGTAGCTACATCGGCTATGGGATTAGAATCCATCGTTGCGGATGAAGTAAAAGCACTAGGATATGAAACAACAACAGAGAACGGTAAAATTTATTTTGAAGGGGACGAGCGTGCCATAGCACGAGCAAATATATGGTTACGTGTTGCGGACCGAGTTAAAATTGTAGCTGCTCAGTTCCCTGTAAAAACATTTGATGAGCTTTTTGAGCGTACGAAAGCAGTGCAATGGGAGAAATTCTTACCCGTGGATGCAGCTTTTCCTGTTCAAGGAAAGTCGGTTAAATCAACATTATTCAGCGTTCCAGATTGTCAAGCCATTGTAAAGAAGGCAGTAGTTGAACGATTAAAATTAGCCCATAAAAGAATTGGCTTTCTAGATGAATCTGGAGCAACATTTAAACTGGAGATAAGTATATTAAAAGACATTGCTACTATTACGATAGATACAAGTGGGGCAGGTCTCCACAAGCGTGGCTATCGTCACGGTCAAGGGGAAGCCCCATTGAAGGAAACACTAGCTGCAGCTTTAGTGAAAATTTCTAAATGGAGTCCCAACCGACCATTTGTTGACCCGTTTTGCGGATCCGGCACTATTCCGATTGAAGCAGCAATGATTGGTCAAAATATCGCTCCTGGCTTTAATCGAGATTTTCATAGTGAAGCTTGGCCATGGATGCCAAAAACAATTTGGGAAGAAGTGCGTAATGAAGCAGAATCTTTAGCTAACTATGATCAAGAACTTCAAATTATCGGATCAGATATCGATCATAAAATGGTCCAAATTGCAGAGCAAAATGCATTTGAATCTGGATTCGCTGATATAATCACTTTTAAGCAAATGCATGCGAAGGATTTTACTACTACTTTTACCGACGGTGTAATGGTTAGTAATCCACCATATGGAGAACGTATCGGAGAAGTGGAAGTAATTGAACAGGTAATAAGTGAATTAGGCCATTTAATGGATAAATATCCTTCATGGTCCATATATATGTTATCGTCTATGGAGAACTTTGAGAACGTATACGGTAGAAGAGCAACAAAAAAGCGTAAATTATTTAATGGATTTATTCGAACGGATTACTATCAGTTCTGGGGTAAACGTTCATAACAGTAAGGGAGACTAGGTTCTCCCTTGCTGTTATATTATTATTTAAGGGAGTTTTTAAATGAAACAAGCTTTACCATTCCAACTTTCAAAAGACCGTTCTTTCTTCGAATCATTAGGGGATTGGATGGGTGATGTGTTATATGATGAATTACCCGAAAAAGGGTTTGAATGTCGTGATGAACAAATTTTCATGGCCTATCAGATTGAAAAAACGTTAAAAGAAAAAAATGTGCTATTTGCAGAAGCAGGAGTAGGTACTGGTAAAACTATAGCATATCTACTTCCTGCTATTTCATATGCTCGTTATACCGGAAAACCGGCATTGATTGCATGTGCAGATGAAACATTAATTGAACAGCTAGTAAAAGAAGCTGGGGATATTTTTAAGCTTCAGAACTATTTGGATATTAAAATTGATGTACGATTAGCAAAATCACGTGATCAATATTTATGTTTAAAGCGACTAGAAGAAGCACAAAAAGATGATGATAACGAATATTTCTTAGAAGAAATTGAAGATCAAGTTCCAGATTTTGTCTATGCTCATTCATCTATGCAAAAGATTTTTCCATATGGCGAACGCAGCCAATTTGCTGGAGTAAGTGATGAAGATTGGCAAAAAGTAAACTATCATCCAACCCAACAATGTATGGTATGCGATTTACGAAATCGTTGTGGCCAAACAATCCATAGACAGCATTATCGTGAGTCTACAGATTTAATCATTTGCTCACATGAATTTTTAATGGAGCATATTTGGACGAAGGAATCTCGTGTCCGTGAAGGTCAAATGCCTTTATTGCCAGAGGTTTCGATGGCTGTTCTAGATGAGGGCCATTTACTTGAATTTGCTGCTCAAAAAGCTTTGACTTATGAGATCCAAAGTGAAACGCTAATTCGATTATTGGAAAAAGTTATGGTCGATGGTGTTAGAGAAAAGACTTTAAATTTAATGGAAGTATTACAAGAATTACATGATAAACTATTTGGGTTATTACGCATTGGAAGCAATATGGAAGAAACCGATCGGATGAAGGTTGATAAATCTCCCGAGTTAATGAGACTATGTAAACAAGCTATAGGAGTAGCGGATAGCTTACTAGAAGAATTTGTATTCGAATCTGAGTTATATACAATCCCGGAATATGAGCTCCGAATGGTAGAAGAGTTTTTAGAGCAATATACATTCTCACTTCGTTTATTTACCGAAAAAGGGGATGGGATTGAATGGTTAGAAATCATTGATGGTTTTGAAACATTAATCATTATGCCGAGATTAGTTACAGATATTTTACATGAGAAATTATTTACCTCTAAAATACCAATCGTTTTTTCTTCCGCTACATTATCCATAGAAAAGGACTTTACGTATATAGCAGATTCTTTAGGAATTGAAAAATTCCAATCATTCTCCGTCGCATCACCATTTGATTATGATGAAGTGATGAAAATATATACCAATGAAATGGAACAACAGGAAAAACCCGATTATGTAGAAAGCTTGTTAAATAATTCGATGCAAACACTTATTTTGTTCAAATCCAAAGCAGCAATGGCTTCCTTTAGAGCAACTATAGGAGATAGAAAAGATATCGTCTTTGAAGGAGATAGAGAGCTTTCAACAATTGTTAAAGAGTTCCAAAATGGTGAGTATTCTACTTTATGTTCGTATCATCTTTGGGAAGGTTTAGATTTACCACTAGAAGCACTAACTAGAGTAGTTATTTATGATCTACCTTTTCCACCAGTAGATCCTCTATTTGATGCAAAACGATCTTTCTCTAATAATCCATTTGAGGAAGTAGAATTGCCATTTATGCTTTTAAGATTACAACAGGGTATTGGTCGTTTAATCCGTACATCTAGTGATTATGGGGAGATTCATTTATTGTTAAATGAAACAGAAGCAAAGCTAGAAAATAGGTTTACGGGAATTTTACCTACAACTATTTCGTAATGATACAAGGGGGAAAAGAAATGTCAGTAGAGCAAAGCTTTTTAGATTATGTGAAAAAAATTGGTGCCTACCAAGAAGCGTTGGGGGTGCTTTATTGGGATATGCGAACTGGTGCACCAAAAAAGGGTATCGATCAACGATCAGAGGTTGTTGGGGTACTTGCGACGGATGTATTTAACTTATCAACTTCAGACGAACTAAAAGGGTTACTTGACCAGATGGAATTGGAACTGGCTTCTGTAGATGAAGTGACTAAACGTGTTTTTGAAGAAGTAAAAAAGGAATACAATCTCAGTAAAAAAATTCCTGCAGATGAATATAAAAAATTTGTTGTACTTCAATCTAAATCGGAATCTGTTTGGGAAGAAGCGAAGGACAAAAATGACTGGGGTATGTTCCAACCATATTTAACAGAAATGGTTGAAACTTTAAAGAAATTTGTGAAGTATTGGGGAGTTAGGGATAACAATCCGTATAATGTATTGTTGGACCAATACGAGCCTGGTATGACTACTGAAATTTTAGATCAGGTTTTTAGTGAGTTAAGGGACAAAATTGTTTCTTTATTAAAACGTATTTCGGAATCATCCAATCAGCCAACTACAGATTTCTTGTTTCACTCTTTTGATAAACAAAAACAAGAGGCATTTAGTTTAGATATACTCAAACAACTAGGTTATGATTTTGATGCTGGAAGATTGGATGAAACAGTACATCCATTTGCTACTGGCTTAAATAGAGGCGATGTTCGAATAACGACTAAATATGATGAATTTGATTTCCGCTCTGCTATATTCGGTACAATACATGAATGTGGCCATGCTATATACGAACAAAACGTTGCAGAAGAACTAACCGGAACACCTTTAGCTGGTGGGGCTTCCATGGGTATTCATGAATCACAATCATTATTTTATGAGAATTTTGTAGGACGTAATCCAAAGTTCTGGGAGCAAAACTATAAAAAGCTACAAAGCTATTCTCCAGAACAATTTGGAAACGTTTCAGTGGAGGATTTTCTTCGGGCAATCAATGAAGTAAAACCTTCCTTAATCCGTATTGAGGCTGATGAGTTGACGTATGCTCTACATATCATGATTCGATATGAAATTGAAAAAGGGCTGTTCAATGGAGATTTAAAAGTAGAGGACCTACCAGAGATTTGGAATTCTAAGTATGAAGAATATTTAGGTGTTAGACCATCTACTAATGCAGAAGGTATTTTACAGGATGTCCACTGGGCAGGTGCTAGTTTCGGTTACTTCCCTTCGTATGCACTTGGCTATATATATGCATCACAGTTTAAAGCAGCGATGCTAAAAGATATTCCACAGTTTGATAGTTTGTTGGAACAAGGAGACTTGGTGCCGATCAAGGAATGGCTTACAAAACATGTACATCAGTATGGGGCTCTTAAAAAACCATTGGATATTCTAAAAGCAGCAACAGGAGAAGGTCTAAATGGAAACTATCTGGCAGATTATTTAGAAGAGAAGTATACAAGAATATATAAGCTTTAAACAAATGTGACCCAAGCAACGAATATTGCTTGGGTATTTTTTAAAATAAGAATTCAAATGATATCTTCCAATGTATTGAAGCATGGCAATAAAAAAGGAGAGACTACGATATTTTGCAAAGTTCGTATGACTGTACCAAAAAATATAAAGTTATATATTTCAATTGAGTATGAAATATATGATGAGGTAGGTGTACATAAACCAGACTGCATAAATATAAAAGTTGTTTCAATGATAAAAAGTCTCAAGTAGGGTAAGTATCACGAAAAATTGATTTAGGAGTGGAGCTAATGCATCTAATATGTGAAACTGATAAATTAGAAGATTATTTGCTTGAATTAGAAGAAATTAATTATTCTAATGCCTTGATAAAGTCGAAAATAAATGAACTTTTTAATCTATCTCAAACAGAAATTGAAAAAGCAAAAATAGCTTTTGAATTTGTTCGTGATGAAATATCTCACTCTTGGGATATTCAAGGGAACCGTGTGACGCGTAAGGCATCAGATGTATTAACGTATAAAGAGGGGATTTGCTACGCAAAATCAAATTTATTAGCAGCTCTACTGCGATCACAAGGAATCCCTACAGGTTTCTGTTACCAACGTTTGATGTTGTTTGATACACCAGAAAAAGGGTATTGTATACACGCTTTAAATGCTGTATTTCTAAAGTCACTTAATAAATGGGTGAGGCTAGACGCTAGAGGAAATAAAAAGGGGATCAATGCTCAATTTTCTGTTGATGAAGAAAAGTTAGCGTTTTCGGTTCAAGAGGTATTTGATGAAAAGGATTATCCTGTTATCTATGAAAAGCCACATCCAAAAACGATTGCTGTATTAGAAGAGCATACTGATGTATTAGAAATGTATAAACATCATTTACCCGAGAGTTTATAGTTTTTTTCAAAAACAATAATTGGAGGACAAAATGTTTACAAAAACCGAAATCACCCATAGTTTCAACGCTCCTCGTGTGCTTGTATTTAAGGCATTTACCGAATCAAAACATCTGCAGAATTGGTGGGGCCCAAAAGGATGGGCTTTTAATATTTCTAAGTTTGAGCTACGCCAGAACGGAGTTTTTCAATACAGCCAGACGTCTCCTGACGGTAATGTCATGTGGGTCAAATTTGTATATCATGAAGTAAATGTTTCAGACAAACTCGTTTATACTTCTTTCTTTTCTGATGAAAAGGGTAACATCGTACGTGCTCCTTTTGATGACAACTGGCCATTGGAAATTCTCAATACCTTTTCATTCACTGAACATGAAGGTAAAACAGTAATTACGATGATTGGGACACTTGTAACTCCAACTGAGGAGGAAATGAAAACTTACGAGGAGTCGCAAGAAATGGTTCAGAAGGGCTTTACAGGAACCTTCCTTCAACTGAATGATTATCTATCAAATATCTCAAAAAACTGATATAGGTCTAGGACGAACTAAAGAACAATGTGCACACTGTTAATAGCAATGTTCTCATTGTATTTGGTAATTTTTTATTTTTTGATTTTATATGAACGGATACTTCTCTACAATACTAGTGGAGAATATAAAAATGGGTAGTCTTGACATATGTCTCGACTAACCATTCTATTATTATCTAATTACCAGAATTTATATCCTTTTGAGCCTGGCGGAGCATTTTGTATCATATCTATAACTGGAACGGTATAAGCAAACAAGATTAAAGCGATACATATTGTTAGCCAAATCTTCCAATTCTCCAACCACATAGGAGTTTTTTCTGCATTCTCCGAAACCTCTCCAACAGGAAACTCTGTTTCACCTTTAGGAGCAAAGAACAACAGATTTACCACAATATATAGTATTAAAATGATACCAACAAATAGAATTGTACCACCAACTGCTTGTGCTATTTGGTAAGGTATCCAGTCAGTTGCTTGTTCTGCACCACCGTAGGTAGAAAAATCCGAACGACGCGGAGCTCCCATTAATCCAACGATATGCATAGCACCTGACATGATTGACATACCAACAGTCCAAACGATTGCTTGAATAATAGCAAGCTTATTCATTTGTTTTGTCAACACTCTACCAGTTAGATGAGGTAATAACCAGTAGGAAGCACCAAAGAATGTTAGAACTACAGTTGTTGCTACCGTTAGATGGAAATGACCTGTTACCCAAATAGTGTTATGAATTAACTGATTCATCTGGTGGGATGCGTTAATAATACCCCCAGCGCCGGCAGGTATAAATGCGGCCATACCGATAAATGGTACAGCAAATCTAGCATCTTTCCAAGGCAGTTTTTTAACCCATCCAAATAACCCTTTTCCACCAAGTTGTCTACCACGTAATTCAAATGTAGCAAACATGGAGAAAGCTGTTAACAAAGAAGGAATTACTACCATCATTGTTAGAACTACTTGTAAAAACTTCCAAAATGATTCAATCCCTGGTTCTGTTAACTGATGATGGAATCCTACAGGTATAGAGAACAATAGAAATAACATAAATGAAAGTCTTGCTAAGGCATCAGAGAAAATTTTTCCTCCAATAATTTTTGGAATCACGACATACCATACCATATATGCAGGTAACAACCAGAAATAAACTAATGGATGACCGAAATACCAGAATAATGTACGAGAAAGCAGAACATCCACTTTATCAACCCAGCCCAATGACCAAGGAATTAATTGGAATACAACTTCCACAGCTACACCTAGAGAACAAATAATCCACATTGCCATATTGACAATTACCATAAAGGATAGGAGGGGACTAGATTCACCTGGATGCACTTTACGCCATTCTCTATACTTCATAATTTTTGCTAGTCCAACAATCCATGATCCTACTACTACTAATGCCATTCCCACATAAAAAATCCAGTGTGCTTGAAGAGGGGCATAGAATGTATATAATACAGAAGCTTCATTAAGTAATACCATTGTTGCAGCTGCAATCGTACCAGTAGTCATTATCCAGAAACCAATCCAACCTAGTGAACGTTGTTTGTTTGTAAAAGTTCCAGAAGTTCTACTCATAGCAGCAATTTGGAATCCTAGTATAAAATATGTTGTTAAAATAAGACCGAGTAACACACCATGAACTGTTAAAACTTGATAATAACCGATTCCCCAAGGGAGTGTAAACTTACCAGAGCGAACTAAAACCTGTAATAACCCACAAAGACCTCCGATGAATAAAGCGATAAATGCTACATATATATGAGCAAGGGCTAACTTACCATCACGACGATCCACCTTTGTAAATTCTTTTGCTTTTTCTTTAATCGTTGTCATTTACTCCACCACCTTTAACATGGACGTCATAGTAGAATGTCCTATGCCACAATATTCATTACATAAGATTAAAAACTCGCCAGATTTGTCCACAGTTGTTACATATTCTGAAACATAACCTGGTTCTAATATCATGTTAATATTTGTTCCTACAATTTGAAATCCATGGACAACATCTTTAGTAGTTGCTATGAACTTTACGGTGGAACCTAATGGAACTTCAATCTCAGGCGGATTATAGTAGAATGCAGATGCAACTAGCACTACCTCATAATCCCATTCTTTACCTTCTACTTTATGAACCCCTGGATTATTAAAAGGTACAATCTCATCAACTCGCTCAGGATCGATGTAAACTTTTCCAGTTGGGGGATGTGAGCCATAATGAAATGCACTAAAACCTACTATAAATAAAAATAATACCAATGAGCTAATCCCAAAAGTTAGCCACCATTTTTCATACTTATGAATATGCATAAGTCTTTAACCTCCATTAAATTAAAATCTATCAATGAATAAGTAAAATGCCATGAACCAAGAAACTAATATAAATAAACCGACAAAACCAACAGAATAAAGAGTTCCTTTTAAATTAGGATTTTTTTCTTTCTTTTTCGACATTTACTTACACCTCCTCCTATTCAACTTGTATAATTCCATAATAAATTGATTGGTTAATAGATGATGTGATAAAAATCACACGAACGGATGCAAACTGTGAACTATATGTGAAATATGAAAGTATAGCTGAGTAATTACTTAATTAGAATGAATTTTTTACATAAAAAAAGAACCATCCTTAAAAAGGAGGCTCTGCTTTTTATTCATCTATCGTTAAGATAATTGTCATCTCACCAACATTCTCAATCTCTACAGGAAGTTTGAAAGCATGTTGAAATCCAAATAACCGAGTAGTGCCGACTATAACAGTAGGTGGTGTAATATCAATTTCAACGCCACTTCCTGCAACGGAGGTACATATATTTCCTGCGACCATATTTCCAAGTTCGCCTGTAAATGATTCGAGCATTTCACCTTCTAATGGCATGCCGAACATGGTTGCTCCAATTGCAGAAAAGGATTCAGCGGAGGAGTCAATAATTATACGTCCTTTAATATCACCGATAATTCCAATTAGTACACCCATTTCTTTTTGTTCGAATGGTTGAACCATTAAGGAAGGGGATTTAATATCCATTGCAATTGGAATGACTGATTTTAATGATTGGATGGTTCCATTTAAAATTGTTTGTATATGTTTTGAAGCGCTCATTTCTTCCCTCCATCTAGTATAGATGTATCAATTTTATCATGTAATATAGGAAAAAAGAATAGGTATTGTAGAATTTTAAAATATACTATGGTATTATGTCGATGAGAATGAATATCAAATTCAGTTGAGAGGGCGATTTATATGTTAGCAATTATAATTGGAGCATCTCTTATAGTGTACAGTGTGTTAACTGTATATATTTTAAAGTCTACTGCGCCAAAGACCAAAATAATATGAATAACCCAAATGACTTTATTTGTGCATACAATAGAGTCATTTTTTTCTGTTTATCGTTTTGGTAGGGAAGCTTATATATGCTTTTACACAGATGTACTCTTGACGCACGCTACGCATGAGCATTCTAGGATGGTCGCAATGCTGAGAGGCTTGGATACTGCTCGAGTAAAGCACCATCTGAAACGTAAATCACAGTAGTACTTATCCTAAGTTTTAGAAAGAGCAAATCTATACTGAGTATCCTTCTAACATTAAGGGTGGTAACTATAGATGAAAGGTATTGCACAAAATAAAATGAGAGCGTTTGCATCTCAAAACTGCGATTAATTAATGGTTTTCATTTATATAAAAGAGTCAAAGAATATTGTTACAGGCTTTAAATTTTTGCTATGATAGATGTACATTGTCGAATTATGAAGGAGATATACTTTTAATATGCAGAACTCAAATGAATTACAAATGATAAAAGAACAAAATGCATTACTTGCAACTGTTTTCCAACAAAATAATGATGACGAACGCTATCGTAAATCTAAACTGTTTGCTGGCAAATTGGAAAAAGGAACATTTACAATTGCGTTTGCAGGTCACTTTTCTGCCGGGAAATCTAGTATGATTAATGCTTTGGTTAATGAACAATTACTTCCAACTAGCCCGATTCCAACTTCTGCAAATATCGTTACTGTCCAAAATACAGGTGAAAACTATGCTTTAGTCCACTTTGTGGAGCAGCCACCAGTTAGGTTTTCTGGGGAGTATGATATTCAATTAGTTAAAAAATACTCAAAAGATGGAAGTAAAGTTTCCCAAATTGAAATAGGTCATGCTGGTTCTAGTCTCCCTGAAGGAATTACCATAATGGATACCCCTGGGGTTGACTCGACTGATGATGCACATCGTATTTCCACTGAGTCTGCATTGCATTTGGCTGATATAGTTTTTTACGTTATGGATTATAATCATGTACAGTCAGAGCTAAACTTTCAATTTACGAAACAATTGCTTCATTATAATGAAAATGTATATCTAATCGTAAACCAAGTGGATAAACATAGAGAGGAAGAATTACCTTTTACAGCCTATAAGCAATCAGTTGCAGATGCATTCAAATCTTGGTCTGTCGATCCAAAAGGAATTTTTTATACAAGCTTAAAAAATAATGATTTTATACATAATGATTTTCCACAGGTTCAGCAAATAGTTACTAGTTCTATTGAAAACAAAGAGGAGTATTATCTTACACTGGCTAACGCGACGTTAGAAAAGTTAAAAGATGAGCATTTACATTTTTTAGAGGATGAAAAAGCGGCATGTTTTGAAACCTTTGAGAGTCAGCTAAGTGAAGAAGAGTGGAATAACAAAGAAGATATTTTAGAACAATTGGAACTGGCTCAAACACAAGTAAAGCTTCAAGATGTAACTCTATGGAAAGAGACTTTTGAAGACCGACGGAAAAACATACTAGAAAATGCTTCCATTATGACGTTCGAAATGCGGGAGGCTTTGAAGTCTTATGCTGAAAGTAAGCAGTCAAACTTTAAAGTGGGATTTTTAAGTAGTAAAAAGAAGACAGAAGAAGAAAGACAAAGAAGACTTAATGACATTATCAGCATGCTAGAAAAAATTATTTCTACTAATATAACTACTCATATGAAATTATTGATGAAGCGTATGTTAAAAGACGTTTCTTTATTAACAGAAGAAAAGATTCAACAAATCGATGAAATGCAATTTAGTATTCCTTCTAGCCTGATCGACAATTCATTACATGAAGGAGCAAGTACAACTGGAAATGCAATCTTAAATTTTGCCAATCGAGTTACAGAAGCAGTGAATAGGTATTACATTACTCAAACGGATGTATGGAAAGAAGAGAATATACATTATATAGAAGAGAGTCCAATGGAAGATGAAGACCTAATTGAATCGAAAACAAAGGATCTTAACGAAAAAAAATTAGCTATACATGCTTTGGAAGAAATAGACAATCGAATACAAACATTTGAAAAAACAGTTGATACTCCTTCTTTATCGATTAGGAAGGATCGCGATGAATTATTAAAAAACTGGGAACATGAACGACTTCAATTTGAAAGTTCTATAACTGAGTACGTTGAGCAAGAGTATTCTTCTGAGGAACCGATTTTAAATATAGAAGAGGTAGAGGAAGTAAAGCGTGAAGAAGATTTTCTTTCGGCAGAGGCTATAGTGAGTCGTGCTAAAAGAATAGGAGAAGTATTAGCAGAATTACCTGCTTTTGAAGAAGCAGCTGCATCGATTAAAAGAAAAGCACTAAGAGTGGAAAATCAGCAATTTACCATCGCATTGTTTGGTGCATTTAGTGCTGGGAAATCTAGCTTCTCAAATGCATTAATGGGAGCGAATGTACTACCAGTTTCACCGAATCCTACAACAGCCGCTATTAATAAGATTCATCCTGTGACAGAACACCATCTGCATAATACTGCTGACGTTGTTTTAAAATCGAAGGAACAGATTTTAGAAGATGTTGCTTATGCGTATGAACAGCTTGGAATATCTATTCACACATTAGAGGAAGCTTTTGAAAAAGCTAGTTCTGTAATGAAGGAGAAGGTAGTAGAGGAAGTACACAAATCGTTTGTTACAGCCTTTTATAAAGGATACCAAACATTTAAGGACCAATTAGGGAATGTTTTACACGTTTCTGGTGATGAATTTGGACAATTTGTAGCTGATGAATCCAAAAGTTGTTTTGTAGACTTCATTGATTTTTATTATGATTGTGAATTAACGAGACTAGGAGTAACACTTGTAGATACACCTGGAGCAGATTCGATTAATGCTAGACATACCGGTGTAGCTTTTGACTATATTCGAAATGCTGATGCTGTCTTGTTTGTAACGTACTTTAACCATGCATTTTCTAAAGCTGACCGTGAGTTCCTAATACAGCTAGGAAGAGTTAAGGATGCATTCGAGCTTGATAAAATGTTCTTCGTAGTAAATGCAATCGATTTAGCTGACTCTGAAGAGGAAGCCAATTTAGTAAAACAATATGTCCACGATGAACTTCAAAGATTTGGTATACGTTTCCCAAGAGTGTATGGGGTATCTAGCTTACAAGGATTAAATGAGAAACTCGGTGGATTATCATTGCATGAAGGAATACAACAATTTGAAGAATCATTTCATCATTTTCTAGAAAAAGATTTAAAGCAAATTTCCATTTCAGCACTAGAAGAGGAAGCAACTCGCCAGCAATCGAAATTACTTGGTTTAATAAAACAGACGGAAGCAAATCTTGCACGAAAAGACCAACGATTAATAGAGCTTCGAACTCAAGAACAAAATATTCGTAAGCGTTATGCAAATTCTAAATCTACACAAATTGCAAAAGAAGCAAAGCAGGAGCTAGATACGCTGTTGTATTATGTGTTGCAGCGTGTATATTATCGTTTTAATGAGTTCTTCAAAGAAGCATATAATCCATCGTTGTTTGCTAATAACTCTGCTTCAGTTGCATTGGATCTTGCTTTAAAAGATATTATTAAAATGATACGTTTCGACTTAGAACAAGAAATGCGTGTCTCAAATTTCCGTATACTACAATATATTCAGCAACAAATCCTTCAATTAGAAAAAGAAGAAATACGCGTACTCAAAGATTGGAATTTAAGTTTTACCTTTAGTCCGCATGAAGTTATGGAGAGAGAACTTCTGGATTTTGTAGGGCCTTTTGATAATATTGTTAAATATGAACACGTTAAATCCTACTATAAAAATCCTAAAAGCTTTTTTGAAAACAATGAAAAAGAAAAACTACGTGATACGTTATCTGATGAATCTAAGGTAGAGGCAGATGAGTACTTAACGAAAGAAAAAGAGCGTTTAGGCAACTGGATTGAGCAATACTCTGATATTGAATCGGAGGCTTTACGTTTGAAGTTATTACAAGAGTCGATTACTCAAATCGATGCCGAACGAAAATTATTAGAGCAAGAAGAAACACTTCAAATGTGGAAAACAGTATACGCACAACTATAAAAGGAGTGGTTATATGGCTAAAGTATTTATAGAATTAGCAGAGATTTTAGAGAATAATCCCCGTTTTATCGATGCTCGCTTTGACTTAAGTGATAAAAATGCAGGGCGTCTTATGTATAATCAGGAACATATAGATGGTGCAATATATTGGGATTTAGAAGATGATTTATCTGATATGTTCAGTCAAAATGGTCGCCACCCGATGATTTCTAAGGAAAAAATGACAAGCCTTGTGCAGCAAGCTGGTTTAAACCTGAATGATTTTATCGTAATTTATGATCAAGGAGCTGTTCCTTTTGCATTACGTGCATATTTTTTGTTGGAATGGGCAGGCTTTAAAAATATATATGTATCCCGTTCTGGATTTGAAGAACTGAAGACCAAACTGTCAGTTTCTAAAATCGAACCTGTAATAACAAACTCAACAACGATACCCCAGTGGAACAACAGTAGACTACTTACAATGGATGAAGTAAGACAAGTTGTTGCAAAAGAAAAAGAGGGGCAATTAATAGATGCTAGATCCAATGTCCGCTATAGAGGTGAAAGTGAGCCTATTGATCCGATTGCTGGTCATATTCCAACTGCGATAAACTTTGACTGGGAGCAACTCAAAAAAGATGGAAAATTTTTAGGGCAAAAAGAGTTACAAGAAAAATTGAGTAACTTGGCTCCAAATGACAAACCAGTTATAGCTTATTGTGGTAGTGGTGTTACAGCGGCGCCATTGTATGGATGTTTAAAAGAGGCTGGCTACGAAGATGTCCAGCTATATGTTGGTAGCTATAGTGATTGGATAAGAGAAAATGATGTGGAAACTTAATAATCAAATATGCCTTGGCATATTTGCTCCTGCGCAAGCTCGTCGCAGAAAACAGTGCGCCAAGATTTTTATTGAGCTCGCTCGATAAATCCTTTAAAAATCTGTGGCATCCGCCGGAGGCTTACGTTGTGGACTCCATCTGAACGTAAAATACATGCTGAATAAAGTTAAACGAGCATAAATATTTCTTTTCAACCTTATTTCCAGTATAATAAGTTGTCTTGGGTAAATAACTATAGTATAATAGGCAAATTGTATACGCATGAAATGAGGGCTAATAATGAAAAAATCTATATATGGTCTAACTAGAGATCAATTAATTGAATGGCTAATGGAACATGGTCAAAAGAAATTCCGGGCTGAACAAGTTTGGGACTGGTTGTACATCAAACGCGTACAAAGCTTTGCGGAAATGACAAATGTAAATAAGGATTGTCTTCAAGTATTAGAAGAAAACTTTGTCATACAGACGCTAAAAGAAAGTGTAAAACAAGAATCAGCGGATGGAACGATTAAATTCCTTTTTGAAATGCAAGATGGTAATTTAATCGAAACAGTACTGATGCGCTTTAAGTATGGTCTTTCAGTATGTGTAACGACGCAAGTAGGTTGTAATATCGGATGTAGCTTCTGTGCAAGTGGATTGCTTAAAAAGAGCCGTGATCTTGATGCAGGGGAAATTGTGGAACAAATTATGAAGGTGCAATTCCATTTAGACAAAATTCAAAAAGAAGAACGTGTTAGCCATATCGTTGTAATGGGTATTGGGGAGCCGTTTGATAACTATAAAAACCTTATGAATTTCTTGCGAACAGTAAATGATCAAAAAGGACTTGCTATTGGTGCTCGTCATATTACCGTTTCGACAAGTGGTCTTGCGAAGAAAATCATGGATTTCGCAGAAGAAGATATCCAAGTAAATCTTGCAGTTTCCTTGCATGCACCAAATGATGAACTGCGATCGAAAATTATGGTCATCAACAAAGCGTTTCCAATTGAAAAAGTAATGGCTGCAGTGGACTATTATTTAGAGAAGAAAAATCGCCGTATAACATTTGAGTATATACTACTAAAAGATGTGAATGATCATGTAGAAGAAGCGCAACAACTTGCAAAACTTCTAGAAAACAAACGTCATCTTTCGTATGTAAACTTAATCCCGTACAATCCAGTAGATGAGCACGGTCAATATCAACGCAGTAGTGAA
Organism: Psychrobacillus psychrodurans; assembly: GCA_900114885.1. Classification (GTDB taxonomy): domain Bacteria; phylum Bacillota; class Bacilli; order Bacillales_A; family Planococcaceae; genus Psychrobacillus; species Psychrobacillus psychrodurans. Next base: position 161,754 of record FOUN01000003.1, read on the forward strand.
AAATCTATTAGTGCTTTCTTCCAAACATTGAAAAACAAAGGTATTAATTGTGGTGTTCGGATGGAGCAGGGTACAGATATAGATGCTGCATGTGGACAATTGAGAAGTAAACAAATTAAAAAAGATAAAGTAAAAGTTTCCAATTAAGAATTTTATATGAACGAAAAAACGCATTAGCCATTGTGGCTATGCGTTTTTTTAAAGACAAGAAAATTTATAAAAATGTGCCGTGAACACTGGGTTCATGGGGTTTTATATTTCTGCGTGCACTGCTTTAATCCCTTCGTCACTGCATTCCTGTAGGTTTTTTCATGAATAAGAAAGCGGCATTTCTCGAGTTATCCAAAAAATCTAGCGGTAATAATATAGCTACAAGTATGTCCAAGTCACTTCGGAAGTGTAAGATACAGGTTTTGAACTTAAAGGACCGGACCGCTTTTTGACCGGTTTTTCTTATCATCTTTTGCAGGTATTTCGTCAATTGTATGCTTAAATGCGTATCCTTTATTTATAGTGAAAATTGTGAGCCCTAAAACAATTAGGAATATAAATATACCAATGATTATTACGGTAATCATGCAAGATCCTCCTAATAATGAGTTGTTAGCTACATCATAGCATAAGAGTATATCAAATGTTGTTCAGATTCCACAATTTGCTTTTGTTAAACTTACTCATTTAAATCAATTTCATAAAGAATATTATATAGTTAAATCCGAACAACACTTATTTCCGCTCCAGGCGGACGCTTTCCGCGGGCACGGCTTCAATTTCCTCGTGATTACGAAAACATATGCTCCTGCGGTTAATGTCTTTCCTCTGGGGCTTTCAGCTCGCGCTGTTCCCGCTGAAGTTTCTGCCTGCCACTCCAATCAACTGGATCGCTTTTAAAAAAACGAATAATATATTGCGATATTAAGTAAACAATCGTATTTTTAAATGAATCAAGTAATTATGAAACTGACTCATTTAGTACTGAATTAAATAATTACTTCCTATCAACTGCTTGCATTGTTTTTTTAGTTTTGTTGCATTCTCTGAAAGTTCATAAATAGTATGACTCTTTCGATTTGTTAATCCTGCTATTGAAATACTTAAGAGAGGGAATTGTTCTTCTACTCCGTGCCTGTTTTTTGAGATAATATATTCTTTTATATAATCATACGCATAGTAATAATGCTCAATGGATTGATTGAATTGTTCAATTATCTCTTCACAAACATCTTTACATCTAGCTATATCTGTAATTAGAATGAAATCATCTCCACCAATATGACCGATGAATCCTTCAGAAGGACAAACTTTCTCTAATATTTTGGCAAGGTCTATAATTACCTTATCTCCTTTTTCAAATCCATATACATCATTGTACGGTTTGAAATTATCAATATCTAAATAGAGAACAATCAGATCGTTCGAAGATTCAATACATTTTTGTAGCTGTTGTTCAATTATAATATTCCCGGGTAATTCTGTAAGTGGGTTTAAATGCTTCGCATAATCAATTTCTAATTGCATACTTTTCTCCAATAAATCCTTGACGGTGACAATACCGAAATAATTATCTTCTTTCGTAATAGTGATGAAATCATATAAATGTAAGGGGTCTCGTTTCATAGCAATTTTAGCAACAACGTCTATAGGTGTGCTAGCATCTACTTTCATAAATTGTCTACTCATAATTGCTGATACTGGTTTTTTATTATATAAACTGTATCCATAGGGACCACTGAATTTCAAATGTAGTTTGTTTCTTGTAATTACTCCAATTAACTTTTTGTTTTCTTTGATACAAAAACCAGGAAGCGAGTCATTTGATTCCATTAATTTACTAACTTTGGAGATAGGCATATCACTAGAAATCATATGTAAGGGAGTAGCGATATGTTCAATTGATGTGTCGGTTAGACGATTAGAAATAATACTATCTTTTCGGTTATTTTCTTTTTTGATAATACTTATTAACTCGTTGCGAACTGGAAATAACTTCGAATTTGGTTTTTGAATATAGTATCCTTGTCCGAAATGCACTCCCATAGCAATCAGTGTATGTAATTCCTCCATTGTTTCAATGCCTTCTGCTATAATATGTATTTGTGAATAATTAGCAAATTCACATAAACTTCTAACGAGCAATTGTTTTGTTCTATCTTTGTTAATGTTACGAGTTAGTTTCATGTCTAACTTTATAAAATGCGGACGTACATCCGTAATAATATTTAGTCCAGAGTATCCGGATCCTACATCATCAATAGCGATTTGATAATATTGTCTTTTATAGTGATCAATCGTATTTATAAAATCCTTTAAGTTATTGATAGCCTCCCGTTCAGTTATTTCAAATACTATTGAATCAGGATCCATCTGAAAAAGTGACAAAAATTCTTTCGTAAACCCTTGTTTAAACTTAGGGTCATTCATAACGTTGGGATTTACGTTTAAAAAAAGTTTCCCTTCAGCTTGTAATTCATGTGCACATTTCAATGCATTTGCTCTGCAAACATTTTCAAGCTCCCATAACTTTCCGGTCTTCAGTGCATAATCAAATAAATTCTCGGGATTATATAATACGGTATTAATCGGTCCTCTCGTTAATGCTTCATAACCGTATATTTGCCCAGTTTGTAGTGAAATAATTGGTTGAAAAACTGTTTCTATTGCTTTTTCTTCTAAAATATAACTAAAAAGATCATAATAATCATTCTCTAAAATTGCCATTTTAATTTCCCCCTAAAATAAAGCAAAATATCCTAATTTATAGTTTAAAGAAGAATTGTCACCTACACATGATTTCTATGTTAAGAAATTGTAACGATCACATAACGCTATAAAATTTTTTAATAATTCATAATGTTATTGACTATTATGCATTTCCAGTGTAACATTGCTTTATCATAATGCTTTAGCGAGTTGAATCGCTGATGTATTGCTAATAGGGGGTATTTAGAAGATGAATAAGAAAAAGAAGAAGCTAAGTGTGATTTTATCAGCAGCAATACTATTTTTAGCTGCATGTGGTGAAGATAAGTCTACATCTACCGAATCAGAAACAAAAGGTGAAACTAATAAATTTAAAATTGGGGTTACTCAAATAGTTGAGCACCCATCATTAAATGCAGCATATGATGGTTTCAAAAAAGCGATTGAAGATGCTGGACTAGTGGTAGAATACCAGGTTGAAAATGCACAAAATGATAATAGTGCCAATACAACAATTGCAAGTAATCTAGTAAGCTCGGGAGTAGACTTAATATTTGCTAATTCAACTCCTAGCGCACAGGCCGTTTCTGCTGTTACAGAAGATATTCCAGTAGTCTTTACGTCCGTTACGGATGCAGTGAGTGCAGAGCTTGTTGATTCAATGGAAAGTCCGGGTGGAAATGTTACTGGTACTGTAGATACCCAGCCAGAAGCTATTCCTAGCACAATTGCATTTTTGAAGGATGAACTTGGTGCTAAAAATGTTGGAATGGTTTTCAACTCTGGTGAGCAAAATTCAAGAGCGCAAGTAGATGCAGTAAAAGAACAGATGGCTGAAGTTGGATTAAATGTTGTTGAAGCTTCTGTTTCTACTTCAGCAGAAGTAAAACAAGCAACAGAATCATTAATTGGAAAAGTAGATTCTTTATATATTATTACGGATAACACAGTAGTATCAGCACTTGAATCAGTAGTAGATGTTGCAAATGAACATAAGCTTCCAATGATGGTTGGTGAGTTTGATTCGGTAAAACGTGGTGGTTTAGGGGCTTATGGATTTGAGTACTTTGATATTGGATACGAAGCAGGAGAGATGGCTGTGAAAATTCTGAAAGGTGAAAGTACACCTGCAGATTTACCAGTTCAATATCCACAAAACTTGCGATTTGTATTGAATAAAGGCACTGTTGATACTCTTGGGATTGAAGTGAAAGATGAGTGGAAATCTGAATTTGTGGAATAGATAGGAGTTTGATATATTATGTTTTCAGCAATCTTTGGCTCAGTGGAACAAGGATTTATATATGCAATTATGGCACTCGGCGTGTATTTGACATTCCGAGTGTTAGATTTTCCCGATTTAACGGTGGATGGTAGTTTTGTGACTGGTGCAGGTACTGCCGCAGCAATGATTGTTCTCGGTTATCATCCAGCTATTGCAACAATTGTAGCAATTGTTGCTGGTTTTTTAGCGGGCTGTATGACCGGTCTTTTACACACGAAAGGAAAGATTAATCCGTTACTTTCTGGGATATTGATGATGATTGCTTTGTATTCGATTAATTTACGGATAATGGGATTCACTGTTGAGAACTCGGTAGGACGCCCCAATATTCCTTTAATGAATTCAGAAACTCTTTTTAGTCAGTTTTTTAAATGGTGGGGAAGTTTAGGGATTGATGAATCGATTAATGGATTCTTAACTTCTATGGGTATACAGTTCGTTCCAAAGACTTGGGGTACAGTGGTTGTTGTTGCCATTTTAGTAGTTATTATAAAATTAGTTTTTGATTGGTTCTTAAAAACAGAAGTTGGATTGGCGATTCGGGCTACTGGAGATAATAAAAAAATGATTCGCAGTTTTTCTGTTAATACAGATACGCTTGTCATATTAGGGCTTGGACTGTCAAATGCATTAGTAGCATTTTCGGGAGCTTTGTTCGCTCAATATTCTAAAGCAGCGGATATAGGTTTGGGTATCGGTATGATTGTGATCGGGCTTGCATCTGTAATTATAGGCGAGGCCATTTTCGGTACAAAAACAATTGTTCGTACGACTCTTGCAGTAATAGCAGGTGCTATTATTTATCGAATTGTTTTAGCTTTAGCACTTCGAGTGGAAATAATGGACACTGGTGATATGAAACTTATCACAGCGATAATAGTAATTGTTGCGCTAATTTTACCTCAGTATTTTGATAAACGTCGTGAAAAAATTAGGAAAGCAAAACGTCATGAACTTCGTGAGTCTCAAACTCTGATAAAAAGTAAGGAGGGTGAGAACCTTGCTTAAATTACTCAATATTAACAAGATTTTCAATGAAAGTACCGCAGATGAGAAAATTGCTTTAGATCAAATTAATCTCGAATTAAAAGTAGGGGATTTTGTTACGGTTATTGGTAGTAATGGTGCTGGTAAATCTACCATGTTAAATATGGTATCTGGAGCATTATCACCAGACTTCGGACAAATTACAATAGGTGATCACGATGTAACAAAACTACCAGAATTTAAACGTTCTCAGTTTATCGGAAGAGTGTTTCAAGATCCGATGTCGGGAACTGCACCTACTATGACAATTGAAGAAAATTTAGCAATAGCATACTCTAGAAATAGAAAAAGAGGTCTAAAAATTGGTGTGGATAAACAAAGAAAAGAGTTTTTTCTCCACTCATTAGAAAGATTGCATCTAAATCTGGAAAATCGATTAAACGCTAAAGTTGGATTACTTTCTGGCGGGGAGAGGCAGGCATTATCCTTATTGATGGCTACCTTTACACAGCCTTCCATTTTATTGCTAGATGAGCATACAGCAGCACTTGATCCTTCTCGTGCGGAATTAATAACAAATTTAACGGAAAAGCTGGTCAAAAAAGATAATCTTACCACTCTAATGGTAACTCATAATATGCAACAAGCATTAGACTTAGGAAATCGCTTAATCATGATGGATAAAGGACAAATTATTTTAGAGGTCGGAGAAGTAGAAAAGAAAAATTTAACAATCGAAATTCTAATGGAAGAATTCCAACGAATTAGAGGTCAAAAGTTTACGAGTGACCGAACACTATTATCGTCATAAAAAAGTTAAAGAGTAGCTAAAGTGCTGCTCTTTTATTTTTTTGTGTTTTGGGTAACTGGATATTTGATGGATTTTCTATTTCGCAAGTAAGTGTTTTTTTATTAAAATTAGTAATAATGAAATGTACTATGTTAAAAGAAAATTTACATTGTTTAGGGCAACACATTCAATTGATAGGAGTGGAAGGTGGTGACTCCGGCGGGATAAGTGAGACAGATGATGGTTCATCGCTCACCTGTAACGGAAATCAGAGGGTTAATCTTTTAACTCCAATGAATCCGGTGTTCACGTGACGTCTTTATATACTTTTTTAAAAAAGAGTGGCTAGTCGTAACCTTAGTTACGAATAGCCACTCTAAGTTTTTCTTCTTAAGCCATTGCAGCTTCGACATTACCCCATGGAATTTCCATAGCTTCTGCAAGTCCTTGTCCGTAAGCAGGATCAGCTTTGAAGCAGTGAATGATATGACGAATCTTAATAAATTCCTCTACACCATTCATATTACGTGCTGTGTTATCAATCAGAATTTCTTGTTGCTCTGAGCTCATCAATCTGAAAAGCTTACCAGGTTGCTCATAATAGTTATCATCATCTTCGCGGAAATCCCAAATACCAGCATCTCCTTGAAGTGCTAAACGAGGTTCTTTGTATTCTGGTTGAGTTTTCCATTGACCATAGCTGTTTGGCTCATAGTGAAGTGTGCTTCCTTTATTACCGTCAACACGCATCGCTCCATCTCTATGGAAAGAGTGTACAGGGCATTTTGGTGTGTTAACTGGAATTTGGTGATGGTTTACACCTAAACGGTAACGTTGAGCGTCCCCGTATGAGAATAAACGACCTTGAAGCATTTTGTCTGGTGAGAAGCTAATACCTGGCACAACGTTAGCTGGTGTAAAAGCTGCTTGCTCAACTTCTGCAAAATAGTTTTCAGGATTGCGGTTAAGTTCCCATTCACCAACTTCGATTAGTGGGAAGTCTTTTTTGTACCAAACTTTAGTTAAGTCAAATGGATTGTAAGGCATATTATTAGCTTGCTCTTCAGTCATTACTTGAATGTACATTTTCCATTTAGGGAAGTTACCTTCTTCGATATTATCGTAAAGATCACGTTGATGACTTTCACGGTCTACCCCTACAACTTCAACTGCTTCTTGGTCAGTTAAGTTTTCGATATCTTGCTGCGAGCGCATATGGAATTTTACCCAAACGCGTTCGTTATTAGCATTGATCATACTGAATGTATGACTACCGAAGCCATGCATTGTACGGTAAGATTTCGGAATTCCTCTGTCACTCATTACGATAGTAACTTGGTGAAGAGCCTCTGGTAATGACGTCCAGAAATCCCAGTTATTATTAGCACTACGCATATTAGTACGTGGGTCACGTTTAACAGCATGGTTTAAATCTGGGAAATTAAGTGGATCACGGAAGAAGAATACAGGAGTGTTGTTACCAACTAGATCCCAGTTACCTTGCTCAGTGTAGAATCGCATAGAAAAACCACGGATATCACGTTCAGCATCTGCTGCGCCACGTTCACCAGCTACAGTTGAGAAACGAACGAACATTTCTGTTTCTTTTCCAATTTCAGAGAAAAGAGCTGCTGAAGTATATTGAGTAATATCATGAGTTACAGTAAATTTACCATAAGCACCTGATCCTTTTGCGTGCATACGACGTTCAGGAATTACTTCTCTATCAAAATGTGCTAGTTTTTCTAATAACCATACATCTTGTAATAAAAGTGGTCCTCGTGGTCCGGCTGATTGCGAGTTTTGATTATCTACTACTGGCGCGCCCGCTGCAGTTGTCAATTTGTTGTTGTTTTGATTTTCTGACATTCAATTTCCCCCTAGATTAGAATATTTATAATACAAGAATCATTATATCAAACGGATGAATATATTGCTAGAATTGAGGTGTGGAGATTTAAAAAACTTTATTTTAGTACAAAAAAAAATGCAACATCAATCGTTATAAACGTTGATGTTACATAGGTTTTCGTTAAATTAGTAATTCAAACAAGGTACTATCCTTATTTACTTCCTTAAAGGAAAATCCATTCTCATTCATACGAGAAAGTATGCCAGAATAGTCATTTCTATTTTTTAATTCAATACCTACAAGAGCCGGTCCACTTTCTTTATTGTTTTTCTTTGTATACTCAAAAGTCGTAATATCATCATCTGGTCCAAGAACTTTATCAAGAAATTGTCGTAATGCTCCAGCTCTTTGAGGGAATTTTACAATGAAATAATAGAGTAATCCTTCGTAGATTAATGATTTCTCTTTAATCTCTTGCATACGACCAATATCATTATTCCCTCCGCTGATAACGCAAACTACCGATTTCCCCTTAATCTCTTCACTGTATAAATCCAATGCCGCAACTGATAAGGCTCCAGCAGGTTCTGCGATAATTGCATGTTTGTTATATAAATCTAAAATCGTTGTGCAAACTTTTCCTTCAGGTACAAGGATAATATCATCTACGTATTTTTTGCAAAGATTATAAGAAAGATTTCCGACACATTTTACTGCCGCGCCGTCCACAAACTTATCAATTGAATCTAACATGACTGGGCCTTCGTTATTAAAGGCAGCCTTCATACTAGCAGCTCCTGCAGGCTCAACGCCAATCACTTTAGTATGAGGTGAGACGTTTTTTATATATGTAGAAAGACCAGATATTAATCCGCCACCTCCTATACTACCAAACAGAAAATCTAGAGGAACATCGATGTCATTCATAATTTCTACCGCAACAGTAGCCTGACCCGCAATGATTTCAGCATCATCAAATGGGTGGATGAAAATTCTATCCTCTAATTCTGCATAAGCAGTTGCACTGTTTGCAGAGTCGTCAAAAGTATCCCCAGCAAGAATGATTTCAACAAACTCACGTCCAAACATTCTCACTTGCTCAATTTTTTGTGAGGGAGTGGTTAATGGCATAAAAATTTTCGCAATGATTCCTAATTGTGCACAAGCATATGCGACTCCCTGTGCATGATTTCCTGCGCTGGCACAGACAACCCCTTTTTCCTTTGCCTCTTCCTCAATAGTTTTAATCTTATAGTATGCTCCACGTAATTTAAATGAGCGGACATGTTGTAAATCTTCGCGTTTAAAGTAAATAGATGCTCCATACTTTTCGGATAAATATTCATTTTTTTGTAGGGGAGTATGGTAAACAACATCTTTTAAAAACTGATGTGCAATAAGAACATTCTCGACTTGTATAGATTTCGTATCTGTTAATTGCATAATAGGAACGGTACCTCCATTTTTATATTTAACTTGCGACTGAATACGCCTCCTACTTCTATTCCTGGAGATGACTGCTGGAATGGCGCATAGGTGTTATTGATAAAGATTACTATATTTTAACACACTACATCGTTAAATCAACAATATTTTTATTTATAATTCTAAATTATTAAACAATTAAATGTAGTTTAATGTTCATTATTCACATTTAAAATGTGAAGTTAACAAAAAATGTTGACTTTATTGATAAAAACGAACATAATATGTTCATAGTAAACGTTTTTATAAAAAGGAGAATTGTATGACGACTCCCTTATTAAGAAAGAAACGCATAATTGAAGAACTATCCGTCAAAGGTAAAGTAGATATTTTAGATTTAGTGAATTTACTTAATGTATCTGCTATGACAATTCGTCGAGACTTAGATGAATTAGAAAAGCAGAAAAAACTGATAAGAACTCATGGGGGAGCTGCAATAGCTGAGGCTATTATTGCTGAACAGAGCTACCTACAAAAAATTTCAGAGGCACACCCTCAGAAAATGGAAATTGCTGAAATAGCAACTACGCTAGTAAAAGATGGCATGAAAGTTTTCCTAGATTCTGGGACAACAAACTTTGAGATTGCTAAACGTCTAAAACGGAGAGAAAATCTCACAATTGTTACAAATGATATCAAAATTGCAGCAGAATTAATGGATAGTAAAGTGGATGTCATTATGCTTGGTGGCAAAATACAAAATGGTGTTGGTGCCGTTTTTGGAACATATGCAGAAAAAATGTTAAAAGAAATCCATGTAGACATACTATTTTTAGGTGCACATGCAGTTCATTCCACATTAGGAATTACGTCTGCCACGTTGGAAAAGGCTTCTATTAAAAGAGAGATGATTAACAGTAGTGAAGTTGTTTATTTAGTAGTAGATGCACAGAAGTTTGGAAAGAAAGCGTTTGCTAAAATAGCAAGTATTGATTCTGTGACGGCTATAATAACAGATCAATCACTACCTGAAGAAGTAGAAGAAATATACAGCGAAATGACTACCTTTATAAAGGGTGTGAGAAAATGAAAGTTGGAATTATTGCAGACGATTTAACTGGTGCTAATGCGACAGGGGTGTTGTTATCTAAAAACGGATTTAATAGCGCTACCGTAGTATTTGGAGGAGAGGTACCAACAATTGGTGGATTTACCTCTATTAGTGTAGATACAGATAGCAGATACTGCGCTCCGGGTTCTGCACAAACAAGAGTTTTAAAAGCGTACGAACAGCTTTCAACATGGGGAGCAAGTGTGTTTTGTAAGCGCATCGACAGTACTGTACGTGGAAACCTTGGAGTAGAAACAGACACATTATTGGATGCATTAGGAGAAAACAGTGTGGCAGTAGTAGTTACTTCTTATCCAGATTCGGGACGTATCTTATCTGGAGGTTATCTATTAGTAGATGGCGTACCTGTGGAGTCTACTGATGTTGCAAAAGATCCTATGAATCCAATTACAATATCCCATGTGCCAACTATTATGAGTGAGCAAAGTCAATATCCGGTTTCTCATATAGGATTAGGAAGAGTTTTAAAAGGGAAAAATAGTATACATTTAGAAATGATGAGACAAATAGAGGCAGGTAATCGGATTATAGTTGTAGATGCTGTAACCAATGAGGAAATCGATCATATAGCAGAATCGATGGCTGCAATTGAGGGTGTGATTTTCGTACCAGTGGATCCAGGTCCATTATCCGCATCTTATAGTCGTTTGAAAGCGCATCAACATGTCTTGACTAACAAATTTATTGTGACAGTAGGTAGTATAACTCCTTTAACTGGAAGACAGCTTAATTACTTAATTGAAAAGAAAAACGCTGATCCGGTTTACGTAAATACTGCTGCCTTAGCTTCTACCAGTAGTACGTGGGAAGATGAAATTGAGCGCGCAATGAAGGAAGCGGTTATTAAACTTGAAGAGCAAGAAGTTCTAATCATCACTACTTATGCACCCGGTGCGGGGAAATTAAACTTAAAAGAAATTGCTGTTAGGGAAGGGGTAACGGAAGAAATGCTTGCCAAACGGTTAACGGAAGGCTTGGCAAGGGTTACTCATAGTGTTATTGACCAAACAGAGCACACAATTGATGGAATGTTTTCCAGTGGTGGAGATGTAACAGCAGCATTATGTTCTGTTAGCGAAGCGCAGGCTATCGGTTTGCAGGATGAAGTACTTCCTTTAGCGGCATATGGTCATTTTATAGGAGGAATTTTTGATGGTATTCCTGTAATCACTAAAGGTGGTATGGTAGGGGATAAATACTCTATTTATAAATGCGTAAGATTTTTAACAAACAAAAAAGAAGAAGGAAGTGTTTAGGAAATGACTACAGTAAGAGAAATTATTGCGATTCCTATGGGAGATGCGGCCGGTATTGGTCCTGAAATAACAGTGAAATCTTTAGCAAAAGAAGAACTTTATAGTATGTGTAAACCATTAGTAGTTGGGGATGCGAACATACTTCGTAAAGCAATCGAGGTAACAGGAGTAAAGTTAAGAGTTAGTGTTGTTACATCTCCTTCTGAAGGTTCTTATGTATATGGAACAATTGATGTAATGGATTTAGCTAATATTAATATGGAAGAATTCGAGCCTGGGCAAGTTTCAGCACAAAACGGCCAAGCAGCATTTGAATTTATCAAACGTTCAGTAGAACTTGCAATGGCTGGAGAAGTTAAAGCTATTGCTACTACTCCGATCAATAAAGAATCATTAAAAGCAGCAAAAGTTCCTTATATCGGACATACAGAAATGTTAGAAGATTTAGGTGGTGCACCTGATCCACTAACAATGTTCCAAGTAAATGGAATGCGAATTTTCTTCTTAACTCGTCATGTGTCAGTAGCAGAAGCAATCACACAAATGACAAAAGAAAGAGTTCGTGATTATTTAAATAGATGTGACAAAGCTCTGCAACGTCTTGGAGTTGAAAATCGTAAGCTTGCAGTTGCAGGATTAAATCCTCATGCAGGTGAAGGCGGTCTATTTGGAATGGAAGAAGTAGAAGAAATTAAACCGGGAGTTGAGCTTGCGAAAGCAGATGGAATCGATGCCTATGGTCCGGTACCAGCGGATTCAGTTTTCTTCCAAGCACTTCATGGTAAATATGATGCGGTTCTTTCTCTATATCACGATCAAGGTCATATTGCTGCGAAGATGACGGATTTCCACCGTACGATATCTATTACAAATGGGCTTCCTTTCCTGCGTACATCTGTTGATCATGGTACAGCATTTGATATTGCTTGGAAAAACATTGCTTCTGAAGTAAGTATGTACGAGTGTATCAAACTTGCTGCAGAGTATGCGCCGAAATTTACTCGTGAATCATTGTAAGTAATATAATAGAAGGAAAGTAATTTACTTTCCTTCTATTTTAAAAATAGAGTTTTGAAAGGGGTTACATGGGAATGACTTTAGAAATGCAAATGTTACTTGGTTTAGCAATTGGTATTACAGTTCTTATATTACTTGTATTAAAAACTAAAATTCATGCTTTCTTAGCTTTAATAATTGCTGCGTCAATTACCGGATTAATAGGAGGAATGGAGCCGCTTAAAGTTGTAAACTCAATCACCTCTGGTTTTGGAAATACGTTAGCCTCTATAGGTATAGTAGTAGGTTTAGGGGTAATGATGGGCCGTATTTTAGAAGTTACTGGTGCAGCAGAAAAACTTGCATATTCATTAATACGACTAGTTGGTAAGAAAAAAGAAGAATGGGCAATGGCAATTGCTGGTTATATCGTTTCGATTCCAATTTTTGTAGATTCAGCGTTTGTTATTTTAAATCCTTTAGTTAAATCTTTATCGCGTAAAACTGGTAAATCAGTAGTTACACTTGGAGTTGCACTTGCAATTGGATTGGTGGCAACTCACCATGCAGTTCCACCAACTCCAGGACCATTAGGAGTTGCGGGTATTTTTGGTGTAGATATTGGGGAAATGATATTTTGGGGTCTCATTTTTGCAGTGCCTATTATCATTGTAGGAGTATTATATGCAAAGTGGCTTGGGAAACGAATCTATCAATTACCAGAAGAAGATGGAGAAGGATTTGTTCGTAAAGATTCATCTGAAGTAGTGTATCATGATTTCTTAGCAGCATCGCATGATCGTGAGAAAGAACTTCCTTCTTTATTTAAATCGTTTTTCCCAATTTTATTACCAATTATTTTAATATTCTTAAACACAACTTTGTCTGCTTTAGAATTTACAGGTGGAGCTTGGGATTACGTATTGTTCTTAGGTCAACCAATTATCGCTTTAGCTCTAGGATTAGTAGCAGCTATTTACGGCTTGGCTAATTACATGAAGCGTGAAGAAGCGTTGGACAGAATGGAAGAAGGTATGACAACAGCAGGTATTATCTTGCTAGTTACTGGTGCCGGTGGTGCTTTAGGTACTGTTTTACGTGAGAGTGGCACTGGTGACTATCTTGCAGAAATTATTGCAGGATTGCCGCTTCCAGCAATATTAATTCCATTCTTCATTGCTTCTATTGTACGATTAATACAAGGTAGTGGGACAGTTGCAATGATTACTGCTGCTTCAATCTCCGCACCAATTTTAGCGAATTTAGATGTCAACTTAGCTCTTGCTGCTCAAGCAGCCGCATTAGGTGCAATGCTATTCTCATACTTTAACGATTCCATGTTCTGGGTTGTTAACCGTATGCTTGGTATTACTAAATTGAAGGAACAGGTTTTAGTTTGGTCGGTTCCTACAACGTTAGCTTGGTTAACTGCATTAATCATGTTAGTAACCGCTAATGCTATCGTGGGTTAAAAATAATTACTATTGGAATAAGATCGCTAAAATATTAGCGATCTTATTTTTTATGGATGTGAATGAGTAAATCTCAGCATAATTTTGAATTATAGTGATATACTAAAAACCGTAAGTAAACATTACCAATTCCTTAAACAACTGAGAAAGAGGAGATGTTCAAATGACAATTAAAGTAGCGGCTATTATAGGAAGTAATAGAAAAGGTTCATACAATTTAAAACTAGTGGAGTACATAAAAAAACGTTATTCCGAGCAATTGGATATTCAAATAGTATCCATTAATGATGTAGAAATGTTTAGTGCAGATATAGAAGAGAATCCTCCTAAAGGAGCAATGGAATTTAAGATGAAAGTTCGTAATTCAGAAGCTGTGCTATTTGCAGTTCCAGAGTATAACTTCTCTATTCCGGGCGCATTGAAAAATGCGATTGACTGGATGTCTCGCAGTGGACATGACCTTAAAGACAAACCAACATTTATCGTAGGATCTTCTATGGGTGTACTAGGTAGTGTGCGTGCGCAAATGCATTTAAGAGAAATTATCTCCAACCCGACTCTTCAACCAAAATTACTGCCAGGCAATGAAGTATATATTGGAGCTATTCATACAAAGATAAACGAACAAAATGAAATCACAGACCAAGCGACAAGTGATTTCTTAGATCAAGTCGTAAATAATTTTGTGGAATTCTATAACAAAGTTAAATAAGTATGTTAAGAAGCTGGGTCAGAACCCCCAAAACAGCATTTTTCTTTCTGAGAAAAATGCTGTTTTTTTGCTATGCACAAAATTGATTTCCATTCCAGGGACGCTTTCCAATCAATTTGATTAAATATCCATTATTTAGTAAAGGTTTCTCCTTATCCAATAAAATTTCTACTTCTGTCCCTGCCTCTTTATGCAAATTTATTATATAGAGGCTAAAGGACATTTTGGGTTACACATAATTTCATTAATAATACTATTTGATATGAATAAAGTGTAGTAGAGGTAAAATTAAAGGAGATGTATTCGGATTGGAAAACTATTTGAAAAGTGCTGTCTTTGAACATCAGTTTTGGCTACGGGTGCTAGGAGACCATTCTCGCTTTATTCATGATTCTCTTTATCCTTCGCAGAAGGAGGACATTGCAAAGGCAACTTATTTTATCCAGCAGTTCGATCAACTTCTTCCTCAAGTAAATTCTTTGAATGAAACAAATGCCATTTCCTTCGCGAGTATTGCCGCAGAGTATGTGGAACAACTAAAATCATTTAAACTGTCTATTATTAAAAGACATTTACTAGGGGACATGGGTATCCACCTCACGCCTACTTTCTTGAGTCATATGGTTAATGAATTAGAAGAGTATCAACTGGTATTAAGCTACCTGGAAAAAGGTGAAGTACCGCCAATTTTTCACGAACTGCACCATCATTTAATTTGGCTCATGGACGCTTCCGGTCATGCTGGAGCAATCGATGCTCGAATGGATGATGTAGAAAAAAGACTAAAGGAAAAAAGTCGAACCTTTGCCAAGCATTTTGATCAGTTTTATATAAAAGCGGTTGAATTGACTGGTTACCTACGCACAAATATTAACAAGTTTCCAGCATTAAGTAGATTTAATGATAATGTAGAAGTAGAAATGGATCTATTTTTAACTTTTTTAAATGAACTAGAAGAAATGGAACTAAGTGCAGAAGTGCTTGGGACTTTTACCGTATCGATGGCTGATCATATGGCAAGAGAGGAAAAATATTATTTAACCAAGGTGGCAGAATCCTCAAACGTAGAGAATATGTAAACTTTCGTGAATGGAGTACCATTGAATTATGATTGTTAGCATTCTGTAACGTCCAGGCCTATATTTATCAAGATTAGTTGCGATGCTTTAAAAGGCATCGCTCTTTTTCGTTTATCGTACGAACTGGTTGTGTGCTATTAGTTAAAAGAATTGATAATCTATTGATATTGGCCCAGAAGCGAGAAAAATTGTACTACAAAATCATGAAAAACCTTTTCAGAAGGGGAGAGATTCCGTGTAGCTGGGCTAATAATTCCTACTGTTCTTCGTATATTAGGCAATTCAATTGGTATTTTTTTTGTGAATCTAGGTGTAGAGTCATAGAAGGTACTTTCAGGTAGTAGTGTTAGTCCTATTCCTGCCGCAACTAATCCTTTGATTGCATCCATATCTTCACCTTCAGAAGAAACTTTTGGTGTGAAACCAACAGAATTACATGCCTCGACAACTAACTTCTGCATAATGTATCCCTCAGGGAATAGTACAAAATTCTCGTTTCGTAAATCAATGAGAGGAATCTTATCTTTTTTAGCAAATGGATGGTTTGCATTCAAAAGAACAGAGAAGTTCTCGGTAAATAGAATCGTGTTATTCAAAATACTATCTTTAGGAGGTAGAGGACCTAAAAACGCCAAGTTAATCTCTCGATTCTTAACTGCTTCTATTAAGTAAGTGTATGATCCTTGGCGCAAATGAAAAGCCACATTTGGATGCTCACTTTTGAAAGCAGAAATTACTGTTGGCAATAAGTGACCAGCTAAACTAGTAGGAAAACCTATTTTAATAGTACCTTTTTCTGGGTCTAAGTATTCATCAATTTGTTTCTTTGCAAAGTCAATTGCCTTAATTGCAGAGACACTATGCTCCAAGAAAATCTTACCGATTGGTGTTAATTTTACATTTCTACCAATTCGCTCAAATAATTGGACCCCTAGTTCATCTTCTAAATTAGCTATCTGTCTACTGACAGCAGACTGTGCAACATGTAAATGGATCGCTGCCTCCGATATATGTTCTCTTTCTGCAACTTCTATAAAGTATCTCAATTGGCGTAGTTCCATCGTATTCTCCTTATCTATCTCAATATTAGATGATTTATATCCAAATTATATATTGTTTATATTATTTTGAAAACATACAATATTCCTAAGACACTTTTTCAGTTTAAAGGGAGGTATAAACATGACATTTCACCAACTACCACAAGCACAAGGTATGTATGACCCGTCTTTTGAACATGACGCATGTGGGATAGGTTTATACGCAAATATAAAAGGTAATGCAACACACGATATCGTAAAAAAAGGACTTGAGATGTTATGTCGTTTAGAGCATCGCGCTGGGAGAGGTGGCGATGGTAAAACAGGTGACGGAGCTGGATTAATGGTTCAAATACCTGATATTTTCTTTCGGGTTGTTTGTAACGAATGGGTCTTACCCGAAAAAGGGAAGTACGGAGTAGGTATGTTATTTTTCACAAACGATTCTGATGAACGCAAATTAATCGAACTAAAAATAAACGAATTGATAGTTGCGGAAGGGCAAGTTCTCATTGGTTGGAGAACTGTACCAATTGATGCAAGTGAGTTAAGTGATAAATCGAAGGAGACGGCACCCTTTATTCGACAAGTTTTTATACAATCGAATGACGAAATGGAATCTTTAGCTTTTGAACGTAAATTATATATTATTCGCAAACAAGCTGAGCATTGGGCTGAACGTCAAGGTCTAAAATTCTATTGTGCGAGTCTTTCTAGTCAAACGATCGTATATAAAGGACTGCTTACTCCAGAAGAAGTCGATTTATTTTATA
Source organism: Psychrobacillus psychrodurans (assembly GCA_900114885.1). Classification (GTDB taxonomy): domain Bacteria; phylum Bacillota; class Bacilli; order Bacillales_A; family Planococcaceae; genus Psychrobacillus; species Psychrobacillus psychrodurans. The sequence goes on from FOUN01000003.1 coordinate 179,253, forward strand.
TCGATTTACAGGACGAATTATTCACTTCTGCATTTTCACTTGTGCATTCTCGCTATAGTACTAATACGTTTCCAAGCTGGGAGCGTGCACATCCTAATCGATATATTGTCCACAACGGTGAAATCAACACATTACGTGGAAATATCAACTGGATGAAAGCTCGAGAAAAACAATTTGTATCAAAAGCTTTTGGTGATGATTTAGCAAAATTATTACCCATTATTGATACAAATGGGAGTGATTCTTCCATGCTAGACAATGCATTTGAATTATTTGTTTTAGCTGGTAGAACACCAGCCCATACTGCTATGATGCTTATTCCAGAGCCTTGGACTGAGAATCCACATATTACAGAGGAAAAAAAAGCTTTCTATGCATATCATAGCAGTTTAATGGAACCTTGGGATGGTCCAACAGCAATTTCCTTCACTAACGGAAAACAAATAGGAGCCATTTTAGATCGAAATGGATTGCGACCTGCTCGTTACCTAGTTACGAAAGATGATTATATTGTGTTCTCATCTGAAGTTGGAGTAGTGGACATAGACGAAGAAAAAATTCTATATAAAGAACGTCTAAGCCCTGGTAGAATGCTGTTAGTTGATCTGGAAGAAGGTAGGATAATTTCTGACGAACAAATAAAAACAGAAATGGCGCAAGCTCAGCCTTATCAACAATGGTTAACAGAAAATATGTATAAGCTTCCAGTAACTAAAGAAAAATTTGAACAAATAGATGATTTGTTATTTCGACAAAAAGCATTTGGTTATACATTTGAAGATGTGCATAAGTATATAATTCCTATTGCAATGGATGGTAAGGATCCAATCGGGTCGATGGGGAATGACACACCATTAGCGGTATTATCTGATCGACCTCAGTCATTGTTCAATTATTTTAAACAGCTTTTTGCCCAGGTTACTAATCCTCCAATTGACTCTATTAGAGAACATATTGTAACTTCAACGATGACACTGCTTGGAGCGGAAGGGGATTTATTACATCCGAACGCCACTAATGCGAAACGGATTTTCTTAGATACACCTATATTAACAAATAGTCAATTAGCACAATTAAAAGAGAATAAAATAAAAACATTTACAAGTGCTGTTCTTTCACTTGATATGTCAGAAGATTTAGAATTAGATTTAGATCTTCTAACAAAAAAAGTGGATGAATTGGTAGAAGAAGGATCCTGCCTATTTATACTTTCGGATAGATTGATCTCCAAACAGCAGCAAACAATTCCTGTATTATTAGCAGCAAGTCATGTACACCAACATTTATTACGTAATGGAAATCGCACGAAAGTAAGTATAATTGTGGAATCTGGGGAAGTGCGAGAGGTACATCAGTTTGCTGCACTTATCGGATTTGGTGTAGATGCTATCAATCCTTATCTTGCTTATGCGACGATTGGAGAGGCTATCCAAGATGGACATTTAACGAGTAGTTATTCAGAGGCTGTCGCTAAATATAGTAAAGGAATTGCAGATGGTGTAGTTAAGGTCATGTCCAAAATGGGGATTTCTACTGTCCAAAGTTATCGAGGCGCACAAATATTTGAAGCTGTTGGTATAAGTAAAGACGTTATTGAGCGTTATTTTACAGGTACAGTATCACAACTTGGTGGAATCGATTTATCAACTATTGCAATGGAAACTGTTAATAGGCATGAACAAGCAGTTATTGCTTCAGATAAATCTTTAGAATCAGGTAGTGATTTTCAGTGGAGAAGTACTGGAGAACACCACGCATTCAATCCTAAAACAATTCATACACTTCAATGGGCAACTAGAAGAGGAGATTATGGATTATATAGACAATATGCAGAGATGGCCAATGAGGAACGAATTGGATTTTTAAGAAATCTTTTCACTTTCGATAAAGAAATTAAAAGTATCCCTCTTGAGGAAGTGGAATCTGTTGATAAAATAGTTAAACGCTTTAAAACAGGTGCCATGTCTTATGGATCATTAAGCCAAGAGGCACACGAAACATTGGCTATTGCGATGAATCGAATCGGTGGGAAAAGCAATAGTGGAGAAGGGGGAGAGCATCCAAGCCGTTATAAGCTAGATGCTAATGGTGATAGCCGAAGAAGCGCTATTAAACAAATTGCATCAGGACGATTTGGTGTAAAAAGTCATTATCTTGTTCAAGCAAATGAATTACAGATTAAAATGGCACAAGGTGCAAAACCAGGAGAAGGTGGTCAATTACCAGGCAACAAAGTATATCCTTGGGTTGCAGATGTCCGTGGTTCTACAACTGGGGTTGGCTTAATCTCTCCACCGCCTCATCATGATATTTACTCCATTGAAGATATGGCCCAACTAATCCATGATTTAAAAAATTCAAATAGAGCAGCAAGGATTAGTGTTAAACTTGTAGCAAAATCGGGAGTAGGTACTATTGCTGCTGGTGTAGCAAAAGGAGCGGCTGATGTAATTGTAATTAGTGGATATGATGGTGGAACAGGTGCATCACCTAAAACAAGCATTAAGCATACCGGGCTTCCTTGGGAACTGGGACTTGCTGAAGCACATCAAACGTTAATGTTAAATGGTTTACGCGATCGTGTAGTGTTAGAAACTGACGGGAAATTAATGACCGGTAAAGATGTTGTAATGGCAGCTCTACTTGGTGCAGAAGAGTATGGATTCGCAACAGCACCTCTTATTGTAATGGGTTGTATTATGATGCGTGCATGTCATTTAGATACTTGTCCAGTTGGGATAGCAACACAAAATCCAGAGTTACGTGATAAATTTACAGGAACAGCAGATTATGTAGTTAACTTTATGAAATTTGTAGCGGAAGAAGTTAGAGAATACATGGCATTATTAGGATTTAGAACAGTGGAAGAAATGGTAGGTCGAACAGATGTATTAGAGATTAGTGAGCGTGCCAAATCGCACTGGAAAGTAAAACAACTAAATTTAGATGCCCTATTATTCCAACCAGAAGGAACAAGAACTTGGAAGACACAGCAAGATCATAAAATTAATGAATCATTTGACATGAGAGTTTTACTGCCTAAATTGAAAAAAGTAATAGAAACTCAATCGAAGGCGGAGCTATATTTCCCTATAACTAACAGAGAGCGTGTTGTAGGAACAGTAATTGGAAGTGAAATTTCTAAAAAATATGGTGCACAAGGGTTACCGGATGATTCCATCGTTTTAAGATTTACCGGAGCGGCAGGGCAAAGCTTTGGTGCATTTATACCAAAAGGAATGTCGATGTATATTACAGGCGATGTAAATGACTATTTTGGAAAAGGATTATCAGGTGGAAAACTAATTGTTACAGCACCTATACAAGGTAAGGCTGAACAAAATGTAATTGCTGGAAATGTCGCGCTTTACGGGGCAACAAGCGGAACTGTATTTATAAATGGACGTGCTGGGGAGCGCTTTGCAGTTCGAAATAGTGGAGTAGATGTAGTCGTGGAGGGTATTGGTGACCACGGATGTGAATACATGACAGGTGGCCGTGCTGTCATTTTAGGCGATGTAGGGAAGAATTTCGGAGCAGGAATGTCTGGAGGAATAGCATATGTTCTTGTCGATGATGTGAGCGGGTTTAAAGAGAAATGTAATACAGAAATGATTGGATTTGAACAAATTCAAACAACAGATGAACTACATGCTTTACGACAATTAATAATGGATCATTATTATTACACGAAGAGTACAAAAGCGATGAATTTATTAGATAACTGGGATGATGCAGCTAGTAAATTTGTGAAGGTTGTACCAAATGACTATAAAAAAATGGTGGATAGGATTCAGTCATTTAAAATTCAAGGCTTAACAGATGATGCTGCTGCCATGCAAGCATTTTTGGCAACTTCAAATGTGACGAAACAAGAAACGAAAGTTCTAGCAAAAAAATAAGGAGAGGGGAGATACTAATGGGAAAACCTACAGGATTTATGGAATATAAGCGTGAAAAAGGTAAAGAGGTGGCCCCTCTCAAACGTATTAATAACTGGAAGGAATACTCAGCTAAATTAACTGATGAGTCTCTACAAAAGCAAGGCGCAAGATGTATGGACTGCGGGACTCCGTTTTGTCATATGGGAATAGAGGTAAGGGGTGCGACTTCAGGTTGTCCTATTAATAACTTGATTCCCGAATGGAATGATTTAGTATACAAAGGACAATGGAGAGAAGCTCTTGAGCGTTTACAAATGACAAATAATTTTCCGGAGTTTACTGGAAGAGTCTGTCCTGCACCATGCGAAGGTTCGTGTACTTTGGCTATTTCAGATCCAGCAGTTTCCATAAAAAATATCGAGCGCACTATTATCGATAAAGGATTTGAGAATGGATGGATAATCCCCAGAATTCCTATATCGAGAACTGGTAAGAAGATCGCTATTATCGGTTCTGGCCCTGCTGGTCTTGCAAGTGCAGATGACCTCAATCAGGCAGGTCATTCTGTTACAGTTTTCGAGCGGGCAGACCGAGCGGGGGGACTTCTCATGTATGGGATTCCAAATATGAAACTGGAAAAAGATATTGTTGAACGTCGAATTCAATTGCTCCAGCAAGAAGGAATTGATTTTGTACTAAATACAGAAGTTGGGGTGGATATCTCAGCGGACTATTTAAAGGAACAGTACGATGCAGTAATCTTGTGTATTGGAGCTCAAAAACAACGTGTTCTTCATATGGAGGGTAACGAATCTAAAGGAATACATCTTGCGATGGATTATCTTACTACGACTACTAAAAGTTTGTTAGATTCAAATTTTAAGGACGACCAGTTTATCAATACAAAAGGTAAAGATGTCATAGTTATTGGTGGAGGAGATACGGGTGCCGATTGTGTGGCGACTGCCCTTCGACAAAAGTGCCGTAGTGTAGTTCAATTTGGTAAGCATCCACAACTTCCATTAACACGTGCGGAAGATAATCAATGGCCAACTGACCCAACTATTTTTAAACTAGAATATGCTTACGAAGAAGCTGATGCAAAGTTTGGAAAAGATCCAAGAGAGTATTTAATTCAAACGAAGAAAATCATCGCGGATGCAAATGGTAATTTAAAAGAATTGCATACTATACAAATGGAGAAAATTCTTGGTGAAGATGGGTTCTACTTTTTTAAAGAAGTGCCAGGTACAGAAAAAGTATGGCCTGCTCAGTTTGTATTTATCGCTATTGGCTTTGAAGGAGCAGAAACTACTTTGGCCGAACAATTAGGTGTACGAATTACCAATAAAAAGATTGCTGCATCTTCAAAAGATTATCAAACAAATATGGAGGGAATCTTTACAGCTGGCGATGCTAGAAGAGGACAAAGCCTAATTGTTTGGGCTATTAAGGAAGGCCAGGAAGTAGCTAAACGAGTAAATGAATATGTTAGTAAAAAACCGGTCATAGTCTCATGACCGGTTTTTACTGTGCTAGTGAACTAAAGTTTTTGTTCCGTTTTTGCCCATAAGATGTCATAATAGTTACATAACGAATATGGAGGCAATAACATGATTGGTATAATAGATTATGGTGCAGGAAATTTACATAGTGTATTAAAAGCAACAAAACAACTTGGATATGAAACGAAACTCATTACGAGTGATAGTGATCATACTGATGATATTACAAAGATTATACTCCCTGGTGTTGGAAACGCAAAAGTGGCTATGGATGTTTTAAATAGTACAGGCCTAAGTGATTATCTAAAAGAGAGGGTTTCTAAAGGGATTCCATTATTGGGTATTTGTCTTGGTATGCAACTTTTATTAGAAACGAGCGAAGAAGGGAATGTTCCTTGTCTAGGATTACTCAAAGGAGCAGTACCTGAATTTACCGACGAATCGGAGAAAATTCCACATATGGGTTGGAATCAAGTGAAAGATATTCAAAGTCATTTTCTATTTGAAAATATTCCAGATGAAACGGACTTTTACTTTGTTCATTCCTATTTTGCGAAACCAGAGTTACAAGAAGAAATATTAGGTGAAACAAATTATGGTATTAATTTTGCTTCGGTTATTGGTAACTCACAAGTGATGGGTGTACAATTTCATCCTGAAAAAAGTGGTAAGTATGGTATTCAGCTTTTAGATAATTTCTGCAAGCAAGGAGGTAAATAATATGCTTAGAAAACGAATTGTACCAGCCATTGATGTATTAAATGATCAAGCAGTTAAGTATGTTCAATTTAGAAACCCTACTATTATAGGGGACCCCGCAGAGCTTGGAAAAAAATATACCGAAGATGGTGCAGATGAATTAATCTATCTTGATACTACGGCATCCTTGAAAAACCAAGATTTAAAACTGGAATGGATACAGCGTGTCGCTGAACAAGTAAATATTCCATTTTCCGTAATCGGTGGTGTGCGTACGGTAGAAGATTTCAAAAATTTACTACGAGCTGGGGCAGATAAGGTAGGGGTAAACTCTGCTGCAGTAATGCGTCCTGAGTTACTAAAAGAAGCAGCAGATATTTACGGCAAACAATGTGTCGTTTTAGGCTTAGATGCCATGCCAATTTATAATGATGAAGGGGAGATTGTTAGGTGGGAAGTTTACACTCATTCTGGCCATAAGAAAACTGGATTGGATGTTGTTGAGTGGGCACAGCAAGCCGCTGACTTAGGTGCTGGAGAAATAATTTGTACGAGTATCCACAAAGACGGCATGAAAAACGGCTATGATGTAGAACTAATAAAGTTATTATCTGAAAAAGTTAATATCCCAATAATCGCTTCAGGTGGAGCAGGAAAGATCGAACATATTGAGGAAGTCTTCTCTGAGGGTAAAGCAGATGCGGCTTTAGTTGCATCCATGATTCATTACGGTGATTATACAATTGGAGAGATCAAATCTTATTTGCAAACTAAACATGTGAATGTGCGACATATTTAATAGAAGAAATGACTTAGTCTTTACTGAGACTAAGTCATTTCTTCTGGCTTGAATTTTTAGATGAATGTTGGTGGGGAAATGTTGAATCACTAGAATGTTTGGGAGAATCACTAGAATGTGTATGAGAATCGCTCGAATGTTTGGGAGAATCACTAGAATGTGTTTAAGAATCGCTCGAATGTTTGGGAGAATCACTAGAATGTGTATAAGAATCGCTCGAATGTTTGAAAGAATCACTAGTATAGGTTTAAGAATCGCTCAATAAGTCCTGCAGATTCTGAAGGCTATCTTATTCGATTATCTCCCATCCACGTTCAGTAGCCAGTTTCCGTAGTTTCTCCTCAGGTTTAACTGCTACAGGATTACCCACTAACTTTAAAACAGGCAAGTCTGAAAAACTATCGCCATATGCATAACTATTTTCCCAGTCTATCTGATGACCACTCAATACTTCATGGACCTTCAATGTTTTTTGTTCGCCATTTATATGGTTAATAATATTTTTGGTATAAACTTTTTCATCCTTATACAAAATATCAGTTCCTATTATCCGATTGAACACAAGTCCGTCTGTCACCCGCTCTAAAAATTGTGTGTAAGCTCCAGATACTAGTAATATGTGAAGATTCTCTTCTTGATGAAGTTTTAGTCTATCCAACACTTTTTGGTTAAAATCCTGTTGCATGACACCTTTGATTTCCTCGAAATATGCATCCATTTCCTGTTTTGAAAGACCTTCGAAAGCTTCTAAATATAATTGCATAGAACGTCTTTTCATCCTGCTAGCTGGATATAGTTTAAGTTTATTTGCTATGTATGGCGGAACAATTGCACGATAAAAGCTTTTATATGAAGATTGATAGATAGGGTGTTCTTTTAGATGTTTCATTAGTATTGTAAATGTTTCTTCTTCGTAGAGAGTTCCATCAAAATCAAATATAGCTACTCGCATAAATTCCACCCTTTTCTCAAGTAATAATTTATATAATTATTATACATGAATCAATTTCATAAAAGGATATAAAATAGTGAGATCCGAACAACGATGATTTCTGCTCTGGAAGGGCGCTTTCCGCGGGCACGGTTTCAATCTCCTCATTACTACGTTTCTAGGGGGCTTTTAGCTCTCACTATTCCCAAATTGCGATATTACGTAAGTAATTATGAATTGACTCACATGAATAATTAAAAAATCGCCCCAAACTAACGGGGCGAGATTTATAATTTAGCTCATCATTTTGCCTTGTGCTGGTGCATAAGCGTTCAAGATTGCCTGCATACTTTGTTCGTCTAGTTGTGGGACTTGATAATAATGATGTTTATTTTGATAAATGGAAAGCTCATAAGCCATTTCAATACAGTTTGGAATTGAGTCTGCAAGTACACGGCGGACAACTGGATTGGTTGTTTCTAATGCTGCGGTAGTTTTAGCAGTGGCAGAGGCTTTAGCAGCATCAAGAAGATAACCTGAAATTATCTCATCCGAAAGCTCATTTGCAGATTGGATTGGTTTTTTTGGCTGTGAAGGTTTGATGCCATATATAAAATCGTTTCCTGTTTGCATTTTATAGCTAGTTGTGGGATGTGACGGATCTTTACCGGTTTTAAAACATTCTACAGTAATATTATACTCATATACTGCGAATGCGTATTGTCGATCTAAAATATTGAGCAATTCTTGGTCTTTGACATGTGGACGTAAAAGCGTTTTTAAATTCAAACCAGAAATAGCTGTTGAAAGTACTTCATGAACGTCAAAAACCTCATGACCACCATGATTCATATTTTGCGGTATGCTACCTGTTTGCATATTTTGATGAGTTTGCCCTTGACCTTGTCCAAATGGGTTTTGTGTCATTCCAATTTTTCCTCCTTTTAGAAAATGTGATGAAACATCCTTTATAGATTGAACAAAATGATACATAATATGCAGGGCAAAAAAAATAAAAAGACAATCCCACCTAAGTTTCTTTGGGATTGTCTGTCGATTTGAATTTAGCTCGCATTAACGAGTAGTAATACTCCGATCAAGGCTTGGACGAAGTAAAAAAAGCATAAGTGTGTGACAATTGTACGTAAAACAGCCAAGTACTTAGACAGAAAGCGTCACATGTGGCTTTGTCTATGTGACTAAAATTCTTTAATTGTCTAAAACTATTCGATAGTCGCTGCTAACCTAAATATTAGGGAATATAAAAATTGATACGTTTCTTCAATTGAAGAGGAGTCATTGAATCCATTTAAATAATTGATAGGTAAATTTATTTCCCATAAACCTTCATTAGCTGCAAACATCATACTATATTGCATTTTCTCTGAATTATAATGCTCATCTAGAAAAGCTCTTATTTCAGCTGAATATTTTTTTTGAATATATAGCCCGAACATTGCAGTATATACTTCAAATACTTCATCGTATTCAACTGCAATTGCATCAACACTAACAATGTCCAATACTTTAGTTTCTAAAAAAGTATACTCTTGAATATTGTCTTTAAAATATGAAATAGGTGATTGTAAAAATGCTATTGATTCTTTAGATATCAGTTCATCTGTTTCTTTGTTGTATCGTTCAATAATTGCCTCGCTAAATAAGTTTTGTTGGATGACATTTAATCCTGCAGGAAGTAATTGATTTTTCTCTGCAAAATCTTTTTCCTCCTCCGTCAGTATTAATTCCTGGTCTGTTGTTTCTTCAATTTTTTTAGTGAGTTTATTTTTAATCATAGAAATTGATTCCTCTCTTCTTCTGCTATTTCTTCTGCCATTACTTGAAGGTCGTATGCATCTATAACGATTATTCGATAATCATTTTTTTCAGCATATTGCTCAGCTAATTTTTTAATGAACTTCGGTGATCCTTCATTTTCTTCATCATAAACTAGTAACATGCCATCCGAATTTCGGACAACGAACTTATTTCTCTCGATAAACTGCCAGGGAGCTTCATACGGTTTCTTAGTCACACTAGTATGATAATCAGCTTCCATTAATAGGCGTTCAAACTTTTCTTTCTTTTGTTCATTCCAATTTTTCTCTTGCTCTAAAAAAGGGGTAATAATGGCGAATTTCACATCTGGGTATTCGGCTTTTAGTTCTAGAATTAGTTCAGCACTCCAAGTTTCCACACCTTGGACGCCACCTAATATAATCCATTCTAATCCTTCGTCCAATAAAACACGTAGTTGATTTTCTATAGCTCTTTTAATAATAGGAATTCCTTTATGAGAATCATTAAATATGCCTAATTCATGTGCTTTATAACCTGTTATTAACAGTCTTTTAATCATTATATCACCCTACTTATCATAGCATGTTCCTTTACCCATATAAAATCTTATCTCGTATGACTTTAAAACGATAGAGAAAATTTTTGTAGGAAGAGGGAACTCCCTAATATTTATTTTTCTTTAACAATTTACAATTAGCTTGTAGCTAACTAAGAAGGGAATGAAGTAAAATGACTGAGTTATCCGTAGAAACAAATGTTTCAGAGATTGTAAAAGAAGTACCACAGACCGGTGATTTGTTTAGAAAACTACGTATAGATTTTTGTTGTGGAGGGAAAATACCTCTTAGAACTGCCGCAATAGATCAACATTTAGATCCAGATGAGGTTTTTGAAAAAGTGAAAGGCATTCAATCGAAACAAACAGAATATAAACAATTGCTACCAACTTCTTTAGACGAGAAAGCGTTGATCGAACATATACAAACAAAACATCATGCATATTTACGTGAAGAATTACCTTCTTTAACACCGTATATAACTAAAGTATCAAAAGTGCATGGGGAAAATCATCCTCATCTTATGAGAGTTAAAGAGATTTTCACCGTTTTAAAACGTGAGTTAATCGACCATACCGACGATGAAGATCATGTTGTTTTTCCGCTAATAAATCAATTTATAGAAAACCCAACGGAAGAACACGCAAAACAATTACAACCACATGTACTAGAATTGGAAGAAGAACACGAAAATGCAGGTAATTTACTGAAAGAACTCCGAGTAATTACCGATAATTTCACACCACCAGAAAGTGCTTGCGGTACTTTTAGATTGGTATACCAACGTCTGGAACAACTCGAAAAAGATACATTTGAACATATTCATTTGGAGAATAATATATTGTTTGAAAATGTAAGGACAGCAATTTAATAGAAAGGTCGCTATTTAGTCGAAGATACATTGACAAATATAGCGACTATTTTTATTTAGATGTATAGAAGCTATAATTATAAATATGTAGGTAAGGTAGGAGAGGATATTATGAACAAATTTATCAAAATAATCATAGCTTTCTTATTATTCGTCCCATTTTTAGTAGCCTGTTCAAATACAGCTGGAGAAGAAGCAAAAACCGAATTAGTCATTTCAACCGCTTCTAGTCTAAAGGAAGCGATGGAGGATATACAGCATACATATGAAGAAGAAAACCCTCATATTAAATTACGATTTAACTTTGGGGCTTCCGGTTCCCTCCAGCAACAAATTTCTCAGGGTGCTCCAGTAGATCTTTTTTTCTCTGCTGCGGAGGACAAACTTGATTTATTAGTGAAAGAGGGCTTAATGGATAAAAATGATGTTACTGATTTATTAGGAAATGAGTTAGTATTAATCGTTCAAAATGGTAGGAAAACAACTTTAAATAGCTTTCAAGATTTAAATAAGCAAGAAGTAGAAAAAGTTTCCATTGGAATGCCTGAAACAGTACCTGCTGGGAAATATGCAAAAGAGTCGTTACAAAATTTAGGGATTTGGAATGATATAGATTTTAAAATAGTGTTTGCTAAAGATGTTAGACAGGTACTATCATATGTTGAGACGGGGAATGTTGTAGCTGGAATCGTCTATAAAACAGATGTAATTTCTTCTAAAAAAATTAGGGTAATTGCTTCAGTGGAAGAGCAAATGCACACACCAATTATTTACCCACTTGGGATCATAAAAGATACCAAACACTATGAAGAAGCGAAAGATTTTTATGATTATCTTCAGAGTGAGAAAGGTTTAAAGGTTTTTGAAGATTATGGATTTACTATTAACTAACATTACATTAAACGAGTTTTTTAATCCTATTTGGTTATCCCTAAAAATTACTGTCATAGCCAGCGTTATTGTGATTATTTCAGGAATATTAGTAGGAAGACTTCTAGCGAGAAATTCTTTCAAGGGAAAATCGATAGTGGAAACATTGCTATTACTACCATTGGTGCTTTCCCCTACTGTTGTCGGATTTTTGTTAATTGTTATATTTGGTCGAAATAGTATTTTTGGGCAAGTGATCGAAAGGTTGTTCAACCAGCCGATAATCTTCACCTGGTGGGCGGCGGTGATCGCTTCGGTAGTAGTAGCTTTCCCTCTAATGTATCAATCTGCAAAGTCCGGATTTCAAGCAATAGATACTAACATTGAAGAGGCTGCTAGAGTTGATGGCGCTAGTGAGTGGAAGATTTTGTATTACTTGTCTATACCGCTTGCATCTAAATCACTTATGTCAGGGGCAATTTTAAGTTTTGCACGCGCGCTTGGTGAATTTGGTGCCACATTAATGTTTGCAGGTAATATACCAGGTCAAACCCAAACTCTACCTACAGCAATTTATACTGCGATAGATTCTGGAAATATGGAATTAGCTTGGCTCTGGGTTACTTCTATTATATTTATATCCTTTATCATGTTGATGATTATACAGCGTAACCAGAATTATTGAATACTATTTGAGACTTAAGCTTAATTGCTTAAGTCTTTTTTTGAATAAAAATATTATTGCTTTCCACTCTGAGATGATAGCTCATAAGGATACTAATACAGCTCATAACTCTGTGTAAATGACCCATTAACTAGCTAAAAGTCGTCAAAAAGGAGGCTACGAATATAGCACATAGTCAAGCAGACGGGGATAAAACCCATAAATTATCAAATATAGTCTGGAATATGCTCTCATATTCTGTGTTCTCCACTTAGAATTTTGTGCTCTAGGGAAAACCCGGTAGTGTTTAGGACTTTCCCTAATGTCGAATATTGTCATAGTCTTTCATAATAATAGTATAAGAATGAGCAAGTAATTGATTCCCGTCATGCTAGTCATTCGAATAGGAAGGGTGATCGATACTAATGAAACGTAAATTTGGATTGAAGTATTTTAAGCCTACAGAAAAATATTCAGGAAGCTGGTCGATTCTTGAGCAAAAAAACCGAGACTGGGAAAATATGTATCGTGAACGTTGGTCACATGACAAAGTAGTTCGGACAACACACGGAGTTAACTGTACTGGTTCTTGTAGTTGGAAAGTATTTGTGAAAAACGGAATTATTACATGGGAAAATCAGCAAATAGATTATCCATCATGTGGTCCTGAAATGCCGGAATTTGAACCTAGAGGATGTCCTCGTGGAGCATCATTTTCATGGTATGAATATAGCCCATTACGTGTGAAATATCCATATATGCGAGGTCGTTTGTGGAGACTTTGGAAATCTGCATTACATGAACATACAAATCCAGTGGATGCTTGGGGAAGTATTGTTGAAGATCCAGAGAAAGCATTTACTTATAAAAGAGCCAGAGGTAAGGGAGGACATGTCCGAGTTTCCTGGCAGGATGCAATGGAATTGATATGTGCACAATTGATCTATACGATTCGTAAGTTTGGTCCTGATAGAATAGCTGGATTTACACCAATTCCGGCAATGTCAATGATCAGCTATGCTGCTGGTTCGAGATTTATCAGTTTACTTGGTGGGGAAATGTTAAGTTTCTATGATTGGTATGCTGATTTACCACCAGCTTCACCACAAATTTGGGGAGAGCAAACAGATGTACCGGAATCATCTGATTGGTACAATTCGGGTTATTTAATAATGTGGGGCTCAAATGTCCCATTAACTCGTACACCAGATGCCCACTTTATGACTGAGGTTCGTTATAAAGGAACAAAAGTTGTTTCGGTTGCTCCTGACCATGCAGAAAACGTGAAATTTGCAGATAACTGGCTAGCTCCACATCCTGGAACAGATGCTGCTGTAGCTCAAGCGATGACACATGTTATTTTGGATGAGTTTTACGTTCAACGTAAAGAAGAAATGTTCATTAACTATGCAAAACAATATACAGATATGCCATTTTTAATTTTATTGGATGAACATGAAGGTATTCACAAAGCTGGACGGTTCTTACGCGCAAGTGACTTTGGAGATACAAGAGAGAATTCTGAGTGGAAACCTGTAATTATTGATGAAATTACATCTAAAATAATTGTACCTAATGGGACAATGGGGCAACGCTGGGAACAAGATAAAAACTGGAATCTTATTTTAGAAAATGAAGATGGCACTAGAATTGATCCGGCAATGAGTGTTGAAAATTATGAATCAAGTAAAACAGAAATAGTTTTCCCATTCTTTGATAATGTTGCAAATGGAACATTTAATAGACATATCCCAGCTAAACAAGTTACTTTGGCTGATGGAAGTACTCGTCTAGCAGTTACTGTATATGATTTAATGCTAAGTCAGTATGGTATCAATCGCGCGGAAAGTGAATTTAACGCAAAAGGATATGATGATGCCGAATCATTTTACACACCAGCTTGGCAAGAAAAGGTCACTGGCGTAAAATCATCGGTAGTTGTACAAGTAGCTAGAGAATTTGCTCAAAATGCTATTGATACAGAAGGTAGATCAATGATTATTATGGGGGCGGGTATTAACCATTGGTTCAATAGTGATACAATTTATCGATCTATTTTAAACCTAGTTATACTGACAGCGTCTCAAGGAGTTAACGGCGGCGGATGGGCCCATTATGTTGGTCAAGAGAAAGTTCGTCCTATTGAAGGCTGGAGCACTATTGCATTTGCTAAAGACTGGCAAGCACAACCGAGGCTTCAAAATGCTACTTCCTTCTTCTACTTTGCTACGGACCAATGGAAGTATGAAGAAATGGGTAATGACTCACTAAAATCTCCTCTAGCTGGAGAGCTTAAGTACCAACATCCTGCAGATTATAATGTATTAGCTGCAAGACTTGGTTGGTTGCCATCTTATCCACAGTTTAACAAAAATAGTTTACTTTTTGCTGAAGAAGCAGCGGCAAAAGGGAAAACAACAAATGAAGAAATAATAAAAACGGCATATGACCAAATCGTTTCAGGCGAAGTAAAAGGTGCAATCGAAGATCCAGACTCACCTGAAAACTTCCCAAAATCCTTATTTGTTTGGAGATCAAACTTAATTTCTAGTTCTGCCAAAGGACAAGAATATTTTATGAAGCATTTACTAGGTGCAAGTGATGGATTATTAGCGACTCCAAATGAAGATGAAAAACCTGAAGAAATAAAGTGGAGAGATGATGTAGAAGGTAAGTTGGATCTGTTAGTTTCTATTGATTTTAGAATGACAACTACTCCATTGTACTCAGATATTGTATTACCTGCTGCAACTTGGTATGAGAAAACAGATATTTCATCTACTGATATGCATCCATTTGTTCATCCGTTCAATCCGGCAGTAGATCCACTATGGGAATCACGTTCCGACTGGGATGTATACCGCTCATTAGCTCAAACATTTTCTAAAATGGCGGAATCACATTTACCAGGAGTTTATAAAGACGTAGTTACTTCTCCGCTAGCACATGATTCGAAGAGTGAAATTTCTCAACCAATGGGATTAGTGAAGGATTGGAAAAAAGGTGAGGTTGAACCAGTCATTGGTAAAACTATGCCTAACTTTATAGTCGTGGAAAGAGATTATACAAAGGTTTATGATAAGTTTGTTTCGCTTGGGCCTTTAACTGAAAAAGGAAAAATCGGAGCTCATGGTGTAAGTTTCTCTGTAGCAGAAGAATACGAGGATATGAAAAAAATAAACGGGACTCATTTTGATGACACCATTAAAAATGGACTCCCGATGATTCACTCAGCAAGACAGGCAGTAAACGCTGTACTTCACTTATCATCAGCCACAAATGGTAAGGTATCTCAAAAAGCATTTGAATCAGCAGAAAAAGATACAGGTGTGCAGCTGAAGGATATTTCTGCAGACCGTGCAGCTGAAAAAATTACGTTCCAAAATATCACGGTTCAACCAAGAGAAGTAATTCCAACACCAGTGTTTAGTGGTTCGAATAAATTAGGTCGACGATATTCACCATTTACAACAAATATAGAACGATTAGTTCCTTTTAGAACATTAACGGGTCGTCAACATTTCTATATTGATCATGAAATATTCTTACAATATGGTGAATCGCTACCAGTTTACAAACCAACATTGCCACCAATGGTCTTTGGTACTAAGGATAAACCTATTGTTGGTGGGAAAGATGCGCTAGTTTTACGTTATTTAACACCACATGGAAAATGGAATATTCATAGTACTTATCAGGATAATTTGCATATGCTCACATTATTTAGAGGTGGACCAGTTGTTTGGATTAATAATGACGATGCAGCGGAGCATGACATTGAGGATAACGCTTGGTTAGAAGTTTATAACCGAAATGGTGTAGTTACAGCTAGAGCAGTTGTTAGTCATCGTATGCCAAAAGGAACTATGTTCATGTATCATGCACAGGATAAGCATATTAATGTACCTGGTTCTGAAATAACAGAAGAACGTGGGGGAAGTCATAACGCACCTACTAAAATTCATGTTAAACCAACTCAAATGGTCGGTGGTTACGCACAATTAAGCTATGGATTTAACTATTATGGTCCAATAGGAAACCAAAGAGATGGATACGTAGCCGTTCGTAAGATGAAGGAGGTAAATTGGCTTGAAGATTAAAGCGCAAATAGCAATGGTGATGAACCTTGATAAGTGTATAGGGTGTCATACATGTAGTGTTACCTGCAAAAGTACTTGGACAAATCGTGAGGGTGCCGAATACATGTGGTTTAACAACGTTGAAACTAAACCTGGTATTGGTTATCCTAAACGCTGGGAAGACCAAGAAGTATACAAAGGTGGATGGCAAATGCGAAATGGAAAGTTGGAACTGAAATCTGGTTCCAAACTTTCTAAAATAGCTTTAGGAAAAATTTTCTACAATCCCGATATGCCAGAAATGAAAGATTACTATGAACCTTGGACATATGACTATGAAAAGTTAACAAATTCACCTGAGGTGAAGCATTCCCCTGTTGCTCGTCCAAAATCAGTAGTTACTGGTGAATATATGGATTTAGAATGGGGACCAAACTGGGAGGATGATTTGGCAGGGGCTCATATTACGGGACCTACTGATCCTAATATCCAAAAAATTGAGGAAGAGATTAAGTTCAATTTTGAACAGTCATTTATGATGTATCTACCAAGATTGTGTGAACACTGCTTAAATCCAAGTTGTGTAGCATCTTGTCCATCAGGAGCTATGTATAAACGCGAAGAAGATGGGATCGTTCTAGTTGACCAGGAAGCATGTCGTGGTTGGCGTTATTGTATGACTGGTTGTCCGTACAAAAAAGTATACTTTAACTGGAAAACAAACAAAGCAGAGAAATGTACGTTCTGTTATCCACGTATTGAATCAGGTCTTCCGACGGTTTGTTCTGAAACTTGTACAGGGCGTATTCGTTATTTAGGGGTACTATTATATGATGCAGACCGTGTACTAGAAGTAGCCTCAACCCCAGATGAAAAAGATTTGTATAAAGCACAGTGTGGAATTTTCTTAAATCCAAACGATCCTGAAGTCATTGAACAGGCAAGGAAAGATGGAATAGCGGAAGAGTGGATTGAAGGTGCACAAAACTCTCCGGTTTATAAACTAGCAATAGAATACCAGTTAGCATTCCCGTTACATCCGGAATATAGAACCTTACCAATGGTATGGTATGTTCCACCTTTAAGCCCTATCATGAACTATTTTGAAGGGAAAGATTCCATCAAAAATCCAGATATGATTTTCCCTGCAATCGAAGAGATGCGTACGCCGATTCAATATTTAGCAAATATGTTAACAGCAGGTGATGCACCAGCAGTAAAAGGTGCTCTTCAACGAATGGCCATGATGCGCTCTTATATGCGCGCAATTTCTTCTGGTAAAGAATTTGATGAAAGTCGTTTAGAACGTGTCGGATTAACAGCACATCAAACACAACAAATGTATAGATTATTGGCAATTGCTAAATACGAAGATCGTTTTGTCGTTCCTACTTCTCATCGAGAAGGATATATGGATCCTTATCGTGCACAAGGATCAATGGGTTATGATATGGGCTGCGACGGATGTGGACCAGCTTCTCCTAACCCAACAGCAACTAAAACAGGTAAGGAAATTTATGAAGAGAACTTCTACGGAGGGATTTGGCGTGATTGATTTAGAAAAGCTATATAAACATAAACCAGCTTTCGGCTTTTTTGCGCAGCAATTAACTTATCCAGAAAAACGAACCTTTCACCCTACCCTAATCGAAGAATCATTTTCACCAAATGATCCTGCATACGAATTAGTGAAAGCGTACTGGGATGAAATTCATACGTATAGTTTGGATGATATACAGGAACTATATGTTCAGACATTTGATTTTCAAAAAAGTGCAACTTTATATATGACTTATTTTAAATTTGAGGATGCAAAAGAGAGAGGTCAAATGCTTGCGAAGTTAAAAGTAATGTATGAGATGTTTGGTTTAGATATGCCAGCAGAGGAGCTTTCCGATTATCTACCACTTATCTGTGAATTTTTATACGCCGCAGAATGGATAGGTGATCCTAGAGCGAAAGATAGTTTTAATATTCTATTTGCTGTACTGGAAGATGGGACATATAATTTAATTGAAGCATTGGAAAAGTTTAATAGCCCATATCTCCGGCTTGTCAGAGGTTTACGAGAAACCTTCAAAGCCTGTATAGAAAGGGAGGCTGTAAATCATGAACATGATTGATCAGTTTTTATGGGTTATATTTCCGTATATTTGTATAGCAGTTTTTATTGTAGGTCATATTTTTCGATATAGAACAGATCAATTTAGCTGGACGGCAAAATCGAGTGAATTTATAGAGAAAAAACAATTAATGATTGGAAGCTTACTGTTCCATATTGGTATCATTCCCGTAATAATGGGGCATGTATCTGGACTAGCAATTCCGAAATCTTGGCTTCATGCAGTGGGTGTAAATGATCACTTATACCATATTGGGGCAATTTACATTGGCGGATTCTTTGGATTTGTGACATTGGCAGGGATGATCATTTTGACATCTCGCAGATTCACAAAGTCAACTGTACGTAAATTGAGTAGTACTTCAGATTTAATAGTAAATGTGATTTTATTATTTATCGTATTTATGGGGATGTATGCAACGCTTGTTACAAATGCAGTTCAACCTGATTTTGACTATAGAACCTCCATTTCCGTCTGGTTTAGAAACTTATTTATCTTGCAGCCAGATGCATCCTATATGTTAAATGTTCCTATGTCTTTTAAGATCCATGTAGTAACAGGATTTTTAATATTTGCATTATGGCCATTTACTAGATTAGTTCACGTATGGAGTGTACCATTAAACTACGTAGGTAGAAGCTATATCTTATATAGAAAGAATCGATCAGAATAAAGAAAAAGGAGACTTCGGTCTTCTTTTTTATCCATAAGGGGTATTTATATGAAAAATGATATTGATTTTCAAAAAGTGATAACCGCTTTTAAAGACAAGTATGAAGTAGATTTAGTGGCATTAGCCTTTATCCAACCAGCACAGCTTGAATATGTGCTCACATGGCAGTACGCTATTGGAAATATTAATAATCGTTTGAAAAGAATTGTTCTACAATCCGGCAAAGGTATTGCAGGTCAGGTTTTTAAATCTGGAAAGCCTATGCATGTTCCAAATGTCGTGACTGAGTATCCTGAAAGAGATTTATTTAATTACCCAATAATTGTTTCTGAAAAGATTAAAAGCTTTTGTGCTCTGCCACTTTATAGAAAAAATAAAGTTCAAGGAGTATTATTGTTAGGATATAGGGAAGAGGATAAGATGACGTATGAATTATTTGAAAAAGTAATTTATAATATCCATATTGATTTTCCAAAATATTACGGTAAGGAGATGGCTAAGAATTGACAAATAATGCACATTCAGAGTTAGTTGATAGCTTAATAGGAATGTACGAAAACAGTTCTGAAGCCTTTTTCTTTTTTAATAAAGATAATAAATTATTACATTTGAATCCGATTGCGAAAGAAATAGTAGATACAGATGCAATAGATGCTATGTTGGAAGGTCAAGAAAGATCTATTTGTCAAACATGTAAAGGCTATACGAATACAACAGAGTTAATTTCCTGTGAAAACTGTTATTTCTCCGATCCAAAACAAGATTTCAGTTCATTTCAAGTATATCTAGATACGAAAGATATAGGGGTTCTTCCCTATGTAGCAAGTTTTCATACTATTGATAGTGAAAAAGGAACAAAAGTACTTATCTTAAGAAATTTAACAAAGTTACTTGAAACAAGAGAATTACTATTTAAAAATACAACGATTAAGCAAATAATTAAAGCACAAGAAGACGAACGCAAAAGAATTTCAAGAGAACTTCATGATAGTGTAGCACAGGAAATATTGAGTTCATTAGTAGATTTAAGACTTATGAAATATTTGAAAAGTCCTGAGGAAGTCTCCCAGAAAGTTCAGCATATGGAAGCATCTTTAACAAGACTGCTAGATGAAATAAGGAATATGTCTGTAGAATTACGGCCTTCGTCATTAGATGATCTAGGCATTGAAGCAGCACTAAGATCACATTTTAAATGGATTGAAAAAAACTATGGATTAGTTGTCCATTATAAATCTGAAATCAAAGGGAAACGTTTCCTTAATGAAATTGAAACGGTTGTCTATCGAATATGCCAGGAATCAATTTTAAATGCACTAAAATATGCTGATGTGGACGAGGTTAACGTCGAACTATATGAGAAAGATGATAATTTAATATTGAAAATTGTTGATGACGGTATTGGCTTTGACACTTCACAGAGAGTATTTAAGGGTACTGGCCTAGGATTGTTTGGCATGAAGGAAAGAGCTGAACTAGTAGGTGGTAAATTGTCTATTATGTCATCTATGGGTAAAGGGACAGAAGTTCTACTATACATCCCACTAAAGGAGCGCTAATCGAATGAAAATTGTTATTGCAGATGACCATGCAGTTGTACGAAGTGGATTTTCAATGATACTAAACTATCAAGAGGATATGGAAGTTGTTGCAACTGCCGCCGACGGAATAGAAGCGCATTTGATGGTCGCAAAGCATCAACCCGATATTCTTCTTCTAGACTTGAGTATGCCACCTGGTGAGAGTGGGTTAATAGCGACTGGGAAAATTAGTGAAGACTTTCCGGATACAAAAATTCTTATTTTAACAATGTATGACGATCAGGAGTATATGTTCCATGTATTGAAAAATGGTGCTTCGGGATACATATTAAAGAATGCACCAGATGAGGAACTTTTGAGCGCCATACGCATGGTTTATAAAGGGGGAACATATATACATCCCAAAATGGCAACTTCTCTCGTAAAAGAATTCATAAAAAAAGATCAAAATATAGTAGACGACGATCCATTTAGAGTACTTTCCAAAAGAGAAATAGAGATTCTACCGTTAGTTGCAAAAGGCTATGGCAATAAAGATATTGCTGCAAAACTATTTATATCTGTAAAAACGGTAGAAGCACACAAAGCAAAAATAATGGAAAAATTAGATTTAAAAAGTCGTCCAGAGCTAGTTGAGTATGCACTGAAAAAGAAATTATTAGAATTTTAAAAAGTGAGGTCTTTAATAATGGCTAATGCTAATTTCCAAAGTCCCGTTCCAGCTATGAGAATATTAGAAAACGAACATCAATATTTAATGCACTTAATGAATGAATGGCATGCGATCGTTTTAAACTTTGAAAACGATGTATATGAGGAAATTGAAGCTCGTGCAGAGTTCTCGGCGCTACGTAAGCTGTTAATCGATTTCTTAGAGCCTCTTAAAAATCATACTGATAAGGAAGAAAAGTTCTTTTTCCCGTTATTAGGGCATTATATTGGAACAGAACAAGGTCCAATAGTACCTATCGAAGCAGAGCATGAAGAAATAGATGCATATATAGGTCATTTTTTACATCATACTAGAGCAGGTATAGATCATTTAAGCCTAGATGATATGAAACGAATAGCGAAGGACGCAGGTGAAGCCTTCGAAGTGTTAATGGTTCATTTTGTAAAAGAAGAATCTGTATTGTTTCCTATGACTGATCGAGTGATGAAAGCAGTGGATCAAGATAAATTGTTAGAACAACTGAATACTTTAATTGTTTAAAATAACTCATTTCACTCTATGGGTTATTTTTTTCTATTTGTATTAAATTCACCACAGAGTGATGAGAACTAAAATACACATTGATTTCCATGGACACGGGTTCAATCCCTTGTGCTTAATGGTAAACACGATGAAATACAAGTAAACACTATCCTTTGCATTCTCCCACGTGAATAGAGAACAAAACAAAAGTAATTCAATTCTACACATTCAGTCTGTGAAATGGGAAAGTAATTTGGTGAAATTATCCATTCCGCAAGTAAAAGGTAATAGTCCGCAAGTAAAAATAGGCTTTGAGCAAGTAAATTCTATACGACCGCAAGTAATCCACAGATGGGAGTAAGTAATTAAAAGGTGAGAGCAAGTAAAGATAAAATATGATTCAATTAAAAGATAAGAAAATAATTACTGAGTGTGGGTGCGAATTATTTTTTAGTTCCTGCCAATGATATTGAAAACGCTAGAAACAGGTTTTGAACTTAATGGACCGACCTCATTTTTCCTGGTTTCTATTGTTAAAATGATGGTGTTAAGTAAACAAACAATCGTATGAATACATACTTTAAACTTTAAAACAGTAGTCATTTTCAAAGAATGAGCATTCAGTAATTACAGTAAAATCAAGAAACTACATTAATATAATCTTTTTAGGGAATACCCTTGGCCGTTAAGGGGAGTCCCCTATTAGAAACTTTTCATATTTTAGTTAAAATAATAGTAGGGAATCAATACGTGAATCATTCAATACCAATTAGAAAAGGTGATATGAATGATAAAGAAAGTCCAATTGCCGTTACAGACAATGAACTTAGTTTTAGGCTTTATGATTTGGGTAATCATTTCTTCATTACTTCCATTTATTAAGGAAGATATTGATATACCAGCTGATAAAATAGCAATATTGACTGCTATACCTGTAGTACTGGGATCTATATTACGTATACCGCTTGGTTATTATGCAAATGTAATTGGTGCAAGACTTGTATTTCTTATTAGCTTTGTACTACTAATGTTCCCCGTGTTTTATATAAGTGAAGCTTCAAGTTATATAGATTTAATAATCGGGGGTCTATTTTTAGGGGTTGGGGGAGCAGTTTTCTCTGTAGGTGTTACATCATTACCTAAATATTATCCGAAAGAAAAACATGGTTTTGTAAATGGTATTTACGGAGCAGGAAATATAGGTACTGCTATTTCTACTTTTGCAGCTCCAATGATTGCGACTCAAATTGGTTGGTCTTTGACAGTTAAATTATATTTAATATTACTATTAGTATTTATAGTTATTAATATTTTTCTTGGAGACAAACATGAGGTGAAAGTAAAAACACCTATAATCGAACAGATTAAAGGTGTTTGGAAAAATGATAAGCTTTGGTTTTTCTCTTTATTCTATTTCATAACTTTTGGTTCGTTTGTGGCATTTACTGTTTATCTACCGAATTTCCTAGTGAGTAACTTTGAATTAGATAAAGTCGATGCAGGCTTAAGAACTGCTGGATTTATCGCAGTAGCCACAGTTTTTAGACCAGTTGGTGGGTGGTTAGGTGATAAATTTCAACCGCTATTCCTATTGATGGGGGTATTCTCTGTTTATACAATAGCTGCAATATTATTAGCTTTCTCTCCATCTATAATGCTATATACAATTGGATGTATTGTAATAGGAATTAGTGCAGGAATAGGAAATGGTGTAATATTTAAATTAGTACCATTTTATTTCAATAAACAAGCTGGTATTGCCAATGGTATTGTTTCGATGATGGGTGGTTTAGGTGGATTTTTCCCACCACTATTATTAGCGACGATTTTCTCAATAACTGGACAGTACTCAATAGGATTTATGCTACTATCTTCTGTATCTTTGGCAAGTTTAGTTTTAGTAGTATTTATGTATTATCAAGATAGATTAAAATTAGCTCAGGAAGTTTTCAAATCAACTGGTCAAGGAATTATGGTAACAAACACAGCTGGTACAATTGTTACAGTTAACCCATCGTTTACACATTTGACAGGATTTAGCGAGGAAGAAGCTATTGGGAAAACTCCTAGAATCTTGAAATCTAATCGTCAAGAAAAAGCATTTTATGATGAAATGTGGAAGTGTATTCAAAAAGATGGAATGTGGCAAGGTGAGATTTGGAATACCAAAAAAAATGGGGAAGTATTTTTGGAATGGTTAAATATTAGTGCAGTTAAAGATGAAACAGGTGAAGATGTTAGATATGTTGGAACCTTTACTGATATAACTGAACACCGGACCAACGAGGGCAACCAATCGTAAAGATAGGGGGCCTTCCCCTATTTTAAATTTAAATATGCTTTTTACTCAGTATATGTCTAGCTCCAGCGCCTAGCCCCTCGAGTCGCATTAGGATTTTAGAAAAGGCAAAGAACGCCTTTACGTAAAGACCTTCCAGCGATAGTCGGGGCTTACATTGGCGCTTGCGCTTTTCTTAAAAGGAAGTGTTTTAATGGAATCGCGATATTCAAGACAACTATTATTTAAACATATAGGAACAACTGGTCAAAAACATTTAAGTGATGCAAAAGTGGCGGTTATTGGTTGTGGAGCACTTGGTTCTGCAATTGCTGAAACATTGGTGAGAGCAGGAGTTGGTACAATTCATATAGTTGATCGTGATTATGTAGAGTTATCAAATATTCAAAGACAACAACTTTTTACAGAGGAAGATGCTGTGGAAATGCTTCCAAAAGTAGTTGCGGCTGAGAAAAGATTAAAATCGATTAACTCCAATATAGTTTTGCACACTTACTTACAAAACGTAGATTATACGCAAATAGAGTATTTAGCTGCTAGAGTAGATGTAATTATGGACGCCACCGATAACTTTGAAACAAGACAGCTGATCAATGATGCAGCATACAAACATAATATACCGTGGATTTATGGAGCGTGCGTTGGTAGCTCTGGTGTTATATTTCCCTTTATACCGAAACAAACAGCGTGTTTCAGATGTCTGCTACCAGTCTTGCCAACTGTCAACGAAACCTGTGATACCGTTGGAATAATCTCTCCTGCAGTTCAAATTACGGCAGCTACACAATGTACAGAAGCTCTTAAACTATTGACTGGAAATGATGGAGCTATTCGTTCAAAGGTGCATCATTTTGACTGTTGGAATAACACGTTTTTAGATATTGGTATTTCGAAGCTTAAAAAAGAAACTTGTGAAACATGTGGTGAACATGCTACATATCCATCTCTAGAAAGAGATCAGCAATCACAATATGCTGTGTTATGTGGAAGAGATGCGGTTCAAGTTTTACCAAGTCCAGGTAGGAAAGTTACGTTACAAGACGCAGAAAAATTAACAAAAAGTATTAATGCATTCAAGAGAAGAACCCCTTACTTTGTAGAATTCCAACGAGAACAACATAGAATGGTACTATTCGCAGATGGAAGATTGCTAATACACGGTATAAAAGATGTAAACCTAGGTAGAAGACTATATACAGAAATTTTCGGATAAATGATGGGGGACTAGTCAATTGTCAACTCAATTTGCATTAAATCGTACTTTAAACATTGCAATATTAACAGTAAGCGACACTAGAACAGAGAAAACGGATAAAGGTGGATTACTAATTTCTCAATTATTTGAGCAGGCATCTGTACATGTGGTAGAGAAGTTAATATGTAAGGATGAAATAAATGAAATTCAGGCTATACTCAAAATTTGGACAAGTAATGACAATATAGATGCCATAATTACAACTGGTGGGACAGGTATTGCAAAAAGAGATTGTACTATTGAAGCGATATTACCAAGCTTTACTAAAGAGATTACTGGTTTTGGAGAACTTTTTCGTTTTCTAAGTTTTACGGAGGATGTTGGAACGAAAGCAATGCTTAGTCGTGCGGTTGCTGGAGTAGTAAATGATAAAGCTGTGTTTGTTCTTCCAGGATCTGTCGGAGCTATTAAGTTAGCGGTAAATAAGCTAATTGTTCCGGAGCTTGAACATATTGTATTCGAATTGACGAAATAAAAACGAGAAACTAGACACTAGTTTCCCGTTGATAATCGCCATTTTTGCCACCAGTTTTGGATACTAGCATAGTAGATCCGATAACCATATCTTTGCCACCCGCTTTACACATATCGTAAATAGTTAGGGCAGCAGCAGATGCCGCTACAAGGGCTTCCATTTCGACACCTGTTGAACCGATAGTTTTCACTTCGGATTGGATATTAATTACATTTTCTTCATTACTAGACCATTCGAATGTAATATTTATTCCTGATAAGAAAATTGGATGACACATTGGTATCATAGTAGAAGTATTTTTTGCAGCCATTATACCTGCAACTTGTGCAACGGCAAATACATCTCCTTTTTTGTTAGTTCCATCGGTGATTTGGCTTTTAATAGTATCATTTACAGTGATAGAGGAAACGGCAACGGCAGTTCTAGTAGTTTCGTTTTTATCCGAAATATCTACCATCTTTGCTCGACCTTGTTCATTAAAGTGTGTAAGTTCTGACATTATTTACATCCTTTCAAGTGGGATAAACAAATTATAGCATGTGTAGTAGAAGGAGTTGTTAAAATGGTAGAAATCAGAAAACCAATTGCGGTAAGAGATGCTATAAAACGTGTAATGGACAAAGCGAATGCATTGCCAATAATAGAAATTACTCTTGAAGAAAGTTATGGATACATTTTGGCAGAACCAATTATTGCAATGCATGATGTGCCTTCATTTAATAATTCGCCATATGATGGTTTTGCGATCCGTTCAGAGGATTCGATTGGTGCCAGTGGAGATAATCGAATTCATTTTAGAGTGATAGATCATATAGGTGCTGGACAAGTTTCTAAACATGCTCTTGGAAGGTATGAGGCAGTACGAATTATGACTGGCGCTCCTATTCCAGAAGGTGCAGATGCAGTTGTCATGTTAGAGCAAACAGTAGAAAGTGAAAACACTTTTACTATTCGCAAGCCATTTAAACAGCTTGAAAACATTTCTTTACAGGGTGAAGATTCGAAAAAGGGAGAAATGTTGATTCCATTAGGTACTTTTATCCATCCTGGAACTATAGCGCTTTTAGCAACTTTTGGATATGCAAAAGTGAAGGTTAGAAAAAAACCGATTGTCGGTATTCTTTGCACTGGGACAGAGCTTTTAAAGGTAGAAGATGAATTAGCACCAGGAAAAATTCGTAATAGCAATGGACCAATGATAGAAGCACAGTTAAAGAGAAGGGGTATTGAATCTCGTTACTATGGAACTCTTTCGGATGATTTAGAAAGCTGTTTCCAACTTGTAAAAAAAGTGTGGGAGGAGACTGACTGTGTCATAACTACTGGTGGAGTTTCAGTAGGTGATTTCGATCATTTACCAGAAATCTATCGTAGACTTCAGGCCGAGGTACTATTTAACAAAGTAGCTATGCGTCCTGGTAGTGTGACAACTGCAGCATTTGCAGATGGTAAGTTACTGTTTGGACTGTCTGGTAATCCATCCGCTTGTTTTACGGGCTATGAATTGTTTGTAAAACCAGCTATTGAAAATATGATGCTAAATAATTGTCCCTATACTCCTCATATAAAGGCAAAATTGACAGAGGACTTTTTAAAGCCTAATCCATTCACTCGATTTGTTCGAAGTGTGTATAGGTTTGAGGGGAATGAAGCAATTATTACTCCCGCAGGTTTTAACAAATCTAACGCAGTGTCGTCGATTGCAAGAGGTAATGCGTTGATGGTGCTCCCAGGTGGCACCAGAAATTTTGTAGCAGGTGACATAGTAAATGTTCTATTATTGGGAAATGAAAATGGTGTTTCTTCATGGATGTCGTGAGTATTTTACAAGTTGTAGGGTATAAAAATAGTAGAAAGACTACTTTAATAGATAATTGGGTTAAAGAACTTATTTCAACTGATAAAGTAGTTTCCGTTATCAAGCATCATGGACATGCAAATGGTCTAAATCTTCCTAATAGCGAAACAGATAGTATGAAGTTTTTCCTTTCTGGAGCCACTTGCTCGATTGCTGTAGATGATCAAACGATTCAAATGCATCAAGCAAAGAATAATTGGACGCTTCAGCAATTAGTACAAATAGCAAAAATCAGTGAACCCGAGGTTATCTTCATAGAAGGATACAAACAGGAACATTATGAGAAAGTAGTTATTTTGAGAGATTCAAAGGATTGGGAGACACTTCAGTATCTGACGAATATCGTTTGTGTAATTGTACACGGTGACCTGAAAATAGAAAATTATCCAATGATACATATTGAAAATACAGTTCTATTAAAAGGATGGTTAATAGATTGGATTGGTGGAGATAAGCTTGAAATTATTTGAAATCGTAGAAACAGTGATTGACCCAGAACCATATAGAAAAGCGGTGCTACATGCATCTGCTGGAGCAGTAACAGTATTTACGGGTCATGTTCGGGAATGGACTAAGGGAATAAGAACTATTTATTTGGCATATGAGGCATATATACCGATGGCGGAAAAAAAACTTGCTCAAATTGGGAAAGAAATTGAAGAACAATGGCCCAACACTAAAGTTGCTATAGCCCATCGAATTGGAAAATTGGAAATATCGGATATTGCAGTTGTTATCGCCGTCTCATCTCCTCATCGTAAGGTCGCCTATGAGGCAAATGAATATGCAATTGAACGCATAAAAGAAATTGTACCAATATGGAAGAAAGAAATTTGGGAAAATGGTCAGGAATGGATAGGAGAACAAAAACAGAAGCCAATAGTGGAAGGAGAGCTAAAATGATTACTGTATTGTATTTTGCAGGTTTGAAGGAAAAGACTGGATTAGATAAAGAACAGTTAATATTTTCGGGAAAAACTGTAAAACAATTATTAGAGGAACTTCAACGTAAGTATGAAGGACTATCAGATGGAATAATCCAGGTAGCTATCAATGAGGAATATGCTTTACCAGAAGATATTATTGAAGAAAAAGACATAATTGCATTGATTCCTCCGGTTAGTGGTGGCTGATGAAAACAGTTGGGATTTTACTTGCTGGGGGAATGTCTAGGAGATTTGGTTCTCCCAAAGCGTTCGCAACATGGAACAATCAGTTTTTTTATAACTTGTCTTATGCTGCATTAGATAAAGTATGTGATGAAGTGATTATTATTACGAGAGAAGAGTTATTGCCTTTATTTCCAAAGGATCTTTCCCTACTTATTGATGATCATAGGTTTTCTGGGGATGGACCATTAGCTGGTATCTTTACGGGTATGAACAACATAAAAGCTGATCAATTTGTAGTGCTTCCGTGTGATATGCCATTTATAACAAGTGAAGAGTTAAAACGGTTAATGCTTTATCGTTCTATTGGAGACATTAAAGCCGTAAAACAAGGAGAAATATTTCATCCGCTTGTAAGCATATGGAGTGGAAGTTTGAAAGAAAAAATATATCAAAGTTTAATGAACAAAAATTTTAGTGTAATGCAGTTTATGTCAACTGTAAGTACAATGTGGATTCTTGCAAATCAGATTAGTGATAATCCAGCTTCTGTGTTCCAAAATATAAATAAACCACTATGAAAAGGAAGTGAAATGTATGTCGGTGAATATATTGCAAGATCGATTATATAGACCAATGAAAGATCTGCGAATTTCAGTAACCGATCGCTGTAATTTCCGTTGTTCATATTGCATGCCTAAAGAAATTTTCGGTGATGATTATGTGTTTTTACCTCGAGAGGAACTATTAACGTTTGAAGAAATGGAAAGATTAGCAAAGATCTTTGAAAGTTTTGGTGTTAGAAAAATTCGATTAACTGGCGGAGAGCCGTTAATGCGAAGAAATATAGATGAACTGGTTAAAAAACTGCTCACTTTGGACAATATTAAAGACGTAGGTCTAACTACAAATGGAGTATTATTGAAGCAATATGGTCAAAAATTGAAAGATGCTGGATTAACAAGACTCAATATAAGTCTTGATGCATTAGATGAAAACTTATTTGGAAATCTCAATGGAAGAGGGATTAAATCTTCTTTCATTTTAGAAAATATACAATTTGCACAGAATCTTGGCTTTGAAGTTAAAGTAAATATGGTCGTCCAAAAAAATGAGAACGATCAAGAGATTATTCCAATGGCTAAGTATTTTAAAGAACAAGGAATTACTCTTCGCTTTATTGAATTTATGGATGTTGGAAATGATAACGCCTGGAGTTTTGAAAAAGTAATAACAAAAAAACAAATTTTAACGATGCTACAACAAGAATTTGATTTAGAGCCCGTAGATAAAGATTATTTTGGTGAAGTTGCTGAACGTTATCGATATGTAGGAACTGAATCTCAAGTAGGCTTTATCACATCAGTATCGGAATCTTTCTGCTCGTCTTGTACGAGAGCACGACTATCATCTGATGGAAAGTTTTACACATGCTTATTCGCTACAAATGGATTTGACTTACGAGAACTCATACGAAATGGAGCAACAGATGATGAGTTATCAGATGCTATCAAGAATGTGTGGGAGCTTAGAACGGATCGGTATTCAGATGAAAGAACAGAAGAAACTGCTAAAAACCGTACAAAAATAAATATGTCTTATATTGGTGGATAAGAAAGGAGCATGAAAATGACTAAACCCGGACCAGCATTGAAACAGTTGCATTCACACCATGCTATACATGAAGGAGGATTGTCAGGTGCCATACAAAAAACGAATAACTTTTTAGAATTATTGAGATCACGTGAGCTAGAAGCAGCAAATTTAGCTGCGGACGACCTATTAGATTACTGGGAAACAAGAGTTATTAGCCATGCAGATGCTGAGGAATCAGGATTCTACCAAGAAAAAGTGGAGGAGAATCCGGCTTTAAGAGAAGTTGTTATAAAACTTGAAAGAGATCATGATTTACTCCGGATTATCTCTAAAGACATTAAGGAAATTCGAAACGAGCACGGTTTAAATGAGGCTGTAATCCAACGATTTTATGCACTTCTAACAGTCAACGAAATTCATAGTAGAGACGAAGAACGTCTTTTATTCTAATAGAAATTGGAACGATAATAAATTATGGTTCGATGAAAAGGAGTTTAACAAATGACTCGTAGAAATGACCCTTGTCCCTGTAATAGTGGGAAAAAATATAAAGCTTGTTGTTTAAAGAAAGAAAATATTATTTCAATAGATGAAGAACTAAATAAAGATTTAGAACAAGTGCTACTAAACTTTTTTCATGCTCACCCGACTAAAAAGGAAACAAACGAAATTTATGAGTGGATTGGTGACAGAGAAGAATATTTATCAGATCGATTCGATAATGATAAAGTGAGTGCTATTATGGGAGATTGTTATTACTTCAATCATCGTGTAGATATTTGGCAAATGCATTTAGAAAGAGAATCAGCCAAATCGAAAAGACCAAGAGTTCAAACTGTTTTAGAAGGTTGGATGAATCCTAATATAATCCTTGGAACTATCTTGCAAATAAGTAATAATAGTGCGGAAGTTGTGGATGTATTTTCTGAAGAAAAGGTAATGATAGAAATTCCAAATCCATTCGAAGGTGGAGTGGGTGATTTTATTTTTGGGCATTTTCTATTAGATTCCAGGCAACAAGAACGATACTATAAATTATTAAATTCTTTAATCGTATTCCCTGCGAAAGATGAAGCACTTGTTGAACGTGTAAAGGCTTTATATACCAACAGCAAGAGTGAATCAGTACTTGATTTTTATAATAAGTATATTATTGAATGCTATGTAATTTTAGGAGATAAAGAAACTTCAATCGAGGAGCTCTTTAGTGAAGAAGAGCTGGAGCTTATTTCTATTTTACATAGTAGTCTAGTAGAAATGGATACCAAGAGTGATAAGCTAATGTACATCTTTATCGAATATATTCAAAGAAAAGGTATTCCTAAGGGGATTAAAAAACCTACTGCGTTAGTGGCAGGGGTCTTGCAGTTTGGTATGCTAAATTCTATCATTTCTTATATCTGGACAAAGAAAGAAATCTCATCGTTTTTAGAAGTTTCAACTACTACGGCTAACAAATATGAAGAATTATTCAAGGAGTTTTATGAGCATGAAATTTCAAAAGAAGAACTAACTCAGAATACTGTATTTGCCTTTGAAGTTGGAACAGATGCAAATCTAGTAGAATTTTCAAACTGGAAAATGGGTATGCATCTTAGCAAGGTTTCTATTAAAAATGAGAAAGAGATGAGTAGATATATAGATATTTATAAAGATAAAGAATTTAACCCTGTAAATGATAAAGAAGCTTCACAAAAGTATGCATATGAGGCGTATATTTCTAGGGATTTGATTGAACGGGAACGACTAACTTCACTTGCTTTTGAGCTCGATCCTCAAAATATTGATGCAATCTTGTTAAAAGTAGATAATGAACTGGAACGGTCTGTATTTTTTGAAGAAGCGATTAGCATTGGAGAAAAACAGTTTGATCCGAATTTTGAGTCCGTATGGGGATATTTACCGAACAGACCATATTTGAGAGCCCTGTTTAAATACGGATTATGGTGTTTTGAGCAGAAGATGTTCAAAGAAGCTTTTAATCTATTCAATAAAATTTTACAATTAAATCCATCGGACAATCAAGGGGTTCGCTATCCTTCAGTTGCGACACTAATCGCTTTAAATAGATTAGAGGAAGCGGAAAGTTTAATGAGTCACTACCAGGATTCAGATAATGCGTTTTTTAGCTGGTTCCGTTGGGCAATGGAGAAAAAGAAAAGCTTTTTTTCTAAAGAAACACAGGACGCGTATGATTTGGCAAGCGAAGATAATGCTTACGTGGCAAATTATTATCGTATGAAAGCTCCCGCTTTAGCCTATCCACATTCTATGGCTATCACGCCCGATAGTCCAGAAGAGGGAAAAGTAATTTGGACACTATTGCAGCCAATTATTTAGACCGATTGCACGTTGCAATCGGTCTTTTTTTATACTTTAGGAAATTATGGAATTTTTGACATGTAGATAACTTTCTACAAGTGAATCTCTGTCCAGACTCCAGCGCATAGCCGCTCGAGTCGCTTCAGACTAGCGAATAAAGGCAAAGAACGGGGCTGACATAGGCGCTTGCGCTTTTGATATAACCCATAAAATGCTGGAGATAGCCCATAAAAGTCTCTATAGATTTTGAGAACGTCCTAATAGCCCATAAAAATTTGGAAATAGCTCTTAAACTATAGCGCATAGCCCATTAAAGCAATACAATGCCCCATAACAACAATTACTCATTCATAACTTTATCGGACAATAGTGTTCTTACTTCATCTTCTGTGTATCCAAGCTCCAAAAGTATTTCTTTGTTATGCTGACCAAGTAGGGGAGCTGCAGTTCTGAATTGTCCTGGTGTCTCGGAAAATTTAGCTGGAAAACCTAGTGTTTTCATTGGACCTGCTATCGGATGTACATAATCTACTATCATTTCTCTTGATAGAATATGTTCATCATTCAATGTTTGGTCATACGAATAGATAGGTCCAGAAGGGACGCCACTTGAATCTAGTAAATCTAGCCAGTAGGAGGAGTGGTGTTCGCTTAAAACTTCCTCTATTTCTATTTCTAGTTGGCTAGCATTTTTTGCTCGAATACTATTTGTTAAAAATCGTTCGTCCGTGAGCCATTCCGGTTTATGAACGACGTGTAAACAAAATTTTTCCCACAGTTTCTGATTACCTGCTCCAATAAGTATAAATCCATCTTGTGTTTTATAGCCTTGATATGGAGCAGAAACACGATGTGCTGTACCATTTCTTTGTGGTACTTCACCTTTGCCAAAATATGCTGCTGCTTCCCACACAGTCCATGCGAGACCAGAATCTACTAGGGAGACGTCGATATATTGTCCAGCACCTTTTTTTAACCGATAAATATAGGCGGATAAAATAGATTGGATGGCGGTTTGTGCAGCTGCAATGTCGTGTATTGCAATGCCTACTTTGACAGGTTTTCCAGCTTTTTCTCCAGTCATATCGATCAGCCCTGAAAGTCCTTGGGCCATAATATCATAGCCACCTTTGTCTTTATAAGGCCCTGTTTGGCCATAGCCGGAAATAGAACAATATATCAACGCCGGGTTTATAGCTTTCAGCGTATCATAATCAATTCCAAGTTTCTTCGTAACACCAGGTCGATAATTTTCGATAAAAACATCCGCATTTTTAATAAGTCTATATAATACTTCTAGTCCTTGTTTTGTTTTTAAATTAATACATATCCCGCGTTTGTTACGATTTACCATCATATACATATAGCTTTCTTCGTTTATATACGGTCCCATACTTCTAGTGTCGTCACCACTTGGAAATTTTTCCACTTTAATAACTTCAGCACCCATATCCGCTAAAACCATTGTGCAATAGGGTCCAGCGAGAACCTGCGATAAATCAAGTACCTTCATACCTTTTAATGCTTGTTCCATCGTATATCTACCACCTTATATTTTCCGTTAATCTTTTAATAGCTGAAGATTTTTAACTTCCTCTAAATTACGAGCACCACTTAACGAAATCGAAACTCTAAACTCCTGTAGGAAGTTCTCTAATACACGTTCCACACCGATTTGGCCCCCAGTAGCTAATCCCCATATGACGGGGCGACCAATACAGACTGCAGTGGCTCCAAGTGCTAAAGCCTTTACTGCATCTGATCCTCTTCTAATTCCACTATCAAATAAAACAGGAATTCTCCCGTTTACTACTCGGATGACTTCTGGGAGGGCATCAATGCTAGCAATAACACCATCTAATTGGCGTCCTCCATGATTCGAGACGATTATTCCATCCATCCCTTTTTCCACAGCAAGTTTAGCGTCCTCTGGGTGAAGTATTCCTTTTATTAGGATTGGTAGAGTTGTATGCTCGCGTAACTCAGAAATATTCATCCAATTTAAAGTAGGGTGGTAGATATTTTCTAGAATATTATTTACGATAGTCTCTTGAGAATGATCGCTAAGTGAAGCCATGAATACTGGATCTGATGCATAATTTCCTTGTCCGAATCCGCGTTTCAATGGAGAGTATTGATTGCGAATATCTTCCTCTCGCCAGCCAAGCATCGTAGTATCTATTGTTAATACAATTGCTTCATAGCCCGCTGCTTCTGCTCTTTTTACCATACTAAAGGAAACTTCTTTATTTTGAGAAGACCAATATAATTGGAACCATTTAGAACTACCATTTGTTTCGGCTGCAATTTCTTCAATAGAATAGCTGGATACCGTACTTTGAATATAAGAAAATCCGAATTTTGCTGCAGCTTTAGATACCGCTAATTCGCCATCTTCATGTGCAATTTTATTCACCCCGACGGGAGCAATGAGAAGGGGGTGGGGATATGTATGGCCTAGAATCGTGACTTCTGTATTTAAAGTAGATACATCCGTTAAAAAACGTGGGATGATAGAATACTTAAAAAAAGATTCTGTATTTTTTTTATATGTTTCTTCACCACCAGCAGAGGAACGAATGTATCCGAATGGACCGGGTTCTAATATTTGTTTTGCTCCTTCTTCTAATTCTGCAAAGTTAATAGGATAATGGGAGTTTGCTCCAATATTTTTTAATAATAGATCATTCGTGGACATATGAAACACCTCTTATGTAAAATTTGGTTTTCTTTTTTCTAAGAATGCTTGGATGCCTTCTTTATAGTCATCGGAGCTGAAAGAATCTAAGATAAGTTCTTCAATTTGTTTTGTTTCTTCCTTATCACCATCAATAATTGCTTGAATTACTTGTTTAATACCGTTATTTGCAACGGAAGACTTATGGATAATTTGATGAGCGAACTCATGACACTTTTCCTCTATCTCTTCCATCGGATAAATATAGTCAACTAAGCCAATTTCTTTTCCTTCTTCTGCTGTGATTAGTTTTGCAGTATACAATAATTCCTTTGTTTTTGTAATTCCGATAAGGTTAACTAATCGTTTTGTACTTACAAGGTTATAAATAATGCCGATGTTTGCAGCGGTTATACCAAGCTTACTACCAGAAGATGCGAATCGGAAGTCACAGGAATTAGCAAGTTCTAATCCACCCCCAATTGCTAATGTCTTAATAAGGGCAATAGTAGGTTTGGGGAAACGATATAATTTTTCAATTGATTCAAGTGTTGCATCATTATAATCCTTTGCTTTTTGGGCAGAAAAGCGATTTTCTAGAAACTCTGTTATATCTGCACCAGAGGAGAAAGCAGTTTCATCTGCACCTTTAAGGATTAACAATTTAACTTGCTGATCATTCTCTAAATCATTTAATATTTCACCGAGCTTTTTGAACATAGCAAGGGAGAAAGAGTTTTTCTTATCCACTCGGTTAAATACAACTGTTGCGATTGATCCACTTCGTTCCACATATAAAAGATTCGTCATAAGTTCGCCTCCTGCTAATCTTTTTTAATATTTGCTGCAATACGATTTCCGATAGATTGAATACTTTGTACTAGGATGATTAAAATTACTACTGTTGCATACATTACATCAACTTCATAACGTAAATGTCCGAAACGATATGCCAAGTCACCTAAACCACCTGCACCAACCATACCTGCCATTGCTGTAGCACCGATTAAGCTGACCGTTGAAATGGTTAATCCTAAAACGATAGAAGGTCGAGCTTCTCGAAGTAAGACATTCCAAATGATTGCGCGTGTGCTAATACCCATAGCGGTATAAGCCTCAATGACACCATTTTCCACTTCCAAAAGAGCAGATTCCATTAGTCTAGCAATATATGGTGCTGTATAAATTACTAATGGCACGATAACGCCTTGAACTCCAATAGTTGTTCCAACTATTAATCTTGTAAAAGGAATTATGAAAAATAGTAAAATGATAAAGGGAACAGAACGTACAATATTTATGATTAAATTAGTAATTTGATATATAAATTTGTTTTCTAATGCCTGGCCAGGTCTAGTCAGGACGATTAAAATACCTAATGGAATCCCGATTAATACAGAGAAAAATAGGGAGATACCCACCATTTGAAATGTTTGTACAACAGACTCACCAATAATCGGTAGCCATTGTTCTATAAATTGATCGATTCTACTCATGAGACTGTCCCTCCAGTTCTTCCGTTGCTACACCTTGAGAATCTAAATAGTGTATAGCATTTTTAACCTGGTCCTTGTCGCCAATTAAATGGACCACTATATTTCCGACAATGCCATTTTTAAGTTCGATAATATTGGCAGTTAATATGTTCGGTTGGACATTAAATTTTTGACTTACTTCAGCTAATAAAGGTTTTCCAGTGCTTTCTCCGACAAATGTTAAGCGAGT
Source organism: Psychrobacillus psychrodurans (assembly GCA_900114885.1). GTDB lineage: Bacteria > Bacillota > Bacilli > Bacillales_A > Planococcaceae > Psychrobacillus > Psychrobacillus psychrodurans. The sequence goes on from FOUN01000003.1 coordinate 216,760, forward strand.
GACTGCACCCGTAACAGTTAACTGAGAAATTAATGAAGTGGATAAATTACGCTGACTTATTGTATTTAAAAACTTTTTAGTTGTAGGGTGTGTAGGGTTAGTAAATAGATTAATAGCTGTATTTTGTTCAACAATTTCTCCATTTTCCATGACATATACATGATCACAAATTTTTTGAATGACATTCATTTCATGCGTGATTAAAAGTATAGTAATACCTAATTCTCGATTTATCTTTAGAAGCAAATCTAATATGGAATCAGTAGTTTCTGGGTCCAGTGCGCTTGTTGCTTCATCACTAAGCAATACTTCGGGTTCCTGCGCTAGTGCACGGGCAATTGCAACACGCTGCTTTTGGCCACCAGATAACTGGTTTGGATAGTTTGTATGCTTGTCAGTTAATCCAACTATTTCTAAATATTGATCCACTCGTTTTTTTACTTGCGCTTTATTATATCCAAGTAGCTTAAGTGGAATGGCGATATTATCATAAACAGTTGCTGTTTTTAATAGATTAAATCCTTGAAATATCATGCCAATTTTATTGCGGGTTTCACGCAATTTAGGGAGGGGAAGGGAAGTAAGTTCAACACCGTTAATAAAAACTTTGCCTTCCGTTGGCTGTTCGAGTAAATTTACGCATCGAATCAGTGTACTTTTACCAGCACCGCTATATCCAATGACTCCATGAATTTCTCCTTTATTTACCTGAATATTTACTTGGTTTACTGCCTTTACTATTCCACTCTTGCTTTTAAATTCTTTCGATACATTTTCTAACTCAATCATTTACTATCTTCCTTTCTAAAGAAAACGCTACCGAAGTCGGTAACGTTTTCAAGTCCATTATTCGTCCCAGCTAGCTAATACAGAACCTTTAAACTCTTCTTCGATAAACTTTCGTACTTCTTCCGATTGATATGCTTTTACAAATTTTTGAATCGTTGGATCATCTTTATTTTCCGCACGAACAACCACAAAGTTTACATAAGGTGAGTTAGAAGATTCTAATAATATAGAGTCCTCTTTTGGGCTAATTCCTGCTTCAAGTGCAAAGTTCGTATTAATGGCAGCTGCATCTACTTCACTTAATTGTTTTGGTATTTGAGCAGCTTCTAGTTCAATAAATTCCAGGTTTTTTGGATTTTCTTCAATGTCATAAATACTAGCTGTTTCTCTTTTGTCTTCTTTAATTTTGATGTAGCCATGTTCTTCTAAAATGTATAGTGCACGCGCGCCATTCGTTGGATCATTTGGCAAACCAAAAGTTGCACCGTCTGGTAGATCATCAATTGACTTGTATTTTTCTGAATATACACCCATTGGATTTAAAATTGTTTTTCCTACTGGTACTAAGTCAGTACTGTGATCCTCGTTAAACGTGTCTAGGAAAGGTTCGTGTTGATAGCTATTCGCATCTAAATCACCTTCTGATAATGCAGTGTTAGGTAGAATATAATCAGAGAATACTTTAAGTTCTACTTCTAAACCATCTTTAGCTGCTACTTCTGCAGCTACTTCTACAATTTGTTCATGTGGTCCGGCAGTTACTCCTACTACTATTTTGTCTTCATTGATTGCTTTAGACTCTGAGGCTGCGTTAGACCCACATGCTGCAAGAGTTCCAGTTAATAATACCGTTGATAATAAAAATCCAATCTTTTTCATTTGTCATTCCTCCGAATAATTATTAAGAACGTTGTATAAATATAAAAGCCTCTCTTCCAGTAGAAAGAGAGGCGCATACATACGTTTGTCCTCTCTTATCTATCAAAACAAAATGTTTTGCAGGATTTAGCACCTTTCCATATACAAAAAATATATGGATGGTTGCCGAGCTTCATAGGGCCAGTCCCTCAGCTACTCTTGATAAGAGATATCAGCTATTAAGTTTTCCAACAGTTCATAAAATATAATTTACTACATCAAATTATTAAAGTCAACAGACTTTTTTTATAGTTGCATATATCATTCGAATTAGTTTATGTTTAATAACAATAAATAATTATACATAGGGAGTGTGTAAGCGTTGTCAAAAATTAGAGCAAATTATGCTGTAGGGCAGCTAGGGAAGATAGTGAGCGCACGTTTAGTTTATGGAACTGATCTGCTGGAAGGGATAGAGGAATTGTGTAAAGTAAATGGAATTCAATCCGCTACAATTCTTAGTTGTTTTGGTAGTTTTCAAAGATGTGGATTTGTGTATTTAGTACCAAATGAAGATTCCCCTATAGGTGTAGGATACAATAATCTTGTTGTGAAAGAGGGGCCAATTGAGTTCTTGCAGGGTACAGGAGTTGTATGCCAAAGAGATGATCAATTTGAAACGCATTTCCACGGTACAATATGTGACCAAAATGGCAATATTTTTGGTGGTCATTTTATTAAAGGTGAAAATCCTGTTATTACAGTAGACCTAGTGTTGGCAGAAACTGTTGATATGGAGTTTAAGAGACAGTTTGACGAAGAAACAGGAGCTAATCAGTTTTATCCTGTAGAAACGAATAAAGAAAAACCTAATCATCTACATAAATGAAAATTGCAGCCCTATATTAAAGGGCTGCACTTTTTTAAAATAAATTAAGCTTTCCAATGCGTGTAATTGCTTCTCTTAATCGAACTTCATCCACTAATAAACCCACGCGAACATACCCTTCGCCGTATCCACCAAACCCATTACCAGCAGCAACTGCTACATCGGCTTCGTTCAAAAGTAAATCTGCAAAAGCTTCACTTGTAAAATTATCGGGAACAGGTAACCATGCGAAAAAGGAACCTTTTGGTGCATTCACCTGCCAACCAATACTGTTACAAGATTCAATAAGAGCATTTCGTCTGCCCTCATATAAATCCACTAATTCCTTTACACATTCTTGACTATTATTGAGTGCAACCGTTGCAGCATCCTGTACGGCAGGGAAGAGACTAACAAATAAGTGGTCTTGAATTATATTTATAGCTTCAATAATTTTAGCGTTCCCAACAGCAAAACCAACTCTCCAGCCAGCCATATTATACGTTTTGGACAATGTGTACATTTCAATACCTACGTCTTTTGCACCATCAGCTTGTAAGAAACTAATTGGCTTCTCTCCATCAAAACCTATTCCACCATATGCAAAATCATGGACAATGGCAATGTCCTTTTCTTTTGCCAACGAAACAGTTTCTTGGAAAAAGTCTAAATTAGCGATAGCGCCAGTGGGGTTATTTGGATAATTTAAGTACATAAGTTTAGCTTTTTGTTTTTGCTCCTCTGTTAAGGAACTGTAATCAGGAAGGAAATTATTTTCCTTGAGTAATGGCATCGTGTCAAACGCTACATTAGCAAGTCCTACCCCAGATAAATAATCAGGATAGCCTGGGTCAGGAAGTAGCATTAAATCATTTTCATTCATCAGTGCCAACGGGAGCTCTACTAAGCCAATTTTAGTGCCAAATAATATCGCTACTTCAGTTTCAGGGTCAATGTCAACATTATATTCTCGTTTATAGAAATTGGCTGCCGCTTTTTTAAATTCTCCAGTTCCACGAAATGGACTATACTTGTGGTTTAATGGATTGGCTGCCGCTTCCTGCAGTGCTTGTACAATATGCTCAGGAGTAGGCTGATCAGGATTACCTTGTCCAAGATTAATCACATCTCTACCTTCTAAAACTGCGTCTCCAACTTTTTTTACTAGTGTAGCAAAAAACTGTGAAGGTAGATTTTTTAAACGGTTTGAAAATTCCATGTTCGTAACCTCGTTTTCTAATAAGTTGCATTTGTTAGTCAAATCTTATAACCTTTTTATTATTATGTCTATAGGGGTGTCAAAAATGAGAATTGCATGTGTCCAATTAAATATAGCTTTTGGTAACCCAAAAGAAAATTTTAGAAAAGTAGAAGAAAAGATTCGGAAAGCAGCGATGTTAAATGCAGAAATCGTCGTACTGCCTGAAATGTGGAATACTGGTTATGACTTAACAAAACTTGATGTAACAGCTGATGTAAACGGAGAAGAAACTAGAAATCTCCTAACTCGGTTAGCTAGTGAGTTACATATTCATATTATTGGAGGCTCCGTTTCAACCCAAAAAAACAACCATTTCTTTAATACGATGTACGTAGTAAATAATATTGGAGAGCTGATTGCTGAATATGATAAAGCGCATTTGTTTAAATTAATGGATGAGCATCTATACTTAGAGGCAGGAACAAGCAAAAATATCTTCACGCTGAATGATGTCGAAATGGGTGGCGTTATCTGTTATGATTTACGTTTTCCAGAGTGGTTCCGTGCCCATTCATTGGCAGGAGCGAAAATTATTTTTGTACCTGCTCAATGGCCGGCTACTAGAGTTGATCATTGGAAAATATTATTACAAGCTCGGGCGATTGAAAATCAATGTTTCATCGTTGCAGTAAACCGGGTCGGAGAAGATCCTAACAATTCATTTAACGGAAATTCGATGGTAATCGCACCATGGGGCGAGGTTCTTTGGGTTGGAGCTGATGAAGAAACAATAGGTTTAGTAGATGTAAACATGGATGATGTGGAAGAAGTAAGAAAAAGGATTCCGGTTTTTAAAGACCGTAGAGTGGACCTATATTAAAAGATATAGTGCTATCTGTATTGACGTACAGATAGCTTTTTTGTATGGTTTTCTAAAGGGGGAATTAAAATGGTAGAAATAATTCGCGCGATTCAAGATGAGTACCCGGAGGATTTTGCTTGGTGCTATGGTTGTGGGAGAATGAACAAAGAAGGGCATCACTTTCGTACAGTATGGGATGGAGAGCAAACAGTAACTATTTATGAACCGAAGGAAGAGCATATAGCGATACCTGGTTTCGTATATGGCGGGCTAATTGGGGCATTAGTCGACTGTCATGGTACAGGTTCTGCATCGCTTGCTCTACATCGAAAGAATGGATTTGAACCAGGTAGTGGAGAAACACCACCTCGCTTTGTTACTGGTTCCTTGCATGTAGATTTCCTAAAACCAACTCCGCAGAAAATTGTTCTAAAAGCAATTGGCCAGGTAGAAGAAATTCATCCTAAAAAATTCAAAGTTACTACAGAAGTATTTGCAGGAGAAGTTCTCTGCGCTCGTGGTGAAGTGATCGCTGTTCTAATGCCTGCATCTTTTGGGAAACAATAAATTATATAGAACCTGCTAATAAACAAATTGTTTTTATTAGCAGGTTCTTTTTTATTTTGGCTATGTTAAAAAGAAAGTGTTGATTTTCCGTGAGGTGGTATTGAAATATTCACTTTAACAAGCACAGCAGATTAATTGAAGAAGAAAAGCTAGCCACTTATGTCGCATTACGGATTCTATAAAATATTTTTATTCTTGGAAGGAATTCATTTGTGGAATAGAGAATTATAAAGTGAATGACAATACTATAGTAGAGGTGAGTAACATGGGGGTTCAGGCTGATAAGATATTCGTAAATTTAGCAGTAAAAGATTTAAATAAGTCTAAGGCGTTTTTCTCTAAATTGGGGTTTGAATTCAATGCTCAGTTTACCAATGAGCTTGCAGCAAGCATGATTATTAATGATAATATATTTGCTATGTTGTTAGTTGAAGAACATTTTAAGACTTTTACGAAAAAAGAAATCTCCGATTCTACAACAAGTAACGAAGCAATATTGGCATTATCTGTTGATAGTAAAGAAAAAGTCGTTGAGATTGTAAACAAGGCTTTAGAAGCAGGTGGAAAACCTTCAATGGAACCACAAGACCATGGTTTTATGTATGGGTGGAGTTTTGAGGATATTGACGGGCATCTTTGGGAGCTTTTTTTCATGGATGAAAGTTCAATGAATTAATTTATCCTAAAGACAAAGTAACTTACATTATACGATTGAGGAAGCTAGCACATGGTGTTAGCTTTTTTGTCGTAAATTATGAAGTTCTTGAGGAACAGAGTTAAAATTAAAAAGCTTTCAATATTATAAAATTACATAATAAAAATGACTGGCGCCATAATCAGAGTAGGATTAATCACTCATGAGTGCTCTTCGTATAGAGTGCGCCAGTCTGTGATGTGCCGTGATCGTTGGAGTTAGACTAACAATGGGCTTAACGGTACCATAGTTGATCGGCCATCCTATTGTTTATTTAAAGTTGAATTATTTAAATGGGGCACGTAATTTACTGATAATCACTTCATTATGAAATTGAAATAAATAGTTCGAAATTAAGTACGTTTCATTTGATTTTCTATTTATTATCAAGCTAATCCTTAAGATTAAAACACTCAAAATTTGGGAATGAAAGGAATAGGAGGTTGATTTTAATGGATACATTATTATATTTTCTTTATGTAGTTTTATATACTGCGCTATTAATTTGGGGGTTATATGGCATAAGAAAGCAGGATTTAGCAAAATGGACAAGTGTCATCTATTTAGTGATCCTACCATTGATCTATGATAACGCAATACTTGCTACAGGTAATTGGATTGGAGAAGGGGAGTTATTGGAAAGCTTAAACTTTTCTCGTTTTTGCTTACATGCTTTAATCACACCATTACTTGTTATGTATTCTTTAGGGACATTGCAGGAAAGTGGTATCAAATGGGCAAAGAAAAAGTGGTTATTTATTTCAGGTATTATATATACGATTGGTTTAATGATATTAGAATTTTCTAAAGAGGTTGTTGGATTAGACATTGAAGTAGTGAAAGAATACGGGGTTATAAGCTATTCAAATGTTAAAGAATCAACTGGTCCCCCTGTAATGGTGTTATTAGTTACTATCATTCTCATTGTAGCAAGTGCAATCTTGTGGAAAAAAACCAAATGGCCAGTTTTCTTTATAGGTGCCGTAGTTATGACTTTTGGAAGTGCAATACCTATAAATGTAGAAAGTGGAGCAGTGACGAACGCATTTGAATTATTTTTGATATTTACTTTGATATGGACTAAGAGACGTCTTATAACAAATGAGCTAAATGTTAGATAGTTTCAATATAAAAGACATACTAAATTTTAGTATGTCTTAAAAAATTCATGCTTTTACAATTTGATCGACAGGAACTGCTTCTTTCGGTTCTGGAACTTTTGTTAAAATTATAAATCCGATGATGAACAAGATTACTAGACTAAATACCCCATATGCTGAGTTCCCGGTTAACTGGGCAGTGATTCCTACTAGTAATGGTCCAATGATAGAGGCAAACTTTCCGAAAATATTATAAAATCCAAAAAACTCGTTTGAATTCTCTTTTGGAACTAATTTACCAAAGTAGGATCTACTTAGCGCTTGAATACCGCCTTGAGAAGTTGCTACGAGCATTGCTAAAATCCAGAAATCTACAATAGTATCTAAGAAAAATGCATATGTACATATAATTATATAAACTATTATTCCAACATAAAGCATTTTCTTTTCAGAAAATTTAGTAGCTAATTTTCCATATAGTATAGCAAATGGTGCAGCAACAACTTGTGTGGCAAATAAAACTATAAGCAAACTGGTAGATTCCAAACCTAAATCAGAACCATATGCTGTAGACATGGAGATGATAGTACCTACGCCATCAATATAAAAAAAGTAAGCAAGTAAAAACAAAAAAAGAGCCCGGTATTGACGTATTTCTTTAAAGGTATTTCCTAATCGTTTGAAACTTTCTAAGATGATATTTCCTTCTTTTTCGACAAAGTGAATTTGTTTCACGTTTTTGAACATCGGAATAGAGAATATTACCCACCAAGCTGCTGTTATAACGAATGCTAGTCGGCTAGCATTCGTTGTTGAAATAGGAATAATTTCCTTTCCGGCTAGCAAAATAATAATGATACTAAGTAAAAAGGGAATAGTGGACCCTATATAGCCAAAACTATATCCACGTGAAGATACTTTATGCATACGTTCATTATTAGTTACATCTACGATAAAGCCATCGTAGAAGACATTCGCTCCTGTTGCACCAAGTGCTGCAAGTGTATAAAAGATTAATAATAATAGCCAATTATCAAAAGGTACGAATGCTAGCATTGTAGTAAACGTAACACCTAATACAAAGAAAAAAGTAAAAAACTTTTTTTTCATCCCACGATAGTCTGCGATTGTTCCTAAAATTGGGCCTATCATGGCTAATATAAAAGTGAAAATTGCAATCGTATATCCAAGGTAAGCTGTGGAATCTGCTGCATTTACCCCGCCTGCTGTAGCAGATTCTTTATAAAAGATAGGGAAAACAGCTGTAGTAATGATGATTGAATAGGCGGAAGAGCCCCAATCATAAAGAGACCAACTATTCTCTTCTTTTGTGAATTTTTTCAATATATTCATCCCTCCAATCATTGTTATAAATTATTGTACATCAAACAAAACAGGCTTAGTAGAATAATTCAGAAAAATAACCTAAATTTTACAAAGAAAGTTAAAAATAATTACATGAACATTGTCACCTTCCAATCAAAATTTACATACTTTTAACATTCGACGGGTGAAATTAGGAATAAACTATATTTGGAGGAGTAGAAAATATGGAAACTAAAAATGAGCAGAAAGCAATAATAGACATTGGGTCCAATTCCATCCGCTTAGTGGTATTTAGCTATACTAGAGACAAGGGTTTAATAGAGCAACTTAATATTAAAACTGTAGCACGATTAAGTATGCATATTGATGAAGAAGGAAACCTAAGTTCTGAAGGTATACATATTTTAATCGAAAATTTATTGAAATTTAAGGACATATTAAACGATATCTCTGTGACGAACGTGTTTGCAGCTGCTACAGCTGCTATTAGAGAAGCAAACAATTGTGAAATGGTCTTACTTAAGGCCCAGAAACAGACGGGGATTCAAATTTCTTTATTATCTGGAGAACAGGAAGCTTATTTTGGTTATTTAGCTGTTATTCATTCAACTAATATAACTACAGGTGTAACGATAGATATGGGTGGAGGAAGTACGGAAGTTACATATTTTGAAAACAAAAAGATAAAATTTTCACACAGTTTTCCTTTCGGAGCTGTCTCTTTAAAAAAGAAATTTATACAGGGTAGTTCAATTACATTGGAAGAAAAGGAAAATCTTATTGCTTATGTGTGGGAACAATTTCAAGGATTACCTTGGTTACATAACTTACAAGCACCTGTGGTTGCTATCGGCGGTAGTGCACGAAATTTAGCGCAGGTGGATCAGCAACGCAAGAACTTTGCACTACATGGGATACATCAATATGAGTTAAGTGCATCGGATTTACAGGAGATTAGCTATGAATTTGCTCAATTTCCCTTCGAACGTTTCAAGAAATTAGACGGTCTTTCCTCAGATCGAGCGGATATTATTGTGCCTGCACTAGAAACCTTTCGGATATTTATGGAGGTAGTAAAAAGTTCAGCTTTTATTTATAGCAAAAAGGGTTTACGGGAAGGAATTATTTTAGCTCATCTTATCGATCAATCTCCTGATGATTTTAAAGTAAATGATGTGACTAAGAACGCTATCCGTCATGTGTTAGGAAAGTTTAATATGAATGAAAATGAATCACTTCATTTGTTTGGAATATTTTCTTCTATATATGATAAATTCATGCAGTGGGGTTATATAGCACCACTTGACAATAAGAAGTTACATCTCCATGCATTCCAACTATTTCATATTGGTAAGGAAATTGAGCAAGATGCGTATAGTCAGCAAACTTTTCATATTATAACCAACTTAACAATAGATGGTATATCTAATGAAGATCGTTTAAAAATTGCCTTAATTGCCTCATATAAAAATAAGGGTACATTTAAACAATATATTGAACCCTATCAACATATTATTAGTACTATGGAAAGTAAAAAGCTTCGAGATGTTGGAGCATTAATTCGCTTTATAAAAGGAATAAATGTACTAGGAAGATCTCCTATAAAAGATGTATTCCTCACAAAAACTGCTGCAAATACTATCGAATTTAAATTTTTAGTTTCTGAAAAATACATGTTAGAACAATACCAAGCGGAAAAATTAAAAAGACATCTTGAAAAAATAGTTGATATGGAAGTTAAGTTGAAGTTTGTAGACATGGAGGAAATTCAGGAATGAATGACGGAGCGGTACAAAAACATCCTTTTAACAACTATGCCTATTATAATAATAGAGAAATAAGCTGGCTCGCATTTAATGAGCGAGTACTAGAGGAAGCTGAAGATGAAACGAATCCCCTGTTGGAACGATTGAAATTTTTAGCTATTTTTAGTTCCAATTTAGATGAGTTTTTTATGGTACGTGTAGCAGGTTTACAGGATCAGGTTAGAGCTGGATTCAATAAACCTGAAAATAAAGCAGGATTAACACCAAAAGAGCAGTTAAATCAAATAGCTTTAATTACGAAAGAATTAGTAAGCAGACAAATGAAAATTTATAAAGAGCTGATTGAAAAACAACTTCCTATGCATGGTATTTCTTTAGTAAAGTATGCTGATTTATCAATTCCTCAAAAACAGGAATTGCAGAAGCTGTTTGAGGAAGAAATTTTTCCCGTTTTAACACCAATTGCAGTTGATACATATCGACCATTTCCAATTTTATTAAGTAAAACAATGAATATTTTAGTAATGATAGAAGACAGCCAAGATGCAAACACCGAACAAAATAAGATTGCTATAGTTCAGGTGCCGTCGGTTTTAAAACGGTTTATCCAAGTTTCGACAGAGGATGGTTCGTTCGTAGCTGTTCTTTTGGAGGATGTCATCGTTGAACATATTTCCAATCTATTTCACGGGTATCATGTAAAACATGCAAACCCCTTCAGAATTACCCGTAATGCCGATTTAACAATTCATGAAGAGGGAGCTCGAGATTTACTAATTGAAATTGAAAAAGAGTTGAAAAAGCGTAAGTGGGGAGCGGTAAGCAGATTAGAAGTAAAAGTAAGTGAAATCAAACCGAAACTGTTAAACTTTTTACTGGATGAGTTAGAAATTATGCCAGAAGATGTTTATAAATTAGATGGTCCCTTAGATGTGACTTTCCTATTTTCCTTTATTAAATCTTTTGAAGGAAAGTATATAAATTTATTCTATGAACCTTTTATACCGCAACCTCCATTAGATATATCAAGTGATGAGGAAATTTTTGCGAAAGTTCAAAAGCAAGATTTGTTTTTTCATCATCCTTATGAATCCTTTCAACCAATAATAGATTTTATCGAAAAAGCAGCTGAAGACCCATCTGTTTTGGCTATTAAGCAAACCTTGTACCGAGTTAGTGGGAATTCTCCTGTTATACTAGCTTTAAAGCGTGCTGCTGAGAATGGAAAACAGGTAACCGTTTTGGTTGAGTTAAAAGCTCGTTTTGATGAGGAAAATAACGTGCAGTGGGCAAAAGAGTTAGAGAAAGCTGGCTGTCTTGTAATTTACGGGATGCATAATTTAAAAACTCATTCCAAAATAACATTAGTTGTTCGAAGAAGGAATAACAGAATCGAACAATATGTCCATCTTGGGACAGGAAATTATAATGATCAAACTGCGAGAACGTATACTGATATGGGAATTATTACGGCAGATAAAAATATTGGTTCAGATGCAACGCAATTTTTTAATTTTCTTAGCGGATATACGGATAAACCAAATTATGATAAATTAGTCGTTTCGCCATATGATATACGAGATAAATTTATTAGTTTGATAGATGAAGAAATTGAGTGCCATCAGGCATTTCATAACGGTCATATTAAACTAAAGATGAATTCTCTTACAGATAAAGATTTGATATTGAAGCTTTACGAAGCTTCATCTGTAGGAGTAAAAGTGGATCTAATAGTAAGGGGGACATGTTGCTTACTACCTAAAATCCCAGGAGTAAGTGAAAATATAACAGTATCGAGTATTGTCGGTAGGTTTTTAGAGCACTCTAGAATTTATTGGTTCCATCGAAATGGTGATTCTAAATTATACCTTTCCTCAGCGGATATGATGACTCGAAATATGGTGAAACGTGTAGAGATATTATTTCCTGTTTTATCTCCTCCTATAAAAAAGAGAGTGATGGAAATTCTAGATTTAGAATTGCGAGATACTGTTAAAGCCAGATTCCAAGATCAAAGTGGCAAATATCATTATAAAGACAAAACTAAATGCAAATTAGATAGTCAGCAAATTTTGTTAGAAAGGTCACTAAAGTATATACCAGAAGAATAGGTAAAGGAGCTGAATCCATTGGTTTCAGCTCCTTTATTTTGAAAGAAATATTAGTATTTATTAATGTAAATTACTTTTTTCCACTTCTGAAACTACAAAAGCAAGATCGTCATTTCCAAATAATTGAAGTACATATAAAACGGTCCCTATGTCGATTAAGGTAGAATTTTTCTCTGTGCTGTCCATTAGTTCTAAAATAACCTCATTTGAAGCTTGGTTAGGGTATGCTCTACTATAAAGATCTACGGGATTAATATCATGATTAACACACCATTGTACATAGATTTGTATCATCATATTTTCATCTGCTTCATATTGTTCAATTACTTTATTTTTCATTTTATACCTCCCGTTATAGAGAATCGATTACTTGCCATATATTCGAGGATATTTCTTTTATTTCTATAGATTGAGCAGTATTAATCATTGTATTTGAGAAGCTATTTACTACAGTTTCCAGTAGAAATTTCCTAGGATGGTTGCTTTTTAGTTCCTCTATAATAAAGTTTATTAACTCAATTTCTTGTGCCTTCAACTCTTTTAAATTTGTTTCTTTAAATGTTTGAATTAGCTGAATTACATGATCTTTGGTTATTCGTACTTCATCATAAAAGTGATTAAAAACAAATGTGTCTATAATAACTTCATCAGACTCTACTAAATCTGTCATTAATGAATCCAATCGATTTATAACATAATTTACCAATTCAATAGAAGAAACCTCTTTAGACTTAACTGTCCAAGGGTGCTGCATCTGTTGAATCATTCCCAATAACAAAATTGCACTATCTACTGAATATTTCCTTGATTTTGCCCCATAAATATCAACTATTCGTTTGGATAACCATTTTACTTCTTCGTAATGATTATTCTTAATAATATCCCTCAGATCTGAATCTTGAGAGTGGAAGATGACCAAGAAAATGGGAACCAAATTTCGTTCTTTGTATACTTCCATGCGTACTATTAATTGTTTTATAAGTATATCTTTATTGGATATGTCTTGATGAATTAATAATTCTCTACGTTTAAGAACAGTTTCTTCCTTAGCGTTATCTATAATAGAAATAATACATTCATTTTTTGATGAAAAATAATTATAAAATGTACCTTTCGATATTTTACTCTCATTTATAATGTCTTGAACAGAAGTGGCTGCAAAACCTTTTTCTATAAATAATTTTTGAGCAGTCAATAATACTTGATGCTTCCTATTCTTCATATTCACTCACCTTTATACTACAAGTCTAAATAATATAATACAAAATAATAGCTGTTAAATCAATAAATTTTAAATGTAAGCGTTTTTCGATATTGCATTTTTTGGACCAAGGGTATAAAATGTTCAAAGTAGTGTACAACTCGTGCAAATATAGTTCCGAAATATTAGGAGGAAAAAAAAGAATGAACGAAACGCAACAAAAACCACCATATGCCATGATTGCAATCCTTTTTGTAGGGGCATTCATAGCTTTTTTAAATAATACGCTATTAAACGTAGCTTTACCTACTATTATGACAGAGTTTGCAGTCAAAGCTTCTGTTGTTCAATGGTTAACAACTGGATATATGCTTATAAACGGTATATTAATACCGGCAAGTGCGTATTTTGTAACTAAGTTCTCAAATAGAAAATTATTTATTACTGCAATGTCATTATTTTCATTAGGTACATTATTAGCAGCTATAGCACCAGAGTTTTGGGTGCTAATTTTAGCTCGTATGATTCAAGCAGCGGGCTCAGCGGTAATGATGCCATTACTAATGAATGTTATGTTAACTGCATTCCCTATTGAACGAAGAGGGACAGCGATGGGGTTATTTGGTTTAGTAATGATTATGGCTCCAGCTATCGGACCCACACTGTCTGGTTTCATCATTGAGCATTATACTTGGAGAGTATTGTTTGAGCTAATATTACCATTGGCTGTAATAGTATTGTTACTATCCATTTTTAAACTAAAAAATATTACACCGAACAAAGATATGAAACTAGATGTTTTCTCTTTAGGTTTATCGACCATAGGTTTTGGTGGTCTTCTATATGGATTTAGTACAGCTGGAGATAAAGGCTGGGATGCACCAATTGTATATAGTACAATTGCAATTGGAGTAATTGCTCTAGTAATTTTTGTCCTTAGACAATTAAAACTAGATGAACCATTGTTAGATTTACGTATTTACAAGTACCCAATGTTTGCTTTATCATCCGTTATTTCTGTAGTTGTTTCAGCTGCAATGTTTTCAGGTATGATTCTAACCCCACTGTATGTGCAAACAATTCGAGGTATTTCACCCTTAGATTCTGGTCTATTAATGCTTCCAGGTGCTTTAGCTATGGGGTTAATGTCTCCAGTTACAGGGAAGTTGTTTGATAAATACGGTGCTCGCTCGTTAGCAATTATCGGGTTAACAATAACAGCGGTCGCGACATATATGATGAGTAATTTAGCTGCGGACTCAGATTATTACTACATCATGATTGTTTACACAATACGAATGTTTGGTATGTCTATGGTAATGATGCCTATCATGACAAATGGTCTTAATGAATTGCCAATGAAGATGAATCCGCATGGAACTGCTGTCAATAATACGTTACAACAAGTATCGGGTGCTATAGGTTCTGCAATATTCATCACAATTATGAATGCAAGAATGGAATCCAAAGGAGCTAGTTTGTTTGCGGAGGCAGCGAAAGCAGGGAATGTTCCAACAGCTGCAGATGCATTAGAGCAATTTAAATTGCAAATTAGTGGTCAAGCAATGTTAGAAGGGATTAATTTCACTTTCTTTATTGCTACGCTTGTTACGGTTCTTGCATTAGTGTTATCGCTATTTGTAAAAAGAGTGGATGTTTCTAAAAAACCAACTAACGTAAAATAAACATGAAAAAGCGCTTGCGTAAGCAAGTGCTTTTTTGTGTTTAGGAAAATAATTTTTAACGCTTTTGAACTAAATATAAGTTTATCCAATGATAGGTTAGGGAAGCTGGTTTTGTATTATCTAGGTATAGTACAGCTGATTTCCGTTTCAGGTGGACGCGTTCCGCAGGGGGAGCGATGAACTATCACCGCCCCTTCGGGTACGTTGTGATGTTTCATCTGTCTCACTGATCCTGCTGGAGTCGCCACCTTCCACTACAATCCATTAGTGTGTAGTACTTCCGCAGAGCTTATCGCTTAGATGATAAGATTGGATAGAATTTTAGCGAGTGATAAATTTTTTGTAATCGCTTTTGTATTAAAAATAAGTTTATTCAATGATAGAGTAGGTAAGCATATTTTGTTTTATGCTAGGGATAGTACAGCGATTTTCGTTCCAGGTGGACGCGTTCCGCAGGGGGAGCGATGAACCATCACCGCCCCTTCGGGTACGTTGTGATGTTTCATCTGTCTCACTGATCCTGCTGGAGTCGCCACCTTCCACTACAATCCATTAGTGTGTAGTACTTCCGCAGAGCTTATGGCCAAGATGATAAGGTTAGGTAGAATTTTAGAGAGTAATAGATGATTTGTAATCGATTTGAATTAGAAATAAGTCTACCCAATAATAGAGGACGGAAGCAGATTTTATTTTACTAATAAGTGAAATAGTAAGTGTTTACTAAAAAAGAGGTAAAATAGCGAACGAAATTGTATCTTCGAGAGCTTATTCTATTTATTGGAAAGTAACTTATCTCTAGTTATCCAAAAACGTACTTACCTGTTTCTAAGAGTTACAAGAGGGTGAGGGACAGGCAAACACCATAAGATTGCAGAAAAAAGTGATATTGGTTGCGACGGACGCCACAACCAATATCACTAAAAATTCACTCGGTAATAATATTTCAAAACGGCAGTCCAAAGCACATCGAAAACTTTAGAAACAGGTTAGATCTTAAAGGACCGGGCGTCTTTTGACCGTTTTTTCTTAGGCGTTTTGATTTATTTCTTCTGTTAACGATTCTAACTCATCTATCAACGAACCAATATAAGCAATTGTATCTTTTAAAGGCTCATCAGTTGTAATATCAACACCAGCCATTTGTGCTAGTTCTACCGGTGATTTGGTACCACCAGCTTTCAATACTTCGGTCCATTCATCTACTGCAGTCTGACCTTCCTCCAATATTCGCTTAGATACCTGAGTGGAGATAGTTAAACCTGCGCTATATGTGTACGGGTATAATCCCATATAATAATGTGGTTGGCGCATCCAAGTGAGTTCGGCTCCCTCCGTAATCTCTACCGTATCTCCCCAGAATTCTTCTAATACAGTGCGTTTATAATCGTTTAGAATTTGTGCATTAACATTTAAACCTTTATCAATACGGTCATAAACCTTACGCTGATATGCTGCCTCCAATAGATGAGTTACAAAATTATGATAATACGTTCGAGCTACTATAGAAGAAATCACCCATCGTTTAAATTTAGGATCCTCCGAATTCTTCAGTAAATGGTTGGCCACTAGCATTTCATTCATTGTGGAAGGAGCTTCGATGAAATAAAGAGAAGGGCGAGCGTTAAAGATGTTCTGCTCTTTATTTGCATAATAGAAGTGACCAGCATGACCTAATTCATGTGCAAGAACAAACACTTCATTCATCCGACTAGACCATGAAATTAGAATATACGGGTGACTTCCGTACGGACTAGAACAAAAAGCGCCCGTTGATTTTCCGACATTTTGGGGGAAATCGATCCAGCGTTCATCATAAGCGCGGTTGACCATATCTATATATTCTTCACCCATCACTGAAAGAGCATCATCTATATACTTTTTTGACTCTGCTACAGAAATCTTAGGTTCAAACTCAGGATCTAAAGATACTTTTAAATCCGCGAACGTCATTTTGTCCAACCCATGTTCTTTTTGAAGTAATTTTGCATACCTACGCATATGAGGTGCAAGTTCTTTAGAAATTAAATCAATTTGTCTATTATATAAGGAACGGTCCACGTCTTGGTTGAATAATAAGTAATCGTATATAGAGCTATAACCTCGTAAATCTGAAGTTGTTTTTTCCATTTGCAAGTGCATATCATAGGTTTTAGCGGTTGTATGCTGATATTCTCTTAATTTTTTGGAAAATGCATCAAAGGCTGCTCTTCTTTTTTCTGGATCTGATTCGGCTTCCCAGTCATTTTCAAATGACACATAGCTAAGAGGATACTCTTGACCATTTACCTCAAAGTTATCAAACGAAATATCGAGCATTTTAGTCGTATCATATAATTTATAAGGAGCACCAAACGAAGCAGAGTAGGCAGCAAGTGTTTTTTCTACTTCTGGATGTAATTGATACTTTTTCTTCTTTAATAACTTTTCTAAGTAAAGCTGATGGGGAGGGAATTTAGAAATTGCTTCTTCAATTATATTATCAGGTAATTCCACTAGCTCACTGTTTAAAAACGACAATTGACTGCTAACTTTTGCGGAAAGAGAACCAAATTTACTTGCTCTCATCTGAGCGTCTGTATTTGTTTGATCTGTACTTAAGGAAAGACTAGCAAATGCTCCAGCTGGTACAATTTTTTCATATAATTTCGTATATTCGTGAAGTGCTTCACCAACATCAGACGCGGTTTGGATGGACCCCTTAAAACGTTTGTTAAAATCTGATGAAGAAACTTCGATTTCTTTTAATGCAACTTCAAAATCGTCTTCAGTTTTAAATAAATCTACTAAATTCCACGTTTCTTCTACTTGTACTTGATCACGACTTGGCATTTCTTTTACCATTTTATCTCTCCTTATTATTACGGATTTCGAACTATTGAATAGTATATATAAAGTTAATAGAAAAGTAAAAACAATTAATTATTTCGTAGAAATTGATGAATTGTAAGAAATATTAGTATAAATAATAAAATATATTGCATAATCTTAAATCAAAATTATTTTATGTAAATAGTGGGAATGTCGGGAGGGGAATTTTGCCTATAAATCCTTATTTAATAAGGACTTATCGACTGTAAATAAAAATTATACTAGTGTAATATTATAAATTTTCTAATAATACCGAAAAATTAGTGTAGACTGAATTAAAAGTTTGTTTTACAATAGGGTTGTTCTTACAAAATGATAGATTTTGAGTTTATGCTTGCTAAAAAGAGAAGGGCAAGTAGTATAACTTATAAATTCAGAATTATCAAACAAAATGGGGGTTATTTTATGAAGAAATCGAAATTTGCTTCACTTTTCCTGTCATCTTCTTTATTGATCGGAATCTTAGCGGGGTGCGGAGCAGAAGAAGGAAGTAGTTCAGAAGGCGGAGACACGATTAAAATTGGAGCAAATCTTGAGCTTTCTGGAGCGACGGCATCTTATGGTACATCAGAAGCAGATGCAATTGATTTAGCTGTTGAGGAGATCAATGATGCTGGAGGTATTGACGGGAAAAAAATCGAACTTATCAAAGTAGACAATAAATCTGATGCAGCTGAAGCGACAAATGCTGCTATTAAATTAACAAGTCAAGACAAAGTAACAGCTATTATTGGCGCAGCAACTAGTGGTAACTCCGTTGCTCAAGTTCAAATAGCAACAGACACAAAAACACCAATGATTTCACCTTCAGGAACAAGTACAACAGTTACTGTAGGAGATGATGGAAAGGTTAATCCATTCACATTCCGCACAGCGTTTATCGATCCATTCCAAGGAACTGTAGCAGCAAATTTCGCTGCTAATGAGTTAAAAGTTAAAACTGCTGCAGTGTATGCTGACAATGCGAGTGATTACGCAAAAGGTCTTGCTGCTTCGTTTATTAAAGATTTTGAAGCAGCTGGAGGTAAAATCGTTGCAGAAGAATCATATGTTGCTAAAGATACTGACTTCCGTTCAACCTTAACAAATATTAAATCTTCTAATCCGGAATTTATCTTTATCCCAGGATATTATGAAGAAGTGGGTCTTATTGTTAAGCAAGCACGTGAATTAGGAATTACTGTTCCATTAATGGGTGCTGATGGTTGGGATTCACCTACACTTGTTGACTTAGCTGGAGCAGATGCTTTGAATAATTCATTCATCATTACTGCTTTTTCATCTGAAGATCCAGACGGTAAAGCGAAGGATTTCTCTGAAAAGTTTAAAGAAAAGTATGGAAAAGACCCTAACTCATTCAATGCACTTGGATACGATACGGTTTATCTATTAAAAGACGCGATTGAACGTGCTGGTTCAACTGACGGTACGAAAATTAAAGAAGCAATAGAAGCTACAGATCAATTGGAATTAGTAACTGGTTTATATTCCGTTGATGAAAATCATCATCCAATCAAATCAGCTGTAATTATTGAATATGTTGATGGTGCACAAGTATTTAAAACGAAAGTTAATCCTTAAGATTCTTATGATTATAGGGGGGATTGATATCCCTCCTTTTCTAATTCTAAAATATTTGAAATCTTAAGTAATAGGAGTGAAAATTTATGGAATGGATACAACAATTGATAAACGGTATTTCACTCGGGAGTATATATGCCTTAATAGCCCTCGGTTACACGATGGTTTATGGGATTATTAAACTGATCAACTTTGCGCACGGGGATGTGTTCATGGTAGGTTCGTTCATTGGATTTTATTCTATTACCGTTTTCGGATTAGGGTTTTTTCCAGCGCTTATTCTATCGATGGCAGCTTGTGCCTTATTCGGTGTAATAATTGAACGAATTGCATATAAACGTTTAAGAAATGCAACAAGAATAGCTGCACTTATTACTGCAATCGGTGTATCGTTATTAATCGAATATGGAGTAATTTATATTAGAGGGGCACAACCAGAAGCATATCCAGATGTTTTCTCCAATCGTTCGTTTGCATTTTTAGGGGCACAAATTAGCATTCAATCTATTCTTATTCTTTCTGTTTCTGTTGTATTAATGATCCTGTTACAGTTCATTGTGCACAAAACCAAAACAGGAAAAGCCATGAGAGCCGTTTCTCATGATACAGAAGCTGCTAAGTTGATGGGAATAAACGTTGATAATACAATATCTGCAACTTTCGCAATTGGTTCAGCTTTAGCTGGAGCAGCTGGTGTTATATTCGGTATATATTATACAAAGATTGACCCACTGATGGGTGTTATCCCAGGAGTAAAAGCGTTTGTTGCTGCTGTTCTTGGAGGAATTGGTATAATTCCTGGAGCAATGGTTGGTGGATTGGTACTTGGAGTTGTTGAAACGATCGTTAGTGCTTTAGGATTCTCTTTATGGAGAGATGCTGCAGCATTCGTCATTTTAATATTAATTCTTATCTTTAGACCATCGGGAATCTTTGGAAAAAATACACGAGAGAAAGTGTAGGTGATACATAATTATGAAAAAGTCAAAACAGTTTTGGCTATTTATTATAGCTGCAGTATTAGTATACACAGTGGTTCAAATTTTTATAGCAAATGGAATGATGAATCAATTTTATTCTAATACACTTATATTTATAGCTATCAACATAATTTTAGCAGTCAGCCTACATCTAGTAATTGGTATTACGGGACAATTTTCTATTGGTCATGCTGGTTTCTTAGCTGTAGGAGCATATATGTCGGCAATAGTGACTATGAAATTGGATCTTCCCTTTATCGTTGGTATTATTGTCGGTGGAATTGTTGCTGCGTTAGCGGGACTGATTGTCGGTATTCCAAGTTTAAGATTAAAAGGGGATTACTTGGCAATTGCGACGCTTGGTTTTGCTGAAATTATACGTATTGTTTTTCTAAATATTGACTATGTTGGTGGGGCTGCTGGAATGCAGGTTTCTCATCTAACGACTTGGACATATGCGTTTGTTTGCCTTGTCATTACCATTATAGTAATAGTGAACTTTACTAATTCAAGACATGGGATTGCTTCTATTTCTGTTAGGGAAAATGAAATTGCATCAGATGCGATGGGGATTAATACTACTTATTATAAAGTAGCTGCATTTGCGATTGGTTCCTTTTTCGCTGGGGTTGCCGGTGCTTTGTATTCTCATAACTTTTATATCATTCAACCGAGTCAATTCGGATTTTTAAAATCATTTGATATATTAATATTTGTTGTTCTAGGCGGTTTAGGAAGTCTTTCTGGTGCCGTACTTTCTGCAATTTTATTAACTGTAGTTTCTACTTATCTTCAAGGATATCCAGAAACTCGAATGATAATTTATAGTCTTGTATTAATTCTAGTAATGTTATATCGTCCGAAAGGATTAATGGGTACAATGGAAATTACAGATTATTTCAAGCTCTGGAGAACGCCAAAAGGAGGCGATCAGCATGGAAAATAAACCTTTACTTGAAGTTAAAAATGCTGGCATTCAGTTTGGTGGTTTAAAGGCTGTACAGAACTTAAACTTAAAATTGAATCAGGGAGAACTTGTTGGTTTAATTGGTCCTAATGGTGCCGGTAAAACTACAAGCTTTAACTTATTGACAGGTGTCTATGTTCCTACAGAAGGGGATATATTATTTAATGGTGAGAGAATAAATGGTTTGCAACCTTTTAAAGTAACTAGAAAAGGTATAAGTCGTACTTTCCAAAATATTAGACTCTTTAATGAATTATCTGTATTAGAAAATGTTAAAGTTGCTTACCATTCTCTTGCTAAACATACAATGTTAAGCTCTATACTTCGTTTACCATCTCATTTCAAAGGTGAAAAAGAGATGGAAGAAAAATCATTAGAATTTCTAAAGATTTTCAAGCTTGAAAAGTACAAAGATGAACTAGCGAAAAATCTACCATATGGTCAGCAAAGAAGGTTGGAAATTGCAAGAGCTCTAGCTGCAGGACCAAAATTACTTTTACTTGATGAGCCTGCTGCTGGTATGAATCCACAGGAAACAAAGGATTTAATGAATTTAATTGCTTTTGTTCGTGAAAAATTCGATTTGACTATATTGTTGATAGAACATGACATGAACTTAGTAATGGGAGTTTGTGAAAGAATATATGTACTCGATCATGGTCAACTTCTTGCGGAAGGATCACCAGAAGAGATCCGTAACCATCCTAAGGTTATTGAGGCTTATTTAGGGGAGGAAGTTCACGATGACAATGCTTAAAGTAGAAAATATAGATGTGTTTTACGGGAATATTCAAGCGCTTCGTGATGTTTCTGTTACTGTTAATGAAGGAGAAATTGTTTCGTTGATTGGTGCTAATGGAGCAGGGAAAAGTACATTACTTAAAACTCTCTCTGGGCTGTTGAAACCCAAAAAAGGTAAAATAGAGTTTTTGGATAAGTCAATCTCAGGTAAACAGGCACAAACGATAGTAAAGGCAGGGATATCTCATGTGCCGGAAGGAAGACGTGTTTTTGCGAATTTAACTGTTGAAGAAAACTTGGAGTTAGGAGCTTTTCTTAGAAAAGATAAACAAGGAATTCATCAGGATATGCAAAAAGTATATGAAATCTTTCCGAGATTATTAGAGCGTAAAAAACAGCATTCTGGAACTCTTTCAGGTGGGGAGCAACAGATGTTAGCTATGGGAAGAGCTATTATGGCAAAGCCTAAACTGGTGTTATTAGATGAACCTTCTATGGGACTTGCTCCATTGATGGTCAAAACAATATTCCAAGTAATTGAGGATATTAACCGTGAAGGTACAACTGTTTTATTGGTTGAACAAAATGCCAATATGGCTCTATCTATAGCAAGTAGGGGGTATGTTATTGAAACGGGAAGGGTTGTACTATCTGGTTCAGCTGCGGAATTACAAAATAGTGAAGAAGTTAAACTTGCCTACCTTGGTGGACATTAATAGTAAACTACGACTATATTAGTCGTAGTTTTTTTGTGTTAATGTTATATGATTAGAAACAAATATTTTTCGGAATTACATTGCAGTTCCTTTGTTTAGGAGGGTTTTATTGAAAACTTTAAGATTCTGGATTCTGTCATTGATCTGTTTTATTATGTTTGGGATAATTGTTAGTACTCTTTCTTCAAGTTATTTTGTGACGAAAAAAATATTGGTTGAAAACTCTTTAGAGCAAAATAGAGTTTATTCTATGAAATTAGCTCATATGACGGATGAGGTGTTTTCATATATGCAAAGCAACCTGGAAGCTCGAAAATCTGATGTGGTAAAACATCTGAATGATCCTAAAACAGTAACTAACATATTACAACAGCTTAATATAAGCGGTGAAAATTTTAACTCTTTATCGGTTATAAATGACCAAGGAATTGCAATCGCAACTACCCCGAATATTGGAATCGTAGGTAGTAAAATCTCCTCATATGGTGTAAAAGAAGCCTTTTCAAGGAAAGAAGCGTTTATTTCTAAGCCATATTATGCACAAACTGGTAGACTCTTAATACTAATAACCACTCCTTTGTTTGGAGATAGTGGTGAATATTTAGGTATGCTAAATGGTACTGTATATTTGGAGGAAGACAATTTTATCAGAGATATTCTTGCCGAACATTACTCTAAGGACGGATCCTATGTTTATGTGGTTGATCGAGATGGAACTCTAATTTATCATCCTAATAAAACTAGAATAGGCGAATCAGTTGAAAGTAACTTAGTTGTACAAAAGTTATTAGAAGAAAAAAGTGGCGCTTTACAACTAGACAATACACTTGGGACTAACTTTTTAGCAGGTTATACATACATAGAAAAAAGTAAGTGGGGAGTAGTATCACAAACACCATTTACTAGCGCATTAAAACCATTATCGGGAATAATGTTAACAATATTTATATTTTCATTGCCGTTTATTATTATCTTTTTAGTTTCCGCGTTTTATGTCTCAACTAAGTTGGCCTCACCTTTAAGAAAGCTCGCTATTTACACGCTAAGAGATGTGGATGATCAAGAAGAGGTAATCGATGTACCAACTTGGTATTTCGAGGCGAAACAACTAACTATGACTATTGAAAACTATAGGAAACGTCAGCGGGAAACAGTTGAAAATATTAAGGAAATATCCGTCACAGATCCATTGACAGGATTGAAGAATAGAAGATATGCAGATATATTATTCGGTAAATTATTCGATCAACAGACTAATTTTTCTATAATCATGCTAGATATTGATCATTTTAAACAAGTTAATGATAAATATGGGCATATTGCTGGTGATGACGTTCTTAAGTTTATCTCCATTATTTTGAAAGATTTATGTTCTGAACATGGAGAGTGTATTAGACTTGGAGGCGAGGAATTTCTCGTACTACTTTCAAAAAAGGATATTCAAGCAGCATATATTCTGGGGGAACATATAAGAATGACTATAGAAAATTCGGTTCCACCTATTCAAACAAAACTTACTGTTTCCTTAGGTGTTGGTGAGTATAAATGCGGTGAAACAAAAACACAATTTATGAACAGAATTGACTTGGCTCTCTACGAAGCAAAAGCAAATGGACGTAATAATACAGTGATTGCAAAATTAGAATAAGCACAGAACTAAAAAGACGAGCAGAAAGGATTCTGACAGCTAGTCCTTTTGCTCGTTCTTTCTTAGTAAATAATATATGGCTTCAACGATTAACCCTATAACAAAACCAAAAGCAGTGAAGATAAATAAGGAGAGGATACCAGCTAAGTCTCCAAATTCCTCGGGTCCAGTAATAAAGGAGCGGTACATTTCAAAAAAACCAATTATTAAACCGATGGCAAACATATAAAACGCTTTTTGTAAATTATACAATAACATGGCACCTGCTAAAACGCCAATTACTACTGAAAATGCAGCAAATGCAAGCAAGTTCATAATAACTAAATCTTGACCTAGTACATATTTAACTCCTAAAATAAGTAAAAACATTGAAATAAATATAATTGAAATTGCAACTTTACCATAATTTTTAAACAATCAATTCGCCTACTTTCACTACCTAATCATACTAAGAACATGACAATATTTCCATTAGAATATGAAAAAAACGAGAGGAATGATATTTATGACGGAACATTATTTTCATTTAAAAGCTAATTGGCCAGGTAATCGCAATGATATAGGATCTATACATGCTCAAAATCTCCAAACTAAAATTTCGATTCCAGAAGAAATGGATGGACCAGGAGTAGGTACAAATCCAGACGAAATGCTGCTTGGTGCTGCCACAACATGCTATATTATCACACTTGCTGCCATGCTAGAGAGAAGTAAGATAGAAAAAGTATCTCTAGTAGTTGAGTCATCTGCTGTAGTAGATGTGACGGATGGTATTTTTACATATAAAAAAATAATACATCGACCAACGTTAGTAATAGTAAATGAAAAAGATTTCAAAATGGCTACACGATTACTATTGAAGGCTGAAGATACTTGTATGATTAGTAAAGCTCTCAAAGGTAATGTAGAAATAGTGCTTGAGCCTACACTTCTAGTGGGAGTTAAAACGCTATAAGAAAGAGGGAATAGCTATTTTCTGTATCTGAGGTCACAACAAGCATAATCGACTATAAAATTTGGAAGAGCATATCGATTAGATGAAATGATTAGCCGAGTTTTATTTAGTTACAAATCATTTGTAATCGCGGATGAATGAGAAAGCTGTAATTCAATTACAGAGGAATGCTGAGAGTTCTCTTTACCTAGTGGAATAAAGAAAAATAGTTGAAAAGTTGAATAGTGAAGGGAGTAGCTCACGAAATTACCTCTTCGTGAGCTTTCTCTATAATTAGGGATTATTAGTTTTCTAGTTATCTTAAAACGTACAGACCTATTTCTCAATGTTGTAGGAGAGTGATGCTACCATAAGATTACCGAAAAAGATAAGTATTGGTTGTAACATCTGGCACAACCAATACTCGCTAAAGATTCACCCTGGTATTCCTTAAGTAAAACGTCTGTCCTAAGCACTTCTATAACGATAGAAACAGTTTTTAAACTTAATGGACCAAGCAATGCCCTGTTCTCTTACAATACATATCTATAAACACAGATGAAGTGAAATACAGTCCCCAACAATATAAAAATATGAAATATTTCATGAAATCCTAACTTCTTAATAAATGGAAGGTTTGGTTTTATCCCGTATATAATTCCTCCAATAGTATAGGAAACTCCACCCAAAATTAGATAAAATAATCCTGCAGACCCTAGAGAGTCAGCTAGTGTAGGTGCCAAGAAGATAATCATCCATCCCATGCCGATATAAATAGCAGTAGAAACCCATCTCGGACTAGCAAACCAAATCATTTTAAAACAAATTCCACTAGCTGCTAGGAATAGAATAATAGTAAATAAGATATATCCAGCAGTGTTATTTAACGTGATAAGGCAAAATGGTGCATAGGTGCCTGCGATTAAAATATAAATCATTGAATGATCTAAGCGTCTTAAGAATTGTATATGGTGAACATTCCCTATCAACCAGTGATAAGTAGCGGATGCAGTATAAAGTAAAATCATGCTAATACCAAAAATAATAACTGCTGTTAAAGTTAATGAGGAACTATCGATTACTATTCCTTTTATTAACATTAGAATTAGTCCTAATAGACCTAATATTGCTCCTAACAAATGCGAAAGACTATTAAACGGCTCTCTTATATATTTATTCATGTAAATACCTCAACCTCTCCATCTGGTTTTTATAACTACATATAAATGTATTACTATTACAACACTTAGTCAAGGTTTACCTTGGGTGTTTTATAAGTTATGATAAACGTAATGCACAAACTGGAGGTATATTAGTGAGTAAATCAGAAGAAATTACAAAAAAGTTGAGTTTGGAGTCCACAATACATGAAGAGGATATACCCGCTATTGATCTGTATATGGACCAAGTGATTCAGTTATTTGATGCAACTTATAATGAGTCTTTACGTAATGAAGATGAAAAAGTATTGACTAAAACGATGATCAATAATTATGCCAAGGGAAAATTGTTTATACCCATTAAAAATAAAAAATATTCCAAAAGCCATATAATGCTGATTAGCTTGATATATCAGTTAAAAGGGGCACTAACTATTAAAGATATTAAATCTGTATTAGAGCCGATAAATGAAAAAATGGATGTAGAAGATTTTCCGCTAGCAAATTTTTATAATTCCTGGGTTAAACTGCAACAAAAAAATGCTCAAAATTTCCTTAATGAAATGAAGGCTCATGAAGTAGAAGTTGAAAATCAGGAAACTGAAGAAATTGATAAGCTAATTTTACTTATAGCTTCTCTTTCGAATATGAGTAATGCTTATCGAAAAGCGGCAGAATTGCTGGTAGATGAATTAACGGAACTAAGAAAGGGGACAAAGTAGTGAGGACGCTATGGACAAATGGAAAGATTTTCACGATGGAAGCTGAAGACAAATTCGTCGAAGCAATATTGGTAGAAGATGGGTTAATTTTGCATACTGGATTGGAAAAAGATCTACTACCATTAGCAAATAACGTGGAATCACTTGATGGATGTGTCATGTATCCGGGTTTTGTAGATAGCCATATTCACTTGATTGGTCATGGTGAGAAACTATCTTATTTAGATTTATCTACTTTCTCTTCTATAAATCAAATAAAAGAAACGATAGCTTCTCATATAACTAATGAAGAATGGTATATGACAGAAGGTTGGGACGACAATAAATTAGAAGAAGGCAGACCATTAACTTGTACTGATATCGACTTCATAACCGAAACAGCGGTAGTGCTAAAAAGAGTATGCCGACATGTTTTAGTAGCAAATACAGCCGCAATGAAATTAGCTGGCATATCAAAAGAAACCCCTAACCCAGTAGGAGGAGTAATAGGTAGAGATGAAAAGGGTGAGCTTAATGGACTGTTCTACGATGAAGCACAAAGTCTAATAACAGAGCATATACCATTACCAACTACATCATATTTGAAGAACATTATTAGCTCTAGTTTGAAGGATTTAAAGTCCAAAGGGATAACTGGTGTCCATTCTGAGGATATGGCTTATTACGGACACTATGAAGTTCCATTACAAGCATATCGTGAGGTTGTTCAAAATGATTTTAGAGTTCACCTTCTAAGGCATCATGATGTTTTTGAACAAATGCAAGGAGAAGAATCTTCCTCTTTTATCGAATTTGGAGCGATGAAAATATTTGTAGATGGTTCTTTGGGTGGCAGAACAGCATTACTAGGGGAAGACTACACTGATGAACCAGGGAATAAAGGCGTGGAGGTCCATAGTTCGGAAAAGCTAGTGAACTTAGTGAAATTGGCTCGTAGCTATAATGAGAATATTGCAGTCCATGTAATAGGTGATCTTGCAGTTGAAAAGATTTTAGATTTAATAGAAGAGTATCCTGTAACAGATGGGAAAAAGGATCGGTTAATTCATGTGAATGTATTGCGTCCTGATCTTGTTAAGCGAATGAAAAAGCTCCCCGTCGTCCTAGATTTACAACCAATATTTGTCGCATCCGATTTCCCTTGGGTAAAAGAAAGACTCGGACCTTCAAGACTACAATGGGCATACGCATGGAAATCATTACTGGAGCAAGGATTCGATTGTTCAGGAGGGTCTGACTCGCCAATAGAACTTGCAGACCCATTGATTGGGATAGATGCAGCAGTTAATAATTCCTACTTACCAGAACAGGAGTTAACTGTTTTTGAAGCTGTATCGCTTTATACATCCGGTAGTGCGAAAGCTATTGGGAGGGAATGCAAGAGAGGATTGATATTACCTGGTTTTGATGCGGATTTTACTATTTTAGATAATAAACTTGAAAAAGATAACATTCTTTCTACTTCGGTAGTAAAGACAGTTGTAGCAGGGGAAATTGTGTATCAGAAGGAAAAGTGAAACTATTCATCTAGTTTCAACGTATAAATATTAAGAGAGGAGGGAAAAGAAATGGAAAACACAGGTTTAAAAATCTTGCTACATGCAAGTACATGGTTTGCTCCTTTTCTAGTGCCATTTATTTTATTTCTAGTAGTAAATGATGAAGAAATTAAAAAGCTTTCCATTCAAGCTGTACTGTTTCAATTAATTATGGCGGTATTGCTGACTATATCTGCATTTTTAATTTTAATTCTAATTGGTATTCCGATGCTCATTATTTTTGGTATAATGGCATTTGTAGTTCCGATTATTGGAATTGTTAAAGCGATTACGGGAGACACATTTAACTATCCTATTGTAGGGTCATGGATAAAGTAGGTGTCATAACATAAAGGGGAATTAGAATGACTACTAGAATCGGTATTGATGCAGGTGGAACATTAACAAAAATAGCTTATTGGAATGAAAATAATGAAATGGTCTTTGATCGATTTCTTTCATCAGATTTCCAAAAGGTTAAGGAGTGGATTGAATCTAATCATCCAAATGCTTCTATCTGCGTCACTGGTGGTCGTGCAGAGCAATTAAAAGTTCATTTAAGCTCTAAAGAGGACATACCATACATAGTTGAATTTGATGCAACTATGAATGGTGTCATGTATCAAATGAAGCAAGGGTCAATCGAACCTAAAGCAGCAATTATAGCGAATATAGGTACTGGCACCTCTATACATATTTTGCAAAATAATATACATAAACGATTAGGTGGTACTGGAATCGGCGGTGGAACCCTTCTTGGCTTGGGAATGGCTTTAACAGGTATATCCGATTTTGAGGAAATCATAAAACAATCTCGAGAAGGAAGCAGGACTGAGATTGATGTCTTAGTAAGCGATATATATAAGAACAATAAGCTTCCAATAAAAGGTACTTTAACAGCGAGTAATTTTGGCGGTATTTCATTAAATAATAGCAACAATAGAAGCTCTTCCGACTTGTTAGCTGGTGTCCAAGGGATAATTGGTGAAGTAGTTGCTTCTCTTTGTATTCAAGTTGCAGATGCTCATCAAGTGGAAGATATAATATACATAGGTACAACATTGGAGGACAATGAATTACTCCAGCAAATCATTGAATCCTATACAGTATTAAAGCTAAAAAAACCGACCTTTTTAGCTAAGCATGGCTATAGCGGAGCAATAGGAGCATTATTAGAAAACACTAAAAAATATTAGGTATAATTGTTGCATTATCAGAAAATGCGTGTTATATTTAAAGAGGATTATTTTTGTTCGGTTAGTTAGTAGGTGGCAACACTTTTACTTAACAGTGTTGAGCAAGGATAGTAACACAATGTGTGCAGCTGCTGCATACGAGGAGGAAATACACATGGAACAAGGTAAAGTAAAATGGTTTAACTCAGAAAAAGGATTCGGATTTATCGAACGTGAAGGCGGAGACGACGTATTCGTACATTTCTCAGCTATTCAAAGCGAAGGTTTCAAATCTCTTGACGAAGGTCAAGAAGTAACTTTTGAAATCGAGCAAGGTCAACGTGGCCTTCAAGCTACTAACGTAGTTAAAGCTTAATTTTAAACCTAAAACTTAACTTTAACAGGCTCTCATCAGAGAGTCTGTTTTTTTGCATATAAATCAGCCGTTTGTTTCAACTAATATGCTATGATTATAGTAATATTTTGGAGGTGTTTGAAAATTGGAGAAAATGAAACTAATTGCAATATCAGTAGGGAAACCTAAAACTGTGAAGAATGAGTTAGGAGAAGAACTTCGATCAGGAATTTTCAAAACTCAGGTGACTGAAGCATATTTGGCAAATGATGGCTTTGATAACGACGGAGTTGCAGATTTAAAGCATCACGGTGGTCTTGACAGAGCCGTTTGCGTGTATAGCATGGAACATTACAGAAGTTGGTCAAAAGAATTTCGAATGGATTTTCCAGTAAGTGCAATTGGAGAAAATTTACTAGTAGAAAATATGCTAGAAGAGAACATACATATAGGAGATCGATTTTCCATCGGCGAGGCAATTATAGAGGTAACACAAGGCAGAATACCGTGCAATACTATCAACCAAAGAACTGGTATAAAACCTTTGATGAAACGTATGATAGAAACTGGACATACTGGTTATCTATGTCGTGTTATTAAAGAAGGAAGAATTACTAACACTGATCGTATCGAACGAATTTTTGAACACCCAGAAAAAGTAACTGTTTCTTACGCTCATTCAATTTATTTTTATCAAAAAGATTCAAAAGAAGGAATTGAAAATATTCTCAAAGTAGATGAGCTAGCAGATGAATGGAGAGTCAAACTTGAAAAGATGTTATCGAAGATAGGATAGGATGAAAAACCAATGAAAAAATGGAAAAAAGAAATTCTGCTTAATGTACCTATAGAATTTGCATGGCTTTACTTCTATGGAGACATTTCAAAAAAGAAAAGGATATTTCCGAAAGTAGTAGATGAAGAAGTAATTAAACAAACAGAAACAATTATAGGTACAATTATAAATCAAAGCTATCAAAATGGATCTTTGATCGAGCAGTATGAAATTACGATAAAAAAATATACCAATGATTCTAACTACAAAGCAATACAAGAAAGTTTCCTTCTTAATAATCGCTTTAAAATGACGACAGAATACGAATTAGTAAGTCAAAGTGACAATATAACAAAATTCATCTATACTTCTATAAATAAACCGAAAAATCCACTGCTGTCGATTTTTCAATTATTTGGCAGTGACGAGGTTATTGTGAACTTTTTGAATAAAGCCAAGGTGGCAATTGAATTAGATTTTGAACACTCTCAGAACAAGGAAGTACAATGATTTAAAGAAGAACAAAACGAATTAGTAGAATATAGCTAAAAACAACTGCCTTTTACTTTTTAGGCAGTTGTTTTAATACAGCCTCTCGTGCAAGGGCATGGGCCGCTTTATTTTGATCGTCTGGAATCCATTTAATGAAAAACAGGTCAAATGAATCTATGATGGCTAGAATGTTCTCTAGTATAGCCGAAAATTCAGGATTCTTCGCATATCTTTTTTCTACTGCAGCGCAAACGATTTGTGAATCAGTACGTGCTGAAACGAGGGAAGGTGATAGTTTTTTTGCTTCTTCTAAACCTCTTTGTAATGCGATAAATTCCGTTGTGTGATTGGAGTATTCTCCAATAAACTCACTTACTTTTACATGGTGTCCTTCTCCTTTTATAAACACACCGATTCCGCTTGGTCCTGGATTACCAGTGGTCGAACCGTCAATATATACTTCTAACATTATAATCCCCTTTTTAATAAAATAATGGATATAGCTAGTTTGAATGATTTGAGGGATAGTTGCAAACAAAAGAAACATAATAGTACAATTATGAAATAGTGAGGAGTAGTAAGTTATGAAAAACACACAGTTAATAAATGAAATTGATTATTTATCAGATACTTATTGTGACGGATGCTTTGTTCGAAAGCAATTAAGGAAAGAGAGTGGCAAAACAACTGCATATAGATTTTGTATTGAACAATGCACTGTTGGTGAGAGTATTAAACAAATTGGTAGTAAACTAAAGGGTTCAAAATAAAAAAGTCCCACGACTAGTTTGCCGCGGGAAGAAGCGTTTCTATTCGTTTTTTATCACGTTTGCAGCTTGAGGTCCACGGTTTCCTTCAACTATTTCGAACGTTACTTGTTGTCCTTCATCTAATGCTCGAAATCCATCACCTTGAATTCCTGTAAAATGGACAAATACATCTTCTCCATCGTTGTATTCGATGAAACCATACCCTTTTTCATTATTAAACCATTTTACTTTCCCCTGTTGCATAAACGTTCCTCCCTTAATCCACTAAATATTCTATAAATGGATACATAAACTATACTTGAATTGTCAGTCTTCGTCAATAATATGTCGAATTTTAGCAATTTTTATTCCTTAAAAAACCAAATGTTTCAAAAAAGGAGAAACGAACCGCATAAGCAGTCTTTTTCCTTGTTTTTCGTTATAATAGATAAGAGTGTCAGGTAAGGAGAGTAAAATATGAATACGATTCAGAAGTGCGAACAATTAGTAAAATTAGTATATATGCATTTTGATGCTAGTCACGATTTTCAGCATATAGAGAGAGTACGTAAAAATGCTTTTGATATAGCAGATACAGAACCTTCAGCTAATAGAGAGATTATTGAGCTTGCTGTTTTACTTCATGATGTTAGTGATCCAAAATATTCTACAGTAGAAAAGCAAGAGGAAGATAGAATCATTCAACAATTGAGTTTACCGGATTATAAAATTGAACAAGTAAAAGCAGTAATTAAAGCCATTTCGTTCAATGGTGGCCACGAATTGGAAGCAGAGACTTTAGAAGCTAAAATAGTTCGAGATGCGGATAGATTAGACGCAATTGGAGCTGTTGGTATTGCTCGAACATTTGCTTATGGAGGAGCAAAAGGAAGATTACTTTACGACAGTGATGAAACACCTAGAGATAATATGACTGTTGAAGAGTATCGAACAAAAAAAACGGCATCCGTAACACACTTTTATGAAAAATTATTGAAACTCTCTGATGGTATGCAAACAAAAAAAGGAAAAGAACTAGCTAAAGAAAGACATGAATTTATGGAGCTTTTTCTAGAAAATTTTCGTAAAGAAACAGGTGAACAACTGTGAGTCATTTAATCATTTCTGATTTAACAAAGACGGTAGGGGAAAAAACCTTATTTAAAAATATATCTTTTACTATTAATAACCAAAATAGAGCGGGTTTAATCGGTATAAATGGTACGGGTAAGTCTACGTTTCTATCAATTATTGCTGGTGAACTAGAAGCAGATTCAATTGAACGAGATCACCCGAACAAATATCGCATTGCCTATTTGGAACAGCAACCGATTTTTGAAAAGGAAGAAACCGTTATACAAACTGTATTTGGTGGAGATTCCCCAATACTAAAGATTAATAGAGAATACGAGGAAGCCTTATTAGCATTAATGGAAAACTCAGATTCAACGGAACTTCAAAATAAATTGATGGATCTACAGCAGAAAATGGATGATTTGCAAGCATGGGACGTTAATTCATTAGCTAAGACTGCTTTAACTAAATTAGGTATAACACAGTTTGAAGAATCTATCTTGCATCTATCTGGAGGTCAACAAAAAAGAGTAGCACTTGCAAAAGTGTTAATCGAACCAGCTGATCTTTTATTATTAGATGAGCCTACAAACCATTTGGATAAAGAGTCAACGGATTGGTTACAGGACATGTTACAAAGAGTGGAAGGTTCTATCATTTTTGTAACTCATGATCGGTACTTTTTAGATACAGTTGCAACACATATTTATGAGCTAGCAGATAAAACCTTATATACGCATACAGGAAATTACGCAGACTATTTAGAGTCAAAAGCATTACGCGAAGAAATGAATGCTGCATCTCAGCAAAAACTACAAAATTTATATCGTAATGAATTAAAGTGGATTCGCAGAGGTGCGAAGGCAAGATCTACAAAACAGAAAGCAAGAAAAGATCGATTCGAAGAGATAGATGCAAGTATAGATCGTGACAATTCAGCCTTAAACTTAGAGTTGGAAATGGTTACTACTAGACTTGGTAAGCAAGTGTTAGAAGGAAAAAGTATTTCTAAAAGATTTGATACTAAAAACATTGTGGAGGATTTTTCGTTCTTGCTACAAGCGGGAGATCGCATTGGTATTGTAGGACCAAATGGTGTAGGAAAAAGTACGCTTCTTAAAATGCTTGCAGGCGAAGTTCCGATGGATTCGGGTGAGATAGTAAAAGGTTCCACCGTAAAGTTAATGCACTTTACTCAACAGTTACCAGAATTGAATCCACAAACAAGAATGATTGAATATGTACGTGAATCCTCCGATCTAATAGAGACTGGTTCAGGAGAAAAATTCTCTGCTGCTCAAATGTTGGAGCGTTTCTTGTTTCCGTTAAACACACATGGTACTCAAATTGGGAAACTTTCTGGTGGGGAAAAGAAACGTTTAGTGCTCTTAAAAATGCTGATGGAGCAGCCGAATGTTCTATTCTTAGATGAGCCTACAAATGATTTAGATATTCAAACATTATCGGTACTTGAAGATTTCATGGAATCTTTTCCTGGTGTAATTATTACAATTTCCCATGATCGTTTCTTCCTAGATCGCATTGCTAAAAAGCTCTGGCTATTAAATGGTGATGGTACAGTAACTGAATGGCTTGGAGTTTATTCAGATATGCTTGAGGCACCAAAGGAAACACCAAAGGAATTAGTAGAACAAATTAAAGTTGAAATTCCTGAAAAAGTAACGAAAGAAAAGAAAAAATTCTCCTACAAAGAGCAAAGAGAATGGGAAACAATTGGACAACAAATTGAACAAACGGAACAGTTAATCGAAGAATTAGAAGGTAAGATGCAAACTGCGGGTTCTGATTTTACATTACTTCAAACTATAACGAATGAGTTAGCAGAAGCTAACACCAAATATGAACAACTAATTGAAAGATGGTCCTATTTAGATGAAATAGCATCTTCTTAACTTCACTTACAGGGGGTATATAAAATGAAAATAGTAACAATTGAACCGACGCCAAGTCCCAATACGATGAAAGTTGTAATCGATCAGGAGCTTCCTTTTGGCAAAAGCCATAACTATAAAAAAGAAAATATAACTGATGCTCCAAAGGAAATTCAAGCTATCTTTGGTATAGAAGGCGTTAAGGGTGTTTACCATGTGGCAGACTTCCTTGCAATTGAACGTATCGCGAAGTTCGCTTGGGAAACAATTCTAGCTAGTGTTGAAAATGTGTTCGGTGCTGAAAACGATGAAGTAAATGACACAGACAAACCATTAGAACATTACGGGGAAGTATACGTTCACGTTCAGCAGTATAAAGGAATTCCTCTTCAGGTAAAGGTATTCGATAGTGAATCAGAATCGAGATATGGACTATCCGAACGTTTTATTAAAGCACTAGATGAGGCGATGGAAGGCGATAAAGAAAATTATATCTTGTTGCGCAAATGGGTGGATTATGGCGTTCGTTATGGTGATCAGAAAGAAATAGGGGAACAGTTAGTAAAAGAGCTAGAAGCAACTTTTCCAGAAAGCAAACTCGCGCAACTTATCGCAGATAAGGATATAAATGAAGAAGATAAAAAAGCTATAAGAGTTCCATTTACATTAGAAGAATTTCAGGTTAGTAAATGGGAGGAACGTTTTCAATTACTAAATAACTTGATAAATCCAGAAAAAGAAGACCTACCAATATTGGAAAGAGCAGTGCAAGATGAGCAAGTATCTATTAGACGACTAGCAACAGTTTACCTTGGTTTAATAGAAGACGAAGCAGTTATTCCTTATTTAGAAATGGCTCTAAAAGACAAGAGTTCAGCAGTTAGGAGAACAGCAGGTGATGCAATGAGTGACTTAGGATTTATACAATTTGCAGATGCGATGAAGATTGCTTTGTTTGATAAAAACAAATTAGTTCGCTGGAGAGCAGCAATGTATTTTTACGAAGTTGGCGAAACAGATTCACTTATAGCCCTTAAAGAAGCAATGAATGATAAAGAATATGAGGTAAAACTTCAGGTGTTAATGGCGATTTCTCGTATTGAGGGCGGAGAAGAAGCTAAAGGATCCGTTTGGAAACAAATGAGTGATGCAAGAAAATAGAACTAAATAATAGTACCATGAAGAGAAAATAACCTCTATTGTAAACGCAAGAATGCTGTTCGATATATATATATGAACAATATTCTTGCGTTTTTTGCACTATTATGAAGAAATTATACAAAGGCCAACAAAAGATATTCTATATTGACGTGCTATTGTCGCACGCAATGCTTAAGCCTTTGATGTTCATGTCATACGCATTAGTTTTTTATTTTTGAGATTGTAGTATGATATGACTAATCAAAATCTGGGAGGAATAACGGTGAAGTTTATCAAAGTACTGTTTGGGATTATCATTTTTATAGGTATTCTTGTGGTAGCCGCTTATTATTTTGGACCAAAGCTAGTTGCCGATCAAGTGATGGAAAAGGTTTCAATAGAGTTACAGGATAGCGGACAGCTAGAAACGATAAAAGAGGAAATTGAAAATGATCCTGAGCTTCAGGAATTTATAGCTGAGGGTAAAGATGTGGATAGTAGCAAACTACCTTTTCAAACAAAAGAAGAAGCTACAAGAGCATTGGTTACAAAGTTTGGCCTAGGTGAAATCCAAGAAATTCAATCAAAAGCTCAAAATGGAATGACTGAAGAAGAAAAACAGGAGATTTTTAATAAGTTAGAAAGTAGCTTAACTGAGGAAGAAATGCTCGCTTTAAAAGTATTAGCTTATAAGGAATTGTATAAATGATAGCTTGAAAAGGAGAAAATTCAAATGAATATTATTCTGAAGGAAGTATTAGAAACTGAAAAAATTATCTTAAGAAACTTCTATTCTTTATATCTTCATGACCTTTCAAAATATACTTCCCTAATTGATATTGGAGAAGACGGTTGTTTTGAATATGAGGAAATAGATGAATTTTGGGAAACAGAAGGGCTTTCTCCATATTTCATCATTTTAGATAAAAACATCATCGGTTTTATACTACTATTGGAACGACCGTTCTTAAAAAAAGATTATGACTTTGGCGTAAATGACCTATTTATATTAAATAAATACAAAGGTATGGGATTAGGCAGACAGGCCATAAGAGAATTATTCCAAGTTAAGAAAGGGAAATATTTTGTAATTGAATTAATGGAGAATAGTCCTGCTGTTTCGTTTTGGAAAAGAATTTATAGTGAAATGAATATTCAATTTGAAGAAACACAGAATGTAGTAGATGATGAACAGTGCTTAATTCAGACATTTATAATCAAGTAGTATTAATATGGATTTTAGTTTAGGTGAATAATACACTCTAAGAGAGCATCCACATGGATGCTCTTTCTATATAACCGTATGAATTAGGGGGCTTCGGGAAATTTAGAATAAAAGTTAATAATATAAGACTAATTGATTTTGCTGCATACAATAACTATGGGTATGTTTTATGTTAGTCTAGCTTGCTGTAGAAGTGGTATCTGATACTAATAATAAAATACTCATATAGTAAAAGCCGAATGTATAGTGGGAGACTAAATGATAGGGTATTAAAGAGCAAAATTTTCAGGTTCTTAGAAAAACAAGGATGCATTCCATACCTTCCGAAAATGTTTCATGGATAGTCCGAGTGAGTCAAGACAAATGTTAGACAAATATTTTCAAAAGAAAGTAGTTAAGGAACACGTACAAGGTATATGCAAATTCTTTGGAGCTCTATCAACTAAAAAACAAAGATGTTTGAGTTCGACGGAGCACTATGTCGAAATATTTTAAGGTGTATAGTGGAGAAATGTTCGCGCAATTATAATTCAAGCTACCATGGTAAGAGATTTAGAAAAAACGGTGTATGAAAATAGTGAAAGTTATTTAGATATAATTACCAGGTTATTTCTTGAGCGTTTCGGGTAATTTAAGTCTATGAGAAGCTGAAGTTCTCCCTTCGTGATTCTCAGACAATCTTAATTTAATTAGATTGGAGCCCCACTGTTGAAGAAGTGGGGCTTTTTATTTTGCTTCTAATACTATAGACTTCACTATTTCCAAATCGAAATTAGCTTTATTAAAAGAGATTAGTGAATATCCAGAACCTACACAAAAGCCTAAACATTTCAAATGTCGAAGATGGATTAGCGGTTATTTCAGGAGCACCTACCGATTATAAGAATTGTATGCATTGAAAGAGTACTATCCAGCTGGAGTAAAAAAAGGGCATCCTGCATATGCATCTAAATATGATGGGGACAAAGATGGTTGGGCATGTGAGCCTATAGGAAAATAATTGAACGTTTTGTGGGCGAATCCGGTAACTATAGGGATAAAAAAGTTCAAGAAAAAAGTAATATAACTAGCACTATTTCCTGCTCATTTGAGTGGTTTTTTTTGTGTGAAAAATTCTTTGTTGAACGGAATACCAAAGAAAGATAAAAATAAATTCTTCATACGAGATAAATTACCTTAACCATTTTTAAACACTGCATAATCTATAAAAAGTAGTAATTGGAAAGGAGGGGGAATAAGATGTTTGGATATGGTGGAGGCGAATGTAATAACGACTATGGTAATAGCGGGTCTACTTTTGTATTAATTGTAGTATTATTTATCTTACTTATTATCGTAGGAGCAAGTTTTATGAATTACTAAACAAATCTGTTGTAAATTAAAAGGGTGTTTTTAATTTTGCCAACATCCGTTTTGTTCATGGGATATAATTCAAGTTATTTCAGGGCAATTGGTTAGTAAAAAATTCAGATTTATTTTCTCTTCATAAAAAGCGACCTTCTCATTAAGCAATTAATTTGAGTGGGGCTTTTTTATTCCTTTCTCTTGTAAAATACGTTTGGAAAATATTGTTCAATTAATATGGTGTTTTAGTGTGAAAAAACAAAAAAATATTTCACTTAACAATTGAGGCAATAAAACAATAAAAATGCGGCTTACAGTTGATATCGTAAGCCCGCATTATAAAAATCTTTTATAGTTCTAAAATTCTTAAAGAAGTTCGTTAATGTTTCTACTTTTATCTTTTTTTAATACATATATAGTTAATTCAATTAAAGCTATTACCACCAGAGAAAGACCAAAAAGCGGCATAATTATACCTAAAGTTATTAATAGAACTATGAATCCGGCAAAACTCTTTCCAACCGGGGTTTTTGGTGGAGCTGATATTTGATGTTTTACTTTTCTATCTAGCCATGTTTTGAAGCCCCAAAAAATTACTGCTAGAAAGGCTAAACAAACGAGTAGATTTATAATTTTATTTGGCCAACCAAATAAATGCCCCTCATGTAATGGAATCCCCCATGTAAACCATTTCCCTAAAATACCATATTCCTCGTAACCAACTTTTGAGATGAAATTGCCACTATATTGATCAAAATAAGCAGTCACTTCCTCATATGGGCTAACATCTAAGCCAGTAACCCCAGTGTTGCTTCCTTTCGATACTGTATATACACCCTCTTCACTCATTGGAAAGATGATAGAATACGGTTCGGAGATTTGGGATTCTTCAACCTCTTTCATCAGTTTTTGCATACTCACCATATTATCATTATCTATAGTAATCGTAATCATCTTATGGTGAGCATGAGGATCCTCAGATTTAGGTGTCTGATTTTTACGAATAGCCCAAGGAATTTCGTTGATATCAGATGTTGGCGGAACTAGTTGTAATTCTGGAATACCGATAGAGGGTTGAGATTGGGCTACAGAATGTATGAAATTACCCATTAGAGCGGACCAAGGTAAACCTGTAAATATCAAAATGACCATAGGTATAGCTATTATAGTGCCAGTTATAGCATGAAGTTTTTTATGTCTCTGTCTTTTATTTAGAGTACCTTTATGTCTTTTAAAGACTTTCCCTTTCAATGACATATAAACTCCCGAAATCAGTAAAAATATAGCCCAACATGCAGCTAATTCAACCAAATAGTTTACAACTGTTCCTCCTACAAACAAAGAACTATGCAAACTTCTCATTACGTTTGAGAAGGTAGATGCTGCATTTTGACTACCTATTATTTGGTTATTATTATCTATGAATACATACTTCTGTTCGCCAGTTGCGTCGGTCATTGTAAATCTTGTATTATAATCTTCTTTTAAAACTATAACTTTTGTAACATTGAAACCATGATATTGCTTTTCAGCATTTTTTATCGCTTCATCAATTGATATACTTTCATTAATAGTAGCCTCACCAAAAAATAAATCGTCATACATTTGGTTTTCAACATTAGTATAAAATAAATAACCAATCCCACTTAATGTTAGTGTTATTAATAATGGAGCAATAAATAGCCCCGCATAAAAGTGCCAACGCCAAAAAATATTATAGAATCTCTTGTTATTATTCAAATTTTTTCCCCCATAATTTAATGATTCTCACAACCTATATATACTTCAAAATTGCAATTAGGATCATTGTCTAATATTAATCCTTGTTAACTGTTAATAAATTT
This sequence comes from Psychrobacillus psychrodurans, assembly GCA_900114885.1. Taxonomy (GTDB): domain Bacteria; phylum Bacillota; class Bacilli; order Bacillales_A; family Planococcaceae; genus Psychrobacillus; species Psychrobacillus psychrodurans. The sequence goes on from FOUN01000003.1 coordinate 257,708, forward strand.
GATTTCCTAATACAAATTACATGTTATAAAAAAATTGTGAAATTTGAACGAAATTTATATTAATTAGTATTTATATGAATTCTATACAAAATTAACTTGTTGTAAGAACAATTGGTTGTTCATCCATAAACAAAAAACTGGATTATAGATTTTCGTATATTTTTAATGAATGGTATGGAGCGTAATCTATTGGATTAAATAAAGTATACGTATTTTGATGGTAATATAAGCAAAAGTCGTGCAAACGTAGTAATTAAGAAGAAAAAATTCACGAAAAAGTCGTTAAAATCCTAAAAAAGTATGTAAAAATATGAAAACAGGGTATTAGCTTATGTTGTGAAAATGTTGTTATAATAGGTTATGTGAAACTAAATGAAAGAAGGCGAAGTCATGAATGCATACGATGAGTATATGAAAGGTATTGTTGGACCAATGCGAAGTGAATTAACAGGGGCTGGATTTAAAGAGCTTATAACACCTGAGGATGTCCAAGAACATATGTCAACTGCTAGTGGAGTATCCTTAATCGTGATAAATTCAGTATGTGGATGTGCTGCTGGACTTGCAAGACCTGCTGTTGTTAATGCACTAAATGAATTAGAAGTAAAACCTGAAAACTTAGTGACAGTATTCGCTGGACAAGATCAAGAGGCTACTGCAACAATGCGAGGGTATTTTGAAGAAGTACCGCCAAGTTCACCATCTATTGCCATTTGGAAGGATGATCAGTTAGCGTATTTCATTCCACGTGAGCAAATTGAGAGCAACTCAATGGAGACAATTAAAGACCATCTATCTGGTGTTCTTTCACAAGTTGTTTCTTCATGAATACCGTAGTAACAACAGCGGGAAGAACAAAAGAGGAATATATTTTAAAAGCAAAAGAGATTTCTAAACTTTTAAATTTACCTTATTTTAAACGGCAAAAGAAATCAGTTTCTACTATACAAAAAGAACAGCAAGCAAATGTACTTGTTGTGAGCAATGAGAGATTGGAACTGTATACTTACGGTTCCACTTCTCCTTTTTTCTTTCATCCTAATTCTGCTGCGTTTCGTATGAAGAGACTATTAAAAGGGGAGCAAGATTCATTTTTGGAAGCAACTAGTCTAGAAGCGGGGGATCATTTTTTAGATACCACAGCTGGCCTGTGCTCAGATAGTATTATTGCCTCTTATGCGGTAGGAGTTGAAGGGGTTGTACATGCTTGTGAAAAGGAACCAATTATAGCGTACGTGGTAGATGAAGGGTTAAAAAATTACAAAACAAACAATCAGGCGATGCTAAAAAGCTTACGGAATATACGTCTTATTAATCACGATTCAGTGGCTTACATGAAAACAGTACCGTCAAATACCTATGATGTAGTTTATATAGATCCAATGTTCGAAGAAAAAATTGAGGAGGCCTCCAATTTTCATGTATTAAGAGAGGCAGGTGCCCATGATTCTTTGAGCGATGAGTGGGTGTCAGAGGCAAGAAGACTCGCAAGAAAGAGAGTAGTATTAAAAGCGCATTTCCGTTCAACTCTATTTGAAGAATATAGTTTTAAACGAGAAATTAGGTTGTCTTCTAAGTTTCATTATGGAATTATTGATTTATAGTATGACAAAGAGGTAATAAGGAAAAGAGAGCCATGACGATAGCCACGACCCTCCCTAAAACTTTGTTAATAATTTAAATCAATCAGTAAAGTTAAGTGATGTTAAATATGCTAATAAAAATAAAAATCCGATCCCTATAACTAATCCTGCGTCCATCGTGATTTTCCTCCTTTGTTCAAAAAGCTCTGTGGTATGTTTACACATTTTATTGTACAATGAATAGTAAGAAGATGAAACCTTTACTTAATCAAAACGTTTAATAGAATGAAGAGTTTTACTAAAATTGTCCAATATTGAAGGTGAATAGGATGAAAAAGTGGTTCCAAAAGTCAATAATTATAACTGTTGCATTACTAACATTTGGTCTAATATCTCCTAGCCATTTCATTTGGGAACAAATATTAGATATTAAAAGTCCTTCTAGGGCTATTTCTTCTGATGTCCAAGATTATGATCAAGTATCAATTACAGATGACTCCTCCATTTATGAGCATATGGCGAATGCAGCCAGAGAACAAGCATACATAAAATTTGGGAATCGAATAGGACCAGTGATTCAGCATGAGTTTGACGATGTTATATTTCCAAAAATGCAAGAAGCAATTGATCTGACTATTGCCAAAACATCCGATCAAGAAATACCGCTTTTATCTATTTCAGAGCAGCCATCTGGTGATTATCATGAAAAGATTTTTAATATTTATAATGATTCTACTAAAAAAGATTTAATCCGTTTTCATGTAAGAACGGACAAAAAGCCACAAGAAGGATATTATTTCAATTTCCATTATCACTTGGCGGAAGATAAGTATTCTAAACATTATGTGTTGGGTGACATATATTGGTCAAAAAACACACCACCAAAATGGTTATCCTAAAAAAGGCAAAACACTCATATAAAAATGAGTGTTTTTTTGTTTGCAAACGTTGATATATCAGTGTTTCTAATAGGTAAGTTTGTATTCTAAATTTTAGTTAAGCATATATAGAAATTATGAATAAGACACTGTACCTCAAAATCGCTTATTCTTCGAGGTTTCTAAATTTCATATATGTTGTGTAGTGACGTTCTAAATCTTATTATTACCGAACAACTTTTAATTATACTTTTCCATAATATACTCATGGTTTCTCGAGCAGTTTTAGGTTTCCAGTTCGATTTCATAGGATCGACATAAATATGATTAAATTTATCACTATTAAATTATTTATTTATACTAAACTAACATTTCAATCTAATACAGCGGCCTCGATCTCAATCAGGATACGCTTATCCGTTTCATTCGTATCAAAGTCTTATTAGTCTTTTCTACTCGTACTACTTATAGCGATATGCAAACTTCATATTGTTTTCATGTTTAAATGCTAACTTATAAATTTTAGACATTTTTTTCGCGAGCCATCTCCACTCTACTTTCACATATGCTGTTACATTCTCGAAACTTCTGATTGCAATACCCTTTTTATTGTCACAAGGATAGAATTCTGTGATGGTCTCCTTTAGTTGTGTATTTGTACTTTCTGTAAACTGAGCTTTACAAGTTGGTGATTGTGCTGTTTACAAATTTTCACATATCGGTGCAACCTTTTTTCAGCAAACTCAAGTTCTACAAAAAACGTCTCTTGGATCGATCACACAGCCTTTTCTTTCGGAAGAAGGTAAATCCATTCGATTAAGCATAAAAGACGGTACCTAGTCATAATATGCAAAATTATCAGCTTTCCATCTTGATGTTCCGAAGAAGACACTCGATATGGCACAGTTCATAATAAAATCTTGCCATTGTTCACATTCAGTGAGTCTATCATGTATCAGGATTAGCACATGGACCACCACAGATTCATAAGGTGAATAAAATAATTGTCGCACCTAACCGGCAAGCTATTGTTTTTCAATTTCGAAACGTGCGTCCTATTTTTAATATAAAACAAAATCACTCCAAATGGCAGGAAAGGTTTGTGGCAGAAATATTCAAATCTACATAGACAAGAGGAATGTTCGTATAATTTTTACCGGTTACCCCACCTAACTATATTTACCCCCAGAATAAAAACATCATTAGCTAACACTCTACTAGCCACCATAACTGATAAATTCGGCATCTTCCAATAATTCAAAATCAACGATATCACTGTAATTGTAGAAGTTAGAATTCTATTTTCTAAAAAATTCACTTGGATTTTGCTAATTCTGTTTAGTTATCATTGAATTCTATAAATGTACCAATTTTCTAGAAGGGTTAAAATTATTTAGTTCATTATTGTTGCTTACTTCTTTCCCGTAGCATTGTGAGTTTGGAAAATAGGTGACTTTAAAGAAGGTCTTATGTTTGTTAGTTCAGTTAGTTGCAGCTGGGGTCAGAGTGATGGCAGTGAGAAGACATGATTAGTAGTCCAGAAGGTGTAATGGTAAATGTTATTACGATAATAACATCAGTTTATTTATACGTGGAAGAGAGTTTTCAGGCACAAAAAAGCTAAATGACTCGGCAAAGCCAAATAGCAAAAGTGAATACTTATGAATATTATAGCATGAGTGCATTTGCTCTCATCAAGAAGTCTAAGATTTCTTGAGGGGATTTAACCATTACAAAGAGGTGGAAACATGTTGGAAAATGGAATGGTAGCAGGCTATGGATACGAAGAACCATTACAACAACCTAGTAAGGTTGGTCAATGCATCTACAAACATTGTAGAGAAGAACTGTACGAAGGTGAAGGATACGAACTTCATGGTAATTTATATTGCTCTACAGGATGCATGGGTGAGCATCTTATCGAAGTAGGCGAGGCAACCGATCTAAGTAAATAAGAAAAACTACTATTCTTGATTGATAAAGGACACTGGAACTAAATTTATAATTGTATTTTATCGGTAGGATTCAGAAATTCAAGGAGGAGTATTTTGCAAGCGAAAACGTTAATACAAACAGTTGATTTGAGCCGTGAAGAGTGGTTAGAAGCAAGACGGCTTGGTATTGGTGGTAGTGATGTTTCAGCAATTGCAGGTCTAAGCAAGTGGAAATCTCTGGTTGGAGTTTATTTAGATAAGCTCGGTCAAACACCTCATGAGGATTTGGCTGGGGAAGCTGCATACTGGGGCAATGTTATGAAAGACATAGTTGCTAAAGAATTTACTGTACGAACTGGTTTAAAGGTTCGGAGGAGAAATGCAATATTGAAACACCCAGATTATCCTTTCATGTTAGCTAATGTGGATCGTTTCATAATTGGTAAACGAGAAGGTTTGCTGTGTAAAACAACTTCTGAATACTTAAAAGGTGAGTGGGATTGTGAAGAAATACCAACAGCTTATAAACTCCAATGTCAGCATTACATGGCGGTTACAGGTTTTACGGCGTGGCACATAGCAGTACTTGTTGGAGGAAATAAATTTGTCCATAAAAAAATAGACCGTGATGAGGCATTAATCACATACCTCATCAATATAGAAAAAGATTTTTGGGAAAACAACGTGTTGAAACAAATTCCGCCTCCATTTGATGGTACTGAAGCATCTGTAGATTTGCTAAAAGCGCTTTATCCTGAATCGGATTATGACACAGAAATTCATTTACCTTCTGAAGTGGAAACACTTATTGATTCATTAGATCAAATCAAAGTTGATTTGACTGAACTTCAAACAAAAGAGAAGGAATATAAAAATAAAATCAAAGCGTTTATGGGTGTGAACGAAAAAGCTTTTACAGCTACTCGGAAAGTGTCTTGGAAGTCAATTGATGTTACACGCTTTGATTCGAAACGCTTAAAAGAAGAGGAACCAGAACTATTTAAAAAATATTCGAATACTACTTCAGAACGAAGATTCTTAATCAAATAGGTGGAAAACGGTATTGGCAAAAAATACACAAGTAAACAATTAGCAACTAGGGTTAACGGTGGAGGACAAAAACCAGTTCCTCCAGAGCAAACATTAAATGCGTTTTTAAAGTGCATGGGTCCAAAAATCCAACGTGCTATTGTTAGAACATATGGAAGCAGTCAGAATCGCACGTATCGCACTCGCAGCGGTACTACACCTAAGCTATTAGATGTGACCAAACATCTTTTTTGCAGCAATCATGCAATCTCCTCAGCTGGGTGTAGAACCAAATACAGATCTTGGACAAGCTTATTAATACCTTACGAGAAAGAATGTTCAATTCCAGTTAGCGTATAAAGGGTTAATTGATATAACAGTTCGTAGTGGTCGACATAAAGCTACTTAAGTCACGCAGTATATGGAAATAACGAGTTTAAGTTCCAGTACGGATTGAATTAAGATTTAGTGCACAAAACATCGACAAATCCTGAAGAAGAACCAATTTGATACTACGTAGTTTTTCATTTGATAAAGTACAATTTACTTTTACCGCAAACATACCCAAAACAATATGTTATAATATACTAAAGTTATTAAATAGTTAAAAATGTAATAGATAGAAAACGTTGATTTTTCTATGTCTAGTTATTAAAATTATATATATCGCTAAACGGATTGTGTTTTGGTCAATAAACACACCACCAAAATGGCTCTCTTAGTGAGAGCCTTTTTGTATGAAAAATGAAAAGAGGGATATGACATGGAGCAGTACCTTACTTTGTGCAAACATATTATTAAAAATGGCGTTGAAAAAGGAGATCGAACTGGAACTGGTACGAAAAGTGTCTTCGGCTATCAAATGCGGTTTGACTTATCAGAAGGTTTTCCCCTACTTACAACGAAAAAAACGGCATTCCGTTTAGTGGCAACCGAGCTACTATGGTTTATAAAAGGTGATACAAATGTGAAAACTCTTATTCAGGCAAATAATCATATTTGGGATGAGTGGGCATTTGAAAAATGGGTAAACAGTGAAGAATATACAGGTCCTGATATGACGAATTTTGGAGTGCGGGCAGCAAAAGACCCTGATTTTAAGGATGTTGTGCAGAAACAAATGGATATATTTTGTGAAAAAATCTTAACTGATGATGTATTTGCAGATAAGTTCGGTGACTTAGGTCCCGTTTACGGGCGTCAATGGAGATCCTGGCCGTCAAAGGATGGACAAACAATCGATCAATTACGAAATGTCATTGAGCAAATACAGAAAAATCCTGACTCTAGAAGACATATAATCACTGCATGGAACCCAGCAGAAGTAGATGAAATGGCTTTACCTCCATGTCACTCCTTTATGCAATTTTACGTGGCAAATGGGAAGCTATCCTGTCAGCTTTATCAGCGGAGTGCGGATGTGTTTTTGGGTGTTCCCTTTAACATTGCCTCTTATGCTTTATTAACTCATTTAATAGCAAAAGAATGCCAATTAGAAGTCGGAGAATTTGTCCATACTTTAGGGGACGCTCATTTATATATAAATCACATGGACCAGGTTACAACGCAATTAGAAAGAGACCCACGTGCATTGCCACAATTGTTATTAAATGACCAAAAAGAATCTATTTTTGATTTGGAAATAGAAGACATTAAATTAGAAGGATATGATCCACATCCTCGAATTAAGGCACCAATTGCTGTTTAAATAAGTTAAAGGAGGAAGCACATGATATCACTTATTGTTGCACATGATCCTAACAGAGTTATCGGGTTTGAAAACAAAATGCCTTGGCATATTCCAGGGGACCTTGCTTATTTTAAAGCACAGACTATGGACAAGGCGATGGTAATGGGGAGAAAAACTTTCGAATCAATTGGAAGAGTATTACCTGGCCGTAAAAATATTATTGTAACAAGGAATGCAGATTATCAAGTAGAAGGCGCGGAGGTAGTGACAGATTTAGCGAAAGCCATTGAAATAGCTACAGCCTACCATGAGGAAGTAATGGTAATTGGCGGTGAACAAATTTTTCGTGCGATTTTGCCAAAAGCGGATAGACTTTATATAACGTTTATTCAACAAACCTTTGAAGGAGATACCTATTTCCCATCATACAGTTATGATGAATGGGTGTTAGTAGACACAACCGCAGATATGCAAACTCCGGATGGTACTACGTATGTTTATTTGGTTTATGAAAGAAAGGTTAGTGAATAAGTTGTTTTCTTCTCTAAGAACTTTTGGTTTTTTATTTGGATATTTACCAGTTTCTTTACTTAAATATAAAAAAATAAAGGAACAAAAGAATATACTTTCAACTGAGCAATACGATCAACTTGTCCATAATGTACCAAAATTATGGGCAAGTGGAATTTTAAAAAGAACTAAAAGCCAGTTTACTTTAGAAGGAGAGGAATATCTTCCAAGTGGACCTGTGCTTTTTATTGCCAATCATGAAGGTAATTTCGATATTCCAAGCTTACTAGCTTATATTCCCAAGCCATTTGGGTTTATTTCAAAGATAGAAGTGAAAAAACTACCGATTATTTCGAAATGGATGGAAGAAATGAATTGTGTGTTCATAGATAGGTCAAATAGAAAGAGCGCTTATAAATCCATTGAAGATACAGCTACCCATTTACAGAATGGGCATTCTATTTTAATTTTTCCAGAAGGTACAAGAAGTAAGGGAAAAGAAATAGGTATTTTTAAATCTGGATTTGTCCGAATCGCAAAACAGGCGAGAGTTCCTATTGTTCCAATAGCGATATATGGGACTTCAAAAATTATGGAAAAAAATAATAATAAAATCTGTCCTGCAAACGTTCAAATTAGCATTTTACCTACATACACTATAGAGAGTATTGACCAAAATGATACAAAGAAAATTATAGAGGATTTACATACTTCTATTGCTAGAAAAATTGAAATGATTAGAACCACTAGCAAATAGTTTACAGAACAACAGTATTCTTCTTATAATAGTAGTAAGTAGGAAGGAAGGGATAGCATATGCCGAAAGTTCACATTGTAACTGACTCCACAGCGGACTTAACAACAGAATTGATTGAACAATACAATATAAATGTCATACCTTTAACCATTCAAATTGATGGCGAATCATTTATTGATGGGGTGGATATAAAAGCAGAAGAATTTTTAGAAAAAATGTCGATTGCTAAAGAATTACCAAAATCATCACAACCATCATCCGGGGTCTTTAAAGAATTATACGACGAGCTTGGAAAAGATGGTGATCAAGTTATTTCTATACATATGACTGGTGGTATGAGTGGAACCGTAAAATCGGCACAGGCTGCTGCCGAGATGACAGAATCAGATGTTACAGTAATTGATTCCAAATTTATTTCCTTCGCGTTATCTTTCCAAGTTGAGGAAGCAGCTAAAATGGCTTCAAATGGCGAGACAAAAGAAGCAATCATTCAAAAAGTAGAAGATATTCGCCAAAAGACTGATTTGTTTGTCGTTGTAGATACTTTGGATAATCTCGTTAAAGGTGGTAGAATTGGTAAAGGTAAAGCAATGCTTGGTTCTTTACTCTCTATTAAACCAATCGCAAGTTTAGCAGGTGGAGAGTATACACCAATTGCAAAAGTAAGAAGCCATAAACAAGTTGTCAATTACTTATTTGACCGATATATAGCAGATACAAAAGGAAAGGTTGTCAAAGCGGTTGGTATTTCTCATGCAAATGGATTTTCAATGGCTAAACCTTTGATGAACCTTATTAAGGAATCAGGTTTTCTTGACATCCAAGTTTCATTTACATCACCTGTTATAAGTACGCACACAGGACCTGGAGCTATTGGATTTATGTATACGACTGAATAGACAAAAGGCAGGCAGGGAGGAATACTTATCCCTGCTTTTGTTTTATCCAGATAGGCTAATCTAACAATCAGTGGGATGAAGGATCTCCAACTGGTTGAAGTTTCACTTTTTTAAAAAAGGGGTTTCTGATGAAATATTTATTAATAGTTATTAGCGTTATTTTTCTAGTTGGATGTAATTCCAATGACCTGGTGGAAGTTAGTTTTTCGGAAAAACAGGAGGTTCTTTTTGAGGATTATGTCATTCCTTTTAAGTTTTTTCCAAGAACAATAGAAGTTGTTGGACTTGGGGATTCTTTGACACAAGGAGTAGGAGATGAATTAAAGAGAGAAGGTTATTTAGGACGTCTGCAGCAACATTTTTCACAATATAAAGGAATAGAAGACGTTCCATTAACCAATACTGCAAAAAGAGGACGTAGAAGCGATCAACTTTTAAAGATGTTAAAGGATGGAGAAATTGACCACCAAATACGAAAAGCCCATATCATTACCTTAACTATTGGTGGGAATGACATTATGAAAGTTGTTAAGAAAGACTTGTTTAATCTTAAAGTAGAGGCTTTTGAAAAAGAATTAGGTAAATTTGAAAGGAACTATGATCAAATTATTCAGGAGATTCGGGAGATTAATAGTACTGCTCCGATTATCATAATGGGTTTATATAATCCTATTACAATTGTCACAGATGAAAAAAGTGAGTTTGACCTCATTTTAAATGATTGGAATGAAACCATACAGGAGATTGCTTATAGTGATAGCAATGCTTGTTATGTACCGATCGACCATCTTTTCGTAACTAATACTAATTTGGTTTACCACACTGATTTCTTCCATCCAAACAGTAAAGGTTATCAACTTGTGATTGAAGAAATAATTAGTTCTATGCAAGAATGTGGTTTAATAGATGCGGATAGTAGGGAATTGTTGTTTTAAGGAGTTGATGGATTGAATAAATGGAAAATTGCATTTTTTATATTAGTAATAATTATTATCGGTAGTATTGGAACCTTCGTTTATTGGATAACAACTCCTGTAGAATCCGTTTGGATAGAGGAAGCTAACACGCCTCCAGAAGGGAATGTGTTAACTGTAAATGCAACAAAAGAGGATTTTCAAGCTATTGCAAATTCTTATATAAAAAAAGAGATAGGTGGAAAGCCTCTCCCACTTCAACTTACAGTTGATGATCAAATTGTTTTATCGTCAGAGTTTACTGTTTTTTCTATAAATTTACCAGTAAAAATGTTTTTTGAACCATATGTAGAAGAGAACGGGAATATTCGATTAGAGCAATCATCCGTTGAAATTGGACCACAAAAAATGGAGCCTGAAATGATTTTAAAGCTATTGAGAGATTCAGTTGAACTTCCAAAATGGATGGTTGTAAACCCAGCAGAAGAAGAGGTCCTTATTCAGTTGTCAGATATTCCGATGACCTCAGGTGTTCATGTCCGAGCAAAAGAGTTGAATTTAGCAGAGGATATCATTACGCTTGAAATTGTAATACCAACAGAATAGGGGGCGAAACAATGGAAAAAGCAACTTTTGCAGGCGGCTGTTTTTGGTGTATGGTAAAGCCTTTTGATTCGTACGATGGAATTGAAAAAGTGGTTTCTGGATATACGGGTGGACATGTACCTAATCCAACATACGAACAGGTTTGCTCCAATGCAACGGGACATTACGAAGCAGTACAAATCACTTTTGATCCAGCTGTATTTTCATATGATCGTTTATTAGAAATTTTTTGGCTCAATATAGATCCAACAGATGATAATGGCCAATTTTTTGACCGTGGTTCTTCTTATCAAACGGCCATTTTTTATCATACAGAAGAGCAAAAAGAAAAAGCAATCGCCTCAAAGGATGCTTTAGATGCATCTGGCAGATTTAATGTTAAAATTGCTGTGAAAATACTACCGGCCGCTGAGTTTTATCCTGCGGAGGATTATCATCAAGATTATTATAAGAAAAACCCTGGCCACTATAATCGTTATTTCACGGGATCTGGTAGAGCTGCGTTTGTTGAAAGAATGAAGGAGGGGCAATAAATGAAAGAGAACTTAACTGAAATGCAATTTTATGTTACACAACAAAATGGTACAGAACCACCGTTCCAAGGTGAGTATGATAAGCATTTTGATGAGGGAATATACGTAGATGTAGTATCTGGTAAACCTTTATTTCATTCAAAAGATAAATATGATGCTGGTTGCGGTTGGCCAAGTTTTACTCGTCCAATTGAGGAGCATGAGGTTTTAGAAAAATTTGATGATAGCCATGGTATGAGACGTGTTGAAGTACGAAGCAAAACAGCGGACTCTCATCTAGGCCACGTATTCCCAGATGGACCTAAGGAAGAAACAGGACTGCGCTACTGTATCAATTCCGCGGCACTACGTTTTGTACCTAAAGATAAATTGGAAGAAGAAGGCTATGAAGAGTATATCAAAATGTTCTAATAGCTAATCGAGCGAACAATGGGTTTAGAGCACCACGAAAGAAAGTATATTTTCTTTTATATCTGTGGATATAAAGAGAAATCACTAAATTAATAAAAGAAGTAGCTCACGAAATTGTATATTCGTGAGCTTTCTCTATCAATTCTTTCATTATACAAAATGTAATAATACAGTTACTAAAGATGTAGAAGTGCGTCGGACAAACAACTCCTATAAAATTACAATTACCACCATATCTCGGAAACGATCGATAGATGGAAGTTCTGATCGAAAGGGCGCTTGCCGATTTTTTATTTTGTATAATATTATAGAGCTTTTCAATTGAAAAATTCCTTTGTGATTATGTTACGTTACTTGCTTTGGCATAACGAATACTTGCGCTTTAAGTGAATTTACTTGCTGTACTCTTCGTATACTTGCCCTCACACTTACTTTACTTGCTCTTAAGGGCAATTTACTTGCGAATCGGGAAAATTATCCATCAATTATTGTAATTCACTCAAAATTCATGCGAAAAACATAATTTTAAAGGATGTATTTCCTTGGATCTTCGTGCGAGAGTCTTCAAAAGTACTTGTTAAATATGCGATAAAAAATGGTTGGTCATGACGAAAGTCATAACCAACCATTTTATGATGATAGATTTTATAGTTTAAACTCATTTACTACCTTACTTAATTCATCTGCTTGGTGGGATAATTCTACAGCAGACGCATTAATTTCTTGCATTGCAGCAGATCCTTGTTCTGCAGCAGCAGCAGAAGTTTCGGTGTTAGAAGCTGTATTCTCTGCAATTTGAGTTACTTCTATAAACGATGCGGCAACTTCCTGACTAAAGTTTAGCGTTTCTTCAATCTGTTTCACCATCTTATCAATAATAGAAATCGTTTCATTTGTTTGATTCATGATTTGGTCAAGAGAAGCATTCGTTTCATTTGCAACTTCCACTCCTCGTATTACACTTTCGACACCCTCGTGATTTTGTTTAACAATTGAAGTAACTTCTGACTGTATTGAAGTAACAATCCCTGTAACTTCTTTTGCTGCTTTCTGGGATTGTTCTGCCAGTTTTCTTACCTCATCTGCAACTACTGCAAAACCTCTACCATGTTCACCAGCACGAGCAGCTTCGATAGCAGCATTTAAAGCTAGTAAATTCGTTTGCTCTGCAATAGCTGTAATTGTTTTGATGATTGAGGTAATTTCAGTTGATTTGGTCCCAAGTGATTCAACAGTTTGAGTAGTATTTGCCATTGTTTCTTCGATACTCATCATGACATTTGAAGAATGCTGTACAGATTCTCCACCTTTTTGGGCTGCCTCAATCATATGGTCCGTAGCTTCTTTCACTGATTGTGCGTCATTGTTTAAGTATCTTGTTGCTTCTTCTAATGAATTCATTTTTTGTATTGCTTCTGTCATGCTTCGTAATGTTTGATCACTTCCAGCAGCAATTTCATTCGTAGAATCAGCGATAGATTGTATTGTTAAAGCTGTTTCATCTGATGATGCCATCAATTCTTGACCACTGGCAGAAACATTCACTGTAAGTTCTCTGACTCTTCTTACAAGATCGGCAATTGATGTTATCAGGATATTTGTACTATTCGCAATCTCTGAAAATTCATCTTTAGATCTTACTTTCACTCGTCTCGTCAGATCACCACCAGCTTGTGCGATATCTAAGATGGATCGGTTAATAGCATTCGTACTGCGTTTAATCGAAAAGAACAAGAAAATACCGAAAGATAAGGTTAGAACTACAGAGAAAACAGTTAGTGCTATAAATATCATTAGAGATGTGTTATTCTCTTTTTTCAATAAAGCAATCTGATTTGCATTATTCTTTTCAAGAAGTTCATTCATTGCAGCGATATGTACATCAACATAATTCATGGCAGTTTTACCGTTGCCAGTATTCACTAACTTTTGTGCTGACTCTATACCTTTTTCATCACGAATGCTGATAACTCGGTCAGAATATTGTAAATAAGTTGTAAAAAATTGGTCAATAGATTGTATTTTCTGTAACTCTTCTGGACGATTTTCGTATGTTTTGTATAGTTCTTTTATGTTTGTAATAGTTGAATCTTTATATTTTCTATAGCTTGCCATATAATTACTCTTACCAGTTATAATATAACTTTGTTCTGCATTAGCAAGCTGTGCAATCTCAGTTGCAATTTGATTTACCATCATCTGTTCTTTAATGTCCACATTAGTGAACTTCTCTAATGCTTGTTGAGCAGAAAACATTTTTGTAGACGTTAGGACGAGCATCGATATTAAAACAACAATAAGAACTGTAAAAATTATAAGAACTCGACCACGAATCGAATGCAGAAAATTTGCCTTGGCGGTACGGTTTAGATTTAGCTTTTTATCCTCCTTCTTAGACTTCTTAAATAGGAAGATAGGTTTGCTTCTTTTAGTTTTTCCTTCGTTCTTTTTACGGGTCTTTATTTTTGGGAAATTCATTGATTTTAAGTTTCTTGCAAAGTTTTTTCTCAACCATATCAATCCTTTCAATATGTCAAACTATTAACATTTTTAAGTTTACTTGTTTTAGTTTGAATTATCTACACTTTTTTGATTTTTATAAGTCTTCATGACTAAAGGAGGGTTATTTTTATGCGACAATCGTTTTATTTGTTTACTTTAAAATTCCGGGGAGGTCAAAAGGAAGATGAAAAGGTAAAATTCGCCAATAGTATGTTTAACCATCACGATTTTCCAAAGGCGGAAACTTCTTTTGATAAAATATCGTTATATATTGAGGAGCTTGCTGACCCGAATATGCCTGCAACGGTCTTTGATGAAATATGGGAGTATTATATAGAAGATTCAAAGTAGGTAGTTCATTGCAATTGAAGGAAAAAAACGGTATCATTAAGCCGAAACGTATAAGAAATGAGGTTATTTAAATGAGTATTCATATTAGTGCAAAAAAAGGTGAAATTGCAGACACAATCTTACTTCCAGGAGATCCATTACGCGCAAAGTATATTGCTGAAACATTTTTAGAGGATGTAGTTCAATATAATGAGGTTCGTAATATGTTCGGATATACAGGGACATATAAAGGAAAAAGAATTTCTGTACAAGGTACGGGAATGGGTGTACCTTCTATATCTATTTATGTTCATGAATTAATGAATGACTACGATGTACAAAAATTAATCCGTGTAGGAACTTGTGGAGCAATCCAAAAAGATGTAAAAGTTCGTGACGTAATTCTTGCTCAAAGTGCATCAACTGACTCTACATTAAATAAAGTGTTGTTGGATGATATTAGTTATGCACCAACAGCTGACTTTGACCTTTTATACAAAGCGTATAATGCAGGTAAAGAAGCTGGTCTAAACTTAAAAGTAGGTAACGTATTTACAGCAGATTTATTCTACAATGAAAACGCTCAAAATGAGAAATGGGCTGACTATGGTGTCCTTGCTGTAGAAATGGAATCAGCAGCTCTATATACACTTGCTGCGAAATTCGGTCGTCAAGCATTAGCTGTTTTAACAGTTAGTGATCATATAATCACAGGAGAAGCAACTTCTTCTGAGGAACGTCAAACAACGTTTAATGATATGATTGTTGTTGCATTAGAAGCAGCAATTCAAGACTAAGAATATGATAACAATTAAAAATAGACTGTCATATATATGACAGTCTATTTTTAAAATGAAACTATGTCTTAAAGTATTAAATACTACATATCATATTAAGGAAAGTTTTTTCTGAAAAGGGTGAAAGAATTTGGACGATCAAAAACAAAATAATGAAGAAGACATTACTGAGGTAAAACCAGCATCCAAATATATAAAAATGAAACCATTTGTTTTCCTATTGAGTATTTTTGCCCTAATAGTAGCAACAGCAACAATTACTATGATTGTTTTAACATGGGGAGACGAAAAAGTCGTTAACATCAATACAGCTAATCAAGCTGAGCGTTCTGAGTTTTCTAAATTGTATTTGGCCTATGATAAATTAGAGGAAGAATACTATAAAGAAGTGGATGAAGATGCGGTGATCAATGGCGCAATTAACGGGATGATCGATGCACTAGAAGATCCATATTCTGATTATATGAATCGAGACGAGGCATCACAGTTCAATGAAAATATTTCGTCTAGTTTTCAAGGTATAGGTGCAGAGATACAAGAAAAAGATGGTTATATTAACATTGTGTCACCTATCAAAAACTCACCTGCTGAAAAAGCTGGTTTGATGCCAAATGATAAAGTCTTGGCGGTAGATGGTAAAGATATTAAAGGATATAGTGCGTCGGAGGCAGTATTGCTTATTCGAGGTAGTAAGGGAACAGAAGTAACATTGTCTATACAAAGAGGTACTAATGCTCAAATGGAAGTAACAATTATACGTGACGATATTCCGATTGAAACTGTTTATGCAGAAATGTTAGATGATCAAGTGGCACATATTATTATATCCAGCTTTTCTACAAACACATATGATGAATTGCTGACAGCAATTGACTCCATGGAGGAAGAGGGCATGAAAGCACTAGTACTTGATGTTCGTCAAAATCCTGGTGGCTTACTATCTTCTGCTATTGATATTTCTAATCTATTTGTAGAAGAAGGTAAAAACCTACTGCAAATTGAAATTCAGGGCGATAAAGAAGTTACAGTTGCTACGCCTGGGTCACGTGTTAAAGTTCCTGTTACACTAATCATTGATGAGGGTAGTGCATCTGCATCAGAAATTCTTGCTGGTGCATTAAGTGAATCAGCAAATGTACCGTTAGTAGGTTTAAATTCCTTTGGTAAAGGGACTGTTCAAACAGTAAATGATTTACCAGACGGTTCCAATATTAAAATTACAACT
Organism: Psychrobacillus psychrodurans; assembly: GCA_900114885.1. Taxonomy (GTDB): domain Bacteria; phylum Bacillota; class Bacilli; order Bacillales_A; family Planococcaceae; genus Psychrobacillus; species Psychrobacillus psychrodurans. The sequence continues at coordinate 274,306 of FOUN01000003.1, forward strand.
GCTAAATGGTTAACACCTGATGGAAACTGGATTCATGACGTAGGGATTCTTCCTGATCATGTAGTTGAATATCCATCTTATGCAATGTTACCTCCTTTAGATACAGCTATAACGTTGAAAAAAAACCAATCGTCCGAAGCTGTTCAAACTGCAGAGGAAATGTTAAAAGCAGTAGGATATGATGTAGGAGTAGTTGACGGGAACTTTGACGAACAGATGAATACTGCTGTGAAGAAGTTCCAATCAGACAACAAACTTGCTGTATCAGGTGATATAGATGGAGAAACATCTTTCCTATTGATGGATCAGCTAAGAGCGAAAATCTTAGAAGAGGATCCACAGTTAATAAAAGCGCAGGAAATTGCAACAGATTTGATAAACAAATAAATCGTTGAATAAGAGCTGACCTTTACGGTCAGCTTTTTCAACGATATTAAGGGAGTTAAAGAATATGAAAGATGTATATTTACTAAGTGGCTTTTTAGGGAGTGGGAAAACTTCTTTATTATCTCATTTAATAGAACAACTGAAAGCAGAAGGACTAAAACCTGCTGTTATTATGAATGAATTAGGGAAATTACCTTTTGATAGTAAATCCGTGGATGAAGACGTACCTATTAAAGAAATGCTAGAAGGCTGTATTTGCTGCACTGGTGCTGAAAAAATGGAAGCACAATTACAAATGTTATTAGAAGGTGAAGAATTCGATGTACTATTAATCGAAACAACTGGTGCGGCTCATCCTGTAGAAGCTATGGATGCAGTTTTATCCCCATATTTTGCAAGTAGGCTGAATATGAAGGGTATTATTACAGTAGCAGATTGTAAAAGATGGATAGATAGAGATAAAATGACCCCTCAAACACGCATGTTATTTATGGAGCAAATTAAACATGCGCATTTAATAGTAGCAAATAAGGTTGATCTTCTTTCTGACAATGAAATAGCTTTGGTGACATTGCAAATTCAGGGGTTAAATAGTCACGCTCCTATTATTCAGACATCTAATGCCAAATTACCTTTAAAAATGATTACAAACTTAGAAGCCACATATTTTAGTCAAGAAATACAACAAGCGGCAATAGGGAAACAGCTATCCTTGTCTTCGCGATTACACACATTTACAGAGCCAGTAAACAAGGATGAATTTGAAAAGTGGGTAAAGGAACTTCCAGATACTATTTATCGTATGAAGGGCTATGTACCGTTAAAAGGTCATAAAAATCCTTTTCTATTTCAATATGCATACGGGATGGTGCAGTGGCTTCCTGAATACATTAAAATGCATCCACAGATTGTTATTATAGGTGATCAAGTAGAATCTATCACTATCATAGGAAGCGCTCAAAATGATTAAAGCGTTTCAATTACTTTATCAAAACCGTCAGTCAGTTAGTTCAATAAAGACAGAAGAAGAGCTCAGAGCCATCATTCATTCTGAGTTATTAGATGAATATACTCACCCAAGAGCTAGATTGTCGATTCAAAAAAAATATAGTATGGCATTAGAACGGATTGAAAATAGTAAGCTATCCAACAAGCAGCAGCAAGCGATGGTTGAACTATATAAAGAGGAATTAATAAAACTGTCAACCGAAGATAATAGCTAATATTTTAGCAAAGTGGTTATGTTATCCAAAATTCTTTGCTAGATTTATAGATTTTAAAGATAAAAAGATTCAATTGGTTTTGTTGGAATATTTTATGTGAAAATTTCATTCTATTTTGTGTTTACAATAGGGGAGCACAAAAGAAGGAGGAAATGAAACATGAATAAAAAACATATGATTATGGCTGGAATTTTAGCTAGTGGATTATTAATCTCAACCAATACAGCTAACGCATCTATGAATACTGCGTTTTCACCAACTACTTCCGAGGCAAAGACATCCGTTACCTACAAATGGGACGCTCCAAAAAGCTTTTCCTATAATGTAAAATGGAAATACAATACGCAATTATCATTTGCAAAGCTTCTAACTATTGTCAACCAAGTAGAGAAACCAGCAGTAATAGATAAAGAAAATGACCAACAAAAAGAAGAAACAACTCCAATACTTGAAGTTGAAAAACCAATGGAATCAGAAAAAAAACCAGAAGTGGTAACTCCAACTAAGCCAGTTGAAGAAAAACCAGTTGTAAAAGAACCAGAAACACCAGTTCAAGAAAAACCAGTAGTAAAAGAACCAGAAGCGCCAGTAAAAGAAAATGTTGAAAAAGAACCAGTTGTAAAAGAGCCATCAACTGAAGCAAAAGATGAGGTTAAAGTTACTTCTGAAATTCAACAGGTTGTCGACTTAACGAACAAAGAACGTGCTAAGGCAGGATTAAAAGCACTTCAAATTGATACAAAACTAACTCAGTCAGCCCAAGCAAAATCTCAAGATATGAAAAATAAAAACTATTTTTCTCATACAAGCCCAACTTATGGATCACCTTTTGATCAAATGAAGTCAATGGGAATTACGTATAAATCTGCAGCAGAAAACATTGCGATGGGTCAACGTAGCCCAGCTGAAGTTGTAGATGCATGGATGAAATCTCCAGGACATAAAGCTAATATTATGAATGGTTCATTTACACATATCGGAGTAGGTTTATCTAATAGTGGATATTATTGGACACAACAATTCATCAGTAAATAATTAACAAAAAAACGACGCAGATTAATTTTGCGTCGTTTTTTACTATTGCGATTATTAGTCATCACTTTTGAAATAATTCACTCCTAATTTTCTACGATAACTAGGGTGTGCGCCTCCCAAGTAGCGGCAGCGCACATCCGTAGTATCTAATCGTTTCGATTGCTGTGAAGTCATTTTTACTGCTTCTTCATTTTTTTCTGTAAATAAATAAGTCGTGAGGTTAGTGTTATTGCTCCAATAGACAATCCTACAATTAATCCGATCCAATATCCAAAGCGCTCAAATGAAGTGTAGTTGGCTAGGATATATCCAGTTGGCAAACCAATTATCCAATAGGAAATGATAGCCATGATAAATGTCATCGTAACATCTTTATAACCTCGCAATGCCCCTTGAACTGGAGCTTGAACTGCATCAGATAATTGGAACAGTGCAGCAAAGAAGAAAAATTGAACTGTTAATTCGATAACATACCGATCATCTGTATAAACAGAAGCAATTTGCTCTCTAAATAATAATAATATAGAAATGGAAAGTAGACTAAAGCATATTGCTGTTATTACACTCAACCAACTATAGGTCTGTGCTTCTGAGAATCGTTTAGCGCCAATTTCATGCCCTACTAATATCGTAGCACCCATTGCAATGCTAAGAGGCACCATGTAAAGCAGAGATGTGAAATTCATGGCTATTTGGTGAGCTGAAATAACTTGAGTTGAATATACACTCATCAATATTGTGACAGCTGAAAATATAGTTGTTTCTGCAAAAAGTGATATTCCAATTGGAACTCCAATTTTCATCAGTGTACGTATTTTCACTAAAGACGGCTTGGTCCAACCGTGAAAAATTTTTAAATTCGCAAATGGATTACTGCGAAGAACGATAATAATTGCTATAAGTAATATTAGCCAGTAAGTAATCGCAGAGGCTAGTCCCGCTCCGACCCCGCCTAATTCTGGAAAGCCCAGTTTTCCGTATATAAGCAAGTAGTTTAAAGCAATGTTAATCGGCGCGGATATCAGGGTGATTAACATGGAGACTCTCGTCTTACCTAAAGCATCGATAAAAGAACGTAAGACACTATATAAAAATAATGGGGCAAGACCGATACTCAGCATTAACAAATAATTCTTTGCCACGATGCGTACACTATCTTCAAGAGGTATTAAATTTAATATTGGGTCAATGAGCAGGAAAATACCTAAAAATACAATAATAGCTAGTACTATTCCAATATAAAAACCTTGCTGTACAAAGGTACGTACATCTTTCTTCTTTTTTGCTCCTATTAATTGTGCTACAATGGGCGTAATGCCTATTAATATACCGGTTAGGGCGGTATATACAGGTACCCATAAAGAAGAACCTATAGAAACACCAGCTAAATGGGCAATACTATATTTACTTGTCATTAAAACATCAAAGAAGGTCATTAAATAGAGTGCAATTTGTGTGATTAGTATGGGCAAGACGATCTTAATCATATACTTACTTTTTTCTGGTAGAGTTCTCATTTCGTGCATGTTGGCATACATCCTTTTAAGTTATAAAATTAGTTAGGAGATTATTAATGAATAATAACACAATAGTATTAACCGGTGGGGGAACGGCCGGTCATGTTTCGTTAAATGAAGCTATAATACCCGAGTTAATAAAGAAAAAATATAATATCCATTATATTGGATCGTATAATGGAATAGAAAAAACAATCATTGGAGAACGATTTCCAGAAATACCTTATCATCCTATTTCTAATGGGAAGTTAAGAAGGTATTTTTCACTGAAAAATCTTTCTGATCCATTTAAAGTCTTGTATGGTACATTACAGGCTTTATCAGTATTGAAAAAAGTCAAACCCTCTATTGTATTTTCGAAAGGTGGTTTTGTATCTGTACCTGTTGTGCTTGCTGCTAAATTGGCGAATATACCAGTTGTGATTCATGAATCAGATCTAACACCGGGGCTAGCGAACAAAATTGCTTCTTCTTTTGCTGAACATATTTTCACTGTTTTTGAGGAGACAATAAGACACTTACCTGAGAACAAAGCATCTTCGATAGGGGCAATACTACGCCCTGATTTATTTCAAGGTAACGACAAAATTGCAGAACAATTAACTGGATTTGATGCAACGAAAGAAACAATTATAATTATGGGTGGTAGTCAAGGTTCAGCTAAGATAAATGATGTCATTAAGCAGAATATAGATCAACTTACTCGCAGATTTCAACTTATCCATTTATGTGGTAAAGGAAACAAAGATGAGTTATTAGTTGGAAAACCAAATTATATTGCATTTGAATATGTTACAAATGAATTACCTCATTTGATGAAACTGTCCGATTATGTAATTAGCCGGGCTGGATCAAACTCTATTTTCGAATTTCTAGAATTGAAAAAACCTATGTTACTTATTCCGTTATCAATTCAGGCAAGTAGAGGGGATCAAGTGTTGAACGCAAGGTACTTTGAGAAAAAAGGTTTTGCAAATGTACTTGAAGAAGAAAATCTTACACCCACTACTTTTATGGATTCTATAAATCATATGGTTAACAATAAGGAAGAAATGATTGATCGGATGTTCGAGACTAACGCTTCAAAAACACCCGAGCAGTTCGTTGAATTATTACTAACTTACAAAAAGTAAAAAATTCCCGTCACTATTTAAAGTGACGGGATTTTTTTTTACATTGCCTGTTCCTCTTCGTTTTCTTGTTGCATTAGGACTAAGTGGAACAAGTCTTTTGGTATATAGTATAGATCAAATGCTTCTTCTAAGGCGTTTATTTCTGCATAGATAGAAGGATGTGATTCATTTGCTTTTAATGCATATCTAAGTTTTTCCGTGGCACGTATACTTTTCGCATTGTTTTTGCGAATTCGTAAAAAAACTGTATGGATATCTAAATCAAAGAAAAGTTCCTGTAAAAATTGTTCTTTAGCTTTTTTATTGTATCCCAGACCTTGAAAAGGGCAGCCAATCCAAGTGCCTAAAAATCCTGCACCATCTTCTACATCAAACAGATTAATTGTTCCGATTGGTTGACCAAAGTCGCTAACAATTGTTCGAGAAATAACAGTTCCTTTTTCTTCTTCTTCCATTAACTGTTTCGTCACAAACCAATACTCATCTGCCGAACTAGCTTTATGACGTACGAAAGGCAAAATAGTTGGTTCTGACATTAGTTCATAAAGAGATGTACATTCGAATAAATCCCGTTTTTTTATCAAAAAAAGCGCCCCCTAAAAAGAACCAATAAATGAGCAGAGTCATCCTAGTTCCCCTGAAATTTTTCACTTCATCGTGCATAAAAAATTTCGGGGTAGGAATCGAACCTACTAGGACCAGCTCAAAACTGGTGGCGCACCATTTGCCTTCCCTCGGCAAAGCGAACTTTGCCTTATAAAATTATTTGCATTAATAATATACTTTGTTTTTTCTATTTTGCATAGTAGAAAGTATTTTAAAAATAATTAAACTTTTGGAAAAAATATTATCTAAAAATATATGTTAAATACTTGTATGTTTCTTCTTAAATACATATGATTAAATTAGCTTAGTATAGAACTTGACAGGAGTTTTTAAATAGATGTCTCAATCTTTCTTAAACCATACTCAATTTCATTTATTATATGATTTAGCCGATGAATATGTGTTCTTTATGCGAAAAGAAGATTCTTCTTATATATATGAGTTTATCAACAAAAAAGCAGAAGAGCTTTTTTCAGAAAATCCTATAGGGAAGACACTGGATGAATGTTTTAGTGAACTGCACAATAGAACCATTATTCAACATTATAATCGAGCATGCTTGCAAAAAAAATCTGTTTCCTACCATGATCATCATTGTGTACAAAGTGAAACAAATATAAATGAAACAACAGCTATACCCATTTACGAAAATGGAATTAGTTATATTTTAGCAACAACTAAAGAAGTTTCTCGGACACAGAATATGAAAGATTCTACCTATGTTTTGGAGTCTTACAGTAAAGCTATTAATGAAGTTGCATTAGTTGCGTTGACAAATCAGGATGGAATAATTGAAACAGTAAACGAACTATTTGAAACTACAACGAAATTTAAAAGAGAAGATGTGATAGGTAAAACATTTCATATGATAAATTCTAACTATCATGACGAATCTTTTTTCTCTAATTTGTGGGAAACGATAGGTAAAGGAGATATTTGGCATGGCCAAATACGTAATCGAACAAAGGATGGATCCTTTTTTTGGGTGAATGCGACCGTTGTACCCATTAAAAATGATTTAGGACAAATTGAAAAGTATTTAACTATACAATTTGATGATACGGAAAAGAAACGTATGATGAACGAACTTCGAAATATAGAGCGCTCCTTTAAATTAATTACAGAACACTCAAATGATTTAATAGCTATAACAGATGCAGAAGGTTACTTACTTTACTCCTCACCAAGTCATGAAACAATATTAAAATATGATAAAGAAGAATTACTAGGTAGTTATTATTTTAATCTGATAACAGATCAAACCGAAACAGTAAGTTTATCTAAGTTAAAGATGTTAGATAAGTTCCGAGTAGAACTTCTTCTACAAACAAAGGATGGAAACTCTATTTGGACGGATACATCAGTAACGACCGTAGAGAACACAGTCGATGATGAGAAGGAAAAATGGTTCGTTATTGTATCTCGTGAAATTACAGAGAAAAGAGCCTTAGAAGATAAGCTAAAGTTTATGGCCTATCATGATAGTTTAACTAGTCTACCAAATCGACGTTCTTTTTATGAAGACTTTCCAGTTTATATCTCATCTGTAAGTTCAGAGTTTCCGAATGTAGGGTTATTATATATTGATGGCGATAATTTTAAAGCGATTAATGATCAATACGGACATGATGTTGGGGATCAGTTTTTAACTCATTTTGCTGAAAAGCTTCAGAACAGTTTACACTATAAGTACAATGTATATCGAATTGGTGGCGATGAATTTGTCATAATCATTGATCAGATTGCAGATTACGTGAATGGAAGAAGCATTACAATTGAAGAAATTGTTCAGACAATCCAGCAAAACCTACGAAAAGGTTGGATTATAGAGGAGTCATACTTTTCGCCAACTTCGTCGATTGGGATTGCCATGTTCCCAAATGACGGCTCTTCCATAGACGAGCTATTAGATCATGCCGATCAAGCGCTATACATCGCAAAGAAGAATGGAAAGAACAATTATATATATACCAATGCCGTTCAGACTTAATAGAACGGCTTTTTCTTTCATTTGTCCTATGATAGGTGAACAAAGGAACAAGTATAGAAAGGAATGTAGGAGATGACACAACATATTTTATTAATAGAAGATGAAGTAAATATTGCGAAGTTTGTGGAGCTTGAGCTAAAGCATGAAAATTTTCTAGTTACTGTTTCTAATGATGGGCGAGAAGGAGCAGATTTAGCTTTAAATCATGATTACGATCTTATGCTAATCGATGTCATGCTACCAAATTTGAACGGATTAGAAATATGTCGACGTGTACGCAAAAAGAAAAGTACGCCTATTATACTAATCACTGCCAGAGACGCGATTATAGATCGTGTATCCGGCCTAGAGACTGGAGCAGATGACTATGTGGTGAAACCATTTGCTATCGAAGAGCTATTAGCAAGAATACGAGCAGTTCTAAGAAGGGTAGAGCCCTCAGCAGTAGATGGTAAAAGTGAATTGACAATCCAAGGTCTAACTATTGAACAGAAAGCTCATCAAGTCTTCTATGATGGAAAAGAAATTGAATTAACAAAAACTGAGTATGATATGCTCGTCTATTTAATGGAAAATTATAATATGGTGTTGTCTAGAGATGCCATTTTGGAAAAAGTGTGGGGATATGATGTTGAGGTTGAAACAAATGTAGTGGATGTATACATAAGGCATTTGAGAAAAAAACTGCCTGCTGAAATTGCTGCAATAATTGAAACGGTTAGAGGCGTAGGGTATGTTATGAGATGATTAGACATTGGACTTTACAACGAAAATGGACGTATGCTTCCGCGATTTCCATATTTTTAAGCTTTCTTATGATGTGTATTATATTATATTTTTCTCTTTTCAATTGGTTGCAAATTTCCGAGAAAAAAATTGCCCAGAATACATTAGATGAAGTTTCTCATTTTTTTATTTCTAATGGACCCATTATTTCCATACAAGATATTCAAAAAAATAGGACTTTACTCAATCAATTGGTCAATCAAAAACAATCGGTTCGTATCTTAAACGACGATGGCATAGAGATTCTTAGAATCAATGATGCAAGCGAGTTTCCAGAAACAAGTACATTCCAAACGGAGGAATTTGTTAGAGAAGAGATAGATGGAAAACTAGTTTTTCATAAGGTAGCAGAGATAGACTTTGGATTATTTAAAGGATATGTACAAATCTCTCATAGTTTAGAAAGTTTTTCTCAGCTCATGAATTATATATTAATTGCTATGGGCATATTCACAATCATTGCACTAGTTCTATCTGCGTTGATAGCCTTTGTACTATCCTCGATATTGCTGAAGCCAATTAAGGAATTAAGAGATGAGATGCAGCTTGCGAAACAGACTAAGTTCACCCAAAAAGTGAGTTTTCAATATGACAATGAGGATGAAATCGGAGAGCTTTTAAAAATTTACAAGGAATTGATGGATGAAGTATCTAAAACGATTACAAGACAAGAAGAATTTATCCAAAATGTTTCCCATGAATTACGTACCCCCGTACAGGTCGTGGAGGGGCACTTATCGCTATTGAATCGCTGGGGAAAAGAAGATCGCTCCATACTAGATGATTCCCTGGAGATATCCCTCTCTGAAATACAAAAAATGAAGTTATTAATCGAAGAAATGTTAAAGCTTGCAAAAAATGAGCATAATAACATGAAGGAAGCAACTACTGTAATAAATATCCTTCAACAGCTACAGCAAAGTTATTTACATTTATCAACTGGGACAACAATAGAAATTCTTGGAGATGAACAAATAAAAGTACCTGTTCCGCCTACTGCTTTAGAGCAAATTCTGCGTAATCTAATAGAAAATGCGATAAAATATAATGATAATCAACCATATATCAGGGTGATTGTTGCAAATTACACAGATCAAGTGCAAATTACAGTGGAAGACAATGGAGTTGGTATCAAAGATTCCTTGTTACCTAAAATTTTTGAACGCTTTTTTATAGTTGATGAAGCGAGAACTAAAAGTAATGGTGGTTCAGGGTTAGGATTAAGTATAACCAAGAGCTTGATAGATGAATACGGCGGTACAATTTCAGTGGAAAGTGAAAAAGGTAAAGGTACAAAATTTTACATTTTATTCCCTAAATTAACAAGTGAATAATGATTCAGTGTAAAAGTATAAAAAATATGACAAATTACTTTATTTTTTTGAAAAAAACCATTGTATTTTTTTCCTATAGTAGTAAGATTGAGATGGAAAAATTGTTCTTATATAAGGATAGTTTGAGATATATAAAAAAGAGGTAAACTATATACGTGTATTTGCGTGTATTATGTTCTATATATACTGGAACTTTTTTATCCATTAAAATGTATTTTTTATAAATGCCTAGAAGGCACAAAATGTTGGAGGTTTTTTTAAATGTCGAACAATCAAACACCTTGGTCAGCTTTTTCTGGTCCGAACCTTGGTTATGTGATGGAGCAGTATGATGTGTTTTTACAGTCTCCTGACGATGTAGATCCTGAATTAGTACAGTTATTTCAGCAATACGGTGCACCTAAGATTCCGGCTTCTGTTTCATCTAATAACTCTGATACACCAGCAGTCGAGCCGAATAATTTCGAGAAAGTGATTAACGCAATTCAGCTTGCAGATGCAATTCGCACTCATGGTCACTTAACTGCTAATATTTATCCATTAAATGATGGACCAAAAGAAGATTCTAAGATGAATCTAGGTACTTATGGTTTAACTGAGCAAGATTTGAGAGAAATACCTGTATCGTTCCTAATCCGCAATGCACCAGCAAATATTATGAATGGATTACAAGCAATTGAACATTTACGTTCAATGTATTCTGATAAGATTGCATTTGAAATTGCTCATATTGTTAACTCAGATGAACGTGCTTGGTTACAAGAGAAGATAGAAAAAGGCAATGTGAAAGAAAAAATTTCAACTGAAGACAAAAAACAATTACTTAAACGTTTAACACAAGTTGAAGGATTCGAGAAATTCATTCATCGAACATTTGTAGGAGCAAAACGCTTCTCAATTGAAGGATTAGATTCTTTAGTATTATTAATGGATGAGTTAGTTCGTCAATCAGATAGAACAAAAACTAAGCAAGTAAATATTGGTATGGCACATCGTGGTCGTTTAAATGTGTTAACTCATGTTCTTAACAAACCATATGAAATGATGTTTGCGGAATTTGCCCATGTACCTACTGACTCTTTTTTACCAAAAGATGGTTCATTGGAACTTTCTGAGGGCTGGTTCGGGGATGTTAAATACCATAAAGGAGCAAGTTACCGCTCGCAATCTGGTTTAACAGTTAAACTTGCTTATAATCCTTCACATCTTGAAGTGGTTAGTCCAATTGTTACAGGTCAAACACGTGCCGCACAAGAAACAACTGATGCTGCTGGTTACCCTGTTCAAGATAAAAATGCTGCTTTTGCTATACTAGTGCATGGTGACGCTGCATTCCCAGGGCAAGGGGTAGTAACTGAAGTTTTGAATTATAGCAGAGTTCGTGGATATCAAACTGGTGGTTCTATCCATATAATTGCGAATAATATGATTGGTTTTACCACAGAACATTATGATTCACGCTCTACTAACTATTCTTCTGATCCAGCAAAAGGATATGAAGTACCTGTAGTGCATGTGAATGCTGATGATCCTGAAGCAGTAGTTGGAGTTGCTAAGTTTGCTCATGAATATCGCCAAAAATTTGGAAAAGATATTGTAATTGACTTATTAGGTTATCGTCGCTATGGTCATAACGAAATGGATGAGCCGCTAGTAACAAATCCTGCTATGTATCATTCTATTCATAAGCATCCAACTGTTCGTGAATTATATGGACAGCAGTTAGTGGAAGAAAGTTTAATGGATTCTTCAGAAGTTAAAACGTTGGATGAATCGGTTTTCGCTGGAATGCAACAAGCTTATGATCGTGTTAAAGAACTTCCACAATCAACGGCTCATGAAATTGTAGTACCTCAGGTAGTTTTAGATGGTATTCCAGAACTTCAAACAGGTGTTGAAGAAAGTAAGCTTGCTAAAATTAATGAAGAGTTGCTTACTTGGCCTTCTGATTTTAACGCATTCAAAAAATTAGCAAAAATATTAAAGCGCCGTGAAGAACCATTTAAAGGTAAGGGGAAAGTTGACTGGGGCCATGCAGAAACACTAGCATTTGCAACAATCTTACAAGATGGTAATTCTATTCGCTTATCTGGTCAAGATGCTCAACGTGGGACATTCTCACATAGACATTTAGTACTCCATGATGAAAAAACTGGAGCTGAATTAACACCAATTCATTCCATAAGTGATGGGAAAGCATCATTCGTTGTGCACAATAGTCCTCTTACAGAAGCGGCTATTCTAGGGTATGAATTTGGCTATAATTTAGAGGATAATAACTCACTAACTATTTGGGAAGCACAATACGGTGACTTCGCTAATATGGCTCAAGTAATGTTTGATAACTTTATCAGTTCGGCACGCGCTAAATGGGGGCTTAAATCTGGTTTAGTAATGCTATTGCCACATGGAGCAGAAGGCCAAGGGTCCGAACACTCTAGTGCACGTTTAGAACGTTATTTACAACTAGCTGCTGAAAATAACTGGACTGTAGCCAATCTATCAAGTGCTGCTAACTATTTCCATATTTTACGCAGACAAGCAAAAATGCTTAAAGATGAAGCAATTCGTCCATTAATAATTGTTTCACCAAAGTCATTATTACGTCATCCTTTAGTTGGAGCGGATGTGTCTGAATTGACTACAGGTCAATTTGAAACAATTATTGAGCAACCAGGATTAGGTGAACAAGTGGAAAAAGTAGAGAAAATTGTTTTTGTTAGTGGTAAACTTGCAATAGACTTGGCAGACAAAGTAAAAGATGGAGCAGATTTTGAATATGTTCATATTGTACGTGTTGAACAACTGTATCCATTCCCACAAGAAAAAATACAGGAAATTGTGTCTCGTTATCCGAATGTGAAGCAACTTGTATGGGCTCAAGAAGAAACACAAAACATGGGCTCTTGGAACTTTGCTCTACCATATTTATTAGAAATAGCAAAAGATCAAGAAATTACTTATGTTGGTCGAGTGCATAGAGCAAGCCCTGCTGAAGGTGACGGCGATACTTATAAAGTCGAACAAACGCGGATAATTGAAGAAACATTAAAGAGCTTATAAGTTAGGAAAGATAAGAGGAGGAAATTGAAGTGGCAGAAATTATTGTTCCAGAGTTAGCAGAATCGATTACAGAGGGTACCATTGCACAGTGGTTAAAACAACCGGGTGATACAGTTGAAAAAGGTGAGTTCATCGTAGAACTTGAAACAGATAAAGTTAATGTAGAAGTTATTTCTGAAGAAGCTGGAGTAGTAAGTGAACTTCTAGCTGCTGAAGGAGATACAGTACAAGTAGGGCAAGTAATCGCAGTAGTAGGAGCTGGTTCAGGTTCAACTGCATCAGCACCTGCACCTGCTGCACAGTCTGAGGCAAAAGAAGAGGTAAAAGCTACTGAAGCACCTAAAGCACCAGTTGCTGAGGAAACTACAAATGAGCAAGACCGCACTATTGCTAGTCCTGCAGCGCGTAAATTAGCTCGTGAAAAAGGCATTAATTTAAGTGAAATTTCACCAGTAGATCCAATGGGTCGCGTTCGTGTACAAGATGTTTCAGCTCATGGTTCTGCACCAACTACTACAAAAGCAGCACCTGCATCAGCAGCAAGTGCTACAAAAGAAGATGACGGCCGAACAACTCGAGAAAAAATGTCTCGTCGTCGTCAAACTATTGCATCACGTTTATTAGAAGTAAGACAAAATACTGCTATGCTTACAACTTTCAATGAAATTGATATGACAAATGTTATGGCATTGCGTTCACGTAAAAAAGATAAATTCTTTGAGGATCACGATGTTCGTCTAGGATTTATGTCTTTCTTTACTAAAGCGGTAGTTGCTGCACTTAAAAAATATCCATACGTTAATTCTCAAATTGACGGAACTGACATTGTAAAAAATAATTTCTATGATATTGGTATTGCTGTTTCTACAGAAGGTGGTCTTGTAGTACCGATTGTTCGTGATGCAGATCGTAAAAACTTCTCAGAAATCGAAGCTAATATCGGGGAACTAGCTAAAAAAGCTCGTGATAACAAATTAGCTCTATCAGATATGTCTGGCGGTTCTTTCACTATCACTAACGGTGGGGTTTTCGGATCACTAATGTCAACACCAATTCTAAATGGTACACAAGTGGGTATTTTAGGAATGCATACAATCCAAAAACGCCCAGTTGCTATTGGAAATGAAATTGAAATCCGTCCAATGATGTACGTAGCATTATCGTATGACCACCGTGTAATCGATGGTAAAGATTCTGTTGGATTCCTGAAAACAGTTAAAGAGTTACTTGAAAATCCAGAAGATCTTTTATTAGAATCATAATATCTATAGAAAAAGACTCCCAAATGGGAGTCTTTTTCTATAGAGATATTTGTTCTTGGATTAATACAAAAATCAGTTCTAGTTTTAATCTACCACCTATATTTCCAATACTTTAAAAAGTTCCAAAATTACTAGTTAAATAAGAAATCCAAAAGAAGGGTTTCTATATATTTGAGTAGAATAATAAGAGATATCTATTTAGTATGGCACAAATATATTAGGTTATTTGGAGGGGTTACGATGGAGTTTAAAAGTGTTAAGGTTGAATTTAAAGTGGTAGGCATTAAAGGCAGAGGGGCATTTGAGAACTTGAGTATAGAAGTCCCAAAACTTGCAAAGCAATTAATAAGTCGGTCTGACGAAATACAAAATCATCTAGGAATTGAAATTGCTCTATTTGAACCAAAAAGAGGTAGTGATCACCATGAGGGCGAATATTATGTGGGATTGAAAGTGAAAGATTCTTTAAAAGAAGTTCCTATTGGAATGGATTTTATTGAAATTGCTCACGATTATGTCTCAACTAGAGGGAAAATATCAAATATCGGTAATCTACATTCTCAGTTACTGAGGTGGGTAGAAGAGCAAGGTCATACACAAAACTTTGAAAGTTACATTGTAGAGACATATCATCCGATCGAAGAGGGAGAGGAAGAGGTACAGATTTACTTACCAATCTTCTCTTGATTCCATTCTCTAAGCTGTCAAAACATCTGTCTTTTATTCTTTACTGTAATATTGCTATTAACTATGAGTTTTTAATTAAGTACCTTTTATACTAGCTTCACGATTCATAGAATAATAATGAAGATAATTTGTAATAAAATAAAAATAAATTATCTTCATCATAAAATATCCTATGATACAAGTTTTAGACCTATTGCTGCACTTAAAACCATACCTATAAAAACAAGTCTTCTCCAGTCTTTTGATTCATCATATAAAACCATACCTAGAATTGCTCCACCAGACGCACCAATTCCTGTCCAAATTGCATAGGCTGTTCCCATTGGTAGTGTTTTCATTGAATAAGCAAGAAAAATAAAACTAGCTCCAAACCCCAAAATTAATAAAATTATTGATTGCCATTTAGGATCCTGATGCAATCTATTTATCATTATTACACCAAACATTTCAAACACTCCCGCTAAAATTAAAGAAATCCATGCCATTAAGTTTCATCCCCTTTCTGAACTTTGTCCTTTGTAACTAATTTCAAACCAATTACTCCTACCAATAAAAGTAGAATTAAAAATATCTTCTCCATTCTAAAAGGTTCACCAAGGAATAAAATTTCAGAAAAAACAGTCCCCGCAGTTCCTAATCCAACAAAAACAGCATATACAGTACCCACAGGAAGTTTTCGTCCTGCCATGATCATTACATAAAAACTGATGAATATAGCAATAATTGTTCCAGTCCAAGTCCAAAAGTCATCAGAATGTTTTAGACCAATCACCCATAATACTTCAAATAAAGCAGCAATATATACTTTAGTCCATTCAGTATTCATTAAAATACACCTCCAATTTTATAGTTTCTCAAAAAAGAAAAAAAGCCTAAGAGATAACTGTAAAAACAGTTTCTCCCAGGCTTTTATCCTTCCGTGACACAGCATAGCCGTGAGTTTTCTCTCGGACCAGACCAACATTGACTGTAGCGGAACCCTAGAAAACATTTTACCTATGCAATTACCTTGTATTATACACACTTTTAAAATTAAGTCAATTAAATTTAACAATAGCATATATGTCCCCAAAACAACCCTGATTTATTTTATGAAGAAAAGTTGAGAATATCAATTGAAGGATTATTATGTAGCCAACCATTATCTCTAATATTACCTATTACTAAAAAAGAAATTAACTTAGGACTTATGTATCTTTAACGACAAGAGTAACTATCACGGATATCTTCATATCGTCATTTTAATCAGGGAAATTCCCTTTTATTTTAGATACTTAAAGAGTATTTCTAAACGTTGCATACAGTTGTATTTAAATTGTTAATGAATGTAGGAATGGGTTTCCCTTAATAATCTTGTGCTGGATAATTATGTTAATATTAGTATGAAATTAATAAAGTATTCCCCTATTCAAACGAGCCGGTTTAGTTCAATAACGATACGAGTTGTACACAATCAAAAAGGATAGAGTCAATGAAGAGACAAAAAAGATGGAAAAGAAACTCAAATGGAAAAAATTATTCGGTACTATTCATCTTGATGAATATCTTGTAGTTGAACATAATACGATGTATGGTTTTACCAATACACTTCTCTATACTACAAATCTAGAACATGTAATTGAATTCTTAGTATAAAAGAAACAAGGTCTGATGATCTGATTGCACTAAAGCTATAGAAAAATTCTAACATATTATTGCAAGAGTTTGTTTACATGAAGCGACTCTTATTATGATGCCCATTTGTGATTAATCAAAAAGTACAACTATTTAGCTGTCGATTCTTAACTTACAACATAGAAAGTTGAAAACGCAAGAATGCTAATTTAAGCATTTTTGCGTTTTTGAATTCTATTTAAAAATATATAAAAAAATTCTGTACAAAGGTCCTCAGATTCATCAAGAGGTTTTAGCTTTCGGAGCTCTTTTTCTTGTTGTAGGTTTTTTCTTTTTTGTATTGTCAAGAGAAGCTTGTAGTGCAGACATAAGATCTGTCACATTTGAAGGTAATTCTGTTTGTTTTTCGCTTGTCATTACTACATTATTTCCAGCCTTTTTCTCTTCTATTAGCTCCATCAAAGCAGTTCTGTATTCATCTGTGTATTTTTCCGGTTCAAACACTGTGGTCAATTGTTCTACAAGCATTAGTGCTGTATCCAGTTCTTTTTTTACTACAGTTTGTTCAGAGGGAATATTAGGTACATCTGCAGTATTACGGACTTCATCGGGAAAATGTATTGTTTCCATGATTAAAGTTTCCTTGTATACTCGTACGATTGCTAGTTGCTCTTTCGAACGAATCATAATTTTAGCTACACCAATTTTACCCGATTCATGGAGTGCTTCTCTTAAAAGTGAATATGCTTTTCCACCACCACTATCAGGAGCCATAAAATAACTTCGTTCAAAGTAAATAGGGTCTATTTCTTCTAATTTTACGAAGTCAATTATTTCTACAGCCTTATCCTCATTTTCTTTTTTCAGTTTTTCCAATTCCTCTGCATCTAAAATTACAAATTTGTTTTTAGAGTATTCATATGCCTTGACGATATCCTCATTCTTCACTTCTTGTTTGCAGCCTTCACAAACCTTTTCATAGCTAATTGGGGTATGGCAATCCTTGTGGAGTTGACGTAATTTAATATCCTTATTTTCTGTTGCTGCATGTAGCTTAATTGGGATATTAACTAAACCAAAGCTGATACTTCCTTTCCAAACTGTATGCATTATGCTCACCACTTTTTCATTTTCTTCTTACTATGCAATCTTTTACGTCTTTTATGTATCAAAAGTAGATTAAATATGAAAACTAAGAAAAAACTGTGGAGGTAGGAATATAAATGATGCCCATGCTTTTAACAGCTTCGACAGAAATTCCTGTAGGAAATGATTGGCTGTACGAAGCGAAATATGATGGATTTCGATGCATTTTGGAATGGGATAATGAGCCTTTACTTAAAAGCAGAAACGGAAAATTGCTAAACGATATGTTTCCAGAGATTATTAAATTCTGTAATGAAATTTATAATAAAATCAAATCTTTTTTACCACTAACAATGGATGGGGAAATAGTATGTTTAATAAATAACTTTCAAAGTGACTTTTCAAAGGTGCAAACTAGAGGAAGAATGCAAAATTTCGAGACCATTAAGAATAATGCAGAAATATTTGCTTGTCATTATATTGTGTTTGATTTACTCAAATATAAAGGTAAGGATTTAACTAAACTTTCATTGATAAAGCGAAAGCAACAGATGGGTCGACTGTTTAACAAAGTTCAGTTGCCTATATCTATAAATTATCAAGATATAAATAAGCTACAGATGATTGATGTTTATGAGGAAAATACATTATTGTGGAATACAATAGTCTCAAATAATGGGGAAGGCTTAATCGCTAAACAAAAAAGCAGTACATGGAATAGCGCGGAACGCACTAAAAAATGGTTGAAAATTAAAAACTGGAGATTTATTAGTGTCATTTTAACTAAGTACGATAAAAATAATGGATTTTTTCATGGTGCACTTTATCAAGAGGACTCATTAGTTGAAATCGCTACGTTTCGTCACGGACTATCCGAAATGGAGTTAAGTACCTTAACAGAATTATTTCAAACGAATGGAACAAAACTATCCAATAATATTTGGGAGTTAGAACCGTCTATTTGCATAGAAATTGCCTGTATTGATTTTGATGGTAAAAAGGTAAGAGAACCAAGATTCCATTCGTTTAATCTGAATAAACCTATACAGGATTGTAATTGGCAACAAATGCAAAAGCAGTTATATCCTTTACCATCATCTACTAAAATAACACATCCTGATAAACCTATATGGCCAGATGCGGGAATACTAAAAGATGATTACCTTTTATATCTACAACGCATATCGCCATATATTTTACCTTTTTTAAAGGATAGGCTTCTTACTGTAATTCGTTTTCCGCATGGTGTAGCAGGTGAAAGCTTCTATCAGAAAAATAGTCCAGATTATGTTCCGGATTTTGTTATGACAAAGCAAATAGAAGATATTAAATATATTTTATGTAATGATTTAGATACCTTACTTTGGTTAGGAAACCAGCTTGCATTAGAATTTCATGTTCCTTTTCAAACTGTAAATACGACTAATCCTACAGAGATTGTATTTGACTTGGATCCACCCTCGGTTCATGAGTTCTCATTAGCAGTGGAAGCTGCTCAACAGATGAAAGTTATATTTGATCAATTTCAGCTTAAATCCTATGTGAAAACCTCTGGTGGAAAAGGAATTCAGATATATGTTCCACTAGAGGAGGATAGTTTTTCATATGAAGAAACTGGTATTTTCACTAAGTTTATATCAGAGTTTTTAGTGGAGCAGGAACCAAAATGGTTCACTACTGAAAGGTTGAAAAAGAACCGTGGGAATAAATTGTATTTGGATTATGTTCAACATAAAGAAGGAAAAACTATCATTTCTCCATTTTCACCAAGAGGGAATAATTTGGGACTTATTGCGACTCCATTGAAATGGGAGGAGGTTAGAGAGTCCTTGAGACCAGATGAATTTTTGATTCCACATGTGTTAGATCGTATAAAATATGAAGGAAATCCTTTTCAAAATTTCCGAGTGGAAACGGAAAATGAAAGATTTGCGATTGTATTAAACCAATTAAAAGAACTTGTAAAAAATAAGCAGAAATCGTAGATGAAAAAACGTACGTTCGCATACACTGTAAAAAGGAGGGAACAATTGTGGGAAATGATTTGGTTAAATATTTAAATCGCGGTTGGATTGTCGATATGATGTATATCTCAAAAGTTGGTGAAATAAGTAAGCGTAAAATTAGGTTATTAAAAGTACAAGGAGATTTATTCCATGCATACTGTTTTAAACAGCATGCGAAACGAACATTTAGAATTGATAATGTGCTAGCAATTGTTCCCATAATAAAACCGGAAAGAGGAACTATATAATTTTCTCCTCTTTTCGTTCAATGATTAATTGAAAAAAGTTCTCCTGAACCGTATACTAGTTATAAAGGAAGTGGTTATATGATACATACTAATTGGGCTATAAAGCCAACTATCAAAACAGTGACGTGTTCTCATACAGATGCTAAAAAATTTCTTGTGAGTAATGTACTTTCCGTTGGAAAAACATATGAAGTTAAAAATGAAACAGTTGAATTTATATTTGTTATTGACAACTCAGGAAAAGTTGGCGGCTACTACAAAGAATATTTTCAATAAAAAAACCGATGTCAACTCATCGGTTTTTTTTCATAAGGAGACAAGAGTAGAATATGGTAGACATCGTAAAGGTAGAACAACAGAAGAGATTAAATAGAGTACATATTGAACAAGACAGAGCACTTATTGGAGCTGGTGGATATCTTTCGCCAGAAGAACATTTACTAGAGGACGTGCTTATCGCTGTTTCTTTAAAAAAGCCAGTTTTGCTAAAAGGTCCAACCGGTGCAGGTAAAACAAAGCTTGCTGAAACAGTTTCAGCCTTCTTTACTCAGCCGATCCAAAGTATAAACTGTTCGGTGGATTTAGATGCGGAGGCTTTACTAGGATTTAAAACAATCGTAACTAATGATGGTGTGAGTGAAATTGATTTTGTTGATGGTCCTGTAGTTGAAGCGATGAAAAAAGGACATATTTTATATATCGATGAGATCAATATGGCTAAATCAGAGACTCTTCCTATATTGCATAGTGTGCTCGATTATAGACGCATGCTAACAAACCCTTTTACTGGAGAAGTTATAAAGGCACATCCTGATTTTTCGGTGATTTCTGCGATCAATGAAGGTTATATCGGCACAACACCCATGAATGAAGCACTAAAAAATCGTTTCGTAACCTTTTCCGTTCCTTATATTTCCGGTGAGCATCTTGAAAAACTCTGGCAGGAGATGTTCCCAACAGCACCGAAGACATTACATACTCTTATGTTAAACCTAGCAGATGATTTGATGGAACAAGTAAAACAAGGCTTGCTTTCAGAGGAAGCGGCATCTATTAGAAGTTTGCTATATGCAACAGAATTGGCGTTATATATGGATCCAATAAGGGCTATAACTTATGCTATCGCTGAAAAGCTAGAGGATGACCAAGAAAAACAACTTGTGTTAGCATTGGCTTCTTCTTGGATAAAGTGAGGGAAATAAATGGATTCAGTTGACAGGTTTATACAGTTCAATAATGAAACTATTGATGCAAGGCAGCTAATGCATTATGAAAATGTTGCAAAAGCTTTAACAAAAAATACGTTATTAGCAATAAATGAACGAAAACTAATCGAATTTCAACCTGTGGATCAAACTATTTCTATAAGTGTGTTTTGGAGACATCGGGATGAACAAGTGATGCATGAAGGTAGATTGTCCGATATTTTTCTGATGTCAGAAGGATTTTGGAAGTATTTTGATGTGCTAATATGGCAGGATTTTCTAGAAGAAAAACCAACTGAACTATCAAAATTCATGGATCAGTTATTATTTTGTATAGAAGAATTTCGACTGGTTGAAGTGGTTCAGGAAAAAAGAGTTGGTACGCAAAAAACATTTAAAACTCGCATAAAAACATATTTGGATTTTCATAAACAGCAGCTACGTGTAAATATACAGAAAGGTTTCTTAGCAGATGCTTTTATCAGTTATTTATATATTTCCCTATATGAGGGCACGATGTATGTACAAGGACCAGATTCGTTTAAGATAGCAAATAATATTATTCAAAAAGTATATGAATCTAAAACAACTCAGCAGTCTATTGATTTAGTTTTTCAGCTGTATTTTCTTTTAAACGAATATGTGAAAGAGGATAGCTTACTGCAATATTACGCAATTATTTCTTACACCAGTTTACCACCAAAGGATTTTCATTATCATAGAGGGGTAAAAAACGCTGAACTCGGTGAAGAAGATAAGAAAGATACGATTGAAGAGATATTTAGATCTTGGCATCGGGAAAATGAGCAGGAGAATGGAGTCCACCTTCAATATGAACTTGAGCATGGAAGAGATGGAAAAGCAGAACAAGCCATTGAGGCTGAGGAAGGACAAGAAGGTCATGAGATTACGATGACTGGTAAAGGCCAATCTAGCGGAAATAGTAAGGTAGGACAGGTGGATCAATCCTCTAATGATCAATCCAGTGATTTGAAAAAAGCTGGTAAGTCTTTCGGTAAAGAACATATAAACGTCGTTTATAAGGAACAGCGTATTGCAATCACTGACGCTTCTGACAATAAGAATCTACTATACAAGTATCGTCAGGAGCATGCACCATTTCTAAAGGCTTTTGTGCAAGAAATGAAAAAACGTTTAGATCAAAAGCGAATAGATAAGCGTACAAACCTTACAAAAGGGAGATTATCTACAAAATTGACGCCTCTTTGGACAGATGAAAGACCTAAACCTTTTTATAAAAAAGATGCTCCGAGTATCCAGTTAAATGCCGTATTTGGTTTGTTAGTAGACGGATCTGCTTCTATGCAAGACAAAATGGATGAAACTAAAAAGGCAGTTTTACTTTTTCATGATGTATTAAGAGAGCTGAAAATTACGCATGAAATTGTACTTCATTATGAAGATGCCTATGAAGCAACGGAAACTTCCCAACCAAACGCATTTGAATGGATTCATAAGTTAGAGGATGGTCAAATGGATAACGGTTTAGACATTCTTTCCATGATTGCCCATGAAGATAACAGAGATGGCTTTGCAATAAGATGGCTGGGGAAACGATTAGAGAATAGAGCAGAGAATCATAAGTTCCTGCTTGTATTTTCGGATGGGGAACCCTCTGCATTTGGTTATGCCCAGAATGGTATTATGGATACCGCAGAAGCAGTGTTAGAGCAAGAGCAGCTTGGTATAAACGTTTTACATCTATTTTTAAATGATCATGAGGCTACAGAGGAGCAATTGAATTTGTTTCGCTTAATTTTTGGCAAGAAATCAGCAACTGCTTCTTCCTTAGAAAAGTTTTCCGAGGAAACACTTAGATTACTACGCAAAATGCTCCATCTTGTTGTGCAAGGTTCCTAAGAAAATAGTGAATTACTGTTAGAGAGAGCTTAGTATGTTTATGACCCGGAAAATAGGGAATAAATATAATCGAGGATTTTTCTCGGCAATTTTGTTTCTCTAAAAAAATAAAAAAACCGAGCAAAATACAATTTTGGAAGGAGAAATGTTCCGAATGAATTGGTATGAAAAGCTCAATCAATACTTTCCGGTCGATGAGATGAAATCAAGAGATCATATGGAAACACTTTTAGCTGAAAAGGGAAATGTTTATATAAAAGATGAGGGGCCAAAGCATGTATTAATGTACGTTGAATTTGAGAACTTTGTCTTTGTGGATTATTTATTTGTTTCTAAGGAAGCTCGGGGAGAAGGCCTTGGACGGAAATTATTGAATCAATTAAAAGAAAAAAATAAGGTAATTCTATTGGAAGTAGAGCCTATTAACTACGAAGATTCGGATTCAGAAAAACGTCTAAGATTTTATGCACGTGAAGAATTCAAACATGCTACCCGTATTGGTTATTCAAGACGTTCTCTTGCAACAGGTGAAAATACTATTTTGGAAATTTTATATTGGTCGCCATCAGATGAAGATGAGTATGCAATTTATGAAGCAATGAAATGGACGTACGAAAATATCCACACGTATAAAGATGAGGATTTTTATGGTGATTCCTATGATGCTTCCCATGAAGTAATAGTTTTTAATGAAGAGAGTAAGAAAAACATGTTAAAGTCATTCTGAAGATTATTGCGACATAAAAAAGAATTCATTTAAAATCAAGATGATTTTAAAATGAATTCTTTTTATTTGTGGTATATGTGTTATCAAATCAACGGCGCTTCATATATTAGGAAGAGCGGTTTTTAGACTGGTCAGCTATAAGAAGAAGACGTTGTTTCAATTCTTCTTCCATACGACCAATTTCTATTTCTGCCGCTTTACGTTTTACGCGTCCATCTGCTTGTATACGCATAGTTTCTTCAATTGTTTGTAATAAGTTTTCCTGAGTTTTTTTCAATGTATCGATTTCTACAATACCTCGTTCATTTTCTTTTGCGGTTTCAATGCTATTAACTTTTAGCATCTCAGAGTTTTTAAGTAATAGGTCATTCGTTGTTTGAGTTACTTGTTTTTGTGCAGCAACAGCTTTTTGCTGCCGATTTAAAGTTAAAGCTATAGCGATTTGATTTTTCCAAAGTGGGATAGATGTCATAATAGATGACTGTATTTTTTCGGCAAGTGTTTGGTTTGTTTGTTGGATCATACGTATTTGTGGTGCACTTTGAATTGTTATTTGTCGAGATAACTGCAAATCATAAACTCTCTTTTCTAATCGGTCTACAAATTGAGCCATGTCATTTACTTCTTGAAATGCCATTTGATCATTAGATAGCTCTGCTTTACGCCTTAACTCTGGAATAGTGACGTTTACTATATCATCTCGCTTTAATTCTGCTGCAGCAATGTAGACGTTTAATGCCTGGAAATAAGTTTTATTTTGATCGTAGAGTTTATTGAGCATTTGAACATCCTCAACAAGTCCCCGTTTGGAATGCTCCAATTGAATACCAATACGGTCTACTTGTGTACTAAGTTTCTGATACTTAGTCATTAGTTCTTGAACGGAGCGATTGACACGACTAAACAATTTTTTAATACCCGACTTTTTCTCGGTGGATAGCTCCTCTGGATTAATCTCAGATAATTTTTTCATTAAATCACTTAAAATATCTCCAACAGGCCCTATATCCTTCTTTTGAACATGATCTAACATTTGGTGAGAAAACCGTGTAAGCTCCGACTGTGCATTAGCACCATAAGTTAGAATGGCTTCATAGTCACCAGCAGGAATCTGCTCTGCTAATTGTCGAGCCTTTTGTTGTTCCGCTTCTGTTAATCGATCTATCAATTTAGTTGGAGTAGCTTCTGTTTCTGTAGAAGCTGCTTGTGTTTTAGTAGTATCCAAATTAAATGGACTAGATAATAATTCGTCCATTAATATATCTTCACTTGTATTCGATAACTTTTCGCTCATCTTCTGATTCTCCTTCTAAATATAAAGGTTTTTCCTTTGTTTTAACGGATAATTTTGCAAAGTCTAATTCCATCTTAAGGTGCTCTACATCAGAGGCAAGTACATTGTTTAAATCATCTTCCATGACTGTACTAATTGATTCTAATGTATCTCTTGTATCTTGTAATGCTAACTTCATATCCTTGTTTTTCACCGGTTGTGAAACTAGTAGCGTATATTTTGACGTTAGTTCTACAGCCGAATCTAAATGTGCATAAAAGAAATTTTCTGCCTGATAAAATTTCTTCGGATTAGATTTAACAAGTGATATAATTCGTTTCGCTAATCGATTCATCTCAAATAATTGTTTAAACGAACTAATAGAACGTACCTTCAAATATTGACTATTTAGCGCTTTTATCTTTTTATTTGCTTCTTTTAATTGCTGTTGGATATGGAAATACTCAGAAAGGGTCATTTGATGTTTTTTCATAATTCTTCTTTGTTGTATTTTCTTTATCGCAAAATTAGTGACAATATATACACCTATAGCTAAAGCGGAACTCCAAAAAAATCCACTTTCGATTGAAAAAAAGAAAACAAACCAAGAAGTTATCATGATCGGTATATTTAAGCAATGGCGTATGAAGGTTTGAATTACTTCACTCATGATGTTACCTCCTTTTATCCCGTATTAACGGGCAATAATTATCCCACTTAAAGTTTTGGGCCAAAGTACCAAGCATTAGTGGGAGATAACTGCCCGTAAAAGCCTGAATGGCTCAACTGACAATCAGTGGGTTTGAAAAACCCCATCGATTGAAGTTTCACTTTTTCTATACTATTATATACGATTCAACCAGAAGAAGGTTTCATTAACATAAAGATTTAAACGATATCTGACTCCATTGTGGTATAACCTTTTAAATCATCATAGAATTCAATACTAAATGCATTTGTTTGAGATAAAGGTGAAACACCTTTTTGAATATATTCTAAAAACTCTTCTAACTGTTCTGAATCGCCTTCTATATCAATAACGATAAGTTTGTCGTTCGTCTGTTTGCAGCTACCTTTTAATCCAAGTGATTGAGCTTTTTGTTTCACTAGAAATCGAAAACCTACTCCATCCACATCCCCGTGCATTTGAATAAAAGCTCGCTTTTTCATAACTAAGTCTCCTAACTTGTAAATAATAATGGTATCTATAACTTAACTGAAAAAGTAGGAATTTTCAATTTATAAATTCCTAAGCCGTTTAAGTAGACATTTTATATTGGAGAAGTAAAATATGAGTTAATAAAAAATGTTAGAGGCGATGAAAATGTATGAAGTAATTTACATGAAGGCAGACTACGAGCCCTGGTGGCTTTTTGAAGGTTGGGAACAGTATATCGTAGAAAAGCATGTTTTTGAAAATGAAGCAGAGGCAAAATCCTTTTTAGATAGTAAACTCGTGGAATTGCGGGAGATGTTTCCAAAAGAAACAAATAAGGATGAGAAATACTGGGCTTTTTGGTCAGAAAAAGAGGTATGTTTTTGTGATTCTTGTGACGATGATTTACAAATATATCATGGACTAATATGGAATGAAATGCAACAAACTATTTAGAATTGCGAAAATATTCATTGACTAAATTCTAGCAACTGATATAATTTAATTAACAATTTAAGTGAAAAATACCGTATTAATTATTCACATATCCTATGAAGTGATCGATGTGAGATCGGTACTTCATGGAATATGTGAATTTTTTTCACGTATTGATTAATTTTTTGGAGGTAATAGAATGAAACAAGGCACAGTTAAATGGTTTAACGCAGAAAAAGGTTTTGGTTTTATCGAAGTAGAGGGTGAAAACGACGTATTCGTACACTTCTCAGCAATTCAAGGAGAAGGCTTCAAATCACTTGAAGAAGGACAAAAAGTTGAATTTGAAGTAGTTGAAGGTAACCGCGGACCTCAAGCTGCAAACGTTACAAAACTATAAGAGTACAGAGAAGTACACCGTTAGGGTGTGCTTCTTTTTCACATTTTATAGTTTTATACATACTCAGATAGATTAAATATTAGTAGGTTTAATTATTTTCACCGAGGGTATAAAGAGCTTAGTTTATTATTTTCATAGGGGGAATAATTTTGGATGAGGCATTACTTGATCATAAATTGAAAGAATATTTGCAGGCAAACAAACAAAATTTTGAAGAGTATTTATTGAACCAAGCTGTGAATGTTAGAGAGAAAATCGATGATATATTAAAAGTTGGAGATATCGATCTGATCAATAATGCTCATAATCTTATTCATCTTATTATTGATGGAAATGAGCAGGATAAACTTAGTGCATTTTCAAGGCAAGAGGGTATTGCATGGGCTACATTTTCCTTAACATTATCGTTTAAGTTGGAGTGGATTCAAGCGATTAGGAGAACGATGTGGGCTTTTATTCAAAAATATAGCAATGAAGTACAACTAATTGCTGTCGACGACTTTTTTGAGTTAGAAAAACAAATTAATAATCAAATAGATTACTTTTTAAATGAATTCTTTATTAACTACTCAACATATAAAGATGCCCTTATTTCCTCACAACGAAAAGAAGTGGAAGCGCTTTCGGTTCCGATAATACCGATTACGCCAACTATATGTATCTTACCTTTAATCGGATCAGTGGATACTTATAGAACAAATATAATGGAGGGAAAAATACTAAACGAGATTGGTCGTTTACACATTCAAACATTAATAATGGATTTATCGGGAATATCGAAAATGGAAATAGAGGTAATAGATCATTTAATGAAAATTATTTATGGTACTTCGATGATGGGCTGTGATACAGTTATTACTGGTTTAAGACCGGATGTTGTTAGACAAATGATTCAATTAGGTATTAAGTTTGATCAAGAAACAAAAACCTATGCTACTCTGCAACAAGCATTAAACCAATACTTAATTAAGTAAAGAATAGGTGGTTCGTGAAAATAGATACGAATCACCTTTTAATAATTTTTCGGAGTTATCTATTTCCTAACTTATAAGTTCTCTTAGCCCTTGTATAAAATTTTTGAGTAGTTTAAGAAATGCTTATAATGTTTCAAATTGTCTTTTTTTTGGTATAGTTAAAAGAGAAAGGGGATATGGCGATGAATGTAGAACTCAAGAAAGAGCTACCAACTTATGAGGAGCAGCAAGACTTCTATATAAAATTACGTTCTAAGATCACAGATTATGTAGAAAGTAAATCGGGGAAAGCAGGGAAGTTTACTCCATATCTTCTGTTTGCGCCGGATTTATTTCATTTATTAGTGAAGTCGATGTTTGATGAACGATTAGATGCCAAAAGTAAAACACTCGTTGGTAGTGGGATTTTGTATTTCATCACTCCTTTAGATGTATTACCTGAAGGATTAGTTGGACCAGGTGGGTTTATAGACGATATAATTGTAGCTACTTTTGTAGTCAACATGCTATTAAATAAATTTAAACCAGAAGTGATTGAAGAACATTGGGCAGGAGACGATAAATTATTGAACGTCCTGAAGAATATCTCAGAAACAAGTGATTCATTACTAGGTAAATTACCAACAAGGTCATTACTCGGTAGATTTATTAAGACTTCAAAAAAGGACAGATTAGTTAAAAATTAATCCTTTCAAAAAATTTTACTTTGATTACTTTCATAATTGTTATAACAACATACCAGAAGAGATTAACTAAGATAGAACGAAAGTATTACAAAAAAAGAGTACAGGATCATGACACAATGTCACAATCCTGTACTCTTTATTTCATCTATCTTATAAGTTTTGTGTTTCTTTCCACTCTAAGAATTCATCGTAAGTCAATTGTTTATCTAAGATAGATCCGTCATCACGAATTTCGATTACGCGATTTGCAATTGTTTGGATGAATTGATGGTCATGTGATGTGAATATCATAGCACCCTTGAATAATGTAAGTCCATTATTCAATGCTTGAATAGATTCAAGATCTAAGTGGTTCGTTGGTTCATCTAGTAATAATACATTCGATTCCGAAAGCATCATTTTTGAAAGCATACAACGTACTTTTTCTCCACCAGAAAGAACAGAAGGCTTTTTCTTTACTTCTTCACCTGAGAAAAGCATACGGCCAAGGAATCCTCGAAGGAATGTTTCGCTTTCATCATCTGGAGAATATTGGCGTAACCAGTCTACTAATGAAGGCTCACTACCTTCAAAGTATTTTGCGTTATCAAGCGGGAAGTAGGCACGTGTTGTAGTAATACCCCAACGTATTGATCCTTCTTTTGGTTCTTCTTCTTCAGCTAAGATACGTAATATAGCTGACTTCGCTAATTCATCACCTAAAAGAATAATTTTGTCTTCTTTATTCATAGTGAAGCTTAAATTAGAGAATAGTTTTTTGTCTTCTGTTGAATGACCTAAATCTTGAACTTGTAATACATCATTACCGATTTCACGTTTCATCGCGAAATTTACATATGGATATTTACGAGATGATGGTCTAATATCATCTAGTTCTATTTTGTCTAGCATTTTCTTACGAGATGTTGCTTGTTTGGATTTAGAAGCATTGGCACTAAATCGAGCAATAAATGCCTGTAGTTCTTTGATTTTTTCTTCTTTTTTACTATTTTGATCTGAAGCTAATTTAGAAGCTAATTGACTCGATTCATACCAGAAATCATAGTTTCCTACGTAAACTTGAATTTTACTGAAATCTAAATCCGCAATATGTGTACATACTTTGTTCAAGAAATGACGGTCATGGGATACAACAATTACAGTATTTTCAAAGTTAATGAGGAAGTCTTCTAGCCATTGGATAGCTTTAATATCTAAATGGTTAGTAGGCTCATCTAGTAAAAGTACATCTGGTTTGCCAAAAAGGGCTTGAGATAGTAGAACTTTTACCTTTTCTGAACCAGTTAAGTCAGCCATTTTCTTTTGGTGCATGTCATCAGGAATACCAAGACCTTGTAAGAGTATTGCTGCTTCTGATTCAGCTTCCCATCCATTTAAATCAGCAAATTCACCTTCTAATTCGGCTGCACGCATACCATCTTCATCTGAAAAGTCTTCTTTCATATAGATAGCATTTTTTTCATTCATTACTTCATATAAACGTTTATGCCCCATCATAACTGTCTCTAAAACAGTGTGTTCTTCGTATTCGAAGTGATTTTGTTTTAAAATAGCTAAACGTTCATCTGGATTCATAATAACATTACCTTCTTGCGGTTCAATTTCACCAGACAAGATTTTGATAAATGTTGACTTTCCAGCTCCATTTGCACCAATCAAACCATAACAGTTTCCTGGTGTAAACTTTATATTTACGTCTTCGAACAATTTACGATCACCAAAACGAAGACTTACGTTACTTACTGCAATCATGCTAGTACCTCCTAAAATTCACAATGAACTTATTATAACATGAAATATAAACAAAATACAGAATCCCTTTGTTAATGAGGGTTAGGGCAAATATTCTGGCTTTAAGCCTCTATTTAACAGGTTTTGTCTGTTTATGAGTGGACTGGGGTGTCTCCCTTATCCAACTTTTCATCTAACGAGAATAAAGGACTGCAAGACAATGATGAAAACCACTTCAATTTTGAAGTGGTTTTCGTCTAAATTTTATTTCTTCTTTATTAACCGATGTCTTCCAAAATTTTGGAGGTACTTTCGTTGGTGTAGATCTAAAATTCTATTTCCAATTTTTTTCTATAAACTCATCTCGACCTGATTGTGCACGATCCTCTTTATAGTGAGTTGGGCTTTTCTTATAATAGTCTTGATGATACTCTTCTGCCTCATAAAATGTTTTAGCATAACGAATTTCGGTAACAATAGGTTTAGAGAACTTCCCACTTGCTGCAAGTTGTTCTTTCGATTGCTCAGCAAGCTCTCGTTGTTCATCTGAATGAATAAATATAGCAGTGCGATATCTTTCTCCTCGATCTTGGAACTGACCGCCATCATCGGTAGGATCAATTTGTTGCCAAAATATTTCTAATAGCTTTTTGTAGGAGAAGATGCTTGGATCAAATTGTATTTCTACCACTTCTAGATGACCAGAATCTCCTTTTTTTACGTCTTCGTAAGTAGGGTTATCAAGATGACCACCCATATATCCTGAAGTTACCTTATGTATTCCGTCCCAAGTGTCAAATGGTTTTACCATGCACCAAAAACATCCGCCTGCGAAAGTTGCTGTTTCTACCATGATCTTTCCTCCTATTATTCTCACTAATTGATGTATTGTCTTATGTAAAATAGATTTTACCACTTGTTTAGTAGTAGTACAAAAATCTGAAACTTTTCTTAACTGAAATACGTTATTATTAGGGTATAAAGGGGAGATTTCAAGATGGAAGAAGAATTACAACAAACTAGAAGACGTAGAAGAAAAAGACGTCCAAGAATAGGACGTATGCTTTTTGTTATTTTATTATTTTTGGCTGTAGGAGTTGGTATTTATACATTTACACAATATTCTAGCGGTTATAAATTAGCTGACACAGATAAAAAAGAACCAATGGACTTTAAAGGAGATGTACTTAAGCAAGGTGAACGAGAAAACATCTTGGTTTTAGGTGTAGATTCCAGAGGGGAAGACAAAGCTCGTACAGATACTATGATGATTTTTTCTTGGGATAAGCAAAATAATGATGTTAAGGTAATCTCTTTCATGCGTGATATATATGCCGATATCCCTGGGAATAAATCCTATAAATTAAATACAGCTTTCTATTTAGGGAAAGTACAGTTATTGAAAGATACTATGCAAGAGATGTTCGATTTACCAATTCATCACTATGCATTAATCGATTTTAGTAGCTTTGAATCCCTTGTTGACATAATTGCACCGAATGGAGTTCCAGTTAATGTAGAGAAGGACATGTCAGAGAAAATTGGTGTTACATTAACCAAGGGGCAACAGAACTTAAATGGACAAGAATTGCTCGGTTATGCTCGTTTCCGTTCGGATGCTGAAGGAGACTTTGGACGAGTTGGAAGACAACAGTTGGTAATGGAAATCTTAAAAGATGAGCTATTATCCATAGAAAATATACCAAATTTACCTAAATTCATTGGCGCAACAGAGGGATATATCCAAACAGATTATTCACGCTCTGACAAAACAAAACGAGTATTAGATGCACTAGTAAGTGGTAAGTTAGAAATGGAAAAAATGACAATTCCAGTGGAAGGAACATATTCATTTAAGCGCTATAGTCATGCTGGGTCAGTCATTGTACTCGACGAAGAGAAGAACAAAAATGCAATTACAGAGTTTTTAGAAAAATAACTTGCTTTAAGATTGCCATATTTATTTTTCCTCCGTAAAATAAATATATATAGAAAGGAAGTTTGATAGAAGTGGAGCCAGAAAAACCTTCTTTTTTTTCTACTAGATACATAAAATTTTTAGGTGGACGTAATACTATCTTTTCATTGGTTCTTTTACTGATGATCGGTCTTGTTATTATGATTTATGATGAGATTTCTTTTATATTTGTACCTTTGACGGTATTTCTGGGTAATGTAATCTTACCTATAATCTTAGCAGTTATTGTGTATTACTTATTACGACCAATACTACGTTTATTAGAAAAAATAAAAATTAAACGAGTATGGGGCATACTTATTATTTTCTTAGTATTAATCGGATTAATAACATTACTAGTGTTTCTAGTATTTCCTTTTTTAAAGGGTCAAGTCTTTAAATTAGTGGAAGAATTACCTACTTACTTTATTCAGCTCTTCAATGACTTAGATGAATTTTTACGAACATCTATTTTTCAGGAATATTATTTACAAATTGAGAATGATGTTACTTCAGTATTAAATGGTCTTCCAGCTGAAATAGGAGAGTTTGTACAAGATACTGTAACCGGTATTATAACTGGGATTTCATCGATTGTTGGTGTATTAACTAGTTTTGTTTTAGCTATAGTAACTGTACCTTTTATCGTTTTTTATCTTTTAAAGGACGGCGAGAAGTTACCCCACTTTGTTCTGAAGTTGTTTCCTCCAAGAATGAGAGATGATTTACAATCTGTATTTACAGGTATAGATAGACAAATTAGTTCTTATATTCAAGGACAAATACTAGTATCAATGTGTATTGGAATAATGATTTCTATTGGATTTACAATTATCGGTATGCCGTATGCACTTCTACTTGGAGTCATAGCGATGGTTACAAGTGTAGTACCTTATTTAGGTCCAGTGATAGCTATTACTCCTGCTGCTATTATAGCCCTAGTAAAATCACCACTTATGCTAGTAGGGTTGGCGATAGTTTGGACGATTGTCCAGTTAATAGAAGGGAAGTTTATATCACCACAAATTATGGGTAAATCATTACATGTTCACCCAATTACAATTATCTTTGTTCTTATTACATCAGGTGCATTATTTGGTGTTCCAGGAGTAATATTAGGAATTCCAGGATATGCAATTTTGAAAGTAATCGTTTCACACTTTTATACATTGTTTAAAAAGCGTTATAATAAGTTTGAACCAGTAATAGAAAATCACTATGAGTATACAAATCACAAGGTGGACTGAGAATAATGGCGAAGAAATTTGAATCTTCCATAGAAGTAAAATCTATAAAGATAGACACGATTGTCGATCACCCTTATATTGAACATGGTATTAATCTGTCGGGCACGATTTATATAGAAGGGGTACACGATGAATCGGTAGAAAATATCAAATTAGAGGTATTTAAACTGACAAATGGTGAATCACCTAAAATTGTATCGAAGCACTCAATTGAATTAGTAGGAGCAGCTGCATCTAAGGACATGCAAATGATACCTTTTGAAATTATGCCAGATGAAAGATGGATTCCAGATAGTAATGAGGAAGTAACAAGACTAATTTTAAGAACAACAGTATTATTCGAAAATGGTTCTGAATATAACGACGAAGATGAAATTTATTTTGATATTGAAGAATGATTTATGAAGCTCTAGCCTCGTGCTAGAGCTCTTTTTTTATAAGAGAATCTACTTGGCAAAAAAACATCATCAATTTAATTAAACTAAAAGTTAAACCATGAAAAGATAGTTGAATAAATTTTATAGTATAAAGTTACGAAGGTTGTGCATTCTAATGTTAAATTAGGAGGAAACTAACAATGTTTAAACGAATGTTTTCGATACTTATTATTTCTTGTTTCATACTTACTGCCTGTGGATTTCAAAGGAATTCCAATCAACCAGCTAACCCTGAGACGCAAATAGACAACCAAGATCAAGAAATTCCAAATACGGGTAATGAAGAAGTTAATGAAGAAAATGATGTAGGTATTCCTAAAGTGGACGAATCCATAAATGATCCATCTTTTGAAAAACCAAATGAAAATAACGATTGAATTGTTTGAATAATTATGCTATTATTTATTTAACTAATTCGAACGGAGGTGAAGAAAGAATGAAAAACGCTATGAATGCACAATTTTTTATGTTGGAATTTTTATCCACTTCTTGTGCAATTACTCATGAAATTGCTAACAACGGGACAGGTCTGTCCATTTTTAGACAATTTCAAAGTAATGTTCATAGCTAAGAAGTCATTCTTTCGGATCCTAAATGGTAGCGAGAAGACTGTGCTTTTTAGACAGTCTTTTTTTGTTGCGAAAAAAAGGCGCTTCTTAGCTCATAAAGAATTGAAGGGAAGCGATCATAATGATATGTACAATACAAAATATAACAAAAATGCTTGGAGGAAATACGATTTTCGAAAACTTATCTCTTGATATTAAAACGGGAGACAGGTTAGCCATTGTTGGTCGTAACGGTAGCGGTAAAACTACATTGTTCAAATTGTTAGCAGGAAATGAAAAACCTGACGAAGGATATATCAACTTTAAGAAAGGTGTATCCATTGGTTATTTGGCTCAAATACCTACTTTTTCAGAAGATATTACAGGTCTTGATGTTCTCCATTATGCTTTTCAAAAGATTACGGAGTTACAAAAGAAAATGATTAAGATGGAGCAACAAATGACAACCTTAAATTCAGAAGGGATGGAGCGCCTGCTACAGCAATACGGAGAAGTACAAGAACAATTTACACTTTTAGGCGGTTATACAATGGAGTCTGAAATTGAAAAAGTAGTGCAGGGACTTCAGTTGAACCAATTCGTAAACCAATCATTTGCTAGTTTAAGTGGTGGCGAACAAACAAAAATAATGCTTGGGAAAATTTTACTGTCAAATCCAGATATATTATTGTTGGATGAACCGACGAATCATTTAGATTTATTTGCAGTTGAGTGGTTGGAACAATATTTGGTTAACTATTCAGGGACTGTTGTAATCATTTCGCATGACAGATATTTCTTAGACCAGGTCGTAAACAAAATTGCAGATTTAGAAGAAGGTGAGCTTTCTCTTTATCATGGAGATTATTCTTCCTTTATTTTAGAGAAAGAAGCTAGATTAATGCGTGAGTTCCAGGAGTATGAGGAACAACAGA
The DNA here is from genome assembly GCA_900114885.1 of Psychrobacillus psychrodurans. Lineage (GTDB taxonomy): Bacteria > Bacillota > Bacilli > Bacillales_A > Planococcaceae > Psychrobacillus > Psychrobacillus psychrodurans. The sequence continues at coordinate 309,875 of FOUN01000003.1, forward strand.
AAAAGATCAAAAAAATGAAGGATGCAATAAGACGACTTAGACAATGGGCAAATGAAGCGGTTCCACCAAATCCAAAGTTATTTCGTCAGGCACGTAATATGGAAAGGGCACTAGAGAGAATGGTAAAAGTTAGAAAACCTTTAATCGACCCGAAAAAGATGGAGCTTTCCTTTGAATTTGCTTCTAGAAGTGGAAAAGAAGTAGTTATGATGAAAAATGTATATAAATCATTTGGAGATAAAGCATTGCTAGAAAATGCACAGCTAAATCTATACTGGAAGGACCGAGTTGCGATAGTAGGTCGAAACGGTTCTGGTAAATCCACTATATTAAATCTTCTGCGTGGAGAGATACCTATTGACAATGGAGAAGCTCGGTTAGGTAGTAATGTCCGGGCAGGTTATTTGTCGCAGCATTATGAAATTCAGGATCCGAAGTCTAGGCTAATTGATGTATTTCGAAGTGAGTTAAATGTGGTCGAGGGAGATGCACGACATATTCTCGCAAAATTTATGTTCTATGGACCAGATGTATTTAAGCGAATAGGTGATTTAAGCGGTGGTGAGCGCATGAGACTTCGCTTAGCACAGCTCATGCATCAGGATATTAATCTCCTAATTCTTGATGAACCGACGAACCATTTAGATATTGAGTCTAGAGAAGTACTTGAAGATGCTTTAGCTGATTTTGATGGAACTATATTGGCCGTATCACATGATCGGTATTTTTTAAATAAATTATTTCCTAAAACTGTCTGGTTAGAAAAAGCCCAGCTCACTACATTTGAAGGACCATATGAGTGGGCTAGAACAAAATGGGAGGAAATGTATTCTAAGCGAGAAGTAGAAGATGTTTCAGAGAAAAAGACTAAAACTAAACAACCAACAAGGGAACGTGTAAAAGAGCGAACAATCGATGAAGAAATTTCTTGTTTGGAAAGTGAAATTTCATATTTAAAAGAAAATGCAAAAATAGAAACTGATTGGGGAATTTATGAAAAGCTTATCGAATCTATTCAAGCAAAAGAAGAACAACTTGAAATCTTATTGGAGGAATGGATTGGTTAGGAAGTATTAGAATTACTTATAATGATTATGACCACCTTTTAAGAAGGTGGTCTCTTTTGTGAGATTTCAAGTCAGGTATCTCAAATTGGAAGATTTATTTTTAGTTCCTTTATTTTCATTAATAATATGTTTGAAATCATCATCTGCAGAAAATATGATAGAAAGGTAAATAAGAAGGTATTTCACCGAAATTTGTTTTTTTGAAGAGTAAGTTATTTTTCATGCATTAATATTCTCTCATTGTGCCGATATAATAGTATAAATATACTTATATATGGAATATTCATATCGGAGCATATTCAATACATAGAGAAGGAAGATGAGTAATGCGTAAATCTATAAAGTGGAAAATAATTATTGCTGTTATGGCTCTAATTATTGTAAGTATGGCACCATTAATAACCATTAGTACGAACACTATTAGTAAAAAGACGGAAAAAGACTTAATTGATCAAAGCCAAGTTATAGTTCAAGAAATGTCAACATCAATTCAGAATTATTTAGCTACATATGAAAAAGGGCTTATTCAATTATCAACTTCAAATGATATTGTAGATTTTCATAATAGTGCTAAAGCAACTGATGGAGTTTTAGCCAAGAAATTAGTGAAACAATTAGATACTAAATTTAATGAATTTGTTTCATTATATGACGCTGTAGCTTCAGTCTACATAGCTTTACCTGATAAATCGATTGAAATTATCCCAGAAGCAGACCTAGGAGCAGATTTTGATCCTACTTCAAGGGAATGGTATTTAAATGCAGTTTCAAATAAAGACAGTTTCAGCTGGTCTAAACCTTTTGTAGATGCTTCTACTGGAGAATATGCAATTTCTGGTGCAAAAGCTGTTATTAGAGATGGCCAAGTGGTTGGTGTATTAGCCATTGATATTCTATTATCCAAATTAACAGAAACGTTAGCAAACAATGAGTTAGGTTATGAAGGTTATCCAATTATTGTGGATGCAGATGGTAATGCTATAGTTCATCCCACTTTATTTGGTGAAAACATATCTGAGAATTCATCAGTTAAAAAAATGCTATCTAGTTCCTTGGAAAGTGGAAATGTGACTGACGGAACGGAGAGTACTAATACAATTACTGTATTTACAACTATACCAGAATTGGAGTGGAAAATAGGAGCTGTTTATGAGGAAAATAAGATAAACCAAACAGCAGACAGTATACGTACAATGATAATAATAATTGTTTTAGCCATTGAGGCAATCATATTTATCGTATTATATTTCATGATTAGCGCTATTTTAAAACCAATCGGCCAACTAAAAAAATTAATGGATTCTATTGCTGATGGAGATTTAACTGTACAAGCGAATATAAGGTCTAAGGACGAAATTGGTCAACTTGCTACAAACTTCAACAAAATGTCTAGCAGTATGAATGGAATTATTCAGGTTGTAAAAGAGTCCGCAAATAATGTGCAGTCAAATTCTGAAAATTTAAGTGCTGTAGCTGAAGAAACAAATGCTTCTGCGGAACAAGTGTCATTAGCTGTTAGTGAAATTGCAGAAGGTGCATCTAAATCAGCAGAAGATGCTGGTGAAGTAACAGAGAGTTCCGTGCACTTAAGCGAGCAAATCAATCTCATTAACGAAAAATCAATAACGATGACTGATATAGCTACTAAAGCAAATTTAATGAATACAAATGGTCAAAACCAAATGAGTGAATTGAAAACTTCTTTCCAAAACTGGGAGTCTAATCTTACCTCCATGTCTACATTGTTTACAACTTTAGAAGTTAGAGTAAAAGCGATTGGCAGTGTTATGGAAACCATTATGGAAATCTCATCACAAACGAATCTCCTCGCACTGAATGCAAGTATTGAAGCGGCCCGTGCAGGTGAGCATGGAAAGGGCTTTGCGGTCGTTGCGGATGAGGTGCGAAAGCTTGCAGAACAATCTGCTAAAGCCACAGAGGAAGTAAAACAAACTATTACGGAGCTACAAAGTGAATCCCATATTGTAGGGGAGCAAATGACAGACACCATCAAAACATTCCGTGAACAAGGTTCTGTTGTAACTGATACTGAGTTAACATTTAGTGAAATATCAATATTGATGAATAGTTTACAAACATCTATTGATGCAGTTTCAGCAGAAATTGAACAGGTTTCCAACTATAAAGATCAGGTAGTAGATACTATTCAAGTGATGGCTGCAACTTCAGAACAAACCGCAGCAGCCTGTGAAGAAGTGAGTGCGTCTTCTGATGAGCAGTTACGAGCGATTCAGTCGGTTGCTGCAGCATCTGAGACCTTAACAGAGCTTAGTGATAAACTTGCGGAAGCAGTGAATCGTTTCAAAGTTTAAAAGAAGTTGAATTATTGGAAAACACATGTTAATATTCTTTAATAAAGAACAATATAATTTAATAACTCTTATCAAGAGAAGCAGAGGGACATGGCCCGTTGAAGCTTCAGCAACCTCTGATTTATCAGAAAGGTGCTAACTCCTACAAGATATAATTTCTTGAAAGATAAGAATCGAGAGCAAAACGTTCACCCTCTTTTCTTATATAAAGGAAAAGAGGGTTTTTAAATTTAAGGGGGAGTACTATTTTGCCGATAAATATACCTAAACAATTACCAGCAGCTGAACTTCTTAAAAAAGAGAAAATATTTATCATGGATACCGATCGAGCAATAACTCAAGATATACGTCCATTAAACATAATTATTTTGAATCTTATGCCTGAAAAGGAGAAAACCGAACTTCAATTGTTACGATTATTAGGGAATACATCCCTCCAAGTAAATGTGACTTTTTTACATATGGCAACACATGATTCCAAAAATGTTAGTAAAACTCATTTAGATACTTTCTATACGACTTTTAAGGATATCAAACACAGAAAATTTGATGGAATGATTATTACAGGTGCTCCAATTGAGCATTTACCATTCGAGGATGTTAATTATTGGCCTGAAATGACTGAAATAATGGAATGGTCCAAAACGCATGTGACCTCTGTTCTTCATATTTGTTGGGGAGCGCAGGCAGCGCTTTATCATCATTATAGTATTGGTAAATTCGACCTACCCAAAAAATGTTTTGGTGTATTTAGTCATCGGTTATCCGATCCAACCATTCAATTAGTACGAGGATTTAATGATGAATTTTATGCACCTGTATCTCGTTACACTGCTGTGTTATACGACGAGATTAAACAAGACCCTCGACTGATATTGCTTTCCAACTCGGAAGATGCAGGTGTTTTCCTAGTAATATCTAAAGATAAAAAGCATATTATGATTACTGGTCACTTAGAGTATGATGCAACAACACTTGCAGATGAATACCAAAGAGATATATCAAAAGGTGTGGAGATTGATGTTCCAGAAAATTATTTTCCAAACAATGATCCATCACAAAAGCCAATGAACTCATGGCGGTCACATACACATTTGCTATTTTCCAATTGGTTGAATTATTATGTTTACCAAGAAACTCCTTATGAATGGGAATAACTTTACAAAGTTGGTGTAGCTATGAATATTAGGTGGAAAAGAGAAGAAATAATTTTTGAAACATTTTATGAAGCCGATGTTTGGGCTGATTCTTTAGCAAATGAAATTTACGGAAGAATTTACGATGGATATATAACCTCAGACTACAAAATTGCTTATTCTCTTGCTTTTAGATTAGCTTCGATAGACACATTTAGAGTCAATACTCAGCAGGATGGATTAAATATATATAAAGTATGGGTGACTACCTAATCTGAAAAATAAGATTCAGGATTGAAGATGAGAGGGTAAGGTTCTCAGTCAACTCATAATTTAGAGAAAGACTGGGTACTTTTACTTTTAGTGGAAAATTAAAACAACCTGAGTTCATCTAAATATGGACTCAGGTTGAAAATTGTTATTAAATTTTAGGGTTTCACACTCCATTTACTTGTTGAAATGGTATATATTCCAAATATCAGGTGTTTCAGAGCCGATATACCAAGCAGCTGCTCCACCTAAGTTAAATTGGTTAGCAAGGTCAATACGAAGTTTGATAGATTGTTTATCCTCTACCCATATTTGGTGCTTATCCCCGTTTGCAGTAAATTCCACATAATTTTGCTGGGTATTTTGATCCCAAACTTTTATAAGATTTTTTGAAGAGATAATTTGTTCAACCTCACCCATTGTACGGTCGATACTTTTCACTTTTTTTGTCGTTAAATTAGTAATCCATTCTCTTGTGTAGAAAGGTACCGCCAAGATAATCTTGTGAGATGGTACGTCTTCCAGTAACAGTTCAATACCTTCTTGAACCCATGGCATAGAAGCTACAGACCCCGCTATTGGACTACCTCCCCAATGCTCATCATACCCCATCATAATGATATAGTCAGCAACCTGACCTAACGCATAACGGTCTATACTGCCAGACCAAAAAGGATCCTTGTTTTCGCGAGTAACGTCTACAGATACTTTAATTCCGTGTGGATGAAGAGCGTTTTTAAGTTCGGTTACGAAGCGGATAAAATCTTGCTTGTTTTTCGGATCGATGTTTTCAAAGTCCACATTTATTCCATCGCTTTTTGTTTGAACTAAAGAATTTTTAAGCGTTGACACTAATTTTTTGCGTTTTTCAGTATTACTTAATACCAAGTCAGTTAAAACTGGGTCGAATTTATTTCCAATTAGGGGCCAAACTTTCTTGCCTTTGTTATGTGCATCTTTCAGATAATTTGTGTCAGCTGTAATTAAAACAAAATTACCTGTGTTATTTAAAGTATACCATCTTGGTGACACCACATTTAAATTAGAGTGCTTCAATTGTTGTGAATAATTTTGCGAACTTCCGTTATACTTCCATCCCATTACGATTCGTTGCTGGTTCGTTTGTTTTAAAAGTGATTTATTAACCCAGCCTTTTTTACCACCCAACAACTGAATTTGTACGTAATAATCGGGAATGTTTAATTTTTGACCGACAATTAGGTTTGAAGATTGTAGTCTGTTCAACTTAGTTAAATCATTTATAGTTACATTGAATTTTTCAGAAATCTTCCATAAAGTATCACCATTTATAACAGTATATAGTGTATGTGTTTGTGGAATTATTAATTTCTGTCCAATTCGAATTTCTGCTGAAGTTAGCTTATTTGTCTCTTGAAGTGCACTAAGTGGAATCCCGTATTGGTTTGAAATTTTCCATAATGTATTTCCAGGACTTACAGTATGCACTATAACGGTAGATGAGTCTCCTGATGCAGTAGATAGGACAGGGAATTCTTCTCCTTTTTTTAAAGTGGTGATAACAGTCGAACCTTGTTTTGGTAAACTTAATACGCTAACGTTATCTATTTGAACAGTCCCCACTGTAAGTGAACTACCAGTGGCTGTACTTTGTATAGGGTGAGAGCTTAGAAATAAGACAAATATAATAAAAATAGGAAGTACTTTTTTCACTTAAACCCATTCTCCTCTAGTTTGAAAGTAGTATTATAACTTTCATATATTACTATGTTTATAAATTAATAGATACAGGTACTTTGTGGTAAGTTCACCAATACAAAATGGGCGACAATAAGAAATGCTTATTAACATTCGGAATCTGTGAAATGCCCACAAAAAAAGCCAACTTCCAAATAAGTTGGCTTTCAGCTTGAAGACAAAAGTATTTTTATAAACTGCTATGAGTAATAATAAATATCTTTAAAGAGGTTGCTTTATCTAAATAAAAGTATTTATAGTGGAAACCTTTAAGGAGTTGTTTATAAGGCAAGGACCACCACGAAGACTCCTGTTGGAACAACTTGACCAATGTCTTTGCGACGAGTAACCGCAGGAGCATATGTTTTCACCGTGACGAGGAGGCTGAAGCCAAGCCCACGGAAAGCGAAGTGGTGGTCCTTGCAGATTTTAGTATACAACTCTATGCACCAAAAATTGAGTTTCTCTACAGTCTGAAAGCCAACTTCCAAATAAGTTGGTTTTTACTTTTTCCTATATATTAACTACGTTGGTCAGATATGGTTGCATTATTATTAGCTGCACTAAGAGCTTGAAGATTATCATATGGTGGTCCGGAAGTTGTACCGGCAAATAATACGATATCAAACTCATTCATTGGAATACCCCATGAGTTGCCCACAAAAGTAGTGAAAGCTCTGTCTACTAAGAAAGCGCCTTTTGTGTTATATACTACATTATTATCTATCTCGCCAGTTACATTTGGATTAATGTATATCCCGGTTCGTAATGAATAAAACGTATTTCCCTCAACGACAATGTTTATCCCGCCTGATGATACTACTGCCCGGTTTACAACCCAGTTTGACATTGGCAATGCTTGTGGTGGACCAAATATCGTATTATTTAATAAGTTTGTATTTGTACCACCAATTTGGATGAATTCCTTTGCATATGGAATATCACTAGTTATTGTTAGACCGTTAATTGTAGTATCAGTTGCAGTAATTAATAAGGCTATAATATCTGCTTGAAGAAGAAGAGTTGTTCCAGGTTCTCCTAATAAGGTTATTCCCATTTTGTTAACTAAAATTTGGGAAGTGATTAGATATGTGCCACTTAAAATATGCACGGTTCCTCCAGGATTAACAGCTGCAACTCCATCGGTAATAGTTCCAAAAGGATTTGCAATACTCCCATCTCCTCCAACTGCTCCTGCACTTACGTAAATATTGTTTGGATCAACAAGCTCATTTATTGCTGCATCTAGGGATGCTTGGACACTTGCAATGGAAGGGTAACCCCCAACAGGTCTAGTATTTAGCAATACTCCTGCTACCTCATCTCTCTGAGCTTCAGAAAGAGCGTTATAAGCTGTTAAATTTAGCCCCAAACTAGGATCTTCAATTGCTGCCCTTATTTCTGCTAATGTTTGAGCATCATTAACCGCGTCCAGAAATATATTGGAACCAGATAATACATAATCTGTTTGTACTTGTGAAATAGTTATTGTGTCATTTGTATTAAGAAGATTGTCTAACTCACTCATTTGAGCTGTTACAAATTTTACTGAACTGAAAAGATCACCTTCATAAATTGTAAAGATTGTTAGTCCATTTAAAAATATATTTGTGTCGCTACCATAGGTAACACTCTCTGTTTCACCAGGCTCTAGTGTAAATGTTACGGTTCCATCCTGGTTGTACGGGAATTCTCCTTCACGAACAAAGAGTGTAATTTGAAATGCTGCTAATGTGTTATTGATAAATATTTTTTCTGCCATTCAATTTCCTCCTTTCTTTTACTAGTATGAATACTAGAATTAGTAGAAAGACAAATTCTCTTTCTCTATTGCATAATATGGAAATTGATAAATTATGAATAGGCCATCTAATTTATGTTCATTGAATATTCAAGGATATATATAGTTTTTCTGAATATTTACTTTATAATAAAAAGAAAAGGAGTGGATTATTTTGAACGATATTTCTTCTATACACATTGATTTTATGCGAGTAGTTAGGAATAAGTTTTTAGATTTGATGAAGGATACAGAAAAAGCAGTTGTTCAGATGGAAGAAGATAAGCTATTTTGGACACCAAATAATCATTCCAATAGTGTAGAGGTAATCATTAAGCATTTGAGTGGAAATCTGGTTTCACGATGGACAGACTTTTTGACGACAGATGGTGAAAAAACTACTAGAAATCGGGACAAAGAATTTGAAAGTACAATTGCAACTCGTGAAGAATTGATGGAAATTTGGTCGGAAGGGTGTCAGGTGTTTTTGAGTGCTCTTGATACTATTAAATCGGAACATCTGCTCCAAACCATTTATATTAGAAATGAGCCGCATACTGTAATGGAAGCTGTTATAAGAAGTCTTTCTCATACTTCCTCCCATGTTGGTCAAGTGATATACATTGCCAAACAAACAACTACTGAAGAGAAATGGACCACATTATCTATTCCCAAAAAACAAAGTTAATATTGGAGGATTTCTATTGGAGCTAGGATTAGAAAAAAACGAAGTGAAGTTATTTCCTTACACAGCTGAATGGAAAAAAGAGTTTAACAGAGTAAAGCAACAAATTATTGTTGTTACAGGACTTGGAGAAAACCGAATTCAGCATATAGGAAGTACTGCCATAACTAACATGCCTGCAAAGCCAATCATAGATATATTAGTGGGAGTAGATGATATTGCAAATATAGATAAGTCTGTATTTAAAGCCCTACAAAATATTGGATTTCTAAGACTGAGAGTAGAAAGACCGGGTGAAATAGTTCTTGCTATGTTTACAGATGGTACATATGAAATAAAAACACATTTCATTCATATGATTGAAAATGAATTATGGAAAAACCAACTATTCTTTCATAATTATTTAAATTCCAACGCTAAAGCTAGAGATGAATACCGAATGATCAAAGTAAACAGTGCAAAACTAAAGGATATTAATATAAATTTATATACAGATTTGAAAGAACCATTTGTAAAAAGAATATTTAATAAGCGAATTAATAAGGGGTGAATAGAAATGATAACAAATTTATATTTTGTTCGGCATGCGCACTCTAATTATTCAGCTGATGAGTTAGGTAGACCGTTGTCGGAGCAGGGATTAATAGATGCCAAAGAAGTAACTGATTTATTAATAGAAGAAGATATAGACATTGTTGTATCGAGTCCCTATAGGCGAGCGTTTCAAACAGTTGAAGGAATTGCACTCCACTTAGAGCAAGAAATAGAAATTATTGATGCCTTAAAGGAACGGATCTTATCTGAACAGCCAGTAGCAAATTTCAATGAAGCAATTCTTCAAGTGTGGTCTGATTTTGATTTTTCACACCCGAGTGGAGAATCTAATCTTAATGCTCAAGCTAGAGGTGTCCACGCAACAAAAGAGATTTTGGAGAAATATGTAGGGCAAAATGTCGCAATAGGGACACATGGAAATCTAATGGTTTTAATAATGAATTACTTTGACCCTGTCTATGATTTTAGTTTTTGGAAGGAACTTGAAATGCCTGACATCTACCAACTCTCTTTTTATGAACAGCAGTTGATAGAGGTCAAAAGATTGTGTATGGAATCGAGAACAACTAGTGCCAGCAATACTACTTTTTAACGATATGAAATAGAAAGTAACTTTTAAAGTGTGATCTTGAACAAATTGGTAGTAACTTGCTAGATCAGGTATAGTCGAATAATGTAGTAGATTAATATCTCTTGAGGAAGATATAACACAACTAATGGAAAAAGGGGTTACCCATGGATTATATGTAGATTTTTAACTCGATTTTTTGGAATGTCAAATTACAGAATATTAAAATTAGTATAGAGAGTTACAAAAATAACTTACTTTTTCATACGATAAACGCCTAAAATAGAACGTATGTGTGGTATAATTAAGTATATAGATTGATGATCTCATGGGTGGACGGCACTTTTTCCTTTCTGTTTAATGACTGATACAGAAGGGGGTGCTGCTTTTGACGATATTTGAATCTCTCGTAATTATGATCAGTTTTTCTTCACTGATCATTGCATTGATTACGCTGACTTTTTCAATGACACGAAAAAAGTAATCCACCTGTGAGTTAGCGCTCGGATGGATTACTTAATCTACTTTGCCGACACCCTTGAAGGGAATCAGTCTATTTTACCGATTGGGTGCTACTAACATCCAGTCGGCATTTTATTGTATACCTGTATTTCCTTTATTATACCAACTATCCTGAAGGGAATCAACGGAGTAGTTGTTCCCAATCATATCACTGCTTCTTTTTTTGTTACATGTTTGTTTATTCATTCATAATCAATGTCATTTTCTTGTTCTATTTTTAATATATTACCTGTTCTTGCATGGATTTCTACTTCAAAAATCTGGTTGTTAGGCGACATGATGAATACTTCGTATACTAGAATGCCATCTTCCATATCCAAATCAACGTGTACAATTTCCCCGGATATTCTCTGTAAGGCAATACTCATTGCTTGTTCTAAAGTAATCCGCTGACCATATATTGGATTTACCACCGTTAAAAATCCTCCTTGTCTGCTTATAACCTAAGTTATGCAATTAAAGAGTAAAAGGATAAAAATATTTGACAATTAAAAGTATTCCCACTATCATAATAGTTAACTTTTATGTTCGGATATAGGTAGAAGACGCTAAAAGTAGCGTCGCCTAAGAACAGATGAGCAGAGAATAGCACAGTATAGCTGAGAAATTGTTTGAATAAGAATAGTAGCTTTAGTGGACAATATAGAGAGTCAGTGGTTGGTGAAAACTGATTTGTTACTGATGTGAATGGACTTATGAGAGCTTCCTCGAAACACATTAAGTGTTATAGAGGCAGACGTTTTCCTACGTTACAGGAGCTTAAGCGGGAGTATTACACTCCAACTAGAGGTGGCAACGCGGTCAATACCGTCCTCTTCCAAGGGATTTTTCTGAAATCCCTTGGAAGAGGACTTTTTTTATTTTGCAAGATACGAGCAGAGCAGAGGAGAGATTGAGATGAGAGAATTTATAGAAAAAGTTGAGAAGAGTGAACATTTATTGTATGAGGAAATGATTGTAGCTTCGAAGGCGATGTTTGCGGAAGATACGGAAGTACAATATATTGTAGATTTCCTAAGTGTACTTTCCAAAAAGGGTGAGACTTCCATGGAAGTTGCTGCACTTGCAACAGTTATGAAGTCCTTTGCTATTAACTTGAATGAGCCTATTGGAGAATATATGGACAATTGCGGTACAGGTGGTGATGGCTTGAATAGCTTTAATATTAGCACTACCTCGGCCTTTGTGTTAGCTGCAGCAGGAGTTACAGTAGCAAAACATGGAAATCGAAAAATTTCAAGTAAGGCTGGAAGCACCGATGTACTGGAGGCGTTAGGGATTCATACCTCAATTAGCCCAGTAGCATCAATAGAATTACTTAAACGAGAGGGATTAACTTTTCTTTACGCACCAAATGTACATCCCAAACTAAAGAAAATTGGAATTGCCCGAAAAATGATTGGAAAACCGACTATTTTTAATCTAGTTGGACCGTTAACTAATCCTATTAGATTACTGACACAATATACTGGGATTAATCGCTCAGACTTCACAATGGAATATGCAGATGTATTAAGAATTTTAGGCAGAAAAAGGGCCATAGTTGTTTGTGGTGCTGGAGGGATGGATGAAGCGTCTCTGGCAGGTGTTAATCAATTAGTCTTAGTAGATCACGGTGATTTAATACCCTTTAAGCTGACAGCAAATGATGTAGGTTTAGCTTCTGCTCCTATTTCTGCAATACAAGGAGGAGATAGTCACACAAATGCCAAAATCCTGCACAATGTTCTCAAAGGTGAAACAAGTCCCTATTTAGATACAGTTCTTTTTAATAGTGGTATTGGTTTATTTGCCTCAGGAATTGTTAGCTCGATTCAAGAAGGAGTTAAGTTGGCCAAAGATACTATCCATTCAGGAAAAGCATTAGAAAAGCTGGAAGCAGCTATAACTTTTAGTCAACAATCTGTAAGACATGAGGTGGTATTATGACAACAATTTTAGATAAGATATTGGATGCTAAAAAAGGGGAAATCGAGCAGATGCTTCTTCGACCGGTTTCAGATCAAGCTGAAATTATTGTCAGAAAGTCTTTGTTTGATGCACTTTATCAATCTAAAACGTTACAGGTAATTTCCGAGATTAAGCGAGCTTCTCCTTCAAAAGGATTGATAGCAGAAGGAATCAATCCTGGTGAAAAAGCAACACGATATGTTGATGCAGGAGCTGTTTGTATTTCTGTATTGACCGATACCCCTTTTTTTCAAGGAACATTTGATGATTTAGCAGAAGTTGCTCGTACCGTAGATATTCCGATACTTTGTAAAGACTTTATCATTCATCCAATCCAAATAGACTATGCAAAGAATGCTGGAGCGTCTGTTGTTTTACTTATCGTAGCTGCACTAGAGCAGGGGATGCTTAATAGTTTATATAAATATGCAGTAAGTAAGGGTTTGGAAGTGTTAGTGGAAGTTCATGATTCTGTAGAGCTAGATCGAGCATTGCAGCTAGATGCGAAAATAATCGGAATTAATAACCGGGACCTTAGAACATTTCAAGTAGATTTATCTAGAACTGCGGAAATCGCAGCAATATTTCCGTTTGAAGAAGAGCGTGTGCTCATTAGTGAGAGCGGTATTTGGGATTCCATTGATGCTATAAAAGTAGCTAGCTATGGTGCTAGTGCAGTGCTAGTGGGGGAATCGTTAATGCGTAGTGGAGAAATTGAAAATGCTGTTCGAAGCTTACAGGTTAAAAGGGAGGTAATTACCTCATGACGAAGGTGAAAATTTGCGGGCTTATGGAGAAAGAACATGTGGAAATCGCCGTTAATGCTGGTGTTGATGCGATTGGTTTTGTCTTTGCACCAAGTAAGAGGAAAGTAACTGTTGCAAAAGCGCACGAGCTAGCCAAAGAAGTGCCTCCTAGGGTTTTGAAGATAGGAGTTTTTGTAAATCCAACAAAAGAGGAACTAATAAATGCACTCAAAGAGGTTCCGCTTGATTATATACAATATCACGGTCAGGAAACTCCTGAATTTATACTGACAAACAATCTACCTTCAATCAAAGCATTATCGGTTCACAATGAAGAGGATGTTCTTCAGGCGAAAAAGTACGAGACAGAGTTTTATTTGTTTGATGCACCTGGTACAGATTATCAGGGCGGTAGTGGAGAAGTATTTGACTGGCAGCTGATGGAGGTCAATGATATACCGACTGAAAAAATTATTCTAGCAGGTGGTTTGACGCCAAGCAATGTAAAAGATGCTATTGAGAGAGTAAATCCTTATATGGTAGATGTGTCTAGTGGAGTAGAACGAAATGGCATCAAAGATAAAGAACTTATTCAAGGATTTATACATGCTGTAAAAGATAGGGGTGGGGAATGATGGTTAATTATACAGAGGGACAAAGAGTTGGTAGATATGGTAGGTTTGGTGGTCAGTATGTTCCAGAAACATTAATGACTGCTTTGATAGAGCTTGAAAATGCCTATGAGGACGCTATTTGTGATCCAATGTTTTTAGATGAAGTAAATTACTATTTAAAAGATTATGTTGGTCGTGAAACACCATTATATTTTGCAGAAAGACTTACAAAGGAACTTGGAGGGGCTCAAATATATCTGAAAAGAGAAGATTTAAACCATACTGGTGCCCACAAGATAAATAATACTATTGGTCAGGCGCTGCTAGCCAAGCGTATGGGGAAAAAGAAGATAGTAGCAGAAACTGGAGCTGGTCAGCACGGGGTAGCAACCGCAACAGTATGCGCATTGTTTGATTTAGAATGTGTTGTCTTCATGGGAAAAGAGGATGTGCGGAGACAGGAACTTAACGTATTTCGAATGGAATTATTAGGTGCAAAAGTTGTTTCTGTGGATCAGGGATCCTCCACATTAAAAGATGCAGTCAATGAGGCATTAAGATATTGGGTTTCAAATGTAGAAGATACGCATTATATACTAGGTTCTGCGCTTGGACCACACCCATTCCCGAAAATTGTTCGTGATTTTCAGCGGGTGATCGGGTTAGAAACGAGACGGCAAATTTTAGAAAAAGTTGGGAAATTACCAGATGCAGTAGTGGCATGTGTTGGTGGTGGTAGCAATGCAATTGGCATGTTCCACCCTTTTGTGGAAGATGAGGTTGTTACTTTGTACGGCGTAGAGGCGGGGGGAAGTGGTATTTCAACCGGACTTCACGCAGCCGCTGTTACCGGAGGAAAAGAAGGAGTTCTACATGGTTCTTATATGTACATTTTGCAGGATGACAATGGATTTATCCAAGAAGCACATTCTATCTCCGCCGGTTTAGATTATCCTGGAGTAGGTCCAGAGCATTCATACTTACATGATATTGGTCGCGTGAAATATACTTCTGTTACAGACTCTGAAGCCTTAGAAGGTTTACAGCTATTATCGAGAAAAGAAGGAATAATACCGGCTCTTGAAAGTGCCCACGCTATTTATTTTGCTACGGAGCTGGCTAAAGAAATGTCTCGGGAAGAAATTTTAGTTATTTGTTTATCTGGCCGAGGGGATAAGGATGTCCAAACCGTTCGTGATGCGTTAGGGGTGAATGACAATGGCTAAAGCGAAACTTTTAAATGCTATACAATCAGTAAATGCTCATGGTGATAAGGCATTTGTTCCTTATATAATGGCAGGTGATGGTGGACTAAAGACATTAAAGTCTAAAATATTATTTCTTCAAGCAGCAGGAGTTACTGCGATCGAACTAGGTATACCATTTTCTGATCCTGTTGCAGATGGACCTACCATCCAGAAAGCAGGTGAACGAGCACTTGCAGATGGCATAACACTTCGATCAATCCTGCAGGAACTAGAGACCTTCTATAAAGAGGTAAGTGTACCACTTGTTCTAATGACATATTATAATCCATTGATAAATTACGGACTGGAAAAGTTTGCAGAAGTATGTGATAAATTAGGTATTGCGGGATTAATCGTTCCAGATGTACCGTTAGAGGAAAGTGAATTATTGAAGAGTTTACTTATAAAAACAGATGTCGCACTTGTCCAACTTGTTTCTCTAACTAGCTCACCGGAACGTATGGAAAAGATAGTTGCTGCTGGTGAAGGCTTCATCTATGCGGTAACAGTAAATGGAATTACGGGGGTAAGGGATAGATTTGATGATCAATTAGAAAAGCACTTAAAGCAATTGAAAGATATTAGCCCGGTTCCAATCCTCGCTGGCTTCGGAATTTCAACTCTCGAACAAGTGAGAACAGTAGGTTCCCTGGCAGATGGTGTAATTGTGGGAAGCGCGATAGTCGAGGCATTTCATCGAACTGAATTAGAAAAAATAAACGAGCTAATTGAAGCGTCTAAGAAAGTGCTTAAATAAGTTGGATTTAATGTCTTGACTAGATTTTGTTCTTACTATAAACGAAGAAAAACCGGGCAAAAAACGCTCCCGGTCCTTTAAGTTTATAATCTGTATCTATCGTTTTAGAAGGGTTTAGACAGATGTTTTGCTATATAATAACCGCGTGAATCTTAAATGATATTGGTTTGACATTCGTCAAAATCAATATCATTTTTTTGATTATTTTATGGGTTTTGTCTGTCCTGAGCACACCCATTGTAGGGAGTACTATACAGCAAACTGATTGGAGTGAATGACGGCAACTCCCTGCGGTGAAGACTCATCTCTCCCACGCTGAAAGCGTCCTCTTAAACAGAAACCAGCGGTATTAATCATTCTTTCCAGTCCAATGATGCCAGTGTTCACGAGACATTTTATATATATACTTTGTTATGATTTGAGTCCTTGCATGTCTTTTGCAGAGGTATCTCTAAACGGAGCTAGGGCTTTTAGTGTATATCTGGCAATTACTAAACCAATTGCTGTAATTCCTTCTGCTAGTGGGAAGGCAAGCCAAATGTAATCACTTCCTACATAGGTTGGTAATAACCATAAAAGTGGTAAAAAAAGCACAATACTTCTAGCAATGATTATAATAGAAGAAAGTTTAATCTTCTTAATCGCTTGGTAATATTCGGCGTATACTAAATTAAAACCTAAAAATAAATAACCAATGAAAAACATGGAAATGCCTGTCTTCGTGTAAGTAAACACTTCTTCAGAGGTAACTCCAAATAACGAAATAATCACATCTCCGAACAACAAACCGACTAGTAATATACAAGCACCGAATAAAATCCCTGTTATCACACCTAATCTCAAGAATTGCTGTAGACGATCATATAACTTCGCACCGTAGTGAAAGCTAACAATAGGTTGAAGTGCCGCCCCAATCCCAATAAATAGCATGATGAAAACGGCATGTAAATAATTCACAACTGCATACGAAGTAACACCAACTGCTCCAACAAAATGCATAAACGTAACATTATACGCAATAATTGTCATCGCTACAGAACCTTCTACTATAAAACTTGGCAAGCCAATCTTTAATATCTCAATAACTGTCTTTAGCTCAAATTTAAATTTAGTGAATTTCAACATACTATTTTTTCGAGTGAAATGGAGTAGTAAAACGACTAAACCAATAGCGGTTGATATAACAGTTGCATAGGCAGCACCTTCAACACCAAGTTCCATTACAAAAATAAATAAATAATTAAATACAATGTTAAGAACTGAGGTAGTAGCCAGTCCAAGCATAGCAAGTTTTGGATTTCCATCATTTCGTATAAAAATACTTAATATATTTTCAATCACATAAACGACACCAAACACTAGAATGATATGAAGATAATC
Source organism: Psychrobacillus psychrodurans (assembly GCA_900114885.1). Classification (GTDB taxonomy): domain Bacteria; phylum Bacillota; class Bacilli; order Bacillales_A; family Planococcaceae; genus Psychrobacillus; species Psychrobacillus psychrodurans. The sequence continues at coordinate 327,201 of FOUN01000003.1, forward strand.
TTTTACATAAGGGAAAATTTCATCACTTGCACCAAACAAATAAGCGATTTCTTTTTGCTTCCATAAACTTAGTATGACAAGTACACCGACAATGATAACAGCTAGGAAAAAGGATTGTGAAAAGATTGAGCGTGCTTCTTTAATATTACTTTCTCCAAGTGAAATGGAAAATAGTGTTGCTCCCCCCATCCCAATCCAGAGCGAAATAGATAGTAAAATTGAGAATATAGGAACCGCTATATTAATACCTGCAAGGGCTTCGGGACCTATTCCATTACTAACAAAAATGCCGTCGACTAAAATATTGACTGCCATTAATAGCATTCCGAGTAAGGAAGGGAATAGATACGTTAGAAATAATTTTTTAGTTGGGGTATTTCTTAATGTTTCATTCATATTATTCACCTGTTGTTTTGTAGAGTAGAGTTATTCTAGCTGTCCGTTTAAGTTTGTTATATTTTTCACCATAATTCTTTCATTTTTTAGATCGAATTCACCATTGAAATGAAAATCAAATTTTTGGTATAAGTGAATCGCAGATTTATTTTCTTCATATACACTTAAATATATTTGGGTACATGAAAATTCATTGACTAGTTTCTGTATTAATGCATTCAGCATAATAGTTCCATAACCAAAACCTTGGTATCTGGAATCGATTAAAAAACGATCCAACCATACTCGACCATTGTCTGTTTCTTCAGAGAAAAACCCATACATTGCAAATCCGATTAAACACTCGTCAGAATAGAGACCCACTGGTTTATATATAGTGCATTCACGGGCTTCTGCTAAACATTGTTCAGTTGTTTCTATAAAAGAAGCTTGTAACTCTCCGACACTTAACTTTAATATATCTTGAACATTATCTTGCGCTACGTCACGAATGGAAATATTCATGACTATCAAATCCTTTCTTTTTAGTACAAATAGATAGTTTTAAATGGTATAGTTACATCCTAAAGTATCCGGTAACCATACAGTCAAGGGGGAATTAGTAAATGAGCGAGAATTTACGTAAATATTTTACGACAGGTGAATTCGCAAAGTTATGTAACGTGAAAAAACAGACTTTATTTCATTATGATGAAATTGGGCTTCTTTCACCAGAAATCAAAAACGAAAAAGGTTATCGATATTATTCCTATCATCAATTTGATGTTTTTAACGTTATTGAACTCCTCAAAGAGGTGGACATGCCTTTAAAGGAAATTAAACTATTCTTGAACAATAAGACCCCTGACGAATTGATTGAGTTATTAAAAGTGAAGTCATTGGAAATCCAAAAAAAGATAAATAATTTGAACCAAATACAAAAGATAATCGATACAAAGATAGCTCTAACGGAAAATGCACTAAAGTTAGATTTTAAACAAATCAGTCTAGAGATACAGGAAGAGGAGTTATTATTTTTAAGTGACTCTATATTGGATTGTTCTGATCGATCTTTCTTAAAATCTGTCTCCCATTTCATTGATTTTTTATACAAAAATGAACTTGATATTGGTTATCCAATTGGTGCCATGGTAAATAGGGCGAAGCTGATGAAAGAGGATTATGACAATTATTCTTACTTGTACACGAAAACAGAGGATGTAAAAAATATATCATTTTACACGAAACCAAAAGGATTATATGTAGTCGCTTATCATGTTGGGAACGATAAAAATATTTCTAAAACTTATAAAAAAATCATGAAATTTATCGATAAACATCAAATAAAGCTTGGAAGTTATTCGTACGAGGAATATATACTAGATGAAATCTCTGTAAGTGGAAGTGATAATTATGTCACTCAAATCTTGGTAGAAGTGGAAGAGATTTAATGTGAGCAGAAATGAATTCATATTTCATATATTTGATGTACAAATAATTTAACAAAAAGAAAAAATATACTTAGAATCGGAAGTGTTCGTGTGATTCATCTCATTTTTGGAGATTCTGCGATTGGTAGCTTAAAACACGCTTTAAGTGAACATAAGCACAAAATAATTGGTTTCCCTATAAACTTTTCTATCGGACCAATTAGAAATGTTTATGAAAACAGCGGTATTAAAAGTTATTTTACTTGGTTGGAAAATTCATACCACACAGTATGAGGTAATTTTGAAGATAACCAAACTATGTATCAACAGTCATTACAAAAATTGGCGGATATAAAGCATGGTGACCAAGTAACGATTTGGACTTGTGAAAATGCTACAGAGCAAATTGGTCTTCGCATCATCTGTAATTTGTTAAAAGAAAAACAAGTTGAAATTAATGTTGTAAATACTTACAATGCAATGAGAGATTATACAGAACGTAAGGAATTGCGTAATGAAATTCGTCATACCGGGGAGTGTAATGCAGAGCAGTTAGCTCATTTTCATGAATTTTCCATTTTTCAGATTTCAGATGGATTGACAAGAACTTTAGAACAGGAGGGGGAAAAACTGCTACAGAGTACAAGCATTGTTCGGTCTTGGAAGCAAGGGGAAATCATCGATGAATTAGAAACAAGAGATGATTCGTTTATAATGGAATGTGTGAGGAAGTTACATAGTGAACGAAAAAATATAGAATTTTTGAATGCAACACGTGTGATAGGTGAAGTGGTTGGTTTATCGGAGCAAGTGGTATCGGATGCATGGATAGAATACCGTGTACGTTCTCTTATTCATTTAGGACAGTTGTCTTATGAGGGAGACCTTCAATCCATGCGTATGTATAAAATAAAAGATATTAAATAATTGTAATACCGAACAATCTAAGCAAAAACATAGAAATAAACCCCATTCTGAGTAGAGAACTCATAGAATAGGGTTGTATTTTAGATTTTATGCCTTTTTGATAAATAAGGACATGACTAATCCAATAATAGCTAGGATTAAGCCAAATATAAACGCATCTTGAACCCCAGCAGTTAATGACATACTAACTGTTTCCGGATCCATTAAATTGGTTGCGTTTTTTAAATAAGCGTTCTGAGAAGTTGACATAATTGTAATTGCAACAGCCGTTCCAATCGCACCAGATACTTGCTGTAATGTATTCATCAAAGCAGTTCCATCAGGATACAGGTTTCTTGGAAGCTGATTAAGTCCATTTGTCTGAGCTGGCATCATAACCATAGACACCCCGATAAATAGAACAGAGTGCATAATAATTACCATAATAATAGAAGTATCAACAGTGATATTGGATAGCATCCACAACATAATAATCATGATGATGAAACCAGGTGCTACAAGACCTCTTGGACCATATTTGTCAAATATTCGCCCAGTCAAAGGAGACATAAAACCATTTAGGACCCCACCTGGTAAAAGTACGAGCCCAGCCGTAAATGCTGCTAATGCAAGTCCTGTTTGTAAGTATAAAGGCAATAGTATCATCGAGGACATGATTACCATAAAGGTAATAAATACACTTAATAAGCCTAGTGTAAACATTGGATATTTTAGAACACGTAAGTCAATCATTGGAACTTCCATTTTGAATTGTCTCATAGAGAACAAAGTCAGTGCGAAAAGACCGACAATAATAGTAACAATAACTATAGTACTACCCCAACCTTTTTCTCCTGCACTACTAAAGCCATACACAATTCCACCAAAACCAATAGTTGATAAAATAATAGAAAGTATGTCTATTTTAGGTTTCGTTACAGTTGTTACATTTTGCACGAATTTAATTCCAAACAACAAAGCAAGCAGAAGGAATGGTAAGCAAATCCAGAAAATCCAGTGCCAAGTAAGTTTCTCAAGCACAAGACCAGAAATAGTCGGCCCAATTGCTGGTGCAAACATAATCACCAATCCCATGATTCCCATTGTTGCTCCTCTTTTATGAACAGGGAAAATGAGTAAAATGGTATTGAACATTAATGGTAGTAGTAATCCTGTTCCTACTGCTTGTATAACCCGTGATAGCATTAATACAGTAAAGCTTGGTGCAAGTGCTGCAATAAGTGTTCCAATAATAGAAAATAGCAGAGAAGCTATAAATAATTGTCTTGTAGTGAACCACTGCATGATAAATCCTGAAATAGGTACTAATATCCCTAATGTTAAGAGGTAACCAGTTGTTAGCCATTGGACTGAGGGTGGACTAATATCAAATATTACTATTAAATCTCCTAGTGCCATGTTCAGTGCTGTCTCACTAAATAATCCGACAAACCCTGCAATTAAAAACGAAATTAAGATAGGGGTTGTTTTAAATACTTGTTTTTCTTGTTGTGTTGCTTTTTCAATCATGAACAAATTCCTCCAATTAATGACTACATAGACCGTCCATATAATACATTTTCTGAAGAATTTAAATTAATCTTTTCTTAATAATAATGTAATTTGCTCTTTGGCAACTTCAAGCGGTCTATTACTCTTATTTGTTAAAGATAAAAGAATAGCACCCTCAATCATTAGATTTACCGCAAGGGCCAAGTCATTTGACTGAGCTTTGTCATATCCGCATTTAAGTAATTTCTTCCTATAAATTGCTTGCCATTCTTCAAATGCTAAATGACAAGCCATTCGGATTGGTTCACTTGTTGAATAGGTTTCACCAGCAATAGTTCCAATGGGGAACCCTATGTTATCACTTTTTATAATGATTTCGGATAAATGTTGCAAATGTGTTTGAAATGCTTTGATAGGATCTTCAAATTCATCAAACAATGCTTGAATTTCATTTACAACAATTTCTTTAGTATGATTAATCGCTGCAATCGCTAGTTGTTCCTTCCCCTGTGGAAAGTAATGATAAAGAGATCCTTTTGGAATTCCACTTTCCTCAAGAATGTCTTTAAGTCCTACTCCATAGTAGCCTTTTATCCGAAATAGCCGTGAAGCAGTTTCAATAAGAATATCTTTGGAATTATTTTTAGCGGACATTTTAAATCACCTCATAAATTATACCAACCGGTCTATTAGAATAATATAAAGATAAATTTTTCCTTTGTCAAAAGTTATTTATCAAAGGTGTAGTTCTTTTTACCAAATGTGTATATCTTTACAATTATCTAAATGATAAAATGTTCTGATAAAGATATTTAGAAAAGGTGATTTCTATGACAACCTATATAAGTCCCCCTAAGCATTTGGAGGAATTAGCTTTTTTCTTAGAGGTTTTAAATAGTGATGATTCCTACCATATTGGTTATTGCGGACAATATAAAAAGGAGATTTACGATACTCTTACAACTGATTTCTCTGATATCGATATAACGAAATCATTTGTCGTTGCCTATTCCGAGAACAACATAATTGGAGCTTTAGGATTTGACATTGATGAAGAAAATAAAAGTACAGAGGTATGGGGTCCCTTTATAAAGAATGAGGACGACTATCCTCAGTTGGCAAATGATTTATGGAAAGAATTAGAGGATACCATTCCTTTCAAACTAAACGAGTACCAGTTTTTTGTTAATGAAAAAAATACTTTAGTTAGGAAATTTATTGAAAGTAAAAATGGAGAGGAAAATGGGAATCATCTTATTTTAAGTATAGATAGAAATAGTATCAAGGAAGGACAAAATTTACATATCCAAACTTATGAAAATTCCTTTCATACGTCATTTAGTGCCCTTCATAAACTAGCCTTTCCAAATACTTATTATAGTAGTAACCAAATCCTTTCGAGAATTAGTGAAGACAATCAATTATTCATTATCCAAGACAATAACGATGTAAAGGGATATGTGTACGTAGAGGCTGTCCCACTTCACGGAGAAGGAGTAATTGAATACATTGCTGTTTCATCAGAGTATCGAGGGCAAGGAATAGCAACTAAGTTAATGGAAGCTGCTCTTCATCATTTATTTTCATATGAAGAAATAGAAGAGATCACTTTAAGTGTGGGGGCAAATAACAAAACTGCAATTGCTCTTTATAAGGCATCAGGATTTCAAATAAAACATGCAATGATTGCATATAAAATAGAAAAGAATTAGTCTGTTCGAAGTTAGTTCTTCATAACTCTTTTCATGCTTGGTATCTCATAATACTTGGCACGATACCGGACATTGCATCATCAAAGGTTTGATAATACATCTTGCGTCTTCCGTAAGTCATACGAGTAATCAACAAAATGAAAAAAAGTTCAAATATAATAAATCCATCATTTAACTCCTTACATTCTAGTATTCTACATTCAATAACAAATACCATAATAGAGAGGGATATTCAATTATGATTAAGGAAATAGAGGAAGCGATTATTTTGAGGAATAATGGCATGAAAAATGAATCAAACGAACTTTTGTTAAAGTTAGTAGAGAAATACCCGAGTAACGCAAGCATCCTCTACCAATGTGGTTGGAGCTTCGACATTTTAGGTGAGGAGACAAAAGCAGTAGCATTCTATGAAAAAGCAATAGATATCGGCCTCCCAAGTGATGAAATGGAAGGGGCCATTATAGGATTGGGGAGCACATACAGAGCACTCGGTGATTATGAGAAATCGAAAAGAGTATTCATACGAGGAATCGAACTATTTCCAAATAATAAAGCTATTCAAGTTTTCTATGCCATCACTTTATACAATCTTAGCGACCATTCAAATGCCACCGAATTATTATTAGAGGTACTATTGGAAACGACTGAAGATAAACAAATTCTTGAATATGAAAGAGCATTAAAATTTTACTCTAAGCATCTTGATGACGTTTGGAACTAAGCTAGAGAGTGACAAGTATTTATACATAAACGGTTTATATACTTCTTTGCATAGGATATTGAGTATTTATAATTCTATTATTCTTAAGTGTATACGATTTATTTTAGCTTTAGTTGTCAATTTATCCCTAAATGATATACATCTTAAGGCTTAGAGAATTTCCCATCTCAAGACCATAGGAAATGGTATTTATTTCTTTATAATGAAATGTAAGAGGTAAACAAATGGAGGTTACAGTAGTGAGTTTAAAAAAGATTGGTATTATAGCAATAATAGTTGTAGTTTTAGGAGCAGCTATAAACGTAGGGATGAATATTGCAGGTGGGTTTATCAAAAATACAGAAAAAATTGAGTTAGCGGAAGAGTTCTCGCGGATAGATATTACAGGGGACAACACGGCTATTGAAGTAGTTCGAACATCTGCTTCTAACGGCAAAGTTGAGTTTATAAGTAAAAAAAGCTCAAGCAATAAATTAAATGCATACGTGGAAGGTGATACTCTTCATGTAGAAATGAAAAAGAAGCTATTTAATGTCTTCGACTTTGGATTCAGTTTTTCCGGCAACAAAATTATCGTATCAGTTCCAGATGAAAAATACGATGAGCTGACAACGCAGACTAGCAATGGTCAAATTTTCGTACAGGAACTACAATTTGAAAACATCGAAATTGAGTCGAATAACGGAAAAATCGTATTAGAGGATTTGGAAAGTAAGATGGTCAATGTAAAAACAAACAATGGGAAGATTGATCTTCATCATGTGACCGGAGATATACAAGCGGAGTCAGATAATGGTCAAATTTCAATGGTTACCGATAATCTAGATCGATCAATTACTTTAGAAACGAATAATGGACTTGTTGATATTCGTACAACATCTGAACCTAAGAATGCAACAATACAAGCGGAAATAGATAATGGAAGAATCGATATATTTGGTTCTTCGAATGAAAAGACCGTTTTTGGTAATGGAGAGAATAAGATTAGTATAAATACTGATAATGGAATAATTTCTTTGAAAAAGGGAAATTAATAAAGAAATACAAGCAATATATTGACGAGTGCGTTAATCTTTGTTAAATTATTTCTTATATCATTTGCGAAGAGAAAATTCTAGTAGAAGAAAAACTCGTCCTTAATGGGCGAGTTTTTTTATGGAAGAAAGGAGCAGTCATGTTGAAAAACCTAATTGTAATTGTGGGCTCCTTTGTAATAGCTTTTGCATTTAATGCATTCTTAGTACCTCATGAAATTTTAAGCAGTGGAATAAGTGGTATAGCTATTTTATTAGGAATTATAACTCCTTTTGACACAGGTATACTTAACTTTATTATGAACGTACCTTTATTAATATTAGGGTATTACAAGCTTGGAAAAGAAATTACGCTAAATACGCTTGTATGTGTACTATCGTTATCTGTTTTTCTATATATAATTCCAGCGGAGTCTATTTCAGATAATATATTGCTATCTGCTATATTTGGTGGAGCTATAGGTGGCCTTGGAATAGGTCTTATTATGAAATACTCAGGAACTTCTGGTGGAATGGATATAATAGCTATTATTATTTCTCGCTCAAGTAATTTTAGTGTTGGTCTTTTACTTACTGGGATGAATAGTGTAATCGTACTTATTTCTGGAGCCGTATTTAACTGGGAAATTGCATTGTATACATTATTATCGATCTATCTGACTGGAAAAGCGATTGACACACTTTACACGAATCATGAAAAACTAACAATGCAAATAATTACAACTGCTGGGGAACCCATCCGTCAAGAGTTACTAGCAAGTATTTATCGTGGTGTGACAGTTACAGAAGGATATGGTGGCTACACATTGGAGAAAAAACATATTTTAATGATGGTCGTTACTCGATACGAAACAATGCAAATTAAACAAATTGTAAGAAAGCATGATGAGCATGCATTTATAAATATTGTTGAAACTGTTGAAGTCGATGGACACTTTGCTCAGAACTAAAAAAAAGCTGATGTCATAATTTATTTAGACATCAGCTTTTTAATATTCAAATATCTTTCATCATACTACAAAGAAAACAAGTATGAAACCACAGAAATTATGCCAGTTTTTCCACCGGCAAAAGGTACTGTATTAGCCTTTATAAACAAAGCATATAATTATTTTTAGATCGTCCCCTGCAAAATACAGTTGTCTAATGTAAAATGTAGATATAGAGAGAATACATAGGATTAAAGGTGGGGAAATCATGGAGTACACGGATCAGTTCAGTCAAAAAGTAGTCGGTGCATTTGGTGCCATTGGAGAAAAATGGCTAGAAGAGTTGGATTCAATTGTTCAAAACTATATAAAAAAATGGAACTTAACCTTTGTAGCCCCTGTAGATAATCTATCTTATAATTACGTCGTAAAAGTAAAAGATGCGGAAGATAATCCGTTCATTTTGAAAATCGGTATTCCCAATTACGATTTTAGTAATGAAATAAGAACACTTGAAACTTATGGGGGAAAAGGATGTGCAGCAATAATCAAGTCAGATGCTGAAAACGGGGCAATGTTACTTGAGCATATACTTCCTGGCACGATGCTTACAAAAGTAGAAGAACTAAATTCAATCAGTCACTTTGCGAAGGTTTGGAGTGCTCTCAGGCGATCAGTGAAAAAAAACGCAAACCATCCATCTATAGGCAATTGGATGGAGTCACTAGATCGTTTTCAGGCAACAAATCCAACTAACCAAGGACTTATTTCAGATGATTTTATTTGTCTTGCTAAAACCTATTTTATGGAAATAACTAATTCCTCAAAAGGCAGCGAGCTTCTACATGGTGATCTACATCATGAAAATATTTTATACTCGGATACTCATGGTTGGATAGCAATTGATCCAAAAGGAGTAACTGGCGATCCGTATTTTGATACAACTTCATTCTTAATTAATCAATTGTTTAATAAACCAAATCCAAAAAAGGTACTAGAACAGAGGGTTAACCTGCTTTGTGATGAAATGCAAATGGACAAAAATCGACTTTTAAAAGCAGCAATTGCAATGTCGATTTTATATGCTTGTTGGGGAATAGATGATAATAATTCTGATTGGAAAAATACATATTTATGTGCACAATGGTTTGAAGAGTTCAGAAGTCCAAATTTATTAGATTCTTGACTTGATGCTTCAGCATTTGAAAGGATGAATATGTGCAGAAGTTATGGGTTTTATGGCTAACCATGAATTTTTCAATTTTTTATATGCTGAGATTTTATTAATTGCTGTACTTAAAGGATGGAGTTACTAATATAATAGAGTCATCGAAATATAAGTTTGTAAATACGGTGTGTATTTACCGAACACAAAAGGACCGAATAATGTTTCAAAGTTATTCGGTCCTTTTGTGTATCCAAAATTTCTTAGGAACTTTTAGTAGCATTGTTCGCCATATTTGGTTTAATGAATTGTTTTGTTATTATTCGATATAACTGTAGGAGTTTAAATTTGTCTGGGAATAATGAAGATGTGTTTTAAGTTATAAATTTAGAGTGCAAATTCCCAATTAACTAAACAGTCTAATTATAATAGAGTTTTGCGGCCACAGAAGTAAGTTTCGTACAACAACTCATCAAATCAAAATTAAAAGGCTCTCAATGCGAATTTGAAGCACCCTAATATTTGGAAGTAAATTAACGCCAAATTGGATTTTTCACGATAAAACACTATAAAATTCAATAAGGTTCCCAAATACATATTTGGGAACCTTAATTTGTGATAAAATGGGAGTAGAAGAGGTGGAAGCAATGCAAAAAGAATTACCCAAAATAGTAAAAGATTTTTTGGTCTATTTAACGACTATAAAGGGGAAATCTTTACGAACACGAAAAGAGTATGAGTATGACATCACTTTGTTTTTAAGATTTCTAATAGCAGTGGAAAATGATATAGATATATCAAAAATCGATGAAATTTCTATTAAGGATGTAACGATAGATTTTATAAGAGAAATCTCTCTAGAAGATATGTATTTGTTTTTGGAATACTGTGAATTACAGCGTAGTAATAGTGCTGCTTCACGAGCTAGGAAGGCAGCAACACTTAAGTCCTTTTTTAAATATTTGAAAGGGAAAAGAAGAATGTTGGACGAAAATCCAGCGGATGAGTTGGAAACGCCGAATATCGGTAAGAAAAAGCCGATTTATATGGATCAAAAAGAGGCAGAAATTTTTATTGCAGGAATAAAAAAAAGTAATCATTACTATCGAAATTATAGCATGATCATGTTCTTATTAAATCTAGGTCTTCGTGTTTCGGAGCTTTGTAGCTTAAACCTTACATCCATTCAGGATAATGTATTGCATGTGATAGGTAAAGGAGATAAAGAACGTACTGTTTTTCTAAACAGAGCTTGTACTGTTTCTCTACATACATATATGGAGAAAGAACGCCAATACATTCAAGATGCATCTACAAATCAAGCGCTATTCCTGTCACAAAAAGGTACTAGACTGACAAGGCAAACAGTAGCAAAAATTATCAAACAAATAAACCAGGATTCTGGTTTAAATAAAGAAAAACTAACTCCGCACAAGTTAAGACATACATCTGCAACTCTTATGTATAAAAGTGGTGCAGACATTAGAAGTCTACAGCATATTTTAGGTCATACTAGTGTATCTACTACACAAATTTATACACATGTGGAAGATAAAGAAATTGAACAAGTAATAGAAAATAATCCTTTCAACCAATTAGGTTAACATAATATTATTATGTAAACAAAAATAGCACTTTTAGGAGTTCCATCAGAAAAATGAGTATTTACAACGTTATGAAAAATTGGATAAAAACAAGAGCGTGTTCAACATAACTAGGTGTTGTGCGGCTCTTGTTTAAATTGCAATAAATTGTAGTTTGAATATTTCTCACCATTTTGACAATCACTAGCGCTAAATTCTTCAATTTGTATTAATTAAGTACTTTCTTAATGTCTCTTTTATTACTTTAGGACGACTACCTTAGCGACCTCATGCTCTAGTAGTATTAAATCTTCTTTCGTACGTTGGACAAATATTCAATTTGTACGTACATCATTAAGTTCTCATGTGGAGTGGAGGCATTAAAGGTTTCTTAAAGTTGTGTAGCTTGATTTCCCTGTCTTCAAAATAAGAAATAACTTATTTAAAGTCTTCATACTTCTACCTAATCGAGAGAAACTTTCAACCTCTACCATATCCCTTGGTCGCAACTTATCTTACAAAAGATTTAATTCGGGGCGATCTGCTTAGTTCCTATCATTTTCTTCGTTAAAATCTCGTGGCAGTTATACTGATATAACAAATCCAACTGACGATTCAATTCTTGCTGTCGTGTACTTACTCGAGCGTAGCTATAATTATATGCAGTCATGATATTCCCCGGATATATAGCAAAAAGGGATTTTTATGAACCATAGATTTTGAGCGAAGATTTGAAACACTATTTATGTCTAATACATAGAAAATAACACTCAACTAAAAACGTCTCAAAAACAATCGTATTCGAGATTAGAAAAAGAAGTAATAAAAATATTAAACTTTATGCAACTAAACAACTCATCAAATGCTCTAACAGTATGTAAGGAAAAGAGAGGTGCTGACAATGGAGAATGACATTTTAGTCAAAAAAGCGCAGAAAGGAGATTGCGAAGCGTTTATACAGCTTATTCAGCAATATGAACTTATTTTGTATCGAACAGCAAAGCGACTAGGTTTAAAGGATGAGGACATTGCAGATTTATTGCAAGAAACCGTTATGAACGCCTTTGAAAAAATCGCAACCTTGAAAAAGGGACAGTATTTTAATACATGGATATGTCGGATTTTATTGAACAATTGCTACCGCTTTATGAGGAAAAGTAAACCATTAGCTGCAATGGATGAAACGGTTCTCAATAATTTATCGCATCAAGATTTTTTATCTTTGGAGCTAGATGATGCACTAAATAGTTTAGATGACAATCAACGTATTGCATTAACACTTTATTATGTAAACGGCTTTACTACGAAGGAAATTAGTGAATTTCTAGATGAATCGGAAGGCACCATAAAATCACGTATTTCAAGGGCCAAAAAACAATTAAAAAATACGTATTATTTGGAAGGAGCTAATTTAGTATGAAACGTAATGTGGATGACTTAGTTCGCAAGAATATGCATAAGGAGCAAGAATTACCTGCTTCAATTCGTTCAGCTTTTGACCAATCATACGAACAAATTCGTCAGCAATCGAAGAAAAAAGCAAAAAAATCATGGCTTAAGCCTGTATCAGCGGCAGTTGCTGTACTTGCCTTAAGTTCGACTATTTTACTAACGAATGATACAGCGTTAGCCAAATTACAAGCTTTTTTCGGCATAAACGATCCAGGTTTAGAAACAGCTATTAATAATGGTGATTTGCAATACATTGCGCAAACACAGCAATCCGAAAATATCACCATTACATTAGATAAGTTATTTGCAGACGCCTATCGTCTAGGTCTACAGTTAACAATTGAATCAAATCATATTTCTAAGGAAAACTTAAACTACTTGAGCTTTGAATACCGTCTTTTTGACGCAGAAGGTAAAGAGATCAATGCTCATGTATCGGATACAAAGGAAATTGTCGGACCAGGGATTTATAGTGGTGGAGAATTCGAACTAACAGATGTGAAAAATAATATCGCTACGCTTGAACTACTTGAGGAGTCAACTACGACAACTGCTCCATCTTTAGAGGGTGCTCAATTGGTTGTTGAAACAGTGCACTTTTTAAACAATGAAGGAGGTATTACTTCAGTTGATGGTGAATGGGCATTTGATTTAACATCAGCAAGTGTTGTAACACAAGTGTATGTAGCAGAAAATTCAGTTCCTGGTTTAACATTAGAACAAGCCACTATAACAAATGGTTCGATGCAAGTGAGTTATAAAATTGATGGTATAGATGAAGATGAAAATGATATTTTTGAAACAGCATTAGTAAATGGAAATGGGGGATCCTTCTATGCCAAAAGCGCAAATGTCGAACGTTTAAATGAAGAGCAGCAAACAGTAATTAGCCTTGTTTTCCCTTACAGTGTATGGAATGAACAGCAATTACTTTCATTAAAGGTGAAGGGCTATGAAGAATTAAAATTAGTAAAGAAAGAGTAAATTGTACGGAGCATTTAAAAGAAATTATTTTACTATAAGTAGTCCACTGCCAATTTAAATGACAGTGGACTTGTTTTTTTATTATTTATTACAAAGTTGGTGAAATATGAATCAATCTGATTTCTTAGTTAGTGATAGAAAACTCATTTGTAATAATAAATTGTAAATGAGTTTTAATGCTATTCAGACAAATAGCTTCTCATCAAGTGTCCGAGATATAGTGAATAAAAGGAGAAACAATGATGCACGATAGGAAGTAAGAGAATATACTACAATATACGCATACGGTTTCGCTGGTGGAAGAGGGGGGCAATACAATTTGAAAATAACAGAAATTTATAAAAGGTATTTAAAGGGAGAAAAATTTAAAAGCATTAGTGAAATAAACCTAGGAAAACTGCCTATAAAACATGCAGCAGATTTGGTTGGATCTTCACCCATTATGCAAGAAATAGCCAAAAAACACTCCAAAAGTTTAAAGCACCAAAAAAAATACCCGCTTTGAAGAAAGCGGGTATTTACTAATTATGTTTATGGAAACACGTCATTCGTTTTACTAACGGTTCTGATTTACTAAGGTAAATCGGTTTAACAATATCACCCGTAATTGTGTTAGCTTTTCTATCTTTTTGTTTTGCACTAAATCGACTTAATTTTTCTGCTGCACGCACTCTAACATCATCTGTATTGATCGGATTTCTGGCACTTACCATATTCATGACTCCTTTTTTCTAGGATATATGATTTTTTATAATACATAGTCAAGATCAGTAATCACCATTGTTTGTATCTTCTTCAGTGTCTGTCAAAGCTACCATATACTCAATATTCTCCAGGTTTTTACTAATCGTTTTATGAAGCAGCTCAAATAAATACTTGTCTAGTATATCAAAGGAATAGGAATAACTTTCTATTACCGTAATGTATTCATTATGGTTAAAAGCAAAATAATACACAAGATAGCTTTTCTTCCACAAATTCTCTTCATTGATTTTGTTAAAAACCGCAGATTCCCCAGATTCTTTGGATTCCTCCACTAACTCATATAATTTTTCAGGTGCAGTACCATTGTATATTTCATACGTGAAGACCCCATTGATCGGATGATTTTTGTATCCTAGTTGAGTTTCAGCTAGGAAATACTCAAGTACTTCTTTAAAGTCTATTGTAGATTGAGTCAAAAAATCTAATGTTCTTCCGGAAGCATCATCCCCAGTAAAATATGCCATAAGTCTTGCTTTAGTTCCACTGATCTCAACAGTTTCTATAGCAGCCTGCTCGATATTATCTACTTCAAATTCAAGATTTAAAAACTTGAATCTTTTTAAACGTTTAAAAGCAACAGGTACAGTAAGAAATAGAAGCAACCATATGAAAAGCAAAAAAAGGCCTCGAAAAATGATTTGATTAAAATTGGATTCAACGAAAGGCTTAACAATTATTGAAAACGCTGTTTCTGCTGTATTAATTGTAGAACCACTATTGTTTGTGCTTTCAGTCTGTAGAAGAAAAGCCTGGGGATTATCTTTCCATGTATGGAAACCAATTAGTATAGATGCAACAATCATCCACGATATTATAAGTGTGATTCCTGCTGTATAAAAGTACGGAATTAAAAAATTTATCCATTGAAAGAACGTCCTTTTTTCTTTGTTCATATTCATATGGTGTAATTCTGTCAGCCCCTTTTCATTTCATTTATCGGTGCTTCTTTCATCTATTATTAATAAAATATATGTATTGGTATTCAGTTTGAGTCAAATTCATAAATACTTGTTTCATTTAAAAATACGAATGTTTACTTAATATCGCAATATATTATTCTTTTTTTAAAAAGCGATCTCTTTGATTGGAGAGGCAGGCGGCGACTCCAGCGGTAACAGAGCGAGCTGAAAGCGAGGCAGAAAAGGAAGTGGTCAAAATTTGTTTGACCACTGCCTTTGCGTCGAGTAACCGCAGGAGCATATGTTTTCGTAGTGACGAGGAGATTGAAGCTTTGTCAGCGTTGTTCGGATTTATGAAACTGATTCACTTGTTTTAATATATAACGATTATTTATATAGGGGCTATCGATTAGTGGTGAAGTCATCAATATTTTAAGAGATGGATTTGATTAACAAATAAAATCAATAATATTATTATGTAAACTAAATTACATTTAAAATATTTCTAGGCAAGTGTAAGTACTTGCCTAGAAAGAATAGTTATACGTTATATTCAATGATTCCAAATCCATCTGGATCTATGTTAACTTGAGTACCTTCTATTACGATATTAGAACTATAAAGTATATTATAATTTTCGCCTTTCTCAAGCGAAAATTTTTGGTTACTAGAGTTTGGATTAAGTAAGACTAAAATAGTTTTATTAGCAGTATATTTCTTATACCCAAATATACCATTAGGTTCGGTAGGATGTAGGAATGTTACAAAACCTTCATTAGCTAGCAACTTTTCTTTTTTCCGAAGCGTATTTAGAATGCGGATATGGTTTTTAAGCTCCAGCTCATGATTATCTTCGTTCCAGTCCATGCATTTTCTGCAGCCAGGATCTTGACCACCTGTGAGACCTATTTCGTCCCCGTAATAAATGCAGGGAGTGCCCATGAATGTTAAGAGAATTGTAAATACCTGCTTCGTTTTATTAATATTATCCCCACATTCGGTAAGAATTCTAGGCGTATCATGACTGCCTACAAGATTAAATGTATAATCAAACACAGTTTTCGGGTAGCTATAGTAAACCTTACTCATGTTCTCCACGAATTGCTGTGAATTAATACTATTATTTGCTAAGAGATTCAGTACGTTCGTTTTAAACGGATAATTCATTACAGCGTCAAACTGATCTCCTCGTAGCCATGGCATTGAGTCATGCCATATTTCCCCAAGAATATATACATCTGGTTTTGCTTTTTTTACTATTTTTCTAAACTCACGCCAGAATGGCTGATCTACTTCGTTTGCAACATCAAGTCGCCATCCATCAATATCAAATTCCTCAATCCAATAGGCACCTACATCCAGCAGATACTTTTTCACATCCGGATTAGCAGTATTTAACTTTGGCATAGATTCTACAAATCCAAAAGCTTCGTAATTAGGCTTATCTCCTCCAACAACCGGGAAGTTGTGGATGTGGAACCAATCCTTATAAACTGAGTTTTCACCATTTTTCAGGACATCTTGGAAAGGAGGGAAATAGTAACCACTGTGATTGAATACGGCATCAAGCATCACTTTAATGCCGCGCTTATGACATTGTGTGATTAGCTCTTTTAAAGCCGCTGCATCGCCAAACTGCGGATCTAGCTCCATATAGTCAATGGTATCGTATTTATGATTTGAGTGTGCTTTAAACACTGGCGTAAAATAAATACCATTTACACCGATATCAGTTAAATGATCCAAATGAGCTGTAACACCAGCAAAATCACCACCAAAGAAATTATTCACGGCGGGAAGTTCGCTACCCCATTTTTTTGTGTTCTCGGGATTAATGGTAGGATCACCATTACCAAAGCGTTCGGGGAATATTTGATACCAAACAGTATCTTTTACCCATTTTGGAGCTTGGAATAGTTCATTTTCATGTAAATAGGGAAAGCAAAAATAATAGTCACTATCTTCAGGTATGCTGTCATAAAATCCTTTTTCAGTATAAATTACCTCTTCAGTAGATGAACCCAATTTAAAGCCATATCTTAGTCTATTAGTTGCAACAAAGGCTTCTGTTTCCCAATAGTCAAAGAGACCATCATTTCCAACTAAATTCATGGGCATTTTTGAATACTGCCATCGTCCATTACTCCAAATGTACGGATCACCCATTATTAGAGAAACAGTATTTACATCATTATGCTTTGTTTTGATTCGTATTTGAAGTGTTTGATCGTCTAGTAAATATACATAGTTATCGGTCGATCGGTGAAAAATAGCTGTTTTTTCCATAATACATCTCCTTTTTAAACGCGCATGGTTGCGTTTATTAATGTTAATATCTGTGCACAACGTATCATAGTGCCTGGGTTGAGCATGTGAAAATAAAATATTTAAAAAATTTATAAAAAATAGATTGTTTCCTCCTCAAATAAATGTATAATAAAACAATAAGTTGTGCAATCGCTTTCATAGAATTAAAGCTAGTATTATTCTTCAAATCACATATAAACACTGATTGTAGATGGAAAAGATTATTTTTTAGCAATTTTATGTTAGCGCTTTCTTTTATATTTTTGTGCAAACGGTTGTCCAACTTGGAAGATGTAGTAATTAAACAGAACATAGGAGGGGTTTAAAGATGAAAAAGTCATTAACATTGTTGTTCATGCTCATTATTACCGCTGCTCTACTTGTTGCATGTGGGCCAAAAAGGGAGGAAACAACTCCAACGAGCACGGATGAAAAAGAAACAGAAACTGAAGCAGAATCAACTGAAGAACCAGCAAAACCAGAAAAACTTGTTGTTTGGGAAGATACAGATAAATCTATCGCTTTAGAACCCGCAATAGCATCTTTCGAAAAAGAATACGGTATTAAAGTAGAATTTAAAGAATTAGGTATGGCAGATAAAATGCGTGATCAACTGCGCTTAGATGGTCCCTCGGGAACTGGAGCAGATGTAGTAACTTTACCTCATGATCAAATCGGGCAAGTTGTTACAGAAGGATTACTTCAAGAAATCGAAGTAAGTGATGAAGTACTTTCTACTTTTAGTGAATCAGCTGTGACTGCACAAAAATATAATGGTAAGCTCTACGGACTACCAAAGGCTACAGAAACACCGGTGTTTATCTACAATAAGGCTTTAATGCCGGAAGCGCCAGAGACAATGGATGAAGTATATACGTTTGCAAATGATTTTACTGATGGTAAAAAGTTTGGATTTTTAGCAAAATGGGATGACTTCTACTTTGCACATGGTGTCATCGCAGGTATGGGCGGATATGTATTCCAAGAGAATGATGGAGCACTTGACCGCGATGATATTGGTTTAAACAACGAAGGAGCTATCGCTGGAGCAGAATATATTCAAAAATGGTATGCAGAAGGTTTATTCCCTAAAGGAATTATTGGGGATAGTGGCGGTTCAGCTAAAGATGGTCTTTTCAATGAAGGAAAAGTTGCTTCCGTGATGGATGGTCCTTGGGCATTCCAAGGTATGAAAGATGCTGGAATTGATATCGGAGTTGCAGCAATGCCAACATTACCAAATGGCGAACATATGAAAACATTTATGGGAGTTAAAGGATGGCATGTATCAGCTTTTACAGAACATAAATACTGGTCAACTAAATTAGTGGAATGGTTAACAAATGAAGAAAATGCAAAAATTCGTTTTGAATTAACTCAAGAAATTCCACCGGTTACATCATTGATTGAAGATCCTATTATTGCTGATAACGAAGGGGCAAAAGCAGTAGCTCTTCAATCTCAATACGCAGTACCTATGCCAAATATTCCAGAAATGGCTGAAGTATGGGGACCAGCAGCATCTGCACTACAAACGCTTGCTACTGGTAAAGCAGAACCAAAAGCAGCAATGGATGATGCACTAAAAACTATTCAAACAAATATAGAAACAAACCACCCAAATTGATGAACAAGGCAAAGTCATGTTTCCTATTAGGGAGCATGACTTTGCTACTATATTAATATAAACATAATGATTTCAAGAAAATTTGCACGAAAATAAGAGAGTATTTTCCTTTGATAGGAAAGAAGGAGGCGACATTTACGATGGATAGTAATGTCACAACCAAACATAGAAAAAATGCTGGGTTTTTATCTATCATTCCAGGCTTTGGACAATTTTATAATAAACAGTTTGTAAAAGGGATCATTTTCTTAGTATTAACAGTAGCATTCTTCAGTAGTTTCTCACAAACGCTAAATTGGGGATTCTGGGGCTTGATCACTCTTGGAGAAATTCCAATTCTTGATCATTCCATATTCTTATTAATCGATGGAATTATCGCATTATTGGTAGCAATCATCGGTCTTGGAATTTATGCATTCAATATTTACGATGCATATAACAATGGAAAAAAACGGGATGAAGGGTTCCTATTAAACAGTGTGAGGGAGCAATATCATAATCTTCTGGATAATGGTTTTCCATATCTAATGATTTCCCCTGGATTTTTACTATTAATCTTCGTAGTTATTTTCCCAATTATCTTTGTAATCCTTCTCTCATTTACAAACTATGACTTATATCATTCACCACCTGCAAAACTAGTAGATTGGGTAGGGATTCAAAACTATATTGATATATTTAAATTAGATCTTTGGAGATCCACATTCTTCGGTGTATTAGGTTGGACAATTGTTTGGACCTTTGGAGCAACGACCTTACAAGTTGCTATTGGTGTATTTTTAGCGGTTGTCATCAATCAAAAAGATTTAAAAGGTAAAGCATTTTTTCGTACAATATTAATCTTACCTTGGGCAGTACCAGCATTTGTATCGATTTTAATCTTTTCGGGTATGTTCAATGAATCTTTTGGAGTCATTAATACACAAATACTTAGTATGTTGGGCATCGATGCTATCCCTTGGATGACAGAAGAGATGTGGACTAGATTAGCATTGATTTTAATACAATCATGGCTCGGTTTTCCATTTATATTTGCCATGACAACTGGAGTACTTCAATCTATCCCAGAAGAATTATACGAGGCGGCAAACGTAGACGGTGCTTCTATTTTTCAGAAATTCCGAGGTATCACTTTACCAATGGTGCTGTATGCAACTGCTCCAATTCTTATTACGCAATATACATTTAACTTCAATAATTTCAATGTCATCTTCCTGTTTAATGGTGGAGGACCTGCAATACCAGGGCAAAATGCTGGTGGAACAGATATCCTAATCTCTTGGATTTATCAATTGACGATGACTTCTGGACAATATGGGAAAGCTGCTGCAATTACGATGCTTTTATCTCTGATTGTAATAGTTGTAGCATTATGGCAATTTAAACGTACTAATTCATTCAAAGAGGAGGATATGATGTAATGACTAATAAGACTGAAAAAATAATCAGACTGTCAGTTTCCTATCTTATTCTTCTTATTGCAGCAATAATCGTTATTTACCCACTATTATGGGTATTAGGATCTTCCTTTAACCCTGGGCAAAGTCTTTCAGGCTCTACGATGTTTCCTGAAAACCCGACATTCAAGCACTATAAGAGCTTATTTGATACAGAGAACTCCAATTATGTTTTATGGTACTTGAATTCTATGAAAATTAGTTTAATAACGATGGTATTTGCAGTACTAAGTGTGGCAGTTACCGGGTATGCTTTCTCTCGGTATCGTTTTATTGGTAGAAAAAATGGACTTTTAACCTTTTTAGTCCTTCAAATGATACCCAATTTCGCAGCGCTTATTGCAATTTTTGTACTTGCGCAACGAACGGATCTGTTAGATACACATGCTGGACTAATACTTATTTATGTTGGCGGCCAAATTCCGATGAATACTTGGTTAATGAAAGGGTACTTAGATACAATTCCAAAAGAATTGGATGAATCTGCACGTATGGATGGGGCAGGTCATTTACGAATTTTTTGGCAAATTATTATGCCTTTGTCAAAGCCAATCATAGCAGTGGTAGCACTTTTTTCATTTATCGCTCCATTTGGAGATTTCATTCTTGCGCGTATTATGTTAAGAAGTGAAGAAAAATTCACAATGGGCGTGGGTCTATACGAATTAGTTTCCAAGCAGTTTGGTAATGAATTCACTACCTTCGCAGCGGGGTCTGTTTTGATAGCAATTCCAATTACAATACTCTTCCTATCATTTCAAAAGTATTTTATCTCTGGACTTACAGCTGGTGGTACAAAAGGTTAATTACCTAAACGGAAAGAAGTGGGTATGTGTGACCATGAAAAAAATGGCTATGGTATTCATTTTAATAATACTTGTTATTGCCTCCTTAAGTACGCAGACTGCTCTCGCTAGTGAGGAACGAAAAATGCAAGATGAGATCATTTACATGATTATGGTGGACCGCTTTAATAATGGTGATACGAGTAATGATCGCGATGCTAACCTTAGCGATCCACTTGCATATCATGGCGGAGACTTTAAAGGAATCACCGAAAAGCTTGATTATATTAAAGAAATGGGTTTTACAGCTATTTGGTTAACACCCATTTTTGAGAATATGGACAAAGGATATCACGGCTACTGGATAAAGGATTTTTATCAGACCAATGAATATTTTGGTTCGATGGAAGAATTCAAAACGTTAGTAAAAGAAGCTCATAAACGGGATATAAAAGTTATTTTGGATTTTGTCGTTAACCATGTTGGTCCCAACCATGACTGGCTAAATGAACCTGTTAAAAGGGACTGGTTTCACGAAAATAAGTCCATTTCTAATTGGAATGATCCATTAGAAGTTGAAACAGGCTGGCTATATGACCTACCCGACTTAGATCAAGATAATCCAGAGGTTAGTAAGTATTTAGTCGATGCTGCAAAATGGTGGATTCAAGAAACAAATATCGATGGCTATAGACTAGATACTGTCAAACATGTACCAAAGGAATTTTGGACCGACTTCTCAGCAGGAGTAAAATCAGTGAAAGAATCCTTCTTTCTAATAGGAGAGGTTTGGCATGATAACCCAAATGTCATCGTTAGCTATCAGGACACCGGTATCGATGGCTTCATGGATTTCTCCCAAAATGGAAGTCTTAGAACTGCATTTGAAAAATCAAATGAATCACTGGGTTGGTTGTTTTCAAATAATGAACGAAATAATAAATTGTTTAAGCGTCCAGAATTGCTTGGGCAATTTATCGACAATCATGATATGCAGCGGTTCACTAATTTAGCAGTACTAAACAATCAGGATCCAATAACGCAATTAAAGCTTGGTTTAACATATATGTATGCTGCTCCTGGTATTCCAATTATCTACTATGGAACAGAAACCGCACTGGATGGAGGCAACGATCCAGATAATCGTCGAATGATGGATTTCAATGCAGATGATAATTTTACTGAGTATATAAAGAAACTCGCAGCAGTCAGACAGCAGAAGCTACCATTAACAAGAGGAGATATGGAGCTTTTAGTAGACGATACAGGTTTAGCTATTTATAAGAGAAGCCACGCTGATGAGACGCTTATTGTAGCAATTAATAATACCTCAGAATCTCAAAGCGTAGTACTAGAAGATGAGATAGAGTCGGGAATGGATTTACAAGGATTAATAGGTGGTGGGGTAGTTAAGTCTGGTAATAATGGATATGCAATTCATTTAGACAGTGGACAGTCTGAAATATATGAATTAGTTGATCGTGACAAAGCTAATCGGTTATCTTTAGGCTTTTTAATAGGGATTATTATTCTATTATTATTGGTTCTTTTCAACCGTTTAGTTCGATCAAAACGAAACAAGTATAAATAGTGATCTATTAATAGGCTCAATTTAAAATGGTAATCGAAACAGATAGAAGAAAGAGCAGCACGAGAGGGGTACTTCAATCATGAAAGAAAAATGGTGGAAAGAAGCTGTCAGTTATCAAGTGTATCCAAGAAGCTTCAAGGATAGCAATGGTGACGGAATCGGTGATTTACGAGGTATTATTACTAAACTAGATTATTTAAAGGATTTGGGTGTCGATGTTATTTGGGTCAGCCCGTTTTATAAGTCACCCAATGCAGATAATGGATATGATATAAGTGATTATCAGGGCATTTCAGAGCAGTATGGTACTATTGATGATTTTGATGAGCTTTTAGCAGAAATTCACAAAAGAGGTATGAAACTAATTCTTGACTTAGTTATTAATCATACGAGCGATGAGCATCCTTGGTTTATTGAATCACGTTCTTCTAAGGATAATCCTAAAAGGGATTGGTATATATGGAGAGATGGCATTGGAGAGCTTGAACCGAATAACTGGGAAAGTATTTTTTCTGGGAGCGCATGGGAGCATGATAAGCTGACGGATCAATATTATCTACATTTATTTGCGACGAAGCAGCCTGACTTAAATTGGGAAAATACGGACGTTCGCAAAGAACTTTTTAAAATGGTGAATTGGTGGCTAGATAAAGGAATCGATGGTTACCGAGTAGATGCGATTAGTCATATTAAAAAACGTGATGAATTGCCGAATATGCCAAATCCCAATAAAGAAAAATATGTTTCCTCATTTGACATGCATACGAACCAACCTGGTATACAAGAGTATTTAAAAGAGTTAAAGGAAGAGACTTTTGCTAAATACGATATTATGACAGTTGGAGAAGCAAATGGTGTTGGTATTGATGAAGCTGATGAATGGGTTGGAGAAGAGAACGGAAAATTTGATATGATTTTTCAATTTGAACATCTTGGTCTTTGGAACAAGGCTCTTAATAATTCTGTAGATGTAATTGCATTAAAGCAAACACTTACTAAATGGCAAAAAGGTTTACATGAAAAAGGTTGGAACGCGCTATTTCTTGAGAACCACGATCAGACACGTAGTGTTTCAAGTTGGGGAAATGATAAAGAATATTGGAATGAAAGTGCTAAAATGCTAGCAGCATGCTACTTCCTAATGCAAGGAACACCATTCATCTATCAAGGGCAGGAAATCGGAATGACAAATGTTCAGTTCCCATCCATTGATGATTATGATGATATTGGCATGAAGAATTTTTATGAGTTAGAAATTTCGAAAGGTCGCACACATCAAGAAGTGATGGAGGTAATTTGGAGGAATGGGCGAGATAATTCAAGAACTCCTATGCAATGGGATAGTTCGTTAAATAGTGGATTTTCCGAAGGGGAACCTTGGATGAAGGTTAATCCAAATTATGTGACGATTAATGTTGCTAATCAGCTAGAGGATAATGATTCTATTTATCATTTCTATAAAAAAATGATTCAGGTTAGAAAAGAAAATCCAGTGTTTGTTTATGGAGAATATGATGTATTACAAGAAGACCATCCGGATGTATATATATATACACGAGCTATGGAAGATCAGTTTACAATTGTTTTGTGCAATTTCAGGGAAAATAGTTCGGAACTTACATTAAAACATCTTCCACAACGCAATACAGAACTAATATTATATAATTATATAGATGCACCGGAGCAGCTATCAGAAGCTATATCTCTAAAACCGTACGAAGTAAGAGTATATTTGTTTAAGTGATTTATAATGGATATAGAAAAGAAAGAGAGTGAGGATTTTCTAATGGCAATTACAATTAAAGATGTGGCGAAGCAAGCTAATGTTGCTCCTTCAACAGTTTCACGGGTGATTGCAAATAGTCCCCGTATAAGTGAAACCACGAAGAAACGAGTACGGGATGCAATGGATGATTTAGGATATCATCCTAACTTTATCGCCCGGAGTCTAGCGAGCCAATCAACAAAAGTGATAGGTTTAGTGTTACCTCACTCTTCTGGCGTGTTTTTTCAAAATCCATTCTTTTCTGAGGTTATACAAGGGTTAAGCGAGGGTGTACATGAAAATCACTATGCACTACAAATGACTAGTGGGAAAACAGAATTCGATTCCTACGAGGGTGTAGTACAGATGGTTCAAGGAGGCAGAGTGGATGGTATTATCCTACTGTACTCCATGGTGGACGATAAGATTATTTCATATTTATCGAAAAGAAACTTTCCTTTCGTTGTAATAGGAAAACCATTTGATCTTGTTGATAAAATTACCCATGTAGATAATGACAATTATATGGCCGCTAAAGAAGCAACTGATTATATAATCGGACTTGGTCACAATAAGATTGGATTTATTGGAGGGAGCCCAAGTTTAACCGTTACAATAGATCGTCTTCAGGGCTACAAAGAAGCCTTAAAAGCATCTAATATAGAACTTAATGAAGACTATATTATCCATGAAGACTTTTTACGAGAAGGTGGTCAAGAGGCGGTCAAAGAACTTCTGAGAAGAACTATTCCACCAACAGCTTTGCTTGTAACGGATGATTTGATGGCAGTTGGTGTTGTGAATTCACTCACTGAAATGGAAATTGATATTCCCAACAAGGTATCTATCGTTAGTTTCAATAATGCATTGTTCGCAGAAATGTCCAGACCACCACTTACCTCGATTGATATTAATATTAAAGAACTTGGTTACCAAGCCGTAAGTAGCTTAATACAACTATTAAAAAATGAAAATGAACCTGTTAAACGAATTATAATACCTCATAGACTTGTTATAAGACAGTCATGCGGTGTTGCTCCGTGATAAAATAATATAAGCTATTATTAGAAGTACAAAAACAAGTATAGTTTAAAATATTAATATTATGTAAACTAAAATTGTGGAATTAGGAGAAATTACATGTTTTTATTCAAATTAGATGACAAAACGAATTTAAAAATGCTAAATTTACGGGACACTGAACATTTGTTCGCATTAACAATTCAGTCTAAGGATACATTAAGAGAGTGGCTTCCTTTTATTGATTTTACTAGAACTTCTGACGATACGAAAAATTTCATACAATCGACTATGAAACAGTTTTGTGATAATAATGGTTTTCAAGCTGGAATTTGGTATGATGGAAGCCTCGCTGGTGTTATAGGCTTTCATAAAATTGATTGGAATAACAAATCGACCAGTATTGGTTATTGGTTAGGGAACGATTATGTTGGACTAGGGTTAATGACTAAATCAGTTGAAGCATTTGTAGATTATGCATTACAGGATTTACAATTGAATCGTGTGGAAATCCGGGCAGCAGTGGAAAACAAAAAAAGCAGAGCTATCCCTGAAAGATTAGGTTTCAAAGAAGAGGGGTGTGTAAGGCAGGCAGAGTGGTTATATGACCATTATGTCGATCATGTGGTTTATGGAATGCTAGCAAGTGATTGGAAAAAGTAAAAAAACCCTGATGTAACAAAGCTAATGTTACATCAGGGTTATTATTATTTATACGTGTAGTAATCCTGGGCATGGACAATTTGAAAGCCCATTGATTTGTATAAATTTAGAGCATGTGCATTTTCTGTTTCGACTTCTAAATGGAGAGTATTGCCTTTTGTTGAATATTTTTTGACTATATATTGGAGTACTTTACGTCCAATCCCTTTCCCGCGAAAGTGGGGAAGAATACTGAATCCATATATCCAGGCTTCGTTATCCTCTACCTTTACTCTTATTTTACCTATCGATTTCTCTTGAACATCAATGATATACACGCTATTGTCTTTTTCGAGATCGACTCTATTTTCTATTTCTAAGGAACTTTGTTCATTAAGTCCAAAGGATTCAACATTTAAACGAATCCGTAAAGGTAGATCTCTTTGTTCTGCTAAGCGTAGATCAAATCCATGAACTTCTTCTAATTCTGTTTGTTCCCATTTCATCTGATGCTCAGAAAAGTTATAAACGGCTTTATTGACGTTCAAAAACGATCTTGCTTCTTCAGAACCAGCTGGAGCATTTAACAAAATTTTTGTAAAGCCTTGCATTCTAGCAACAGATATAGCTTGTTCAAATAGCTTAGAGAAATGGTGTTTTCTACGTTCCCGTGGTTTTACCATGCCACATATCTCTACCGTCGTTCCAAAGGGATATAGACCCATAAACGCAATCAGCTCATCCTTTTCATATAACAGGAAATCATTATTATCGTCGAAACGAGTTTTTAGCATATCCCAATTTAGCTTAAGCTGAATATTGTCATGTGTTTCACATTCTTTTTGTAGTGCTTCAATATCGTTCAATTGTTTAGTATTTAACATAGAAACTCCTTTATAAGTAGATTTTAGTAGTGATATCCGAATTAATTGTTGTTTCAGCCCATTTTCATGTTTTGAAGCTAGCGTAGTAATGCATAAATAGTGGGGCAATTTCCGCTGGCGCTACTTCAATTTCATGCCTAACAGGAAGTTGGTCCCCGAAAGCGCTATCAGACAATTTAGCTTAACTTAGTCTGTGGACATATTTCTACGGGGCTTTCAGCTCTATTTAACACAATCCACTTAAATAGAATCACTTCATCCATTTTATAACAAATCTCACTAAAGTAATATGTTTTTTCTGAAAATAAAAAACTTGGAGATAAAATGCTTAAAACTATATAGAAGAGTGTCACATAGAAATGTGGTCAATTTCCGATACGTATGGAGCTATTCATGCAGAGGTTGCCACCAAAAAAGATGACACGAAATCACGTGAATACTCAATTATTAAATAGGATGAAACCAGTGTTCGTATCATCTTCCCAAATATAATATAGATAAAAAAAGTTCACTAGAGACTCCTCTAATGAACGTTTCTTTTATCTATAAATTTTAAGGCATCACTGGGACAATTATGAACAACACGCTTGCCATCTTCTCTTAGAGCACCATTTGGATAAATCCATGGTTTATGATTAACATTGAAAACGGAAGGGAGGTATTTAATGCAGTTTGCAGCATGGGTGCATTTAGTGGGATGAAAGTATATGTCTATTTCATCCCCATAATATTTTTTATAACCTTGTTCAATAAAGTTTTCTTCTGAATCAGCCACTGGTTTACCTCCAATTTACTTACACTTCAATAATTATAGGAAGTATCATAGGTTTTCTCTTTGTACGACTGTATAAAAGTTTTTCTAGTGACTTTTTAATGTTTTGTTTCAAAACGCGTTGATTTCTGTTTGTATCTCTGGTTTTTGAAACGGTAGACCGAACATTTTGATTTACTTCATTAATAAGTGCCTCTGACTCAGGCCCATATACAAATCCACGTGAAATCGTATCGGGACCAGAAATTATTTTGCCATTTGCCTTACTTAATGTAGTAACAATAACTAACATCCCATCCTCAGAAAGTAATTTTCGGTCACGTAAAATGATTTCGCCAACATCCCCAATACCAAAACCATCAACAAAGACATTTCCCGCTTCAATACTTCTAGTTTGGATAGCCTCTTCATTAACAATGTCAACTACATCTCCGTTTTGAATGATAAAAATATTATCACGTTCTACTCCTACTGATTCTGCTAAAAGCTGGTGATGATGAAGCATACGATATTCCCCGTGGATTGGGATGAAGTATTTTGGTTTCATCAATGTGAGCATAAGTTTCAGCTCTTCTTGACAAGCGTGTCCAGAAACATGCATACCTGTGACATTACCTGAGCCATAGATAACGTGGGCACCTAACGTATATAAGTTGTCTATAATTCTGGTAATACTCTTTTCATTACCAGGGATTGGTCCAGCAGCAAAGATGACGGTGTCCTCAGGAAGGACCTCAACTTGACGGAAGCTTGAACTTGCTAACCGGGATAAAGCCGCCATAGGTTCTCCTTGACTTCCTGTGCATAATATCACAATATTTTCTGGATTCAATGTATTGATTTCATTTTGATCAACCAGCATTCCTTCGGGTATACTTAAATATCCTCGTTCCATAGCTACAGACACTACATTTACCATGCTTCTACCTAATAGAGCCAGTTTCCGATTAGTTTTGATAGCGGCATTTACTATTGTTTGTACCCGGTGGACATTGGAAGCAAACGTGGAGATGAAAATCTTTCTTGGTGCTTTTCTAAACGCTTCTTCTACATGGTCTGCAATTTTACGCTCAGAGGGAGTAGAGCCTGGTCTTTCTGCATTAGTACTCTCTGAAAGGAGTATTAATACACCATTTTGACCAAGTTCGGCCATTTTATGAATATCGGGATTTTGTTCATCTACAGGTGTCATGTCAAATTTAAAATCTCCTGTATGAACAATTGTTCCTTGAGAGGTATGAAAAGCCACTCCTAAACAATCTGGGATACTATGGCTTACACGGAAGAAGGACGTTTTTATTGTTCCAAGTCTTAACTTGGATTCCGAGTCTATTAAGAAAAGTTGTGTATTTCTTAATAAACCATGTTCTTTCAATTTAATCTCAATTAAACCTAATGTTAGGTTTGTTGCATATAGCGGGATATTAAGTTGTTTAAGGAAATAAGGGATACCTCCAATATGATCCTCATGCCCATGTGTAACGATTAAAGCCCTCACTTTATCCTCGTTCTCTAATAAGTAGGAAATGTCCTGAATGATTAGATCTATTCCTAGTAAAGTTTCATCAGGAAATTTAGAACCACAGTCAATTACAACGATATCGTCATCTGATTGAATGACATACATATTTTTCCCAATTTCATTTATTCCACCTAATGCGAAAATCGATACTTTTTTGTTTTCAGTATTCATCGTTATCCTCCCATTCAAACTAGCTATACTAAGTATTGCCTCATATTCTAGTTTTATAAGGAGTTTTTTAATTTACTTACTTGAATCAATTTCATAATGAATATTATATAGTTAGATTCGAACAACGCTGATTTCCGCTCTAGGCGGACGCTTTCCGCGGGCACGGCTTCAATCTCCTCGTTATACGAAAACATATGCTCCTGCGGTTACTCGTCGCAAAGACATTGGTCAAACAAAGTACGACCAATGTCTCTCCTGCGGGGCTTTCAGCTCGAGCTGTTCCCGCTGGAGTCGCCGCCTGCCACTCCAATCAAAGGAATCGCTTTTTAAAAAAAACGAATAATATATTGCGGTATTAAGTAAACATTCGCATTTTTAAATGAAATAAGTAATTATGAAATTGACACACTTATATTAGTAACATGTAAAT
The DNA here is from genome assembly GCA_900114885.1 of Psychrobacillus psychrodurans. GTDB lineage: Bacteria > Bacillota > Bacilli > Bacillales_A > Planococcaceae > Psychrobacillus > Psychrobacillus psychrodurans. Next base: position 357,644 of record FOUN01000003.1, read on the forward strand.
AAATTATTCATAAAATAGATGGAATGAAGAAAAACATAATGGGGGAAGATATATTGTTTTATCACGTTAAAGAGTTACAGTATCACGCAAAACCGGAGAGACCAGATCCAATATTTGCTACGCAGCTACAGGAGGTATTAGGTGGTCAGTTTGGAGAAATTTCTGTTGCTATGCAGTATTTGTTTCAAGGGTGGAGTGTAAGAGGTGATGGTAAATATAGAGATCTGTTAATGGATACGGGTACAGAAGAATTAGCACATATTGAAATGCTTGCAACCATGATTGCTAGATTGTTAGATGGCGCACCTGTTGGTGATTTAGAAACAGCTGCCAAGAATCCGATTATCGGAGCAATACTCGGGGGCATGAATCCCCAACATGCTATAGTGTCTGGACTTGGTGCTATGCCAGCAGATAGTGTAGGAAATAGATGGACAGCAGACTATATTATTGCAAGTGGAAACTTACTTGCTGATTTTCGAGCTAACTTAAATGCAGAATCGCAGGGAAGGCTCCAGGTTTGTCGTTTATACGAAATGACGAACGATCGTGGTGTTAAAGATATGCTTTCTTGGTTAATCGCCCGTGATACAATGCATCAGAACCAGTGGATCGCTGCTATAAGAGAGTTAGAATCAAAAGAAAACGTTGTTGTACCTAGTACATTCCCAAAAAGTCTCGAAAAAAGAGAAGTTGCTTATACGTTATTCAATTATTCTCAAGGGAATGCGAGCGCAGCAGGTCCTTGGGCTCATGGGATGGCTCCAGACGGGGAAGGGGTATTTAATTATGTAGAATATCCTGCGCCTTTTGGTGACGTGCCAAAACTAAATCCAGCTCCACCAAATATTTTCAACACACCTCCAGCAGTTATTAATGCCAATACAGATACAATTCCTCCAAACTTATGTTAAAAGAAAAATACTGAAGGTTTAAAAAAATACCGTTAAAAAAAGAATGGCCAATCGTAATGTTTTTACGATTAACCATTCTTTTCATTTTTTACTCCGGAGGTAGGACTCGAACCTACGACCAACCGGTTAACAGCCGATTGCTCTACCACTGAGCTACTCTGGAATAGAAGTTATCTTACAAAAGTTATTATGAGCTAATTATCATTAAAGTATACATGATATTTACAAAAATCATCAAAGAGAAAAATTATTTAACTATTAGTGCAGGACATTGCACCCGTTTCATCACTTTGTGACTAACGCTTCCTAGGACCATTTCTTGTAATCCATTCAGGCCTCGGCTTCCAATTACAAGTATGTCTACTTTCTGTTCATTTGCATAGCGAATAATTTCTGGTCCTGGTGCACCTTTTAATATTGTTATCTTATAATTTAAATGCTCGTCGATAAGTAATTGTTCAACATTCGCAATTCTACGTCGGCGTTCAATTAATAAGGATTCAGAGGATCTGGAATGAAGAACATCTTGTTTAGATTTCTCAATATCCACAACCATTACTAATTCTAATATAGAATCTTTTGAGCTTTTTGCTAATTTAATCGCTTCAATTGCAGCTCGAACAGAGTTTTCTGAGCCATCAGCTGCTAGAAGAATATGTTGATACATGGAACTTCCTCCTTAATGTGATGTAGATATACCTATTAATTTTTGATAAAGTATTTCACTTGCAGGATTTAAACCTTTTACAGTAGTTTTTTTCCCTTGTTCTTCTAATTTAGTTACTACTTTTACGATTGCTCCAACAGAGGATTCATCCCATAAATGGCTACTTGATAAATCTATTGTAATATGATCAGCAGTTGCTTGTTCGATTGTTTGAACAAAATGCTGAGTTGAAGCGAAGAAGAGAGGACCCTCAATAATATATGTCCCATCCTGTTCGGATATTTTAACCTTTGAGATGGAAGCAACAAAGAAAAGCGCACTTAAGATAACTCCAACAACGACACCAATTGCTAAATTATCAGTGTATACAACAATTGCAACGGTCACAATCATTACAATAGCATCTGCACGTGGTGCTGTTATGGCATACTTAAACGAACCCCAATCAAATGTTCCAATGGAAACCATGACCATGATTCCAACTAAAACAGGCATTGGAATATCTATTACTAAGTCACCAAGTACAATAATCAAAAATATTAAGAATACGCCAGCTACTAAAGTAGATAGGCGTCCACGTCCGCCAGATTTAACATTAATCATGGATTGTCCAATCATCGCACAGCCAGCCATACCACCGAAAAAACCAGTGATAAAATTGGCAATACCTTGTCCTCGTGCTTCACGGTTTTTATCCGATTTAGTATCAGTCATATCATCAACAATTTGAGAGGTTAGTAAAGATTCTAAAAGACCTACGACTGCAAGAGCTAGAGAGTAAGGTAATATTATTTGAAACGTTTCGAAATTAAAAGGTACATTTGGTATGAAGAAACTTGGTAAACTTTGTGTAATGATCCCTAAATCCCCAATTGTTTTTAATTCAACTCCAAAAATAAAAGTAATTGCAGTTAAAATGATAATGGCGATTAGTGGAGCCGGTATAGCTTTAAAAAAGCGGGGGACTGTATACACGATTAATAAAGTAAAAACGACAAAAATATACGTAATAATTCCTTCTCCTAAAATATGCGGGACCTGTGCCATAAAAATTAAAATAGCCAACGCATTTACAAAGCCAATCATGACCGAATTAGGTATAAAGCGCATAAGCTTTGCAATTTTAAATACGCCCAAGAGTATTTGTATAACACCAGTTAATATAGTTGCAGCTAGTAAATAGTTCAAGCCATGATCGGCTACCAAATTGACCATAACAAGCGCCATTGCTCCAGTAGCTGCAGAAATCATAGCGGGTCTACCACCAACAAAGGCAATAATAACAGCAATACAAAATGAAGCATAGAGTCCAACCATAGGGTCAACACCCGCAATAATAGAGAATGCAATGGCTTCTGGAATGAGTGCTAAAGCGACTACAATTCCTGATAAAATATCGCCCCTAATATTTCCAAACCATTGTTGTTGTAATGTTTGCATAAATTTTCTCCTTCAGATATAGTCAATAATAAGTCCCAAAAGCCTTACTTTTAGGACAAGCTTTTCATATCATAACATGAATTTTCCTAAAAAGGAATGATTTTGGGACTACGGAGGAATGAAATGAAATACGGATATAAGAGACCTATAATAAATGATGAAAAGGGATTAAAACAACTTCAAGATATGTCCTATTTAGAAGTATGGAGTGAAAATCATCCAAATATGAAAAAAAGGAACGAATTGGAAGAACTACTAATGAGATTAACTAGTGGGGATGAGCTATATGTTCAAAGTTTAGTAGTATTAGCGGATTCTTTATCTCATTTCCAAGACCTGCTACGCATATTTGAAAGAGATCAAGTAACAGTTATATTTGTTGAAGAAAATATAAAAAGTACAGAAATTTTAACGATGAAGTTAGTAGATTTAATAGCTTTAGTAACGGATTTACAAACTAAGATTAAGCGACATCAGTCAGTTTTTAGTGCAAGAGAAGCTCAAAAACAAGGTAAAAGTATTGGTAGACCCAAAAAATCAGACGATAATTTACAGAAAGCATTTGATATGTATGAAAGTAAAGCATTTACCCTTCAACAAATTAAAGATGAAACGGGCATTAGTAAATCAACGCTATATCGGTATTTAGATCAATATTCAAAATGAAATAAAAAAAGTATTTGAAGAATGGATGGAATATTGTATGTGGAAAATTATAAATGGAAAATTAGTGCAAACAGTTGATCAAACAAGAACAGAATATAAAACACGTATAAGTTCAAGTTTTATAAAAAAACTAAAAAAAATGGCTGCAGAAAATAATTCGCATATAGGATACATATTAGAAAATGGATTTACGAATATTTTAAATGAAAGCTCATTAATCTTTGATAAGAAAAATAGACCAAAAGATCGCGTAGAATTACGTACAACTTGTGATAAAGAAATATTGGAGGCTTTACGCTCATTTGCAAAGAGTAATAAGCTCAATTTAAATGACGTTATTGAAGCTAGTGAGAACTATATAAATTTAGATGAGGTTAAACATGCAAACTGGAGATATAGAATAGAAAAGGAGTAAAGAAGAGTGTAATAATTAATATATAAAATAGGGATGTGGTCATAATATATATTATACTAAGTTAGGTTTCATAATATAAGTATACTAGTAATAGTGAGATATCAAAGAGAATTTTTAAATATGTGTATAAGAACTTCCATACACTTGTATTTATCAATTTTCTTAGTTTTAATTGATCATTCTAGAGTTTTGCTTTTTATACTTTCATTTTAAATGATTGCCATATCTTGCTAAAGCACATCGTTAGTTCAATAAGAAAAGCGATTCTTATTAAAGAATCGCTCCCGATTACGGAAAATACGTAACTTCTTCCACTATATGTGAATTCAAAGAAAGTAACTGAATTATTGGTTTAAATCCATATGTTATTTTCAGCAGTTAGTTTTAAATTAGTTTCACCTGTGTTGACTACACCTTTAGGCTCTACCAGCATTATATGGCATTCCTTTTCAGCATAAGGCTTATGTTCTACACCTTTTGGTATCACATACATTTCACCTTTGGAAAGCTTAACCTCTCCATCGCGGAAAGCAATGGACATCTCACCGTCTATCACGATGAATGCCTCATCGGTGTCTTTATGATCGTGCCATACAAAATCCCCAAAAATCTTAACTAACTTAAACTGATAATCATTCATTTCGCCAATAACTTTTGGCGACCAGTGTTCACTGAATTTGGAAAGTTTCTCGCTTAGATTAATAGCATTATAATTGATATAAATCCCCCCAGAACTGTTCTTACCTTTATTTTACAACTTCAATAGATTAATTACTATATTAATTAAGATATCAAAAGTTTCTGCTGACTTTCCACAAAATGGACCACTTGTTGAACAAAATTCATACAGCACTCTTTATAACAACGATCGAATTATTTTTACAGATTTGTTATTGACTTTAATACTATAATGATTATCCATTTTTCTATATCTATCCATATATCCACCGAGATAAAAATTTTCTCTTATTCAACTAATTAGCTGTTGTTTTAATAACTTGTATTGATTTTTCCACACGCACGCCGACACGCCAATAAAACTGTACTACTCTCATGGCAAACTGCTTTAGGATTAGATTACACTATAAATAACCTCTCCACTTTCCGCATGAATCCCTTTTACAAAGGCTCCATCTGTTGTCTGAATACGATAAATGAGCCGCATCTCGCCCACATCCTGCTCCGTTTCCCCATAAACCTTATCCCATTCAACTTGTACTTTCAGATTTTTTAGTGGTAGTAATTCTTTAATAGGTTTAATGGTTTTTGGCTCAAACTTTTCAATCTCTTCAATCGCTATATTCGGTGATGAAAACATCAAAATAGCACCTGTTTTTTTACTTATATTCATGTGAAAAAATTCATTCCCAACAAAGTAGCCGTCCTTCTGAACAACAAATCGGAAAAAGGCACGGTTTTTCACTATATCCTCTTTCTCTTTCATCTCTACATATAAATAAGATGCGAACTCTGTATAATAGGTTTGAATAAACTGTATAGCAATTTGTAAGCATTGCTCTTCAGAAAGCTTTGCCTCTCCTTCACTTTTCGTAAACGAGATGAAGCTATTTAATTGTTTCGTCTGTTTATCCACCTTTGCTTTCATACGATGTTCAAACTTACGCCTCATGTAATGCTCGTATGATTTCCCCTCTTCATCCTTCCAAGATTTGGGACGCCAGTTTAACTCGTCAAATTCTTCATCCATACTTTCCTCTTCATATCGCTCCCATTCATCACTAATGCCCAGTATTTCTTCAATTGTATCCTTTTTTGACAACGGTTCTACTTTTGGGAACGGCACATAGCTTCGCTTTGGCTCATCGTCATTGTCAAATAAAGGTTTACCCGTCACCGCATCATACGCCTGCCTTAATAGCTCCGACTCATAAATTGCATATATACCTGACACTGAAACGGAATCATATTGGTCATTAAAGCATTCCGCACTAAGCGACCATTCCCCCTTGTTCAATGCATGTAAAATATGCTCTGGAGGATAAAGTTTTTTTGGCATTGTCGGTGGATTTTCCGTATAGCCTGTATAGGTGAATTGAATAATTTCACCAGGATCGGTTACTTCTATCCGACAATAATAGCCATCTAGAGGCAATCCATCTACAACTTGCACATACTTAAAGCCTGTCGATGATTCCTTTTTTTGTTGTTCTACTAGTGTATAAAAGGAAATTGCTTCTGGGTATTGCTCACGCAGTAGCTGTTGGGCTATTACAAGCTTTTTCTCTTCTGAAATAGGTGACCCGTCTTTTGTAGGCGTTTTTGCAAAATCCTCGATGCGTCCATTATTATCTAATCGAATAAAAACCCCTTCATCCTTGCTTTGCCCTTTCCACATGAACGAAGAAATCCCATCCTCTAGGTAATTTTCTAGTTCGAGCTCATAGTATGTAGGCGCATTTGCATATTGTTGTGCTAATTCGAATAACTGTTCCTTTAACATACGTTTCACGTCCTTTGGTTGTAATGATTGCTGCATCGCTTGCTCTAGCTTTCCACGAAGCGCTTTCCTAGCACGATGCAGATGCATTTTGATTGTATTGGGCGGCTTCTCGAGCATTTCTGCGATTTCAACTACTTTAAAGTCATAGTAATAATGCAACACAATTGCCATTTGATAGTCTTTTTTAAGACTTCCAACTGCGTTATGTAATGCACTGTAATCCTCGCTATGTTCTTGAGAGAGTAACTGAAATTGTTCTAGCATTTCTACTTCTAAGATCTTCATCCGTTCCTGTTTCTTCAACATATAAAAACTTTCACGAATTAATATTTTGTGCAACCATGTACTAAAATATTTCAGCTCCTTTAGTTGAGCTAGCGCACTAAACGCTTTTATAAAAGTTTCTTGCACAATATCTTCCGCATCCTGCTTATTTTTTACATAGGTAAATGCTTTAGCGAGTAATCTCGGCTTATATATCATTATTAAATGCTGAATCGATCCTTCATCCTTCGCAAGTGCTCGTAGTACATACTGTTCCATTGCATTCCCTCCTAATAACTTAGAGTGCGGATTTATCAAAAAGGTTTCATTATGTAGAATATTTTTACCGCTCCTTAGTAAAACATGGCGTTATTTCCGTTCGGAGGGCACAACATGCTTTCAAAGAATCAGCAACTCCCCCTTAATGCTTCCTAGTCCAACCCACAATTTAATCACAATTAGGCGCTGCACTTTTTTAAAAAATTTATTGAGCTGCGTCAGATTTTGTATTGCCTTTTTCTCTGAATCGAAGATATTAATTTTCAAGGAGTTCAATAAAAAAAGGCTTTACCACTTCTTGAAGTAAAGCACACCGTTAGTTGTTGACTATGCAGCTGAAACACTCTACGAGGAAAAAGGCTTTTCTAATAGAATTGAAAATATGGTTAAAATGGCTTCAGCAAGTGCCGAATCGATGAAATCCAGGTTCACAAATAACGAAATTCAAACCATGTTAGAAGAATCAGTTTTGCTTATTTATGAACATTTGACACCTAAGCCAATACAGGAACTTTTCTTTAGTCGTACACATTATTTATGTGCTTTTGAGACAGTCTATTTTGTCCATGCTGTAAAGAGGTAAAATATAATTTTAAATACTTTTCATTTGTCTGAATTATTGAGCGGTTTTTTTGTTTTTCTTATTGAACTAAACTGCTACGGTAGTTCAATAAGAAAAAAGGCTTTACTCCTTCTTGAAGGAAAGCACACCGTTAGTTGAATAACTAAGCTTATTTGTGATACTCAATAGTTTCAATATCACCCTTTATTATCTACCTACTTAGATAATACAAACCTCTTCTTATACTAAAACTGTACCATTAGATTAATAGGAAAAAAGCTTTACCCCATATTGAAGTAAAGCAACACGTTAGTTGAAGAAGAAAAGCGAAGTTTATAAAGCATTTTTAAGACGATGAAATGATTTTGTTTGAGCAAATGTTTCAAATCCAATAGATTTGTAAAATTCATGTGTTTTAGGGGAAGTACAAACAACAACTGCCGTTTTTGCGCCATTATCTCGCAACGCATTAAGAGCAAGCTTACAGACTGAACTGGCTAATCCCATTCTACTAAATCTCGGATCCGTTCCAACAGGTTCCAGTAACCCCACCTTGTTTTCTTCATCAAACCAAATTAAACAAGATGCCACGAACTCACCATTTGGGGATTCTATTACCCAATCAAGAGAAGAATCATAAGGATAGGTATTCATAACGTTCAAGTAACTTTCTTCTGTGACTCTGGATCCATGAAATGCAGCCTTATGTACTGCCACACGATTTTTTAAATCCTCAAACCCCTTGATATGGCGGCTTTTAAACTTATCTGGCATTGAACAGGGAATGAACAACTATCCAATGAAATTTTTGTGAGGACTTCTGGATTTTCTGCTAATGGGTTGAATAAAGAATCTTCTAAGGCTGAAATAAGATGCGATTCCGTTTCTAGGACAATCACTTTTTGCTCATTGGTTATAGTTATTTTATCAAACCAGTCAATGATATCCTTGGCCACCTCAGGAAAATCAGGATCAACTTGACATATTAACTCACCGGGGTTTTGAATCCATCCCCAAGCAACGGGCTTCCCATCCATTTCCCAAATTGCAGTATCCCAATCATCCTCGCGTCCAGCGTGTCGGTAGCGTTGCCAAGCTAGATCGCCTATATGGTAATTAGGTTCCAGTGACCATATAGCTTGTGTAAGTTTCTGCATTCGCTTTAAATCACTTGAATCTTTATAAGTTCGAATTACAGGTATACTCATTTATGTAATCTCCTCGATTCTTCTTGATATTTGTAACTATCTTTTTGATATTCTTACTATGGCCTCCGCTTTAAAAAAGCCAATTATCACCATCCCTTGTATTGAATCCTCCTATTCATATTCAATAAAGATTTAATTATTCCTTCTTCAACTAACCTGTTTCGACACTTTCACAAACTCCTCTAACAAATGTCCTGACTTCCTATTATAGGTTTTACTAAAATCAATTTTTCATTGTATTTTGATCTATTAGTATAATAAGTTCAACAAAACAAACCTTAATCCCTTCCTTCCAGAGTCCCTAAAACAAAATTAAGTATACCCTTGCCATTATGGCAAAGATATACTTAAAGTCGCAAAAAATTAACTATAAAGTTTTCTAAAATAAAGCCACTATAGCAAGCGCGCCACACTTAAATTTACGGGCTTTAAATATACTCAAAACATTTGGGACCATAAGTTTTAAATAACTCACTTGAATTTCTAAACCATAACATTGTTATAAATAAAGTGTTTGCAAGAGAAAACCATGCTATTCATAAGTGGAAATCTGAACTATTAGGTGAGTATATTTAAGTGTTGATTTAAAATTTTATAGTATACATAAATAACAAGAACCCATTTTGGTAAAAAGTGGGTTCTTTTCCAGTATTTAAGTTTGGTTTTATAAAAAAATGATTATTTAGGAATGTGAATCTTTAACTAAATCCCCTCGCTAGTTTAAGTGTAAACCTACACAATTATTTGTGTAGGAGCAGACAAAAAAGGTACCTTCTTACTAAAGAAAAGTGCCCTTTACTTGAAGTACCAGTTATTAGATTTTATTAAATAGCCAATAACACTCGTGACTTTATTCCTGAGAGGTTCATAATTATTTAATACATCTAATATTAATGATTCCTTTTTTCCTCCCAAAGTCGTATACGCTCTTCATGACTCACTACTTTGTGGATTTGGTGAAGCATCCATACATAACCAAAAGAGTCCATAAATATTGCATTTGACACTCCATAATCAGGTAGATCAGTAACCTGTTGTATCTCCGTGCACCCCAAACTCATTGCCTTAGTATATGTTTCCTTGATATCAGGGACAGAGACGTTAAACCAAATTGTTTTGGGGTCATCTTTGGTTGGTGCTATCAATTGAAATTCTGGATTTTCATCCAACATGTGAAAGCGTACTCCGTAGAGGGTAAATACTACTTCATTTGTTCCTTTGGGTAAATCTGAAACCTCAATACGTTCGATCTCAAATATGTTTTCGTATAAATCTAATGCTTTTAAACTATCTGTAACAACCAAATCAATTTCTACTCCTACCATTATGATTACACTCCTTTTATTAGTTAATAAACATTCTCTACTTCTTCATTTACTTCTAATTTATAATTAAGTATAACAAATTCAATATGTTCACACTGTAAATATGGTTCCATTTTCAATGATCCGGTCCGCTACTTTAGGTACACTTGTTCATTATATCTACCTAATTTTAGCAAAATGTCCTGACTGTGTTGCTCCATAATCTGGCCCGATTGTTGAAAAAAAGCTAATGACGATTGTACGTTAGCACAATAAGAAAAGGCTATAACAAACACAGCCATGTTTTTTCACTTAAGCAAACGTTAATTTAAGTACATTATTTCACAATCTATTAAGGTATTCCCCAAATAACTATCTAAAGAAATTTTTTATTGCATCAATGCGTATCTTATGACTACAATCGTCGCAGCAAAAAATCTTACTCTTTCTTTCCTTAAACTGTTTATATTTTAGTGAACCTTCGTATTCTTTGAATGTTCTTTTACAACTATAACAAAGTATCTCATAGTATATCATTGTTATCCTCCTTAACAACACCTTACTTTGTAGCTGATTTTTCGAAGAGTGTAACCAGTTCTCTTGTATATTCCTGAACATCTAAATGAGACTTTTTCATTAATTCAAGGGTGAATCCGTCAATGGCATTTCTTATTGTTAACGCCATCACCCTTAAAGATGATCTGGTAAATTCTCGAAAAATTCCATCTTGCATCCCTAGGGTGAGAATATTTTCAATAGGAAGTAAAATAGTTTCATCATGGTCTGAAGCAAACCCAAATTTACCATCAGCAGTTCTCTTATTAGAAACCACTTCTATAACAGCGATAACATGCTTCCGATTTTCTTCTATGAATGTTAGATTGGATTCAATATAAACCCGAAGCATTTCTTTAGGAGATTTTTGAGCTTCTATTAGTGGAGCAATATAAGATTGCCAAGCCGTATAGTATTCGATAGCTATTTGATCCAATAATTCCTCTTTATTTGCAAAGTGATACGAAATAACTCCCTTACTGATTTTTGCACGTTTTGCAATTTGTCCTAAAGATGCTTGAGCGTAACCTATTTCAGCGATAGTTTCAATTGCACATTCCACAATTTGAGATCTACGGGCTTTTTCAATGAACGACATTTCTTTTTGGTTAGTTGATTTAATTTTTATACTCATGATTTTATTTTAGTACAATCGTGCAACTAATTCAATAAAAAACCATTTAGATAAAGATAATCTAAATGGTTTATGAATCTTTATACAACTACCCGTCGTTTTCGTTCAATAAGAAAAATGCTTTACTCCTTATTGAAGTAAAGCACACCGTTAGTTGAATAAGAAATACTAGAAAATCGTGCATTGAGGATTAACGCCTTTTAATTCAATGAGTGGTTTTCTAGTAGCTTATATATATTTTAAACAATCATGAGCATCTCTAGATCATAAGGTGGGCGTGTTTCATATCGAATAACAATAATCAACCTTTTCCTTTAGCATAGCCATTTTTTACTAAAGTACCGTTTATCGCTATATGAACTATATTTAAAATTCCGCTAAACACTCTTATTCAATAGAATTAGCCATTTTTAGAAATTCCTTAATTGTATAGTCATTTTTCTCTCCCATTGGAGTAGGTATCATTAAATCGATTACCACATTGTCTTCACTATCATGCCACGAGAGAACTTTAGCGTTTCCTTGTTCGTCCCATTGAGCCTCTAGTCCATTACTTAATGTTACAGTTTCTTGAGCTGCTAACGTTCGATCTTCTTTAATGAAAAGGTTGGATACATGTAGAACGTCTTCTTCACCAATAAATGAAATATCGATTAACAAGGGTCCTTTCTCACTGAAACTAGTCTGAGGCGTTACTAGTACCTGTTTGACTTCAAAGGGAATCGTTGAATATTTTGGAAGTTTTATTTGATTTAAAATGTCTTCTGGAATTTCCTTTTCGTTCATCACAATTTCCGGAACATTTTTCACTAAATCTTCCCAATTGCTCTCCTTAGATTCATCTGTTTTGGAACATCCAAATAACAATATGATGAGAATAAGAGAACAACTAATGATAAATAACCTAGATTTCATGTGAATCACCCCTCTATTCCTGGAATAGCTACAAGAATGGCGTAACAAATTTTATCTGAAATTGGTACTGATGTGAAAAACAATTTCCCAGCGCAGCTCATATGTGTTCTTGGGCAGGATTAGTTCCTGGTCATAACGAAAGTGCTGGAAAAAGAAAATCAGCTAAAACCAAGAA